>NZ_JACARE010000001.1 GCF_013386765.1 Pseudomonas yamanorum
CCGGTTTAGCCGCGACGGGGCAGGGACGCCCCGTCGCGGCGGCCCGCGGAGCAATGCCGGAGTGAGGGAACACCGAGCCTAGGCGAGGTGCCGACAGGCGGGGCAGAGCGTTTTGGTTACTTTTGCGCTTTTCAAAAGTGACCCGCTGTAAGAGCGGAACCATAGGCCGCCGTTACCTAAATAACGGACATGTACACCAATCACCCCTTGGAAGCCTCACTGATAATCTGCCGAATCGCCCCGACAAACGCCTCAGCCGGCTGCCCGCCACTCACCGCATATTGATCATTAAACACAATGGTCGGCACAGAACTCACCCCGCGAGACACCCACAACTGCTCCTGCTCACGAACCTCAGCCGCATATTCATCCGAAGCCAGAATCTCCTCAGCCCGCTGACGATCCAGCCCAACCCCTTCGGCAATCGTCGCTAAAGTCGCGTGATCAGACGGATTCTGCTGGTCAGTAAAGTACGCCTTGAACAGCGACTCCTTGAGGTTGTACTGCAACCCCTCAAGCCCGGCCCAATGCAACAGGCGATGCGCATCAAACGTGTTGTAGATCCGGCTCTGCCCATCGGTACGAAACGCAAACCCCAACTCCGCCCCCATATCACGAATCCGCGCCCGGTTAGCCTGGGATTGCTCCGCAGTGGAGCCGTATTTCTCAGTGATGTGCTCAGTAATGTTCTGACCTTCAGGCCCCATATTCGGGTTCAACTCAAAAGGCTGGAAATGAATCTCGGCCTGCACCTCCGGCCCCAACTGATCCAGAGCCTCGGTCAAGCCGCGCAGGCCGATGATGCACCAGGGGCAGGACACGTCGCTGACGAAATCGATTTTCAGGGGAGTACTCATGACTAGGCAACCTCGCTGGCTTTAAACGCCGGAAAGGCACCACGATACACCCCGCCAAGCCCTTACAAAACCTTGGAAGGCGCCACTGGGTCGATCTGCGCCCAATGCGCCGCATCCTCGCGATGGGCTTGCAGGTACGGCAACACCGCCGCCAGCAACGGCGCCTTGAACGCCTCCTGGAAACGATGGGCCAGGCCCGGAATCAGCCGCAACTGGCTGCCCTGGATATGCGCCGCCAGGTGCACGCCGTGCATCACCGGCAACAGCGGGTCGGCAGTGCCATGCACCACCAGCGTTGGCACACGCAGTTGATTGAGCAACGGCACCCGGCTCGGCTCGGCAAGGATCGCCATGATCTGGCGCTTTACCCCATCCGGGTTGAACGCCCGGTCGTAAGACTGCGCCGCCTGTTGCAGCAGCACCTTGCGATCATCCTTCACGTAGGGGCTGCCCAGCGCCGCCAGCAGGTCGGCCTGTTGCTCCAGGGCCACTTCACGATTGGGCGCGCTGCGCCGTGACAACAGTTGCACCAGCGCTGCACTCGGTGCCGGCAGGCCTTCGGCGCCGGAGCTGGTCATGATCAGGGTCAGGCTTTCCACCCGTTGCGGCGCCATGGCCGCCAGGTGCTGGGCGATCATCCCGCCCATGCTCGCGCCCAGCACGTGGAATTGCTGGATGTGCAAACCATCCATCAGCCCCAGAGCGTCGTCGGCCATGTCCGTCAGGGTGTAGGGCGCCGCCACCGGCAGACCGAGTTTGTAGCGCAGCACCTCGAAGGTCAGGTTGGCGCTGGCAGGCGCCTGGCGCCAGGTCGACAGGCCGACATCGCGGTTGTCATAACGAATCACCCGAAAGCCTTGCTGGCACAGGGCGACGACCACTTCGTCGGGCCAGTGAATCAACTGCCCGCCCAGGCCCATCACCAGCAGCAAGGCCGGATCGGACTCACGACCGATACTCTGGTAGGCGATGCTCACCTGGGCCAGGTCGACCGTTTGAGTCGGGACATTGACATCACATCGAGAAGCCGCAAAAGACGGCAGGCCGAATAATAAAGCGGCCATTAAAAACAAAACGCGCATGAAAAACACCGAAACGCAGAACCCCAGTAGAGCGCGAGTCTGATGAAGTTTGTTCAAGCGCGCTGCCACAGTTCAGTGACAGTTTGATGAATGTCGCCAGGCGGTCGCGGTATCCATCTAGCCCACGCCGCTCTGCCGTATCTCATTCAATAGCCCGATTCCCGAGCCGTATCGGGGCCTTGAGAGAGACAGACATGAGCGATACCCCCGACAACCTGCCGGATGTGAAGATCACCCCGTTTGATATCACGGCGCGAACGCTGGCCCGCCCGGTGGACGAAACCCTGCTGTGGGACGCCACTCGCCGGGGCCAGCAAAGCCAGCAGTTACTGCACACCCTCATCGCCCTGGCGCCTCGTGCGGCCACCGCCATCCGCGAGCTGTTGCGGCACGCCTGGAATCTGGACGGTGATCAGGTCGGCGTCATTTTCCCCCCCACCCAACAGCGCAGCACTCGCCAGTGCAGCCTGAGCCAGGCCTGCGGGTTTGTCCTGCAAAACCCGCAACTGTCCCCGGCGCAATTTCCAGCCTGCCGGATCAGCCGAATGCCTGCGCAACACCGGTTCGCATCGCTGTCGGCCATCGAGCTGTTTGAACGCTGCAAGGCGCTGGCACTCAAGCCCTTTATGCAACAACGCTGGGATGCCTATTGGCAGGCTCGCGCGCCCGGCAGCGGGGTCTCGCGCCATGAGCGCGCGGCCCAGTTGTATGGCCAGCACCTAGAAGCGGCGACCCATCACATCGAGGCTGTCGACGGCCTGGCGCCGCCGCTGCTCAACGCTGTGCAAACCCTCATGGACCCTACAGCCCCCGTCGGCACGTTGATCGACGGGCGCCGGATCCACACCGAACAGGTGGCCCTCAAACACCCCGGCCAGGTGCCGATAGCATTACCGGGCGCCTGGATCATTACCCTCGACGGCGAGGACCCGGTTCCCCAGTTACTCTACCTGCCGGCCTGGCAGCCAGCGGTCCAACTGTTCCATCGACGCACTCACCTGGAGCGTTGGCTGATCGATAACCAGCAAGCCGTGTTCCAGGTCGACAGGGCCTTGCCACGCGCGATGATCGACTACATCGCCACCCGCCAACCATTGCAAACGGGCATCGCCCAACGCCTGTCCGACCTCGCCAACCACCAGTTCTTAAGCGTGCTGAGCCACCTCTCCCACCACCACGACATCAGCGAACACGCGATCCACACCCTGGACAATGCACTCGCGTTCGATGAGCAGCTCAGCCGCGTCCCATTGTTGGCCGCGCCTCCCGAGGTGAGCGAACAACCGCCTGATATGGACGCCCTCAAGACCACCGCGCAATTTGGCTGGCTGTACGCCGACATTCCTCCCGCCACGCGCCAGGCCATGATCGACCACCAGCACCAAGCCATCGAAACGCTGCTGGGTGAGGATTACCAGGGTGACCACCGCCACCCACCGCTGGTGCAATTGACGCAGCACCTGAAACAGCTCCACAACGCCCAATCCGCGGCCAGCGATGCTGCCGTGGCGCTGCTTGCGCGCCGGGTCTACGACACCGCCAGCCTGGACACCCACTACACGGCACTCTACCGCGCACGAAACGCCGGGCTGCGGGCCGAAGCCTTGCTCCAGCGCAGCCTTGGGCAACTCGGCGACGACGAACTGAACGGCCTCCTGGCCCTGCTGGAGGACCCGGAACTGGAGGACCGCACGGCAGATGTGGGCGCAGCCCGGCTGACGCTGGCGGTCAGGCGACACAATGGCAGCAGCACCCTGATTACCGAAAAGGTCCTCAAGGGCCCCGTGCTGATCGCCCGCCGCGCAGCCCTGCGGGGGGCGGGCACCGATGCCGACAGCCTGTTGCTCTACTGGCCCGGACGGGGCGGTGCCCTGCAGCGTTTCGACTCGCGCCGGGCCCTGGAGCAGTACCTGTTCGGCATCCAGGCTGGCGACCCTCACCTGGCGCTGCGCCTGGACGAGGTGACCTCGGACCCGTTCGAGTACAGCCTGCAAAGCCAACAGACCGACTTCGAAGAACAGGCCGCGCGAATCCGCGCCGAACAGGCCGATGCACAATCACGGGACGGCGCGTTGCAAAGGCTGCGCCTGGAGGTCGCCGGCCAATTGTGCGTGCCCGAGCATCAAGCCCGCGATGCAGCGTTCGAGCAGATCATCGAGCAAAACAACAGCAGCCATCTGGCCGAGCATTTACCCCAGTGGCTACAGACCCTGAACGACCCACAGCGCACACTGTTCAAATACTTGGTGCAGGCCTACCTGCCCGCGGCGCAGCGCGCCCAGGCACTGCTCGAGCGCTCGCTGCCCCAGCGCGAGGCCTTCGCCCGACAGCAAATAGAAGCCCGCCTGCGCCGGGATTTCTCACTCAAAAAGAACTTCACGGTCGTGCTCGACCTGCCTGACTCAGTCAGGGCCATTCGCGACGTCATTCCCGGGGCCGCACCGGGAACGCCCGTCAGGATGCTCAACGTCCCCAGCGCGATACGCAGCAAGCTCTCCCTTGAAACCCTCGCACTGTCGAACATCGGCGATTCCATGGGCGCACGCCTGAGCTTTATGCGCCTGGAGGTCACGGCCGACGATCAGCGCGAGTACGACGCACTGAAAAACGGAATCACCGGCGCCTATCTGGCCCGAGTGGTTTCCGAGCTGGACCTGGCGCAACAGTATGAGATCCAGATTCTCCGGGCGTTCAACGGTAGCCCCGAGCAGTCCCGGTTCGATCGCGAATATCAGCGTGAATGCCTGATCGAACCACTGCGCCTCACCCTGCAACTGCACGCCACCCGCGCCCATCTGCAAGGCCATATCAATGACAACGAACTGCACACCCTGAAGGTGGCCATTGACGCCGATACCCCACAGGCCTGGGAGGTCGATCGCAAACAGATCGTCCTGCTCCCCGCCGGGCTCGCGGTGGGCGGCGCCGACACCAATCAACGCCCGACGGCCTTGGTCGGCGTCACCTTTATCCAGGAGAAAAACAGCGGTGTGACCCTGGTGTATCTGCCGGATGCCCCCGACCACCGCAACCTGCTCCGGGCCGACAGCCTCGACCAGGCACGTGCCCTGCTGTTTGCGCTGTGTGCCCAGGACAGCGGCGTGGACTACCTGGCAGGCCGTACCTTGAAAGGCGATGTGATTGCCCATGCCGCACGCATCCGGAAGGCCTATCAAAGCCGGTACGACGGGCTGATCGGCGTGGGCTCGCCCTGGCCGTCCACGACCTCACTGGCAGCGCACGAGCTTGACTCCCGGATGGCTCGGCTGATCGAGGCCCATCGCAACACCTCCCGCTCCAACTTCGACCTGGCCGTAGAGCGCTACGCCCTGCAAAACCGCATGCTGTTCCATTGGATCAAAGTCGCCCTCAATTGCCTGCCGTTCGTGGGCACGGCCATTTCCCTGTATGACGCACGCGCCAACCTGCACGCTGCCGTGAAAGCCTTCCTGCGGGGGGACATCGGGCAGGGTATCGATGACCTGGCCTCAGCGTTTGAGGCACTGTTATTCGCCACCATGGATGCTGCGCAGATAGCCGGCGCTTCGACACAGGTGGGCAAAGCCGCGCGTGGGTTGATGCGCCGGCACCAGCTGTCGAGGAGGCTGGACAAGGGCGCGTTCTGGCGCTCTGGCGGGCCCGCAAAAAAACCATCCCGGCGTTCGGACTTCGAGGGCTATGCCTATGACCAACCGCTGTCCCTCGAAGGCCTGCACGCACCGACGTCCGGAAAGTATCGCCAGGTCTATCGGCATGCACGTGGTGAGTTCATTGTCCGCCAGGGGCAGATCCTTGAGGTCACCTTTGACAGCACCTACGACACCTGGCGCCTGAAGGGCAACCGCAACCGCCTTTACAGACAACCGATCGCCCTGGATGAAGCCAGTGAGTGGCAATCCCACGGCATTCTTTATGGGCGCCTCGTCGCCGGCGGTTTGCCCGGTGGCAGCCGCCGCATCCCCCGACGCCGGGCCGGCGCACCGCCCGCCGCGGTGGAAGCACAACTGCCCCAGGAGATGACACGTACCCTGTCACGGCGTCAGATCCAGCTCAACGAAATCGCCGTCGCCCTGGACGACCTGCTCCGCCAGAGCAAAGCCAGCAATACTGAACTCAGCCGTTACACCGACGCCTGGTCAAGCCACACACCGGCAGAGCGCTTCCCCCTCAGTCAAGATATCGACGTACAGTTATTCGCCGATATCGAGCTGGCCAAGCAGACTTATCAACTGGCAGACAACGCGACCCAACTTCCGGGCGGCGGCCTGTTGGCCACCCTCAACCGTGACAAAAATACCGCAGCCCTGGTGATCACCGAACGAGCGTTGCAGCGCGCCCAGTTGGCCGGCCATCGATTGAGCCACCTCACCCGGCACCTCGACGACCTGAACAGGCAGATCAATCGCGACCACCCCGGCACCGAACATTCGAGGCTGGCCCGTGAGATCACCGAAAGCCGGGGCAAGATTCTTGCCGAGTACACCATCATCGAAGCCAGCATCAATGACATACGCCTCTGGCGCCCGCGTGTCGCGCCCACCCCCCTGCCCGCCGGTTCGGTGGAGGCGGCGAACGTCATCATGGAAAACTTCTCCGAACTGCGCTTGCTGATCACCCGCACCAGCCTGCATCTGCAAAGCGCCAGGTACCTGGATGTACCCCATACCCTCAGTTGGTTTTACCTGCACGAACAGGTAGGCGAGCTGCATGTAAAACTCAACAATACCTTGGTCACCCATATGGAACTGCCTCGACGCGGTATCAGTCGCGTCGAGCGTAACCGCGTCCTGAATTATTGCAGCGCGACTTACGAGGAAGCCCGTCAAAACTTCAACAGCTGGAGCATCAATTACCCCGAGCTTTTTGATCCACACCAGGTGCAACCGCTGCGGGACAATCTCGAAACCCTCAGTGCCCGGGCACTCAAGGCCCGGCGCAAGACCAGCACGGAACAGGCCGCTGACCGGCCCCACAAGACGTTCAACAGCGAAGGCGACGAACTGTTGGTGGGCACTGAAGAGGTACGCCCAGACGTGTCGCAACGGCGCTACATTCGCCTCGTCGGTGAGGGGCGTAGGGAAACCTGGGATCAGGTCGGGCAAAGCCAGAAATACCGCCGGGTCGATGCCCCCGGCCCGTCCAGGCCGGCGCCCCCCGCTGCGCCCGCCAATGTGGCCGTGGTCCTGGAGGAAGCCCGGGGCCGGCTCGGCGACCTGCCGGCGTATGAAGCCAAGGTCCATAGCTACAGGAACATGGAACCGGTCAACCTGGAACACATGATGGCCAGCGAAGCGGACGGCCTGGTACAGCGTGCCAGGCATCTGGAAAACCTGGGTTCCCGGGACCCGCTCATCGCGAAACTGCGCGAGCAAGCCATGGGATTGCAAACCCGTGGCCGGGACCTGCGCACCGAACGGTCCCTCACCAGCCAGCAACCCACCGAAGGCTATCTGGACGACCTCAAGACCGTAGGCAAAATAGACATCCAGAAGCTGGGAAGCCGTGAGTCCCGGCCCAACCGCCTGGACGGTGGCGCAGATTTCCTGCAGGAATATGTGATCAACGACCTGACAAAAAATCCGCCCGTCCCTTTGTGGTACGCACACTTTCACTATGATGCCCGGGCATCGGCCTTTGACAGTTTTATCAAGGCGCACCTGAAGCTCGGCCGCCAGCGCAAGAAGGGCCTGCAATGGCAGTTGTCACAGCAGGAACAGGGGGCGCTGTGGAGCAACCTCAGGATCTGGCGCGGCGATATCGGCAAAGCCTTTGCGGTGAAGCATTTCGAAGCGCTCTAAACGACACAGGAATACCACTTAACGCGCTGCGTACTCGGGTGTACTGGCCGCCAAAGAGGAGCACTCCGCTCCTCTTTGGCGAGGAACACTCACCATGACTGATGGACACCAGACACCCCGGGCCTGGTCACGCGCCTGCTCAGGGAGCAATTGGACCTGGAATGGCAAAAACAACAGGCCGCCCATACACCGATCTGGCGCGGCGATATCAGCCGGTCGCTGTTCCTCAAACACTTCTCCCAGCTCTGAACCAACGGACATCACGCCACCGATCCTGGCGGCGTGATCGCCTCAGCGCGGTCGACAGCCAGGGCAACATGAGACAAACTCACCCGATCCGAATTTGTCACAAGTTATGCTCATGGAGAATCCGTGCTCGAAATCCGTCATCTCAAGACCCTGCACGCCCTGCGCGAAGCCGACAGCCTGGTGGAAGCCGCCGAGCGCCTGCACCTGACCCAATCCGCGCTCTCGCACCAGTTCAAGGAGCTGGAAGAACGCCTGGGCATGCAGCTGTTCGTGCGCAAGACCAAGCCGCTGCGCTTCACCAGCGCCGGCCTGCGCCTGCTGCAACTGGCGGACGCCACCCTGCCGCTGCTGCGCGGCGCCGAACGTGACATCGCACGCCTGGCGGGCGGCACCGCCGGGCGCTTGCACATGGCTATCGAGTGCCACAGTTGCTTCCAGTGGCTGATGCCCACCATCGACCAGTTCCGCGATGCGTGGCCGGAAGTCGAGCTAGACCTGGCCTCCGGTTTCGCCTTCGCACCGTTGCCGGCCCTGGCCCGGGGCGACCTGGACCTGGTAGTGACCTCCGACCCGCTGGAGCTGCCGGGCATCACCTATGTGCCGCTGTTCACCTACGAGGCCATGCTGGCGGTGGCCAACCAGCACCCGCTGGCGAACAAGCCGTACATCGTGCCCGAAGACCTGATCAGCGAAACCCTGATCACCTACCCGGTGGAGCGGGATCGCCTGGACATCTTCACCCGCTTCCTGGAACCCGCCGACGTTGAGCCGGCCCAGGTGCGCACCTCGGAACTGACGGTGATGATGATGCAGTTGGTGGCCAGCGGTCGCGGCGTGTGTGGCATGCCTCATTGGGCGCTGCATGAATACAGCTCACGGGGTTACGTGAAGGCCAAGCGGCTGGGGGAGAAAGGCCTGTTTGCCACGCTGTACGCCGGCATCCGCGCCGACATGCTGGACGCGCCGTACATGCGCGACTTTTTGCTGACGGCCAAGGACACCTCGTTTTCGACCCTGGATGGGGTCAGCGCCGTACGCTGATGAACAGCGGGTACCTGTGGCGAGGGAGCTTGCTGTGGCGAGGGAGCTTGCTCCCGCTGGGGCGCGAAGCGGCCCCGAGATTTTTGGGTCTGCTGCGCAGCCCAGCGGGAGCAAGCTCCCTCGCCACAGCAAGCTCCCTCATCACAGCAAGCCCCCTCACCACAGCAAGCCTCCTCACCACAAGTCAGGCAGTGATCAGCGAGGCGCGATAGAACGGCAGGATCAAGTCCCGGGTCAGGGGCGCCAGGTGCAAGTCGCCGTCACCGGCCGGGTCGATCCAGCGCACTTCTTCAATCTCGGCGGCCGGTGTCACCGGCACGTCAATGTGTACCTGGAACAACTCGGCCTGCACCACAAACCCTGGCTCATTCGCCGCCGGGGCCGAGAATTGGCCCAGGTACACCGCCGCTGCCGGGTCAATGCGCAGGCCCAACTCTTCGTGCAGCTCACGGGCCAGGGCCTCGGCAGGTTGCTCGCCGGCATCGATCTTGCCGCCTGGCTGCATGAAGGCCTGGGTGCCGCGCTTGCGCACCAGCAGGGTCTGGCCGTCGCTGCCGATCAGCAGGGCGGCGGCGATGCGAATGGTGGAGGTCATAAAGGGTCGCCTTGAATGCAAAGGCGCAAGGATCCCATGAACCGGCCTCAACCCAAAAGTACCGTCTCTTCCGGCGCCTTGATGAACACGCTGTACCTGGCCCCTTCCATCGTCTCGAACGCGATCAGCTTGTCCACCAGCGGCAGGTTCAACACCTTGCCGGCGTTGAGCAGCAACATGCCGTTGTCGGCATTGAGGTTGCGCGCCAACACCATGCCTTCGGCCAGTTCGCGGGTGGTCAGGACTTTCACCGTCGGGTCGCCCAGGGTCACGTCGCTGAGGAACGCCGCGCAGGCGTGGACGAAGTCTTCCACCATGTCCGGGTCGTAAAGGCGCCCGGCGTATTTGCGGATATAGAGCAGCGCTTCGTCACTGTTCATTTGCCGCTCCAGGATCAGGCCGCGCTGCAGTTCGATGAAGTCCACCGCCAGCTTCAACAGGCGCGCGCCGAACGGAATCGCCTCGCCCTTGAGATGGTCGGGAAAGCCGGTGCCGTCCCAGCGTTCCTGGTGATGGCGGATCAGGCGCGCGGCATCTTTCATCGGCTCCAGGGTCATCAGCAACGATTCGCTCTGGGTTGGATACGCCCGGTAGCGTTCGCGGTCGGTGCTGTGCAGCAGGTCAGCGGGCGACACCATCATGCTGTCGCTCCAGCTCAGCTTGCCGATGTTGTAGAGGGCGGCGGCCATGGTCAGGTCCCGGGCGCTGGCTTCATCCATGGGCTGGAACTTGCAGTACACGCGGATCAGTTCGATCAATTGGCGGTTGGTCTGTTTTTCCTTGGGCAACCGCAGGTTGGCCAGCAGCGAAAACACCTCGGTGCCGGTCACGTAGCTGCGCTTGAGCTCGTCGTAGGCCAGGTCGAGCATGTCGGCGGTCTGCTGCAACTCGGAGGTGCGCGCCACTACGCGTTTTTCCAGGGTCGCATTGAGGGCTTTCAGCTGGTCGTTCTGCTCGCGGGTCAGCTGTTCAAGGCGCAGCCGTTCGCGCTCGGAATGCTGATGCTCCAGGGACTGACGCAAGGTCAGGAGCATTTCCTCATCGTTCCAGGGTTTGCTGATGTAGCGGTGGATCTGCCCTTCGTTGATCGCCTTGATCATCATGCTCATGTCGGCGTAGCCGGTCAGCAGGATGCGCGTGGTGGCCGGGTACAGCCGGTGGGTTTCGGCCAGGAGCATCGCGCCGTCCATGGCCGGCATGCGGGCGTCGGTCATGACCAGGTCGATGGGCCGGGCGGCCATGATCTGCAGGGCCTGGGCGCCGCTGCCGGCCAGCAACACCTCATAGGGTTGGCCCCGCAGCAAACGGCGCAGGCTGTTGAGGATCGACTCTTCGTCATCGACCAGCAAAATCGTGGGGGTGTAGGGGGCAGTCGTAGCAAGTTGCTCATCCATGGCGACACCTCCTCTCAATGACACAAAATTGCACCATTGCGCCCCCGTCGTGATCAATCGCTGTACTTGCAGGTGCATTGAGCGCTAGATGAATGCGGGGGTAACTGGCGTTGATTTGACGCCAACCGGCCGACTTATTCAAGGGAGCCAACTATGCTTGTGGCAAGAAGCCCATGACCGCCCCTGTTTACCGATGTACTTAAGGTAAGGAAGCCACATGCGCCAGAATATGCAGTTGAGCGCGACCCGGAACCGCTCGTGAACCCGCGCTCCGCAAGGGCCAATCGGCGGATCCTGATCGTCGACGACACCGCGTCGATCCACGAAGATTTCCGCAAGATCCTCGAAGCCGACCCCAACGGCGGCCAGTCCCTGGACAGCATTGAAGAGACCCTGTTCGGCACCGCCCCGGCCCTGCGCCAGACATTCCTGCTGGACTCGGCCTACCAGGGCCAGGAAGCGCTGGCGCTGGTGACCAAGGCCCTGGCCGCCAACACGCCCTACGCCCTGGTATTTATCGACATGCGCATGCCCCCGGGCTGGGACGGCCTGGAGACCATCGAGCAGCTATGGGCCATCGACCCCCACCTGCAAATCGCCTTGTGCACGGCCTACTCCGACTATTCCTTCGAAGCCATCGAAGCGCGCCTGAAATACGACGACCAACTGCTGATCCTGAAAAAGCCCTTCGACAACCTGGAAATCCGCCAGATGGCCAGCGCCCTGACCTGGAAATGGCAGCTGGCACAAGATGCCGCGCTCAAGCTGATGGGCCTGGAGCGCACGGTGGAGGAACGGGTGCAGGAACTGCTCAAGGTCTCGCACCTGCTGCAATACGACGCCCTCACCGAGCTGCCCAACAGCACCCTGCTGGGAGACCGCCTGACCCAGGCCATCGCTGTGTGCCGGCGTCATGACACCCAGTTGGCCGTGATGTTTATCGGCCTCGACCGCTTCAAGCGCATCAACAATGCCCTGGGCCATCCGGTGGGCGATGAAGTGCTCAAACAAGTCAGCCAAAGCCTGGTGGCGACGGTGCGCGAGTCGGACTCGGTGTTTCGCTACGGCTCCGACGAGTTCGTACTGATCCTCAACGACGTTCATCATCCCCAGCAAACCCAGCACATTGCCGAAAAAGTCCTAAAGGCCGTCAGCCACACCCGCTACGTCGCCGGCCACGACCTGAGCGTTACCGCCAGCCTGGGTATCAGCATCTACCCCGACGACAGCCAAAGCGCCGTGGAATTGATCAAGAAAGCCGAAACCGCCATGCACGCCGCCAAGGACCATGGCCCGAATGACTTCAGCTTTTTCATCGATGACATGAACCTGCGCGCCCAGGAACAACAAAGCCTGGAGACCGCGATTCGGCTGGCCCTGCAGCGCAATGAGTTTGTCTTGCACTACCAGCCCAAACTGGATTTGAACACCGGGCAGATCGTCGGCGCGGAAGCCCTGATTCGCTGGCACCAGCCCGATCATGGCTGGGTCTACCCCTCGGCTTTTATCCCGGTGGCCGAAGACAGCGGCCTGATCGTGCCCCTGAGCCAATGGGTGCTGGGCCAGGCCTGCGAACAAGCGCAAGCCTGGCAGGCCGCCGGCCTGGACCCGATCTGCATTTCAGTGAACATCTCGGCCATCGACTTTCGCCAGCGGGATTTTGTCCCCAACCTGGCGGCCATCCTCGAACGCACCAGCCTGGCCCCAGGCTTGCTGGAGCTTGAGATTACCGAAAGCGTGCTGATGCAAAACGTCGAGGACACCCTGACCACCCTGCGGGCCATCAAGACCATGGGTGTGCGCCTGGCAGTGGATGATTTCGGCACCGGCTACTCCAGCCTCAGCTACCTGCGGCGGTTTCCCATTGATGTGCTGAAAATCGACCAGTCGTTCATTCGCGGCTTGAGTAAAAACCCTCAGGACGCGCAACTGATCAGCGCAATCATCAGCCTGGGTAAGAGCCTGGACCTGAACATCATTGCCGAAGGCGTGGAAACAGTTGAGCAGCTGGATTTCCTCAAGGCCCACCAGTGTGAAGAAGGCCAGGGCTACCTGTTCAGCAAGGCCGTGGCCGCCGATGAATTTGCCCTGTTGATGCAAGCCGGGCGGCGCCCCCTGATGCCTGGCCAATAACCTTCTGCCCCAAGGAATAATCGCTTGAGCGACGCCATGCCACGCTACGTTCACCGCTCTTCACGGGCGCCCGGGCTTGTCATCATGCTGTGGCTGGCGACCTGCCTGCCGGTGATGGCTGCGCCGCTGGATGAACCGCTCAAACCTCTGCCGCCGATACCGCAACTGGATCCGGCAACAGTGGAGTTGGGGCGCCAGTTGTTCAATGAGACACAACTGTCGGTCAATAACACCAAGTCCTGCGCCAGTTGCCATGACCTGCAAAACGGCGGTGCCGACAACCGGGCCTTCTCCCTGGGTTTCGACGGCAAGCCGGTGACGCTCAATACCCCCACCGTGTTCAACGCCAGCCTGAACTTCAAACAGTTCTGGAACGCCCGGGTCGACACACTGCAGGCACAGGTCGAACAGGTGGTCACCAGCCCCATGGAGATGGGCAACGACTGGAAAACCGTGATCCGGAGCCTGTCGGCACTGCCCCACTACCAGGCCACGTTCCGGCAGATCTACCCCGACGGCATCACGCCCGCCAACGTGCAAAATGCCCTGGCCACCTATGAGCGCACCCTGCTCACCCCCAACTCACGCTTCGACCAATACCTGCAAGGCGACACCGACATCCTCACCCTCCAGGAAAAATACGGCTATCAGCGCTTCAAGGAATACGGCTGCATTGCCTGCCATCAGGGCACCAATATCGGCGGCAACATGTACCAGAAGTTCGGCGTGATGGGCGATTACTTCAAGGCCCGCGGCAACCCCACCGAAGCCGACCTGGGGCGCTACCTCGTGACCAGGGACGAGGAAGACCGCAACGTGTTCAAGGTGCCCAGCCTGCGCAATGTGGCAGTCACCGCGCCGTACTTTCACGACGCCTCGGCCAAGACCCTCGAAGACGCCGTCGACGTGATGTTCAAGTACCAGCTGGGGCGCGTTCCCTCGACTGAAGACAAGACCCTGATCGTGCTGTTCCTGAAGACCCTGACCGGCGAATGGGCAGGCAAGCCCCTATGAAGCTCTCACGCCGCGCCACCCAGTTCATGCTCAGCGCCATGACCCTGATACTCGCCTCGATCCTGGTATTCCTGTACCTCAAGTCGTCGAGTGACCAGACCACCTACACCGAGTCCCGCGACCTGATCCGCCAGATCAAGCAATTGAACGCACAGTGGGACAGTGAAGTGCTCAAGGCCAGGATTGCCCTGACCCACAACTACGACCCGCTGGTCGCGCCCCTCAGCGAGATGAACAGCCTGTGGTCCCGTCTTGAACGCCGCGAGTCGCAAAACCCTCACGAAGAGCCGGCCCTCTGGCAAGCCAGCCAGGAAGCCTATCGCCAGGCGATTCAGGAAAAGGCCCGGCTGGTGGACCGGTTCAAGTCCCACAATGCGGTACTGCGCAACTCCCTGGCCTTCCTGCCCAACGCCGAAGACGACATACAGGCGCAGTTCCTGGCGCTCACCGACGCCGACAAACTGCTGCAGCAAAGCATCGCCACCGACACCTACGACCTGCTGCTCAGCAGCCTCGAATTCGCCCAGGTGACCAGCGACGACAAGGCCGCTGACATTCTGGTGGGCCTGAATAAACTGGCGATCAACAAGCTGAGCCTGCCCGAGTCGTTCCAGGTGCCGGTGGAGATTCTCAGCAATCACATCTCGCTGATCCTGCGGGAACAGCCGGTGGTCAACGACCTGCTCGAACGCATCGCCGCCGTGCCGCTGGCCGAACGCCTGGACGACCTGACCAACCAGCTCAACCAGGACCAGTCGGCGGCCGACCTGCTCGACCAGAAATACCATCGCTACCTGCTGGTGTTTTCGACCTTGCTGGTGGCGCTGCTGCTGTACCTGGCGATCCGCCTGTTGCGCAGTTTCGCCGAGATCAACCGGGTCAACCGGGCCTTGCATGTGGTCAACGAAAGCCTTGAGCAGCGCGTTGAAGAACGCACCCGGGAACTCAAGGATGCCCAGGGCGAACTCATGGACAGCGCCCGCCAGGCCGGCATGGCGGAGATCGCGACCAACGTGCTGCACAACGTCGGCAACGTGCTCAACAGCGTGAACATTTCCGCCGAGCTGGTGGCGCGCAAGCTGCGCACCAGCAAGGCTCTGGGGCTGGGCAAGGCCATGCAGTTATTCAATGAACATCGCCATGACCTGGGCACCTTCCTCACCGAGGATGAAAAGGGCAAGTTGCTGCCCGGTTACCTGAACCAACTGGTCGAGGCCATCGCCACTGAACAGCAGGGCCTCACCGAGGAACTGGCGCAACTGAGCAAAAGCGTCGACCACATCAAGGATATTGTGTCCACCCAACAGTCCTACGCCGGCGCATCCACCCTGCTGGAGCCGGTGCATATCAGCGCCTTGATGGAAGATGCCCTGCGCATGAACTCCGGGGCCCTGAGCCGCCACCATGTGACGGTGGTCAAGGACTACCACGAGGTACCCGAGATCATGGCCGACAAGCATCGATTGCTGCTGATCCTGGTCAACCTGATCAGCAACGCCAAGTACGCCATGTCCAACCTCACCGACCGTACCCGGCAAATGACCCTGACGGTACTGCCGCTGGATGACGGCACCTTGCAGATCAGCGTCAAGGACGAGGGCGAAGGCATACCGGCAGAAAACATGACAAGAATCTTCACCCACGGTTTTACCACCCGCAAGGAAGGCCACGGCTTTGGCCTTCACAGCTGCGCCCTGGCCGCCCTGGAAATGAAGGGCCGCCTGAGCGCCCACAGCGATGGCCCGGGCAAAGGCGCGTTGTTCACCCTGCACATCCCCCTTGATCCCGCACGGAACTGAGCATGAACAAACCACCGAACCGGCGAATTTTATTGATCGATGACACCCCGTCGATTCACCAGGACTTTCGCAAAATCCTGATGCCGCCCGTGGACGCGAACCTGGAACTGGATGAGATGGAAACCGCGCTGTTCGGCGACAGCGCCAAACCCCAGGCCCAGGCCTTCGAGCTGAATTCGGCCTACGGTGGCCAGGAAGGGCTGGAGCTGCTGTGCCAGGCCATGCAGCAACAGCGCCCCTACGCCCTGGCCTTTGTTGACATGCGCATGCCCCAGGGTTGGGATGGCGCGCAAACCATCGAAGAACTCTGGAAAGTCGACCCGCACTTGCAAGTGGTGGTGTGCACCGCCTACTCCGATTACTCCTGGGAAGAACTGCTGTTTCGCCTGCAGGCCCACGACCGGCTGCTGATCCTGAAAAAGCCCTTCGACAACATCGAAGTCCAACAGATGGCCAACACCCTGGCCGCCAAATGGGACATGGCCCGGCGCGCGTCCCTGCAAACCAGTCATCTGGAGCTCCTGGTGGAACAGCGCACCGAGGCATTGACCTTGACCAGCCAGGCGCTGCAACTGGAGATCGATGAGCGCAAGCAACTGGAAAGCCAATTGGTGCAGTCGGAAAAACTCGCGTCCCTGGGCCAACTCGCGGCGGGCGTGGCCCATGAAATCAACAACCCGGTGGGATTCATCTCCTCCAACCTGAGCACCCTGGACGGCTACTTCAAACAGTTGCAGCAGATGCTCGACGCCTATCGGCAGGCCGAAGAAGCCCTCGCGCCCGGCGAATGCCTGACGCAATTGCAAAGCCTGCGCAAGGCCATGGACCTGGCGTTTCTCAAGGAAGACATCCCGATCCTGATCCACGAATCCAAGGACGGCATTGGTCGCGTGGCCCGCATCGTCAAGGACCTGAAGGATTTCTCGCGGGTCGACAACGACGAGCAATGGCAGTGGGCAAACCTGCAACAGGGCATCGACTCGACCCTGAACATCGTCGCCAGCGAACTCAAGTACAAGGCCGACGTGGTCAAGCACTTCCAGGTGCTGCCGGACATTGAATGCCTGGCCTCGCAGCTCAATCAGGTGGTGATGAACCTGGTGATCAACGCCGCCCAGGCCATGGGCCCGGAGCGCGGCACCATCACCCTCAGCAACGGCGTGGAGGGCGACAAGGTGTGGCTGGAAGTGGCGGACACCGGCTGCGGGATCGCGCCGCAGAGTGTGCAGAAAATCTTTGATCCGTTCTTCACCACCAAGCCGGTGGGCGAAGGCACGGGCCTGGGCCTGTCACTGTCGTACGGGATTGTGAAGAAGCATCACGGGACGATTTCCGTGAGCAGCGAAGTGGGCAAGGGCACCACGTTTCGAGTGGTGTTGCCGATCCGCCAGACGGCAGATCCCCTGTAGAGGCAGGCCTCTACAGGGGACAGGCTCAGGCTTGGGCGTTCTTCGGGCTCGAACCGAACGACGCAAACCGCTTGTTGAAGCCGGCGATGCGGCCTTCGGACTGGGTCTTGCGCTGCTGGCCGGTATACACCGGGTGCGAGGCGCTGGACACGTCGAGCAGCACGTAAGGGTAGGTGTTGCCGTCGCTGTGCTTTTGCGTGCGGTCGGTATCCACGGTGGAACCGATCAGGAAGAACACATCGGCGGCGGTGTCGTGGAACAACACGGTGCGGTAGTCGGGGTGGATACCAGGTTTCATAAGGCCTCCGGGGCGTCTGGGTGATCAATTAGTGTTATACAGTAACACGAATCATGCACCCAAACGAGAACCGATTGCAATAAGAATAGACCTCGACCTTCTATGCAGCTTCCTGGAAGTCCATCTCCGGTGGCTGCTGCGAAAAGCCCCGGGTCAGGAAACCCAGGTACACCAGGCCAATCGCCAACCAGCTCAGGCCCAGGTAAATCGCCAGGTGATCGAGGCTGACCATCAACCACACATCCGCCAGCAGGCCGATGGTCGGGAACACCAGGAACAGCACCAGCTCCCGCAGCCCGCGCTGCTTGGCGCCGATCCAGTAGTGAAAGATCACCGACAGGTTCACCAGGCTGAAGGCCAGGAACGCGCCGAAGTTGATGAACGAAGTGGAGGTGGTGACGTCCAGCTTCAGGGCCAGCAAAGCGACTACCGCGCACAGCAGGATACTGTTGACCGGCGTGCCGAAGCGCGCATGCAAGGTGCCGAAGAACGACTTGGGCAACACCCCGTCGCGCCCCATCGCAAACAGCAAGCGCGAACCGCTGGCCTGGGCCGAGAGCCCCGAGGCGAACTGGCCGACGATCAGGCCGATCAGGAAGATCGACACAAACAGGTCGCCGCCAATGTTGCGGGCAATCTCATAGGCGGCGGAGTCCACGTCGGTGAACTCGAACGATGGATGGGCGATCTGCACGAAGTACGACACACCGACGAAGATCAACCCGCCGATCAGGGTGATCAACATGATCGCCCGGGGAATGGTGCGGCGTGGGTCGCGGGTTTCCTCGGTCAGGGTGCTGACGGCGTCAAAGCCCAGGAACGAGTAACAGGCGATCGCCGCGCCGCTCATGATCAGCGGCATTTGCATCTGGCCGTTGAAGAACGGGGTGATGGTCCACAGCGGCTTGCTGGCGTCACCGCCGATGTAGTGGATGCACAGCGCGACAAACGCCACCAGCACCAGGAACTGCACCAGCATCAGCAAGGCGTTGATGCCGTTGGCGAGTTTCAAGCCGATGATATTGATCACGCTGGTGACCCCGATAAACGCCAGGACCCAGACCCATTGCGGCACCGACGGGAAGGCCGAATGCAGGTAGGCCGCACCGATCAGCCAGATGGCCATGGGCAGGAACAGGTAGTCGAGCAACACCGCCCAACCGGCGATAAACCCCAGCTTGGGGCTGATGGCCTTGCGCACATAGCTGTAGGCGGAACCGGCCACCGGGAAGGCCGAGGCCATGCGGCCGTAGCTCATGGCGGTAAAGAACATCGCCACCAGGGCGGCCAGGTAAGCGGCCGGGACCATGCCGGCGGTGGATTGCGCCAGGATACCGAAGGTACCCAGGACAATGATCGGTGTCATATAGGCGATGCCAAACAGCACCACCGACCCTAACGACAGGGTGCGTTGCAAACGAGCCATGAGCGATTCTCCGCGCAATTATTAGAGTTATGGCAGAACTGAAGTCGGTGCAGCACGAGCAATAATTTTTATGGTTGAAGCAGTTTTTTGAATGGGTAAAAATTTTGTGGTGATTACAGCTTTTGTGGCGAGGGAGCTGCTGTGGCGAGGGAGCTTGCTCCCGCTGGGGCGCGAAGCGGCCCTAAGATTTTGGGGCCGCTGCGCAGACCAGCGGGAGCAAGCTCCCTCGCCACAGCAGCTCCCTCACCACAACAGCATCCTTGCCACAAGATCGGTCTCAGGCTTTGGGGATCAACAACTCCCGCACACCGTCTGCGCGCTCAATCACCTCCCCCGGCAATTTCAAACGCTGGTCGTCCAGGTAGCGATAGTCCTGTCGCGCCGCCGCCAGTTGCCCAAGATCCAGTTCAACGCTGAACTGCCCTTCGTCGCGCCCGGCTTCAAACAGCAAGGTGCCCAACGGGTCCACCAGCGCACTGCCACCGGCGAACATCAGGCCGTCGTCGCCCTCTTCTACCCGGTTGACCATCAGCGCAAACGCCTGGTTTTCCTGGGCGCGGGCCATGATCGCGGTGCGGTGGGTGGGGCCGTACGGGTCCATGTTGCCGTTGGTGACGATCAACACTTCAGCGCCCAACTGCGCCAGGGCGCGGGCGGTTTCCGGGAATTCGATGTCGTAGCAGATCAGCAGGCCCACGCGCACGCCGTTCCACACGCAGGTGGCGTAGCGGTCGCCCGGGGCGAACACGCCGCGGTCCGAGGCCCACAGGTGGGTCTTGCGATAACGCAGGGCGATGCCGTCCGGGGTGATCAGCAAGGTGGTGTTATAAAATCGGCCCGCGTCGTTCTCGGCCATGCCGATCACCACGGCGATGTTGCGCGCTCGCGCAGCCTGGATAATCGCCTGGACGGTCGGGCCGTCCACCGGCTCGGCGACGTCCGCCACGGTAGCGGCGGAGGGGAAGCCCATCAGGTGGGTTTCCGGAAAGACGACCAGTTGGGTATCCGCCGCACACGCAGCAATCGCCGCCAAAGCGCGCTCAAGGTTGTAAGCTGTGCCGTTATCGCGGCCGGCCAGCTGGGCAAATTCGACCTTCATGGTGTGTCCTGTTGTTTTATCTGTGGCGCAGTATGCGCAGGCCGCAACCACTCGGGAAATCACGCAGCCGGGTTAACCCTATGGGGGTAGATGCATGACATTGTCGCTGGAAGACATCGCCTGGCACCGTTCGGTGGGGCAAATGATAGACGCCTTGGACCAGCCCAATTTCTGGACGCAATTGGTGCGGTTGCTGGACCAGTACGTGCCGTTCGACAGTTGGGTGGTGTTGCTGTTCAGCAGCGAACACAAGCCTTTGGTGTTCGCCGAATGCCCGGGCCAGGACGGCGAGCCCGACCATCTGTTCCAGGATTACCTCAACGGCCTGTACCTGCTCGACCCCTTCTACATCGCCAGCCGCGAACACTCGCGCACCGGGCTGTTCCGCCTGGCCGAAGTGGCGCCGGAGCATTTCGAGCTGACCGAGTATTACCAGCGCTACTTCCGGCTGAACGTGGTGGCCGATGAAATCCAGTTCAATTGCCAGCAGCCCGACGGGCGAACCTTATGCCTGTCCCTGGGCTCCAGGCAGCGTTTTGAGCCGCAGCAGATTGCCCTGCTGTCGCTGATCCAGCCGTGGGTATTGAGCTTGCTGCGCCAGCGCCTGCCCCATGAACTCAACCAGGTGAGCGCCCCGCAGGCACCGATTCAGAACGATGACTGGGGCGCACAGTTAACCGCACGCGAGCTGGATGTGGGGCGCTTGATGCTCAGTGGCTGTTCCAGCAAGGAAATTGCACGCAAGCTGGAAATCTCGGTGGAGACCGTGAAGGTTCACAAAAAGCACATGTACAGCAAGCTGGGAATCAAATCCCAGTCGGAGCTGTTCTCGATTTTCCTGCAGGCTCAGACGAGCTGAATCGGCCCCAGGAGCTCAACCAGTCCAGGAGTTTGATTACAACTTCCTTGACGAACGCCGGTGTGGCTTCATTTTTGGCGACGGCCTCGGCATAGCCTTTGAAGATTGACATCAGGCTCCCCTGGGCGGCGCCACGGATCGACGTTTCCAGGCCGTCGTTCAGGGTTTTCTCCAGCCCGGTTTTTGCACCGGCCATCATGCCGACGGCGCTGCCATCCGACTTTTCTACACCCAGGGCCATGTTGCTGAGGCCGGGGAACATCCATGTTTTGTTGCCGACGGCACCGGCGATGTTCTGCGTCATGTTCTTCCGAGCATCCTCAGGTCTCACCTCGGCGCCCGAGTGCGGCGCATCGGCCTCCTGACGTTCGGCGCCCTTCTGGCTCAGCAGAAACCTGACGACAGGGTTGTCGTACACCGCCTCTGCATGACGCTCACGCCGCTCCTGCGTCGGGTCATCCGCTTGGGGTGTTACTTCGTGCTGCGGTGTCAGATCGTTCGCGCTCACTCGATCGTTTTTTGAAAGCGCCGTTTGTTGAGGCAGAGACGGTGACAAATAGCGATCAGGGGCAATTGAGGCACTGACAGTCATAACAATTCACTCATGGCAGAAGTTGACATACGGGATTCGCGTCCTGCGTCCATAGTGGCAATCGCCCGCAGAAGAGTTCCCACAAACAGGCAGCACAGTGGCCAATAAATGCGCACCAGAGCGGTCAATCCTTGTCCGGGCTTTGAGGACAGGCGCAGAATGGCGGATCGACCTGTAGAGTTGAACCTGAGGAAAAACCGTATGAGCCTGTCGTTACTAAGCCGTTACGCGTTCTTTGCCGTCTGCGTCATTTTCACCCTCGCCAGCATGCCGTTTATCGAACACGAGTGGGTGTGGCCGATTGCCGTGGTGACCGGCATCCTTAGCCTGATCGGCATTTTCGACCTGCTGCAAAGCCCTCACGCGGTACGCCGCAACTACCCGATCCTGGGCAATATCCGTTACCTGGTGGAGGCCATCCGCCCGGAAGTCCGCCAGTACCTGCTGGAGTCCGACAGCGACGCCCTGCCCTTCTCCCGCGCCCAGCGCTCGCTGGTCTATTCGCGCGCCAAGAATGAAAGCGCCGACAAACCCTTCGGCACCCTGATCGACGTGTACCAGTCGGGCTTTGAGTTTATCGGCCACTCCATGCGCCCCGCGCCGTTGAGCGACCCCAGCGCGTTTCGCGTGATCGTCGGCGGCCCGCAGTGCAAGCAACCGTACTCGGCCTCGGTGTTCAACATCTCGGCCATGAGCTTCGGCTCGTTGAGCGCCAACGCGATTCGCGCCCTCAACCAGGGTGCCAAGCTGGGCAACTTCGCCCACGACACCGGCGAAGGCAGCATCAGCCCCTACCACCGGGAAAACGGCGGCGACCTGACCTGGGAACTGGGCAGCGGCTACTTCGGCTGCCGCACCAGCACCGGCCTGTTCGACCCGGAACGCTTCGCCGCACAGGCGCAGAACCCGCAAGTGCGGATGATCGAAATCAAGATGAGCCAGGGCGCCAAGCCGGGCCATGGCGGGATCCTGCCCAAGCACAAAGTCACCCAGGAAATCGCGGATACCCGCGGCATCATGATGGGCGAAGACTGCATCTCGCCGTCGCGCCACAGCGCGTTTTCCACCCCCATCGAAATGATGCAGTTCATCGCCCAATTGCGTGAACTGTCGGGCGGCAAGCCGGTGGGCTTCAAGTTCTGCCTGGGCCACCCGTGGGAATTCATGGGCATCGCCAAGGCCATGCTCGAAACCGGCATCCTCCCGGACTTTATCGTGGTGGACGGCAAGGAAGGCGGCACCGGCGCGGCGCCCGTGGAGTTCACCGACCACATCGGCGTGCCCCTGCGTGAAGGCCTGTTGTTCGTGCACAACACCCTGGTGGGCCTGAACCTGCGGGACAAGATCAAGCTCGGCGCCAGCGGCAAGATCGTCAGCGCGTTCGACATCGCCAGCGTCCTGGCCATCGGCGCCGACTGGGCCAACTCGGCGCGGGGCTTCATGTTCGCCATCGGCTGCATCCAGTCGCAAAGCTGCCACACCAACAAATGCCCCACCGGCGTGGCCACCCAGGACCCGTTGCGCCAACGCGCGCTGGTGGTGCCGGACAAGGCCCAGCGGGTGTTCAACTTCCACCGCAACACCCTGAAGGCCCTGGCCGAAATGCTCGCCGCGGCCGGCCTCGATCACCCCTCGCAACTGTCGGCCAAGCACCTGGTGCGGCGCATGTCGGCCACCGAGATCAAGCTGTTCTCGCAGCTGCATGTGTTCCTCAAGCCTGGGGAACTGCTGACCGGCGAGGTGAATGGCGAGTTCTATTCGCGCATGTGGCAGATGGCGCGGGCGGACAGTTTTGAGCCCAATGAAATTGCGGCGGCTTAAGAGCCGCTTGGAGGCATGTGTTTCATGACGATATAACCATCGTCATGGAACATATAAATCGAATAAAACCGAGTGTCGACTACAGGCGAAATATCACTTTGCACGATGGCCGCTACAGGGTGGGTTTTATCTTGCCATCCCACATTGGGAATTCCGGCACGAATCATCGAATAGGGCAGCAACAGAAAGTTCGCCGATAACACATACGACATGACGGGAGTTACCGAGAGCGCTCCTTGCGCAGCGGGTAGCCAGAGTTCACTTTCATCAATCGAAAAATAGAAACTCTTTATATTTTTGAGCTGCGCATGCGCATTAATACTGGCGACCACGCTATTGACCAGACTGATATCCAGTTCTTTTTTTGCGCTCAACACTCGCCCATAACTATAGGAAAAATTCATTGCAAAAATGAGTGGCAATACAAGAACCCACATAAAGTAGCGAGGCAACTTTCTCAACAACCAATAAACCAACAACAATATAAACGTAAATAAAGGCCCAACCGCCAACATCAACCTTGAGTCGCTTTGCTCAAAGCTGAACAGCACCATAACACCCGGGATACAGGTGACCAACAACAACGGCACCGACAAATAAATCCCTCCCACAAGGCCTTTTACCCCTACGCCATCTCTGTATTTCAACACCGACAAACCGCCTCCTATATATCCCATGCCCGCCAGCACCATCATCAAGATGAAAAACCACCGGCTATCACCCGTGTACAGCGGGCTCAATGACGCCTCGATATGTTGAAAGCGGGTCAGCACCCGAGAAATCCAACTTGAATCAAAAGCGACTACACCCTGCCTGCTTCGGGACAGGAAGGGTGACACCACTCCCATATAAACAACCAGGGCAACTACCACTTGGGCACACTTGACAAAAACAAACAAACCCAGTTCGGAAAGTGTTTTTCTATTGACAAGGCCTTTATACAGTTCAATAGCGCATAGTGCGAAAAACACATTCATCAACGGCTGATAAATAGCCAGAGCGATCCATACCAGCAGCGCCGGAACCGTCCAATTCACCCATCGATATGGCGAGTTGAAGGTCACTGAGAATATCAAGGCGGCGATCCCTAACGTCGCTACCGGCCCGTCATAGTGATAGGTGAGGTTAGACAAAAAGAAAGGATTAAAAAATAAAGGAAGCACTACAACCGCACAGAAAAAATTGGCACGTTGAAAATAGTGCAGCATCAAACTCTGCAGCGCGAATGCCATGATGGCTGTCGCTATCAGCAGAGCCAGAGGAAAGGAGTCGGGTATGCCCCCTGTAAACGATAGAAAATTGTAAAAAAAAGGCATCAAAAACCGCCCTTCCTTGATCCAGTCCACGTCACCGTCTACTGCACGATAGATGTCATCCACGTAGGGGTAATCCGCCAGGATCAGTGGAAATACATACACGATGGAAACGATCAAAAAAAACGCAAGCGCCTCTCTTTTTGACCAGTCGCGGAAAAACATCCGAGACGCTTCCGTCGTGTCAATACTCATTCTTCACACCCTCTGTTTTTCAGCGCTTGCTCATCCACGCTGTCATTGCGGGGGCAAATAGCGAATAGTTGAACCCTTGCAATTCCCGCGCTAAAACCCTGCAGCAGGCGCCAACTGTCGGGCAACTTGAAGTGCAACGTATCAGCCTCCACATCACCCACCAGCCAGACCCGCCCCGACACGGGTGCGAGTGACGCAACGCCGTCCAGATAAACCTGTTCCGCCTTATCGTTAACAAGCGTCCATGTTTGATACCCATCAGGGCGTGCCGATGTGCCGTCGCTGTTCAACGGTGTGTAATACAGGGGGACGGTCTCATTTTTCAGGTAATAGAGCATTGGCAAATACATGAAACTATCCAGCACCAATACGCTATCGCCTGCTCGCAAAGAGACGCTGATATAGCCTGCCACTCGGTCAAACTGACTGAATTCAAATACATCTTGCGGTTGTTTGGCGTAGATGATTCCCAAGCCACCGGCTTGCAGAATCGTCACGCCGGTCAACAAGCCAAACCCCACTATTTTGCTGCGTGCCCATAGCTGGCTTGCCGCCACCGCAACGATCATCGGGAAGGCCAGTGAACAAAACAAAAAATAGTGCGGAACAAACAATGGGTAAAAGCAGGAAACCAGCACCACCACCACTGGCGGCGCCCAGGCATAAATAACCAGCAACGCATGCCATCGCCGGGCACTGTCGTCCCTCACGACAATCATCACCGACACCATGAGCAACACAACCGGCACGCCATAGAATGCCCACACCGGCATCGCCAGGCCGTCACTGAAGTTTAGAAACTGCCAGAAAACGCTGACCACGTCCTTGATACTTGGCTGCTGGATCCAGTTAAACCCTGAGTACTTTATTTGATGCCAAAGATGAGGAACCCACGGTATGAACATCACCACAATAGCGACGTTGGCACCCCACCAGGCGGGTAGCCTCAAAACGTTTTGCCCACCGCTGCGCGCCTTCGACAACCACAACAGGTACAGCCAGTGTGAGATGACGCATACACCTGTGAAGTAATGGGTATAGAACCCAGCAACCATCAGCAGACAATAGAGAAACAAAGGCCGTCGGTTGCCGGGGTTTTCCAGCCAATAGACCAGTGCAATTGTTGCCCCGAGCATCAATGCACCGTGCAACGCGTACATGCGAACTTCCTGACTGTAACGGACCGCAAAGGGCGACAGCGCCAGCAGAAAACCACCGACAATCACCGTGGGCCAGCGACTGATCCGGCTCATTAACCACATCCCCAATACCACGGTTACCATACCGAACAAGGCACTCAGTGCCCGGGCGGCCAGCACGCTATCGCCCATGACCTGCATCCACCCGTGCAGCAGCCAATAATAGAGCGGCGGATGCACATCCCGGGTCGTATGGAACATAATTTCGGTAGGGGATTTAACGCTCAACAAAATACTGAAAGCCTCGTCACTCCAGCCCCCGGCCGTATCGATATGGTGAAATCGAGCCCACCCGCCGACGATCAGGATCAACCCGTAAGCCAATACTCTCGCCCGTTCGCTAGCCACAGAGCTCATGCTTTCTCCATGGAGGCCGGTTGATTCTGTACTTCACCGGCAACTATTTTGCTGGCGATCACATACCTGGGCCGGTGCTTGGACTCCATATAAATCCGCCCCACATACTCGCCCAGGATCCCGATCCCGATCAGTTGCACCCCACCCAAAAACAGGATCGCCGTCATCAATGAGGGATACCCGGGTACTTCGTTACCCCAGAAAATCTTGTCCAGCACCATGTAGCCCGCATACAGCAACGCCAGCAATGAGATACAGCAGCCGATGTAACTCCACAGGCGCAACGGCAAGGTGCTGAACGACGTAATGCCCTCCAGCGCCAGGTTCCACAATTTCCAGGCGCTGAACTTGCCTTTGCCGGCACTGCGCCTGGCCCGGTCATACTCAACGATCACCGTGTTAAAACCGGCCCAGGACAACACGCCCTTCATAAACAGCTGCTGTTCCGGAAGGGTCTTGAGCACGTCCACCACCTTGCGGTCCAGCAGGCGAAAGTCGCCGACGTTTTCCTCGATATGCGGGTTGGCGATGTGGTTGAGCAGGCGATAAAACAACGAGGCACTCTGGCGTTTGAAGTAGCTGTCGCTCGAACGGTCCCGCCGCTTGGCCAGCACCACCTGCGCGCCGTGTTGCCATTCGAGGATCAGACGCGGGATCACCGCCACCGGATCCTGCAGGTCCACGTCCATGGGAATCACCGCCTCGCCGCTGGCATATTCGAGCCCGGCAAAGAGCGCCGGCTCCTTGCCGAAATTGCGCGAAAAGTTGATCAGTACCACATGGCGGTCTGCCAGGGCGATGGCCCGGGCATACTCGGCAGTGCGGTCGCTGCTGCCATCGTTGATAAACACGATCTCGACGCAGTGAGCCTGCAACCCGGGCTCCTCGCGCACTGCCCGGTAAAACCGGCCGAGCGCCTGTTCCTCATTGAACACCGGCACGATCAGAGAGAGTTTCATGAGCCACCCCCACGAAACACCACACACTTGGAAAACAGAAAGCCACAGAACAGGCTCAACAACGAAAAGCTCACCAGCGTCACCAGGCCAGGCAGGCGCCACAGGTCCGCCAGCCAGCCCACGGCCAGACTCAGAGCGCCCATGAACCCCATGAACAGCAGATAACGCCCCAGCGTGGCCTCGGCGACGAAGGTGTACATTGCGTTGGCGTAGAAAGAAAAAGAGGCCGCCGCGCAGAAAGCCAGCAAGTTGCTCAGCGCCTGGTTGAGTTCAAAGAAGCTGCGAAACACAAAAAACAGCTGCCAATGAATCAGGGTATTGGCGATACCCACCAAGGTGTAGGTGGAAAATCCCTTCCAGACTCTGTGCATGCCAGTGCCACCCGTGATGGTGGTGTTCAGCAAGCCACGTGTTGTACACGGCGTCTACTGTCAGAAATAACAGGTAGTACCCACTTTACGACGCACGGTAGGGTTGTCTGCCCGCCTTAAACACGTTGAACTGTGCAGCCTTCCTCCCGCCCGCCGGGCAGCGAGTCGTGCAAAGGACTGACCCCATGTTGAAAGTAATCGCCGAAGACTTCATCAAACCCGAACACCTCGACACCGTGCGCCCGTGGTACGCCGAACTGGTGGAGAAAACTCGCCAGGAACCGCTGTGTATCGCCTACGATCTGTTCATCGACCAGAAAGACCCGGGGCACTTCATCTTTGTCGAGCAATGGCCCGACCAGGCCGCGCTGGATACGCACTGCCAGACGGAACACTTCACCCGGCTGGTGCCGCAGATCAACGAATACCAGGCCAAACACTGCCGGGTGTTGTTGATGGATGCGTTCTGAAAACCTGACCCTTTCCCGCTGAACCGGACCACCGAACGGCATCGCAGAAACAAGGAGCTTCACCATGCCGTTACTGGATTTCACCGCCCTCGCTGCACAACTGCCTGACACCTGGAAATCTACCCGCCTGGGCCAGGTCGGCCCGGCGCGGATCAAG
Organism: Pseudomonas yamanorum; assembly: GCF_013386765.1. GTDB lineage: Bacteria > Pseudomonadota > Gammaproteobacteria > Pseudomonadales > Pseudomonadaceae > Aquipseudomonas > Aquipseudomonas yamanorum_A. The sequence continues at coordinate 28,488 of NZ_JACARE010000001.1, forward strand.
GTGTTGCGCATGGACGCGCAGGCCTACGAAGAAGAAACCCACGACTACAACGAAGGCCTGCTGGTGATCGACGGGCATTTGCGCCTGTCCATCGGTGAGGAGGCTATCGACGTGGGCGCCGGCCAGATGTACCTGGTGGAAGCCGGCATCGCCCACGCTGTGCTCGCTGGCAGCCATGGCACCCTGGTGATCATCGATGTTTAATCAACATCAGTGAGACATTCTGTAAATACCCCGCCTTTGCAATTGCTTACAAATACCGCCAACCTGCGCCCCGCCCGACGTACGGCTCGACAAAAGCCGTCGTCCACTTGTCATTACTAAACCCTTTGTTCAAGAGCCCGCTGCCATGCTGAACGGACGCGACCCGCGCATCGATTTTTTTCGGGGCCTGGCGTTGATCTTCATTTTCTGGGATCACGTGCCCCACAACCCTCTCGGCCAGATCACCCTGCGCAACTTCGGTTTCAGTGACGCGGCGGAAGTCTTCGTGTTCCTGGCCGGTTATGCGGCGGTGCTGGCCTACGGCAAGATCCTGCAGCGCGACGGCTACCTGATTGCCTGTGTAAAGATCTGGCGGCGCACCTGGGTGCTGTACGTGGTGCACATCTTTTTACTGGCGATGCTGATGGGCATCGTGTTCTTCGCCAACAGCCATGTGGAAACCCGCGACCTGGTCGAAGAGATGGGCCTGACGCATTTCGTCACCCACCCCCAGCAAGCCTTGGTGGATGAACTGCTGTTGCGCTTCAAACCCAACCTGATGGACCCGTTGCCACTGTATATCGTGCTGCTGGGCTGCCTGCCGCTGGTGCTGCCGTTGCTGCTGCGCAAGACCTGGGCGGTGGTGGCGGTTTCGCTGGCGGTGTACCTGCTGGCCCCGCACCTGGGCTGGAACCTGGCAGCGATTGCCGACGGTGTGTGGTACTTCAACCCGGTGACCTGGCAGTTACTGTTTGTGCTGGGCGGTGCGGCGGCGATTCATGCGCAGCAGCCACGACCGGCGCAAACCCGTGGGCTGCTGCGCCAGCCGTTGTTCGTCGCGGCGGCGGTGTATGCGCTGGTGGCGGGCGTCATTACGATCTCGTGGCGCTGGCCCGAAATCCACGACGCGGTGATGCCGTCGGTGCTCAGTGACCTGCTCTACCCCATCAGCAAGACCGACCTGTCGCCAGTGCGTTTGCTGCATTTCCTGGCCCTGGCCTACGTCACCGCCAAGCTGCTGCCCGGCCATGGCTGGACGCAAAACTGGCTGGCGCAACAAACCTGTCGCATGGGCCGCTACTCCCTGGAAGTGTTCTGCCTGGGGGTGCTGCTGGCGCCGTTGGCGGACATGGTCAATGCGATCACCGGCGATGCCTTCGCCATGCAAATCTTCACCGCCATGGTGGGTGCCGGGTTGATGGCGCTGCTGGGGGCCTGGCTGGACTTGAACAAGCGGCTCACCCAACCGACGCGCGTCGCCACCGCGTGAAAAACAAAAAGCCCCGAAAGGGGCTTTTTGTTGAGCGCAGAAACATCAGCTCGCCGTGTGCACCGTAGCCTGGGTCGGCTGCAACTTGAACACATAGAACAACACCGTCAGCAGCACCAGGAACGCCGGGCCGACATACAGCGCCACGCGGGTGTCCGGGAAGTACGCCATCAGGCCCACCACCAGCAGCAGGAACGCCAGCGCCAGGTAGGAACTGACCGGGTACAGCCACATGCGGTATTTGAGGGCTTTTTGCTCGGCCGGGCTCAGGCTCTTACGGAACTTGAGCTGGGCCAGCAGGATCATCAGCCAGGTCCAGATCGCACCGAAAGTGGCGATGGAGGTCACCCACACAAAGACTTTTTCCGGGACCATGTAGTTGAGCAGCACGCCCAGCAACAACACGAAGATCGACAGCAAGAGCGCCTTGCGCGGCACGCCGTTGCTCGACGTGGTGCCGAACGTGGCCGGGGCCTGGCCGTTCTGCGCCAGGCTGTAGAGCATGCGCCCGGTGCTGAAGATGCCGCCGTTGCACGACGACAATGCCGCGGTGATCACCACGAAGTTGATGATGCCGGCGGCGGTCTTGATGCCGAGGCGCTCGAAGGTCATCACGAACGGGCTGCCCTGGGTGCCGATTTCGTTCCACGGGTAGATCGACAGGATCACGAACAACGCGCCGACGTAGAACAGCAGGATGCGCCAGAATACCGAGCCGATGGCGCTCGGGATGGTCTTCTGCGGGTTCTTCGCTTCACCGGCGGTCAGGCCGATCATCTCCACGCCCAGGTAGGCGAACATCACCATTTGCAGGGACATCAACACGCCCGTCACGCCGTTGGGCAGGAAACCGCCGTGGGCCCACAGGTTGGAAATCCCCAGCGCCACGCCGTCGTTGCCGAAACCGAACGCGATGATGCCGACGCCGCCGATCACCATCGCGATGATGGTGACGATCTTGATCAGCGCGAACCAGAACTCGAACTCACCGAACGCCTTGACCGCGATCAGGTTGATGGTGCCCATGCTGACCAGCGCCGCGAGGGCCCAGATCCAGCGGGGCACATCGGGGAACCACACGCCCATGTACACCGCGACCGCGGTGATTTCCGCGACGCAGGTCACCAGCCACAGGAACCAGTAGTTCCAGCCGGTGAGGAAGCCCGCCAGCGGGCCGAGATAGTCTTGTGCGTAACGACTGAAGGAACCGGCGACCGGATTGTGTACGGCCATCTCGCCGAGGGCGCGCATGATCACCAGGATCGCCAGGCCGCCGATGATGTAAGACAGCATGATTGCCGGGCCGGCCATTTCAATGGCCTTGGCCGAGCCCAGGAACAGACCGACACCGATACAGGCGCCGAGGGCCATCAAGCGAATATGCCGTTCGCCGAGTTCGCGTTTCAGCGGACCGCCCTGAGCGGCCTCGCCATGGGGCAGGTGATTGCCAGCTGGCATAGGGATACAACCTCGTCTTGTTATTGGATATGAGCCACCGAGTCCGGGGCGTCGCGGCGGGTGGCCGGGGCGTCCTGATAGCGGGCCTGCCTTTTGGGCAAGACCGTCTGGCCGGGCCAGATCAGCGGGGGTGCAGTATAAAAAGCAAAACCCAGGGGTTTTCACTCTATAAACGACAAGATTCAGCGGGAACTCGCGGTAAAAGCCCCTTTGACGGAGGAGCATTACCTGTTCCGCGTAGGAATCATCGCCAACAAACGGCGGCGAGTATTGCACGGTAATGGTGCAGCGTCATGCCCCTACCTTTGGCGGATTTACTGGTGGGGGAGGCTCTAGGGCGGTGTTTTCTGCCTGACTCAATCCATTGTGGCGAGGGAGCTTGCTCCCGCTGGGCTGCGCAGCAGCCCCAAAACCTGCGCATGCGGTTTTACAGTCAAACCGAGGTGGATTCTTTGGGAGTGCTTCGCACTCCAGCGGGAGCAAGCTCCCTCGCCACAGCAAGCTCCCTCTCCACAGCAAGCTCCCCCACCACAGCAAGCTCCCTCTCCACAGCAAGCTCCCCCACCACAGCAAGCTCCCTCCCCACAGCAAGCTCCCCACCACAGCAAGCCCCCTCCCCACAGTGAGGGACCATGCATGGAAATACGTACTCAACAATTCCGGGATCAGGGCCCCTGTCAGGCTGCTAGCGTCAATTCATCTGGAGCAACAAGGAATGCAATGGAATGCCTACACGCCCTCAATCCCATCGCCTGAGAACCGGTAGATTCAGCGAGCCCGGCAGGGCTTATCTGGTCACAGCCGTCGTCCACAATCGCCAACCACTCTTTACCAACTTTCATCTGGGTCGCCTGCTGGTAACCGAATTCAGGCGTGCCCATGAGCAAAAATGGGGGGTTTCCATAGCCTGGGTCATCATGCCGGACCACTTTCATTGGCTGGTCCAGCTTGAGCAACGCAGCCTGCCCCAGCTGATGCAAGCGGTGAAATCCCGCAGCACGCACACGATCAACCGGGCAAGGAACAGCACAGGAGCCTTTTGGCAGAACGGCTATCACGACCGGGGGATTCGGGACGGTGAAGATTTGCGTCATTTGGCCCGGTACATCATCGCCAATCCCATCAGAGCGGGACTGGTAGAACGCGCCGGCGACTACCCGCTGTGGGACGCCTGCTGGCTATAGGCAGGAACAGCACCTCGCTGGTTAAGGAGCTTGTTGTGGCGAGGGAGCTTGCTGTGGCGAGGGAGCTTGCTCCCGCTGGGCTGCGCAGCAGCCCCAAGACCTGGGCATGCGGTTTTGCAGTCAAACCGAGGTGGGTTCTTTGGGAGTGCTTCGCACTCCAGCGGGAGCAAGCTCCCTCGCCACAGCAAGCTCCCTCGCCACAGCAAGCTCCCTCGCCACAGCAAGCTCCCTCTCCACAGCAAGCTCCCTCACCACAGCAAGCCCCCTCTCCACAGCAAGCTCCCCCACCACAGCAAGCTCCCTCTCCACAGCAAGCCCCGTCCCCACAACAAGCTCTCTCACCACAAACAACCCCACCCTCACAAATCCCCCCCACTCGCCCACCACCGTCTAAGCTTCAACCAAGTCCGATCAATCTACGTAAATGGATCAATCGACTATGGGCGCTTTATGGCAGAACGCTTCGACCAAGGCTGCGGTATCCACCGATAGCCCGGATGAACAGCCATTGCCACAAAGCCCTCCTCCCCGCAGGCGACTGTGGTGGCGCCTGTTCTGGCTGGTGCTGCTGATTGCGCTGATCGCCCTGGGCTTTGCCGCGATGCGGGAAATGCACACCTCGCGCCTGCAGGCCAAAACCTTCTCCGACCTCGCCTCAACCCTCACCTATCAAATGCATCCCGGCCCCAGCGATGCGCGGGTTTATCCCGGCGCCGGGCCCTTCGACAAGCGCCTCGGCTACAGCGCCCTGGGTGAATTCCTGCCGCGCCTGATCAAGCGCGATTACCTGATCCAGGCACAGGCACGCTTCTCCCCCGACCTGATGAGCTACGCCCAACGTGGCCTGTTCGTGCCCTACCCGGAAAAAATCCAGGCCGGCCTGACCATCACCGATTGCCGCGCCGCACCGCTGTACCAGTTCACTTATCCCCAGCAGTTCTACCCAAGCTTCACGGCGATCCCGCCGGTGGTGGTCAACAGCCTGCTGTTTATCGAAGACCGCGACCTGCTCGACCCCAAGCAACCACAACTCAACCCGGCGGTGGATTGGCCGCGTTTCGCCAAGGCCGCCTGGTCCCAGGTGGCGAAGCTCCTGCACCTGCCCGGCCAAACCGCCGGCGGCAGCACCCTGGCGACTCAGCTGGAGAAATACCGCCACTCCCCCGACGGCCTGACCCTGTCCGGCGGCGAGAAAATCCGCCAGATGATTTCCGCCAGCGTGCGGGCGTATCAGGACGGCCCGCAAACCCTCACGGCTCGCCAGGACATCGTGCGCGATTACCTCAACAGCGTGCCCCTGTCAGCCGTGCCCGGCCACGGCGAAGTGCACGGCATGGCCGAAGGTTTGCGCGTGTGGTACGGCGCCGACTTCAACCAGACCAACGTCCTGCTCAACGGCAACGACCCCAAACAGCTGCCGCAAAAAGGCCTGGCCCTGCGGGAGGTGCTGTCGCTGATGATCGCCCAGCGCCGGCCCTCTCACTATTTGTCCAAGGGCCACAAGGAACTGGCCGACCTCACCGACAGCCACATCCGCCTGCTCGCCCAGAACAACGTGATCGACCCGGCGCTGGCCAAGGCCGCCCTCGCCAGCCACGTTACCTACCGTGACTGGCAGCAGCAGCCAACGATCCAGCCGATCGAAAGCAACAAGGGCATCACCGTCGCCCGTACTCGCCTGGCCGCCCTGCTCAACCAGCCGTTGTACGACCTTGACCGCCTTGACCTCGCCGCCACCAGCACGTTGCAAGCCGACCTGCAAAGCCAGGCCAGCGCTTACCTCAAGCACCTCGCCGACCCGGCCTTCGCCACGCAGATCGGCCTGATCGGCCCCACGCTGCTGACACCCGCCAGCACCGCCCAGGTTCGCTACAGCTTCAACCTTTACGAGATGACACCCGACGGCGCGCGGGTGCGGGTGCAGACCGACAGCACCGACCAACCCTTCGACATCAACGAAGGCAGCAAGCTGGAACTGGGCTCCACCGCCAAGCTGCGGGTGATGACCACCTACCTGCAAATCGTCAGCGAGCTGCACGATAAATACGGTGCAATGCCGGCGGCCGAGCTGCGCAAAGTCCCGGTGGACGACCAGGACCGCATCACCCGCTGGGCCCTCGATTACCTGATCCAGAACAGCGACCGCAAACTGCCGGCCATGCTCGACGCAGCCCTCAATCGGCAGTACTCGGCCAACACCAGCGAAGGCTTTTTTACCGGTGGCGGCATGCACCACTTCCACAACTTCCGCATTCAGGACAACGGCCGTACACCCACGTTGATCGAAGCGCTGCGCGAGTCGATCAACCTGCCGTTCATCCGTCTGATGCGCGACCTGGTGCGCTACAGCACCTACCAGGGCCCGAACAACAGCGCCGAGTTGCTCAAGGACGACAACGACCCGCGCCGCCAGGAATACCTGGCGCAGTTCGCCGACCGCGAAGGCACCACCTTCCTGCTCAAGTTCTGGAAGAAATACCGCAACAAGAACACCCAGGCCCGCCTCGACACCTTTCTCGACAGCATGCACCCCACCGCCATACGCCTGGCCGCCGTGCACCGCTACCTGCTGCCCAACGCCAGCCAGGCGAGTTTCAACAGCTTTATCCGCTCGCACCTGAGCAGCGTGAAAAGCACTGAAAAACTCACCGACGAACGCCTCGACAAGCTCTACCAGAACTACGGCCCCGGCGCCTACGACCTGCCCGACCAGGGCTATATCGCCAAGGTCCACCCACTGGATTTGTGGCTGATGGGCTACCTGCTGAACAACCCCGACGCCACCTTCACCCAGGCCACCGCCGCCAGCGAACATGAGCGCCAGGAGGTTTACAGCTGGCTGTTCAAGAGCCGCCACAAGAGCGCCCGGGACAGCCGCATCCGCACCATGCTGGAGATCGAAGCGTTCCTCGATATTCACCAGCGCTGGCAAAAAGTCGGCTACCCGTTCGACCACCTGGTGCCATCGCTGGCCACCGCCATCGGCAGTTCCGGCGACCGTCCCGCCGCGCTGGCGGAGCTGGTGGGCATCATCCTCAACGACGGCGTACGCGAACCCACGCTGCGCATCGACAGCCTGCGCTTTGCCGCCGACACGCCCTATGAAACCCGCCTGATCAACGACCCCAATCGCGGCAAGCGGGTGATGCCGTCCGAAGTGGCCACGGCCCTGCGGGGAGCCCTTTCGCAAGTGGTGGACGCCGGTACCGCACGCCGCGTGTCCGGCAGTTTCAACCTGGCCGACGGCACACCGCTGGCCATGGGCGGCAAGACCGGCACCGGCGACAACCGCATCGAAGCCATCGGCGCCGGCGGGCGGGTTCTCAGCTCCAAGGCGATCAACCGCACGGCAACATTCGTGTTCTATATCGGCGACCATCACTTCGGTGCGCTCACCGCGTTCGTGCCCGGCGCGTCGGCCCAGGGGTTCAAGTTCACCTCGGCGTTGCCGGTGCAGGTGCTCAAGGGCATGGCGCCGATTCTTACCCCGTATTTGCAGCCCGGGGACAGCACCTTGTGCCAGACTCCGCCCGCCACCGCCGCACGTTGAAAAAGGTGACAGGTATGCGCTTTATCCACGCATTTTTCCGCTGAAAAAGCCGCCTGTTCCAGCCGGTATTCGAACTTATCGGCGGCCCCGGGCCTGAATAGACTGAGCCGTTACTCTTGCTCTGATTCAGGTCTATCCCATGTCCGATCTACCCGGTGCCGATTTTCAAGGCACCCACTATTTACTGATCAAAAACACCCTGCCACCGTGGATCAAAGGCGCAGCCCTTGACCGGGTGCGTGCGTTGAAAACCGCCCGCCCGCTCAACGTTGCGCCCACACCCGCGCTCAAAACCGCCATCGCCGAACACTGGCAAAACCAAAGCGCCGTGGACCAGAAATTTCGTGACCTCAACGACGTCCAGGCGTTCGCCGAGCCCCTGCTTAAAAGCGCCCTGGCCCACTACGGCGAGATCGACGTGCGCAACACCTTCCTGCGCCTGTATAGCAAGGCCGAACTGGCCTGGTGGGTGCACGACAGCAGCAACGCGGTGGTCAGCCGCACCGTCTCGCTGCTGGATGCCGCGCTGCATAACTTTGCCGCCAGCGACAGCTTTGTCGACTACGCCTTTCTGTCCGCTGAAGACGCCCGCGGCCAGCGCGACGTGTTGAACCTGCGCCACCGTACCAGCGGCGCCTCACTCACGGCCGACACCTTCAAAACCCTTTGCCGCCAACTGAACATCGGCGCGCATTATCAGGCGCGACTGCAGGAGGCCCTGGGGTTCAACAATGCCGCCCTGGCCCGCACCGTGCGCGATGCAACCATCCGCAGTCAGAAAAGCGCCCTGACGGTTGCCGCCCATCTGGCGCTGATCCATGGCCACATGAGGCCTGATGCCCACCAGGCGACGCTCAAACTGGTCGCCGGCCAGTCGGACGCACATCTGGATGGCCGTCCTCTGGGGGCCTACACCGTACATTTGATGAACAGCGCCCTGAGTGGCATCGTGCTGTTCTGCGCCACCCCCGGCACCGAGATGCCCGTGGGCCGGCTGATCGTCTACGTCCCCGAAGACCCCGAGCACCCGCTCAAGGAATACCCCTCGCCGATTGCCTTCGTCCAGGAACTCACCCGGCAACTGCGGGACAGCCCCCGCTACCAGCGGTTTTTCAGCCAGTTTGTCGCCCAGGGCGAGCGCGGTCACTTCTTTGCCAACCTCAACGCGCGCCTGAGCACAGTCCGCTGGCACCAGAAAGCCCCGACCGACCCAGGCCCCACCTGGAAAGACACTCCGGTGAGCAACCCAAACCTGCAATTTCGTCTGCAGCACATCGCCGACGATTACCAGAACCGCTCCAGCAACCCCGGCGAAAATGACCTGTGGCACTACCGGTTCCGCATCACCCTGAACAAGGTCCTGAATGACGCCCGGGAAATCGCCGTGTCCACGGCCCTGGCCGACCGGCACGCACGCTGGGCATGGTGGGACAACCTGGAAAAAATCCTCTCCGACCTGCTCAACGCTGCCTTGCTGGTGGCCACGCCGTTTGTGCCGGTGCTGGGAGAACTGATGCTGGTCTACAGCGCTTATCAGATCGCCGACGAGGTGTTTACGGGCATCGTCGACTGGGCCGAAGGTCAACGGTTAGAGGCGTTCGAACACTTGATGGATGTGGTCGACAGCGTCCTGCAATTTGCCGCATTCGGCGCGGCGAGCACCCTGGGCCAGGCGGCGCGCCTGAAGCTGTCTTCCTTTGTCGAAGGGCTCAAGCCGGTGACCACCGCCGACGGTCACACCCGCCTGTGGAACCCCGACCTGACGCCCTACACCTTGAAAAATATCGCGCTGGCAGCGGACGCAAAACCTGATGCCCGGGGCCTGTACTCCCATCAAGACCAACTGATCCTGCCACTGGACAACCAGCACGTAGAGGTTCGCCAGACCGACGACAACGGCCAACACCGCATCCGGCACCCTCGACGCCCGGACGCCTACCACCCCAAGGTGTCGTTTAACGGTCATGGCGCCTTCGTGCACGAAGCGGAACAGCCCCGTCGTTGGGACAGCACCCTCCTGATGCGCCGCCTCGGGCCTCGCACCCAGGCCTTCAGTGACCTTGAATTGCAACAGGTACGGCGCATCAGCGCCACCGATGAAGACCAGTTACGTGGCCTGTATGTGTATAACCGTCCGCCACCGCCATTGCTGGAGACAACCCTCAAACGCCACGAGGCCTACCACACCGCCAAAACCGCCGCCGGCACCTTGCGCACCGGCACGCCGCTGCCCGATGACCCGTCCTCGGCATGGTTTGAACAGACCGTCACCGAGCTGCAGGGCTGGCCCGAAAATGCCGCGTTGCAGGTGTTCGCCCGCACCGATCTTGCCGGGGGTTCTCGTACCTACACCAAGCCCGACGCCACCCCTTCCGCCACCCTGAAAATCAGCCTGGGGCAGGTGATGTCCGGCCAACTGCCGGAACGGGTGCTGGGGTTTCTCGACGAAGAGGCCATCCGCACACTGCTGGGTCGCGACGTGCCCCGGGCCGAACGGGTACAAGCGCTGCGCGATCAACTGGCCGACTACGTGCAGACCCAGACCGACGACATCGGGCAGTACGTGCACCAGATCAACCAGCAATCCGCTGACCCGCAGGTGCGCCTGCTGCAACGCCAACTGCCCGGCCTCGACCCGACGCTGGCCCGCACCGTGCTCGACACCGCCACCCACACCGAGCGCCAGACCCTGAGTGAACAGCACGTGCCTTTGCGGCTGCTCAACCAGGCTGAGGAATTGAACTTCGTCCAGCACGCCAACCAGGCCTACGCCGGGCTATATCCGTCCTGGCCGCTGACACCAGACACCGAACGCATGGTGCTCAACACCCTGAAACTGCACAGCGATGCCTTTGCAGACCTGCACCTGGAAGTCCGCGAGCAAACCCCGGACGGCCCGTTGCGCTGTGAAGCCGGCCCGGCCGATGCGGCGCAGCAACGAATCCTGGTGCGCAAAAACAACCACGGCTACGAGCTGTTCGACCAGGCCCACCAGCGCCTGCACACCCTGGACACCCTCTACGAATCGCTGCTGCACGCCGTCACCGTACCGGGCCAAAAACCCGGCCAGGGTGCCGAATTGAAACGCTGGCTGATGGACAAGTTGCACACCCTGGACGAGCGCCGCCGAGTACTCGCGCAACCGCCAATACGCACCACGGCCGACACACAGACCAGCCGTTTACTGCGAGGGCCTGTCGCCAGCCGGCAGGCGGGTACGCCGCAACCGGCGTCAACACCGCACACCCGGGAAGTCCTGCAACTGCTGTTTCCCTCGTTGAGCGAACAACGCGTCGAACAGTTCATCGACAACGTCGACGCCCGGCAGATGCGTAGCGTGCTCAACCTGTTGACCACCGAGAAACAACAGTTGTACCACCGCCTGGAAGTGTGGAAACGCACGGCCACCGCCCACCCGAAAGACAGTCGCGCGTTTCGCCAGGAACGGGCCGCGCGGCACTTGCTCGCAGACAAGCTGTATCGCTGCTGGGAAGACCGCATGGCTGTGCACACCGACCCTTGGGGCAACGTCCAGAGCGGCGCGGAACTGGACCTGCGGGGCCTGCTGCTGCCGGATATGCTGCCGGAGCTCACCACCGGCTTTGAGCACGTCACCAGCCTGACCATTGCCGATAACCGCTTCGGCGTGCTCCACGAACATTTCCTCAAGGGTTTCCCATCCCTGCGCGCGCTGGACCTGGGCTACAACGACCTGTCGAGGCTGCCCCAGGCCATTGGCGAAATGCGCTTTTTGCGCTACCTCAACCTGCGGGACAACCGCATCATGTTGCCTCCTTCGGAACGTCAGCGCCTGTCCCACCTGCGTCGCCTGGAGCACCTGCAACTGCAAAACAACCCCTTGGGCACCCCGCCGGACATCTCGCACCTGCCCAACCTGCGCGATCTGCTGCTGAGTCACACACAGATCACCCTGTGGCCTGCGGGCCTGTTTTCCCACCCGCGCAACCGCAGCTTCCTGCTCGACCTGCGAGGCAACGCCATCGAACAAGTGCCCGAGTGTGCGCGCGGCACACCCCAGGCAGAAACCGTCGCCCGCACCCGCCTGGACCGCAACACCCTCGACCTCGACCACCGCCAGCGCTATGAAAGCTACCGCGTAGCCGCCGGGCTCGACCCCAACCGCACCTACGAGCCCAAGGGCGACAGCAGCTACTGGCTGGAAGCAATGGACCCGCAACTGCACGAACACCGCAAGACCTTATGGAATGCCCTGGAACAGGAGCACGGCTCACAAGGGTTGTTTGAGGTGCTCAAGTCCCTGGAGCGGGAAGAGTCGGTACAGACCGACGAGGATCAACAGCGGCTGGCGGTCAACCGCCCCGAACTGACGCAGCGGGTGTGGCAACTGATCCTCGCCGCCAGTGTCGACAGCGACCTGCGCGACACCTTGTTCAAGCTGTCGAGTTTCCCGGGATTGTGCGCCGACGGCGGTGCGCAGATTTTCAATGACATGGGTATCGAAGTCCTCGCCACCGAGGCTCGGCGCTACTCGCTGACGGACGAAGAACGGGCTGGCAGGCTGGTGACCCTGGCCAAGGGCCGGGCGCACATGAAGCATCTGGGGGAAGTCATTCAAGAAGACATCGCCCAGCGTCTGCGGCCCGAGAACGAAGGCGGCCAAGGCCTGCGCCTGCGCTCCGACGTGCGCGACGGCGTGCCGGGAGAGGTCGATGAAGTTGAAGTCTACCTGGCCTACCAGACCTCCCTGGCGCAGAAGCTCGACTTGCCCTGGCTGTCGGACCACATGCTTTATCGCCTGACCGCCGATGTGCCGCAGGCGCGCATCGACGAGGCGTACCAGACCGTGCTGGAAATGGCCGAAGGTGATGGGTTGGTGAACCAGATGCTGCTTGAGCCCTACTGGGAACAGTACCTGCGCGACAGCCATGACGGTGAGTATCGGGACAACGAGCAACGCTGCACCGAGCAGTTTTTAAAGCTGGATGAACTGCAGGACACACAACACCAGTGGGCGCGCGCTCAGGACCCGGCGCAAAAAGAGTTGCTGAGCCAATCGCTCAAGCACCTCGCCGAAGCACTGGAGGTGCCTGACCGTGTGGTATTTTCCCGCCAGCCAATGTCCGACGACCTCTACAACAGGCTGCTCAACGATCTGGGCTACAAAGAGAAGGAATGGATGCGACGCCTGACGCGCGAAGCGCTGGCCAGGGCCACGGGGCTGAGCAACCGCGAGGCAGTGGCGTCCACCCGGCTCTGACCTGCTCCATGTGCCAAACCTGCTCCATGTGGCGAGGGGGCTTGTCCCCCGTTGGGTTGCGAAGCGGCCCCAAAAAACGGGAGTGCTGCGCACTCCAACGGGGGACAAGCCCCCTCACCACAAAAGCTCCCTCTCCACTTAGCGCCCTCACCACAAGGGCTGATCACCGTAATCAGTTATCAGGGCCGCAACGCATCAAACATCAACTGCACACTGCCGTAATACTCCCCCGCCAGATACCCGCCTTCCGGCTCCATGGCTGTGATCACCAGTGGCACCCGCAACCCCACCCGGGCCTGTTCCTCTGCCACCACCGTGGTCTCCGTCAAGCCAAGCTCCTGCCCGTTGAAGCTCACATTCAGTGCAATTGAATCGAACCCGTTGAACAATGAAGGCAGCGCCCCCAACCGCGCCGAGATGCCACCGGAAATATTCTTCACATCGAAGTTTTCCCGTAACGGCGCCAGGGTTCGGGTGACGGTATTCCAGTGCATGCGCTGATCGCGCTCAAGGAAGACCGGGTTTACCGGCAGCACATAAAAATCATTGCCGGGAATCTGGATCGACACCTCAAACGTATGCTCGTCGCGCACCGCCAGGACCTCGGTGCACACCAGCCCCAATGCCGCCAGCAGCATCCCGGCCACGAGCCACCTGAACATCCTAGTACTACTGCTCATCAGCCTTTGACCTCATGATTTTTTTGCCCGCTGCCTTCCACCAGGTTGAAGCGGTACACCCGGCCCGGCTCCTTGTCGAAGGTGAACGCCCGCCCCGGCAATACATGGTTCTTGGTCACCGGCCGGCACTCCTGAGGGTTGGCCACAGAACAATCCTTGAACTCATCCACCACCACCACGCTGTTGCCACGGTTGCTCAGCACATACCGGTTGGCACTGTCATCGATGCGCGAGTCAAAGCGGGTGTTTTGGGGACGCACGAAAAACACCGTGCCGTAGCCCGCCAGCACATTGACCCCGGCCGACAAGGACGCGCGGTAGGCATCGCGCTCCTCAGCGGAAACCGCAAATTCGTCCTCTTTTTCCGGGACCACCGGCACGAAGCGCACCCGGAAGTAACGCTCGTTGTCCCGCGCTCCCATAAACAACAGGCGGCTGCCCTGCATGCCGTTGGACGGCACGATCAGACGGGCCGGGCTGGCCATCAGACCGTCGCGGGCATTGCCGTCGGCCTGGCTTTTGAGGGGCACTTCTTCGGCGGCGCCATCGGCGTTGTAGAGGATTTCCATGATGTTGATCTTGACGAAGGCGGTGCTGTCGCCACCGTTGAACACCCGTTTCAAATAGGTGCTTTTATCGCCGTCCAGGTAGTCGTAGACCACCCCCACATTGATGTTCGGCCCGGCAACCGCCAGGGGCATGAACACACCAAAACCAATCGCTGCCAATAGAGTTTTCATAACCATTTACCTTGTTGAATTGAATGCTCGCCCTAGACTTCCGAATCCCAGATCAAAGTGGCGGTACCGGCGTAGCGATCTGGCGCGCCGGGCACAAACAGCGGGGCAACGTCGCTGGCGGGAATGTCGAAATGCAGAGTGCCGGGCCGGCGCTCCACGTAATGGATCGGCTTGAACAACCGGGTGGTGCTGCCATCCAGCAACAAGGGCTGCCGGTTGACCCGTTGACCCGTTTCATCACCAATCCCGCCGGGCAGGCTGACGGCAATGTTCAACGGCACCATTTCACCCGACGCGGCTTGCAGGCCGCACGTGTTGCCCATGGGGAACTGGCACTCCAACTGCATCTTGAAGCGTCCCGACGACCAGATATTGAAGGTCTGGTCACGGAACAGCCGCGTGGGCCGACGGCCCTGTTGCACCCAGGATTGCCAGCCGCCCTGGGGGATAAGCTCGATGCGGTCGCCACCGGGGGGAATCTCGACCTTGAAGATGTGATCGACATCCAGGGTGAAATTGAAGGTCAGTGTCTCGTCGTTGGGAATCATGAGGTCGCCAAAGTCGAAATCCTGATTCGGCCCGAGGGAAAAACTGACGGCGCCACGGTACTGCCCCGCCGCCATGCTCAGCGGGTTTGGGGTGCGCAGTTCGTAGGCGTATTCAAAGTTGGCGTAATAGAGACGGGGCACGTCCACGATCGCATCCAAACTGCACACACCCGCCCCTTCCGGAACGAGCCAGAACCACAGAGCGTAAGAGCTGCTTCCCGTAAACATTCCAGTACGCCCGCAAGGCGCCGGAGGATTGCCAAAGGTATAGGGCCCCCATGAACGTGTGCCTCCAACAATCGTGTCATAACGATTGCCGATCCCGGCAATACGCATCTGCACCGTTTCCCGCTCGCCCTTGTCTGACACCACCTCAAAACTGCGCCAGTCGGACGGCACCTTGAACATCACCCCTTGCCGTGTCTCGGCACCTACCAGAATCGGCGCGTTCGCGGTGAAGTTGATATCCCAGGTGCGGATACTGAGAATGCCCAACTGCTCACACCGCGCAGGGATGTGCCCCGGGCAAATACCACTTTGCGGGGTGGTGTTGGTGAACTTGTTCAAGGTCGGATTGGTCGGGTCCGGCCGAAATTCAGCGGTGATTTCCTGAACGGCGGCCTGGGCAAAAACGCTGGCCAGACTCAGGGCAACGCCTGTCAGTGCCTGGCGCAATCCGCGATACATGATTTTTTTCATTTCTAGACTTCCGAATCCCAAATTACAGTGGCGGTACCCGAGTAACGATCAGGCGCCCCCGGCAACAACATCGGTTCCATCGCGCTGGCCGGGATTTCAAAATGCAGGGCGCCAGGTCGACGCTCCACGTAGCGGGTCGGGCCGAACACTCGGGTGCCGCTGCCTTCGAGCAGCAACGGCTTGCGGTTAACCGCCTGGCCACTTTCATCGCCAATCCCGAACGGCAGGCTCACGGCAATGTTCAACGGCACCGTTTCCCCCGTCGCCGCCTGCAGGCCGCAGGTATTGCCCATGGGGAACTGGCATTGCAGTTCCATCTTGAAGCGCCCGGAAGACCAGATATTGAAGGTCTGGTCGCGGAACAGCCGCGTGGGCCGGCGCCCCTGGCTCAGCCATGCTTGCCAGCCGCCTTGGGGCACCAACTCGACCTTGTTACCGCCCGGCGGCAATTCGATCTTGAGCAGGTGCTGCACATCCAGGGTGAAATTCAGGGTCAGCTCGTTGTCGTTGGGTAGCATGACGTCGCCCAGGTCGAAGTCTTTTCCCGGGCCGACGGTGTACGTCAGGCTGCCTGTGTACTCTCCGGTGGACATCCCTAATGGGTTGGGCGTGACCAGCTCATAGGCAAAGCTCACCCTCTCATAACTCAACGAGGCAAGATTGAACCGCGCCTGCCGGGCACACACCGCCTCCACCGGCGTCAGCCAGAAATAGGTGAAGCTGAAATTCCCCCTCGAACCATTTGAGAGCAGCCGGCAGGGGGGCGCCGCACTTGTCGTCCAGTTTGACCCGGTCCACAACATGTCGTGAGCCTGAAAGTCCGACACGCCACCGCCAACAAGATTGACAACGTCGTCCGGCAAACGAACCGTTGAACCAAACCCGGAAATACGCACGCGAACGGTTTCAGTCGCACCGGTTTCGCTGCGCACGACGGTCAAATCACGCCACTGGGCCGGAACATTCAACATTGCTCCCTGCCGGGGTGACGGGTGAAAAGCAGCAATGGCAGCAGAAGACGTGAATACCAGCGACGGCGCCAAACTGAACATTCCCGCCAACTCGCACGCAAGAATGTTGACGGAGCAATAACCCGTTGAGGGCGTTTTGTTTTCAAAAATATTCAGATGAGGCTTGGCAGGGTCTGGCTTGAACTCAGCGCGGATCTCCATTACCGCCGCCGCGACCGGCAGTGCAAGGCCGCCCAGTACACTGCCCATAAGACAGAGAAATACCAGGTTCACCTCACCACATGGTTTGTTCATGGCAATCACTTAACCCGCCCTCGCTGTGTTCGGGGAGGTCTCGGCCAACGTGTCCGGCGTGCAACGCAAGTCCCCGATCATCAACACATTGTTTTCACTGCGGGCGTTGGCCGTGTCCAGGCGGAACTGGCACAGCAACTGGTTGCCATGGCGCACTTCCAGGGTCGGCGAGCCGGCGTTCATTTCCATGGAGAAAAACCCGTCCACCTCGCTCACCCCGCGGCTGGCGTGGTTGATGATGTGGTGGCCCTTGAGCGGCTGGCCCTGGGGGTCGATCAGCCGACCGAGCACCGTCAGGGTGCGCATCACGCTGACCTTACGGTAATCCACGCCGCCCTTGTTCATGTGGTAGGCAATGCGGGGCGGCTGGATGGTCGCCGCCGGCCCGTGGTTACCGTGGAAGTCGAAGCTCACCGAGCTGTTCTTGTAGGCCGTGAGCGGGATGAAGTTGCGGCCCGGCTTGAGCACGGTGTCGCCACCGGTGAGGTCGTCGGCGTGGAGGACGATGTCGTCGACGTCGGACTCGACATCAATGATCATCCCCGCGCCGCGCCCGTGGTGCTGGCTGGTAAGGACCATCTTTTGCCCGCCCACGGCGAACGTGTTGTCCAGATTGAGGCCACCGGTGAGGTTGCCGTTGAACGAGGAGCGCTGGAAAAACCCATCGCCGTACAGGCCGTCAGTCTGGAAGCTGGCCATGCCCGACAGCCCTGCGCCATACACATCGGCCAGGGCCGTGGCGGATACGCTTTGCAGGAAGTGGCCTTGCAGGTCGCGACGGTAGGTCAGCGAACCGTTGTTGTCGCGCCCCCCCTCGCGGGCGGTGCGGGTGCCGATACTGCCCGACCAGTGCTCCCCCGGCCCCCCGAGGGCCAGGCTCATGCTGAAGTCGATACCGCGATTGCGCTGGCTGCCACTGCTGAAACTGCCGGGGCGGTCAAACAGCGACAGGCGCCAGTTGGCATCGCTGCCAAACAAAAAGGTGCGCTGGTTCCACCCCAGGTCCACGCCGACGCCCTCGGTGTTACCCGTGCTGTGGGACACCCGGGTACTCAGGGAATTCTTGGCGTCAAGGCGATGGTTGAGGGACAGCGAGGAGTTGCTGGTCTGCCCGGTAAAGGTTCGGGCATGACGAATGCGGGTGCCGTCGGGCAGGGTGTCATAGCTGTCGCGGGTGTCCAGCCAACTGCGGGTGTGGTTGAACACGATGCTGCCGGAACGGTAAGCGTAGAGTCCGTTGAGGTCGACACCGGTGCCGTAGGTTTCGGTCTGGTAGATGTTGGCGTACAGGCTGGCGGTTTCGGCCAGGCTCCAGTCGATGGAGGTGCCCAGTTGCAGCGTGTCCTGCACCTGGCGCCCCGACAAGCCGAGAATCACCCGGGGATGGGCCAGGTAATTGATCGACGCACCGGCGGTCAGCTGGTCGCCGGACTGGCGTTCCCAGTTACTGAGCAAACCGCTTTCACGCCCGGCAAACAGGTTGTAGCGCCAGCGCTCATCGTGGTTGCGCCAGTTGTTGGGCTTGTACACCAGCTCCGAGGTGGTGCTGGTGACGATGCCATCCTCCAGCAGGCGCACTTCCACCTCGTAAATGCCGCCGGGCAAGGAGCGAGTGTCGAGGCTCTGCAAACCGGCCGCCACCTGTTGGGTATTGATCAGCAGCCCATTGCGCAAAATCTCCACCGCGCCCTGGCGGTTAGCGGTGACGTAGATCGGGTAGACGCTGGGCTTTGGGTTGTTGACCGCCAGGCTGTCGGAGCTGCCATACATCACGCCGATGGTGGTGTCGGGAGCAGAACCGAACGTACGGATCTGGCGGGTAAGGCCTTCGGAACTGGGGGTGAAATAGCCCAGGCGGAAAAAATTACCCTCCAGCTCACGCTGGGTGTAGAGCTCGTAAACAGAGTGGTACAGCTTGTTTTCGTCGGGGCCGCCGAGGCGCGAGAACTGCATGTTCAGCGCCTGGCTCCAGTTGCCCAGGCTGCTGCTGGCCTCCAGGCCATAACGCCCGCCCAACGCCTCGCCCTGGCCACCGTTGAGGTTCAACTGGTTACGTACGATCAGGCCATGGCTGCCATCGGCGGGCAAGTCGTAGTAGCGGCGAGCTTCAATTTCACGCTCGGCGCTTTCAGTGAGCAAAGAAACCAGCGAGTTTTCCAGGTTGTAGTGCACCGCCAGCAAGCCCTCCGGGCAGTTGCGCTCACAGGCACCCAGTGCCACACCCTGCTTGAGGTAAGCGTCCCAGGTATCGTGCTGGTGGGGTTTTAATGAACTTTCCTGATGGTCGGTAAAATTCAGCAAGGTCAGGCGATCGTCTCGAGACAGGACAACCATCGCCTCACCAATAAAATGTTGGTCCAGTTCCACCCGTACTGCCAGGGGCACGTCAAAGAAGTGTTCTTCAAAGTCTGCCGGCAAGCCTTTGGCTTGAGCCAACAAACTTCTGGGTGTTGTACCGCCGGGAGCGGCCCATGCACTTGCGCACATCAATAAGGCAAGCGCTGCCGCGATGGGAGTCATCGGGAACATGAAAGAAATACTCAACTTTCTAACGACCAGATCAATAAAGACCGATCGACCGGCAAGTGCCCTGTCGATCGGAAAAGGCTAAGAAGCAACGCGCTTTCTTAGTTACCCGTTATGGCGCCGGTGGTACCCGCGGAACACTGTCGAACACCACGACCATGCTGGTGGTGAACAGGCCGTTTTGGGTGTCTGCGGGTTTGGCAGGCGTGATCACCATGTCGGCCTGGGTGCCAGGAGTCGACGATGCATCATCGACCACTTGCTTCGACGTACCGTCCAGCGTAACGCCGTTGAAGGTGGTGGTCAGCGCGATTGCACTGCTGCCATTGGACAGCGATGCCGGGCCGCCTTCGATGTACGCCGCGATGTGGCCATCGGTGTTTTTCACATCGTAGACAGCGCGCAAGGTGTTCAAATTGCCCGTGATGGTGTTGTAGTCCATGGTTTCCGCGACACCGAAGCTCGGATCGCGAGGCTGGGCATGGAACTGCTTGGTGGGGATGTTTGCAGAGATGTTGATGGTGCTGGTGGCTTCGCCCGCAGCAAAGACACTGCCGACACCCAGCAGCGAGACGGCCAGGGAAGCGGCGATTACCGAAGTTTTGAACATGTCTAAGTACCTGTAGATTTCAGTTTGAGAGTGCGTGAACAGCCGAGGGGCTGGTTGAACGCCACAACAGTATCTACAAGAACTTGGAAAGATTAAGTCGGGCAACTCCGATAAACACGTAGCCAAATAATACAATTGGCCAGTTGAAAAAAACCGGAATACGAACAAAGCCCGTCATTGACCGTAAGAACTAGACTACATGACAGTTTTGTTAGTCATGGAATCACCTGTAAGCAAAATACTACAAGCCTCTCTAGTTTGCACAATACATAAATACATGAGCACTTTGGTTCTACTTACTTGCTCCCTGTATAGATCAGTTGGTGATTCTTTGACGGCCTTAGTTCCATTTTTTGCCATCCTGCCTTCGACCGCTCGTCAGGTGAGCTTGCCCGCCACAAAAGATATATCTTAAGTTATGTCTAACCAAACGAGAGAGCATTGACCATGAGAGACCCTCATTCCCACCGCCCCCACGGTGACGGCCGCGACGGCTTCGAAAAACGCCCGGGCCGCGAACGCGGCGGCCGCGGCCCACGGGTCTTCGCCCCCGGCGACCTGAAACTGCTGTTGCTGGCGTTGATCGCCGAACAGCCGTGCCACGGCTACGACCTGATCCGCCAGATCGAAGGCCTGTTCGACGGCGCCTACAGCCCCAGCCCCGGCGTGATCTACCCGACCCTGACGTTCCTTGAAGAAAGCGAACTGGTCACCGGCGACGCCGAGGGCGGAAAAAAACGCTACACAATCACCGACGCCGGACGTCTTTCCTTAAGTGAGCAAGCCATTGCCCTGGAAGGCGTACGCATGCGTATCGACGTGAGCAAGCGCTCCCTGCGCGGCCACGATCGCCCCGCCGAAATTCACGAGGCGGTGCACAACCTGCGCCATGCGCTGCAGTTGCACCACGGACGCTGGAGCCCGGAAGAAATCGTCCGGGTGGCCGCCCTGCTCAACACCACGGCCCAGGCCATCGTCGACGGCCCGGCTGTTCAACCCGTACCGGAGCAAGCCCAATGACTGAACCCAACAAACTCGAAATCCACCGCGTCATGCACGAGATCAAACGCCGCCGCCTGGAGGTGCTGAGGGTTAAGGACATCACCCCGCGCATGCGCCGCATCACTGTGGGCGGCCCCGAGTTGACGGGGTTTGTGAGCCTGGGCAGCGACGATCACATCAAGCTGCTGTTCCCGCAGAACGCCGCCGAAGTGGCGGCGCTGGAGAGCCCGACGTTCAGTATCAAGGATGCCGAGGACCTCGCCATGCGCGACTACACCCCGCGTCGCATCGACCTGGCGAACAACGAGCTGGACATCGACTTCGTGCTGCACGGCGACGGCCCTGCGTCCACCTGGGCCGATCAGGTTCAAGTCGGCCAGCGCCTGTACATCGGCGGGCCACGGGGCTCGTTGATCGTGCCGGATATCTTCGACAGCTACCTGCTGATCGGCGATGAAACCGCACTGCCCGCCATCGGCCGTCGTCTGGACGAATTGCCGGCCGGGCGCATGGTGTTGGCCGTGGTTGAAATCGCGAATGCGGCGGAACAGCAGACACTGAACAGTGCTGCCGATGTGGAAGTGATCTGGGTAATACGCGGCCAGGATGACTTGGTGGAAACAGTGCGTAACCTGGCCCTGCCGAGCGGTTCGCTGTACAGCTTCGTCGCCACCGAAGCCAAGCTGTCACGCCAGGTACGGCGGGTGCTGCTGGACACGCACCAGATCAATGAAGACGCGCTCAAGGCCGTGGGTTACTGGCGCGCCGACGGCAGCGACGAATAACCTGTGGCGAGGGAGCTTGCTCCCGTTGGGCTGCGCAGCAGCCCCAAAAGCTTAGGGCCGCTACGCGCCCCAACGGGAGCAAGCTCCCTCGCCACATTAACCGCGTGGTCTGGCTAGAAATTTATCCAGCCCCACCACGGCCAACGCCACCAGCACGAACCCCGCCAGAATCCCCCCGGCATTGATAAACACCTGTGGATAACCCAGCGTGTCCACATCAATGAACGGGTACTGATACAGCCCCCACACATACCCGCGCAACAACGCATAGGCGAAGTACACCAGCGGGTAAATCACCCACAGCCCGATGTGCCTGAGCCGCAGGCTGCCCTTGGGCACGCAGCACCACCAATACACCACGAACACCAGCGGCATCACGTCGTGCAGCAACTCGTCCGCCACAAACTGCACGCCCGCAGGCGCCCACATATGCCGCAGCAACAGGCTGTAGGCGAGGCTGACCACGACGATACTCACGGCAATCCCACTGCTCACCACGGGCCCGAGAAAAAACCGGCTCGCCGCGGTTTGGCGTTGCACCCAGGCATGGGTCAACACCACCGCCACCAGGGTGTTGGTGAGCACGGTGAAGAAGCTGAAAAAATTCACCAGGCCTGGCAACAGGCTGGCGCCATCGATCCAGCGGAAATAGAAAATGATGTACTGCTGCAGCGCCAGGCCAGCCCAACCGCCGAGGGCTGCCAGGCCGATAAGGTGACGTTTCACCTCAGTCCTCGACCGGCCGTTTGGTGCGCATCAACTTCACGTACAAGCCTTCGACCTTCTCCCGTGCCCACGGCGTCTTGCGCAGGAACGACAGGCTCGACTTGATGCTTGGGTCACTGGAAAAACAGCGGATGTTGATGCGCTCGGCCAGGCCTTCCCATTGGTAATGCGCCACCAGTGCGGTGAGGACCTGTTCCAGGGTGACGCCGTGCAGTGGGTCTTTGTTTGTCGCGGTCATGCCGGGCCTTTTGCAAAAAAGAAGAAAACGAAGCCGCGCACCTTAGCGGACGGGCCGGGCCGGTGGAAGCACCGCTTTAACTGTAGACGCATAAACCTGTAGGAGCCGGCTTGCCGGCGATGGCGGTCTGGAGCCCTGCAGCGCTCACGGGAACGCCATCGCCGGCAAGCCGGCTCCTACAGGGTTTTCGGGAAAGTTCCCCTTGGCAGGGAAAAAAGTGATGTTATATTGTAACGATAACTATCAAAGGGTATCGAATCCCTTACCGTCTTCAGCCTTCTCTTTTTTGCCGTTTGCCAAGGAACGACCGATGTCCCTCTCTTCTCTCTGGCGCCTCACCCCGCTGGCCGCCGCCCTGTTGATCACCTCCCAGGCCAACGCCCTGGAGCTGCAACCCCAAGTCATCACCGGCAACCCGTTGGGCAGCGAAACCCTCGCCTCGCCCACCACTGTGTTGGAAGGCGATGACCTGACCCTGCAACAAAAAGGCAGCCTGGGTGAAACCCTGAACAAGCAGCCCGGCGTGTCTTCGTCGTACTTCGGCCCGGGTGCCAGCCGGCCGATCATTCGTGGCCAGGATGGCGACCGCATTCGCCTCCTGCGCAACGGCGTCGGCGCGCTGGACGCTTCGTCGCTGTCCTATGACCACGCCGTGCCGCTGGACCCGGTCAACGTCGACCGCATCGAAATCGTGCGCGGCCCGGCCGCCCTGCTGTATGGCGGCAGCGCCATCGGCGGCGTGGTCAACACCTTCGACAACCGCATCCCCACCGAAGCCATCGAAGGCATCCACGGTGCCGGTGAATTGCGCTACGGCGGCGCCGACACCACCCGCAGCAGCGCCGGCAAACTGGAAGCCGGCAACGGCACCTTCGCCCTGCACCTGGACGCCAGCGCGCGGGAATTCAACGACCTGAAAATCCCCGGCTTTGCCCGCAGCCGCCACGCGCCGGAAAGCGAAGACGGTGAAGGCAAGAACGGCCGCCTGGGCAACAGCAACGGGCGTCAGGACGGCGGCGCGGTCGGCGGTTCCTACACCTGGGACGACGGTTACGCCGGGCTGTCCTACAGCAACTACGACAGCAACTACGGCTCCCCGGCCGAGCAGGACGTGCGCATCCGCATGAAGCAGGATCACTACGCCTTTGCGTCCGAGATCCGTAACCTGCAAGGCCCGTTCACCTCGGTCAAACTCGACGCCGGGTACACCGACTACAAGCACATGGAAATCGAAGGCGGCGAGACCGGCACCACCTTCAAGAACAAGGGCTACGAAGCCCGGGTTGAAGCACGGCACCTGCCAATCGGGCCGTTCAACGGCGTGGTGGGCGCGCAGGTCAGCCGCAATGAATTCTCGGCCCTGGGTGAAGAAGCCTTCGTGCCGCAGACCGACACCAATGCCGGCGCGCTGTTTATCCTCGAAGAAATGCAGGCCACCGAGCGCCTCAAGCTGAGCCTCGGCGGGCGCCTGGAACACACCAACGTCGACCCGGACGGCAAAGGCAACGAGCGCTTCGCCAATGCCAACAAGTCCGCCGACTTCACCGCCGGCAGCCTGTCGTCCGGCGCGGTGTATACGCTGACGCCGATCTGGTCCCTGGCCGCCACACTCGGCTACACCGAACGCGCCCCGACGTTCTACGAGCTGTATGCCAACGGCGCCCACGTTGCCACCGGCACCTACGAACTGGGGGACGCCAACCTGTCGAAGGAAAAAGCCGTGTCCAGCGACCTGGCACTGCGCTTTGACAATGGCACCCACAAGGGCAGCTTCGGGGTGTTCTACAGCCACTTCTCCAACTACATCGGCCTGCTGGGCAGCGGCCGTACCTTGAATGACGAAGGCGAGGAAGACGCCGGCGGCATCCCTGAGTACAAATACTCCGGCGTGCGCGCGCGTTTCGCAGGGTTTGAAGCCCAGGACCACATCAAGCTGGGAGAAGGCGCCTACGGCAAGTTCGCGCTGGAGCTGTCGGGTGATTACACCCGCGCTACCAACCTGGACACGGGTGAAGCGTTGCCACGGATTGCGCCGTTGCGTTTGAACAGCGGCTTGTTGTGGGAGCTGGATCGCTGGCAGGCGCGGATTGATGTGGAGCATGCGGCGGGCCAGGGCCGGGTGCCGGATAACGAAAGCGGCACCGACGGCTACACCACCTTGGGTGCCAGCGCCGGCTACCGCTTCAATGTCGGCGGCAGCCAGTGGCTGGCGTTTGTGAACGGTGAGAACCTGACGAACCAGACCGTGCGGTATGCCAGTTCGATCCTGCGGGACATTGCCCCGGCACCGGGGCGGAGTGTGCAGGTGGGTCTGCGTACCACCTTTTAAAAGCTGATTGAAACCTCTGTGGCGAGGGAGCTTGCTCCCGCTGGAGTGCGTAGCGCTCCCACTATTTTGGGGCCGCTGCGCAGCCCAGCGGGAGCAAGCTCCCTCGCCACAATAAGCACCTTTGCTACAGTCGCGGTGCTAACGCTTAGCTAGTACCGCGCATCCACCGGCTTGCCCCCCTTCGGCCAATCCTTCACCTTGTCCGGGAAATCCGGGCGAGGTTGTTGGGAGAAGTACGCCGCCACATCCACCGCCTCCTGATCCGACAAACCGCCCTGCCCCAACGGGAATTTTTCGTGGAAGCCGATCGGCATATTGCGTTTGACGAACGCCGCCGCCGTATACAACCGCGCCATCCCCGCCCCGATATTGAACGACTGCTCGCCCCACAACGGCGGGTACACCAACTCGCCATCCGCCCGCGTCAAACCCTGGCCATTGTCGCCATGGCACACCGCGCATTGCCTGGCGTACACCTGCTTGCCATTCTCCATGTCCGGCTTGATCGCCGGGTCGACCTTGCCTACTCCGCGCCCCGCCACTTTGTCTTCCGGTTTAGTGTTGTTTTTCATCCAGTCGAAATAAGCCACCATCGCCTGCATATCTGCCGATTCCGGGGGCAATGGCTTGCCGTTCATCGAGCGCCGGAAGCAGCCGTTGATCCGCTCTTCCAGGCTCACCACCTTGCCCGCACGCGGCGCATAGCTGGGAAAAAACGCCGAGACGCCCACAAACGGCGAACCATCCGCCACGGTACCTGCGTTGAGATGGCAACTGGTGCAGTTCAGCGAGTTGCCAACGTTAGTGGGCAGCAGCTCCTTGGTTTGCAGGTGCAAGCGCATGCCGCGTACCACCTGATCAGCATTCGGCGCCGCCAACAATTCAGCCAGGCGCGGGGTTTCAAACGCTGAAGAATCAGTGGTGACCGGGTTGAGCTGGCCGCGCATTTTTTTCACTTGGGCAGCCGTGATGGGCGTGCCTTCGTTGCCCCAACTGCTGCGCACAAAGCTGAGGATTTCAGCGATCTCCTGATCCGCCAGCCGGGCAAACCCCGGCATGGTGTAGACCCGTGGATGGGTCGCCGTCTCTGCGGTTTCCCAGCCGGTAAGGGTGATGTGCAGCAGTGAGGTCGGGTTGTTCGAAGCGACGCCTGGGTTCCCCGCCAGCCGTGGGAACAAGCCTTTCACCCCGCCCCCGTCGCTGCGGTGGCAGTCGCTGCAGAACTGCATATAACCCAGGCCGCCACGGCTGGTGAACAGGTCCTGCGGCGGCGCGGCGGGTTCGTGGGCCACGGCGGGCATCGGCAGGTCGTCCTTGCCCGGTGGCAGGGATTTCAAATAGGTCGCGATGGCCGTCAAGTCGGCATCGGTGAAGTGTTGAGTACTGTGGTGAATCACATCGGCCATGTTGCCTGAGACCGTGGCAAAGCGGTTCTGCCCGGTCTTGAGCAATTGCACGGTGTCGTCCACCGTCCACAGGTTGCGCAGGCTCAGGGCACGCCAGTGTTCGACGGTCTCCCCGGCCAGGTAATGCCGACCGCTGCGGCCGGCATCGCTCAAGGCTTTTTCCTGGAACGCGATGCCACGCGGGGTGTGGCAGGAGCCGCAGTGGCCAAGGCCCTGGACCAGATAGGCGCCACGGTTGAGCACTTCATCCTTTGCGGGGTCAGGCACGAACGCTTGCGTGTCGAGGAACGCAAAATTCCACAACGCCAGGCCCCAGCGCTGGTTGAACGGGAAGCCCATCTCGGCGTCCAGGTTGGGTTTGCTCACCGGCTCCACGCCCTGCATCAGGTAGGCGAACAAGGCACGCATGTTGTCTTCGCTCATCTTCGCGTAAGACGGATACGGCATCGCCGGGTACAGGTTCTGCCCCGCCGGCGTCACGCCTTCACGCATTACCCGGTCGAACTGTTCGAAGGTGTACTGGCCGATGCCGGTGTCGCGATCCGGGGTGATGTTGCTCGAATAAATCGTGCCCATCGGCGTGCTCAGCTCCAGCCCGCCCGCCATGGGCGCGCCTTGCTTGGCGGTGTGGCAGGCGATGCAGTCGCCCAGTTGGGCAACGTATTTGCCCTGTTCGATCAGCGTGGGGTCGGCTTGGTTGGCGTGCAGGGGTAGAGACAGACACAGCATCACCCCCACAAGGCCCAGACGTGACAGGGGAACAATCATCGCACTATTCCTTTAATAACCAGGGCCTGGGGTGGTCCCCTCGGCGCCGGTCTGCAATCGTTTTTATTGGGTCATCAGGCGGATAACCGGGGCATGGTCAGCCCCAGCTTCGTTGTAGCGGATTTTTTGCGGGCGGCCCTTGATGTGGATCAGGCGCGATGTTCTACAGTGGAACTCACGTTGGCTAATTAACGCGGGCATCGATGTCGGCGAGGAGAGCAAGGATGCGTTATTCACCCTTTGTCGCGCGCATTGGCGGCGAGTCCGTCAGTGCCTGGGATATTCACTACACCGCCGCCGAAGCCCAGCATCGCGGCGAAGACGTGATTGTGCTCAGTGTCGGCGACCCGGACTTCGCCACAGACAACGCGATATGCGAAACCGCTGTCGATGCCCTGCGCGCTGGCGACACCCACTACACCCATGTGCTCGGTCGCCCGAAACTGCGGGAGGCTATCGCCGCCAGGCAGAGCCTGCTGCAAGGGGTTGCGGTGCACGCCGACAATATTGCCCTGGTAGCCGGCGCGCAGAATGGCCTGTTTGCGGCCTGCCTGTGCCTGTTCAGCCACGGCGATGAAGTGCTGGTGCCAGCACCGATGTACCTGACCTACGAAGCCTGTGTCCATGCCTCGGGGGCACGCCTCACAACCGTCGAGCAACCGGCTGCCAACGGCTTTCGCCTGACCCGCACCGCGCTGCAAGCCGCCATTACCGACAAGACCCGGGGCATCGCCCTCGCCACACCGTGCAACCCCACCGGGAATGTCTACAGCCGCGAAGAGCTGGAAGCCGTTGCCGAAGTGGCACGCGCCTATGACCTGTGGGTGATTTGCGATGAGGTGTACGGCCAGCTCGTCTATGACGAGCAACACCTGAGCATCAGCTCATTGCCCGGCATGGCCGAACGTACGGTGGTGCTCAACAGCCTGTCGAAAAGCCACGCCATGACCGGCTGGCGGGTAGGCTGGGTGGTCGGCCCGCCGACGTTGATCAGCCATCTGGAGAACCTGCTGCTGTGCATGCTTTATGGCTTGCCGGGGTTTATCCAGGCGGCGGCCATCAAGGCACTGGAACTGGATGAAGCCGTGGTCGGCAATGCCCGCACGGTGTATCGGCGCCGGCGTGACCTGGTGGTAAACGAGTTGCGTGCAATCAGTGCGCTGGACTGTCGAGTCCCCCAGGCCGGTATGTTCATGCTCGTGGACGTGCGCCGTACAGGGCTTACGGGCCGGGACTTTGCCTGGCAACTGTATCGCCAGACCGGCGTATCGGTGCTGGACGCCCAGGCCTTTGGCCCCAGCGCCGAAGGGTTTGTAAGGGTGTCGTTTACCGTCGCCGATGACACGCTCAAGGAAGCTTGCCGGCGCATTGCCGGGTTCGTTGAAGGGCTTGGGGCCACTTTACGTGTTCGCCGATAACAGGCATAACACGCCCTTTGCCCCGTTCGAAGGACTGCCATGTCTCAAGGATTGACCTATCGCCAGGCCCACCTGGACGACCTGCACACCCTGTGCGTGCTCGGCCAGCCGCTGAACCGCCTGCACCACCAGGAACGGCCCGATATCTACCGTGACGCCACCGACCAGGTGGAGCGCGACCAGTCCCATTGGCGGCCCTGCCTCACCAGCCGGGTCCAGGCGGTGTTTCTGGCCGAGCGCCAGGGTGCGGGGGTCGGGTTTATCACCGCGCAGATCATCGAGACGGCCAGCCCGTTGCTGCAACCGCTGCGCGTCGCCCGGATCGGCTCGATCTGCGTGCTGGAGGCACAACGTGGCCAGGGCATTGGCCGCGAACTGATGACGCTCGCCGAACGCTGGGCGATCCGCCAGGGCGCCGGGGATCTGCGCCTGACCGTCTGGGCCTTCAACGAACCGGCCCAGCGGCTGTATGAAGAGTTGGGCTATGAAAAGCGCGCCTTCGAAATGGGCAAGCGCCTCGGTTAAATCGATGGACAAGCCCCTCGCGGCCCGGCGAATATCGACATCCTTCTTCATCAGGCACGGACGCTGATCATGCTCGACATTCTCCAGGGCACGCCCCTTTGGGTGTACGCCGTTTATCTGTGGATCTGCTGGTACGGGATCAAGGCCATCCGCGGCAGCCGCGAGAACCAACGCTCGCTGATGATCCTGCCGGTGGTGCTGGTGATCTGGTCACTGATGTCCATTGAACACTCGACACTCTCGATCGGCACCTGGCTGGGCGGTGCGGCCGTGGGCAGTCTGTTGGCAATGGCACTGTTCACCGCCAAGGGTGCAAGCCTCGATGGCGGCACGCTGGTGCTGCCCGGCACCTGGAAAATCCTGCTGATCTCCCAACTGTTCTTCGCCGTGAAGTATTACCTCGGTTACCAGCAGGCCGTTCATCCTTTGCTGTCGAGCACAGCGCCGATGCTGGCCCTGGCGGGCGGGGCAGCGGGTTTTACCGTTGGGCTGTTTTGCGGGCGGGCGATCAAGCTGCGGCGGGCGTTGGCGTCATTCAGCCGCGATGAGGGCATTGTGCTGCCTTGACCTGATCCCCCTCCCCGCTGAAAATGCGCGACGCTTTTCCCGTCTCCCCGTTTACTGAAGTAGTGAAATTTCAATGTCTGATTCCCGTACCGAAGAATCCGTAGTCGCCTTGCAATCCAAAGCTGAATACGAAAACGCCATCAATCTTTCACAGCACGTGCCGGCGGCCAAGACCATCAGCGAGATGGTGCTGGACGCGTTCCACACCTCCAAGGAAAGCGACCAGATCCGCGAACTGCGCGTGGCCATCCGCCAGGCCCATGACGCTTTCGACGACGACAAGGCCTACGACCTGATGGGCGAGCTCAAGCAGCTCAAGGACGCCGAAGCCGCCGACAACGCCGCCCTCGAAGACCTCAACACCAAGTTCTCCATCAGCCGCATCCTGTCCAGCTTCAAGGACGACCCGCAGTTCCAGGAGCTGGTCTACGGCCTGGCCCTCAAGGTGCTGAACCAGACCCACCAGGCCATCAGCAACCCGAGCGCCGGCAAAGGCAAGGCTTCCCGCCCGAAGAAGGAAGCGGAAGTGTTCGCCATCAGCAAGGACGGCATCAGCGTCACCCTGCCGATGCGTTCGCCGCGCTCCAAGCCGAACGTCGACCGCGAGGCGTTTGAGTTCCTCGGTTTCAGCTTTGTGGGTGAAGGTGACGAGGCGGAACTGGAAGTTGAAACCTTTGTGGATAACTCGGGCGCCGAGCAGCCACTGACGCGTAAAAGCATCATCACCGCGCTGCAGCAGCAGACCGCGTTTGAGGGCTACAGCATCGCCCAGCAGTAACTCGATCTGAATGTGGGAGCGGGCTTGTGTGGGAGCTGGCTTGCCTGCGATAGCATCACCTCGTTGCACCTGACACTGCGAGGTGCCTGCATCGCGGGCAAGCCCAGCTCCCACATTGACCCTGCGCCACCGCAAATTCAGCCTACGACCTGAGCCGCAAACACCTCGCGAAACCGCTGCATCTCCTCAGCGTTGCCCACGGTGACCCGCACCCACTGCGGCCAGTTTTTCCACACGCGCCCAATCTTCACGCCCTGTTCGCCCAGCCGCTCGATGACCTGCTCCGCCGGACGGCGCACGTCAATCATGAAGCAGTTGCTGTGAGACACCGTGCAGGTGAATCCCCGGTTTTTGAGCCAGGCCACTGTCTCATCCCGCAACCGTGTATTCAGCGCCTTGCGCGCAGGCACCAGCTGCGCATCCGCGAGGCTCGCACGGCCGGCGAGCAAGCTGGCCGCGGCCGGCACGTTATCCCCGCCAAACACCGCCAGTTGTTCCAGCAACGCCGGATGACCGATGGCCAGCCCCAGGCGCGCGCCGGCCAGGCCGTAAATTTTCGAGAATGTACGCAGCACCAGCAAGTCGTCATGGTCCTTGACCCAGGCCACGCAACTGGGCGCATCGCTGAAGTCGATGTAGGCCTCGTCCACCAGCAAAATGCTGCCTTTGGGTTTGTTCGCCAGGGCCTGCTCAATGGCCTTGGCCGGCGTGAGGGTGCCGGTGGGATTGTTCGGGTTGCAGAGGTAGATCAGGCCGGGCTGGCGGTCAACGGCGAGCATCGCGGGAAGGTCGTGGGCATGGTCGGCGGCAAGGTCCACTTCATGCACCCTGGCCTTGCGTGACTCGGCGGCCTGGCGCGGCACTTCGTAGGAAGGCGTGGCCATCACCAGGCTGCGGGTTTCGCTGGTAAACGCCAGCACCGCGTAACGCAACGCGGCCATGGAGCCGGCGAACACCGCCACCTGTTCGTCGGAAATCCCCTGCTGCTGGGCAAATTGTTCGACCAGCGCGTACATGTCCGGATACGGGTAGCGCCCCGAAACGGCAATGCCGCGCTGCATCGCCTGCCGCGCGGCCGGCGATGGGCCGTAGGGGCTTTCGTTGTAGTTGAGCAGTACCTCGGACGACGCAGCGGCAGGGCTTGCCTCTGCCCAGTCCAGGCGCCCCAGCAACGGCAAGGCCGCGCCCAGTGCGATCAGGGAACGACGACTCACGTTGACCATGAAGACCTCTGTCGGCTCGCAGCTTCAGGTGCGGGATTCGCCCCCGTTCCTACAATGGGGTATGACGAGGAAAACATCCGGTAATTTACCCGGCCAACAAAAAGCCCCGCGCTTCATACCGAAGGCGGGGCTTTTGCGTTTCTACCTACTTGGAATGAAAGCGCCGGTTCAGCGCAATCCGCTTGGCCTCCACTTCCCGCAGGTGTTTGTGATGCCGCCGCCACAGCAACAGCACGATGATCAGCACCAACACCACCAAACCACCGCCCCACAGCAGGTACGGCATGGCGGTGATCAACAATGGCGCATCCCCACCCCGACGCAGGCTGGTCACTTCTGCGGAACTGACGCTCAGCGCCGGGTTGCCGAAGGTGTGCAGGCTGTAGTTGGCAATGGCGGCGATTTGCGCGTCGTTCAGGTCGCCGCCCAGGGCCGGCATGCTTACGGCGCCGTCGGCCCCTTTGCGGTCGATGCCCGCGATGATCGCCATCACCAGGTTGTTGGCCTGGTTGCCGTTGAGCGCGGTGTTGAGGCTCAGGGACGGGTAGAACTTGTCTGCACTGCCCTGGCCATCGCGGCCATGGCAGCTGGAGCAGGCCGAGTTGTAGAGGCGCGCGCCATCCATGCCGGTGGCATCGGCCAGTGAGGCCTGGTCGCCCTGGCCGGTTTCCAGGGTGCTCATGTCCACCGGCGTGACTTTACGCACCACCCGCTCGGTCTGCCCGGGATCGCGGATCGGCGGCACGGTGTGCAGGTAGGCAGCCATGGCATGCAGGTCGCTGTCGCTGAGGTAGCGGAAGCTGTTTTCCACCGCTTCGGCCATGCCGCCTGCGGCCTGGGCCTTGTCGGCGAGGTGGCCGTTTTTCAGGAAGTTGACCAGGTCGTCGTCGCTCCAGTCCCCCACGCCGCTGACCTTGTCGGAGGTGATGTTGGGCGCAACCCAGCCTCCCAGTTTCGCACCGCCCAGGTACTGGCTGTTGTCCTCGGCCATCAAGGCGTTACGCGGGGTGTGGCAGGCGCCGCAGTGGGCGAGGTTGTCCACCAGGTACTGGCCACGGCGGGTCTGTTCGGTGGCGCCAGGCTTGGGCACAAAACCCTGGCTGTCGAGGAACACCAGGTTCCAGCCGAACATCAGTTGGCGGATGTTGAACGGGAACGCCAGGTGGGTTTCCGGCACCGGCTGGTCCACGGCTTTGACGCCCTGTTGCAGGTACACGTACAAGGCGTGGATGTCGTCATCGCTCATGCCCTGGTACGAGGTGTAAGGCATCGCCGGGTACAGGTGCTGGCCCTTGGCATTGATGCCTTTGCGCAAGGCGTCGGCCAGTTGCTGCTCGGTGTAGCCGCCAATGCCGTAGGCCTTGGACGGGGTGATGTTGCTCGAGATGATCTTGCCCATGGGCGAGTCGATCACATACCCACCGGCCAGCGGCGCGCCGCCGTTTTCAGCCGTACGGTGACAGGCTTCGCAGTCGCCGGCACGGGCCACATAGGCGCCTTTCTGGATCAGCGCGGCGGTGTCTTCAGCGGCAAACACCGGCAACGCGGTGAGCAGCAAGGCCAGCAACGGCAATTTAAGCAATCCCATGGCCTAGACCTCCCGCGCAATGATGTCGGCCATACGGATACTCAGCGCCACGCCGGCCAGGGTCGGGTTGATGGTGCCGGAGGCCGGGATCACCCCGGTGGTGGCGAGGAACAGGTTGGCGTGGTCGTGGGTGCGGCACTCGTGGTTGACCACCGAGTCCTTGGGGTTGGCGCCCATGATCACGGTGCCCATCAGGTGGTCGCGGTTCTGGTAGCCGGTGTTGTCTTCCACCACCGTGCCGCCCATCAGTTGCACGAAGTGCGCATAGTCTTCGGTGACGCCGGCCTTGGCCGCCTTCACGTAATCGCCCACCTCGTAGTTGACCACCAGCATCGGGATGCCCAGGGCGTCCTTGCGGGTACGGCTCGGGCGCACGGTGTTGGTCGCCAGCGGCAGGGTTTCATACACGGTGGACACGTCGACCCAACGCGCCGCATCGTGGCGGATGCGCTCGTCCAGCTCCTTGCCGTACACGCCCTGGGCGATCAGCCGCTTGGCCACGGCGATGTTGGGCACGTTGTTGGAGATCGAGTGTTTGACCGAAGCCCGTTCCTTGCGGAACTCACCGTCACGGCGGTTGAAAATCCCGCCCTGCTGCACCGCCCCGCGCCCCGGCCACAACGGTTCGTCGGCGATAAATTGCAGGCCCTGGCCGGTGTGGTCCATCAGGTTGCGACCGACCTGGTCGGAGGAGTTGGCCACCTCGGAAATCAGCAGCAACTTGGGGGTTTCCAGGCCATGGGCGGCGACGATGAAGTACTTGGCGGTGAGCCGCACATCGGCGCCGGTAGAGCTGCGGTAATGGATCGCGACGATCTTGCCGTCCGCGCCTTTTTCCAGCTTGTAGGCGGTGGCGTCGGTGATCAGCTTGGCGCCGGCCTGTTCGGCGTGGCGGGCGTGCACATCGCCGCTGTACATCGCGCCGATGGGGCACACCGGCATGCAGTTGTTGTTGCCGCTGCATGCCGGGCGCCCGTCGTAGGGTTCGGTGGCGCGGCCGTTGGGCTCATGGATAAAGTGATACCCGGCCGGGGCCATGCGTTCGCGCAGGCGCTGGAACAGGTAGGTATCGCCTTCCGGCGCCATCGGATAGGGGCTTGAGCGCGGCGGGAAAGCGCCGCCGCCCTGCCCGCTCTGGTCCTGGGTGTCGCTGCCGCAGACACCGAGGGCAATTTCCGCGCGCACGTAATAGGGTTCCAGCTCGCTGTATTCCAGCGGCCAGTCGCGACCTACGCCGTACAGGGTCTTGAGCTTCATATCGTTGGGCAAGTAACGCCAGCACGCCGCCGCCCAGTGCCAGGTGGTGCCGCCCACCAGTTTCAACATGCCGGGGCGGAACTCGAAAGAACCGGTGTTCTCGATGTATTGCTCATCATAAGAATGATGGGCCCACGGCTCATTCGGATACGGTGAGTTGTAATTGCCCTTGTTCGACGAATTACGGAAGTTCTCGACTATCTTCCAGCGAGGAATATGTTCACCCGCTTCCAGAATAATCACCGACTTGCCGTGTTTGGCCAATTCAAATGCTGCGTTACTGCCTAATGCGCCGGAGCCAACCACAATGACATCGGCGTCAAAATCCTGATTCATAAAAGTGCCTTGTCTTAGTCGTTGGCCAGCGTGGCCGGAGGATTAACCCAGTAATTGGTTTTTCCCCGGGAGTACGTCGGGATCACCGTGGCATCCGCGGTCGGCGCGTAGGCCAGGGCGCCGGTGAAGGTCACCAGCCGCGTGCCGTCGGTGGCGCGCAGGGACACCGGCGTGCCGGTGTAGCCCAGGTACCAGGCCGAGACGATTTTCTGCGTCGTGTCCTTGACCACCGGGTCGCGGTAGAACGGGCTGCCGGACAACTGGCTGACGCTGCGCAGGTGATGCTGGCCAACCTTGCTCCACAAGGCTTTGATCTTCTCGGGGAACGCAGGGTCGTTCTGCGTGCACTGGGCCAGGATGCGCAAGGACAAGGCGGCATCCACACTCGTGCGTTCGAGGAGGAACATCGACAATTGGCGGAACGATTCAATGTCGTCAGTGGCGGCGCTGCTGACGTTCTGCGCCAGCGCAACACCGGCCCACAGCGGGGCGAACAGGCCGGCACCGGTCAAGGCTGCGCCTGAATAAAGGAGTTTTCTTCGGGTTATCACGGGATATCTCCTCATGAGTCGAACAACTATTAGCGCATCGGCCAAGTTCGACTTCACTGCAAAAGGCTGAGTACTTCGTTCACGGAGGTTGAACGGACTTTAAGAGCCCTTTTTATAACTGCCAGGAGAACGCCAAGCTGTCGTGCAGCTTGTTAATTATGGATATGAGCAATAGCGCGACCGTCTATAACAGCCGCTTAAACACCGTACAGCAATTGATCCCGTAATAACATGAAACATCCGTTTGGATGTTTGCTCAGTTATGCAGGTAACTCGCCAGGGGATATTTCGCGCACAAGGTTTGGGCCTGTAAATACAGGGATTTCAGTACGGCAGCGTCGAGGGTGTACTTGTGCTCGCCCAAGGGCGTGACCGCGTCGAGTACCCGGCACACCAGGTCGACCACCTCGCGGCATCCCTCGGCATCGATGTGGCGTTGCGCCAGGGAAACGCTGCCGATGCACAAGCCGTTGGCGACGAACGACGGGCGCGTCTCCCCCGGCGCGCGATGTTTGTCCACGAGGATGCCGCATTCCTCCAGCGCCGCCTGGGCGATGGCGCCGGTGATGCCCCCGCGCAAGCGAATCAGCACCGAGTGGTTTTCACTGCGCCCGCCCACCACCTCGTAGTCTCCCGCCTGAAATGCACTGGCGAGTTCATCAGCGGTGGTGCGAACCCGTGCCATCCAGGCGTCGAATTCCGCCGACATGGCGTAGCCGAACGCCGCCGCTTTCGCCGCAATCATGTTGAAAGCCGGCGCGCCCTGCATCCGTGGGAACACCGCCTGGTCGAGCAGGCGACTGAAGGTGGTCTTCAGGCCGGGCACCTTGGTTTCGGCATCCCGGCCCGAAAGAATCAGGCCGCCACGAGGGCCACCCAGCTGCCGGTGGGTGCACAGCGTGGTGACGTGGGCCAGGTCGATCGGGCTTGGATGGCGCCCGGTGGCGACCAGGCCGGCGATGGTCGAGATGTCCGCCAGCAGGATCGACCCGGCTTCGTCGGCAATGGCGCGCAACCGTTCGAAATCAATGAAGTGTGAATAGGCCGTCGCACCGCAGATGATCACCCGCGGGCGATGGGCCAGGGCCAGGGTGCGTACCTCTTCGTAGTCGATCACGCCCTTGGACGTGGTGCCGTATCTGAGTGCTTTGTAGTACGCGCCGGTGAACGCCACTGGGCTGCCATGGCTCAAGTGCCCGCCGTGATCCGTGGCCATGCCGAGCACGGTGTCTCCCGGCTCCAGCAAAGCAGCCAGCACCTGGTAATGGGCGGTTGATGCCGAGTGTGATTGCACACCGGCGTACTGCGCACCGAACAGCTGACAGGCGCGGCGAACAGCCAGGGATTCGACCCGGTCGGCATTCTCGCAGCCGGCGTGATGACGCCAGCCAAGGGCACCCTCGGCGGTCACGTTGACCAGCACCGAGGCGGACGCCGCCAGGATATGCGGCTTCACCGCGCAGGACGAAGCAGACAGTGACAGGGTTTGGTGTTGGCGCGTGACCTCCGCATCCAGCAGCCCTGCCAGCTCCGCGTCTTCTGCCCGCAAATCCGCCAACCCTCGTTGCAACAGGCCGGCGTGGTGGGTAAGTGGCTGCGTGTTGACTGTCATAGTCCTGTGTTCCTTCCCTGAAAATCACGAACGCCTTTCCGTTGGGCGCAGGGCAATTAAGCAGAAAAATGAACATTTTCCAAATTAAATGATTCTTTTTGGCCGGGTACAGGGGGACAAGGCCCATGTGCCGGGGCTGAATGCTGGCCAATCGCCAAAAAACTGATCACGGTCTTTATTCTTGTAGCGGGCGCGTGCAACACTTCGCGCCGCGGCGAAGCACGCAACCCCGGCCAAAATGGACGCTCGGGGTAAAACATAGGGAAGTGGTGGGCATTTGATCCATAGAAAAGAACGCACCGAGTATTTGAAGAGCAATATCAAATACCTGATCAAAAGCCGCGGAGAGACGCAGCTGTCGCTGTGCAACGCGGCCGGCCTGACCAGAACCACGATCTACAACATCCTGGAAGGCAAGGTCGTCAACGTACAGCAGTCCACCATCCGCAAGATCTCGGATTTCTTTGGCGTCTCCTATGAAGAAATCGAGACCCTCGACTTTGAAGAAAAAGAGATCATCGACAGCAGTATTTCCCCCCAGGGAAACATGAACCCCGCTGCCGTGCCGATCATCAAGCAAAGCCAGGTCATGGCCAACATGGACAAGCGCATTGGCGAACTCGCCACGCTGTACCCGCTGACCTACTACTTCGGCACCTCCTACAACTTGATCGCTGTTCTACTGGAACATGAAATCAGCGGCGTCAACGAGCCCGGGGATTTGTTGATCGTGCAGAAAGGCTCGTCGAGCGACGACAAGGAAAAGTTGGTGTACGACTGCGTCAGCAAACAACTATTCATCACGGATGAAGCGTGTGTGAGCTCGGATCGTATCTGTGTGGTGGGAGATATCATCGAGGAGCGCTTCAATGACCACGTATGAACACGAAGTCGAGAACAGCAAATACAAACTGCTGGGGTTCGAAAATGACAAGAGCCTGGCGGTGATCATGGTGATCGCCACGGGCAAGATCATTCGGGTAAAGCTGAGCGAAGTGCTGAACAGCGAAATCATGGACAATTTAAACAAAATGGAAGTCAAGAACATGTACAAGAAGTTCTATTCACAGGGCGGGGCGCTCACCGCGTACGAGCTCAACGACCGCAATGAGAACTCATGGATGATTTATATCATCCTGAACCTGCTGCTCTTCACGTTCTATATCTTTACCAGCATCGCCGCGACCAAACCGATTTACCTGGAGTCGCTGGGCATTATCGTCACCCCCGGCACGTTTCTGTACCCGCTGACATTCCTGATCGTGGACTTGCTCAACGAGCAGTTCGGCCTCCGGCTGGCGCGAAGGGCGATCCTGTTTGCGTTTGCCAGCAACGCGATGATCATCATCCTGCTCTACGGCTCGACCTTCCTCCCCGGCTTGCCCGGCTGGAAGCTCGACGGGCCTTACAACGACGTGATCATCCAGGTGTCGTCGGTGTTGATCGCCTCCTCGGTCTCGTTCCTGGTGTCGGAGAACATAAACTCGTACCTGCTGTGCAAGATCAAGGAGCTGACCAACTCCAGGTACCTGTTCCTGCGGATTTTCCTGAGTACGTTTTTCGCAGTGATTATCGACAGTTTCCTGTTCTGCTTCATCGCGTTCTACGGTGCGATGCAGACCAGCGACATCCTGAACATGATCTACGTGCAGATCGCGATCAAAGTCTGCTTTGCCTTCTTCAATATCCTGCCGGCCTACGGTGCCCGCTCGTTGTTCAAGCGCTACATCACAGGCGATAACCAGGCTGCGCAGCAAGCCAACTGATCGATGAACGTTCCCGTGCTCAGCACGGGAACGCTCCGCATCAACCCAGCTTGCCTTTCAGGCTCTGCATGACGGCAGCCTTGTTTTCCAGGTAGTCGTTCAGGCCCCGCGCACGAAGGTTGCAGGCATCGCAATTGCCACAACCGGTGCCGATAATGCCGTTGTAGCAGGTCAGGGTCTGGTTGCGGATCAGGTCCAGCTGGTGGTGATAGTCCGCCAGGGCCCAGGTCTCGGCCTTGTTCAGCCACATCAGCGGCGTCTCCAGGCGCACATCGTATTCCATGCCCAATTGCAGCGCTTTATTCAGCGCCTTGACGAACTCGTCCCGGCAATCCGGGTAGCCCGAGAAGTCGGTTTCACACACGCCGGTGATCACGGTTTCTGCCTTGACCTGATAGGCGTAGATCGCCGCCAGGGTCAAAAACAGAATGTTCCGGCCTGGTACGAAGGTGCTTGGCAAACTTTCGCCCGAGCTGTTCACCGTAGGCACCGGGATGTTGTCGCGGGTCAGGCTGCTGATGGCCAACTCGTTCAACAGCGACACATCCATCACCTTGTGAACGGTGGCGCCCAATTGCTTGGCGAGCTTCTGTGCAACTTCAATTTCCGCCACATGCCGCTGGCCATAATCGAAGGTAATGCAGTGCACCTCGTCATACAGCGGCAGTGCCTGGATCAGGCAGGTTGTCGAGTCCTGCCCACCACTGAAGACGATAACGGCTTTTTTACTCATCATTCTGCTTCCTGCATTTATCACATGTGTAGGAGCAAGGGGGACGCCTAGTTCTTGCTCGCGAAAAACGTCAATGATAACGCAGCGTATCTGGTTTAACGCGGCGCCCTCTGGTTTTTCGCGAGCAAGCTCGCTCCTACAAAAAAGCCCCGCGCTTCTCACGAAGGCGGGGCTTTTTTTACTTCATCCACTCAGTGGGCGTACGTCAGCAGCAACTCTTTCGGCACCTGGAAATCCAGGGACATCATCACGCTCAAGGCGGTGATGGTGAAGATCGAGAAGACGAACAGCTTGCGTGCCCAGACGGTGTCATCCACCGCCTTGTAGCCGGTCCAGGCCATGTACAACCAGTACATGCCCATGGCGGCGGCGACGGCGAGGTAGCTCATGCCGGCGTAGCCACTGAAGGTCAACATCAAGGTCGCCACGAGGAAGGCCAGGATGTAGAGCAGGATGTGTTTCTTGGCGACCTTGATGCCACGCTTGACCGGCAGGACCGGAATCGAGGCAGCCAGGTAGTCATTGAAGCGGAAGATCGCGATGGCATAGGAGTGCGGCATCTGCCACAGGCTGAACATCACCAGCAGCACCAGCGCGGCCATGTCGAAGCTATTGGTCACAGCCACATAACCAATCACCGGCGGCATCGCCCCCGACAGACTGCCCACCAGCGTGCCGTGAACCGACTTGCGCTTGAGGTACAGGCTGTAGAAGCCGACGTAGATGACAAAGCCGATCACGGCAAACAGCGCCGCCAGCGGGTTGGCCACCTTGTACAACAACACTACGCCGGCGATACCCAGGATGGTTGCGAAGATCAGTGCCAGTTTCAGGGAGATGAGGCCCTGCACCAGCACACGATTCTTGGTGCGTTCCATCTTGATGTCGATATCGCGGTCGATGCAGTTGTTGAATACACAACCGGAAGCTACCACCAGGGACGTGCCGATCATCGCAGCCAGGAAAATGGCCAGATCGACATGCCCCTTGGAGGCCAGGAAGAAACCGCCTGCCACAGAAAGCACGTTACCGAAAATGATCCCCGGTTTGGTGATTTGGATAAAGTGCTTAAGCGACATCGGGTCTTACCTCACTTCGCCATCATGAACGTATGGATGCTGAACATGATCCATACCGACAGGCCAACCAGCAGGAGGATCACCAAGCCTGCGAACACGAACGCAATCACGTTATCGCGCTGAGCCTTGGAGCGGTCCAGGTGCAGGAAGTACACCAGGTGAACCAGCACCTGAATCACCGCGAACGCCAGGACGATCATCAAGGTGATCGACTTCGGCAAGGTTGGGTACATCACCAGGCCGAACGGGATCAGCGTCAGGATGACCGACAGGATGAAGCCGATGGCGTACGACTTGACGCTGCCGTGGCTGTCATCGTGGCTGTCATGGGAATGTGCATTAGCCATTACAGAGTCCCCATCAGGTAGACAACGGTGAAGACGCAGATCCAGACCACGTCCAGGAAGTGCCAGAACAGGCTCAGGCAGCTCAGGCGAGTCTTGTTGGTGTTGGTCAGGCCATGTTTGTTGACCTGATACATCATGGTCGCCATCCAGATCAGACCGGCGGATA
The DNA here is from genome assembly GCF_013386765.1 of Pseudomonas yamanorum. Lineage (GTDB taxonomy): Bacteria > Pseudomonadota > Gammaproteobacteria > Pseudomonadales > Pseudomonadaceae > Aquipseudomonas > Aquipseudomonas yamanorum_A. The sequence continues at coordinate 69,661 of NZ_JACARE010000001.1, forward strand.
CGTGCAGACCGTGGGTGCCTACCAGCGTGAAGAACGCCGACAGGAAGCCGCTACGGTGCGGGCCGTAACCTTCGGAGATCAGCAGGTGGAACTCGTTGACCTCCATGCCGATGAAGCCCAGGCCGAACAGGAAGGTCAGTGCCAACCAGCTCAGGACGCCTTTCTTGCTGCCCTTGTAGAAGGCCAGCATGGCGAAGCCGTAGGTGATCGAGCTGAACAACAGCAAGGCGGTTTCGCCGAGCACGTAAGGCAGTTCGAAGATGTCGTGGCCCGACGGGCCACCCGCTACGTTGTTTACCAGTACCGCGTACACCGCGAAGATCGACGCAAACAAGATGCAGTCGGTCATCAGGTAGAGCCAGAAACCGAATACGGTCATTGGCCCCGAGTCGTGGTGATGGTCATCGTGCCCATGGTCATCGACATGGGCGTGTCCAGCATTGGTCACTAAGTTCGACATGGTTTAAGCCTGTTCCAACGAGGTTTCAACACGGTTGGCCGGGATCTTCTTCTCGGCAACCAGGCGAGCGTGTTGCTCGGCTTCGATGCGTTCGATCACGTCGACCGGCACCATGTAGCCTTGGTCATCACGGGCAGCGTGAACGATGAAGTAGCCGATGGTGCCCACCAGGCTCACGATGGCCAGCCACCAGATGTGCCAGATCATTGCGAAACCGAATACGGTCAACAGCGCACCCATCACAACGCCGGTAGCGGTGTTGTTAGGCATGTGGATCGGTTCGTAACGCGCAGGCTTCTGGTACGCAGTACCGTCTTCCTTGGCTTCGGTGAACGGATCGATGCTGTCAGCCTTAGGCAGTACGGCAAAGTTGTAGAACGGCGGTGGCGACGAGGTCGACCATTCCAGGGTGTGTGCATTCCATGGGTCGCCGGATTCGCACATGTTCTGCTTGCGATCACGCACGCTGACATACAGCTGGATCAGCTGGCAGGCGATGCCCACGGCAATCATCACTGCACCGACCATGGCGACGTACAGGTACGGCACCCACTCAGGGTTGGTCGTGGCGTTCAGACGACGGGTCATGCCCATGAAGCCCAAAGCGTAGAGCGGCATGAACGCGACGAAGAAGCCCGAGATCCAGAACCAGAATGCAGCCTTGCCCCAGCCTTCGTGCAGCTTGAAGCCGAACGCTTTCGGGAAGTAGAAGCTGAAGCCTGCGATGTAGCCGAATACTGCGCCGCCGATGATCACGTTGTGGAAGTGAGCAATTACGAACAGGCTGTTGTGCAGTACGAAGTCAGCACCCGGGATGGCCAGCAGTACGCCGGTCATGCCGCCGATCGCGAAGGTCACCATGAAGCCCAGGGTCCACAGAACCTGGCTGGTGATACGCAGACGACCGTGATAGATGGTGAATAGCCAGTTAAATAGCTTCACCCCCGTCGGGATGGAAATCAGCATCGTCGCCAGTCCGAAGAACGCGTTGACGCTGGCCCCCGAACCCATGGTGAAGAAGTGGTGCAGCCAAACCATGAAGCCCAGTACCGAGATCGCGCCCGAGGCGTAGATCATCGAGTGGTGACCGAACAGGCGCTTGCCCGAGAAGGTCGAGATCACTTCAGAGAAGATACCGAACGCTGGCAGGATCAGGATGTACACCTCAGGGTGACCCCATGCCCAGAACAGGTTCACGTACATCATTGGATTGCCACCAAGTTCGTTGGTGAAAATGTGGAAATCCAGGTAACGGTCAAGCGACAGCAACGCCATGGTTGCAGCCAGGATCGGGAACGATGCAACGATCAGTACGTTGGCCCAGGTGCAGGTCCAAGTGAAGATCGGCATGTCCATCAGCTTCATGCCAGGGGCGCGCATTTTCAAGACGGTGGCCAGGAAGTTGACCCCCGTCAATGTCGTCCCGAGTCCTGATAACTGTAGCGCCCAGATGTAGTAATCCACACCCACGCCCGGACTGTAGGCCAGGCCCGACAGCGGCGGATACGCAACCCAACCGGTCTTGGCGAATTCGCCGACGCCCAGGGACAGGTTGATCAGCACCACGCCGGATACCAGCAGCCAGAAGCTCAAGGAGTTCAGGAACGGGAACGCAACGTCACGCGCACCGATCTGCAGCGGCAAGGCAAGGTTCATCAGGCCGGTGAAGAAAGGCATCGCCATGAAGATGATCATGATCACACCGTGGGCGGTGAAGATCTGGTCATAGTGTTCAGGAGGCAGGTAGCCAGGCGAACCCTCGGTGGCCATGGCCAACTGGGTACGCATCATGATGGCGTCGGCAAAACCACGCAGCAGCATGACCATGGCAACGATGACGTACATGACGCCGATTTTCTTGTGGTCGACCGAAGTCAGCCACTCGGTCCACAGGTAGGTCCACTTTTTGAAGTAAGTGATACCTGCAAACAGTGCCAGACCACCCAGCGCGATCATGGCGATGGTCACCATCACGATCGGCTCGTGGAACGGGACCGCATCCCAACTTAATTTACCAAACATCGTTTACTCCTCTGCCCCAGCAGTTGAATGCGCGCCCGTGTCAGAACCTTCAACCGCGGCCACTTCTTTCTTCTCGTGCTCGATCGGCTTGCCTGGCTTCATACCTTCGTACTTGTCGACGATTTTCTGAAACAGGTCCGGCTCGTACGTGGAGTACAGGGCGACAGGGTTGTTTTGGCTCGGTTTGGCAAGAGCGTCGTATTCAGCTTGATCAAGCTGTTTAGGTGCGGCCTTGACTTCGGCTACCCAGGCGTTGAAATCTTCCTGGCTTGTCGAGATCGCTTTGAATTTCATGCCGGTGAAGCCAGCACCGCTGTAGTTGGCGGAGATGCCTTCCATTTCAGCTTTCTCGTTCGCAATCAGGTGCAGACGGGTCTGCATGCCTGCCATCGCGTAGATCTGGCCGCCCAGCGCAGGGATGAAGAACGAGTTCATCACGGCATCGGAGGTGATCCGGAAGTTCAGCGGGGTGTTCTCCGGGAACCGGATCTGGTTCACAGTGGCGATACCCAGGTCCGGGTAGATGAACAGCCACTTCCAGTCCAGCGCGACCACTTCGATGTTGATCGGCTTGACGTCGGAGTCCAGCGGACGGTACGGGTCCAGCTCGTGGGTCGACTTATAGGTGATGTAACCCAGGGCGATGATGATGAGGATCGGAACCAGCCACACCGCGATTTCAATCTTGGTGGAGTGCGACCACTTCGGCGCGTAGGTGGCGCTGGTGTTCGACGCGCGGTATTTCCAGGCGAAGGCGAACGTCATGATGATCACGGGCACTACAACCAACAGCATCAGCAGAGTGGCGGTGATAATCAGGTTTCGTTGATCCAGACCGACCTGACCTTTGGGGTCGAGCAAGGTCCACTTGCAGCCTCCCAGCATTAACAGCATGCCGAGCAGCGGCAAAAAGCCTAGTAATCGGGGGTACCTGTTTTTACTCATCTCACGACCTCTAAAGCAGCTTGCGCAATGCAGTTGGGTTTTGATCGCCAACACTTCACCCTGCCAAGGGTTGGCATTTCTCTTCGATTGAATAAGGGCCTGCCCGTCGCACCTTGCGCGAATCGACACGTCCCGGGCTAGCGGTGAGTTCTTATTCGAATTCGTTGGTCAAAGGCCTTGTTACAGACCAATTCCATTTGGTGCGGATAGTTGAAAGGCTGCCGGCACCTGGGGTCGCATGAAACGTTACATCCGCTTCTCGACCGCCCTAGTTTGCTCAGGGGTGAGCAGCACCGGACATTCAGTGCGGGCGATTGTAGTTAGCTAGCGATGTATAAACCATGTCTTATCCAGAAATAATTTTTATCGTTTCCAGCAATAATCCTTCACCATTATTGCAAAGGTCCGCGATCGTATCGCGTTTGATTCTCGACAAAAACCACAAAAAATGCCGTGTTATTGGGCAATCTGCCACATCCCCTACGGGCTGTAAGGGCATCAAAAACGGATCCAAGTGCCCTGAAAACAAGGCATTCGTACGTCAGCCAATGTCGCCGACCTCGCGCCACTCGCGGCGTCGCCCAGACCACGAACTGACAGCCATAAAACGCCGCTTCTTGCAAATTTACGCCGCGTTTACGGGCGTCAGAAACGTCCCGCGACAGTGTCCGTGTGACAACATGTCGCATGCTGCGCGCACCCAAACTTGCCCCGCGTCACGGTCCCTTCACAAAATGCCTACAAACAAAAACGCCCCGGCCTTCTTTATAGGAAGGCCGGGGCGTTGACGGGCTACAGCTTAGGCTTTGCCCTGGCGATTACGGTAGATGCCCAGTGGCACCAGGATCACCGTGAGCACAAAGGCCACCAGCGCCCACTGGGCCAGGGACAGGCCAAGCACGGGCGGGTACGGCGTCTCGCAGAAGCCGTCGACCTGGAACCCCAGCGGAAACACCGAAGCCAGCGGCAGGCCATCGACAATCGGTTGCAGCACATCGATGCCGCAGCTGACCTTCGGAAAGAACTGGATGTACACGTGATAGCCGGCAGCGGCGACGCCACCCAGGGCACTGAGGGTCACCAGCGCTTCAAATACCGTGACACTGCGGGTGGTGCGCATGGCGGCACCGATGAAGGCGAAGATCGCGATCAGCAGCAAGGCATAACGTTGCAGGATGCACAGCGGGCATGGCGCCTCGCCCAACACCACCTGCATGTACAGCGCCCCGCCGATCAGCGCCAGGCAAATGATGCCCAGCAGTACCAGAAAGCGTCGCTCCCTGCCCAAACGCAATTCGTCGATCATCCCCGTTTCCCTTTAGCCAATTGTGGTTGTGCCAATGGCCGCAAGTTTACACGCGGACGGTGAAAGTTGAGCAGTTGGCGTGAGGAGGTTTAAACAGGGAGGGTTAACAGCGGATTAATCGGGGAAATGTTGTGACTGTACTGACGCCATCGCGGGCAAGCCCGGCTCCCACATTTGACTGAGTTGCCCAAGCAAACACTGTCCCATGTGGGAGCCGGGCTTGCCCGCGATGGAGCCGACCCGGTGTATCGATTAAATCCTATTCCAGCGCCGACGCCGGCCCAAAGAACTCATACCGGCTCTGCTTCTCCGGCACACCCAGGGCCTTCAGGTGGCGCTTGATCGCCGCCATAAAGCCTTTAGGCCCCAGGAAGTACGCATCCACATCGCGCTCCTCGGGCAACCACGCCGCCAGTTGCTCCTGGCTCAGCATGCCCACCTTGTCCGCCGCGGGGCTCACGCCATCATCTTCGGCGTAGCAATAGAAGCGCTTGAGTTGCGGATGCTGCGCAGCCAGGCCATCTACCCACTCGCGGAACGCATGCACCCCGCCGTTGCGCGCGCAGTGGATAAAGTGAATCGGCCGCTCAGTGGCCAGGGCCGCCTCAAGCATCGGCAGGGTTGGCGTGATACCCACGCCGCCGCTGATCAACACCAATGGCTTGTCGCTGGCCGCCAGGGTGAACTCACCCGATGGCGGGAACAGGTCGATGGTCGCGCCTACCGGGAACTGGTCATGCAGGTAGTTGGACACCCGGCCACCGGTTTCGCGCTTGACGCTGATGCGGTACTGGCCCGAATCGCCACGCGCCGACAGGGAATAGTTGCGGCGCACTTCCTCGCCCTCCAGCACCAGTTTCATGCCGATGTACTGGCCAGGCTCGGCGGCCAGGATCGGGCCGTTATCCACAGGCGCAAAGTAAAACGAGATGATTTCCGCGCTCTCCTCCACCCGCTTGACCAGGGTGAACGCGCGCGCACCGCGCCAGCCACCCGGTGCCTCTGCCTTCTCTTTATAGATAGCCGCCTCGGCACCGATCAGGATGTCGGCCAGTTGGCCATAGGCGGCGCCCCAGGCGCTCATCACTTCAGGGGTGGCGATTTCGCTGCCCAGCACTTCGGAAATCGCCCGCAGCAGGCAGGTACCTACAATCGGGTAGTGCTCCGGCAGGATTTGCAGGGCCACGTGTTTGTTGATGATCTTGGCCACCAGATCGCCCAACTGGTCCAACTGGTCGATATGGCGGGCGTACATCAGCACGCCATTGGCCAGGGCCCGGGGCTGGTCGCCACTGGCCTGGTGGGCCTGGTTGAACAGCGGGCGAACTTCGGGGTACTCGGACAGCATCATGCGGTAGAAATGGGTGATCAGGGCTTCGCCGCCGCTTTCCAGCAGGGGCACGGTGGATTTGACGATGGCACGGTCTTGGGCACTAAGCATGGGAGACTCCTGGGTCTTCTTACTGAATACCCTTTACTACTCAGTATTCATGCCAACTAATAAATCCATATAAATCAGTATCTTGAGAATAATATAGTCAATATGACTCCCTACACTTTATAGTCACTATGACTACAAGGAGTCATTATGACTACAAAGCCGCTGCTCACCACCCTGCTGCCACTGGTCGCCGACCTGTCCCGCGAGTTGCCCGAAGGAGAGCGCTATCGACGCCTGCTCCAGGCCATGCGCGCCCTGCTGCCCTGCGATGCCGCCGCCCTGCTGCGCCTCGACGGCGAATGGCTGGTACCGCTGGCAGTGGATGGCTTGAGCACCGACACCCTCGGCCGGCGCTTCAAGGTCAGCGAGCACCCGCGCTTTGGCGTGCTGCTCAGCAGCCCCGGCCCGACCCGTTTTGACAGCGACAGCGACCTGCCCGACCCCTACGACGGTCTGGTGGACGGCCTGCACGGCCACCTGGAAGTCCACGACTGCATGGGCTGCCCGCTGTTTGTCGACGACCAGCCCTGGGGCCTGCTGACCCTCGACGCCCTCGACACCGAGCGTTTCGAGCGGGTGGAACTGGACGCCCTGCAAGCCTTCGCCAGCCTCGCGGCTGCGACGGTGAACGTCGCTGAACGCATCGAACGCCTGGCCCTGCGCGCCGAGGACGAACACCAGCGGGCCGAAATCTACCGTCAGGCCAGCGGCCAGCAGCACAAGGAAATGATCGGCCAGAGCAAGACCCACAAACGCCTGGTGGAAGAAATCAACCTGGTGGGCGGCAGCGACCTGACGGTGTTGATCACCGGCGAGACCGGCGTAGGCAAGGAACTGGTGGCCCAGGCGATCCATGCCGCATCAAACCGTGCGGAGAAACCGCTGATCAGCCTCAACTGCGCCGCGCTGCCGGAAACCCTGGTGGAAAGTGAGCTGTTCGGCCATGTGCGCGGGGCGTTTACCGGCGCGCTGAATGAACGCCGGGGCAAGTTCGAACTGGCGAATGGCGGCACGCTGTTCCTGGATGAAGTGGGCGAGTTGTCCCTTACCGTGCAGGCCAAGCTGCTGCGGGTGCTGCAAAGCGGCCAGTTGCAGCGCCTGGGGTCCGACAAGGAACATCAGGTGGATGTACGCCTGATCGCCGCCACCAACCGGGATTTGGCCGAAGAAGTACGCAACGGTCGCTATCGTGCGGACTTCTACCACCGTTTGAGCGTGTATCCGCTGCAAGTGCCCGCCCTGCGGGAGCGCGGCCGCGATGTGCTGTTGCTGGCGGGGTTTTTCCTTGAGCAGAACCGCTCACGCATGGGCCTGGGCAGTTTGCGCCTGACCAGCGATGCCCAGGCGGCGCTGCTGGCGTACGCCTGGCCGGGGAATGTGCGCGAGCTGGAACACTTGATCGGCCGCAGCGCATTGAAAGCGTTGGGCAACTGCCGGGAACGGCCGAAGATTCTCAGCCTGGACGCGGCAGACCTGGACTTGCCGAACGTCAACGCCCCGCCGATCGCAGAGCAGCCCGCCGACGTGCCGGACATCACCGGCGACCTGCGCCTGGCCACCGAGAACTACCAGCGCCAGGTCATCAGTGCCTGCCTTGAACGCCACCAGCACAACTGGGCCAGCGCCGCCCGCGAGCTGGGCCTGGACCGGGCCAACCTGGGGCGGATGGCCAAGCGCCTCGGCCTGAAGGAGTGAACGGTGATTCCCAGGCAAAGGCGATCAACTGTGGGAGCTGGCTTGCCTGCGATGCAGGCACCTCGGTCCTTCAGTCGCACCGAGGTGATGCTATCGCGGGCAAGCCCGGCTCCCACACAAGCTCACCCCATAGTCAGACTTGCTTCGCCTTGTAGATTGGACTGATCGGCGCGCTAGCCTTGGGCTTGCGAAACACCAACACATTCCCCAGCATCACCAGCACCAGCCCGGCCAACGCCGGTGCGGTCCACTGATAGCCTTCGGCAAAGGCCGAGACGTTCAGCGCCACCACCGGGAACAGCACGGTGCAATACGCCGCCCGCTCCGGCCCCATGCGCCCGACCAGGGTCAGGTAGGCGGTAAAGCCAATCACCGAACCCGGAATAACCAGGTACAGCAACGAACCGATGTAGCGGCTGTTCCATTCCATATCGAACGGAATGCCCTGCACCGCGCAGTACATCGCCAGCATCGAGGCGCCATAGGCCATGCCCCAGGCGTTGGTGGTCAGCGGCTTAAGACCGGCCTTCTGTTGCAGGCTCGACAGCATGTTGCCCGCCGAGAAGCACATGGTTCCGAGCAACGCCAGGCCAAGGCCGAGCAAGGTTTGCGGGCTGGCGGTGTGACCCACCAGTTCCGGCCAGAACAACAGCCCCAGGCCGAGCAAGCCAAGGCCACCGCCCATCAACACATTGCGCGCAACCTTCTGGCCGAAGAACACCCTGGCGTTGAGCGCGTTCCACAAGGTGGCCGTGGAGAACACCACCGCCACCAGGCCGCTGGGGATCCACTGGCTGGCCGTCAGGAAGCACATGAAGTTGACGCAGAACAGGCACAGGCCCTGGGCCAGGCAGATCAAATGCCCGCGGCGGTTCATCACCTGCAGCTTGCGGCTGAGCAGCAACATCACGAACAGCACCAGCGCCGCCAGGCCGAAGCGATAGACGATGGACACTGGAATCGCCACCACCCCCAGCTGCCATTTGAGGGCGATCCAGGTGGTGCCCCAGATCAGCACGGTGAGTAAATACAGGAATAGATTCATGACGGGCTCCTTGGGGTTGAGCCACAGTTTCGCCCCGGGTGGCGCCAAGTCTCTTGCACATTCTTGCGCTTTTGTCGGCTGCCGGGATCACAGCCGTCGCCGCTGGGAGTAGGATGCAAACCGTCAGAGAGTACGAATATGCCGCCACTGGAAACCCTGCAAGTCTTTCAATCCCTCAACCGCTCGCCCAACGCTCGCCTCGAGCTGTGCGCCGAGCTCGGTGACGGCTTGTCTGCAGCCTTGTGGAGCAACCACCACGACGCCCAGGATTACCAGGCCCCCGACCACCACACCCTGTCCTGCTACATCGGCGGCGGCACCGGCACCTTTCGCCGCGACCAGCCCGGCACCAAGGGCGGCCCGGACAAGCTGTGCATCCTGCCGGCCGAGCATCAGTCGGCCTGGGTGATCAACGGCGAGATCCGCCTGGCCCACGTGTATTTCAGCCCGGAGCAATTCGCCCTGGGCTGCGTGACCTTGCTGGACCGCGAGCCGCGGGAGCTGTTGTTGCGTGAGAGCACGTTTCTCGACGATGCCCAGCAGGCCCGGCGCTTTCACCAGTTGATCCGCCTGAACTGGAAAGAGCCCGGCGAACGCTTGCTGACCAGCAGCCTGGCCCATGAAATGCTCAGCCATACCTTGCTCAGCCAGGTGGGGATGCGTGAAGGGCTACGCCTGAAAGGTGGACTCGCCGCCCACCAGCGCCGGCAATTGGTGGAGTACATCGACCAGCAACTGGCCGAGCCGGTCAGCCTGGGGCAGTTGGCGGGGTTGTGTGCGTTGTCCGAGTACCACTTTGCGCGGATGTTTCGCGAGAGTTTTGGCTTGCCGCCCCACCAGTACCTGCTGGCGCGGCGACTGGCCCGCGCCCGGGAGCTGTTGCGGGGCGGGTCGTTGCCTCTGGGCGAGATCGCCCTGGCATGCGGGTTTTCCAGTGCCAGCCACTTTACCAACCGGTTCCGCCAGGCGATGGGGGCGACGCCTGGGGAGTACCGGCAGGCGTTCCTGCCTTGAACCCGTCAGGGAATGGAGATTTGAGAATGTGGGAGCTGGCTTGCCTGCGATGCAGGCGACTCGGTACATCAGTAACACCGAGGTGATTCCATCGCAGGCAAGCCAGCTCCCACATTTTGATCCTCAGTGCTCATTTGATCTTCAGTGCTCAATAGTCCGTGCTGTTGGCCAGCGCCGTGGCTAATCGGTTTTCCAGTGCCTTGATGCGTGCACCTTCGACCACGTAGTTATTGCTCACCATCGCAAACACCAACTTGCGCCCACTGGCATCGGTGACATAACCGGTCAACGACGACACGCCACTCATGGAGCCGGTCTTGCCGTGCAGGTTGTTCTCGGCCGCCGTGCCCCGCAGGCGATAGCGCAGGCTGCCGCCCGCCATGCGCTGCGCATTACCGGCAATCGGCAAGGCGTTGTACCAGGCGTTGAACCAGGGCTGTTTGCTGGCGGCCAGCAGCAAGTCTGTCAGGTTCTGCGACGACACCAGGTTGCGCCGGGACAACCCCGAACCGTCCACCTGGTTCAACGTCGCTGTATCAATCCCCTGGCGCGTGAGGAACCCCGCCACCGCCGCCACACCCGCCTGAGCCGTCCCGGCATTGGCGGTCTTGCGGCCCATGGCCTTGAGCAACGCTTCAGACATGTTGTTGTTGGAGAGCTTGAGCAGCGGCGTGATCAACTCCTGCAGCGGCGCCGACTCATGCACCGCCAACACCGTTGCCGCCACGGGAGCCACGCCCCCAATCACGCGGCGCCCTTGCACGGTAATCCCCTGCTGCGCCAACGCCTGCTCAAACAGATTGGCGACCAGTTGCGTCGGCTCCCACACACTGATCAGTTGCGGACTCTGCCTCCCCGGCGCCAGCGCGCCACTGAGGCGCAACAGGTTGGTACCGTGCTGGCGGTTGATCCCATAGCTGTTGCCCGCCCCGCTGACGGCGCGGTTGCTGATCTGCACGTAGTCGGTAGCCGGGCTGATATCCACCGTCACCGGGCGCCCCGCCACTGCCGGCGCCTTGGCCGTGACCAGCAGGGAGCCCGCATCAAAATCCGTATTGGGCGACACCGTCAGCGCCGAAATCTGCGCGCCGTAATAGGTGCTTTCGTCGTCCTGGGACCAGTCGACGCCCAGCCGCTCGGCGTCGAAAAAGCTGTCATCGAACACCAGGTCGCCTTGTACCTGCTTGATGCCCTGCTGCGCCAGGCTGGCGGCCAACGCCTGGTAATCCGCCCACTGGACCGTCGGGTCGCCCAGGCCGCGCAGGTAAAGGTTGCCGTTAAGCACCGCGCCCTGGCGCAGGCCGTCACTCAACAGTTGCGTGGAAAACCGATACTGCGGCCCCAGCACATCCATCGCCGCCGCGGTGGTCAGCAACTTGAGGCTGGAGGCCGGGGTCAGCCGCGTGCGCGGGTCGTGCTGGTAGAGCGTGCTGCCGCTGCGGGCATCGCGCACCATCAGCGACACACTGGCGCCGTGCAGCGCCGGGTCGGCCAGCAGTTGGTCGAGGCTGGCGCTGGTGGAAGTTTTCGGCGCCGTGGCGCAACCGCCCAGCAACAAGCTCAAGCCCAGCAGCAGCCCGCCGGCGTGTGTCCATCGTCCCAACCGCATAAACCTGGTAGTCCTTGAATTTCGAGAGTGCGCAGCTTGTGGAATTCCTCCCGGTCAATCAAGGCCCGTAGGTCGTTACGGAAAACGTATTGGCATGAAACAGCGGGTCGGGCTTGGCCTCGGTCTTGGTCGGTGCCGGTTGGGTAAAGTCCATGGCCGGCAGGAATACCCGCTGACTCGCCGGGTCGAATGCCATGTTGTAGGCCATCGGCAAGGTGCTGACACTGGCGCGCACGGCGTAGTGATCGGCATCCTGTTGATCCACCAGTGTCAGGTTGGCATCGACGCCACTGGGAATCAGCAAGCGCCGGTGCTGATCGTCGTAGGCCAGGGCGTTGACGTCGCGGGTGATCGGCAGCTTCGCCTTTACTTCACCGGTTTTCCGGTCGGCAACGATCAACACCGGCGACTCACCGCGACAGGCCACGAACAGTCGCTGGCGCGTCACGTCCTGGGCCAGGGCGCTGGGCTTGGGGCAATCGGCGAACTGCCAGGTATCGAGCAGCGCAAAGGTACTGGCCGAATAACGGGCGACCTTGCCTTCATCACGCATCGGCAGGAAGAAGCTGCCATCGCCCTTGACCAGCAGCGGGTCGATCTTCTTCACCGCCAGCTCATGGGCGCCGGTGATTCGCTCCTGTTTCGGGTCGAATTCAAACAGCGTCGAACGGTCCGCCCGGCGCCCGCTGACGATAATCACCTTGCCGGTCGACGGCTCGTACACCGCGCTGTTGAGGTTGCTTTGCGCCACCGGGATGCGCTTGAGAGACTTGAGTGTGGATAACTGCAGCACACTCAGACTGCCGTCGGTGTTGAGTACGAATACCCGGTCCACTTCAGGCACAAACACCACGCCATTGGCGCCTTCGGACTGCGCCACGGTCTTGACCAGGCGCTGGCGCTTCACGTCGAACACGCTCAAGCCGTTTTCCCGGCGAGCCAGGAACAGATAGGGCCGGGTCGGGTCCAGCCCGACGAAGCCCCAGCTGTGGCCGGACCCGGGCAAGGTCACCCGGTGTTCGCGATGGTAGGCGGCGTCATCAGCCGATGCCGCCCCGCTGATCAACAGTGCTGCCAGTAGCCAGTGCTTCATCAGAACTCCAGGGTGCTGGAGACGGACACTTGACGGGCATCGCCAATGGAGACGAATTGGGTGTTCACCGCGGAGGTGTAATAGGTGCGGTCAAACAGGTTCTTCACGTTGAGCTGGAACTTGACCTTCTGCCCGTCGACCTTGGTGTCATAGGTGGCAAACGCATCGGCCACGGTGTAACCCGGCAGGTCGAAACTGTTGGCCGCATCGCCCGAGCGCTCGCCGACATAACGTGCACCGGCACCGACCCGTAATTGGTCACCGCCAAGGATGCTGCCGAAGTCATACACCGCCGACAGCGAGCCGGTATTTTTCGCGACGTTTTGCAGGCGGTTGCCCTTCAGCTCCGGGTCTTCGGTGACGACCGCATCGGTGTAGGCATAGCTGCCGATCACACTCCACTTGTCCGTCAGCTGACCGCTGGCATCCAGTTCCAGGCCACGGGAGCGCACCTTGCCGGCGACGCTGTAGACCGAGGTCAGACCATCGCCCACCTGCACCAGCACGTTGCGTTTTTCGATGTTGAACAGGGCGGCGCTGGCGGTGATGCGGCCCGGTATATCGAGCTTGGTGCCCAACTCCCAGGACTTCGACTGCTCCGGCTCAAGGCTGCCATCCAGTATCGTTTTGTTGGCCAGTGGCGCGATGGTGGAGTTGGGTTTGAACGACTCGGTGTAGCTGCCGTAGAACGAAAGTTCGTCGGTATAGCGGTACACCAGGCCGACGCGGGGCACCCACTTCTGGCCATTGCCGTTGGTGTTGGCGGTGAACGGGATGCCCTTGCCAGCATATTGGTCGTACATCTGATAACGCGCGCCACCTACCAGAATCCACTGGTCGGTGAGGTGGATCGCGTCCTGCATAAACAGCGAGTCGCTGCGCAGCAGGTCGGTCTGGTTGCTGTCCGGGGCGCTGACGGTGGTGCCTGCCACTTCGTAGCCATAGACCGGATCGTTGTAGTTGAACGTGCCACGGGGCGACTGGCGGATCAGGTCGGCGCGGTAGATCTTGCGGTACTCGTCATCCAGGCCGAAGGTCAGGTCGTGCTGCATGCCAGCGACGTTGACCTTGCCTTCAAGACTGGCGGTGGCGAAGCGGTCGGTGGTCAGCGCGCCCTGGGTGCCGTCCATGCTGCGGGTCAGGGTGCCGTTGGTGTTGACCTTGACCACACGCACCTGGCTGGCGTCGTAGGTCTCGCGGTTCCAGCTGTAGCCGAAGTGGGCTTTCCAGTCGTCGTTCAGGTCGTGATCGGCTTCGAAGCGGTACAGGTCGGAGCGGCCTTCCATATTGTTGAAGGGCTCATCGAGACGGCGAGTCGACGGGATATTCAGCGGGTGGTTGGTCTTGGGGTCGATGGCGGTGCCACGGTCAAACGGCGAGAGAAACTCCCGATGCTCATAGGCAAACAACAGCTTGGTGCTGTCGCCATACCAGGCCAGCGACGGCGCAATCAGGCTCTCGCGGTGGGTGCCGTAGTTGCGCCAGTAGTCTTCGTCTTCATGGTCGACAATCAAACGGTACGCCAACCCGCTGTCACCGATGGGGCCGGTGGTGTCGAGGTTGCCGCCGCTGCCGTTCTTGCCGTCACCAAAGGTCGAGCCGCGCACGGTCAGCGAGGTGGACTGGATCAGCTCGGGTTTCTTGCTGACGATATTCACCACGCCGCCCGGGTCCTGGATGCCGTACAGCAACGACGACGGACCCTTGAGCACTTCGACGCGCTCGGCGGTGGAGTTCAGTGCCCGGCCCTGCACCAGCGGCATACCGTCCTGCATGATCGAACCGTTACGGTTGTCGCCAAAACCGCGCAGCATCACCGCGTCCTGGGTGCTGCCCAGGGTGTTGGCCTGGGTAATGCCGCTGATGTTGGTCAGGGCGTCGTCGAGGTTGCGCGGCTGTTGATCGCGCATCACCTGGGCCGGCACCACGTTGACGGTTTGCGGGGTTTCCAGCAGCAGGCCGTGGGAACGCATGACCGAGCTGGTAGGCGGCGGCTGATAACTGGTGGTATCCGAGGCCTGGGCGGCGCCGTTGATGGTGGTGGCGCCGAGGTTCAGCGCGCCTTCGGTGGGCAGCGGCTCCAGGGCCAGGGTGCGGGCGTCGATCTGGCGGAAGGTAAAGCCGGAATTGCCCAGCAAGCGCTGCATGGCCTGGGTCGCGCTCATCTGCCCGCTGACGGCCGGGGCCTTGATGGCGTAGGGCGCTTCGTCGGTGTAGACCACGCTGATACCGGTCACCCGGGTGAAGTCGCTCAAGGCCTGGGGCAGCGGCTTGGCGGCCAGGGCAAAGTTGAACACCGTGCTCTGTTGCTGCGCCTCAGCCGCCTGCGCCACGCCCAAGGGCAGCAGTGCCAGCCCCGAAACCGCCAATACCGAGGCTCCCAGCCACTGTTTAACCGAACCCGCCGACGTTGCCCTGGACTTCATGCTTGAGAACCCGTGTGTAAAAACGCTGTTAATGCGAATTAATCGCAGTTTCAAGCACTACACGGATGGCCGACAGGTTTACCTCACACCGATTTGAAAATAATTTCAGTCACGCCGCCTGGATCCGAAATCCGAAGCGCGGGAAGTGCACATGCACGGTGCCGCCACGTTCGTCGGTACGGCGCAGAATCAGCTCCTCGCGGCCGGCAAACAGCAGCTCGCCAGCCACCGGATCGGTGCCGTAGTCGGTGGCGCTGATGGTCACTTGCTGGCCGGGCTTGAAGCCGTTCGGGTCTTCGAAGATTTCTTCCGGCAGGTTGGCGGGCTTGGCGTTGCGCGCAACTTCCAGGGCCTGCTCGGCGCTCATCTGGCTCGACGTGCCATGGCCGAAACCCAACACCCGGCCCAACCAGGCGGCTACAGCGGGATAGGCTTCCACCAGCGGCAAGGTAACCGGCGACCCCATGAGGAACCACAGCGGGTGGGCCAGGGCGAAGTCGGCAATCGACGGTTCGCCAAACAGGAAGTCGCCCTGCTGGTGCTGCAACTGCTGGTTGATACGGCCGATGATCACCGGCCATTGATGCTTGGCCTGATCCAGTTGCACACGGGTTGCCGTACCACCGCTGAATAACTTGCTGCGGTCGGCCACCAGCACCTGGATCATTTCCGGCGGCACTTTGGCGAACTTCACCGCCAGGGACTCCGGCTGGAACACCAGGCTCACCGCATGAGCGAACACCGTCGAATCCGCCCAGGCGGCGAAGCTTTGGCTGACCAGCTCCAGGCCCTGGGGAAACAGGGCCGGCGCGGCCTTTTCCTGCTCCAGGCGGCGGGCGATCTGCGCGGTGTCGCAGTAGATATCGGCGCCGACCTGCAGCACCGGGGTCTTGCGATAGCCACCGGTGAGGGCGGTCAAGTCAGGCTTGGGCATCACCGGCGAGATATGCACCGAACGCCAGGACAGCCCTTTGAATCCCAGCAGCAGGCGGGCTTTTTCAGCAAACGGGGATTGCGGGTAGTGGTGTAGGATCAACTCAGACATGCCAGGCTCCGCTCAATGAGTGAGCGTCCAGCTTAGCCTGCAAACCCGGCGAAGGCGCGCATGGGAACCTATCAGTCAAATTGATGGGCCGATCGCCGCCAGGCACTCCTTGGCGCTTTTCTTCAGCTTCTTGATCAGCCGTTCCTGGCGCAATGCCTCGGCCTTGCTGGTGCATGCTTCGGTGTACACCAGCGCCACCGCCGGGCTCGAAAGGAAAAACCGTGCGCCCTTGCCACTCTGGTGAGAGGCAAAGCGGCGCACCGGGTCATTGCTGATACCGCAATAGAGCGAGCCATTGGCGGCGCGCACCAGGTACACAAACCAGGGCTTGGTTTCGGAGGGAGTCGTCACGGATCAATTCGGCAAACCAAAGGAGCGCCAATCTTATCAACGACTGGCCTGGAACGCCTTCAACCCTTTCAGCGCCTGGGCGCGCACGGCGTTTTTCACCAGCGGTGTCCAGCCCAGCAACAGGCCTTTGGTACCCAGGGCCTGGCGCGACCAGCGCCACAGGTCGAAATGATCGTGGTGCTCGCAGATCTTGCCGTCGCGAAACACAAAGCGCGCCTGGATGTCGTTGACCACGGTATTGCCGGTGGCGCTGAACAGGTAGGTCGCCACCCAGTGCGCGCCGCCGGTGATTTCGTCGCTGCGCACACTGTCGAAGGTCAGGGAAAAATCCTTGGCCCGGGTCGTGAGCATGCGCCACATGTCGCCGGCATCACGCCCGCGCAACTCGCCGAACGCCGGGTCGCTGAACACCACGTCGTCGGTGTAGCAGGCACTCATGGCCTCGGCATCAAGACGCTGGAAGGCACTGTAGAACTCGGTGATCAGGGCGTTATGGGCATCGCTCATGGGCTGGTTCCGCAAAAGGGGTTGGATGGCCGGTACGATAATCCCCAAGGCCCGGGAACACTACTGGCATTAACGCCAGGAATATGCCATCCCACACATCAGGGAACCATCCCACTGCTGCGAGCATAGGCGAACAGGTCCACATCGGTGGAGATACACAGGCGGTTCATGGCCGTGCTTTTCTGTTTGCTGATGGTGGAGATGCTGCGATTGAGCCGGGCGGCAATCTGGCTGACGGTCATGCCGCTGGCCAGCATCCGCACCACCTCGCGCTCCTTGCCGGACAACTTCGGCGTTTGCGACTGGTCGCCAGTACCGGCCAGGTCCAACTGCAGACGCAGGTTTTCACTGACAAAGGTCTTGCCCTCGCTGATGGCCTTGATGGCCATGGGCAGTTCCTTGGCCGAAGCGCTCTTGGCGACAATAGCCCGGGCGCCCTGGGCGAAGGAGGCACGCAAGGTGGCAACATTGGCAAACATCGTCACCAGGATTACCGGCACATCGGGGTACTGGCGCTGCAGCAGGCCCAGCAACACATAGCCGTCGGCCTGTTGATTGCCCGGCATGGCAAAGTCCGTCACCAGCACATCGCAGGGCATGGCATTCAACAGCTTGAGCAGCTCGTCCGGCCCGTTGGCCTCTCCCACCACCTTGCACCGGCCATTGGCCTCTATCACCACTCGCTGACCAACTCGAACGATCGGATGGTCGTCAGCAATAATTACGCGAAGCATAGAAATCCAGACTGATGGCAAATTGATTTAAAAAAATACCCCCGTCCGGCCCGGGCAACAACCGCTGCCCCAACGTCGGTTTTCACCCCGGCCCAGTGTCTTTTAGAGGATGGACTTAACCCTACAAAATAAAAGGAATACACCTACAAAAAAAAGCTACAAACCTTGGTAATACGCCCTACGGATTCAGCTCATTCGTCATAAATCTGTCAAATACCGCAGATAAGCCATCACGTCCTTTTCAAACTGTTGAAGCTCCCGTTGGTTGAGCGCAATGCCGTGATCGCGCACTTGCTCGATCAGTTTCACGGCGCGGGTATCGAGATCGACGCCCCCCAGAAACACCAGGCCACCCACCAGTCGGTGCAGGCACTCGATCGCGGCAGCCCGGTCCAGCAAATGGCAGGCGCGGGCCAGCCCGGCAAAATCCGCATCCGCTTCAGCGCGCAAGCTGTGCAACATCTGGTTGACCATCTGCTCATCGCCGAAGGTGGCGATCAGGTCGGCGCGGGTTGGCCAAGGGGATTGCACCGGCGGCGAGTGCGGGTCGACACCCACGCCGGGCGGCGGCAACCATTGCTCCAGCACGCTACGCAATTGATCAAGGGTCAACGGCTTGGGCAGCCAGGCATCCATGCCCGCCTCCTCGCAACGCCGAAAATCATCCGGGCCAGGGTTGGCGGTCAGGGCAATGATCGGCACGCGCCGGCAACCGCCTGCGCGTTCACGCCGCCTGATCTCCCGTGCCATGCGGTAGCCATCCATCACCGGCATCCGGCAGTCACTGATCACCAGGTCGAAATGGCTCAGGACACAGGCGTTCAACGCCAACTGCCCATTGCAGACCACCTCGTGAAGCAGCCCGAACTTCTGCAAAAACAAGCTCATCAATGTGCGGTAGGTGGGGTGGTCTTCAACCACCAATACCTTCAAATGCTGCCAGTGCGCGGGGGAACGACTCCCGGATACGGGATCCCTTGGCCTCATGGCCACCTCTATATCGGTGCATAGCAGGAGAATCTATCCATACGGATACATACATAGCTATACAAGAACTACGAGAAGACAAACTTTCCTACATCCGCAATCACCTATTCCGACCGGATAAAAATCGCTTTCTTCTGGCCCTTCCGATTCTCGTATTTGTTGTATTTCCCCCCTCCCACCCGACCGCTAAATTGCGCCCCAGCCCAAACGGGCAACCCGCCACCTCATCCGGCGGGCAACTATCCGTACTGACCCAACGCCCAGCGCGCCGGCCTTCCCGCCGCCGCAATGACGCGCCTGTGTCAGTTGACCGAGACCTGGAAACACACCATGAACAAGCACCTGATCGCCCTGGCCAGCACCCTGTTGATCGCCGGCACTTCCTCCGCTTACGCGGCAAGCACGGTCGACCTCGCCGTCAAGGGCATCATCACCCCGAATGCCTG
Source organism: Pseudomonas yamanorum (assembly GCF_013386765.1). Taxonomy (GTDB): domain Bacteria; phylum Pseudomonadota; class Gammaproteobacteria; order Pseudomonadales; family Pseudomonadaceae; genus Aquipseudomonas; species Aquipseudomonas yamanorum_A. The sequence continues at coordinate 88,787 of NZ_JACARE010000001.1, forward strand.
CACCCCGACCCTGTCCGGCGGTGGCGTGATCGACCACGGCAAGATGTCGGCCAAGGACCTGAACGCGACCGCGATCACCCCACTGCCAGCCGCCTCGCTGCAAATGACCATGACCTGTGACGCGCAGATCGCGTTCGCCCTCAAGGCCACCGACAACCGACAGGGCTCCGGGAACGGCAGCTATTTCGGCATGGGCCTCATCAATGGCAACCAAAAACTCGGCAGCTACAGCCTGGAGCTGACCACCCCGCTGGCCGACACCGAGGCCGTGCAGAGCATCGCGTCCTTCGACGGCGGCACCACCTGGGAGCCCTACACCAACTTCGAGAACGGCCTGCTGCTGTCCGTGGCCACGATGGCCGACAGCAGCACCCCACGCCCCACCCAATCACTGGTCGCCAACATCAGCTACAGCGGCTACATCAACCGCACCGACGGGCTGGACCTGAGCAACGAAGTCAACATCGACGGCTCCGCCACCATCGAAGTGATGTACCTGTAACCCGCCCAACGTCATTGCCACTGCAACCAAAGGTTTAGCCCGCTTATGAATTCCTCGACCGTTGTCTTTCTCGCCACCCTGCTGCTTGCGCCCACGGCGCTGGCAATCAGCAAAACCGAACTCACCGTTCAAGGCATCATCACGCCCAGTGCCTGCGACCCCGTGGTCTCCAGTGGAGGTGTGGTGGACTACGGAAAGATGACGGCCAAGGAGCTCAACCCGGAGCAGCCCACTTCATTGCCGCCACAGTTCTTGCGACTGAGCATCCAGTGCGAAGGCCCAACCATGCTCGCACTCGACACCATTGATAACCGTGCCGGTTCGTCCATCAATCAATACCGGCACGGCCTGGGCATGACGCCCAGCAACGAAAAACTCGGGAGCGTCTCCTTTCACCTGCGCAATCCGGTCGCTGACGGCGCCCCAGTCAGAACACTCAACTCCACGGACGGCGGCGCCAGTTGGGTCCCCTCCAGCATGCTGAGTTTCTTCACCCTGACGGCCATCGCCGCCGCAGGTACCAGCACCACTCCGATCGCCATCACCCGGTTTGACGCCGACATGCAGCTGTACACCGCGATCGATGGCACCGACCGCCTGACCGTGCTCGATGAAATCCCCATGGACGGTCATGCAACCTTGCAAATGAAGTACCTGTAAGCCCCTTTTCCCAAAGGAATGTGCAACACATGAACACAACCCGAAACGCCCTGGCAGCGCTGGTGCTGCTGGGCACGAGCGCATCCGCCATGGCAGCGTCCACGGTGGAGCTGATCGTCAAAGGCGTAATCACCCCCAATGCCTGCGAGCCGAGCCTGTCGGGCAACGGCGTGGTGGATTACGGAAAGATCTCGGCCAAGGACCTCAACCTCACCACCTACACCGAATTGCCCAAAACCACCTTGCAGCTGCAAATCACCTGCGACGGCAAGACCCTGTACGCCGTCAAAGGCACCGACAATCGGGTAGGTTCCTCGCCCTACACATTCATTTATGGCCTGGGCCTGATCAACGGTAACCAGAAGTTGGGGGGCTATGGATTACGCCTCAACAGCGCCACGGCTGATAGCGTCGCCACCACCCCGCTGCAGTCCCAGGACAACGGAACTACCTGGATGAGCCTGTATGAGGACTCCGACATAGGCCCAACGGATCTGGCGGCGTTTGGTGACCGGTCCACCGGCGTGTGGTTGCCCATCCCGATCCAGCAACTGATCACCAACCTGGAAGTCAACGCGTTCATCGTCCGCGCGGACAGCCTGGATTTGAGCGACGAACACCCAATCGACGGCTCCGCCACCTTCGAAGTCAAGTACCTGTAAGCCCACCGATGTACATGCCATGGACCGGCGCCCCTGGGACCTCGCCTCTGACTGCGAGGTTCGTTACCTGCACCGAGAAGCGAACGATGAACGGATACCTACGCCTTAGCGCGGCGCTGTTAGTGCTCAACACCAGCTCCACTGTTTTGGCCAGTACCGCCAGCGACATGACCGTCTCCGGCCTCGTCACCCCCAGTTCATGCACCGTCGGTTTGTCCGGCAGCGGCCTGATCGACCACGGCAAAATCCCGGTCCACCGCCTGAACCCCGATACGCCAACGACATTGCCCAGCGAGTGGCTGGATGTGGATATCAACTGCAGTGGGCCGATGCTGTTTGCCTTGATCGGCATGGACAGCCGGGCCGACTCATCGCCTACGCCCGACACCGACTACGGCCTGGGGAAAAACCCCCATGCCACCAGCGAACACCTGGGCTGGGTCGGCCTGGCGTTCGAAAGCGCCCAGGGCGACGGCCAGGCCATGCAGGCGCTGGTGTCAAAAAACCAGGGCAGCAACTGGGTGCCGCAGTCCGAAATTCACCCCAAGACCCTGATGGGTTTTGCCCGGCCCGGCCGGCCGTTTCCCGAACCCATCGTCAGCCTGACCACGCGCATCCGCGCAGACACCACCATCCAGCCAGCGAACCGCCTCAGCCTAAAGCAGGAGGTGCCCCTCGACGGCTCACTGGTGCTGGATTTGCGTTACCTGTAATCAGCCTTTTAGGAACTGCGTCATGAAGACTTACCCAACCTTGAGCCGCGTGCTCGCCAGCCTGGCCATGGGCTGCTTGCTGAGCGCCCGGGCACACGCCGACGGCATGGTGCCCGACACCTCGGTGGTGATTGTCAACGAGGCCGACGGTGAAGCTTCAGTGTCGGTGACCAACACCGACGGCAAGCTCGCCCTGTTGCACGTCACCCTTGAAGACGTACCGGAAGACACCGAACCGCTGCTGTTTGTCACCCCGCCCCTGGCCCGGGTCGAAGCCGACAAGAGTCAATTGGTGCGCTTCATTTTGCAGAACCGCGAACCGCTGCAGACCCAACGCCTGAAGCGGGTGATTTTCGAAGGCATGCCCAAGGACCGCGCCGCAGTGCCCAGCGGGCATGCGCGGGTGGGCGTGACGGTGCGCCAGAACCTGCCGGTGATCATCCACCCCAAGGGCCTGGCGCCCAACCGTACGCCATGGACAGGCCTGGCCTGGTCACTGGGCAACGGCCACCTGAAGGTGGCGAACGACACCAAATACGTGGTGCGCATGGCCCAGGAACTGCACCTGCTGCCGGGCAACGGCAAGGCCGTGCTGCCGCGCACCTACATCCTGCCCGGCGAGACCCTGAGCATCAAAGCACCGCCCGGCCCTGCGAGTTCGGTGCGGATGCAGCCGGCGACCGTCTACGGCTTTGCCGTCGCCGCCTTTGAAGCGCCCGTCATCGCAGAAAACGCCCAATAACGAAGTGACAGCCCAGTGACCGTCACCGGGAAGCCCGCCCACCGCAGGCTTCCATAACTTGAGTGCCTTACGTGAACACAGTCACCACTGACCCGGCTGGCGAAGCCGTGCCCGGTTTTCCTCATCGTCTTTTCGGCAGGCGGCTGGCCTGCGCCGCCCTGCCGCTGGCCAATGCACTGCTGTTGAGCCCCGCCTGGGCCGAGGGTTCGCCATCGGGCCAGGCGTTTGACCCGCAAACCCTGCACCAACGCGGCATCGATCCGGAACTGGCCTACCTGCTGCTGGACGCGCCGAGCTACACCAGTGGCCGGCACGCCGTAAGCCTGACGGTCAACGGCCAGCGCCGGGGTCGGGTCGACGCGCAGTTCGACCGCCAGGGCGCGCTGTGCTTCGACCGTGCCTTGCTCGACGCCGGCGACCTGGTGGTGCCGGCACCGCTGGGCGACAGCGGCTGCCATGACTTTCTCGGCGAATACCCGCAAACCATGGTGGAGCAGGATCCGGCCAGCCTGAGCATCACCCTGGTGGTGCCCACCGAGTCCCTGCGCCCTCGGCAACGGGAGCTGTCGGGCTATGAAACCGGCGGTTTTGCCGGGCTGCTCAACTATGACGTGAGTGGGCTGTACAACCGTTATGGCGATGATGCCAGCCGGTTCGGCTCGGCCAACACCGAGGTGGGGTTCAATGCCGGCGACTGGATCGTACGCAGCCGCCAGGTGCAGACCTGGCAGGATTCCCGTTCGAGCAGCACGCACCTGGAAGCGTACGCCCAGCGTACCTTTGCCGAACAACAAGCCGTGTTGCAGGCCGGGCAGATCAACCTCTATAACCCGGTACTGGCCTCGGCGCAGATCACCGGGGCGCAGGTGTTCACCGAACAGGCGCTGCAAGACCAGGCACAGGGCGCAACCATCAACGGCATCGCCAACAGCCCGGCGCAGGTCGAGGTGCGGCAGAACGGTGCGCTGATCCATTCCACGGTGGTGCCCGCAGGCCCGTTCTCGTTGACCGATGTGCGGCGCTTGAACGCCCGCTCCGACGTCGAGGTGACCGTCAAGGAAAGCACCGGCGAGGAGCGCCGCTTCACCGTACCGGCGGTCATGCTCGGCATTGGCTTGCCCGCGCCGGGGTATTCAGTGGGCGCCGGGCGGGTGCGCAATATTGGCAACACCCGCGGCGAGGATCCGTGGGTGGTCAGCACCGGATGGACCGGCCCATTGAGCCCCCGGCTCAGCCTGAGTGCCGGTGCGCTGATGGCCGAGGATTATCGTGCGACGGGCGCCAGCCTGGGGCTGCTGCCATGGCCGAACGGCCAGTTGCAACTGGCGACCCAACTCGCCGATACCCAGACCCACCCGCACGAACGCGGGGTACAGACCGACCTGTCACTGTCCCAGCGCCTGGGGCAGCAATGGTCGATCACCGCTGGCACGTCCCATCGCACCGAGGGCTACCGGGAACTGCAGGACACCGCCTATGAACCTCGGGACAACGACGCCCGTCGTTCGCGTTACCGTGACCAGCAAAGCCTGTCCTTGGGCTGGGCGCATCCCTGGCTCGGCGCCTTCAACGCCGGCATCTCGCGCACCAACACCTTCGACGGCCGGGACAGCAGCCGCGCCCTCGCCTCCTGGGGCACCAGTGTGCGCGGCGTGTCGCTGTCAGCCAGCGCCGAATGGCAAGTCAGTGGCCAACGCAACGATGAGAACGCGGTGTACCTGAGCCTCAGCGTGCCCCTGGGGGAAACCCGCCGGGGCCGGGCCTGGGTGCGCAACTCCGGCGGCGAACACCGCATCGGGCTGGGGGTGAGCGAACAGGTCGATGATCAATTGAGTTACCGGGTCAGCGCCGAACACGACAGCCGCGATCACCAGGTGGAATCGACCCTGGGCGTTTCCTACCTGCCGCGCTACGCCCAACTGGACCTCAACTACAGCCGCTCGGACGCCGAACGCTCCAGTTACCAGGGCGGCATCCGGGGCGGGATCGTCGCTCACAGTGACGGCGTGACCTTCTCGCCGTACCCGGTGCGCGACACCTTCGCCCTGGTGTCCGTGGGCGACATGCCCGGGATCAAACTCAGCACCCCAAGCGGCCCGGTCTGGACCGATGGCCAGGGCCAGGCGGTGGTCTCGCAGGTGGCCGCCTATGGCCGCAGCCCGGTGGAAGTGCAAACCCGCTCGTTGCCGCGCAACGCCGACATCAGCAATGGCCTGGCGGTGATTTCGGCCGGGCGCGGCGCGGTGGACCGCGTCGAGTTCGGCGTGGCCATGACCCGTCGCGCCCTGCTGACGGTGACCACCGACCACGGCGCGCCCCTGCCCCGCGGCGCCACGGTGAGCACCGCCGACGGCGAGTTCGTGACCCTGGTGCAGGAAGGCAGCCAGGTCTTTTTGCCCAACGTGCTGGACCCGCGTCGCTTGTGGGTCAAGGCACCCGGCACCCAACGCTGTGAGCTGAACTTTGCGCTGCCGGAAAAAGCCGACCCGCAGGTGTATTTCGAAACCGCCCCTGCCCGATGCCTGGCGCCATGAGGAACTCTGTGATGAACCGACTATTGCTGGCAGCCCTGGCCCTCGGCGCCCTGCCCGTGGCCCAGGCCGAAGATTGCCGTCTGAACCTCAGCGAGTCACGCCTGGATTTCGGCGTGATGAACCGCACGATCCACCGTGCACCGAGCGCTGAAACCCTACTGGGGGAGCGGCGCCTGAGTTTGACGATCAACTGCCCGCAACCCAGCGACATGAGCCTGTTTTACCGGGCATTGGCCGGCCACGGCGAGCGGTTTCGCTTTACCGACCGAGGCAGCTACGAGGTGCAGGTGAGCGACGCGGTGCTGGATGGCCAGGCCGTGGAATTGGGCCTGATTGCTGGCCAGGGCCAGGCGCCAGGCACGCGGGCCAACGTCCTCGCCTGGCGCCCGGACCAGGGCATCGTGCCGTTACGCGATGGCGTGCCAGCAACCGGCAGCGCGTTTTCCGTGCAACTACTGGTCAATGCCTGGGCCCAGGCCGATGCCACTCTGGTACGCGATGCCGTGACCTGGGAGACCTCCGGGCTGTTCGACGCAGTGGGCACCGGCCAGGCGCGGGAGTTGACCCTGCAAGCCGGCTTCGCCCCGGCCGCCTGCACCGCCAACTTGTCCAACGGCGGCATCGTCGATTTTGGCCGCATGTGGGCCAAGAGCCTGAACGCCGACAAGGAAAACGCCCTGGCTTCACGCAGCCTGATGCTGGGCATCGGTTGCGACGGGCCGACGCGTTTTACCCTGCGCATGCAAGACAACCGCAACGGCACCGCCACCGGCGGCACCGACGAAACCGCCTACGGCCTGGGGGTGGACAACAGCCGCAATAACATCGGCCGTTACTACCTCTACTTCGACCCCTTCGACCTGCAGGCCGACACCCTGCCCCAGGTGTACCGCACCGACTCCACCACCAACGGCGTGGCCTGGAGCAGCTCCAGCGCCTACCCGATTCCCATCGGCAGCAACAGCCTGCTGGGGTTCACCGACACACCCGGCAGCCACGCAGGCCCCACGGCGATCCAGAACCTGAACGGGCAGATCAGCGTCAGGGCCATTCTGGCACCGATGAACACTCTGGACCTGAGCACCGAAGTACTGCTCGACGGCTCGGGCACGATTGAAATTCTCTACCTCTAACCACCCGCAAAGGACACTGTGATGAACACACGCCTGCTTTCCCTCGCCTCTCTTTCACTGCTGGCCTTCAGCACTGCGACGTTCGCGGCCTCCCGCACCGAGTTTGCAGTCACCGGGTTGATCACCCCCAGCGCCTGCACCCCGGGGCTGTCGAGCGCCGGGGTGATCGATTACGGCAAGATTTCCCAGCAAGACCTGAACAGCGACACCGGCACCCGCCTGCCGATCCAGAACCTGAACGTGAACATCAGTTGCAACGGCCCCATCCGTTTCGCCCTGCGCATGCACGACAATCGCGACGGTTCGGCCAACGTCAACAGCGAGATCTACTACGGACTGGGGCTGGATAAAAGCGGCAACAAGATCGGCCTGTACTACCTGAGCTTCGACCCGGCGCAAACCATGACCGACAGCCTGGCCCAGGTGTATGGCACCGAATCCACCACTGGCGGCGTGGCCTGGCGCAGCGCCAACAGCAACCCGATCGACATCGGCGCCCGCAGCTACCTGGGGTTTACCGACACCGTCGGCAGTACGAGCGGGCCAGCGGCGATTCAAAATCTGATCAGCATCGTCAAGGTACAGACGGTGATCGCCGCCAAGCGCAACCTGGACCTCAGCAGCGAGGTCTACATGGACGGCTCCAGCACCCTGGAAGTGCTCTACCTCTAAACCTTCTCGCTGGTCACCGCCACATACCGCGCGCGCCCGGCGCCCAGGCCGGCCACGATGGCGCCCAGGCCGATCACCGCGAAAATCCAGCCGGTGGCGCCCCAGCCACCCGTCCAGTCGTGTACCAGGCCGACTGCAAACGGCCCCATGGACGCCAGGGTATAACCGATACCCTGGGCCATGCTCGACAGGTTGGCCGCCACATGGGAATCCCGCGAGCGCAGCACAATCAGGGTCAGCGCCAGGCTGAACGTACCGCCCTGGCCCAGGCCCAGCAGAATCGCCCAGCCCCACAAACCGTCCAGCGGCGCATACAGGCAACCGAACAGGCCGCCCAGCGTCAGCACCATCACCACCACGATGGCCAGACGCTGATCCTTGCCGCGTGTCGCCAGCCACGGCGCGGCCAGGGAACTGGCCAGTTGCACGATCACCGAGCCGGAGAGCACCAGGCCGGCCTGGGTGGCGGTCAGGCCACGGCCGATGAGAATCGACGGCAACCAGCCAAACACGATGTAGGCCAGGGACGATTGCAGGCCCATGTACAAGGTCACCTGCCAGGCCAGCGGATCACGCAATAAACCCTTCACCCGATAAGCCACATGATGCGCGCCATGCTTCTGGCCGACCTGCGGCAGCCAAAACAGCGCGGCGACCAACGCCGGGAGAATCCAGAAGCCCAGGCCGATGTTCCAGCTGTCGCCGAAGTAATGACTCAGCGGCACCGTGGAACCCGCCGCCAGCGCCGCGCCCAGGCACAGGGCCATGGTGTACACGCCGGTCATGGTGCCCGCCTGTTTGGCGAAGTCGCGCTTGACGATGCCCGGCAGCAGCACACCGATGATGCCGATACTCGCACCGGCCAACAGGCTGCCGGCGAACAGCCCGACTTCACCGAAAGAACTGCGCAGGATAATGCCGCCCGCCAGGGTCAACAGGATCCCCAGTACCACCCGCTCGGCGCCAAAACGTCGGGCCAGGATCGGTGCCAACGGCGCAAACAGGCCCAGGCAAAGCACGGGCAAGGTGGTCAGCAGGCCGGCCTTTGCCGCCGACAAACCGAGGCTGCTGGAAACTTCCGCCAACAGCGGCGACATGCTCGACAGCGCCGGACGCAGGTTCAACGCCACCAGAATCAGGCCCAGCAGCAACAGCCACGGGCGACTCACCGCCGGCGGGCTGTGCTGCACCTCGTCGTCATCGGCTTCAGCGTCGATCAGCAGTTCTTCAAGGGCATTTTCTGAACGGGGCATGAGGTTCTCGGGTTCAAGGTTCATTGATCAACTGCCGGGACAGGGCCTTGGCGCGTTCCGGGTCCTGCTGCTCTACGGCATCGAGCAAGGCGCCGTGCAAATCGAACACCGCTTGCCGGCGGGGCTGGATGTTCAGGGTCTGGCGCAGTTGCGCGCCGACGATACTGGAGAAGTACTGGTACAGCTCGCTCAAGGCCGGGTTGTGGGCGGCGTTCACCAGGCGTTTGTGGAACACCAGGTCGCAGCTGATGTAGTGCTCCAGGTCGCCGTGGTAATGCTCGGCGCTAGTTTTCAATGCTTCGCGCAAGGCGACCAGGTCGGCATCGGTTCGCCGTAACGCTGCCAGGCCGCTGGCCTCGACTTCAAGAATCTGCCGTGTCTCCTGGGCCTGGGCCAGGGTGCAATGGGACAAGGCTTTCATCGCGCCCAACGGGTCGGTCATGGAGCGCAGGTAGCTGCCGTCGCCCTGGCGGATCTCGATCAACCCGGAAAACGCCAACACCCGCATGGCTTCACGCACGGTGTTGCGGCTTATGCCCAGCTCGGCAGACAACTCGGGCTCGGTGGGCAGGCGCTCGCCGATGGCCCATACGCCTTGGGTGATGCGTTGGCGCAACTGGTCCAGAGCCTGGTCGACGAGGGAGCGTTTTATCAGGGGTGCGATGTCTGTCATGGATTTCGTCCTTTCATCCAATCATAGGATGAATTTTCCTACATGGTAGTCAGACTTGCCTACAAGGGCAACGCACTAGGGTTGATTGGGTAACAAAAGGAGCGGGATTTACGATTGATAAAATTACCCTTAGAGGGTAATTTCGGCTTCAGGTGTCTTATGGAAAAGTACACACCTCATTACGATTTGGCGGTGATAAAGGCGGATGTCAGGCGGCTTGGGAAGAAAGCATTTACCAATACCGCAGGAAGGACCGGCCAGGATATGGGCCTGACTATTGAAGAGATGCAGGCAGTCATTTTCGAACTGCAAACCAAGCTGTTGTACAAATCGATGACCACCTATGAAGACCATCGAGTGTGGCAGGACGTGTACCACACGAACTCACAAGATCTGGAGATTTATATAAAGGTGACGTACCGCCCTGCCGGCGGCCCACCCGTAATCTCCTTCAAGGAGAAAAACCCATGAAAACCCAGCAATGTTTCAGCTGCGGCGCGCGTGAGGGCATGACACATTTCGAAGGGCGCGGCGAAACCATGAGCGTCAAGGGCATGGAGCGCCGTGTCGATAATCTTTCTGGTTGGGAGTGCCAGAAGTGCGGAGAAATCGAATGGGATCCCGAAAGTTCGGAGCGCCACGGGCAAGCCGGCGATGAACTGGTTATCGCCGCCCGGCAAATGATCGGCGTCGAGATGAAGCGTATCCGTCGCAAACTACACCTTACGCAAAAAGAAACCGTGCAACTGCTGTCCGGTGGCGGGCACAACGCATTTTCGCGTTACGAGCGCGGCGAGATTCTTCCGCCCAAGGCATTGATGCTGCTGATGCGCCTCCTGGATCGTTACCCGCATTTGCTCGCTGACGCAAAGGCCCTGGCCGAAGGTGCCGATCTGCGAGGAGCGTTTAAATATACCGAGCACAAGGAGCATGAAAGTCTTACGGTGGCCTGAACCGCAAAAAACCCGGCACAAGGCCGGGTTTATTTTTAAGCGTTACTCCCGCATCAATGCAAAATCTGGCTCAAGAACAACTTGGTCCGATCATTCTGCGGGTTGTCGAAGAAGTCATTCGGCGCTGCCTGCTCCACGATCTCGCCCTTGTCCATGAAGATCACGCGGTTGGCCACGGTGCGGGCAAAGCCCATTTCGTGGGTCACGCAGAGCATGGTCATGCCGTCTTCGGCCAGGCCGATCATGGTGTCGAGAACTTCCTTCACCATCTCCGGGTCGAGTGCCGAAGTCGGCTCATCGAACAGCATGATTTTCGGTTTCATGCACAGCGCACGGGCAATCGCCACGCGCTGTTGCTGGCCGCCGGACAGTTGCCCCGGAAACTTGTGGGCCTGCTCCGGAATACGCACGCGCTCAAGGTAATGCATGGCGATTTCCTCGGCCTTGCGCTTGGGCATCTTGCGTACCCACATCGGAGCCAGCGTGCAGTTCTGCAGGATGGTCAGGTGCGGGAACAGGTTGAAGTGCTGGAACACCATGCCGACTTCGCGGCGGATCGCTTCGATCTGCTTGAGGTCGTTGGTCAGTTCCACGCCATCGACCACGATGCGGCCCTGCTGGTGCTCTTCCAGGCGGTTGAGGCAGCGGATGGTGGTGGACTTGCCGGAACCCGACGGGCCGCACAGCACGATACGTTCGCCCTGCTTGACGTTCAGGTTGATGTCTTTCAACACGTGGAACTGGCCGTACCACTTGTTGACGCCCTGCATCTGAATAATGCCTTCAGGGCTCACAGGCTGTTTGATCGCTTCACTCATCACAAAACTCCTAACGCTTGTGGCCTGTGTCCAGCTTGTGTTCCAAATGAATGGAATAGCGGGACATACCAAAACAGAAAATCCAGAACACCAGGGCGGCGAACACGTAGCCTTCAGTGGCCATGCCCAACCATTTCGGGTCGGCGGCGGCTTGCTTGACGCTGTTGAGCAGGTCGAACAGGCCGATGATGATCACGAGACTGGTGTCCTTGAACAACGCGATAAACGTGTTGACGATGCCCGGGATCACCATCTTCAGGGCTTGCGGCAGAATCACCAGGCCCATGCTGCGCCAGTAGCCCAGGCCCATCGCGGCGGCAGCTTCGTACTGCCCCTTGGGAATCGCCTGCAAGCCACCGCGCACCACTTCAGCCACATAGGCCGACTGGAACAGGATCACGCCGATCAACGCCCGCAGCAGCTTGTCGATGCCCATGCCTTCCGGCAGGAACAGCGGCAACATCACCGACGACATGAACAGCACCGTGATCAACGGCACACCACGCCAGAATTCGATGAAGGTCACGCAGACCACACGAATGGCGGGCATGTTCGAACGCCGCCCCAGCGCCAGCACAATGCCCAGCGGCAAGGCGCCGGCGATGCCGACGGTGGCGATCACCAGGGTCAGCATCAAGCCGCCCCATTGGCTGGTCGCCACGTTGGTCATGCCGAAGATCCCGCCGTGGAGCAGGAAGTAGGCAACGATCGGGTACACCACCAAAAAGCTCAGGCCGTAGACCGCCTTGCGCGTAAAGCGCGAGATGAACAGCGGCGCCACGCCCACGATGGCCAGCCACACGGTCAGGTCCACGCGCCAGCGCAGGTCGCCTGGGTAGTAGCCGTACATGAACTGCCCGAAGCGCTGTTGGATAAACACCCAGCACGCGCCTTCCTTGGTGCAGTCGGCACGGGTGGTGCCGACCCAGTTCGCATCGAGAATCGCCCAGTGCAGGATCGGCGGCACGACCAGGTAGATCAGGTAAAACGCCAACAGCGTCAGCAGGGTGTTGAGCCAGCTGGAAAACAGGTTGGCGCGCATCCATGCCATCGGCCCGAACACTTTGCTCGGTGGCGGCATATCAGGTTTGAAAGTATGCGTACTCATGCAGGTTTCCTCACCGCTCGATCAGCGCAATGCGCTTGTTGTACCAGTTCATCAGCAGGGAAATGCTGATGCTGATCGCCAGGTACACGCTCATGGTGATGGCAATAACCTCGATAGCCTGACCGGTCTGGTTGAGCACCGTGCCGGCAAACAGCGAAACCATTTCCGGGTAACCGATACCGGCGGCCAGTGACGAGTTTTTCGCCAGGTTCAGGTATTGGCTGGTCAGCGGCGGGATGATCACGCGCAGGGCCTGCGGAATGATCACTTTGCGCAGGGTCGGACCGTTGCGCAGCCCGAGGGAACGCGCGGCTTCGGTCTGGCCGTGGCTGACGGACTTGATGCCTGAACGCACGATCTCGGCGATAAATGCCGCGGTGTACACGGTCAGGGCCAGGGTCAGCGCCAGCAGCTCGGGAATCAGTACCCAGCCGCCCACAAAGTTGAAGCCTTGCAGCTTGGGCATTTCCCAGTGCAGCGGCGCGCCGAACACCAGGGCGCACAGCGCAGGGATCACCACCAACAGTGCCAGGCCGGCCCAGAACTTGTGGAAGGGAACGCCAGTGGCTTCAAAGCGTTTGTTGGCCCAGCGGGCCATCAGCACAATGGCAACGATTGCCACCACTACGCTGATCACGAACGGCCAGAATCCGTCCGCCGCCAACGCGGCAGGCATATTCAGGCCACGGCTGCTGACAAAGAATGTGTCACCGAAGTTATGGCTGTTGCGCGGCCCCGGCATCGTCAGGAAGACCGCGAAGTACCAGAACAGGATTTGCAGCAGCGGCGGAATGTTGCGGAACACTTCCACATACACGGTCGCCAGCTTGTTGATCATCCAGTTGGGTGACAAACGCGCCACACCGATGATGAACCCGAGGATGGTCGCCAGGACCACGCCGATCACGGTCACCAGCAAAGTGTTAAGCAGACCGATCACAAAGACCCGGGCATAGCTGTCCGATTCGGTGTAGTCGATCAGGTGCTGAGCGATGCCGAAGCCGGCACTGCGCTCAAGAAAGTCGAAACCCGAGGTGATGCCCCGGTGTTGAAGGTTGGTTTGCGTGTTGTTGAACAGGTACCAGCCCAACGAGACCACCGCCACAATCGTGATGATCTGGAATAGCCACGCACGCACTTTTGGATCACTGAAGCTGAGCTTCTGTTTTGGTGCGCCGATTTGATTTTGCATTAAGTGCCCCAGGAATAATGGAACAGAACATCACCCGGCGGTTGGCCCACCGGGTGACAGAACCATCAGCTATCAGCGCACAGGTGGTGCGTATTGAATGCCACCGTTGGTCCACAGTGCGTTCAGGCCACGATCGATTTCCAGGGGAGTGCTTTTGCCGAGGTTTTTCTCGAACACTTCGCCGTAGTTACCGACTTGCTTGACGATCTGTACGACCCAGTCTTTCTTCACTTTCAGGTCTTTGCCGTATTCGCCGTCAGCACCCAGCAGACGGGCAACGTCCGGGTTCTTGGTGGACTTGGCTTCAGCTTCGACGTTTTTGGAGGTGATACCGGCTTCTTCAGCGTTGAGCATGGCGTAGCCAACCCAGCGCACGATGGCCAGCCACTCGTCATCGCCGTTACGCACGACAGGGCCCAGTGGTTCTTTGGAAATGGTTTCCGGCAACACCACGTAGTCCTTCGGCGAGGCCAGCTTGCTGCGCTGTGCGTAGAGCTGCGACTTGTCGGAGGTCAGCACGTCGCAACGCCCGGATTCCAGCGACTTGGCGCTTTCATCGGAGGTGTCGAACGTGATCGGGGTGTACTTCAGGTTGTTGGCGCGGAAGTAGTCGGAAACGTTCAGCTCAGTGGTGGTACCGGCCTGGATGCAGATGGTTGCACCGTCCAGTTCCTTGGCACTTTTAACACCCAGCTTGTTGTTCACCAGGAAGCCAACACCGTCGTAGTAGGTGATGAAGCCCGGGAATTTCAGGCCCATGCCGGCATCGCGGGAGCTGGTCATGGTGGTGTTGCGCGACAGGATGTCGACTTCGCCAGACTGAAGCGCGGTGAAACGCTCCTTGGCATTCAACTGGCTGAATTTGACCTTGGTTGCGTCGCCGAATACGGCAGCAGCAACAGCACGGCACACGTCAGCGTCGATCCCGAGGATCTTGCCGCTGGCATCCGGCACCGAGAAGCCCGGCAGACCGTCGCTCACGCCACACTGCACAAAGCCTTTCTTCTGCACGGCATCCAGAGTGGCGCCAGCCTGGGCGAAACCACTGACACCCAGTACGGTAGCCGCGGTCACGATGGCCAGGGTGGATTTCAATACCTTCATTCAAACCTCCAGTTTTGCTCTTGTTGTGTCGGAGCTCGAACCCCACCGCACCCTTATGAGGCGACATCGACCCGTGTTGGCTTTTTTTGGGGTCAAACAGCATGAGGTTTTTGCTTTAAGTCCAGTTGCTATCCCACAGGCGTCAGTCACTGATAGTGTTACCGCCTGGGGTGAGCCTTGACATCGGGTTTCACATAGCAAGCCCCGTACCAGACTGGCGGCTGAGTCGTTTCAGCCCACGGTCAAGAGCAAAAGATTCAACCTTGCGACATTCTCTTAACAGATCAACCTGTCGCGCACCGTTCCGACGCACTCAATCGGAGCGCACGCACATATATGGAGCAGACATGACCGACCCCTTGATTCTTCAGCCCGCCAAGCCCGCAGACGCCTGCGTAATCTGGTTGCATGGCCTGGGTGCCGATCGCTACGACTTCCTGCCGGTGGCCGAAGCCCTACAGGAAAAACTCCTGTCGACACGCTTTGTGCTGCCCCAGGCGCCGACACGCCCGGTAACCATTAATGGCGGCTACGAGATGCCCAGCTGGTACGACATCAAGGCCATGAGCCCGGCGCGCTCCATCAGCCTTGAAGAGCTGGAAGACTCGGCAAAAATGGTCACTGACCTGATCAAGGAACAAAAAAGCAGCGGAATAGACGCTTCGCGGATTTTCCTCGCCGGCTTTTCCCAGGGCGGCGCCGTGGTGTTCCACACCGCCTTCCTGAAATGGCAGGGCGCCCTGGGTGGCGTAATTGCCCTCTCCACCTATGCGCCGACCTTTGGCGACGAGCTTGAATTGTCGGCCAGCCAGCAACGGATTCCGGTGCTGTGCCTGCATGGCCAATACGACGACGTGGTACAGAACGCCATGGGCCGCAGCGCCTATGAGCATTTGAAGACCCGCGGTGTCACCGTTGCATGGCAGGAATACCCAATGGGCCACGAAGTGTTACCCCAGGAGATACACGATATTGGCACCTGGTTGGCCGCCCGCCTGGGCTGAAAACCACACATTCTGTAGCCGTATGACCAACGCACTACGCCGCGCCCGATTCTTGCATTACACTGGCCGGCGTACATTCCTTAACCAATTGATGAGATGA
Organism: Pseudomonas yamanorum; assembly: GCF_013386765.1. Classification (GTDB taxonomy): domain Bacteria; phylum Pseudomonadota; class Gammaproteobacteria; order Pseudomonadales; family Pseudomonadaceae; genus Aquipseudomonas; species Aquipseudomonas yamanorum_A. The sequence goes on from NZ_JACARE010000001.1 coordinate 104,610, forward strand.
CCGTGCTCAAAGCACTCAAGAAGATGTTCGGTAAAAGCGAGGCTGAGCAGCTCGCGCCAGGTTCCAGTGCCCCCGCCCACGCCCAAGGCAACCGCAATGACGGTCAGCAGCCTGGCCGGACCGCACCTGTAGCCTCGCCAAAAAAAGAGCCGGTGACCACACCCGCCACGGTTAACGTCGCTGAAGAACCGCCCGCCGAGAAACCACGCCCGGAAAAACCGCGCCGCGAACGCGCGCCAAAACCTGTGGTTATCCCCTGGAAACTGGAAGACTTCGTTGTCGAACCCCAGGAAGGCAAAACCCGCTTTCATGATTTCAAGCTCGCCCCGGAACTGATGCACGCCATCCAGGACCTGGGCTTCCCGTACTGCACGCCGATCCAGGCGCAAGTGCTGGGCTTCACCCTCGCCGGCAAAGACGCCATCGGCCGCGCCCAGACCGGCACCGGCAAGACCGCAGCCTTCCTGATCTCGATCATCACCCAGTTGCTGCAGACCCCGCCGCCCAAAGAGCGCTACATGGGTGAGCCGCGCGCACTGATCATCGCCCCGACCCGGGAGCTGGTGGTACAGATCGCCAAGGATGCCGCCGACCTGACCAAATACACCGGCCTCAACGTGATGACGTTTGTCGGTGGCATGGACTTCGACAAGCAGCTCAAGCACCTGGAAGCGCGTCACTGCGACATCCTGGTGGCCACGCCGGGCCGCTTGCTGGACTTCAACCAGCGCGGCGACGTGCACCTGGACATGGTCGAAGTGATGGTGCTGGACGAAGCCGACCGCATGCTCGACATGGGTTTTATCCCGCAAGTGCGTCAGATCATTCGCCAGACCCCGCCGAAAAACGAGCGCCAGACCCTGCTGTTCTCCGCGACCTTCACCGAAGACGTGATGAACCTCGCCAAGCAGTGGACCACCGACCCGTCCATCGTCGAGATCGAGGCACTGAACGTTGCCAGCGAGAACGTCGAGCAGCACATCTACGCGGTGGCCGGTGCCGACAAATACAAGCTGCTCTACAACCTGGTCAACGACAACGGTTGGGAGCGGGTCATGGTGTTTGCCAACCGCAAGGACGAAGTGCGGCGCATCGAAGAACGCCTGGTGCGTGATGGCGTAAATGCCGCGCAACTGTCGGGCGATGTGCCGCAGCATAAGCGTATCAAGACGTTGGAAGGCTTTCGCGAAGGCAAGATTCGCGTGCTGGTGGCTACCGACGTGGCCGGGCGCGGGATTCACATCGACGGCATCAGCCACGTGATCAACTTCACCCTGCCGGAAGTGCCGGACGACTATGTGCACCGTATTGGCCGCACCGGCCGTGCGGGCGCGGCGGGCGTGTCCATCAGCTTTGCCGGGGAAGACGATTCGTATCAGTTGCCGTCGATCGAAACCTTGCTGGGCCGCAAGATCAGCTGCGAGACGCCACCGACGCATTTGTTGCGTCCTGTAGAGCGCAAACGGCCTTAAGCTGGAATGCGGTAAAAATGTGGGAGCGGGCTTGCTCGCGAATGCAGTGGATCAGTCAATATATCCAGAGACTGACACACCGCATTCGCGAGCAAGCCCGCTCCCACATTTGGTTTCAGCGCTTTCAAATTCAAGGAGGAACACATGAACCAGGCCGACTACATCATCATCGGCGGTGGCATCGCTGGCGCATCCGCCGGTTACTGGCTGTCACAACATGCCCGCGTCATCGTCCTGGAGCGCGAGTCGATGCCGGGCTACCACTCCACCGGCCGCTCCGCCGCCCTGTACATCGCCGCCTACGGCACGCCACAGGTCCGCGCCCTCACCCTCGGCAGCCGCGCCTTTTTCGATCACCCGCCCGCAGGCTTTGCCGAACACCCACTGCTCACGCCTCGGGGCGAACTGGTGGTGGACTTGATCGGCGATCCCGATGAATTGCAGCGCCAATACCTGAGCGCCAAGGCCCTGGTGCCCGACACGCGTCTGCTCGACGTCGATGAGTCGATGGCCATGATGCCGATCCTGCGTCGGGAAAAGGTCCATGGCGGGATCTACGACCCCACCGTCTGCGACATCGACACCGACGCGCTGTATCAGGGCTACCTGCGTGGCATTCGGCGCAATGGCGGTGAAATCCACCTCGACAGCGACGTGCAGAAACTGATCCGCGACGCTCAGGGCCTATGGCAAGTGCGCACGGCACAACAACACTTCAGCGCCCCGGTGATCATCAATGCCGCCGGCGCCTGGGCCGACCACATCGGCCAGTTGGCCGGTGCACAGAAAATCGGCCTGCAACCCAAGCGTCGCAGTGCGTTCGTGTTCGCCGCGCCTGCCGAACTGAACATCCATGCATGGCCGGAACTGGCTGCCCTCGACGGTTCGTTCTATATGAAACCCGACGCCGGCATGTTCCTCGGCTCCCCCGCCAATGCCGACCCGGTAGAGCCCCACGATGTGCAACCGGAAGAACTGGACATTGCCACGGGCATTTATCACATCGAAGAAGCCACCACCCTGAGCATCCGCCGGCCTGCGCGGACCTGGGCCGGGTTGCGCAGTTTTGTCGGCGATGGGGATCTGGTCTGCGGCTTCGATCCACAGGTGGAGGGATTGTTCTGGATTGCGGCCCAGGGCGGCTACGGGATCCAGACCTCACCGGCGATGGGCCAGGCCAGTGCGGCACTGGTGCGCGGGAAGCCTTTGCCGCAGGCATTGGCGGCGTTCGGGTTGACCGAGGCGATGCTGTCGCCGCACCGGCTGCACGCTTCGACCTGACCTCTGTGGTGAGGGAGCTTGCTGTGGCGAGGGAGCTTGCTCCCGCTGGAGTGCGCAGCGCTCCCAAGATTTTGGGGCCGCTACGCAGCCCAGCGGGAGCAAGCTCCCTCGCCACAGCAAGCCCCTCGCCACACGCGCCGTTATTTCCAGCGTTCAGCGGCCGCGTGATCGCTGTCGCGCCCTTCCACCCAGCGGGGCCCTTCACTGGTGTTTTCCTTTTTCCAGAACGGCGCCCGGGTTTTCAGATAGTCCATCACAAACGCACAGGCATCGAACGCCGCCTGGCGATGGGCACTGGCTGCCGCAACAAACACAATCGGCTCGCCCGGCTCCAACGCGCCGATACGGTGCAGCACCTCCAGCTTGAGCAATGGCCAGCGCTGTTCGGCTTCCTCGGTGATCTTGGCCAGGGCTTTTTCGGTCATGCCGGGGTAGTGCTCCAGGAACATCCCCGCCACCTCGCGGCCGTCGTTGAAGTCGCGAACATAGCCGACAAAGCTCACCACGGCGCCCACGCCTACGTTGTCGGCGTGCATCGCGTTGACTTCGGCGCCCGGATCAAATGCCCCGGCCTGCACTCGAATCGCCATGGTCAGCCCCCGGTCACAGGCGGGAAGAACGCGACCTCGTCGCCAGCTTGCACAGGCTGGTCGAGCGTGCATATTTCCTGGTTGCGGGCGCACATCAGGCTGGCTTCATTGAGCACTTCAAAACCTGGGTCAGCCGCCAGCGCCAGACGCACGGCGTCGACGGTGGCGAAGTCGCCTTCCACCTCCAACGAGTCAAAGCCCACCGCTTCGCTGTAGCGCGCAAAAAACAGTACGTTGATGCTCATTGTTCATCCGCCTTGAAATGCCCACTTTTGCCGCCGAGCTTTTCCAGCAGGCGAATGTTTTCGATGGTCATGCCGCGATCCACGGCCTTGCACATGTCGTAGATCGTCAGGGCCGCCACGCTGGCCGCCGTCAGGGCTTCCATCTCGACGCCGGTCTGGCCGGAGAGTTTGCAGCGGGCGACGATGTGCACCGCGTCCAGGCCGTCGGCGCTGAGCTCAACCTTGACCCCGGTGAGCATCAACGGGTGGCACAGCGGGATCAGATCACTGGTTTTTTTCGCCGCCTGGATCCCGGCGATGCGGGCCACGGCAAACACGTCGCCCTTGGGGTGGGCGCCGTCGACAATCATTTTCAGGGTTTCGGGCAACATGCGCACCCGCGCTTCGGCCACGGCTTCACGGAACGTCACGGCTTTTTCAGTGACGTCGACCATGTGGGCGCGACCTTGGGAATCGAGATGAGTCAGCACAGGGATACTCCTGATCAGGAGCCCCGATTGTAAACCCAACGCAGATCAAATGTGGGAGCCGGGCTTGCCCGCGATGCAGGCACCTCGGTTTTTCAGGAGCACCGCAGCGATGCAATCGCGGGCAAGCCCGACTCCCACAGGGGTTTCAGGTGAGCCGGGCGATGAAGTCATCGCCCGGAATCGGTTACAGGTGAGATTCGGCGTATTCGGCCAGAATCGAACGAGGAACACCCTGCAGGGCGATGTGCACGCCGTTCGGGAAGTCCTTGAAGCGTTCCGTCAGGTAAGTCAGCCCGGAGCTGGTCGCGGACAGGTAAGGGGTGTCGATCTGTGCCAGGTTGCCCAGGCACACCACTTTGGAACCGGCGCCGGCACGAGTGATGATGGTTTTCATCTGGTGCGGCGTGAGGTTCTGGCATTCATCGATCAAAATCAGGCTTTGCTGGAAGCTGCGACCCCGTATGTAGTTGAGGGATTTGAACTGCAACGGCACTTTGCTGAGGATGTAGTCGACGCTGCCATGGGTGTTTTCGTCATCCATGTGCAAGGCTTCGAGGTTGTCGGTGATTGCCCCCAGCCACGGCTCCATTTTTTCCGCTTCGGTGCCAGGCAGGAAGCCAATCTCCTGGTCCAGGCCCTGCACGCTGCGGGTAGCGATGATGCGGCGATAGCGCTTGGTCACCATGGTCTGTTCGATGGCGGCAGCCAGGGCGAGGATGGTTTTCCCCGAGCCTGCGGCGCCGGTCAGGTTGACCAGGTGGATGTCCGGATCAAGCAAGGCGTACAGCGCCAGGCTCTGGTAGATATCACGCGGTTTCAGGCCCCAGGCTTCCTGGTGCAACAGGGGTTCCTGATGCAGGTCGAGGATCAGCAGCTTGTCGACCTGGATCTCTTTGATCCAGCCCACGAAGCCCTGTTCGTCGATGATGAATTCATTGATGTGAACGGCCGGCAGGTTGTCGATCAGTTGTACCTGGTGCCAGGTGCGGCCATGGTCCTGACGGGTTTCGACCTTGCTGACGAGGTCCCAGAAGGAGCCGGTCACGGTGTGATAACCGCGCGACAGCATCGACACGTCGTCGACCAACTGGTCAGTACTGTAGTCCTCGGCAGCGATCCCACACGCTCGTGCCTTGAGGCGCATATTGATGTCTTTGGTCACCAGCACCAGGCGCAAGTCCTTGTCACGCGCGTGCAGGTCGATCAATTGGTTGATGATTTTGTTGTCGTTCAGATTCTCCGGCAGCAGGCTGTTGGGCTCGCTGCGCTTGCTCATCAGAATCGACAGCAAGCCCTTGGGCCCGCTTTTGCCACGCTGGATCGGTACGCCCACCTCGACGTCATCGGGGGAGGCTTCGCCGAGGGTCTTGTCGATCAGGCGGATGGCCTGGCGGCATTCGGCGGCAACGCTGTGGTGCCCGCTTTTGAGTTTGTCGAGCTCCTCAAGCACGATCATCGGGATGGCGACGTGGTGTTCTTCGAAGTTAAGCAGTGCGTTTGGATCGTGAATCAGTACGTTGGTATCAAGCACATAAAGGATTGGCTGGTCGGAAGAAGGGTTACGTCCATGATCATCCATACTCGGTCACCTTTGTGGGAGCCAGTCGACGCAATACCGCGACAGTGCTGCGCCTCGATTCGACCGTCGAACGCACTTGAGGGGCGTCAAGTGCGGTGCACACAAGAGGTGTCTTGGAAGACGCCACCTGTGTTGCAGGTTTCGGCTGTCTGTCTTCGTAATACCGCAAAACACATGACAGGAAAAAGCACTTTGACGCTTTTTTGAAGTTTATTTTTCAGGATGACGAATAGCACTAGGCGAGCCGGCATTGCACCGTTAAAGTCGGAAGTCCGCCTGTATCGAAATATCTCCCAAATTCCCCCCCAAAAAACCTCAGCCCCAACAGGGCCGGGCTCTTCGTGCTTTTTCAGCGAAACGCTTCGCGGCAATCCTGCCAGCCGAGTCCACTTTCTGCCGTAGCGTGTAAAAGCCAGGGTAATGCGATGCGCGCCTTGTCCTGAGTGTCGTGGAACAGGATTATCCCTCGCCGCCACAGCAGCATCAGCGTGAGCACGCGGTTGGCCGATTCATCGGCCTTGAGCTTGCCGGCTTCGTCTTCTGAATCGATGTCCCACAATGCCACTTGCAGCCCCTGGGACTGGAAGAAACCCTGGCTGTCGGAACGGCGCTGGCCATAGGGCGGGCGGAACAGCGGCGCGTAGTTTTCGGGCATCAGGTTCTGGGCCAGGGAGGCGCTGCGGGTGATGGACGACTGCCAGTCGACCCAGTGGCTATGAGAGCGGTACTGCCAGCCCTGGATGCCGACGCACTGGCCCTGGTACAGCGCCTGCACATCGGTGACCGAGCTTTTCTCGACGCGGGTTTGCAGGCTGTTGCCGAGCACGAAGAAAAGGCCGTGCAGTTTCTGTTTGCGCAGATAGTCGGCCAGCCAGTCGGTGTTGCCGCTGACGGGGGACGGGCCGCTGTCGAAGGTCAGCAGGAACATCCGGTCGTTGAGTTCGTCGCCGTTGCGTTCGTGGTCGCCGAAGCGCGCGATTTCGCTGCTGATCTGCGGGAACAGGGCGGCCTTGCGTAACTGTTCATCCAGGTAGCGTTCGTGGAATGCGCGGCTGGGGCCGGCCCAGCCTATATAGAAGGAGCTGTCGCTTACCTCGAACTTGGCGGCTTGTTCGCGCAGGTCGTCCATGTTTTCCACCAGGTAGCAGAAAGAGGCGTCCTGTTCGCAGCTTTGCTGGGCGAAGGTGTAGTTTTCCAATAGTCGTTGCCACAGTTGGCGGCGCAGGTCGTTGATCGAGGCCTGGTTGATGATCTTCAGGCCCAGGCGTTGTTTGAGGGCGGGTTCGTCGAGGGCTTCGCTGGCCAGCAGGGTGTGGGCGAACATCAGGATTTCAGCGCGTGAGGCGACGTCGAACAGGGCGGGGCTGCTGAGGCGTTCGGGCCAAACGCCGCGGTCCAGGGTGGCGACATCCACCGGGGCGGCTTGGGCGCCCAGGCAGATGAGCCAGGCTGACAGTAAAAGCGCAATTCGCACGAAGGGTCTCCCTTTCCAGAGTCGTCGGGCACTATAGCCGATCGCGTGGGGGGGCTATTGGGTTGGTGTGTATATCCGTTGTTTAGGTCACGGCTACTTATGGTTCCGCTCTTACAGCGGCTCACTTTTGAACAGCGCAAAAGTAAGCAAAACGCTCTTGCCCCACCACTCGGCACCTCGCTAATGCTCGGTGTGCCCTCAGCTCCGGCATTACTCCGCGGGCCGCCGCGACGGGGCGTCCCTGCCCCGTCGCGGCTAAACCGGCGTCCTGCCGGTTTACCCGCTCCGTACTACCTGCGTTCGGCCAGCGTGGTTTAACGGGGCGCCTAAGATCAAGATCAAAAGA
>NZ_JACARE010000010.1 GCF_013386765.1 Pseudomonas yamanorum
CTTTTGATCTTGATCTTAGGCGCCCCGTTAAACCACGCTGGCCGAACGCAGGTAGTACGGAGCGGGTAAACCGGCAGGACGCCGGTTTAGCCGCGACGGGGCAGGGACGCCCCGTCGCGGCGGCCCGCTTCGTGCTACCGGAGCTGAGGGCACACCGAGCCCAAGCGAGGTGCCGAGTGGTGGGGCAAGAGCGTTTTGCTTACTTTTGCGCTGTTCAAAAGTGAGCCGCTGTAAGAGCGGAACCAATAGACGCCGTTACCTAAATAACGGATATGCCCCACCAACACAAAAACACTGATCTATCGTGCGTGTCAGCTTTTACGCGTCGCATCATCCAACGCCAAAATCGTATGAGCATTGGTCACCGTAGTCGCCAAGGTATTGATCACCCCCGACCGCAACGCCCCCAGCGTGGCCGCCGCCTTGGTATTCTCACTGGCAATCGCCACCACATCCGGAATCCGGAACAACTCCTGAACCGTCAACCCGATCACCCGCCCCTGGATCGCGTTGACCGCAGGCTGCCCGTGAATGTCGATAAAGTCATACCCCATCATGTCCCCCACCGTGCCGGACAACCGCGCCTGGGCGATTTCCTGCGGTGAAAACCAGCCCATGCGCACCATGTTGCTGTTTTCACTCATGTCGCCAATACCAATCAACGCCATGTCGGCACGGCGGGCACGGTCAAGGGTCGAGCGCACGGTATCGTTGCTGATCAACACACCGCGCAACTCCGGATTAGCCACCAGCGCCGGCGCATACAGGCTTTCACTCTCGCCACCAAACCGCAGGGCCAGGCGCCGGCAGATATGGTCGGGATTCATATATTCGCCAGCCTTGAGCGAACCACCAATGGCGCACACAAACGTGCAGTTGCGAGTCACCGGCAGGAACACGTTATCCGCCACCGCGCCGACGTTACGGCCCATGCCAACCGCGACAATCATCCCGTCGCTGAGGGTTTTGTTCAGGTAGTTGGCCACCAGGCTCGCAACCGCCGAGCGCTGAGTGTCGGGGTCGCTGTGGTCGACTGCGATCAAGGCGCGGTCCAGCTGGAAGCGATCCACCAGCGCCTGTTCCAGCTCGTTGTTCATCGCCGGGTGCTGCAACACCCGCACCTCGACAATCCCTTCATCCCGTGCGCGTTTGAGCAGGCGGCTGACTTTTGCACGGGACAGGTCGAAGCGCTTGGCGATGGCTTCCTGAGTGACGTTCTCAAGGTAATAGAGCATCGCCACTTCGGTCATCAGGTCGATGTCGCTGGCGATGCGCTGGGTACTGTCACTCATGGGCACGGGCTTCCGTTTCGGTGTCAAAGGCACATTCTCCCGACTCTTGCCCCGTTCCGTCCACTACTGATGCCCGTCACGCTCGATCGCGTTGATGCGGTCGACCTTGGCCCCGGAACGCGCCGCTTCGAACTCCGACTCCAGGAACGACTTGACGATGCTCTTGGCCAGTTCCGCGCCGATCACCCGTGCACCAATGGACAGGATCTGCGCATCGTTGCTCTTGCGCGCCCGCTCCGCGGAATAGGTGTCGTGAGCCTGGGCCGCACGAATCCCCAGGACTTTGTTGGCCGAGATGGCCATGCCGATGCCGGTGCCGCACACCAACACGCCCAGCCGCTGTTCGCCGGCATTGATCGCCGTGGCCACCGCCAGGGCGATGTCCGGGTACAGCACCGGCGCCGTGGAGTGGGTGCCGAAGTCGGTCACCGGGTGACCCAGCGCCTCGATATGGCGCTTCAACAGTTCTTTGAGCTCATAACCCGCTTCATCGCATCCGATAGCCACCGGGAAAGGTGTGTTCATGGCGTTTGGCTCCGCTGCCGTTTTGGGTGCTGGAGAATGATCATATGATCACTCAATGAAATTTCGCTCAGTCATTTCTCGGATATTCCAGGCGCCCTGTCAAGCAGGATTTAGCTGACCTCACAGTCAAAGCCCTCTAAACCGGCACACTTTGCGCAAATCCGTCCATTTACAACTTTTCAGTGAAAGAGATTGACTGATCAGAATTTCATTTGATACACATATGCTCACAGCGAAACATGACTGTGCGACCTAATAAGAATTCACAGCACGAGGACACGCCGATGGCCACGCCATTACTGCTCCAGGCTGAACACGTCGCCAAGGCTTACGCCGGGATCCCTGCCCTGCGTGAGGGGCGCCTCTCTCTGCGGGCCGGCAGCGTCCACGCCCTGTGCGGCGGCAATGGCGCAGGCAAATCGACTTTCCTGAGCATCCTGATGGGCATCACCCAGCGTGATGCCGGGACCATCCTGCTCAACGGCACACCGGTTCAGTTCAACCGCCCCAGCGAAGCACTGGCGGCGGGGATCGCGATGATCACCCAGGAACTTGAACCGATTCCCTACATGACCGTCGCCGAAAACATCTGGCTGGGCCGCGAACCGCGCCGCGCCGGCTGCATCGTCGACAGCAAGGAATTGAACCGGCGCACTCGCCAATTGCTGGAAAGCCTGGAATTCGACGTCGACGCCACCAGCCCCATGCATCGCCTGAGCGTGGCGCAGATCCAGTTGGTGGAGATCGCCAAGGCGTTCAGCCACGACTGCCAGGTAATGATCATGGACGAGCCCACCTCGGCCATCGGCGAACGGGAGGCCGAAACCCTGTTCAAGGCGATCCGCCGCCTCACCGCACGCGGCGCCGGCATCGTCTACGTGTCGCACCGCCTCAGTGAGCTGGCACAGATTGCCGACGACTACAGCATCTTCCGCGACGGCGCCTTTGTGGAGACCGGGCGCATGGCCGATATCGACCGCGCCCACCTGGTGCGCGGCATCGTCGGCCAGGAACTGACCCGCATCGATCACAAGGTGGGCCGTGAATGCGCCGCCGAATGCTGCCTGGATGTGGACAGCCTGAGCCGTGCCGGCGAGTTCCAGGACATCAGCCTGCAACTGCGCCAGGGCGAGATCCTCGGTATCTATGGCTTGATGGGTTCGGGCCGCAGCGAATTCCTCAACTGCATATACGGCCTCACCACGCCAGACTCCGGCAGTGTGACCCTGCAAGGCAAGCCGATGCCCATCGGCCTGCCCAAGGCGACGATCCAGGCCGGCATGTCGCTGGTCACCGAAGACCGCAAGGACAGCGGCCTGGTGCTCAGCGGCAGCATCCTCTCGAACATCGCGCTGTCGGCGTACAAGCAGCTGTCGAGCTGGTCGCTGATCAATGCGCGCAAGGAAAACCAGTTGGCCCAGGACATGGTCAAGCGCCTGCAGATCAAGACCACCTCCCTGGACCTGCCGGTGGAATCCATGAGCGGCGGCAACCAGCAGAAGGTGGTGCTCGCCAAATGCCTGTCGACCCAGCCGATCTGCCTGCTGTGCGATGAGCCCACCCGGGGCATCGATGAGGGGGCCAAGCAGGAGATCTATCACCTGCTGGACCAGTTCGTGCGCGCCGGTGGCGCGGCGATTGTGGTGTCGTCCGAAGCCCCTGAATTGCTCCACCTGAGTGACCGTATTGCCGTGTTCAAAGGCGGAAGGCTGGTGACCATCAGCAGCGATACCGCCCTTTCCCAGGAAGCCTTGTTGAGTCTTGCCTCATGAATGCCAAATCACTTTCTACACCTGCAGCCGCCCCCATCACCACCGTACCGCGCAGCCGCCTGCGCCTGTCCCTCGACCGCTTCGGCCTGCCGCTGGTGTTTATCCTGTTGTGCCTGGTGATGGCCTTCGCCAGCGAATACTTCATGACCTGGCGCAACTGGATGGACATCCTGCGCCAGACCTCGATCAACGGGATCCTCGCCGTGGGCATGACCTACGTGATCCTGACCAAGGGCATCGACTTGTCGGTGGGCTCGATCCTGGCGTTTGCCGGGCTGTGCAGCGCCATGGTCGCGACCCAGGGCTATGGCGTGCTGGCAGCGGTCAGCGCCGGGATGTTCGCCGGGGCGATGCTCGGGGTGGTGAACGGCTTCATGGTCGCCAACCTGTCGATCCCGCCGTTCGTGGCGACCCTCGGCATGTTGAGCATTGCCCGGGGCATGACCTTCATCCTCAACGACGGCAGCCCGATCACTGATTTACCGGACGCTTACCTGGCGCTGGGCATCGGCAAGATCGGCCCGATTGGCGTGCCGATTGTGATCTTCGCGGTGGTCGCGCTGATCTTCTGGATGGTGCTGCGCTACACCACCTACGGCCGCTATGTGTACGCGGTGGGCGGCAACGAGAAGAGTGCGCGCACCTCCGGGATCGGCGTGCGCAAGGTGATGTTTTCGGTGTACGTGGTCTCGGGGTTGCTCGCCGGGTTGGCCGGTGTGGTGCTCTCGGCACGCACCACTTCCGCCCTGCCCCAGGCCGGCACTTCGTATGAGCTGGACGCGATTGCCGCCGTGGTGATCGGCGGCACCAGCCTGTCGGGCGGCACCGGCACGATTGTCGGCACGCTGTTTGGCGCGCTGCTGATCGGCGTGATCAACAACGGCCTGAACCTGCTCGGCGTGTCCTCCTATTACCAGCAGGTCGCCAAGGGCCTGATCATCGTGTTCGCAGTACTGATTGATGTGTGGCGCAAGAAAAAACGCTAGTCGCTTTTCCTCGAAAACCGAACTGAACGACCTACAACAATAAGCGGAGTTCTCATCATGAAAGTTGGTATTTCCCTGGCCGCCGTCGCGGCACTCTCCCTGCTCGCCAGCAGCATTGCCCTGGCTGCCGATGGCAAGACCTACAAGATCGGCGCGGCGGTGTACGGGCTCAAGGGCCAGTTCATGCAGAACTGGGTGCGTGAGCTGAAGGAACACCCGGCCGTGAAGGACGGCACCGTGCAGTTGACCGTATTCGACGGCAACTACGACGCACTGACCCAGAACAACCAGATTGAAAACATGGTGACCCAGCACTACGACGCGATCCTGTTCGTGCCGATCGACACCAAGGCCGGCGTCGGCACCGTCAAGGCTGCCATGAGCAACGACGTGGTGGTGATCGCCTCCAACACCAAGGTGGCTGACGCCAACGTGCCGTATGTGGGCAACGACGACGTGGAAGGCGGCCGCCTCCAGGCCCAGGCCATGGTCGACAAGCTCAAGGGCAAGGGCAACGTAGTGATCATCCAGGGCCCGATTGGCCAATCGGCGCAGATCGACCGCGAAAAAGGCGAGATGGAAGTGCTGGGCAAGCACCCGGACATCAAGATCATCGAGAAGAAAACCGCCAACTGGGACCGCGCCCAGGCCCTGGCCCTGACGGAAGACTGGCTGAACGCCCACCCCAAGGGCATCAACGGGGTGATCGCGCAGAACGACGACATGGCCCTTGGCGCGGTGCAGGCATTGAAGTCCCATGGGCTGACGTCCAAGGATGTGCCGGTGACCTCCATCGACGGCATGCCGGATGCGATCCAGGCCGCGAAGAAAGATGAAGTGACCACCTTCCTGCAGGATGCCCAGGCGCAGTCTCAGGGCGCGCTGGATGTGGCATTGCGGGCTTTGGCGGGCAAGGATTACAAGCCGCAGTCGGTGATCTGGGAACGCTATGGCAAGGACGTGAAATGGGGTGACGGCACGGCCAAGAACTACATCCTGCCGTGGGTGCCGGTGACCAATGCGAATGCGGATGCGCTGTATCAGCAGGTCAGCGGTAGCAAGTAGCAAGTAGCAACACGATCACTGTGGGAGCTGGCTTGTCGGGTCGCCGCATCGCTGCGATGGCATCACCTCGGTGCTGCTGATACACCGAGTCGCCTGCATCGCAGGCAAGCCAGCTCCCACATTTGACCGGGCTCCACCCTTAGATCTCGATTGTCAGTAAGGAGTCATGTTCATGTCTGGATTCTGGAATCAAGCCTTCGACCTCACCGGCCGCTGCGCCGTGATCACCGGCGGGGCCGCCGGGATCGGTCTGGCTTGTGCCAGCCTGCTGGTGGAGCGCGGTGCGCGGGTGGCCCTGCTGGATCGCGACCCGGCCGTGGCCGACGTCGCCGCCAGCCTCGGTGCCGGGAACATCGGCATCGCCGTGGACCTGCGCCAACTCGACCAGGTGCAGAGCACCGTCGACTACGTATTCGATCACTTCAAGCGCCTCGATTACCTGATCAACAGCGCCGGCGTCGCCCTGCTGGACAAGGCCCTGGACGTCAGCGAAAACGCCTGGGACACCACCCTCGACATCAACCTCAAGGCCAGCTTCTTCGTGGCCCAGGCCTGCGCCAGGCACATGCTTGCCCAGGGCAGCGGGCGCATCGTCAACCTGGCTTCCCAGGCGGCTGTGATCGGCCTGGACCGTCACGTCGCCTACTGCGCCAGCAAGGCCGCCGTGGTCGGCATGACCAAGGTGCTCGCGATGGAATGGGCGCCCCACATCAACGTCAACGCCATCTCCCCGACCATCGTTGAAACCGCCCTGGGCAAAAAGGCCTGGGCCGGCGAGCTGGGGGAACGGGCCAAATTGCAGATCCCGGCGGGCCGCTTTGCCCAGCCGGAAGAAATCGCCGGGCTGGCGTTGTACCTGCTCAGCGACGCCGCCCAGATGATCACCGGGGAAAACGTGGTGATCGACGGCGGCTACAGCATCCAGTAATTGATCTTTTGTCGTGAGGTTTATCGTCATGTCTACCGTTACCGAACGCACTGCCGAACAACTGTCGCCCGTGATTCCGAAAACCATGCAGGCCGTGGTCTGCCACGGCCCCGAAGACTATCGCCTGGAGACCGTCGACGTGCCGACGCCCGGCCCCGACGAGATCCTGACCAAGGTCGAGCTGTGCGGCATCTGCATGGGCGACATCAAGACCTACCGCGGCGCGCCGTCGTTCTGGGGCGACGCCGAGCAGCCGCGCTATGTGAAACCGCCAATGATTCCCGGGCATGAATTTGTCTGCCGCGTGGTTGCCCTCGGCCCGGGCGCGGAAAAGCGCGGGGTGAAGGTCGGCGACCGGGTGATTTCCGAACAGATCGTGCCATGCTGGGGCTGCCGTTTCTGCAACCACGGCCAGTACTGGATGTGCCAGAAGCACGACCTGTACGGCTTCCAGAACAACGTCCAGGGCGCCATGGCCCAGTACATGATTTTCACCAAGGAAGGCATCATCCACAAAGTGCCGGACTCGATTGCCCCGGACGAAGCGATTCTGATCGAACCCCTGGCCTGTTCGCTGCACGCGGCGGAACGGGCGAATGTGGATTTCGACGACATCGTGGTGGTGGCCGGCGCCGGCACCCTGGGCCTGGGGATCATCGGCGCGGTGCGCATGCGCAACCCGAAAAAACTCATCGTGCTCGACATGAAACCCGAACGCGCCGCCCTCGCGCTGCGCATGGGCGCCGATGAAGTGTGGAACCCCGCCGAAGTCGACGTGATGGCGAAGATTCGCGAGATCACCGATGGCTACGGCTGCGACATCTACATCGAGGCCACCGGGCACCACAAGGCGGTGAACCAGGGCCTGGCGATGCTGCGCAAGCTGGGGCGCTTCGTGGAGTTCAGCGTGTTCAACGACGAGGCCACGGTGGACTGGTCGATCATCGGCGACCGCAAGGAACTGGACGTGCTGGGCTCGCACCTGGGTCCGTACATGTACCCACGCGCCATCGACTTTATCGGCAACCGCAAGATCGACATGCGCGACGTGGTGACCCACAAATTTGCCCTGGCGGACTTCAAGGAAGCGTTTGCGGTGATGGAACGCGGGGACAAGTCGCTTAAAGTGGTCCTGGAACCCTGATTTGCTTAATAACACAGAACCCTGTGGGAGCCGGGCTTTGGCTTTTTGTGGGAGCTGGCTTGCCTGCGATGCAGACGCCTCGGTCTATCAGTGACACCGAGCCGATGCAATCGCAGGCAAGCCAGCTCCCACACAAGCCCGGCTCCCACACCCAGAACAAGAACAAAGGAAACCGCGTTATGAATCGAGTGATAAACGATCCGGATCAGGTGGTCGAGGACATGCTGCGGGGCATTCTGGTCGCGCACCCCGAGCTGCGCCAGTACGAAACCAATCCGCGGGTGATCGGCAAGGCCAAGCCGTCGCCACAGGGCCGGGTGGGCATCGTGACCGGCGGCGGTTCCGGGCATGAGCCGGCCTTCCTCGGCTATGTCGGCCCGGGCCTGGTAGACGCCGTGGCCGTTGGCGAGATTTTCTCCTCGCCCACCGCCAAAAGCTTCTTCGACGCCTTCCGCGCCGCCGACCACGGGGCTGGCGTGGCGTGCCTGTACGGCAACTATGCCGGCGACAACATGAACGTGAAGCTGGCAATGAAGATGGCCGCCAGCAAGGACATGCGCATCCGCACCGTGGTCGCCAACGACGACGTGGCCTCCGCGCCCAAGGCCGATATCGCCAAGCGCCGTGGCGTGGCCGGTGAGATTTTCATGTGGAAGATCGGCGGTGCCGCCGCTGCCCAGCATTACGATCTGGACGGAGTGATTCGTGTGGCCCAGAAGGCGGTCGACAACTGCCGCTCCATCGGCATCGGCCTTACGCCCTGCACCATTGCGGCGGTGGGCAAGCCGAACTTCCAGATCCCCGACGGCCAGATGGAATTGGGCATCGGCCACCACGGCGAGCCGGGCATTGAAGTGATCCCTATCGAGTCGGCCGAAGCCATGGCCGCGCGCATGCTCGCGCCGATCCTCGCCGACCGCGACTTCAGCCAGGACGACAGCGTGGTGGTGCTGGTCTCGGGCCTGGGCGCGACGCCGGTGATGGAGCTTTACATTTTCTACGCCGAGGTTGAACGTCAGCTGCAGGCCAGGGGCTTGAAGATTCACCGCTGCTACGTGGGCAACTACTTCACCTCCCTGGAAATGATGGGCGTGACCCTGACCTTGCTGGGCCTGGACGCCGAGCTGAAAACCCTGATCGACCAACCCTGCCGTTCCATCGGCATGACCCAGGCGGACTGAACCATGAGCCAGCATTTCTCCACCCACGACGGCAGCGCCATCGTCGCCGACCTGGTGAGCGTGATCGTTGCCAACCGCGAGTACCTGAGCGAAGTCGACGGCGCCATTGGCGATGGCGACCACGGCATCAACATGGCGAAGGGGTTCGCCCATTGCGGGCGCACCATTGAAGGCCGCCAGTTGACCCTGGCCGAAGCACTGGACGAGTTGACGCTGAGCCTGATGGAAGGCATCGGCGGCTCCATGGGGCCGCTGTATGGCAGCCTGTTTATCGGCATGGCGGATGAGGTGCGGGGCAGCGAGGAGATTGACGCGGCGACCTTTGCGCATTTGCTGCGGGGCGGGCTGACGTCGTTGCAGGACATCACCGAGGCTGGTGTGGGCGACAAGTGTTTGATGGACACGTTGATTCCGGCGGTGGAGGCGTTTGAACAGGCCCATGCGTCGGGGGCGTCGTTCAGTGAAGCGCTGGAGGCGATGAAAAGTGCTGCTTCGCGGGGGCGCGACTCCACCAAGGATCTGGTGGCAAAAATCGGCCGCGCCAGCCGCTTGGGCGAGCGCTCGCTGGGCGTGCTGGATGCCGGGGCCGTGTCGTGCTGCCTGATTCTGACGCGGCTGGCGGATTCGGTTCAACCCCGACTGATCTAACCCAACCATTACCACCTCCGTAGCAGCTGTCGAGCCTTGGCGAGGCTGCGTAGCGGTACATCAGACACACCGCCACGCAGCCTCGCCAAGGCTCGACAGCTGCTACGGGAGGTTTGGAGTTTGTTTGACCTGCTCGATGTACCGCGCCACCGCCGGCGCCTTTTCAAAGCGCCGGTGGATCAGCGACAGCCACGACGACGCCTCGCTGCCTTCAATCCTGCGATACACCACGTTCGGCAACCCCACATGCCCCACCACCGACTCCGGCACCACCGCCACGCCCTGCCCCAGCGACACCAGCGCAATCACCGCCACCAAACCACCCGGCTGCGGCCCTAACCGAGGCGCATAACCGCCCTGCGCCGCCACATGCAGCGTGCCGCTGATCTGCTCGGGCAAGATAAAGGTCTCGTTCTGCAGATGCTCACAACCGATCGCCTTTAACCCCAGCAGCCACGAATCCTGAGGCAGCGCCAGCACAAACCCCTCACTGCTCAAGCGCACCGCGTCGACGCCATCGGGCAAGGTCATCGGCGAACGAATGTAGCCAATATCAAAACGCCCCTCCGCCACCAGCCCCGGTAACGCGGCCATGGGACTTTCCCGCACGCTCAGGCTCACATCCGGGCAATCCTTGCAGAACGCCTGCACCTGGCGCTGCAACAGCCCCGAATACACCGCCGACGCCACATACCCCAACTCGATATGACCGATTTCGCCACGCCCGGCGCGCTGGGCATTGCGTTGGGCAAACTCGAACTGGCGCACCGTGGCTTCGGCCTCAATCAGCAACGCGGCACCCGCCTCGGTCAGGCTGACTTCGCGCTGGCGGCGGATGAACAGGCGGGTGCCGAGGGTGTTTTCCATGTCCTGGATCTGCCGGCTCAGGGTCGGTGGCGCGATGCCCAACTGCTCGGCGGCGCGGGTGAAATTGCGTTGCCGGGCAACGGCCAGGAAGTAGCGGAAATGCCGTATTTCCATCACAGGATTAGCTCAAAGGTAATGAAGTGCTCCGCCGTACCTAATAAAAGCACGCAACGCCGGAGATAAACTGGCAGCAGGCCCACCTTAGAGAGCATTTGCGATGTACGTCAAATTCCGTTTCAGGATTGCCCAGCAGGTAATTCGATCATGAGCAACGTCAGCCCACGCCTCACGCTGCTGACCGCCTCCGGGGTCTGCTCGCTGATTGTGCTCGACACCAATATCGTCGCCGTCACCCTGCCGAGCATCGCCCGGGACCTGGGGGCGAATTTTGCGGATATCGAATGGGTGGTCAGCGCCTACATGCTTGCCTTCGCCGCGCTGTTGCTGCCGGCCGGAAGCATTGCCGACCGCTTTGGCCGCAAGAAAAGCCTGATCTGGGGCCTGAGCATTTTCATCCTCGCCTCCCTCGGCTGCGGTGCGGCGCCGACTGCGTTGTTCCTGGACATCGCCCGAGCCATCAAAGGCGTCGGTGCGGCCTTGCTGCTGACTTCTGCACTGGCCTCCATCGGCCACACCTTTCATGACGAAGTGGAGCGTGCCAAGGCCTGGGCGTTCTGGGGCGCGTGCATGGGCGTGGCGATGACCGCCGCGCCGACCCTCGGCGGCTTGATCACCCAGTACCTGGGCTGGCGCTGGATTTTCTACCTCAACTTGCCCATCGGCCTGGGTTTGATGGCGCTGTCGGTGCATGCCATCCCGCATTCACGTGACAGCCAATCGGCGCGGCTGGACCCTTGGGGCAGTCTCGCTTTCAGCGCCAGCCTGCTGTGTTTGATCTGGGGCCTGATCGAAGCCAACCGCATCGGCTGGGACAACCCGCTGACTTACGCCCGGTTGCTGGGCGGCATCGCTTTGCTGGGCTTGTTTGTGCTCGCCGAGCGCCTGCAACAACGGCCCATGGTGGACCTGCAACTGTTCCGGCACCCACGATTCATCGGTGCGCTGTTGGGGATGTTCGCCTACGCCGGCTGCGCCCAGGTGATGATGACGCTGCTGCCGTTCTACCTGCAAAACGGTCTGGGTTTTTCCGCGATAGCGTCCGGGTTAGGCATGCTGCCTTTTGCCTTGACCATGCTGGTGTGCCCGAGGATTGGCGCACGCCTGGCCGGTCGCTTTGCGCCAGCGACAATGATGGCCACAGGGCTCACGCTGGTGGGTTGCGGCAACCTGCTCAGTGCCTGGGCGGTGAATGTCGGCGGCTACCTGCCCTTCGCCCTGGCGATCGCCGTCACCGGGGCCGGCGCCGGATTGCTCAACGGCGACACCCAGAAAAACATCATGGCCTGTGTGCCACGGGACCGTGCCGGGATGGCGTCAGGCATGAGTACCACCATGCGCTTCAGCGCGATCATGTTGGCGATCGGGGTGTACGGGGCATTGTTGAGCAGCCACAGCGAACAGTTGCTGCACACCAGCCTGGGCACGCAGTGGCAAGAACAAGTGTCGGGGATTGCGTCACGGGTGGTAGCAGGTGATATGCCGGCGGCCATGGCGCTGCTGCCTGAATCGGCGCGGGTGATGGTGCAGCCACTGGCGCGGCAGGCATTTGTCGGCGGGTTCAGCGTGGTGTTGTGGGTGGCCGGATTGTTGGGATTGCTGGGGGCGCTGGTGGTGGGATCGTTGATGCGCCATCCCATACCGGCGGCGCCGCAGGCTTCACTACCAACTCGGTGAGTTGACCACCACAAACCCATGTGGGAGCGGGCTTGCCCGCGAATGCGGAGTGTCAGTCAATACATGTGTGACTGATCCACCGCATTCGCGAGCAAGCCCGCTCCCACATTTTGATCTTCGCCAGTCAGTTGATCTGTTACCAGAAACGCTGCTGGGTCAGGCGACTCCACCAGGTCAGCAGCACCCGGTCTACCGAACCGCTGGCTGCCAGGCCTACCCGCTCCTGCAGGCTTTTACGCTCGGCATAGTGCAGGTGGAACACCTCGGCGGTCTTGGCCTTGGAGGCCAGGTATTCGTCGCTGGTTTGCAGTTGGTCTACCAGTTGCTTGTCCAGCGCCGCGACGCCGAGCCAGACTTCGCCGGTGGCCACATCGTCAATGGCCAACTGCGGGCGGTAGCGCGACACGAAGTTCTTGAACAGTTGATGGGTGATGTCCAGGTCTTCCTGGAACTTCTCCCGGCCCTTCTCGGTGTTTTCGCCAAACACGGTCAGGGTGCGCTTGTATTCACCGGCAGTCAGCACTTCGAAGTCGATGTCGTGCTTCTTCAGCAGGCGGTTGACGTTGGGCAGCTGCGCCACCACGCCAATCGAGCCCAGGATGGCAAACGGCGCGCTGATGATCTTCTCGCCGATGCACGCCATCATGTAGCCGCCGCTGGCCGCAACCTTGTCGATGCATACCGTCAACGGCACGCCGGCCTCGCGGATACGCGCCAGTTGCGACGACGCCAGGCCATAGCTGTGGACCATGCCGCCGCCGCTTTCGAGGCGCAGCACCACTTCGTCCTTGGGCGTGGCCAGGCTCAGCAGCGCGGTGATTTCATGGCGCAGGCTTTCAGTGGCCGAGGCTTTGATATCGCCGTCGAAATCCAGCACGAACACCCGTGGCTTGGCCTCGGGTTTCTTCTTGCTGTTCTTCTTTTCAGCCTTGCTTTCAGACTTGCGCAAGGCCTTGAGCTGGTCCTTGTCGAGCAAGGTCTGCTCCAGGCGCTCCCGCAGGCCCTTGTAGAAATCATTGAGCTTGCTGACCTGCAATTGGCCGGCAGATTTGCGACGCCCTTTGCTGCGCAGCGCGGCAAAACTGGCGAGCACCACCAGAATGGCGACCACCAGGGTGACGGTTTTAGCTAGAAAACTTGCGTACTCGGCAAGAAACTCCATAAGGCACCTGTGAGGCTTGAAAGGCGCAGTCTACGGGGATTGTCGTCGTGATGTCTAACACTGTCGAACGCAACAATTTCCTACAAAAATAACCAATTTTTCCTACTTGCGTAGCTCAATTCCCACAACATTTTCAGACCTGACGACCAGCATTTACGGGAAAAAACCGACTTAAACTCCGCGTTTATCGACCCTTCCGTAGAAGCAACGCTCATGCATAGCAGGCATCCCGACATTCCACGCCCCGTGTCCACTTCCTGGATGCTGGCAGCCCTGGCGATTGTGCTGATTGCCCCAGCGCCAGCCCTGGCCGCCGACCCACGCGCCCAGGAGCTTGAGCGGCGTACGCGGGAACAACTGGAACTGGAGCAACGCTTGCGCCTGCTGGAGCGTTCCGGCCCATCGTCCCCCAAGGCTGCGCCCGCACCACCAGCGTCGCCGCCCGACGAGCCCTGCTGGCAGGTCCGGGGGCTCAGGCTGGCCGGCAACACCTTGATCAGCCAAGGGCAGATCAACACACGACTTCAGCCCCTGATGAGCGACTGCATGGGCGTCACCCGACTCAACCAACTGCTGGCGGCCCTCACCGCGCTGTATGTGGACGCCGGCTACATCGCCAGTCGGCCTTACCTGGCGCAACGGCCACAGGACGGGCAAAGCCTGGAGATCCGCATTGAGGAAGGCTTTGTGGAAAGCATCGAACTGGCGGCCCCGGAGCTGGCCATCTCGCTGCGCGGCGCCTTCCCCGGCATGCTCGGCAAGCCGCTGCAACTGCGCGAGCTGGAACAGGGCCTTGACCAACTCAACCGCCTGCGCTCCCTGGACCTGACCGCCGACGTGGCCCCCGGCAGCCTGCCCGGCGGCTCGCGCTTGCTGATTCGACCACGCACCAGCGCCGCGCCGATCGGCGCCGTGGTGAGCTACAACAACCGTGGCACCGACTACATCGGACCCAATAACGGCGCGCTGACCCTGACCTACGACAGCCCCTCGGGGTTAAACGACTTTATCGCCCTCGCCGCCAGTACCACCCTGGACCAGACGTCCGCCTACAGCCGCAGCCAAAGCCTGTACTACAACATTCCCTACGGTTTCTGGACCCTGGCCTTGAGTGCCAGCCACTCGCAATACCGCTATCCGGTCCAGTTGCCCAGCCAGACCGTCCGCGCCAACGGCCAGACGAGCCAATACAGCCTCAGCCTCAACCGCCTGCTCTGGCGCGACCAGGGCACGCTGCTCAACGGCATGCTGCGCCTGAGTTCAAAGCGCTCGCAGAGTTACTTCGCCGAACAATACCTGGCCATCCAAAGTCCGAGCCTGACGGTGGCCGAGGCCAGCCTCAACCTGGTGAAGATCACCGACGGCCTCTGGAATACCAGCGTGAGCTACGCCCAGGGCCTGGACTGGCTGGGAGCCGACCGCGACGAGCAACGGCTGTCGCCCGCGCTGCCCCGCGCGCAGTTTCGCAAGTATCGAGCCGACATCAGCTACTGGCGCCAGGGCCGCGATGCGCAATGGAACTGGAACAGCCAACTGGCCTTGCAATACAGCCCCGACCCGCTGCCGAGCCTGGAACAGATGCTGCTGACCGACGACTACGCGGTGCGCGGCGTTCGTCAGGACCTGGTACAGGCAGCCAATGGCGCGGTGTGGCGCAACACCCTGAGCCTGCCCCGCCACCTCGGCGCGCAATGGACCCTCAGCCCGCGCCTGGGGCTGGACATAGGCTGGAGCCGGCTGGTGGCGGGCGCCGAAAGCCAGCGGCTGGCCGGGGCCAATATCGGTGTCGGCCTGAGTTCACGCGACTGGCAGCTGGACCTGGACTACCAGCGCCGGCTCTTCGGCCCGACCCCTTCGAGCCGGGAGCCCGGCTTCTGGCGCCTGGAATTGAGCCTGCGAATGTGAATCCACAAGACGGGTGTTCCGGACCAACACCCGAGGAGCTTCACCGTGCTCGCAAGGAGCATAAGGACAGTGCACGCAACCCGATAACAACAATCACAAGGTTTCGTCATGAAAAGAACTGCGCACCTCCCCCCTTCCGCCCTCAAACCCTGCCAGACCTTGCGCTGGATGATCGGCAGCCTGGTATTTATCCACTACCTGCAGCCCGCCATCGCAGCCGACGGAGCAATCGTCATGATGACCATGCAGGCTGCGCCGAGCCTGGTCCCGGCGCCCGGCGGCGCCACCGTGTCCTCCAACCAAGGCGTGCCGGTGATCAACATCGTGGCCCCCAATTCGGCGGGCCTTTCCCATAACCAGTTCCTGAACTATGACGTCGAGCGCCAAGGCCTGGTGCTGAACAACTCCACGCTGGCCGGGCAGTCGCAACTGGCCGGGCAACTGGGCGCCAACCCGCAGTTCAATGGCCGCGACGCCAGCCTGATTCTCAACGAAGTGATCAGCCGCAACAGCTCAAGCATCAATGGCCCACAGGAGATCTTCGGCCGGGCCGCCGACTATGTGCTGGCCAACCCCAACGGCATCAACGTCAACGGCGCCAGCTTCATCAATACGCCGCGCGCCACGTTTGTGGTGGGTAGCCCTGAGTTGGAAAACGGGCGCCTTGCACGGCTTTCGACCCTCGACGCCAGCGCCGGGTTGACGGTCGGCGATCTGGGAGTGAGCAACATGGGCGGCGCCATCGCGCTGATCGCCCCGCGCATCGACACCACCGGCAGCGCAGACGCGCGGGGCGACCTGGAGGTGATCATGGGCCTGAATCAGGTGGCGTACGAAGACTTGCGGATCGAGCAGACCCGCCAGCCCGGCAGGCCGACGGTGGATGCGCAATTGTTCGGCGCGATGCAGGCCGGACGGATCAATATCATCAGCACGGCCGACGGGGTTGGGGTCAAGGTGGCGGCGCCGTTGCTGGCCATGGGCGACCTCAAGGTCGCCTCCGCCGGCAACCTGGAGATGACCGGCAGCACGTTCACCAACTCGCTCGTCGCCAACCGCAACGTACTGAACAGCGACAACGGCGATGTGCAGTTGCACGCCAAGGACGACCTGGTGCTCAAGGCCTCCGACGTCAATGGCCGCAACATCGATGCCAGCGCCGGGGGTGACGTGCGCCTTGACGCGCTGACCAGCTCGCGCACGACCGAAAAGCAGGAAGACTGGAGCAAGAAAGTCCTGTTCATCACCACCGAAACCTACGACAAAAAAAACACCGAGACCCGTCTCCAGCAACAGGGTAGCCATCTCAAGGCCAGCGGCAACCTGACCCTCAAGGCCGGTCAAGACATCGACCTCAAGGCCTCCACCGCGAGTGCCGACGGCACTTTGCAGGCCAAGGCCGGCAAGGACCTGCGCCTGACCGCGCTGAACGACGCCACGCAAACCCGCGAAACCGTCAAACACCGCAAAAACCTCTGGCGCGGCGATTACGACACCACCGAAACAATCGAAACCGCTCGCAGCAGCGCCCTCGTCAGCGGCGGCGCCATGACCCTGGCCAGCGGCGAGAACCTGCACGTGCTCGGCAGCCAGGTGCAAAGCCAGGGCGACTTGACGGTCGACGCCGGGGGCAAAGTCGAAATCGGCACCACCCGCGTGATCCAGGAACGCCTGGAAAAAAACTACAAAGGCGACCTGCTCTCCGGGGCGTTTTTCGGGCAGAACGCCCAGGACGATCAAAGCCAGGACCTGGTGGTCGGCAGCCAGGTCGACAGCAACGGCACCCTGAGGATCAGCTCCGAAAACGTGGTCATCAGTGGCAGCCAGGTACTGGGCCGCAAGGATGCGCTGCTGATCAGCCAAAGCGGCGCCCTGAGCATCGACGGTGCGCAGAACCTGATCAGCTCGGACAAATCCGCCACCGACAGCAAACTGTTCGGCCTGCTCAAGGACCAGACCCGCGAGCGCAAGAACACCACCACTCAGGTGCGCAGCCAGGTGCAATCCCAAAGCAACCTGCGCCTGCAAAGCGCCAGTGACGTGAACGTGATCGGCTCCGACGTGGCGGCACAAGGTCGGCTGGAACTGGAGGCCGCCGGCGACATCAACCTGCTGGCGGGGAAAAACACCGAAAAAACCGTCACCGAGACAGACCGGCACGGGTTCTCTGCGTCAGCCGGCG
Source organism: Pseudomonas yamanorum (assembly GCF_013386765.1). GTDB lineage: Bacteria > Pseudomonadota > Gammaproteobacteria > Pseudomonadales > Pseudomonadaceae > Aquipseudomonas > Aquipseudomonas yamanorum_A. The sequence continues at coordinate 17,452 of NZ_JACARE010000010.1, forward strand.
AAACCAAGGAAGCCGCGCCCGGCGTCAAAGGGTCGGAGCAATACCAGGCCGGCGTCAACTACAACCAGCAGCAAACCACCACCACCGTGGACACACTCACCCACGAAGGCAGCCAGCTCAGTGGCGCCAGTGTGGATATCAACGCCGGCAACAATCTGCTGGTCAAGGCTTCCGACGTGACGGCCACCGAGGGTGACTTGAACCTCACGGGCCAATCCATCGAGTTGCTCAGCGAGGCGGATAAAAGCCTGCTGGTCGTCGAGGAAGACAGCCTCAGCCTGGGCCAGTTCTACACCGGCGGCATGGACCGCGCAGGCGGTGGCTGGCAGGTCGACAAGGATAAGGAAGTGACGACCACCGACATCACCAAGGTTCAATCGAGCCAGTTGAACGCTGCCGGCAATATCAATGTGAACGCCGGCGATGGCCAGGGCCAGATCATCACCGAGGCGGTCAAGGTCAAGGCCGACGGCGAGCTTAATATCAGCGCCGGCAGCCTGGAGAACCGCGCGGTTTACGACAGCGTGGTCGAGACCCGGGAAGTCGAGCACTGGAGCGCAAGCCTCGGCGCCAATATCGAATACAAGGACGTGACCCGGCCGATCAAGAAAGTGGTCGACGGAATCGACCAGACCAAGGTCTACCAGCCGTCGGTACTGGATGCGCTGGACCCGCCCAACGCCGGGCTCGACCTGGCCGTCAGCGTACGGGACAGCCGCGCCGAGTCTGGCTCTACCACGGCCGTGGTGAGTGAGTTCGAAGGGGGTTCGGTGAAGGTGCAGGTCGACGGCGCACTGACCGACACCGGCACCCGCTACGTGGCCACCGACGGCCTGCTTTCAATTACCGCTGACAGCCATGACTTTGCAGCCGCCGAGAACACCACCTTCAGCCGCGACAAGGGCACGGATGTCGATACCGCGCTGCGGGCGTATACCACCACCGGCAGCGACATCAACGCGCGTATCCTCGGTGCGGGCGGCCGCTTCGACCTGCGACAGGCCACCGGCACCGCCGTACCCGGCAGCCTGGAAGGCAAATACGGCATCCAGGTGCAACTGGGTACTGACGGTCGCTATGAAAGCACCCGGTTTGACGCCGGAAAAGGTGACCTGAAGATCCGCACGCCCGGCTCCCTGAGTTTTACCGAAGCCCGCGACTGGCAAACCAGCAACGAAACCACTCTGGGCGGATTTGGCTGGGTGGAAGCCGGTACCAGCCCCGACACCCTGAAAAAAGCCAACGCCGGCGGCCAGCTCGACAAGGCCTGGCTGGACGTCGAAGACACTCAAGGCCGCAGTGCCAGCCTGTTCGCCGAAGGGGTGACCGAGATCGTCGCCGGGCAGGACCTGACGCTGCAGGGCACGCAAATCGACAGCAACGGCGATGTGCGGCTCAAGGCCGGTGGCGACGTTGAATTCCTCGCCGGCGTCGATACCTACTCGGCCCGAGGCGGCAACCTGGGCGGCGGCGGGCGTGTAAGCGTCAAGGCCACCCAAAGCGACACCGCCAGCGGCGGCAATGGTGCATTCGGCCTCCAGGGCAGCGTGGGCAGCATCGATGAGCGCAGCACCCTGCAACGGGGCGGCAGCGTCGACAGCCGCGGTACGGTGCAAATCGAGGGCCGCAACGTGCAGCTGCAAGGGGTGCAAGGCAACGCCCAGGCGTTCGAGCTGGCCGCCACCGACGGCAATCTGATCCTGGAGTCCGCCGTTTCCGACGAGCAGCGCAATAACAAAGCCCTGTCCGCCGGGCTGGGTGCCAGCCTCGCCCGTAGCTCGGACTCGTCCAATAACGGCTCGGGCCTGTTCGCGCGGGTGAAAGGCGGCATCGACCAACTCGACAGCCAGACCCACGACAACACGCGCCTGCGGGCCGACCGGGTACAACTCGACAGCCGTGGCGACACGCGCTTGCTGGGCGCCACCGTCACGGCCGGCGAGGTCAGTGGCCGGATCGGCGGTGACCTGCGGGTGGAAAGCCGGCAAGACCAGGTCCGGGGGTTGACGTTGAATGTGGATGCACAACTGGCCACCGAAAAAAATCCGTCTGGCGGCATCGATAAGGCCAGCGTTGCCGCCGGCCCGATTGGTGGCAGCGTGAAAGACAAAAGCAAAAAACTCTACGAAAAGGCCGGCGACAAAACCCAGGCGCTCAAGGATAAATTGCTGGCCAGAAGTACTGGCAGCCCGGGCACCTCCCGTGACCGCTTCAAGGACCTGCTGTTCCAGAACCCTGAAAACCGCGATGTCACCCCGACCTTGCTGGCGGACTTCAGCCGTACCCGCAACAACACCGTGGCCGAGGCCTCCGGCATCCAGGGTCGTGACGGCGTGAATCTGCAGGTGGCGGGCGGTGTCGACTTGCTCGGCGCGCGGATCGGCGCCAGCAACGGCGCCGTGGACCTGGGCGGCGCGGCGGTTACCGGCAAGGACTTGAGTGGCCGCGACCAACGTACGGACCTGGGCCTCAATGCCTCCTCGTCCCCGTTGCTGCTGGGCCTTGCACTGCGCGATGCGTACACCGACGCCCGCGACCCGCAAAGCCTGGCCGACGAGCAGTTCGATACCGGCCTGCTACGCGCCGGCGGACACGACCAGAGCCAGTTGCTGACCAGCGGGGTTGATCAAAAAGGCCGCTGACAACGGCGCACGAGCAAGGCCGCCCCGGCGCCGGGGCGGCCTTCCAACGAGCTTTTAAAACAAGCGTATGTTTTTTCATTGACAGCTTCCCGGCATCCTCATAACCTCGCCAGACTTTCAACGTACCGGGAAAACGGACGTGGGCAGCATCTACCTGATTCGACATGGCCAGGCCTCCTTCGGTGCAGACGACTACGACGTGCTGTCGCCCGTCGGCGTGCAACAGGCGCAAGTGCTGGGCAGCCACCTGGCAGAACTGGGCCTGAGCTTCGACCGTTGCGTGTCCGGCGACCTGCGTCGCCAGCAGCACACGGCCACCGCCGCCTTCGAACAGTACAGCGCCCTTGGCCTGCCGGTACCGCCGCTGGAAATCGACAGCGCGTTCAACGAATTCGATGCCGAGGCAATCATTCGCGCCCTGCTCCCGGACTTGCTGCACAGCGAACCCGAAGCCCTGCACATCCTGCGCAACGCCGCGCAAAACCGTGGCGAGTTCCAGCGCATCTTTTCCCTGATTGTCGAACGCTGGTTGGCCGGCACCTACGACCCGCCGGGCCTGGAAAGCTGGCTGGGGTTTGTCGAACGGGTCCAGGGCGGCCTGCAACGCCTGCTCGAAACCGCCGATAACAGTCACAAGATCGCCGTGTTCACCTCCGGCGGCACCATCACTGCCCTGCTCCATCTGATTACCCGGATGCCTGCCGCGCAGGCCTTCGAACTGAACTGGCAAATTGTTAACACCTCGCTCAACCAGCTGAAATTCCGTGGTCGCGAGGTGGCACTGGCTTCCTTCAACAGTCATACCCACTTGCAACTGTTGAAGGCGCCGCAGCTCATCACCTTCCGATGAATTGCGGCCAACCGTGACCCCAAGGTCACTGGACTCACCATAAAAGGATCGAAACCATGACTGACGTAGCTAAAGCCGTAGAAGCAATGAAAGCCAAATTCAACCCAGCCGCTGCCGACGGCCTGGACCTGGTGTTCGGTTTCCGTATCGACGACACCAAGAACTTCTCGCTGGTGGTGAAAAACAACACCTGCGAACTGCTGGAAGGCGAAAACCCTGACGCCCAGGTCACCCTGGTGATGGACGCCAAAACCATGGAAGGCATCGTCGACGGTTCCACCGATGGCATGCAGGCATTCATGGGCGGCAAACTGCGCACTGAAGGCGACATGATGCTGGCGATGAAATTGAGCGAGCTGTTCCCGGCCTGATCAGGGTAACTCTGGCCAGACCAGGTGAGTTTGTGTGGGAGCCGGGCTTGCCCGCGATAGCATCACCTCGGTGCAACTGATTCACCGAGGCGTCTGCATCGCAGGCAAGCCAGCTCCCACATAAGCCCCACATTTTGATCGTGTTGTTTTCAGGTTTTTGGCTGCAACAACAGCGCCACCAACGCACTCCACCCCGTCTGGTGCGACGCCCCCAACCCACGCCCGGTCTCACCATGAAAGTACTCATGGAACAACACCAGGTCGCGACTCGCCGGGTCCGCCTCCAACTGCGCATACCCCACCATCGACGGCCTTGAACCGTTTTCATCTCGCAGAAACAAGCGGGTAAGGCGCTGGCTGAGACCGTCTGCAACCTCCTCCAGCGACGCCAGGTACCCACTCCCCGCCGGATACTCCACCGAGAAATTGTCGGCGTAGTAGCGATGAAACTCCCGTAGCGACTCAATCAGCATGTAATTGACCGGCATCCACAACGGCCCGCGCCAATTGGAGTTGCCGCCGTACAGTCGTGAGTCAGACTCCGCCGGCTCATAGCGGGCGCACAGGGTGTTGCCATTCATCTTCAGCGCCAGCGGTTCCTCGGCAAAGGCCTTGGATAGCGAGCGTACGCCAAACGTGGAGAGAAACTCGGACTCATCCAGCATGCGCCGCAACAAGTCCTTGGTCCGCTCGCCCCGCAACAACGCCAGCAACAGGCGATTGCCCTGCCCCGGCTCGTTCCAGCGCGACACCAGCTTGGCCAGGTCCGGCCGGTGCTTCATAAAACCCAACAGACGCTCGCGCAGCCCCTCCAGGCCTTCATGCTCGCGCTGCTCCAGCACCAGCACCGCAAACAGCGGCATCAGCCCGACGATGGAGCGCAGCCGCACCGGCTCACTTTCACCCCCGGGCCGGTGCAGCACGTCGTAGAAAAACTGGTCCTGCTCATCCCACAGGCCTTCTTCGCCGTTGTCCACGCGGTTAATCGCGCCGGCGATGTACAGGAAGTGCTCGAAGAACTTCACCGCAATGTCCACGTACACCACGTTGCGCTTGGCCAACTCCAGGCCAATGCGCATCAGGTCCAGGGCATACGCGGCCACCCACGCCGTACCGTCCGCCTGGTCCAGCTGGTAACCCGGCGGCAGATCGGCCGAGCGGTCGAACAGCGCGATGTTATCCAGCCCCAGGAACCCGCCCTGGAACAGGTTGCGACCCTCGGCGTCCTTGCGGTTGACCCACCAGGAAAAATTCAGCAGCAGCTTGTGGAAGATCCGTTCGAGGAAATCCATATCGCCCACGCCGTTCAGCGCTTTGTCCTGCTGGTACACCCGCCAACTGGCCCAGGCGTGTACCGGCGGGTTCGCGTCGTCGAAACGCCACTCGTAGGCCGGCAACTGGCCGTTGGGGTGCATGAAGCGGTCCTTCACCAACAACAGCAGTTGCTGCTTGGCGAAACCCGGATCGATCAGGGCAAAGGCCACTGCCTGGAAACCCTGGTCCCACGAGGCGTACCACGGGTATTCCCAGGTGTCGGGCATTGAAAGAATGTCGAAATTCGACAGGTGCCGCCAATGGGTATTGCGAATATGCAGGCGCTCGGGAGGCGGCGCGGGCTGGGCCGGGTCGCCGTCGAGCCATTGGTTGACGTCGAAGTAATACAGCTGCTTGGACCACAGCAACCCGGCCAGGGCCTGGCGCTGCACATTACGCGCGTCCTCATCGGCGATGCCCTGTTGCAGGGCCGCATAGAAGTCATCTGCTTCCTGGCGGCGCGCCTCGAACAGCTTGCGCGCGTTGGTCCAGGGCGCGTCCGCCGGGGCGAAACGCAGGTACAGGGTTTTGCTTTGCAGGCCCGCCAACTCCAGGATGAAACGGGCGGCGACCTTGGTCCCCGAATCCCGGCGGATCGCGGTGGGCGCGCCGGTGGTGACGTAGTCGTTGATCCCGTCCTTGAACGGCCCGGGCCCAGGCAGCCCGTCCAGCCTGGGGTAGTTGGTTTCGTTCTCGCAGAACAGCCACTCCACCCCGTCCTGGCCCCAGGCACTCAGATGACGATCAGACAATTCATGATGCCGCGCCAGCACCTGCTCACCCTCCAGGCGCAACTCGGGCTTGGGCGCGTCCGCGGTCCAGCTCCAATCGTTGCGCGCCCACAGGTGGGGCAACACCTGCAAGCGCGTGGGCTGGTCGGATCGGTTATGCACGGTGATGCGCATGAACACGTCATCGGGCTGGTGCTTGGCGTATTCGACGGTGACATCGCAATAGCGGTTATCTTCGAACACCCCGGTATCGAGGATTTCGTATTCAGCGTCACCCAGGCCGCGCCGGGCGTTCTCGGTAATCAGGTCGTCGTAGGGAAAGGCCGCGTGGGGGTATTTGTAGAGCATGCGCATGTAGGCATGGCTCGGCACGCCATCGACGAAAAAGTACAGTTCCTTGACGTCTTCGCCGTGGTTGCCCTCGGCGTTGTTCAGGCCGAACAGGCGCTCCTTGATGATTGCGTCGTGCTCGTTCCACAGCGCCAGGCCCAGGCACCAGCGCTGGGCCTTGTCGCTGAAGCCCGCCAGGCCATCCTCGCCCCAGCGGTAGGCGCGGCTGCGGGCATGTTCGTGGGGGAAGTAGCGCCAGGCGTCGCCGTCGGCGCTGTAGTCTTCGCGCACCGTGCCCCATTGCCGCTCGCTCAGGTAGGGGCCCCAGTCACGCCAGCGCTCGGCGTCGTCCCTGGCCAGGCGCTGGCCTTCAATCGTTTCCAGAATGTTCGTCGCAGGCTGTGCCGTCATCGAGTCTTCCGTCGCGTTCCGAGGTGACGGCCAGTGTAGAGCCCTTCGGCGATGAGATGCACGTGAAGCTGACTACATGCAGCTCATTCATTTGCAGAATGAAGTCCAGAGGAATCTTCGTTTGCAAGGCGCCGGCAGGCCCAACAAAATCAGGCAACCGTGCTTTTTACCTCTGTAGCCGCCAGGAATTTTTCTATGCCCACCGTCCGCCCTGTCAGCCCTGACGAGATTCGCAAAGGCTTCTCCAAGGCCATGTCCGACATGTACCGCGATGAAGTGCCGCTGTACGGCGCACTGATGGAACTGGTGGCCGAGACCAACGCCCGCGTACTGGAAACCGACCCCGGGCTGGCGCACCAACTGCAGCGCACCGGGGAAATCCAGCGCCTGGACATGGAGCGCCACGGCGCCATCCGCCTGGGCACCGCCGAAGAGTTGGCGACCATCAGCCGCCTGTTTGCGGTGATGGGCATGCAGCCGGTGGGCTATTACGACCTCACGCCGGCCGGGGTTCCGGTGCATTCCACGGCCTTTCGTGCCGTGCATGAAAGCGCGCTGCAAGCCAGCCCGTTCCGGGTGTTCACCTCCCTGCTGCGCCTGGAACTGATCGAAAACCCTGAACTGCGAGCCTTCGCCCAGTCGGCCCTGGCCAAGCGTTCGATCTTCACCCCGCGCGCCCTTGAGCTGATCCAGCAGGCGCAAGCCGATGGCGGCCTCGACGCGGCCCATGCCGAAGAGTTTATCCAGCAGGCCCTGGAAACCTTCCGCTGGCACCACACCGCCACCGTCACCGCCGCGCAATACCAGCAACTGAGCGACCAGCACCGGTTGATCGCCGACGTCGTGGCGTTCAAGGGCCCGCACATCAACCACCTGACGCCGCGCACCCTGGACATCGACCAGGTGCAGGCCGCGATGCCCGGCAAAGGCATCACCCCCAAGGCCGTGATCGAAGGCCCGCCCCGCCGCCAGTGCCCGATCCTGCTGCGCCAGACCAGTTTCAAGGCCCTCGACGAGGCCATCGCCTTTACCGACGCCCAGGGCAGCCACAGCGCGCGCTTCGGCGAAATAGAACAACGCGGCGTGGCGCTCACTCCCAAGGGGCGCGCGCTGTATGACCAACTGCTGAATGCCGCGCGGGATCAACTGGGGGCGTTTCCAAATGAAGCCAACGCCGGGCGCTACACCGAACTGATGGAGCAGCACTTCCAGGCGTTCCCCGATAATTACCGGCAGATGCGTGAACAGGAACTGGCGTACTTCCGCTATTTCGTGACCGAGAAAGGTTTGGCCGCCCAGCACAAGGCCGCGACGCTGGACGAGCTGATCGCCGCCGGCCACGTGGACGTGGAGCCGTTGGTGTATGAAGATTTTCTGCCGGTGAGTGCGGCGGGGATTTTCCAGTCGAACCTGGGGGATGCCGCGCAGAGTCACTACGCCGCCAACGCCAACCAGGCCGAGTTCGAAAAGGCCCTGGGCCGATCGACGATCGATGAGTTGAAGTTGTACGGGGAAACCCAGCAGCGCTCGATTGACGAATGCACCCGCGCGCTGCTGGCTTGAAAAGAGAGTTCGCCCGGCCACAGCGCATTCCATGCGCCGTCTAAGAGCCCCAGTGCCGGGCGAACGGTTGGCATGATAGGCAGCGCCAAGGTCGCTGTCTTTCAGACAATTCTGAACAAATCTTCTACCTGGCCGCCGCTTTCTCCAGTTGCTCGACGATCTTGTCCTTGATCAACAGGCGTTTCTTCTTCAGCTTTTCCAACTCGTCGTCGCTGCCACTGGAGGACTCAAGCTCCAGTACCTCCTTGTCAGCACTGTCGTACTGGTGGAGCAGCGAATCCAGGTAGTTGTCGCCCGCCCTGCGCTGTTGAATGTCTTCCTTGGTGAAAGTCAGGTCCTGATACAGGTCGTGTTTCACTGGCATGGAGTACCTCCGCAAGTTGATCAATGACTGAGTGCACCTTGAAGCTAGCCCATCTGGCGGGCTCTTGTCATGTTTGAGATCAACCTGTCGCGTTTGAGTCCCCGTTCGTCGCTGGGCAGACGATTTCATAAAACCTTTGGCCCACCCTGGCCTCCACTGTAGATCGTCACCCGATGGAGAACAGGTTCCATGAATCACGCTGCCAACGCTGTCGACACCCAGTGCATCAACACCATTCGCACCCTGGCCATGGACGCCGTGCAAAAGGCCAACTCCGGCCACCCCGGCACGCCCATGGGCCTGGCGCCCGTCGGCTACACCCTGTGGAGCCGCTTCCTGCGGTATCACCCCGAGCACCCCGACTGGCCCAACCGCGACCGTTTCGTGTTGTCGGTAGGCCATGCGTCGATGCTGTTGTATTCGCTGCTGCACCTGGCGGGCGTGGTGGAGATTGACGCACACGGTAAGCGCTCCGGCCAGCCGGCCATCAGCCTGGACGACATCAAGCAGTTCCGGCAGATGAGTTCGAAAACCCCCGGCCACCCCGAATACCGCATGACCACCGGCGTGGAAACCACCACCGGGCCACTCGGCCAGGGCTGCGCCAACAGCGTCGGCATGGCGATGGCCGAGCGTTGGCTGGCCAAGCGTTTCAACCATGACGACCAGGTGCTGTTCGACTACAACGTGTACACCCTGTGCGGCGACGGCGACATGATGGAAGGCATCAGCAGCGAGGCCGCCTCCATTGCCGGGCACTTGAAGCTGGATAACCTGTGCTGGATCTACGACAACAACACCATCAGCATCGAAGGCCACACCGAACTGGCCTTCAGCGAAGACGTGATCAAGCGTTTCCAGGCCTACGGCTGGCACACCCTGCACGTCACCGATGCGAATAACCTGCTGGCCCTGAGCGATGCCCTGAGCACGTTTCAGAAAAACACCGGGGCACCGACCCTGATCGTGGTCGACAGCGTGATTGGCTACGGCTCGCCCCACAAGCACAACACCGCTTCGGCCCATGGCGAACCCTTGGGCGAAGAAGAAATCCGCCTGACCAAAGCCGCCTACGGCTGGCCCGAAGACTCAAGCTTCCTGGTGCCGGATGAGGCGCGCACGGTCCTGCGGGATGCGCTGCTGGCGCGCAGCAAGCCGCTGTATGAACAATGGACGCAAACCCTGTCCCACCTGGAACAGTACGAGCCGGAACTGGCCGATGAACTGCGGCGCATGCGCGCGGGTGAAATGCCCGAGCATTGGCAGGACCCATTGCCAAGCTTTGCCAGCGATGCCAAGGGTGTCGCCAGCCGCGCAGCCGGTGGTGAGGTGTTGAACGCGTTTGCCCAACAGATCCCGTGGTTGCTGGGGGGCTCGGCCGATTTGTCGCCGTCCACCAAGACCAACCTGACCTTCGACGGCGCCGGGCGTTTCAGCGCCGAGAACTATGGCGGGCGCAACCTGCACTTCGGCATTCGTGAACATGCCATGGGCGCGATTGCCAACGGCATGGCGCTGTCGTACCTGCGGCCCTACACCTCGACGTTCCTGGTGTTCAGCGACTACATGAAGCCGCCGATTCGCCTCGCGGCGATCATGGAGTTGCCGGTGGTGTTCGTGTTTACCCACGACTCGATTGGCGTCGGCGAAGACGGCCCCACCCACCAGCCCATCGAACACCTGACCCAACTGCGGGCCACGCCGGGCTTGCTGACCCTGCGCCCGGGCGACGCGAATGAAACCCTGGAAGCCTGGAAAATCGCCCTGGCCCAGACCCATCGGCCGACGTGTGTGGTGCTGTCGCGGCAAAACCTGCCGACCCTGGACCGCACGAAATACGCCGCCGCCTCGGGCACGTCCCGTGGTGCCTATGTGCTGGCCGGCGCCGAAAATCCCCAGGTGATCCTGATGGCCACCGGCAGTGAGGTCAGCCTGGCGGTGCAGGCCTATGAGCAACTGAAGGCCGAGGGCGTGGCGGCGCAGGTGGTGTCGATGCCGAGTTGGGAACTGTTCGAAGAACAGGACCAGGCCTACCGCGACAGCGTACTGCCGCCCACGGTGAAAGCCCGGTTGGTGGTGGAACAGGCAGGCCCCCTGGGCTGGGATCGCTACGTGGGGCAGACCGGGGCGAAAGTGGTGATGAACAGCTTTGGCGCCTCGGCTCCGCTGTCCAAGTTGCAGGCCAAGTTCGGCTTTACCCTGGAGAACGTGGTGAAGCTGGCGAAAGAGCAGGTCAAGCTCAACGCCACGGGCTAGGCACAGGCACGAGGCGATGAAGGATCAGTAGAGGTAAGCACGCATGTTCTGGATAATGGCTGCCGCGTGACCGCACGCCCAGCCAAACGATACGGAAATCTTGCCCGATGAAATTGCTGCCCCTTCTCGCCTCTGCCCTGCTGCTTCCGTCAATTGCCCATGCAGGCGATGCCGCACTGGACGACACCCTCAAGGCCTTCAGCCGGTGTGACGCCAGCTTCTTCTCAAGCCTCAAGGCCCACAGCGATGCGTGGAAAGCCTATGCGCCGCTGCAGCAGGACAAGGATACTGCGTGGATTACCGTAGCCAACCGTGCCAGCCGTTCCGGTAACACGGTGGCCCTGCGTAACCTGCCCCCTGTCGCCGGGATGAAACTGCTGTCCTATTTCGACGAGAGCACCGACCTCGGCAACGTGGGCTACTACTTCTACTGGGGTTTCATGGTCGATGGCAGTCCGGACGACGTAGCCAAACGCCTCGGCCCGCTGCTTGAAAAACCCGCCCTTCTGAAGAAAATCGACACGGCTTACGTGCGCAGTGAACTGCGGTTTCGCGACAACTGGGTGAGCATCGAGCCGATGCCGGGCAGCGCCCCTGGCAAGTCGCGGGTAGAGCGCGTATTGCTGCTGGAACCGGAAGGCGCACAAACCCGCCTGAGCTGCTCGGTGCAAGGCGCCGTCGACGCTGCGCTGCTGGTGCAATTGCGCCCGGACATCCCGCCGGCCGAGTACCCGCAAACTCGCCTGGAGATAGCGATTGGCGATGTCCCCGTGCCGCAGGAACTGCTGAAGAAACTCGACTCGCCCCTGCTGGCGCCAAAATTCAAATCGTTGACCTACACCTACACGACACAACCGGTGGGAGCCACCAAGCGGGACTCGAAGTCGGTGGAGTACAAGGTCGAGAATGGCCTGCTGAACAAAACAGAGAACTACAGCAGCTTCCGGGTCGAACGGGTGACCAAGGCCGACCTGATCCAGCTGAAGGCGAAAATGATCGGCCTCGGCGATGACAGCGTGCTGCAAACCAGTGAAATGGAATTCAAGGCACCCCAAAGCTGGAGCCCGGGCCAGACCCTCAGTGCACGCCTGCTCATGAAGCATGTGCCGGCCAAGCCCGGCGACGAGCCCTTCAAGACTCAACTGGAATGCACCGTGGGCGAACGCATGCCTGCCCGCCAGGTATTCGCCTCGCTGCCGGGGGATGCCATCAAGCTTGCGTGTGTCCAGGGCGAAATCCGCACATCCCAGGCCTTTGTAGAAGACCTGGGCCTCGCCATTACACTGGAGTCAACGTCCGGTGCCGACCATGACGTGTACGAAATCACCGCCCTGGAGGTGGTGCGCTGATCACTTGCCGCCGGTGACATCCAGGAAGGTGCCCGTGATGAAGGATGCCTCGGCGCCGGCCAGCCACAGGATCGCCCGCGCCACTTCTTCGGGCTGACCGCCCCGGCCCATGGGGATCGAATCCTTCACGCGGTCAACCCGCCCCGGCTCCCCGCCGCTGGCGTGAATATCGGTGTAGATATGCCCGGGACGAATACAGTTGACGCGTATTCCCTCCCGGGCGACTTCCTTGGCAAACCCGATGGTAAAGGTCTCAAGCGCACCCTTCGACGCCGCGTAGTCGACGTATTCATTGGGGCTTCCGAGCCGGGCCGAGGCCGACGAAAGATTGATCACCGAGCCGCCGCGCCCCTCGTGACGGAACGACATACGCTTCACCGCTTGTTGGGCACACAGCATCGGCCCGATGGCGTTCACCGCAAAAATCCGCTGCATCCGCTCGAACGCCAGGTCCTCTACCCGGGACTGCAAGGCGTTGATCCCGGCGTTGTTGACCAGCACATCGATGCGGCCGAATGCCCGGTCGATCGCGGCGAACAGTTGAATGACCTGCTGCGGGTCGGCGCTGTCGGCGCGCACGGCCAACCCCCGGCGCCCCACCGCCTCGACATCCGCCACCACCCCGAGGGCAGCAGCCTCATCGGAAACGAAGCTGATCGCCACGTCATAACCTTGTGCGGCGGCCAGCCGCGCGGTGGCGGCACCTACGCCACGACTTCCACCCGTTATCAGAATCAGCGGTGCCTGCGAGACGGTATCCATTGAGCGAACCTTCATGTGGTGGGGAAAGCGTTACCTGGCCTCAGCCGATAAGGAAGGTGCCGGTGGCAATCACCACGCACGCCAGTACCTTTCGAACCGTCAATGTCTCGCCCAGGAAGAAATAACCGATCAGCGCCGCAAACAACACGCTGGTTTCACGCAGTGCCGACACCGCGCCCATGGGCGCGCCGGCCATGGCGTAGATGATGATTCCGTAGGCCAGGAGCGACACCAGCCCACCGGCGAAGGCCGTGAAAAACCCGGGCCGCAGGCTGAACAGACTTTTCGGCCCGCGCAGGCCGATATACACCGCCGGCATCAACACGCCCCACAAGGCGCACATCCACACGGTGTAGGCCATCGGGGCACCCGACAGGCGTGCGCCAATCCCATCCGTCACGCTGTAAGCGGCAATGAAACACCCGGTGCCCAAGGCGTAAGGCAGGCTGGGAACGGCCAGCCGGCGGCCCCTGAACGCCAGGGAAATGATGCCGCCCGACACCAGCGCAATGCCCAGCAGTGAGCTGGCGGAAACGCTCTCCCCGGCAAACACCGCGGCCCCAAGGGTGATCAGCACCGGCGAGGAGCCACGTGAAATCGGATAGGTTTGCCCCAGGTCGCCCACCTTGTAGCTGCGCACCAGGAACAGGTTATAGCCAACGTGCAGCACCGCCGACAGCACCACATAAAACCAGCTGGCCGGCGCCGGCGGCTCCAGGAACACCGCAACTGCGGCGCTGGCGATGGCCACCGCCAGGCACATGACCGTCATCGACCAGAGCCGGTCGGCGCCGCCACGCAGCAGCGCGTTCCAACTGGCATGCAGTAAGGCAGCGAAGAGAACCAGGAGAATGATGTGATAAGGCATGCGCCGATCTTAAGCAAAGTGGCGCGTTAAATGTAACAAAGTCTCCTCATTCAACAATGAGCATTTCCTCATGCTTCATTCGTACGCCAACCCGGCGTTCACCGCCTCCTGCATCAGCCATTCACGAAAGCTGACGATGTGTGGCCGGGACTCGATGCCCTTGGGGCAGACAAAGTAATAGGCCACCGGCGACGGAAACGGCACATCGAACAACTTGACCAGGCTGCCGTCCCGGAGCTCCGATTCCACATGCCCACTGCGCGCCAACGCAATGCCCTGGCCGAGCAATGCGGCCTCGATCGTCATGTTGGTATCCGCAAACCTGACGCTCTCCTTGAGCGGCGAAATCCCCAGCCCGACGTGCTGGAACCAGACTTCCCATTTCGGCACCAGGTCCGCGCCGTCCCGCGTCAACAAGGGATAGCGCAGCAGTTCCGCGGGCGTGCGCGGCATGCCAAAACGGTTTAACAAGTCAGGACTGGCCACCGGGAAAATCTGCTCCCGGAAGAGAAACTCCGAGTACAGGGCCGGGTAATTGCCATTGCCGAAGCGAATCGCCACATCCGCCTCCGCACTTGAGAAGTTGATGGCTTTGTCGCTGGAATCCAGCGTGACCAGTATTTCAGGATGCCGCTGGGCCAGGCTCGGCAACCGTGGCAGCAGCCATTTCAGCGCGAAGGAATAAGTGGTGCTGACCTTGAGCCGAACCCGGCCCTTCTGCTCTCGCAGGTCTGCGAGTGTGGTCTCAAGGTTCATGAAGAACTCGCGCACGATCGGCGCCAGGGCCGCCCCGGCAGGCGTCAGGCTGAGGGACTTGCCCCGCTGGAACAGCTGCAATCCCCAGAGTGCTTCGAGATGCTTGAGCTGATGGCTGACGGCACTTTGGGTGACATGCAGCTCTTGCGAGGCCGAGGTAAAGGTGGCGTGCCGCGTCGCAACTTCAAAGGCACGCAATGTCGAGGTGGGTGGCAGGTCTTTCATGGCATCGCATCACCGCTTATGAACAGATGCTCATGATAGAACATCTATCCATTATACGGTTGCCCTACAGCCCGCATAAAAACCAAGATTTTATCCACTGCATTTTCATACTTATTTCACATTCACTTATTTATAAAGCGGGCCTAAATAACGCAGCCCGTTCCACAGTTGTTAATTGAGTATCTAAATATGTCAGGCGCGACACAATCAGCAACAATTACATACATAGCCACACGTCATTTTCACGCCAATTGCTTTGTTAAAAATGAAACTCAAGGACAACTAAGAACAAGGATTTTTTACCCTCATACACACCCACTCTGAGTACGTGAATGATGAGTGAATCCGATATACCCAGCGAACTCCCAATGCCATTCAGCATAGTGCTTGTCAATTATAAAACGCCTGAAATCACCAAGATCTGCCTGGAGCTATTGCACCAGCATATTGACCCCCGCCGCACGCCTGTCTGGGTGGTCGACAACTATTCAGGCGATGAAAGCACCGAGTATTTGCGAACACTTGACTGGATCAACTTGATCGAGCGGACCACTTCCGAGCCCGAGCCGGGCCATATCGCCCATGGCAAAGCACTGGATAAGGTGCTGGAGCGCGTTGACACTGATTACTTATTGCTGATTCACACGGACACCTTCATTTTCGACAAGAACGTTTTTCCGATGATGCTGAACAAGTGCATCAACTATCCAGACGTCGCGGCAGTGGGTTGTGTAGAGCAACTCAATCGCGGCCCCACCAGAACGTTCTGGCGTTTCAGCTCGCGCCTGTTCAAGCATTATTTCCGACGCCTGAAAATTGCCCTGGGGCTACGTTCAAGAGAACCCAAGCCCTACCGGGAACTCTACCTGAAGAGCTTTTGCACCTTATGGAATTGCAAGCTGATCAAACAACATGGCCTGCACTTTTCAATGGATGACCGCGTGCCCGGCTATACACTTCAAGATCGCATGACTGCACTCGGCTACAGCGTTGAAATGCTGCCGCCGCGCAAAATCTTCAGTTACCTGGATCATATCCAGGCCGGGACCGTTTCGGCGGCGGGTGGCTATGGCGCGACCCACAGGCGAACCAGGATGTATAACAACATCCTCAGGCGCCTTAACAAGGACGCCCTTGGTGCCTAGGCTTCGGCAACACGCAACCGGGGCCAGTCCGAGCGTGATCGAAGGCCTTCACAGCGCTTTATTTTCAGAATCGGAGCGGTAATGGCACCTATCACCCAAACGCTACCCATGACCCTTTCTCCAGCGCTCGACTTCGATCAGAAGGCGGCCAGCGAGCTAGGTACGTCATTGAGCAGTCTGTATGTGCAGGCCACGCCGTTTGCGCACATCGTCATCGATGATTTCCTGCAGGACGAGCTGATCGCGAGCATTTGCTCGCACTTCCCCGTTGAGCCAACCCATAACGAAACGCTGTATGAGCGCGGCTATAAAGGCCAGCGCAAACGTCAAATCAGCCCGAACGAATGTGATCCCTATTTAAAATCGGTGTTCAACGCTTTCAACTCGGCGCCCATGTTGCAGTTTCTGGAACATCTCACGGGCATCGACGGCTTGATACCCGACCCCTACTTCACCGGTGGCGGGCTGCATGAAACAAAAAGCGGCGGCTATCTGGGCGTGCACTCCGACTTCAGGCTCAACAAGAAACTCAATATTGAGCGCAGGCTGAATATCATCATTTACCTGAATGAAAACTGGCAGGAGGCCTATGGCGGCAACCTGGAGCTTTGGGATGCCGGGATGAAAACCTGCCTCAAGAAAGTGCTACCCGTGTACAACCGTTGTGTCATTTTCAATACAGACAAAGACAGCAATCACGGACACCCAGAACCGTTGACCACGCCGGAACACATCACGCGCAAATCCATAGCGCTGTATTACTACACTGCCTCGGCCGGGGCGATCGACCCGGCACAAAGAAACAAAACCCACTACAAACCCCGGCCAAAAGACCGTCTAAGCCTCAAGTACTACATCAACAAGCTTCTCAAGAAGAAAAACTAGCCAGGGTCGGCCTGGGTCGGGTATCCCCGACCTCCTGCCCCATCAACCCAACCGAAACCGCGCGGTGTTGTCACTCAACGCGCGGCTGCCTTTGCTCAAGGTGTCTGCGGCCTGGTTCACCGCCCGCGCGCCATCCAGCAAGCGCCCTGCGGCCTGGTCCACCTGCTGGATATTGCCGCTTACCTCGTCCGCCGTTGCCGCTTGCTCCTCCACCGCCGTGGCAATCTGCGCCAGGGTGTCGGTGACACTCTGCACTGCGCTGGCGATCTCGCCCAAGCGATGGCCCAGGCCGGTGACGGACTCGGCGTCGGTCACCGCCTGCTCACAGGCCGCGCCCATCAGCGTGACTGCCTGGCTCACTGTCGAGCGCAGGCTGTCCACCGTCCCGGCGATCTGCGCCGTGGAGGCCTGGGTGCGTTGTGACAGGCTGCGCACTTCATCGGCCACCACCGCAAAACCCCGGCCCTGCTCGCCAGCCCGTGCGGCCTCGATGGCAGCGTTAAGCGCCAGCAAGTTAGTCTGCTCGGCAATCCCGCGAATGGTGTCGACCACCGACTGGATCTGCTGGCCCTGCTGGCTGACCCGCTCCAGTGCGTCGGAGGTGTCGCTCAAGCGCTGGTTGAGCTGTTGAATACTGGCGGTGGTGCGCTGGCTGTCGCGGCTGCTGTCCTCGGCGATCTGCCGGGTTTTCTGCGCGCTGCCGGAAGCCTGCTCGCAGCTTCTGGCGACGCCCATGGAGGTGGCAGCCAACTGCGTGGCGGCCGCGGCGATCTGGCTGATT
Organism: Pseudomonas yamanorum; assembly: GCF_013386765.1. GTDB lineage: Bacteria > Pseudomonadota > Gammaproteobacteria > Pseudomonadales > Pseudomonadaceae > Aquipseudomonas > Aquipseudomonas yamanorum_A. The sequence goes on from NZ_JACARE010000010.1 coordinate 35,055, forward strand.
TGCTGTTGCTGGTCTTCCACTTCGGTCAGCGTGCTGCCCGATTGCGAATTCAGCGTCAGCACCGCAGAGCCCAACTGCTGCGTCTCGTGGTTGACGCCCAACAGGCTTGCGCGCAATTGCACCACGGCCACGTTGAGCGCAGTGCTGATCGCCGCCAGTTCGTCGCGCCCTTCCACCGCCACCTCCACGCACAAATTGCCGTCACGCAAGGATTCGGCCAGGGTGGTGATGCCGCTGGCACTGCGGCGGATCGACGCCTGCAGGCACACGAACAGGTACAGGGCCGCCAACGCCAACACGCTGAACGTCACCGCCACCGGGATGAATTGCTTGAGGGAGCTGTCGCGGTAGTAACTAAGACGCGCATCCAGCGAGGTCAGCGACTGGTTACGCAGCGCCCCCAGGGTGCCGAGCATGCCATCCACACTGCGTTCGAAGGCGCTGGTGTCGAGCTTGATGGTGCCGCCGAACACGCCGTCGTCCAGGGCTTTGAGCTCGCTGTCCAGGCGTTGCAGGCTGTCGTCGTATTGCGCGATCCAGGGTTGCAGCCCCGGGTATTGTTTGGCCTTCAGCGATGCAGCGGCCTTGACCAACTGGTCCCGGGCATCGCCGATGCGCCCGCGCAGGTCGCGCATCTGCAAACGGCTTTGCAGGGTGAACTGGCCCGACGCGATGGAGGACTGGCCGACGCTTGCCATGCGCCCGATGCGTTCGATCAGGTCGGGGGTCTGCTGGGTGGAGATCTGCATCAACAGGTAGGTTTCAAGCCACGGGTCGAGGATCAAACCGGCGTCCATGGTGATCTGTTCCCGCAGGGTTTGCATCGCGCTCAGGGCAGAGGTGAAGCGGTCGTAACCGTCCGGCCACCAGCCCACGGTACGCAGGGCCTGGGAGTCCATGCCAGTGACCGAGGCCTGCAACGCTTCGAAGCGCGCAACGGTGTCTGCGCTGGCGTTCTGGGCTTTCAGGGCCTCGCCCAGGGCCTGCACGCTTTGCAGGATCAGCGGGAAATTGCTGTCCACTGCGGTCATCGCGGCTTTGGCGGCGGGTGTCTGATCGTGGAGGATGTCGGCAGCTTTCCAGCGCGCTGCCAGGTTGCGCTGGGCAGTGAGCTGGGCGTCCAGGGCATCCAGGGCCAGCAGTTCGCGCACGCCGGATTGCTCGTTTGAAATGACCGTCAGCTTGGTGCGGTACTCCTGCGCGATCATCCACAAGCTGCCCGCCAGGGGCAGCATGAACAGAAAAAACAGGATCTGGAACTTGCGCGCAAATCCGAAACGTCCGAGCAGGCGGATTCCCGGCGACAAGAGGCTTTGCATGTCCGACTACTCCTAGAACCACTCGCCTGAGCGGCGAATCAAGCTTTGAAATGACTGACGGCAAAATGCCATGTCATTGATTAAGCTGGCTCAAGCAAGAAACGGACCGCCGGGCAAAGGCCGCAGATCAGACGGGGCATCGCTGAACAATCTGCGAGGTGTGCGCGAAAATGGGGCAAAAGCACTCAGCAGCGGTGGCAGAACGGTAACCCTCTGTGGCGAGGGAGCTTGCTCCCGCTGGGGTGCGTAGCAGCCCCAAAATCCTGGGAGCGCTGCGCACTCCAGCGGGAGCAAGCTCCCTCGCCACAGGGTTAGTGTTTGCTGGGCAGGTGGGGTGAGTCAGATGACTGGCTCACAAACGCCAGCACCTGCTCCAGCATCCGGTCACAGGCCTCAAGCTGCGCAACGCTGATGAATTCATCAGGCTTGTGCCCCTGGTCCATGCTGCCCGGTCCGCATACCACGGTGGGAATCCCCGCCTGATCAAACAACCCGCCTTCGCTGCCGAACGCCACCGTGCCGTATTCCCGGGAGCCACAGAAACCGGCGACCCACTCGGCCGCCTGGCTTTGCGCCGCGGTCGACAACCCCGGGTAACTCGACAGCTCGCTGAAGTGAATCGCGCACTGCGCACTCACGGCCTGCATCGCGGGCAATAAAGTGTGCTCGGCATAACCGCGCAGCCGGTCCGCGACCTGCCAGGGATCCTGCGCCGGCAGCGAGCGCACTTCAAAATCGAAACTGCAGTGCTGCGGCACGATATTCAGCGCCTTGCCACCCGCAATCATGCCGGTCTGCACCGTGGAAAACGGCGGATCAAAACTCCGGTCGTGGTGTTGCGGCGCCTTGAGTTCTTCACCGAGCCGGCCCAGTTCGATGATCAATTGCGCAGCATATTCGATGGCGTTCACCCCCGACGGCGCATACGCCGAATGGCACGCCGCGCCGTGCACCTCGCAGCGCATCGCCAACTTGCCCTTGTGGCCCAGCACCGGCTTGAGTTCGGTGGGTTCGCCGATCACGCACAGCAACGGTTTGACCGGGTTGGCGTGGAAGGCTTCGATCAGCGAACGCACGCCCAGGCAGCCCACCTCTTCATCGTAAGACAGCGCGATATGCACCGGCATGCGCAGCGGTGCCTGTACCAGCGCCGGCACGCTGGCCAGCACACAGGCGATGTAGCCTTTCATGTCGGCGGTGCCACGGCCGTACAACTTGCCGTCCTTCTCGGTCAGCTCGAACGGCGCAACGCTCCAGCGCTGGCCGTCCACGGGCACCACGTCGGTGTGGCCCGACAGCACGATGCCCGGCACGTCCGCCGGGCCGATGGTCGCCAACAGATTGGCCTTGCTCTTTTGCTCGTTGAACAACAACTCGCAGCTCACGCCGTGGTGCTGCAGGTAGTTGCGCACGAAGTCGATCAGTGCCAGGTTGGATTCGCGGCTGGTGGTGTCGAAGCTGACCAGTTGCGCCAGCAGCTCGCGGCTGCGGTTCATCGCACATCCCCCGGCACGCCGTAACCCGGGGCGTTTTGCGGGTTGATGGCGCGGTCGATGTAGTCCTGCATTTGCCCGCGATAGGCCTGCCAGAGTTGCTCGAGTGCGCCGATCGGGTCTGCGTCGGCCCAGTCCACCCGCAGGTTGACGATGGGCCACAGGTGATCGCCGACCACCACCAGCGCGGCCGAATGCACCGGCCCCGCCTCGCCGCCCCCGGCCACACCCGCCTGCATGGCGGCGAGCAGTCGGTCGGCGAGGTGCCCTGGCGCGTCTTCAAAGGCGCGCACCATGGCCTCGATCACGCCGGTATTGGCCAGCATATTTCCCGCGGCCACGCACTGCTCACCGCTGACCGCATGATGAATGCCCAGGGTGTGTACGCCGCTGAAATGCGCGGTTTTGCCGGCACTGTCAATGGCGGTCACCTGGCGATACTCACTGTGGCTTTGCGGGGTCAGCACCGCAGCCAGTGCATCACCGGGTGCCATGCCTTCAGCCAGCAGGTCCAGGGCTTGCGGGCCGAGCGCCGGCAAGGTGATGTTCTGCGACGCCACCGCACCCACGCCCGGGCGCAACCAGGGGCAACGGGCGCCCACGGCAATGCTCGACGAGCTGATAGCGATACCCAGCTGGCCGGTTTCGGCACAGCGGGCGACAACCGAAAAGGTCATGGGGAATCCTGCCTCTGAGGGGTCAAGTCAATCGAGCAACGAAGGGTCCGCGTCAATCATCAGTTGCTTCATTTCTTCAAAATGCCGTTGCGAGAAATCCGTGATGCCTTCCCAGCCCCGTGCAGTTTTTTCCGCCACCTCGTCAGACAGCACCCGCAGCGGTTGGCCGGTGGACCACGCCGTGACGAGTATCTGGCAGGCGCGCTCCAGGGTCCAGATATCGTCGAATGCCTCGCCGATGGAGGTGGCCGTGACCATCACCCCATGGTTGCCCATCAGCAAGCGGCTCTTGCCGTCCAGCAACCCGGCCAGGCGCTCGCCCTCGGCCTCGGTGTCGGCCATGCCGCCGTACAGTTCATCCACCGCCACGCGATTGAAATAGCGCGCGGTGTTCTGGTCGATCGGCGGGACATGCGGCCTGGCCAGGCAGGCGACGGCCGTGGTGTACACCGGGTGCAGGTGCAGCACGGCGCGGGTTTGTGGCAACAACCGGTGGATCTGCCCGTGGATCGACCAGGCGGTGGCGTCCACGTCCGGGTGATCGGCGCCGCAGGCGTCGTCGGCGTTCAACAGCAGCAGGTCACTGGCGCGGATGCGCGAGAAGTGCTTCCACTTCGGGTTGAGCAGAAACTGTTTGCCGTCGGCCGACACCGCCGCGCTGAAATGGTTGGCCACTGCCTCGTGCATGCCCAGGTGCGCAACGATGCGGAAGGTGGCGGCCAGGTCGATGCGGGTTTGCTCTTCAAGTGATAACGCCATATTGCTTTCTCCGCAGGGCGATTAGATGGCGAGGGGTTTATTGTGGTGAGGGAGCTTGCTGTGGCGAGGGAGCTTGCTCCCGCTGGACTGCGCAGCAGTCCCATTCGCTTGGATAACGCGAGGGGGCCGCTTCGCGGCCCAGCGGGAGCAAGCTCCCTCGCCACAGCAAGCCCCTTCACCGCAAGCTCCCTCTCCACAAGCTCCCTCGCCACAGGTTCGGTGCGTACTTTTAAGTGAGCACTCTTGTGATCAGGACTTCGGCATCAGCTCGGCGATGTCGGCATCGGTGGGCGCCTGGAAGTTGTATTTCTTGAGCAAGGCCGCGTATTCAGGGGTTGCGCTGAATTTCTTGATGCCTTCGATCAAGGCATTTTTGACCTCGTCATTGCCTTTCTTCACGCCAAAACCGTTCAGCACCGGGTAGATCAGGGTCTCGGAAGAAATCACCACGCGCCCGCCAAGTTTTTCCACCGCACCACGGGCCACCGCGGCGTCGGTGATCTGTGCTTCAACCGCATGGGCCAGCAACGCCTGGGTGGTTTGCGGGTCGGTGCTGTACTCGCTGATCGCGATCGGCTTCAGGCCTTTCTTCACGCAGTACTCATCCGACAGTTTGTGCATCTGCGCCAGCCAGGACGTGGCGCCCATGGAGCCGATCTTGTGGCCGCAGAACTCTTCCGGGGTCTTGGGCTGGAAGTCGCTGCCCTTGAGGGTGAGGATCGATTCACCGCTTTTGAGGTAGGGAATCATGTCGATGACTTTGACGCGCTCAGCGGTGATGTACATCGACGAGTTGGTCACGTCGAAGCGCCCGGCCTGCAAGCCGGTGATCAGGTTGGGGAAGCGCGTGTCGAGGGTTTCGACGGTGCGGCCCATGGTCTTGGCCAGGCCGTCCATGAACTCGATATCGAAGCCGGCGGGCTTGTTGTTGTCCATGTATTCATAGGGGAAGAAGGTCACGTCGGAACCGGCGACAATTTTCCCGTCTTTCTGGAAAGCCGCAGCCGCCAACGACGTCATTGCAACCGCAGCGCCCAGCAGGCACACGGCAATTGGGCGAGCAATCATGTGAAACGCTGTCATGGTAATTCCCTGCAAGGTGAGAAGAAGGTTAGGCAGTGACTGAGTCCTGGCCGGCCTGTTGCACAAAGAAAGAGGCGCCACGGGGCTTCTGCGGCAAGCGCAGGTGGTTTTCCGTGGAACGCACCAGGCCACTTTCTTCACCGGCCACCATCAGGCCGGCGTGTGCACTGGGCAGCGGGTTTTCGCCGAATGGCAGCGCGTCTTCAGCGGCGTAGACGCTGATGAACAGGGTGCGCGGCAGTTCGGTCTCGTTAGGGCTTGAAGCATGCAAAAGACGGGTGTGCATGAAGCACACGGAACCGGCCGGGCCATAACAGGCCACCGGGTTGCGGCACAGGTCGTCAACCACCGTGTCTTCCACCGAGCCGGTGAAACGCTGCTCGTGCCAGTGGGACCACAGCGGCCCTTTGTGGCTGCCGGGGATCACATTCAGCGGGCCATTTTGCGGCGTGACTTCGCTGACCATCAGCAAGGCCGTGACGATGTCGTCGTTGCTGTGGGGCGTGAACAGAAAGTCCTGGTGCCACTTCACCTGCGTGGCGGTGTGGGGCAATTTCGAGTTGATCTTGCTGTGATGAAAGCGCGCGCCGCCGCCCCCGATCAGTTGCGCGGAGATCGCCGCCATCCGCGATTGCAGCGCCACGCGCTGGTACGCCGGCGAAATTTCGGTGGGCGAACTTACCCGGCGCAACGAAGGATGATCCGGGCGATGGTCGCCTTCCAGGTCGAACCGCGCACGGCCATCCACCGTTTCACCAAAGCCCTGGTCGTGACTGCGGCTGTCTTCTACCCACTGGTCGAAGTCATGCTGCAACGCGGCCACTTCTTCAGGCGACAGCACGTCTTGCACCACCAGAAAACCGTCCCGGTGAAACTGTTCAATTTGCGCTTGCTCGATCATGTTGTTGCTCTCTTGTCGCTCGAACGTTAAGGGGGTCACGCCAGCGAGACGTCCTTGAGGAACGCCTCCACACGTGGGTTTTCACCGCTGCGCAATGCGTGCGGCGTGTCATCGCACACCACCCGGCCCTTCTCCATGAACACGATCCGGTCGGAGACCTTGAACGCGAAATTCATCTCATGGGTGACGATCACCATGGTGATGCCCTCCTGGGCCAGGGCTTCGATGACCTGCAGGACTTCGTTGACTTTTTCCGGGTCGAGGGCCGAGGTAGGCTCGTCGAACAGCATGATTTGCGGGCGCATCATCAGGGCGCGGGCAATGGCCACGCGCTGCTGCTGGCCACCGGAAAGCTGGTGCGGATACTTCCAGGCGTGGTCGAGCATCCCGACCTTGTGCAGCAGCGCGTAGGCCTGCTGCTTCAGCTCTTCGACGCTGCCGAGGCCGTGGTACTTCGGCGCCATCAGCAGGTTGTCGAGCACGCTCAGATGCGGGAACAGGTTGAAGCTCTGGAACACCATGCCGATGTTCAGACGATGCTCGGCGTGCTCCACGTACTGCGGCTTTTGCGCACCGACTTTGTTCAGGTGAATGAAGGGTTGGCCGTTGATTTTGATCTCGCCGTTATCCAGTTGCTCAAGGCCGTTGAGCAGGCGAATCAGGGTGGTTTTGCCGGAGCCCGAAGGCCCGATCACCGACACCACTTCACCGGGCTGGATCTGCAGGTTGACCGAGCCCAGCACCTCCACATCGTTGTAGGCCTTGTGCAGCCGGCTGGCTTGCAGCGCCGGGCCGTCGGTGCTGGCAGGACGTAGCAAGGCGACACGTTGTTGAGTCGCCAGTGCCAGCACTTGCGCATCGGGCACCCGGGAAACGTTGCGCTGGTTGACGTCGAGAAAACGCTCCAGCCGTTTCAACAGGAAGTCGAACACCGTGACGATGAACACGTAGAAGAACGCCACCGCCGCCATCGTCTCGATCACCAGGAAGTTCTGCGAATACAGGCGCTGGCCGACCATCAGGATCTCGGTGAGCGAGATCACCGACACCAATGAGGTGAGCTTGACGATGGAGATGTATTCGTTGGCCAGCGACGGCAGCGCCACCCGCAATGCCTGGGGAATCACCACCCGCCACTGGATCCCGAAAAACCTCAGCCCCAGCGCCCGGGCGGCTTCGCCCTGCCCTTTGGGAATCGACAGCAAACCGCCTCGGTGAATCTCCGCCACATAGGCGGTTTCGCAGATCACCAGGGCCAGCAGGCCGGCCCAGAACGGGTCCGCCAGAATCACTGACGTGGCGGGAATCGCTTGCGGCAGGTTGTAGATGAAGATCAGCAGCACCAGCAGCGGCAGGCTGCGGAACAACCAGATATAGCCGCGCGCCGGCAGGCTGATCAGCGCATGTTTGGATTGCTTGGCCAGGGCCAGCAGGAACCCCAGCGCGATACTCAACACCCATGTCAATGAACTGAGCTGGATGACCGTCCATGTCGCCCGCCAGAACTCGGCATCGGCCAGCAAACCAAACATGTAATTCCAGTTGAAAGTCATCGTCACTGTGCTCGACAAAAAAATGAAAATGCCCACCGAATGCTCAACGTGAAGGTCGAACCCTGATCTGCACCGATGGACTGAGAGTCGTGGGAGGAGGCACTTGGGGTCAATTCGTAAAAGCCGGCCTATTGGGTAGGGAGAACCTACGCAGCGTCACCGTTCCCTGGGTGACGACCGGGCTGTTAAAACAGCCTGTCTCGTATTGGTGCGACACCGCGTGCGCAATGCAGCCAGCGCCATCTTTTGGTGCAATGCGAACACAACCCTCTGTAGGAGCTGGCTTGCCTGCGATGGCATCGCCTCGGTGTATCTGCAAGACCCAGGTGCCCGCATCGCAGGCAAGCCAGCTCCTACAGGACTGTGCGCACCGCATGGGCATCAAAAAAGCTCGGAGCCGCCATGCCCGGGATGTACTGGTCTGAAACAAACATGCGGCAACGCTCGGCAAACGCCGACACCACGCGAGACAATTGGGTGTTGCTCGCCGTGGCATAGCCCAGTTGCATGGGCCGGTGCGGGCCGGACAAGCGCAGGCGGATCAAGCGCTTGCCGTCCTGGGAAAGGTTGGCCTTGGGCCGGGCATTCGCGAACGAATAACCGATGCCATTGGCGACCATCGAGCGCACGGTTTCAAGGTTGCTGGAACGCATGATGATGTTCGGGGTGGTGCCGGCCTGCATAAAGAAGCTGAGGAAATATTCCCGGCTCCACGGCGTGTCCAGCAGCACCACGGGGTAATCCTCAAGGTCGAGCATGCTCACCGCCGACAGGCTTGCCAGCGGGTGGTACTCACCCACCATCACATACGGCGGCAGTTGCGCCAGCGGCTGGAAGTCGATGTCGTCACTGGTGACCAGGTCGTAGGTCAGGGCGATATCGATCTCGGCGCTGCGCAGTTTTTCCAGCATTTCCTCGTGGTTGCCCTCCACTTGCGTGAGGCGCACACCCGGAAACGCCCGGCCAAAACCAAACACCAGCTCGGGGGTGATCATCGGTGCCAGCCACTCCAGGCACCCCACCCGCAGCGGGCCGCGCACGCTGTTCAGCGACTCGGAGGCGATGGTGTAGAGGTTGGTCATCTGCTCCAGGATCAGCTTGGCCTCTTGCATCACCTGGCGCCCAACCGCCGTGAGGGAAATGCCCTGGGCGTGGTGCCGCACAAACAGCTGGATGCCCAGCTCGGCCTCCATATGGGTGATCGCCGCCGAGATCGACGGCGACGACACATGAATGCGTTCAGACGCGGCACTGATGCTGCCTGCCTCACCGGAAGCCACGAAATATTCCAGTTGGCGCTGGGTAATACGACTGAGCATCACGCCTCCACATCATCAATAAGCTGACGCCAAACGGGCGTCGACGGCCTTGACGGTGACGTTGCATGGTTCATGCCGGATGCTGTTTTGGCCTGACGCTGACGCCGGGGTATGGCGCTTCGGTTTTGCCTAAGCATTACCTCGCGCAAATGCTGGTTTCGCGTGCACGGGCTGAATGTGAAGCTGGATTTATTCCGCTCCCCAAGAGTTGCCAGCAATGCCCACCCATACCCGTATTCGCATGTTCAACACCAAGCAGACTTACCCCAACCAGGCGCTGGACAACGACCTGTGCCAGGCCGTGCGTGCCGGCAACACCATTTATGTGCGTGGCCAGATCGGCACCGATTTCGCGGGCAACCTGGTCGGCCTCGGCGACCCGCGGGCCCAAGCCGAGCAGGCGATGAAAAACGTCAAGCAACTGCTGGAAGAAGCCGGTTCCGACCTGTCGCACATCGTGAAAACCACCACCTACCTGATCGACCCGCGCTATCGCGAGCCGGTGTACCAGGAGGTTGGCAAATGGCTCAAGGGCGTGTTCCCGATCTCCACCGGCCTGGTGATTTCGGGGCTGGGGCAGCCGGAGTGGCTGATGGAAATCGACGTGATCGCCGTGGTCCCGGATGACTGGAACCCTGGCCAGCAAATCTGAAGACCTGGAGGTTCTCATGCCCCGCACCGTGTATTTCCTCAACGGCCCCAACGCCAACCTGTACGGGCTGGACAAGAACGGCACCTACGGCAGCGAGAGTTTCGCCAGCATCGAAACCCGCTGCCAGCGCCACGCCACGGAGCTGGGCCTGACCCTGGAGTTTCGCCAGAGCAACCACGAAGGCGTGCTGGTGGACTGGATTCAGGAAGCCCGGCTCAACGCCCACGCGGTGATCATCAACGCCGCCGGCCTGACCTACAGCTCGGTGCCGATCCTCGATGCGCTGCTGGCGTTCGACGGCCCGATCATCGAAGCCCACATGAGCAACATCTGGAAGCGCGAGGCTTTCCGGCATCACTCCTATGTATCCAAAGCCGCCACCGGCGTGATCGCGGGACTCGGCGCGCTGGGTTATCGCCTGGCCCTGACGGCGGTGGCCGAGCTGCTGGAGGCCGATTGAAGGGCTTTGGTTTTGCCTAACCTCTACGTTCAAAAAGCAGAATTTCCGGCTGGCCGGCGCTTGATCACACTGGCCCCTGTCGATGGTCGCTTATCTTTAGGAAGCTCACATGTCAGTTGAAACAATCAACACCCTGGTGGTCGGCGCAGGCCAGGCGGGAGTCGCCATGAGCGAGCATCTGTCACTCATGGGCGTGCCGCACATCGTGCTGGAGCGCAGCCGCATCGCCGAGCGCTGGCGGTCGGAGCGCTGGGATTCCCTGGTCGCCAATGGCCCGGCCTGGCACGACCGTTTTCCGGGGATGAAATTCGAGGGCATTTCCCCCGAGAGCTTCCCGCCGAAAGAGCGCATGGCGGCGTATTTCGAAGACTATGTGAACATGCTCAAGGCGCCGGTGCGCACCGGGGTTGAAGTCCAGCAAGTGGAGCGCCACGTGGGTCGGCCCGGGTTCAAGGTGACCACGTCGGCCGGGGTGATCGAGGCTGACAATGTGGTTGCCGCGACCGGGCCGTTTCAACGGCCGTCGATCCCGAACCTGGTGCCCGAACACGCCCAGGTGCAACAGCTTCATTCCTCTGCGTACAAGAACCCTGGCCAGCTCGCCGAAGGGGCGGTACTGGTCGTGGGCGCCGGTGCATCCGGCTCGCAAATAGCCGAGGAACTGCAAAAGGCCGGCAAGACGGTGTACCTCTCGGTGGGCGAACACTATCGCCCTCCTCGCTCGTATCGTGGCCGCGACTACTGCTGGTGGCTGGGCGCCCTGGGTTTGTGGGACGAGGTCAAAATCCAGCCGAAGAAGAAGCACGTGGCGTTTGCCGTCAGTGGCTATGAAGGCGGCAAGACCGTCGACTTCCGCCGCCTGGCGCACCTGGGCATCACACTGGTGGGCGTCACCCGCGCGTGGGAAGACGGCGTGATGGAGTTTGAACCCGGCCTGGCGGCCAACGTGGCAGAAGGTGACCGTGCCTACTTTGATGTGCTGCGGGATGCCGACACCTATATCGAGCAGAACGGCCTGCCATTTGAGTTTGAGCCTGACGCGTGGGAACTGCTGCCTGACCCGCAGTGCCTGGTGAACCCGATCCTGAGCCTGGACCTGGCCGAAGCCGGCGTGACCACCATTCTGTGGGCCACCGGTTTCAGCTTCGATTTCAGCTGGCTGAAGGTGAATGCGTTTGACGAGAAAGGCGAGCCTTTCCACAAGCGAGGGATCTCGGCCCAGAGCGGGATTTACTTCCTGGGTTTGCCCAACCTGGTGAACCGAGCGTCTTCGTTCATCTACGGGGTTTGGCACGATGCGAAGTACGTGGCCGACCATATCGTCTTGCAGAATGACTACAGGGCCTATCGCAAACCCTGACGCACTGGCGCGGCCCCGGCAATCCCGGCAGACTGCCCGCAACGAAGCATGGCGGGGAACAACAGGATGGATCGGCTGGCGGCGATGGAAACCTATGTCTACGTGGTAGAGACCGGTTCGTTTTCTGCGGCGGCCAGGCGCCTGGACGTCGGGCAACCCGCCATTTCAAAAACCATCGCACAGCTTGAAGACCATCTGGGCGTGCGCCTGCTGATCCGCTCGACCCGCGGGTTGACGCCCACCGAGGCCGGCACGCTGTTTTTCGAGCACGCCAAAAAGGTCATCGAAGGCGCAGATGAAGCCGAGCTCGCCGCACGCGGATCGGCGGCCGGGCTGACCGGCACCCTGCGGATTTCGGCGGCGACCACCTTCGCCCGCCTGCACGTTCTTCCACACCTTGGCGCGTTCCTGGAGCAGCACCCGCTGCTGGAGGTCGACGTGCGCCTGGACGACCGTTCGATGAACCTGATTGAAGAAGGGATCGACGTCGCCTTGCGCATGGGCGACCTCAGTGATTCGAATCTGACGGCGAGAAAAATCAGCCAGTGCCGGCGGTTGGTGATGGCCACGCCGGCATATTTCCAACGCTGCGGCATGCCCCAATCCCCCGCCGACCTGGCCGATCACGAGGCCGTGATCTATACGCTGGGCGGCGGGGGCACTTCATGGGCCTTCAAGAAAGACGGCACCGAGCAACCCGCCACCCTCGCCGGCCGTATACGGGTGAGCGCGGCCGAGGGTGTGCGCACGGCGGTGTTGTCGGGCTACAGCCTCACCGTCTCGTCAGAATGGATGTTCACCCCTGAGCTGGCGAGTGGCGAGGTGGTAGCGGTGCTGGGAGACTGGGCGCTGCCGGAGCTGGACCTGTGGGCGATCTTCCCCACCGGGCGCATGGCAAGCGCCAAGGCCCGGGCGTTTGTCGGCTTTGTCGAGCAGTTGATGGAAAAGCGTTAACCCTGCAGCGCGGGAAGCAACTCGGCAGGGTCCGGGCGGCGGGTGTAGTCCGGGTTGACCTCGGCGTAAGTGATCACGCCGTCCTGGCCGATCACGAAACGCGCCGGCATGGGCAACACCCAATCCGGATTGTTGTTGAAGGCCGGCAGGTCGTTGCCGAACGACTTGTACAGGTCCACCAGATAGTCGGGCAATTTGAAACGCAGGCCGAAGGCATCGGCCACGTCGCTCAGGGTGTCGGACAGAATCGGGAAGCTCAGCTTGTTCTCGCGCACCGACTTGCGGCTGTTCACATTGTTCTGCGGAGAAATCGCCACCAGGCTTGCCCCCAACTCGCGAAACGCCGGCAAGGCTTGTTCCAGGGCTTGCAGCTCCATGTTGCAGTACGGGCACCAAACGCCACGATAGAAGGTGATGACCAGCGGGCCCTTGGCCAACAAGTCCACCGAGGAAACCGGGTTGCCGTCCGGGTCGTTGAGCTTGAAGGCCGGGGCTTTGTCGCCGACCTTCAGCGCGCGTTCGGCCTGGCCGGTGGCGATCAATTCGTCGGTGGCGCGCTTCATCACAACGTGCACCTGGGGTGGCGCGTTATAGGGTGGTTTGCCGGCGACGAAGTCCGCTTTGAAGGCATCGAGTTTTGCTTGAAGAGTCATGTTCGGTTCCTGGCATGGGGGCGGTTGACCGCCCGGATTTAATCGCCAGACCAGCATTGCTGTTTACAGGGTGCGGTAGTAGAGAGGCTGAAAGCATAGGAGCTATTCTTCCCAGGAATGCTCCCCCTGTGGTGAGGTTGCCCGGCTCAGTGCACCCGGATCAACCGCTGGATCGTCGGCTGAACAATCGTCCTGAACGTCTCGGGGGCACCGAATGCACGGGCGGCCAACATGGCCCCATGCACCGTCGCCATCAAGGCCATCGCTTCGACAGCCGGCTCGCCCGCAACGTGAAACTGCCGGGTGGCCTGCCCCTTCTCGATAACGGAGGTCAGCCAGGTGGTCAGGTCCTCAAAGTGCCCGCGAACCTCGTCTGCGATCTCACTGGGGATCATCGGAAGCTCGGCTGCCAGCATCGCGCAAATACAGAATGAAGACGTGCCGTCGAGAATGCAGCTGGACCAATAATCGACATAGGCATTGATCTCTGCCAGCGGATCGCCGAGCTGTTGTGCCAGGTGGGCCATGCCTTCCCGTGCTTCTTCCCGATAGCGAATGACGACGTTACGCACCAGTTCGGCCTTGCTTGGAAAGTGGTGATGGATACTCGCCTTGCTGATGCCGACCCGTTGCGAAATATCGGCGTAGCTGAAACTGTTGTAGCCACCCGCGGCAAGCAGCAATCGGGCGTGTGCCACAATTTCGGCGGCCTTGGGGGAAAGTTGTTCACTCATGACACGAATCCATCAACAAATAGCAATTGGAACACCGCAAAACGGGCTCATGAAAATCAAACCTACTGGTTGGTCAGCAGCCCGTCAACGACGTGGTCCATCAATTTCTATGCACGTGCCATTTCGCTGTTTCGCGCATAAATCCGCCAGCACTGCGCGGCAAAACCGATAGCGAACAGAGCGAGAAAAACCAGCAACGTGCCCAGCACGGCTGGCGAGCCAGGGCCGTCGGCCAGCGGGTGGGCGACCGGTAGCCGGGTCAGGGTTTCGTTGACGCCGGGCACCAGCGACAGGAAAAAACTGAACGACAGCCCGAAGGTCGACAGGTACGGGCGAAGCCTGCCCAGGAAGGTCACCCGCCGCACAAACACGCCGCCAAAAGCCGCAAGCAGGATCACGAGGCCGAACGCATGCCCAGGGTTCAAACCGCCCGTGCTTGAGACCCCAAAAGAAGTGATAACCGCCAGTGTCAATCCGGCCAGGTAGACCTTGCCGGAGCGTGTCAGCGTGTCGATTTTCAGATAGCGGGCGAAGCTGTAGAGGCCCGCAACAACAGGGACCAAACTGATCAGCGTATGGATCGCGCCAAGGGATGAAATGGGATGAGTCATGGGTAGCTCTCTCAAGACAGGAACGAATCAGCACCACAGGCTGTGGAGCCGGAAGGTGGCACATCGCGAAACCAAACCTACTAGTTGGTAGGGTGACTGTCAAGCAGCTGTCTTCTGAGTTCCAGGCACTCCAGCAGTTGTAGGGGTCACCTCCCCTCATATGCCGAAAACAACTGCATTTCCCAACATTGCGCAGGGTGCCGCCCGGCATTTCGCCAACCCATAATGAACCGACAACAATAAAGGGGCTCACCCCGGGGCGCGTAAGCCATGTACAAAGACCATATCGTCAAGACCCGCATGACTGACAGCGCCGCCTTCATGGGCGCAATCGCCGTCGTGATCTTCATCATCACGCTGGCCTGCGGGGTGGGTGACGGCCGCCTTTCCCATTTGATGGGCCCCATCGTTCTCGACCTGAAGGCACCACTGGCGCGCGACATTGCAGTGGGCGGCACGTTCACCATAACGGTGGTGCTGAACCTCTTCATCCTCGGCCGCTTTCCCTTGCGCGCACAGATCATCACGGTGTGGTGCGAGTTGCTGGTGCTGTTCCTACTGTTCTTCGACACCTTCAACCTCTCCTACAGTTTCATCGCGACCAAGATCGGTTTCATGATCACCCAAGGGGTTTTCACTACCGTCTATGTATCGGCGATCTCCATTGCGATCGCATTCGTCCTGGCCTTGCTGGGCGCCACCGCCCGCTTGTCGTCCAACGGTTTCGCGATTGCGATTGCCAGCTTCTACACCTCGTTTTTCCGCGGTGTTCCGCTGCTGATCCAGATCTATCTGATTTACCTGGGCATCCCTCAGCTCGGTTATGTGGTCGGCGCTGTTCCGGCCGGCATCCTGGCGCTCTCGCTGTGTTATGGCGCCTACATGACGGAGATCTTCCGTGCGGGCATCAGCAGCATTTCACGGGGCCAGTGGGAAGCCTCGCGGGCGATTGGCCTGAATCCTTTCCAGACCATGACCCGGGTGATTCTTCCGCAGTCCATGCGCCTGATCATTCCGCCAACCGGCAACCAGTTCATCTCGATGCTCAAGGACAGTTCGCTGGTGTCGGTGATCGGGGTCTGGGAGTTGATGTTCCTGGCGCGAACCCAGGGACGCGCCGAATTCCGGCACCTGGAAATGCTCATCACCGCGGCCGTGCTGTATTGGCTGCTGTCGATCGTGCTGGAAACCGTCCAGGCCCGCCTGGAAAAACACTTCAACCGCGCCCATCGCTGAACCAGGAGCATGACGATGAATCAGCCCTCAGTAGCCCCTGCCCCGTATCCCGCGATTTCGATCCAGGACATGCACAAATGGTATGGCGATTTTTATGTGCTCAAGGGGATCGACCTGCACATTGCCAGCGGTGAAATCGTGGTGGTGTGCGGCCCGTCGGGTTCCGGCAAGTCCACGTTGATTCGCTGCCTGAACCTGCTGGAAGACTTCCAGAAAGGCCACGTATTTATCGAAGGCACCGAGTTGACCCGCGATGCCGCCTGCGTGGCCGGCATACGACGCCAGGTGGGCATGGTGTTCCAGCAGTTCAACCTGTTCCCGCACATGACCGTGCTGGAGAACCTCATGGTGGGCCCTCGCCTGGTGAGCAAACTCAGCGAGCTGCAGGCCCGCGAGCTGGCCCATGAATACCTGGACCGGGTGCGTATCGGCAACCAGGCCGACAAATACCCCAGCCAGCTCTCGGGCGGCCAGCAGCAGCGCGTGGCCATTGCCCGCGCCCTGTGCATGCGCCCGCGCATCATGCTGTTCGACGAACCCACCTCCGCCCTCGACCCCGAGATGGTCAAGGAGGTGTTGGACGTGATGGGCGAACTGGCCCAGGACGGTATCACCATGGTCTGCGTCACCCACGAGATGGGCTTCGCCCGACGGGTTGCCGACCGGATCATTTTCATGGACCAGGGCTGCATCATCGAGCAGGCCAAGCCCACCGAGTTTTTTGACAACCCCCAGCACGAACGTGCCCGGGAATTCCTGTCGCAGATTCTCAGCCACTGAGAAGCACCGTCGGACATCGACCAAAACAACAAAAAACCGTACTCACGATATCTGGAGGCTTACCCATGATCTCGCTCACTCGCTTAGTCGCAGCAGCCACTGTCGCCACCGCCCTCGCCGGCCTTACAGGCGCAGCCTGGGCGGGCTCGACCCTCGACCGTATCCATGAAACCAAGGTGATCAAAGTGGCCACCTCTGCCAACTGGCCACCGCAATCGTTCCTCGGGCCGGACAACAAACTGCAAGGGTTTGATATCGATGTCGCCAGCGAGATCGCCAAACGCCTGGGCAGCAAAGTCGACTTCGTGACGCCCGAGTACGGGATCATCACCGCGGGCCGCTGGTCGAGCCGCTGGGACTTGTCGGTGGGCTCCATGACGCCCACCACCGAGCGCACCCGCGTGCTCGACTTTCCCGCCATCTACTACTACACGCCGTATGTATTCGCGGTGCACAAGGACGCAGCCGGGACCAAGCTGGCGGACCTGAACGGCAAGATCATCGGCGTCGAAGCCGGTACCACTTCCGAGGACTACATCAACCGTCGCCTGAAGATCGACGCCGCCGATGTGCCGCCGTTCACTTACGACGTCACACCCGGCGAGGTTCGCACCTACGGCGACAGCATGGGCCCGCTGGATGACCTGCGCATGGGTAACGGGGTGCGGCTGAATGCAACCCTGTCCGCCCTGCCCACCATCGTCGCGGCCGTCAAGAATGGCTACCCCATCGTCCGGGTGGAAGGCAAACCGGCCTACTACGAACCCCTGGCCATCGCCGTGGACAAGGGCGATGAAGCCTTCAACAGCGCGCTGACCAAGATCGTCGCCGAGATGAAAACCGACGGCACGCTCAAGCAACTGTCTGAAAAATGGTACGGCGCCGACCTCACCCAGGTGCAATAAAAACCCCACAGGCCCTACAGGCGCCCGTCCTCGACGCGGCGCGCTGTACGCCTGCGCCGCAAAAAAAGGACGACGGACTTCATGTACACCTACAACAACAATTACTACACCGCCACGATGCGCGACACCACCGAACGCGCGGCGCTGTGCCGCAATGCCCAGGCCGATGTCTGTGTGATCGGCGCCGGGCTGGCGGGGCTCAGCGCGGCGTGGGAACTGGTCTCGCGGGGGCAGTCCGTGGTGCTGCTGGACGCCGGCCGTGTGGCCTGGGGCGCGTCGGGGCGTAACGGCGGGTTCGTGCTGCAAGGCTGGTCCGAAGGCTTGTCCTCCATCGAGCGGCGCTGCGGTAAACCCACGGCTGCCGCGCTGTTCAAGCTGTCCCTTGAAGGGGTCGACATCGTGCGGGGCATGATCGCCCACCATCAATTCCCCGGCTGCACGCCCACCCCCGGAAAGCTGAGCGTGGTGCGCTACGAAGACGGCGATAACCTGCAACGCATGCGCGACAAAATGGCGGCGGATTTCGACTTTCACCTCGACTACCTGGACCGCCAGGCGGTGCGTGAAAAGCTCAAGACCGAGCGCTATTTTCAGGCACTGCGCGACAACCACGGCTTTCACTTCCACCCGTTGAACTATTGCCTGGGCCTGGCCCAACTGATCGAACACAGCGGTGGCAGAATCCATGAGCGCTCGCCCATGACCCGCGTCGAGAGCCGCAACGGGCGACACCGGGTGATCACCGACCAGGGCAGCGTCGATTGCGCCCATGTGGTGTATTGCTGCGGCGGCTACGGCGGGCCTGAGTTCGGCAAGCTGCGCCGCGCCTTCCTGCCCATCGCAACCTATGCGGTGCTGACCGAGCCTCTGGGTGATCGCCTGGCAGAGGCGGTGTGTACCACCGAGGCCGTGGGCGATAACCGCCGGGCCTCGGACTATTACCGCATCGTCGAGGGCGACCGGCTGCTGTGGGGCGGTCGCATTACCACCCGCAACCTGCAGGATGAAAAGCGCCTGGGCCAGCTGCTGACCCAAGACATCCTCGACGTGTATCCGCAATTGCGCGGCATCAAGATCGACAAAGCCTGGTCCGGGCTGATGGGCTATGCGCGGCACAAAATGCCGCACATCGGCCCCCTCGGGCAGGGCTTGTGGACATGTACATCATTTGGTGGCCATGGTATGAACACCGCGCCGATTGGTGCACGGGTGATCGCCGAAGCGATCTGCAGCGAAACCGATCGCTACCGACTGTTCGATGCCTACGGCCTGGAATGGAACGGCGGCCCCCTGGGCCCGGCGGCGGCACAAACGGTTTACGCGGGCCTGAAGATGATGGACCTGTTTCAGGAAAGGCGTTCACAACACCGAGCGACTCATAAGAACTGAAACCCAGCGAGGTCAATGACATGCCCATGGATACGCAGAATCCCGGTCCACTGTTCAACCTCACCGACAAGGACCGGCAATTGCTTGGCCTGCTGCAAGCCAACGCACGCGAGCCCACCGCGTCCTTGGCGCGCAAGCTCGGGGTCTCGCGCTCTGCGGTGCAGGAGCGCATTACCCGCCTGGAAAAGGCCGGCGTCATCACCGGCTACAGCGTGCGCATCGACCAGGACCGGCTGCAGCAGACGGTTACCTGTTTCACCATGACCTCCTGCACCAACAAGAGCTACACCGATGTGATGACCTCGCTGCGCAAGATGGACGCGGTGCAGGCCGTGTATGCGGTCTCGGGTGAGTCCGACTTCATCATTCACCTCGCCACCGCCACCCTGAGCGAACTCAACGCCGAGCTCACCCGCATCAATATGATCAAGGGCGTGGCGCACACCGCGTCCCATATCGTGATGGAAACCAAGTTCAGCCGAAAATTGACGGTGTGATCGCCAGCCTTTGGGGGACGGCGCAGACCTCAAGCAGCCTCTTCCCACGACTCCCCAAGTCATTTCTTGCAAAATAATCCGCCTCGCCTCAATATTCCAAGTAATAACTTGCTTAATTAATCCAGGCCTGACGCTTATGCCATTCGCCGGGTTCCACCGCGAACGCATTACAAGGAATCGTTGATGCACACCCAAGACAGCAGTTGGGGCGAGTTGCTCCGCGGCAAGAATGCCACCCGTTCCCTCGCCCTCTCAGGTGGCATCGCGCTCTATGCCACCAACACCTACATCGCTACCACCATCCTGCCGTCGGTGGTCGCGGAAATCGGCGGCCTGGAGCTCTATGCCTGGAGCACCACACTGTACGTGGTGGCCTCGATCCTCGGTTCGGCCCTCACCTCCAAGCTCTTGCAGCACACCGGCCCACGGCGGGCATATGCCGTGGCCACGCTGGTGTTCATGGTTGGCGTGCTGATATGCGCCCTGGCGCCGAGCATGCCGGTGATGCTCGCGGGGCGCTTCATCCAGGGCCTGGGCGGCGGGGTCTTGCTGGCCTTGTGTTATTCGATGATCCAACTGGTGTTCGAAGAGCGTCTGTGGCCGCGTGCAATGGCGCTGGTGTCAGGCATGTGGGGCGTCGCGACGCTGGTCGGGCCGGCGGTGGGTGGCGTGTTCGCCGAGATGGACGCCTGGCGTCTGGCCTTTGGCGCGATGGTGCCGGTGAGCCTAGCGTACATGGTGCTCACCAGCCGTGCGTTGCCACCACGGGACACCACCGAGGCCGCCACCGCCCGCTTGCCGGTGCCGCAACTGGTGCTGCTGGCCGGCGCGGTGCTGGCCGTGTGTGCGGGCAGCGTTTCGTCGCTGCCGGGCTGGAACCTGCTGGGCATCGCCACCTGTGCGGTGCTGGTGTGGCTGTTGATCCGCAAGGAATCCAAGGCCACGGTCCGTCTTTTGCCCAGGGATGCGCTGAAGTTCAGCACGCCCCTCTGCGCCCTGTATGCGACCACGTGCTTGTTGGTGATCGGCATGAGCAGCGAGATTTTCATGCCGTATTTCCTGCAGCACCTGCACGGGCAGTCACCGTTGATTGCCGGTTACATGGCGGCGCTGATGGCGGCGGGCTGGACCGTCTCGGAAATCCTCAGCTCCGGCTGGACGGGCCGTGGTCCACATCGCGCCATCGTCGCAGGGCCGCTGTTTATCGTGGCCGGACTGATCATGCTGGCCATCACCACTCCCATCGCCAGTCAGGGCGAATGGACACTTCTGGCCCCTATCTGCCTCGGGCTGTTCCTGGTGGGTTTTGGCATCGGCCTGGGCTGGCCGCACCTGCTGACGCGCATCCTGCAGGTGGCGTCGGAGCAGGACAAGGACACGGCGGCTTCGTCGATCACCACCCTGCAACTGTTCGCCATGGCCATGGGCGCGGCACTGGCGGGGGTGATCTCGAACATGGCGGGCATCAATGATGTGGCGAGCAATACCGGGGTCGCCAACGCGGCACGCTGGCTGTTCGCGCTGTTTACCCTGGCCCCGGTGTTGGCCCTGGTGATGGCGCCGCGGGCCACACGGACGAAGGCGATCGACGGCGCACACCTGGATCTTGGTATTGCCCAACCCGCCCCCATAACTACCGCTGTATCCAACAACGGGAAGCACAGACCATGACCAACCCGACCGAAACCGCCCTCCTCGCCGGCGGCTGCTTCTGGGGCATGCAAGACCTGTTGCGCCGCTACCCCGGCGTGCTGCACACGCGGGTCGGCTACACCGGTGGTGATGTACCGAATGCCACTTACCGTAACCATGGCAACCATGCCGAAGCCATCGAAATTGTCTTTGACCCGGCGGTGATCACTTACCGGCAGATCCTCGAGTTCTTTTTCCAGATTCACGACCCGAGCACGCCCAACCGCCAGGGCAATGACCTTGGGCCCAGCTATCGTTCGGCGATTTATTACCTGAGCGAACAGCAACGTGATGTGGCCGAAGACACTGCGGCGGATGTGGATGCGTCAAAGCTGTGGCCAGGCCGTGTGGTGACCGAGATCGAACCGGCGGGGCCGTTCTGGGAAGCAGAGCCGGAGCATCAGGATTACCTGGAGCGGATTCCCAACGGTTACACCTGCCACTTCATCCGGCCGAACTGGAAGCTGCCAAAACGCGGTTAACAGTGTGGGAGCGGGCTTGCCCGCGAATGCGGTGGGTCAGTAAAAAATTTGCTGACTGACACACCGCTTTCGCGGGCAAGCCCGCTCCCACACTTTCCGATCAGCGCATCTGCAGAATGATCGGGCTGCTGCTCGCAGGGCCCGTATGCTCGCGCAACTTGCCCACCGCCTTCGCATCCACCGCGCCCCCCTGATTGCCCCAGGTGCCGCGCACAAACGTCAGCACTTCAGCAATCTCCTGGTCCGACAACTGCTCCCTGAACGCCGGCATGCGATAAGCGTCCGCCACATTGGCGGCCACCACGCGCTGTGAGCCATTCAAGGTAATGTTGATCGCCGAAGCAGTCTCCTTGGCCAACGCTGAGGTAGCACCCGCCAGCGGCGGCATCCAGTCCGGTTGCCCTTTGCCTTCCAGCCCGTGGCACGAGGCGCAGCGGGTCACATAGGTATGGGCGCCCGGCGCCTCCAGGCGTTCTGCAGCCGACACCGCCTGATACTGCCAGGCCGGCCCATCACGCTCCTTGTCCCCCGGCAACGACCGGAGATACCGCGCAATCGCCGCCAGGTCATCGTCGCTCATGAACTGCGTGGAGTTGTTGAACGCCTCGGTCATCGAGCCATAAACCACCGCATGTTTATTGCGACCGGTCTTCAGGAACTGCACCACTTCCGGCTCGCTCCAGCGCCCCAGGCCGGTGTTGGGATCGTCCCGCAGGCTCGGCGCGTACCAGCCATCCAGCAAGGCCCCGGCGAGGAACGGCTTGCCGCCTTCATCCAGCGCCTTCTCGTTAAAGGCCAGGCCCCGTGGCGTGTGGCAACTGCCGCAATGCCCCGGCCCCTGCACGATGTAGGCGCCACGGTTCCACAGCTCATCCTTGCCAGCCTTGGCTACATACGGCTTGCCATCGGTAAACACGCCATTCCACAGCGCGATCGGCCAACGCATATTCAAGGGCCACGGGATCGAGCTCTTGATATTCGCCTGCCGCACCGGCGCCACGCCCTTCATGAAGAACGCGTACAAGGCACGCACATCATCGTCGCTGAGCTTGGCGTAGGACGGATACGGCATCGCCGGATACAGCCGGCGTCCACCCGGCGCGACGCCGTGGCGCACTGCACGGTCGAAGTCGGCGAGGCTGTAGGTGCCGATGCCGGTTTCCGGGTCCGGCGTGACGTTGGTGGCGTGGATCGCCCCCAGCGGCGTGGCCATCTCCAGGCCTCCGGCAAAGGGCGCGCCGTTGGGCACGCTGTGGCAGGCCACACAGTCACTGACCCGGGCGACATACTCGCCTCGGGCGACCAGCGCCGGCTCTGTGGCAACGGGCTCGCTCGCCAGCGGCGACGCAGGCTCGCGGGTGACATACCAGGCCAGCAGGCCTGCGGCGACCAGGCACAGCAGCGCCAGCCAGCCAACGGTTCTTGCGAATCGGCGGTTGTTCATAAGTGCTCAGGCCCCGGTCAGGTGAAGGAATGGCGGCTTAACGGCATGCTGCGCACGCGCTGCCCCGTCAACGCCGCTACGGCGTTGGCCACGGCGGGCGCTACGGCGGGCAACGGCGGTTCGCCAATGCCGCCCATTTTTTCCCCGCTCTCGATCACGCGCACATGCACCCGCGCCATCCGCGAAGGCGGCAGCACCGGGTACAAATCGTAGTTACGCGCCCGAGGCAAGCCGTCCACATACACCGCTTCCTCCAACAGCACCTGAGACAAGCCCAGCGACACCGCCCCATTCACCTGCGCCTCGACGATCGCCGGGTTGACGATGCTGCCCGGGTCGATCGCCTGCCAGATGTCATGCACCTTGACCTGCCCGTTCTCGATCGACACCTCGGCAATCACCGCCGTCTGCGTGCCGAACGGCGAGGCCATCGCCACCCCACGCGCGCGCTTGCTGCCGTCTTCGGCGACAAACGGGCCGCGCTTCCAGCCACCCGACAACTCACCCACCGCCTTCAGCAGTGTGGTCAGCCGCTGGTTATCCCGCAGCAGATGCAGGCGCAACTCGAACGGGTCTTTGCCGCCCTTGTCCGCCAGTTCATCCAGGAACGACTCGTAGAAAAAGTCATTCAGCGAGTTACCCACTGAACGCCAATAGCCCAGCATCACCGGGCCCTTCACATAGATCTGCGCGATGCGCTTGTTGGGAATCGCATAGGACTTCCCGGACAACCCCTCCAGCGCCGTCGGGTCAATCTTCTCGCCCTGTTTGCCCGACAAGGCCTCGGTCGGCCCCTCGGTGGCACTCACCGCCTCAATCGCCACCGGCCAGCCCTCAGCGTCCAGCGCCCCACGGAAATTCACCGCCGCCACCGGGCGCAGCACGTCCCGCAGGAATTCTTCTTCACGGCTCCAGATCATCTTCACCGGGCGCCCGACCGCCTTGGCCAACTCAATGGCCTGCGGGTAAGGGCTGGCCGAGTCATACAGGAAATGCCGGCCGAAAAACCCGCCCAGCAGCGGCGAATGCAGGGTAATCCGCTCCGGGGCCAGGCCGGTGCGCTTGGCGATATCGGCCAGGAACATATCCTGTGCCTGGTTCGGCAACCAGATCTCCAGCGAACCATCAGCATTGAAGCTCGCCAGCGCCGAAGGCGGCTCCAGCTGCGCATGGTGCAGATACTGGTTGTGGTACGTGGCCTCGACCTTGGTCTTGGCATTGGCCAGCGTGCCGGCCACATCGCCCTCGTTCTCATCATCCCGCGCCGGGCCGGTTTCCGCGGCGAGGCGCTTGAAGTGTTCGTCGCTGGAAAAATCCTTCGGCATCCCGCGCAGCTTCGAATCAGCCGTGGGCTCCAGCCAGTCGACCTGAATCGACTCCACCGCACGCTTGGCATGCCACCAATGCTCAGCCACCACCGCCACCGCACCGGGCAGGCGATGCACCGAGTGCACCCCCGGCATGGCCTTGACCTGGTCCTCGTTGCGCAGGCTACCCACCGTCATGCCCAACCGGGGCGCATGCTGCACCGCCGCGTGGAGCATGCCGTCCACCTTCATATCAATGCTGTACAGCGCCTTGCCGGTGGACTTGTCATACGCATCCAGACGCTTCACCGGCTTGCCGATCCAGCGGAACTGGCTTGGGTCGCGCAGCTTCACGCTGGCCACGTCCGGCACCGGCAGGTCCATCGCCCGCCCGGCCAGCTCGCCATACGTGAGGGACCGCCCGGAGGCCGCGTGCACCACCTTGCCCGGCTCGGTCGACAACTCACCCACCGGCACTTTCAACGCCTGCGCCCCGGCCTCCAGCAACATCGCCCGGGCCAGCGCTCCCAACCGGCGCATGGTCGGGTAACTCATGCGCACCGACATACTGCCGCCGGTGATACGCATGCCATTCTCCATCACCACAAAGGCTTCGCCGGGCGGCGCGCACTCAACCAGGAACGTGGCCGGGTCGGCGTCCAACTCCTCGCCGACAATCTGCGCCATCGCCGTGAACGTGCCCTGGCCGCCTTCGATAAACGGGCTGAGCAGGCGAATGGTGTTGTCGGGACGGATCTCCAGAAAGGCCGGCACCTGCGTACCGCGCTCGCCGGCGGCGGCAGCAGTGGCCGCCTGCACGCGGCCAGAGCCCAGGGGCAGGCCAAAGCCGATCACCAGCGCGCCCACGGCGGTGCTGGCCAGGAAACGACGGCGCGACAGGTTGACCGGTTCAGTCAAGCCCGCGACCAAGGGCAGAGCAGTGGGATCGATGCGAACGTTCATCAGGCCTCTCCCTTCTGCGCAAGGTCATGCACTGCCGCATGAATGGCGTTGTAGGTGCCGCAACGGCAGAGATTGACCATCGCGGCCTCAATCTGCGCATCACTCGGCTTGGGGGTGTGCTTGAGCAGCGCCGTGGCTGCCATCACCTGGCCGGACTGGCAATAGCCGCACTGGGCGACCTGGTACTCGACCCAGGTGGCGACGACTCGCTTGCCCACATCATCCGACTCGATGGCCTCGATGGTGGTGATCTCCCGGCCAACCACGCCGGAGACGGGCGTGACGCAGGAACGCACCACGTTGCCGTCCACAAGCACGGAACACGCACCGCACTGCGCCAGGCCGCAGCCGTATTTGGTGCCGGTCATGCCCAGGTTGTCGCGGATGACCCAGAGCAGAGGCGTGTCGGGTTCGGCGTCGACTTGGTGGGTCTGCTGGTTAATTCGTAATTCCATGGCTCACCCGCTGATCATCGGTTGGTTTTGCATTTTTTTTAGTGTTTCAGGCGGCAAGGCCGGGCTTCGCCGCTGGGCATCGTTGGCCCGTTTGGTTCGAACGCACGTAGTTTGAGTAGTGTAGAGGGATCCTCGGTTGACTCTAGACCGTCGGTCAACGGGTTGCTATGCGGGGAAGGAAAGGTCGGAGGATTAGGCAAGTATTCGACAGGATTGCACCACAAAGGCGGAATTGGCCTGCGTCACCTGTCACCCTCACGCCGGGTGGTGTTCCACCAGGAAGTCGATAAATGCCCTGACTCGCGCGGGCATCGACGCACCGCCGACGAACACCGCGTGAATCGGCTCCGCGTCTCCGGGGTTGTACGCCTCAAGCAGCGGCACCAGATGACCGTGTTCCAGGTCGTCTGCCACGCTGAACGCGCCAATGCGTGCAATGCCCGCGCCCAGCCTGGCGAACTGGGAAAGCGCCTCGCCACTGTTGCCCTCGATCGTACCGGCCACTTTCAGCGAAAAATCGCGCCCATCCAGGCGAAACGGCCAATCAGGTGTTGCCCGGCGGAAGTTGAAACGCAGGCAGTTGTGGTTGAGTAAATCCTGCGGCACACGCGGCGTGCCGTGGCGCGCCAGGTAGTCCGGGGAAGCGACGATGACCTGCCCGGTGGAACCGATATGGCGCGCGGTCAAGGGACTGTCGGCCAACGGGCCAAAGCGAATCGCCACGTCCGCTTGCCCGCCCAGGATATCCACCACCTCATCCCCCAGCCGCAAATCAACCACGATGGCGGGATAACGTGCGCTGAACGCGGCAATCAGCGGCACGATCAACAGCCGCCCGTGTGCAAGCGCGGCGCTGACCCTCAACCGCCCCCGTGGCGCGCCCTGGTCGGTAATCGCGTCCTCGACTTCCGCCATGTCCGCCAGGATCCGCCGTGCGCCGCGCAGGTACGCCTCGCCTTCGGCGGTTAGCGTGATCGCGCGAGTGGTGCGAAGCAGCAGGCGGGTGCCTATTCGCCGCTCGGTGCGGGTGATGATCCGGCTGATGGAAGACGGCGTAAGGCCCAGGACCCGAGCCGCACCCGACAGGCTGCCCTGCTCCGCCACCCTGGCGAACACCTCCATCTCCCCCGAACGCCCGCCTATGTCCATTTGTGCACTCCACGCAAAGCTGTAGTTCCCTGCCAATGGCTACTGCTGGAAAAGGCGTGATTGTAGCATTTGACACAAAGATGAGGAGTCACCCATGCGTATCAACCCACCCCTTGTAGCACTGTCCATCGGCGCCTTCGGTATTGGGGTCACCGAGTTTGCCCCCATGGGCATGTTGCCCGGTATCGCCGCCGACCTCGGCGTCTCGATTCCTGCGGCCGGGCTGCTGGTCAGCGCCTATGCCATGGGCGTGCTGATCGGCGCCCCGATCATGACCCTCGCTACGGCCAGGGTTGCACGCCGCTATCTGCTGGTCGGCCTGATGGCCATCTTCACCCTGGGCAATCTGCTGTCCGCCCTGGCCACTGATTACCAGACCTTGATGGTCGCAAGGCTGGTGACATCGCTGAATCACGGTGCATTCTTCGGCATCGGCTCGATCGTGGCCGCCAGTGTGGTAGCACCGGACAAACGCGCGGGGGCCGTTGCCGCAATGTTTCTCGGGCTGACCCTGGCGACCATTGGCGGCGTGCCGCTGGCTACCTGGTTTGGCGAGAACTTCGGTTGGCGCACGGCGTTCTGGGGCATCAGCGGGCTCGGTGCATTCGTGATGGTTGCCTTGTGGTGGGCGCTGCCGAATACGCCAGCCCCCAAAGGTGGAAGCCTGATGGCCGAAATCCGCGTACTGGGCCGCGGGCCCGTACTGGCAGCGCTGGCGTTGACCGTGGTGGGGTCCAGCGCCATGTTCACGGTGTTCACCTATATCGCCCCGATCCTGCGGGATGTCACCCATGCCTCCACCAACTTCGTCACCGGGATGCTCGTGCTTTTCGGGATCGGCTTGACCCTGGGTAACGTTTGGGGCGGCAGGTCTGCCGACCGTTCGGTGGACCGCACCTTGATCACCTCGCTCGTGGTGCTGATCGCCGTGCTGCTGGCGTTCTCTGTACTCATGCAATGGCCGCTGCCGGCCGCCTTGTCGATCCTGCTGTGGGGGACCGCCAGTTTTGCGTTGGTGCCGCCCTTGCAGATGCGCGTGATGGAAGCCGCCAAAGATGCGCCCAACCTGGCCTCCGCAATGAACATCGGTGCGTTCAATTTCGGTAATGCCATTGGCGCGGCGCTGGGCGGAGCGGTGATCAATGCCGGGCTGGGCTACCCGGCCATTTCGCTGGCCGGCGCGATAATGGCGGCCCTGGGTTTGCTGATGGTACTGGGCCTCGGTTGGCGCTCTCGGCGGATGGGTTCACGCACCTGCAGGGAGCCGGCGCAAGCATGACGAACATGGCGCCTCGATTGCGCCGATAAGTATCCCACCTCTGAAAAGCCCCGAATGTCGGGGCTTTTTGCATTTCCGCGAGCAGCACTCATCACAATAATAATTTCTCCCTAGTGACTTTCATTATGAAATCCACTGTGCAATATTACTCTCGTAATATTTAGCAACAGATCCCGGAGAGCCTCATGAAGAAAGCCAGCTTCCAGCCCATGCCCTGCCCGGTCGCCCGTGCCCTGGAGCACATCGGCGATGGCTGGAGCCTGTTGATCCTGCGGGATGCGTTCTACGGGCTGCGCCGTTTCGATGAATTCCTCCAGAGCCTCGGGATCGCCTCGAACACCCTGACCCGCCGCCTCAACACCCTGGTGGCCAACGGGTTGCTGGAGCGACGCCCCTACCAGGACAACCCGCCCCGCCACGAGTACCACCTCACCGAAGCCGGCCGGGACTTGCGCCAGGTGATTCTCACGCTGATGGCCTGGGGTGCGCGGCATGCCGAGGGATCGCCCAAGGTGTTTCTCGCCGATGAGGCCACCGGGCGCCCCGTGGAACTCGCGTTGATGGACGCCAACACCGGCAAGCCCATCACCCGCGAAGGCCACCGCGTGCATGTCGCCGCCGATGCCGAGCCTTTGAGCCTGTGGCGCGCGCGAGCCGGCCGGGCCTACGCCGCGAAAGATCAACTGGTCAGCCCCTTCCCCCACTAATACTCAATGAGGTCATTTCGTCATGGACGCCCAAGTCAGCGCTGTGCCCGAACCCACTAAAACTTCCCGGCGCAAACACGTACTGCGCCTGGGGCTGCTGACCCTGGCCGTGGCGGGCGGCGTCTGGTACGCCAGCCACTGGTGGTTGGTGAGCCGGTTTATCGAAGACACCGACGACGCCTACGTGGGCGCGGATGTGACGGTGATCAGCGCCAAGGTGCCGGGCTATATCAGCGAAGTGGCCGTGCAGGACAACCAGTTCGTGCACGCCGGCGACGTATTGGCCCGCATCGATGTGCGGGACTACCGCACCGCCCTGGCCAAGGCCGATGGCGCCGTGGCCGCGCAACAGGCCGCGCTCGCCAACCTCGACGCCACCGAACAACTGCAACTGGCGGTGATCAACCAGGCCAGGGCGCAGATCGACGCCACCGACGCCGAAGCCCAACGGGCCGGCGACGACCAGACGCGCTACCAGAACCTGGTGCGCAGCCAGGCCGTGTCGGTGGAAAGCGCGCAACGGGTCAACGCCGTGTGGAAGACCGCCCGCGCCGATCACTCCCGGGCGCAAGCCGGGCTGATGGCGGCACGCCGGCAGATCGACGTAATCGAAACCCAACGCAGCCAGACCCGCGCCGCGTTGCAACAGGCCCAGGCCGAACGCGACCAGGCACAACTGAACATCAGCTACACCGAACTGCGGGCCCCAGTGGACGGCTACGTGGGCAACCGCCGCGCCCGGGTCGGTGCCTACGCCGCGGCAGGCACCCAATTGATCGCAGTGGTGCCCGCAAAAGGGCTGTGGGTAGACGCCAATTTCAAGGAAGACCAACTGGGGCGCCTGCAGGTTGGGCAAAGCGTGAGCATCCGCGCCGATATCCTCCCCGGCCGTGAATTCCACGGGCACATTGAAAGCCTGGCCCCCGCCACCGGCGCGCAATTCAGTGTGCTGCCGCCGGAAAACGCCACCGGCAACTTCACCAAGATCGTGCAGCGCGTGCCGGTGCGCGTGCGGCTCGACAGCAATGACGCCGAGTTCGGCGCCCTGCGCCCGGGCCTGTCGGTGATGGCCAAGGTCAACACCAATGAGGCCTTCGAAGACCAGGCCAGCGCCCTCAAGGCCCAGCTATGAACAGCCCGCTGCCCGCCCTCAGCACGGCGCAAAAGGTCGCAGCCTTCGCCACCATGTGCGTGGGCATGTTTATCGCCTTGATCGATATCCAGATCGTGTCCGCCTCCCTCAAGGACATCGGCGGCGGGCTGTCTGCGGGTGCGGACGATACGGCGTGGGTGCAGACCGCCTACCTGATCGCGGAGATCATCGTGATCCCCATGTCGGGCTGGCTCTCGCGGGTGATGAGCACGCGCTGGCTGTTCGCCGCGTCGGCGGCCGGGTTTACCTTGACCAGCCTGTTGTGTGCGATGGCCTGGAACATCCAGAGCATGATCGCGTTTCGCGCCTTGCAAGGGTTCCTCGGGGGCTCGATGATCCCATTGGTGTTCACCACTGCGTTCATGTACTTCAACGGCAAGCAACGGGTGATCGCCGCGTCCACCATCGGCGCCATCGCGTCCCTGGCGCCGACGCTCGGCCCTGCGGTCGGCGGCTGGATCACCGATATTTCCTCTTGGCACTGGCTGTTCTACATCAACCTGGTGCCCGGCCTGTTCGTGACATTCGCGGTGCCGATGCTGGTGAAAATCGACCGCCCCAACCCGTCGTTGCTCAAGGGCGCCGACTACATCGGCATGGGCCTGATGGCGGTGTTTCTCGGCTGCCTGGAATACACCCTGGAAGAGGGCCCGCGCTGGAACTGGTTCAGTGACAGCACCATCTCCACCACCGCCTGGATCGCCGCCGTCAGTGGCGGGCTGTTTATCTGGCGCTGCCTGGAAATCAAGGAACCGATTGTCGACCTGCGCGCCCTGCGGGACCGCAACTTCGCGCTGGGCTGCCTGTTTTCATTCATCACCGGCATCGGCATTTTCGCCACCATCTACCTCACGCCGCTGTTCCTCGGCCGAGTGCGCGGCTACGGCTCGCTGGATATCGGCCTGGCGGTGTTTTCCACGGGGGTGTTCCAGTTGCTGGCGATCCCGGTGTACGCGCTGCTGGCCAACCGCTTCGACCTGCGCTGGATTTTGATGTTCGGCTTGTCGCTGTTCGCCCTGTCGATGTGGGACTTCTCCCCCATCACCCACGACTGGGGCGCCAAGGAACTGCTGCTGCCCCAGGCCATACGCGGCTTTGCCCAACAAATGGCAGTGCCGCCCGTAGTCACCCTGACCCTCGGCGCACTGGCCCCCGACCGGCTGAAACTCGCCTCCGGCCTGTTCAACCTGATGCGCAACCTCGGCGGTGCCATCGGCATCGCCGCCTGCGCCACCGTGCTCAACGACCGCACCAACCTGCACTTCCTGCGCCTGGCAGAACACCTGAACATCCAGAACGAATCGATGAATGTGTGGCTTGAGCAGCTTTCAGGCAATGCCCAGTTGCTCGGGCAAAACAGCCTGGATGCCAGCCAGTTCGCGCTGCATCAGCTATGGGCACTGACCTGGCGCGAGGCGCAAACGCTGACCTATGCAGATGCCTTCCTGATGATCATGGTGTGCTTCATCGTCGCCGTGCTGCTGGTGCCGTTGATGCGCAAGGTGCAGCCGCCGAAGCAGCCGTCTGCGGATGCGCATTGAGTCGACCGATCATATTAAAGGCCGCAACGGAGCCAGCCGGCTGAGCTTGGTCATCTGCTTGAATATCAAGCCCGGCGCAACCCGGCTGGCCACCTTCAGCACCTTGCTCAGGCCCGGGCATATTTCCAGTTGCCCGGCTTCAATTTGCCGGATGCACTGCTGCACCATCAGCACCGGATCCATGCCTTTTTCATTCTTCATTTCTTCCGCGAACTCGGCCCTGAGCAGCGGTGTTTCCGTGCCGGGCGGGGCAAGCTCGACCACGGTGACGGTGCTGTGTTGAAGCTGCGCCCTCAGGCATCGGGTGTAAGCGTGCAATGCCGATTTGGACGCACTGTAGACAGGCGCCGCCGGAAACGGCACAAACGCCAGCCCGGACGACACGTTGACAATCAAGCCGCGCGGCTGCTTGAGAAGAAACGGAAGAAACTGCTGGATCATCCAGATGGGGCCGTTGAGGTTGATCTCGATCTCTTCAGTCACGTCCTCCAGCGCCCGCGCCTCGCCCAGCTTGATATTGCGCATCACGCCCGCGTTATTCACCAGCGTATCGAGCCCCGGGAACTGACGGGTGACTGCCGCAAACAGTGTTTGGATGCTGGCGGGGTCGCGCACGTCGCTTTGAAACGTGTGCAGACCCGGCAGCCGTTGCCGTGCCTCGTCCAGCCTGTGCTGATCGCGGCCCGTCACGATCACGGTATTGCCTCGCGCCATAAGCTGGCGGGCAAGCTCAAGCCCGATACCACTCGAACCTCCCGTCACCAGCACTGTTCTTCCGCTCATCTTCATCGAAGCTCTCCAATTGTGGGTCACACGCAAGGAGCTTGAGGGATACACTGGCCTTAAGTAAGTAGGCACCCAAAAGATCTATACGCACCCAAAAGAGAGTGTCCAACGAATGAACAAAAACCCTGGCTTTACCGACGAGCAGATTGCCGCCGCCCAGTTCTATGCCCGGCAAACACCCCCGAAGGATCTGGACCCACGCATCGCGCCCCTGGTGACCGACCTGATAGGTCGCGTTGCGGACAAATGGACCATGCTGATTCTTGAAGCCTTGATCGAGACGACGCCGCTGCGCTTCACGCGCCTGAGTGAGCGAGTCGGCGGCATCAGCCAGAAGATGCTGACGCAGACCTTGCGGGGAATGGAGCGGGACGGCCTGGTGGTGCGCAAGGTCTACCCCGTCGTACCGCCGAAAGTCGAATACAGCCTGACAACCCTCGGCTTTACGCTGGGTGCCGCCTTTTGTGGCGTGTGGGTCTGGGCGGCTAACAACCTGGAGGAGATCGAACAGGCACGGGCGGATTTCGATTTGAGGTGCAGTGCCGAGTGACAGCAGACAGCTCGTCACCGCCCGCTGGATCAGCTCTCGGAAGCGACAACTGGCTCCTCAGCGGATTCACTGGCCAGTTTCAGCCGGTCAGCTTTACTGATGTACTTGTCCTTGCGGGCCGGTGCCAGTTTGGCGCTGGCCTTTTTGGCCTTGGCCTTGAACAGCTGCTGTAGTTTTTTTTGACGATTCATGTTGTCTATCCGGTTTGTAATCAGTGCTTGCCGGCGTGATTATCCATCTTTCAAGCCTTCATCGAAGCACATTTAATTCACGGCACTCCACCGCGTCACAGTGGTCTGTGCCTATACGCCCCCATTCTCACCCAGCGGAGCCACCATGATCATCGTCCACCACCTCAACAACTCCCGTTCGCAACGCATCCTGTGGCTGCTCGAAGAACTCGGCCTGCCCTACGAGCTCAAGCGCTACCAGCGCGACCCGAAAACCAACCTCGCGCCACCGGAACTCAAGGCCATCAATGCCCTGGGCAAATCACCGGTGATTGAGGACGGTTCCAACGTGGTGATCGAGTCCGGCGCCATCATCGACTACCTGATTCGTCGCCATGGCAACGGCCGCCTGCAACCCGACCCGGCCACTGCCACCTATGACCAATACGTGCAATGGCTGCACTTCGCCGAAGGGTCGGCCATGCTGCCGCTGATGCTCAACCTGTACGTCGGCCGCCTGGGTGAAGCGGGTGCGCCATTGCATCCGCGTATCGAATCCGAGGTGGCGAATTACTTGGGTTATCTGAACACCGCGCTGGGAAAAACGCCGTACCTGGTGGGTGAAGAATTGACCGGCGCGGATATCCAGATGAGCTTCATCGGCGAAATCGCCAGGGCCCAGGGCAAGTTGCAGGCGTACCCGAATGTGGCGGCGTGGGTGCAACGGTTCCAGGCAAGGCCTGCGTATCAAAAGGCTGTGGAACAGGGCGGCGAATATGCCTTCGCGAAATAATTCGCCCAGGCCATGAGTTTCATCGTCTTTCCAGGCCGGTCTGTTAGCATCCGCGTTTCGAATTTCTTGAGCTACGCGCATGCTACGGATCGCTGCCTGTTCCCTCCTCGCCTTACTTGCTTCCCAGCCGGCCCTGGCTGAACAAACCTTTCAGTGTGGCAACGCCACCGTCACCATCAGCATTGATACGACCTCGCCGTTACGCTCGATTGAAGGTGTTGACGTGATGCTGCGTGTAGACCAGGGGCCGCGCTCAACGCTGCTGCGATACAGCAATATCGATTTCATTGGCGGCGACTGCGACACCGATGCCCGCGGTAACCCGATCATCGTCTATCAGGCCATATGCGGCGGCAGCGGCTGCTACGACTTGTCGAACTGGGGGCTCATCGACCCTGTGAATTTGCAGGCGCTGCTCGCACCGGCGGATGACAGCCTGGTACCCGCTACCCGACTGCTCGGCCACCCACCCGTGCTCAAGGTGCCGAAGATGAGCCTGAGCACGGAAGCGCATCGGCTTGGACTACCAACCCCCTGACGTTGCGTTAAACCCCAGGATGAGGATTACTGTGGGACGCTTCCAATCCTGAGGTAACTCGCGATGTTTGAACTGGCCGCTATCCTCACGTATATCGCCGTGGTCATCGGTCTCTTCCTGATCCCCGGCCCGGCCGTATTGCTGGTGATCACCCGTACCCTCCAGGGTGGGCGCAAGGTGGGCATTG
Organism: Pseudomonas yamanorum; assembly: GCF_013386765.1. Lineage (GTDB taxonomy): Bacteria > Pseudomonadota > Gammaproteobacteria > Pseudomonadales > Pseudomonadaceae > Aquipseudomonas > Aquipseudomonas yamanorum_A. The sequence continues at coordinate 69,586 of NZ_JACARE010000010.1, forward strand.
CCACCGGGCTGGGCGTGGCTTCGGGCGACTTGATCCACACACTGTGCGCGGCGCTGGGTCTGTCCGCGATCCTGATGACCTCGGCCGTGGCATTCAACGTGGTTAAAGTCGCAGGTGCCTGTTACCTGATCTACCTGGGCGTGCGCGCCTTCACGGCCAAACCCGGCGCGAGCACGCGCAAAGACTTGCCCACGGTGACATCGACCCAGGCGTACTTCCAGGCGGTGGGTGCGGAAGTGCTGAACCCCAAAACCGCGATTTTCTTCCTGGCCTTTCTGCCGCAGTTCATTCACCCGGAATCGGGTTCTTCTCTGGCTCAATTCGCGGTGCTGGGGCTGATCTTTTCAGGGCTCAGCGCGGTGTACACCACGCTGATTTCGGTGGCGATTCGCCCGCTGAGTCAATGGATGGTGGGGCTTTCGAGGCTGCGCCGTTGGGAGGGGAAGATCATTGGTACTTTGTTTATGGGGTTGGGGCTGAAAATAGCGTTTCAGCAGCGATAAGACGCGCACTGACCCAGTCGATGCCGTTTGCTCGCCCCTGAAACGAGATTTTAATCCCTTGAAAAAAAAGCATTGACATCGCTCAGTAGATCTCTGTAATTTCGGTCACATCGGTCGCTTTTTCTTGTAAGAGAAATCGTAGGCCCTCAGCAATATTGCTGAGTACATATCGGCTATAGAAGCCCCTGATTTGCGTTTTCACGCATTCGGGGGCTTTTTTTTTGGAAAATTTTTATATGTCGACATTGCACTTCACCGAACAGCCCCAGGCATTTCCGAACATCACCGTGGCTGCCGTGCAAATGGAGCCCCGTGTGGGCTGCAAGGCAACCAACCTTGAAGCCTCGTTACGCTTGATCGACGAGGCGGCGACTGCCGGTGCACAGATCGTTGTGCTGCCCGAGCTGACGAGCAGCGGTTATGTGTTTTCCAGCCGCGAGGAGGCCTTCGAAATGGCAGAGTTGATACCCGCCGGGGCCAGCACTCAAGCCTGGGAAGCCATCGCGCGCCAACGCAATATCTACGTGATCGCGGGCATCGCGGAACGCGTGGGACAGACGCTTTACAACTCTGCTGTGATGGTCGGCCCTGAAGGCTACATCGGCACCTATCGCAAGCTTCATCTCTGGGGCGACGAGCACCTGTATTTCGAAGCCGGAGACCTGGGCTTACCAGTGTTCCACACGCCCCTGGGGCGTTTGGCAATGATCATCTGCTACGACGGTTGGTTTCCCGAGGTGTATCGACTCCTGGCCGTGCGGGGCGCAGATATCGTGTGCATGCCGACCAATTGGGTGCCCATGCCGGGCCAAGAGGACGGCGCCACGATCATGGCCAACACCCTTGCGATTGCCAGTGCGCACGTCAACGGCCTGAACATCATTTGCGCCAATCGTGTCGGTACCGAGCGCGGCCAGTACTTTGTCGGCAATAGCCTCATCGTCGGCGCCGACGGTTGGCCCTTGGCGGCTCCCGCCAGTGCAGACCGCGAGCAAATACTCTACGCCGACATCAACCTCAAAACGTCTCGCCAATCCCATCACCTGACGGCGTTCAACACGGTCCTGCGTGACCGCCGTACCGACGTCTACGACCCCATGCTAGGCACGGGTTGGCAGCCACCTCGCTACTGACCCCATCGATAAAAACAACAGTTGAGGAGTACCCACATGAAACACAGTCATCACCTCACCCGCTTCGCGGCGCTGGCAGCAACAGCGCTGCTCGCCACCCAGGCCTACGCCGCCGAGCCGATAAAGATTGGCGTGGCGGTGGGTTTGTCTGGCGCCAATAGCGTCGTGGCACCCGCGGTTGTCCAGTCCTCACAGCTGGCAGTGGAGCAGATCAACGCGGCGGGCGGGATACTCGGGCGCCCGGTGCAGCTGGAAATTGTTGATGACGCTTCCGGCGCGATAGGCGCGCAGAAAGCATTCGATACCCTGGTGCTGGAAAAGCAAGTCGATGCGATTATCGCAATGGAAAACAGTGCCGCGCGCAATGCCGCCCTGCCGGTCATTTCCCGAGGGCGCGTGCCGTATATCTACACCTCGTTCTATGAAGGCCGCTCTTGCAACAAATGGATGTACGTCAACGGCTGGGTGCCTGAACAACAAGTGGCGCCGGTGGTGGATTACTTCGGCCAGAAGCTCGGTGCCAAAACCTACTTTCTGGTGGGCAACGACTACGCCTTTGGCCGTGGCATGCTGAAGTTCACCAAAGCCTATATTGAGCAACACGGTGGCAAGGTCATCGGCGAAGAGTTCTTGCCGATGGACGGCAGCGACTGGACCGCAGTGATTTCAAAAATCCGCTCGGCACAACCCGACGCGCTGATCAGCGCCACGGCCGGTGGTGCCCCCAACGTCTCATTGGCCAAGCAGTTGAAAGCGGCCGCGCTGACGCTGCCTTATGGCAACCTGGCCATCGACGAAGGCACAGCCAGGACCATGGGGGATGTCGCTACGGGCATGTATATGTCCGGTTCCTACTTGACCACTATCGACACACCGGAAAACAAGAAATTCCTCGCGGACCTGAGCCAGAAATTTTCAGGCAACCTGTCCACGCCCAACGAGCTTTCCGAGCCGCAATACGAGGCGTTTTTTCTGTATAAGGCGGCGGTCGAAAAAGCCAACACCACCGACTCCACTGCCGTCGTCGCGGCGCTGAAAGAAGTCTCGATCGTCGGGCCGCGTGGCGTGGTGCAGATGAACGCCAGCCGCCATACACCGCTCGCCATGCGCCTGGGCCAGATACAAAGCGATGGCTCGATTCGCATACTCGATACCCAAGAGGCGGTCAGCCCAGGCATTCAATGCCCGGACCTGAAATAGTCCACCGCAGGCTCACTCAGTATTGCTTCACGCTACAGGCTCCCCGGAGGGAGACGTCATGGTGTTAATTCTCGATATAACAACAACAATAGCCATGCTTTTTATTGTCACGGCGGGGCTGATGATGATTTTCGGCATCATGAAAATCGTCAACTTCGCCCATGGTGCGCTGCTGACGATGGGTGGGTATGCGGCGTTCGTCGTCACCCAACTGGGATGGAGCCCCTGGCTGGCCTGGCCGCTGGCGCTGGTGACCGGGATGACGGTGGGCGCGATCATCGAATACCTGATTGTGCGGCCACTCTACAAACGGCCCCTGGATGCCATCCTCGCGACCTGGGGCCTGGGCATCGTGATCGGCCAATTGATCATCATCGGCTTTGGCCGCGATGTGAAGTTCGCCGACGTGCCCCTGACCGGTACCTGGTCCTTGGGCGGCACGGATTACTCCGCTTACCGTTTGCTGTTAATCCCCTTGGCCCTGGGCGTGTGCGCCTTGTTGACCGTGTTGCTCAACGGCACTCGCTTTGGGGTGAAAACTCGCGCAGTGATCATGAACGAGGAGTTGGCAAGCGGCCTGGGCATCCATGCCGGGCGCATACGCTTCATCACCTTCAGCCTGGGGGCGGGCCTCGGCACCTTGGCCGGCGCCTTGATCAGCCCGCTGTCGAGCATTGACCCGGGTATGGGCATTACCTGGCTGGTTTCCGCTTTCATGCTGGTGATGGTCTCCGGGCACTCGATGCTCAGCCTGCTGGTGACCTGCGCCGTATTCGGTGCGTGCCAGGTCCTCGTGAGTACCTATGGGAGTCCGGTACTCGGCGGCCTTACGATCGCCGTGCTGGCGGCGCTCACCTTACGTATCCGTCCAAAGGGGTTCGCCCATGACTAATCCAACCTTGCAAGCGACGCACACTCAACCCTCACGCTCGCGTGACCAGCGCGCCTTGAGCCGCTCGACCGTGCTGGCCCTGGTCGGCATTGCGTTGTTGGTCGCAGGCCCATGGATCTTTGACAGCTACGTGCTCAACCTGCTGATCAAGGCGTTTCTGTTCGCGATCGTTGTCATCACCGTCGATGTGCTGTGGGGCTATACCGGCTACCTGACGTTTGGGCAATCGGCATTTTTCGGCATCGGCGCCTATGCCGCAGGATTGGTGTTCACCCACTTTGGCCTGTCGCCAGCCACGATTGCCATCGCCATTGGGCTGGCAATCATTGTGCCCATGGGGGTCGCAGCATTGGTGGGATGGCTGTCCTTCTACCGGGGGGCATCCCCGTTCTTCGCCACGGTGATCTCACTGGTGCTTCCAATCGTCATGACTCAACTGCTGCTGTCCGGCGGCGAGTGGACCGGCTCCAGCTCGGGGCTGACCGGCTATGACACCTTCGACCTGTCGCTGCAAGCCTGGTATTGGATCGCCGGCGGCGGTGTCGCACTGATCGGCGTTTTCGCATGGCTGTTCGTACGCAGTGATGCCGGGCGGGTTCTTGCGGCGATCCGTGACAACGAGTCGAGGTGCGCTTACCTGGGGATCAATGTTGCGCACATCAAAATCCTGCTGCTGATCGCCACCGCGGCGATTACCGGCATCGCAGGGTTTGGCTATGGGGCCTTCAGTGGCGTGGTGGCCCCCGAGCTGTCGGGGTTTGTACTGGGAACCGAATTGATTATCTGGGTGGCCCTGGGTGGACGCGGAACCTTGTGGGGCCCCCTGGCGGGCGCCATTCTGATCAACGTCGCCACTGCCTACCTGGGCAGCCGGATGCCGTTCCTGTGGCAACTGATCCTGGGCCTCGCCTTTGTGCTGGTCATTGTCTTGCTGCCCCAGGGCATCGTGCCGGCGCTGCTCAAGCCTTTCGGCCTGGGTGCAGGCACGCGGCGAGCGCCCACCCTGGTGGAGCGTGCGGGCCGGGAGGTTGCCGCGTCGACGGGAACGCCCGCCCTGCTGATGGAGGAAGTGACCAAACACTATGGGTCACTCAAGGTATTGCAGGGCATCAACCTCAAGGCCGAAGCCGGAGAGTTGGTGGGCCTGATCGGCCCCAACGGTGCGGGCAAAACCACCTTGATGCGCTGCATGAGCGACGGAGCTGACCGCACCTCAGGCACCGTGCACCTGTGTGGCCACGATATCCGTCGGCTTCCGGCTGAAGCCTGCGTGCGTTTTGGCCTGGGGCGAAAATTCCAGAATGCCAATATCTTCGAATCGCTGACTGTGGCCGAGTGCTTGCGCATCGCCGGCACGCTTCACCACAAACCGGCTTTTTTCAGCCAGGCAAACACCCTGGCCCTGCCCTCTTATGCGCTCGACGTACTGCGGGTCACCGGGCTGGACCACATGCTGGACGTGGTCGCCCGGGATTTGTCCCATGGTGAACAGCAAGCGCTGGAACTGGCCATGGTGCTGGTGCTGGAGCCGCGCATCGTACTGCTCGACGAACCGACCGCCGGGCTGACAAAAACCGAGCGCACGCAGATTGGCGAGGTGCTGTCCTTGCTCGCTCACCGCTACCAGCTGTGCTGCCTGCTGGTTGAACACGACCTGGACTTTGTGGAACAGATCGCGACGCGCATTGTGGTGTTGCACCAAGGGAAGATGATCATGCAGGGGACATTCGAAGAGGTCGTCAACTCGGAATTGGTCAAGACGATTTATGCCGGGTCTGCGTTCGCGCCACGGGAGGTCGTATGAACGGTGCCACGTTGAACTTGAGTGCCGTCACCAGCGGCTACAGGGCTTCCGTCGTGATTCGCGACCTGTCGCTCACGGTCGGGGCCGGCGAAGCGGTGGCGTTGCTGGGCAAGAACGGCATGGGCAAGACGACCTTGCTCAAGACCATCATGGGCTACCTGCCCAAAAAGCAAGGCACCGTGCGCGTGAACGGCATCGACATCACCCGGCTCCCGCCGCACCGCGTCGCACAGGTGGGCATTGCGTATGCCGCCCAGGAAAAGTCCTTGTTCACCGAGCTGAGCATCCGCGACAACCTGCGCATGGGGCTCGAAAAAGACGCGTTGTTCGATGAACGTTTCGCGGCCATCGAGCCCGTGTTCCCGGTGTTCAAGGACCGTCTGAAGCAGTATGCCGGCACCCTGTCGGGCGGCGAGCAAAAGATGTTGCTGGTCGCGCGGGCACTGATGATGCGTCCTTCCATTATATTGCTGGACGAAATCACTGAAGGCCTGCAACCCTCGGTGATTGACCGGATCGCCGTCGCCCTGATGCACGAGCGACAGCTCCATGGCACGACCCTGCTGCTGATCGAGCAGAATGTGCCCTTTGCGCTAAAGGTCGCGGACCGCTACCTGGTGCTCAAACAAGGCGAAATCGAAGAAGACGGCGACGCCAACGCACCGGGCGCCGCCGAGTCGATTTTCAACCATCTGAGGGTGTGAGGCTCATGACCCAATCAACTGCTGACGAGCTACCGATGTGCTTGTTCATTGCGACAGGTGGCACCATTGCCATGCGGGTAGACCCTTCCACCTTGGCCGCGATACCGGCGTTGTCGGGCAGCGACTTGATCAAGGCGGCGCCGGAAATAGCAGCGTTTGCACAGCTGGAAGTGAACAACCTGTCCAATATTCCATCCGTCGAAATGGGGCCGCAACGCTGGGTGCAGCTGCATCACGCGATCGAGGCCGCATTGGCGCGCAAGGAGATTGCAGGAGTACTGGTGTCCCATGGCACCGACACCCTCGAAGAGACGGCGTGGTTTCTCGACTTGACGCTGACGCACCGCGACAAGCCGGTGGTGCTCATCGGCGCCCAGCGAAACGCGTCCGAGCCGGACTTCGACGGCCCGCGCAACCTAAGGAGCGGCGCGCGGGTATGCGTTGCACCGCAATCGTCAGGCCAGGGGGTGATGGTGGTGCTGAACGACCAGATCAATGCTGCCCGGGAAGTCACCAAGACACATACCTGCGACGTCGAGTCATTCAACTCCGGCGATGCGGGCCTGCTTGGGCGAGTGGACGGTGATCGCGTCACCTTCTACCGCACCTCCTGCCGTCGACAACACGTGCCCCTGGCGCTTGATGAACTGCCTCGCGTCGACATCGTGCCGATGTATGCCGGCGCAGACGCTGCGTTGTTGAACGCCGCCGTGCACGCGGGCGCCAAAGGTGTGGTCATCCAGGCCTTGGGCGCAGGCAATGTGAACGCCGATCTATTAACGGCCATTTCGTACGCGATTGATTCGGGCATTACCATCGTCATTGCCTCCCGCGTGCCCCGCGGGCGGGTCAGCCCGGTGTATGGTTTCCCCGGAGGCGGCATGACGCTCAAGAGCGCAGGTGTGATTTTCGCCAATGACCTGAGCCCGCAAAAGGCTAGAATCCTGCTGATGCTGGCTCTCCAGGTCATCAGGCCCACATCCGGACTTCAAGAACTGTTTGATCAATAGGTGAGCGTCATGCCAACTACCAGGACAGCAGTCGCTAAAGATCAGGGATGGCCGATCGGTGTCTTGTACTCGCGCTCGGGTGCAACCGGGGTCACCGAGTCCGAGCACTTCTTTGGCACTGCGCTGGCCATCGAAGAAATCAACGCGCTGGGCGGCGTACTGGATCTGCCGCTGATTCCCACCGCATATGACCCCAAGGGCTCGCCGGAGGAATACCGGCGCCTGACCAGCAAGCTGCTCATCGAAGACGAGATCAACGTCATTTTTGGATGCTCCCGATCGTCCAGTCGCAAGGCGGTGCTGCCGCTCATCGAGCGTCATAACGCGCTGCTCTGGTATTGCTCGTTCTACGAAGGGTTCGAATACTCGCCCAACATCATTTATACCGGGGCCGTTCCCAACCAGAACAGTATCCAGCTCGCGGCTTACCTGCTGCAGAACAAGGGCACGCGTTTATTTTTGGTGGGGGCGGACTACATCTATCCGCGCGAATCCAACCGCATCATGCGCGATGTGGTCGAGCAGTACGGTGGCGAGATTGTCGACGAGATCTACCTGCCCATCGACGCAGAAATAGAGCGGATCAAGGACGTTCTGGATGAAGTCCGCGAAGCCCAGCCGGATGTTGTCTTCTCGACCCTGGTCGGGCAGTCGGCGCGATCGTTCTATCAGCTCTATGCCGCCCATGGGCTCGACCCGAAGAAAATCCCGATTGCCAGCCTGTCCATGGCCGAAGAAGAAATCCGTTTGATCGGGCCACAGCTGTGTGAAGGCCACATCACGGCGGCGACGTACTTCGGCTCGTTGGCCAATGAAAGCAATCAACGGTTCATCGAGCTTTGGCGCAATCGATTCGGGGATCGCCCCACCAGCACCTGGTCGGAAATGGCGTATTCTCAAGTGCATCTGTTCGCGCGCGCCCTGCAGCGAGCGGGTAGCCTGGACAGGCGCAAATTGGTCGAGGCCGCACACAAGATAAAGTTTGCGTCTCCGGAAGGTCCCATTGCGATTGACCCGGAAAACAACCATTGCGCGCTCACACCCCGAATCGGCATGTGCCGCAGTGATGGGCAGTTCGACGTCGTCTGGGAAGGTTCAGGTCCGGTCAAACCCGATCCGTACCTGTCTACTTTCGGGTTCTCCGAGTTTTGGTTGAGGTAACGCCATGAGTTCCAGCCTTCGCCGCCTCTATGAAGATTTGCGCAGTATCTGCGTCGCGTTTGTTTATCCCCCCGGGGATGATCGCGATATTGTCATGCAGCAACTGAAAAGAATTGGCTGCCGCGTGAAAGTCGTGTGGCCCTTCCCCTCAGAGCCTCCGGCAGACGTCGACGTTATTCTGTTTCAGATCACGCAGGAGCTGGAAGGCAACAAAATCTGGTCCGGAGCCTCCGTCAACGCGGCACTCATTGCCCTCTCCGACTACGAAAGCCCGACCATCCTGAAGTTGTTGCTCGACACGCGTGCCCACGGTGTTATCTCAAAACCGTTTCGGTCCTCCGGCATTCTCAGCACGCTGGTACTGGCGAGAGCGTCCTATAGCTATCAGGAACGACTGCAGGGGAAGATCGACAAGCTGGAACTGACCATAAAATCCCGGCGCCAGATCGAAAAAGCCATTCGAGTGTTGGTCGAGCGTCAAAAGCTCACCGAGACCCAGGCTTACGAACACATGAGGTCGCGGGCCACCAGCCTGCACGTGACGGTGGCCGAGGTATCCGGGATGATCATCGAGGCGCATGAGGCGATGGAGAGGCTTGGGCTTGGGCTTTAGGTGGGGTATTGAACGATCAACCTGGATCAAAGGTGGGAGCTGTCGAGCTTTAGCGAAGCTGCGATGGCGTCAGCCCTGCAAACATTGATGTTGGCTGACATACCGCCATCGCAGCCTCGCTAAAGCTCGACAGCTCCTACATTATTGTAGCGATCGTTACGTATATCACTCCGTTGCAAACCGCTGCCGCTTAACCCGGTACATCTCACCATCCGCGTGGCTGAGCAGGGTGTCGGCATCTGCCCCATCCGCCGGGTAAAACGCCACGCCGATACTGCAGGACGGCATCTTCACCGCGCCAAATTCCGCGCTCAGGGGCTGGGCCATAACCGCGAGTATCTGCTGCACCTTCGCCGACACGGCTTCCGGTGACTGGATATCCGCCAGCAATACGGTGAACTCATCCCCGCCCATGCGCGCCACCAGATCGCTCTCACGCACGCAGCCTTCCAGCCGCCGCGCAATCACGCAGAGCACGCGATCGCCCATGGCATGCCCGTGCACATCGTTGATGCCCTTGAAGTCATTCACGTCCAGAAACAGCAAGGCCAGGGGATTTTTGTGGTGATGGGCCGCTTGCAGGGCCTCGTCCAGCCGATCATTGAACAATGAGCGGTTGGTGAGGGCCGTCAGCGGGTCGTGGTGAGCGAGGAAACGCAGCTCTTCCTCGGCTTGCGTCAGCGCTGTGATATCCCGCGCAACGCCGATTCTCGCCCCCACTTCCTCGGACCAAAACGCCGCCCACAGGATGTGTACGACGCTGCCATCCTTGCGGATATAGCGGTTGCGGAAGTCGACGTGAGGCTTGCCGTTCATGACCCGCACAATCGAGGCCCGGGTGCGCGCCAGGTCTTCGGGGTGCATGTAGTTCGTGATTGGGGTGCCGATCAACTCGTCAGCGCGGTAACCCAGCAACGCTTCGCAGGCATCACTGACAAAAACGATCTGGTTGTCACTGTCGACCACGAACACCGTATCCAGCATCAAGTGGATCAGTTTGGGATAGAGGGCTTGCAGGTCAACGGGCATAGGTCGGGGGAGCGTCTGGTTCGGATTGGGCGATCATAGCCCGATCCCGAACGATGGCGGAAAGGAATCACAGCGGCCCACAGAATAATCCAAGGCAATGTTGTTGCGTCAACTGGGTCGCCACCAGCAGGCTGCGCCACCCTTCCAGATCATAGGACAGCGCCCGCCAGAGCAGCCACGGCCAATAGGAGTGAAGGTGGAACACGCACCAGATCATTCGACGCTCGGTTTTTATAATGAACGAATGATTGCTATGCTGAACAACAGGCGACAAAGCGTCAACCCATTTAAGGATGATTTGAAGAACAAATGACCGACATAACGAACAACTCCAATTCGAGCCGAATCGACCTGCTGGCCCTGTCGATCAAGCGTGAGCGCCAGGCCGCCGGGCTTTCACTGACCGAACTGGCGAAACGCGCGGGGGTGGCGAAGTCGACCCTGTCCCAACTGGAATCCGGCATCGGCAATCCCAGCATCGAAACACTGTGGTCGTTGGCCACGGCAATGGGCCTGCAGGTGACCCGGTTCTTCGAACAACCCCAGCAGCACCTGCGGGTGATTCGCGCCAACGAAGGCCCGACCACTTCTACTGAAACCGGCAACTACGCAGCCACACTGCTTGCGGATTGCCCGGCGGGAGTGCGCCGCGATATCTACCGGCTCAAGGTCCAGCCCGGCGAAGTGCGGCTGTCGCAGCCCCACCCTGCCGGCACCCTGGAACACGTGGTGCTGTGCAGCGGCAGCGCGAACATCGGCCCGGCCAATGAGCCCGTGTTGTTGCATGCCGGCGACTACATCAGCTATCTGGCAAATGCGCCCCATGTGTTCGAAGCGCTGGAGGCCGATACCACCGCGGTGATGGTGATCGAACACCCTTGAGGTGCGGGGATGCGCCCTCAGGCATGAATCGGCAGCGCCAACCCGAACAGCACAAAAAACCCGCCACACACCTTATTGAATCGGCGCCCGGTTCGCGCCAACCAGGGCCGAACCCGGTGCGCAGCGCTGGCCACCAGATACTCAACGATAAACTCCACCACGGCGTAGGTCAGCGCGATGGTGATCGTCTGCGCGATGATGTTGCGGTGCGGGTCCAGGAACGGTGGAATAAACGCGGTGAACAGCAGCAAGGCCTTGGGGTTCGAAATGGCCGACACCAGCCCCTGGCGGAACAGCGGCCAGCTCCGTGAGCTGGTAGTGCCGGTCGCCTCAAGGCTGACCGGTGCCGCCCGCCATAGCCCGAAACCCAACCAGATCAGATACAGCCCGCCCGCCACCTTCAAGGCAGTGAACAAGCTGGCCGACGCCTGGATCAGCGCCCCCAGCCCCAACGCACACAGCGCCAGCACAATCGCAAAACCGAGCACGCCGCCGCTGATGGTGAACAGTGTTTTGCGGCTGCCGTGAAGGGCGCCATGGGTCAGCGCCAATAACGCATTGGGCCCTGGCACCACCGAGATGCCGAAGCAGGTAACCAGGTAAAGCAACCAGGTATCAAAGGGCATGATCCGATCCAGTAAGTGTTGGTTCCGGGCAGAATGTTGCGGGTGAACAAACGCTCATGAAAAGCGCATAATTCAGGCCTTAGCCATTCGATTAACGAATAGAGGTCACCACGATGCCGGCCAGTGATTTGCAACTTGATTGGCTCAAATGCTTTGTGGCCGTGGTGGATGCCGGCTCGCTGTCGGGCGCCGCCCATGAGGTCAACCGCTCGCAGTCCGCCGTCAGCATGCAGATGAAAAAACTCGAAGCCGCCCTTGGCCGGCAGTTGTTGAGCCGAGGCCCCAGGCACCTGCAACTGACCGCCGACGGCCAGACCCTGCTGAGCTACGCCCGGCGCATGCTCGCCCTTCACGCCGAGACCCAGGCGGCGTTTCACGGCGAAGAACTGACCGGGCGCATCCGCCTGGGCGTCGCGGAAGACTACGCGGCCCGGTACCTCACGCCGCTGCTCAAGCGCTATTCGCCGCGCTACGCCGGGGTGGAAATCGAACTGACCTGCGAACAGTCGACCACGCTGATCCCGCAGTTACGCAGCGGCGATCTTGACCTGGCGCTGGTCTCCAGGGACTCACCGCAAAGCGGCACCTTCCTGTTCAAGGAGCCCATGGTGTGGGTGGGCTCACCCCAGTTCGAACTGTGGCGACGCGACCCGATCCCCATCGCCGTCTACGAAAGCGCAAGCCTGGCCCGGCGCTATGCGGTGAACGCACTCACCCAGCAAGGGCGCGAATTCAAGGTGGTGTACAACAGCTCCAGCCTTGCCGGCCAGGTGGCTGCCGTCGAGGGCGGGCTGGCGATTGCGGCGATCACCCAGTGCACCGTGCAGGAATCGCTGCAGGTACTGGGTGACGAGCACGGCCTGGGTAGCATTGAGCCCATGGAAGTTTCGATACTGCGCAGCCGGGCGTCTCGCGGGTCCAAGGCGGTCAACAGCCTGCATGCGTTCATCATCCGCACGCTGAGGGTTCAGCCTTAGTGCACAGAGCGTTTCGGCACAATCATCGAGCGCTTCGGCGCAGTGCCGCGTGCCGGCGCTGTTTAGGCTTAACGCTCAAACCACGCCTGGACACCACCGCGATGAAACTCAAAGCACTTGCACCTGCGATCACCCTGATCATGGCCGCCAGCGGGCACGCCGCCAGCTTCGCCCTCAGCAGCCCGGACATCGCCGACCAGCGCCCACTGACGCGCCTGCAAGAGTTCAGCGGCTTCGGCTGCAACGGCGGCAACACCTCCCCTGCCCTGTCCTGGGCCAACGCCCCGGCGGGCACCAAAAGCTATGCCATCACCGTCTACGACCCCGATGCACCCACCGGCAGCGGCTGGTGGCACTGGACCGTGGTCAACCTGCCCGCCACCGTCACCAGCCTGCCGAGCAACGTGGGCGCCCACCTGCCGGCCGGTGCTGTGCAGGGCCGCACGGATTACGGGCAGCCCGGCTTCGGCGGCGCCTGCCCGCCCGTGGGTGATAAACCCCATCGCTATCAATTCACCGTATGGGCGTTGAAAGTCGACACGCTGCCGATCGACAATCAGTCCAGCGGCGCCCTGGTCGGCTACATGCTCAATGCCAACAGCCTGGCCAAGGCCACAATCACGGCCCCTTACGGACGCTAGTCACGATGGATGTTCACGAAGGTTTGCGGCACAGGGAAAGCATCATCGAACGCTGCGTGATCAGGGCCCGGCAACACCACACCCTGCAACGCGTGCCGATCTTCATGACCGCCCTGTGCCGCGTGCGCCAGGGGCAAAAGCTGATGCAGTGGGACGAGCGCGAAATGCGCGCCGGCCCACAGGATTTGATTTTGCTGCCGGCGGGTCGCGAGCTGGGCGTAACCAACTTTCCCGGCGCCCAGGGTGACTACATCGCTGACGTGGTGTCGTTTCCGGTGCCGGTGTTGCGCAACTTCGTTGCCCGGTATGGCGCGCAGTTCAAGGGCAGCCTGAATACGGACCTGTGCGTGCGCCTGGACAAACAGACTCGCCAAGCCTGGGACCAACTGCTGACCGCACTGGGTACCGGCGCCCCGGCGACCTTGTGCACCCACTATGGCGAAGCCGTGCTGCTGTGCCTGTGCCTGGCCGGCCAGGCGGGGCCGCTGCTGATGGATCGCAATGATCCGTTGAGTGAGCGGGTGCAGCGGTTGATCGGCAGCAACCTGTCCCGGGACTGGACGGTGGCCAGCGTTGCGCAGCAGTTGAATCTGGGGGAATCGACCCTGCGTCGGCAGTTGGCCAATGAGGATGCGAGCTTCAGGTCGATCCTGGAAAATGTTCGCCTGGGGGCGGCGTTGCAGCAGCTGCAAACGTCCTGGGATTCCATTGGCGAGATTTCCAACGCGTGTGGGTATGCGTCGGCGTCGCGGTTTGCGGTGAGGTTCAAGTCGCACTATGGGCTGTCGCCGCGGTCGTTGCGGGCGGCGATGTGAGGTTGTCATAAGGCCGTGATGCCTGATTTAACTGCGCCACAAAATTGCGTACGGCAACTCACTCTCGATAATTTCAGCTGAGCGGAAGTAATAAGTTGCCCTGCGTCCCTCCAGAGTCTTATGCACGAACGCACCGTCAGACATGATGCGATACGATGCACACTCCAAACTACGCTCTGGATCCAGACACCTCAAAGCATCGCGGATACTGCCGTAGTTCATTCCCGCTCCGGAGGGAAGCAACTCCACCGGTGGAGCACATTCGGCCTTATCGTCGTTTTCAATCTCTCTGAAATAGACTCGTCGAAAGGCTGGCTCACTGCATGCCCAAAAAAGTGAGACCCACTGGATTCTTTCTGCACCTGCTTCAAGAACGCTATCTGCCAGACAGTAGATGGAGTCCGAGATTTTATAGACCCCATCTTCCAGAGCCGTTGCGTCCTTCAGAAAATCAACGTAACTCCCAGCCCTTAACTTACATAGCGTCGGCCAATCTTGCATATCCAACCCTCCGAGCCGGTGGTGAAGAAGCGGACGAATCCATTTTCGATCTGTCCCTTTGAGCCGTTACGGATGACGACTATTTAGCAACTGATCCCGCAGGCTTCATCCCCAAACATGCCGGGGTACCGTTTTGGACGGCTGGCATCGGCACCCGCACATCTTTCCCATCTACCCGCCCCAAACGGCTCAACTCAACGCCGCATTTATTGCCACGCACGTTCAAGGTCACTTCATATTCAGCGTTAGGTTCCGGAGTCAGTCCGATTTGGAAGCCGCACATCCAGCTGTAGCCGTCAGTACTGACAAACACATAACCCTCGGTGCCGGGCTTGACCTTGATCTCCAGAAAGCCCCGGGCCTTGGCCAGCGGCGGCACGATCATGCCCGCACGGCGAGGAGTGTCCGGCACGTAAAGGTTGTTGAGCGCACCGGCCTCTCGCCCCGCGCAATGCTGGTCGTCGAGGTAATAGAGCTTAGCGTTTGAGGAATTGGACACAAAGCGCAGCTTGGCGGCGTCGGGTTCGGTGGCATCGACGTAATTACTCTTGGCCGCACACCCTGCCAGCACAGAGACAAACAACGCAGCAACGGCAATAGCGCCAGGCAAACGACGGGTGAAAAACGGCATGGAGTTCATCCTTGAAACACGAAAACGAGCGCGGAATGCTACGGAACGGCGGTACTGCTGTCCATTCACCGTGTCGTGGGGTTTAGAGCGTCTAATCGATGAGGTTGATGATTACTATCGAACTGCTCGCCTATTGGCTTACCAAAACCCATTCCTATAATCGCCTCCACTTTCTCCCTCCCGTCTGCCCGCAGGCGAAATCTCCTCCCGGAACCCAACACCATGCCAAGCGCAAGCCGGGCCCCTAGCGGCCTCCCCGAACATAATCAACAAACGGTCCTGCAACAGTGGCTGGCGATTCTCTCCGTCGCCGTGGGCGCCTTCGCCCTGGTCACCAGCGAATTCCTGCCGGTGGGCGTACTCAACGACGTCGCCGCCGACCTGGGCATCAGCGCCGGCCACGCCGGCCTGATGGTCACCCTGCCCGGCATCATGGCCGCCCTCGCCGCCCCGCTGCTGTCGGTGGGCATTGGCGCCATGGACCGTCGCTACCTGCTGATCGGCCTGACCCTGATCATGATCATCGCCAACATGGTGGTGGCCTACGCCAGCGACTTCAGCCTGCTGCTGTTCGGCCGCGTACTGCTGGGCATCAGCATCGGCGGCTTCTGGGCCACGGCCATCGCCCTCAGCGGCCGCCTGGCGCCCAAGGGCGTGGGCGTAGCCAAAGCCACCTCCATCATCATGATGGGCGTGACCCTGGCCACCGTCCTCGGCGTGCCCGTGGGCACCTGGCTGAGCGGCTTGATGGGCTGGCGCATGACCTTCCTCGTCACCGCACTGGTAGGCATCCCGGTACTGCTGGCACAGATGTTCCTGCTGCCCCGGCTTGAACCGGAAAAAGCCATTCGCATCGCCGACCTGCCGGCCCTGTTCATCAACCCACAAGCCCGGGTCGGCTTGATCGCCGTGCTGCTGATCGGCCTGGCGCACTTTGCCGCGTACACCTACGTTGCGCCGTTCTTCAAAAACAGCTCCGGCTTCGACGGCCCGACCATTGGCTCCCTGCTGCTGCTCTACGGCGTGGCCGGGGTGATGGGCAACGTCTTCGCCGGCTTCGCCGCCAACCGCAGCGTGCGCCACACCTTGCTGCTGGTGGCACTGATGATCGGCACCAGCACCGCGCTGTTTCCCTACTTCGCTACTGGCATGAGCGGCGCCGTGATGCTGATCGCATTGTGGGGCTTCGCCTTCGGCGCCTTCCCGGCGTGCGCGAGTATCTGGATGTTTGTGGTTGCGCCCAAGGATGTGGAACGTGGCATGCCGCTGTTCGTGGCGTTGTTTCAGGTGATCATTGCCGTGGGCTCGTTCTTTGGCGGGCAGATCGTAGACAAGATGGGGACTTCGGTGCTGTTGAGTCTGGCGACGGCGTTGGTAGGCGCTGGGTTTGTGACGGTGCTGGTGTTGGGGCGCAAGGTGAGTAATAGCCTGGCGGCTCAGCCTGCTTAATCGAGAAAAACGGGACTGATGGATTTCAGTCCCGTAAGTTAGAGAGTAATGCGCCGCTCATACCGCGCTCAAGGAGAGCTTCCGGCCAGAAGCGGAAAGTTGTAGATACCCGCTCGTCAGGGCAGCCCCATGAACTGATACGTTGAGCCCTTCTTTTGATAGGTGACGATTTTGATATCTGCCTTTTTAGACGCTGCGTTGCTGTGGCTGGCTTTTGGCTTGTCTGGCAGCACCAGATAGCGCTTCACCGGGAGCCCCAGTAAGTCATAGAGACACTCCCCATGGATGACCAACTGGCCGACGCCCGTGTACACGTCGGTCGTTCGGGAAGTGGTTTTGACTTCAAAAAGGTCCACGTTAGAAACTGTGACAAGGGCAAGGTCAATTGCCTGCGCCTTTTGGCTGCTTCCTTGCTTTTGCAGTAAGAGTTCCAACGCCCGAACGACTGCACCGTGCTCGACTGTGCGTTTGCCACCTCCATGTCCTTTTACGTGCCCCTCTCCAGAGTATTCGTCGAAATAGTCTCGCAGCTTTAACAAAGTCTCAGACGGTTTAGAAGACCGGTGGGCAGTTCCACCACCATCCTTTTCCCCACCAGACTCGTCGGGATCACCACTGACAGCCCTATCTAAAAGGGGGGTCTCTGTGCGCTCCCTTTGCCCGCCTCCATTTAGTTCTTCACCTAGCCGAGTCGCGACCTCCCGAGCTTCCTCAGCGAATGCCCATAATCGGTTAGCAATTTCAGGGTCCTTTAATCCTCCAATCAGGATTAGCCTTGATGTCTTATCGTTATCACTAGCTTCGACAGTGCGGGCTGCAAACTCACGGAAAACCTTGTCTTTCGGAAGTCCCGCATTGCCCTTCGTCAGCTTTCCACGATGTGCCAAAAAGACGTCGCCGTCGCCATCTTTGATAAAAGCGCCGGCCATACGTCTGTTGTAGGTTCCTGCGGGAAAATTCAATTGGACGGTTATCTCAATCCACTTCGTACTTCTGGGATCAGCTGATAGCACATAGTTTAGAAGCTTATCTTGCGCGACGTGCGGTGACCATGCTCGAACGCCGACACCAGCCGGGGCTTCAAAGTAGACGGTCCCGGTATGATGGCCGGCGGGATAAGTAATCTCGCGACTCTCTTTGTGTGGGAGTATCGCCCTTAATTGCTTCGCAAGTTGTTTGTTCAATCGCGAAATTTCAGCAACGTCCGTGACCACCTCAAATTTCTCAAACACTTGTGTCTCCCCACTTCCTTGGCTGAGCAAGCACTCATATTGCCTGACAATGGAGTGAGTTCACACAGGAGATCAAAAGCAGCCCTGCTCCTTATGCTGCTCATTGAGCAAAAATGGGACGAATTTACTTTTTCTGGAAGTAGATTCGTTCCCTTTGAGTCCACCTTGCTTCTGGTCGTCCTGATGATCTGCATCAGCACCGCCCTGCCCCCCCCTTCTACGCCACCGGCATGAGCGGCGCCGTGATGCTGATCGCATTGTGGGGCTTTGCGTTTGGCGCCTTCCCCGCGTGCGCGAGTATCTGGATGTTTGTGGTTGCGCCCAAGGATGTTGAGCGTGGTATGCCGCTGTTCGTGGCGTTGTTCCAAGTGATTATTGCCGTGGGCTCGTTCTTTGGCGGGCAGATTGTCGACAAGATGGGCACTTCGGTGCTGTTGAGTCTGGCGACCGCGTTGGTAGGCGCCGGGTTTGTGACGGTGCTGGTGTTGGGGCGCAAGGTGAGTAATAGCCTGGCGGCCCTGCCTGCCTAACAAAACCTGTGTAAATAGAAAAAAGGGGGTCTATTTTTAATCAAATAGATCTCCTTTTTAGCTTTCTCCTAAGAATCATTGCTCCTATCAGACCCGAGCTGATGGCTAGATAGCGCTTGAGTGGAAAACCAATAACAATAGCGACATGACAGTAAGCGTGATTGACTCAATCAAGTGAGATAGCCATAAACTATGCAAGGAAAATATAGCCCGCCCACCCTTCTGCCTCCACTGCGTTTATTTATAGACGCCCGGAATAAGGCTATCGAGGCTGGGTTTACTGACAACGGCGGTGCAATCCATTCTGTAGAGCGCATACTCGACATACTTTGTCAGCGCGTGAGAAATCGGGGTCAGACCACCATTATTTTAAATGTGGTCTGACCCCTATTTTTATATTTACTATTTTTATAAATGTGGTCTGACCCCTATTTTTAATGTGGTCTGACCCCTATTTTTCTATTTTTCATGAGTCAGATACACGTTTCGCGGCCGACAGCCTTTGGTGATGTCTGCGCGCAAGTAGACCTCGGGCTTGATAGCACCGCTGGCATACAGCACGTCGCCAATCTCCAGCAAGGCCAACTCGGTGACACGAATGCCGGTGGTATGCGTGAGCCACACCAACATCACATCACGCTCCGGCATGCGGCCAGTGACAGAGGCTACGCGGATCAGGTGTTTGAATTGTCCAGGACGAAGGGATGCAGCACGGCGAGGATTCATAGGGGTGGGCTCAAGGTCGAGCAACAGCTCATCGGTGGCGCGACCAAAATGCTCAGTCAGAAAATCCAGCAACACCCGCACCCGGGGAACCCGGTAGCCAAGCCAAGTCTTCTACCAATTCCAGACTTGTTTAGAACTCGTCCTCTAAAAGCCCGTAAGTCGCAGTGTTGCCGTTAGCAACTTTGTAGAGGGTGAGCGTGACTACGCTGTATTGGATGTTCCGGCTCGTGGTGGTTTCATTGAGTGTCATTGATTCGGAGCGCGAAAGGCCACCCGAGGTCAGGTCGCGATACCGAACGTCATAAGCACCAGAGGTGAGGTTTTTGATGGTGAAGCGGCTTCGCGCAGGAATGTAAATCTGCCTTGCCGGTCTGGCTACGGCACCTTGTAGGGATACGAGTTTCAGAAACACGTCCGAGTTGTTCTGCCCATTGTCGATGGTTACTTCTGAATGGCCGGCTTTGTGCGTTTGTGGCTCATCTATCAGGTAACCGGCAGTACGAGGCCATGCTCGACCATTGGGAGCGGTTTTTGGCCGCACGTAGGCCGGCTTCTTCGCAGCCGCCTCGCGCTGATTGGTGGCCCTTACAGGACGTTGAGTTGTGTTGGGACCTGGGCCGTTAGCAGCTGTTACCGGTGGAACGGCCTGAGCGGAATAAGGCATCGGACCGCGCGGAGCGGAATAATGTGTCCCGGACGAATTCATTACCGTGATAGTGACCATCCCAGCCACTATGGCGATAGCGCCGAGATGGATGAAGAATCGGCGGTGAATAAAACCCCAACTACTCTTCAAACGATTGTCTTTATCGCCGCCCAGTTCATCTAAGAAGGCCTCAAGGTTGCTGGTCAGGCTATCTCTTTCGTTGATCCCTGCCTCATTGCGGCCAGCCGTCTTAGGGATCTTCTTGCAGTACGTCATCGCGTTTTGGGCGATTGACTGCGCCAGGTCTGGACGACCGGTTGAGTAGAAATAATATGCTTGGTAACCCAGCATCCTGGCGTTTTCCAGCGGTGGATGCGATCCGCCAAACATGTTCGCGACCAATGCCTGGACCGTATACAGAGGCCCCCATGGAAATCCCCACCACCCGAGCAGCCAACTAGTTGCTGATGCCTTGAGAGATTGCTTTTGTGCGCATGGGCTGCAGTACACGCCAACAATGGGTTTGCGAATCGTGAGTAAGAGGAAGCTCTTCACGGAGCGGAACACCACTACCCGTGGCTGGGCTGACACCTTGGCACAGACAGAGCACACGATGGGATCTGGTACTTTGGTGGGCTCGGGTTCTACGGCGCTGCTGTAACTGGTCTGAGTGTCGTAGTCGGCTTTGGAAGCAGGGTCCGAAAGTACTGCGTACGCCTCATTCAAAAACTGAAATTGCTGAGTCGTGTTGTTGCCCGGGTTGCGGTCGGGGTGCAACTCCATGGCGCGTCTGCGGTATGCCGTTTTGATCTGCTCGGCGCTGACGATTGGTGTTAGACCCAAAACTGCGTAATAGCCCTTAGGGTCGTCCTTTTCGTAGTGCATTTAACGTCCTTGTCGCGCTTGCGTAGAGGCGGGAAATTCGATGGAGGCGCTACCACGTTCCAAACGTTATCGGCTAGGAGCGGCCAACCGAGAAACCATACTAACTCAGTGGGCCGCTTTCACGGCCCAGTAAGGCTGGTTGTTACTCCGTGATCGTCTCTTCTTTCAGGCTCAGTCGGAAAGTGTCACGAGCGGTTTTCCCTACGTAGGTAGTCAGTGCGTAATTTGCCGTTCCGCCGATGATCACCCCAATTCCGAACGGAATCACTTTCGCTGCGGCTTTCTGAGTGAAGGAGATGCCGATTTTCGCGAACAACTCCTTGATAATCTGAAGCGTCGGCCCCTTCAAATATTGATACACCATACGCACGCCAGCCTTGCTAGCGATTTTGGTTGCGCTGGAAGACCCCATCTGCTCTAAAGAACCGCATAACGCGATGATGTACGACATGTGCTTGGCATCTTCATTAGAAATCTTGCCGTTGATGGCTACCGCCAGGCACATGGTCATATCGATTTGTAGCTTCATGCATACAGAGATATCCGCGAGTCCTCCCCCAACAGCGCTCACCACAGTGCCTATACCAGGAATAACACCCGGAATAGCAGTGGCTGCACCAGACGTCGCGGCCAGCTTTGAATAGCGACTAATGATTTTTTCGATAACTGCGTCTTGAATCTTTTCTGCCGTGGCGGACGGTGCCGAGCCCCGTGCCTGGCTTTCATATTGGTTAACGAGGTCACGGGCGTCCTGCGGGCTAATGGCGATAGCTTCCACTATTTTCATTAATGAGGAGCTGTCTTCGTCTTTTTCTGTGGTCATGCCAGATTCCTTTCGAGAGATATATCCGCTGCTTAGCGCCTAGGTACAAACGCTCAGGCGGAACAAATGATATCAAAATAACACTATTATCATTGATAAGTGTCGTGAAGGAGCGACGGAATTCCGAATGGATGAATCGCCCCTTGCTTCGTAGACGCGATCAAGCTTCAAGGAAGGATTGCTAACCCTGCGTAACTGTCCGCTTTCGGCCGCCTTCGGCCTAAAGCCCCACCCAATACCGCCGATAACCTCCTACCACCAATCAATCCCCACTCCCCTACCCCTGATTCGCTCCCCGCATGCCCGTATGGCACGTCGCATGCTTGCCTCACCCCGGCCCGTCCACATGGAGTACGAGTGAATGCCTGCCCAAGCCCGTTTCATCGAGCACTACCGCAAAGCCGACCGCATCATGCTCGCCCTGATCTGGCTGATGGCCCTGTTCTCCCTGGGCCTGGCGTTCTGGCACGACACGCTGCTCCAAGCGCTCTTCATCGGCGGCGGCACCAGCGTGGTGCTTACCCTGGCCTATCGCGTCATCGGCGGCACTCGCCTGATGCGCTGCGCGCTGGGCGTTGGCCTAATGGTGATGGCCGCATTGCACATCAACCAGTCCGAAGGCGTCATCGAATCGCACTTCGGTATCTTCGCGCTGCTGGCGGTGCTGACGTTCTACCGCGACTGGCTGCCTATCCTGGTGGCCGCCGTCACTATCGCGGTGCATCACGTGGTGTTCCATGCCTTGCAGCACCAGGGTTTCCCGGTGTTTGTGATGGAGCATCACGGGGGCTGGAGCATGATTTTCGTCCACGCGTTCTACGTGGTGATGGAGACGGTCGCCCTGCTCTACCTCGCGGTGCACAGCCAGACCGAAGCGGTAGAAAGCCAGGAAATGCTCGAAAAGATGCTCGCCGTCACCACCCGGTTCAGCGGTGAGGCCGCCAAGGGCAACGCGGAAAAAGTGCATGTCTCCCTTGCCACCCGTTTCGACCACTTTCTAACCCAGATCACCGGCCTGATCGACGGCGTCGCCCGCGACTCCCACGGCCTTGGCCAACTCGGCCAGGAGCTGGCCCACGCCAGCGGCACCCTGGAAACAGGCGCGCGCCACCAACTGGCGGAAATCGCGCAAATGACCGGTTCCATGCAGCGCATGGAAGACGCCATGGGCCATATCGCTGTGCACGTGGAGCATGCCGTCGAGCACGCGGGGCAAGCCAGCCAGCAGATCATCCGTGGTCAGGAAAGCGTCGGCCGCGCCCAGCAGGAAATCACCCAGCTCGCCACCCGCCTCCACGACACCAACGAGACGGTGCAGGGGCTGGCCGTGCAGGCCGAACAGATCGGCTCGGTGCTGGAGGTCATCAACAGCATCGCCAACCAGACCAACCTGCTGGCCCTCAACGCCGCCATCGAAGCCGCCCGTGCGGGTGAGCAAGGGCGCGGGTTTGCGGTGGTCGCCGATGAGGTACGCAGCCTGGCGCAGCGCACGGCGGTATCGACCCAGGAGATCAAGACGATTATTGAGGGGTTGCAACACGGCAGCCGGCGGGCGGTTGAAGCCATGCACGACAGCCGCCAAGGCGTGGAGCGTTGTGTGGAAGACAGTCAGCTGGCGGTGGAGATGCTGCGGGCGGTGGGCAATGACATTTCGCAGATCGATCAGTTGAATGGGCGGATTGTGTCGACCACCCGTGAGCAATCCACGGCGAATGTGGAGATTGTGGGGCGGCTGCAGTCAGTGCAGAGCATTGCGCAGAATACGGCGCAGGATGTGGAGACGCTGGCCCGGAGCAGTGAGCGGCTGCCGCCGATTGCGGTGCGGCTGGATGCGCTGGGGCGCCGGTTTCATCAGTGAGTGGGAGCATGGGCCGGTGCTTGATTCCCTAGCCGATTTACAAATGTTAACTCCTTCAAGTGGCTGTTAGCTTTAGTCTTTGACTCGCAAAGTCCGGATCGGACCCAATCAGCTTTAAGACGACTCTACAGCCATGAACCTGCCTGCCATCGCCGCGACGCTTTTTGCGTTTTTCACGCTGCTTCCTTACTCAGTGCAGGCCGCAACACCCATCACCCATGTCGCTATCTACCGAGGCCCCGCGGGCTGCGAGGGATGTTCAGAGAATGTTAAAACAGCCCTGCTGCGCGTCCGCCCGGATGCCCAGATTGACTTTGTAGGTGCCGATGAATCGATCGACATCACGCCGCAAAGCCTCGCTCAATATGACCTCTACGTTCAACCCGGTGGCGGTCAGGACATCCCTGCGGCGCTTGATAGTTTGGGGGATGCGCGGGTGCAAGCCATCCGTAACTTTGTCGCCCAGGGTGGGCGCTACCTGGGGCTGTGTATGGGCGCATATCTTGCCGATAACAGCAACTTTGGCCTGATACCCTACGACCTTGATTCAGAGGCGGGCAGGCCCGGGTTTGAGGTCGCGGGCATTGCGGACGCGGCGGTGCAGGTTGTGTGGGATGGGAAAGCCGATAGCGTCTTTTATCAGGATGGGCCTTACTTTCCCAAGCCTGATGCGACCGTGCCTTCTTCTACCATTGCGACCTACCAGAATGGTGATGTGGCGGCAGCGCGTTACCCGTATGAAAACGGGGTCGTGGTGCTGAGTGGACCGCACCCTGAGGCAGATCGGGAGTGGTTCGAGAAGGCGAATATTCCCTTGAGCGAGATGCCGCGGGGTGACCTCTTTGGGGCGTTAGTGCGCAGCGTTGAGGGCCGCAGGTAGAGGGCACAGAAGCCTCGCTTAAATGGATGCCTCAGGCAGTCGGTACCTGACGCCTGCGCTGGGCAAAAATGCCTTTGCATCAAAAACAGCCCACGCGCTGCCCCATGGGAACGTCTCTGTGCCGCTCTCGAAGGGCCGAGATAGCTGTTGCATCAACGCGTTTCGAAGTAAGGCGACGTCCCGCTCAACTGACGCTTGTGAAGGCCACACGTTACGGGTGGCCTCGTTCGAGTTGGATAAGCCTAAATGGACTTCCATCAAACGCCCCGCATAAAAACACAGCGCAAAAGAGCCTGGAATACCGTTGATGTTGATGCCGCTGTACGAGTTCCACACGTAGCCATTTCCATGATCCAGTTCCGACAGATAGAACGGTGCCAGTTCCGCCAATGCCCTCTCCGCGGTGAGGGTGCGGTCGATCACGATGCAGGACTCATTTCGCTGAATTCGGATGGATCCGTCGTGCGGGGAGATGATGAGTTCCGGATTCAAACGGGATGCTCCAGGCAACTGAAAAAGTCATAGGGGCAGCTAGCTACTTACCCAGGTTCTGATTCATTAAATTATCCAGTACAGGAAATTTGGTGGCCGCCTGCCATTCGCGTAAATGTTTGCAGCCTTCATCATTGAGCTCGGCAAGGTTGCTGCGTGCGTCGCATATCGTGAACCATTTCTGTCGGAGAGATGGATACTTTACAAACTCTTCCCGGGTAGGCGGTTGGTTCGTGGACAAACGCAAAACTGACAACACTAAAAGGGCAGACACGCCGATACCGATAGAGCCGTTTTTATAATTCATATCAACTTCCGCAAATGAGGATCCCCGACCCCATCGCCGAACTAATGACCGAGATTAAATGCTTGGGGCGTTGGGCGACTATAGAAGATAAATGGATCAGTAAAAGATCCATTTTCGACGCGTTCTATAGGGCCATTTCGCTGATAATCCCAAACACTTATCAAGATCGTAGCGTTTGCTTTGGATGGCTACTCAGGGCCGAACCCGCGACGGTTCAGTGAGTGTCCTTTCACGCACTCATGGGCGTTTTTTCTCACTCGAAGGCTAAGAGCTTACGCAAGCAATTCCGCCTCCCGGTCTGACCATATCCGAATTTCACGGACAGCCCACAATTTAAAAACCCAGCCCGCCGCTATTGCCCCCGCCAAACCAAAACGCCCCGCACTTCAACCGAAGGCGGGGCATTTTCTCTCACGTCACGTCACATCAATCACATCGCCGTATGAAAGATCTGCTCAATCTCGTCCTGATTGGCAGGACGCGGGTTGGTAAAGCCGCAGGCATCTTTCATGGCATTGGCTGCCAGGGTCGGAATATCGTCAGCCTTGACGCCCAACTCGACGAGGCCGCTCGGAATCCCCACATCCGCCGACAGTTTGCGGATAGCCGTAATCGCCGCCGCAGCGCCCTTCTGCGCATCCAGATGCTGAGTCTCCACCCCCATCGCATGGGCGATGTCTTTAAACCGGGCCGGGCCTACGCTGGCGTTGAAGCTCGACACATGGGGCAGCAGGATCGCGTTGCACACGCCGTGAGGCAGGTCGTAGAAGCCGCCCAGTTGGTGCGCCATAGCGTGCACATAACCCAGCGACGCATTGTTGAAGGCCATGCCGGCAAGGAATTGCGCATAGGCCATGTTTTCCCGGGCGGTCATGTCGTTACCCTGGGCAACGGCGGTGCGCAGGTTGGCCGAGATCAATTCGATGGCCTTGAGTGCGCAGGCGTCGGTGATCGGCGTGGCCGCTGTCGACACGTAGGCTTCCACCGCGTGGGTCAGTGCGTCCATGCCGGTGGCGGCGGTCAGGCCTTTGGGCATGGCGGCCATCAGCGAAGGGTCGTTGACCGATAACAGAGGTGTGACGTTGCGATCGACGATGGCCATTTTCACGTGGCGGACTTCGTCGGTGATGATGCAGAAGCGGGTCATTTCACTCGCCGTTCCGGCGGTGGTGTTGATCGCGATCAGTGGCATTTGCGGCTTGGCGGATTGGTCCACGCCTTCGTAGTCACTGATGTGCCCGCCGTTGGCGGCGCACAGGGCAATGCCCTTGGCGCAGTCATGGGGTGAACCGCCGCCCAGGGAAATAATGAAATCGCAGTCGCTGCGGCCCAGCAATTCAAGGCCTTTCTCGACATTGCTGACGGTGGGGTTCGGTTTGGCGCCGTCAAACAGGGTGGAGTCGATGTCTTGCTGGGCCAACAGGCCGGCGACCTTGGCAGCCACGCCGGCTTTGGCCAGGCCGGCATCGGTGACGATCAGGGCTTTGCGGAACCCGTACTTGCGGATTGCGAGCATCGCCTCGTCGAGGCTGCCAATGCCCATCATGTTCACGGATGGAATGAAGAAGGTGCTGCTCATGATAATTCCTCTTTTTATTCTGGAAACGCGGGAGTCAGGTGAGGTTTTCTACTCATATCGCAGGGGGTGCGGTGCGTCTTGTTGTCATCGTTGACGATCACGAAGCTGAGCCTAAACCTCTGGCGCCAGGCCGAAATGGTCCTTTAGCGGGCATTGGCTCCTCCTTTAGTACTGGGTGGGTGGACGCACCTGCAGCTGGCGTGCCCTATCGAGGACGCGGTGTTGAATCCCCAATCATTCGACATCGAAGAGGCCACTTCAGATTCTCTTCCGGAGTTCGCAGCGGTTCATGCGAGTAGCTTTCATACCAAGCCAGAACATCGTCAGTTGAGCCAGGCTTCGTTTGCAGGGCTGATGTCAAATGATCGTCTGAAGATCTACGTCCTTAAAGCTGATGGGCAGGTCGTTGCAGGCGCGTTGATGTACCTGGCCAGCAATGGTGTTGCCTACCTGGGGACGGCGGCTACCCGAAAAAATGCACGAGGCCTGGGCTACCACGGAGCGCTGATATCTCACCGGATAGAGCAAGCAAAGAAGCACGGCAGCCTTGTGGTCGCCGCGACAGCGCTTCCCGGTTCGCAGAGTCGGCGTAATTTGCAGCGCACTGGGCTGGCGCCATCTCATGCTCAGGCGCTGTATCGTTTGGCAGGTGGTTGAAAGATGTCGGTGCGGGGGCGTTTGCTAATGGCCGACAATGGCCTTTCGTGGCCGCTTTATGACGGCAATTCAACAGCAGCTCTCGCTTAGGGGAAATTAGGGGGGCAGACACTATTATTAAACGTCGTCTGACCCACAGAGGGCGCTTTCCAACCGGAAAATAAATCCGTCCATTTTTCTACAGTGATGGCCCCCTCAATACCCGTCACATTGGATCTTTCTTTATCAAACTGCCGCTCTAGACTGGCTCCATCCCCCTTGGCCACTCGGAAAGAACCCCATGTCCGCCCACGACTTCGATTGCCAACCCGATCTGCGCGGCAGCACACTGAGGCTTAAACCTCTGGCAGACAGTGATCTTGACGCTATGTTTCAGGCAGCGGCTGATCCACACATCTGGGACGGCCATCCCGCCAGGGATCGTTATAAACGCGATGTGTTCGAGGTGTACTTCGCCTCTCTACTCGCCACGAAGAAAGCGCTCGCGGTCACTGATATTGCCTCAGGGGATATCGTTGGCACATCAAGCTACTACACGCCGCCGGATCTACCGAACAGCATAGCCATCGGGTTTACCTTTCTGGTGCGTGCGAAGTGGGGTGGCGATGCCAACCGCGAGCTTAAGCAGTTGATGCTGGAGCATGCATTCCGGGCTTACGACATCGTCTATTTCCACATAGCGCCTACGAACATTCGTTCGCAAACGGCCACGCTGAAGTTGGGCGCAGTGCATTTGTATGACGCCGAACTGAAAATATCCGCCGAGCCGGCCTTGGCGAAGTGTTACGGACTGACGCGCGCTCACTGGGAGGCATCGCTGAGGTGAGAGGCGCGGTCACTCATCTACGGATGTTCCAACCCAAAATCCGCGCTGAGCAAACCCGGCTAGGCACGCGCCCGTCGCTATCGTCGACTCTATTGCCGACCCTACTTCCAGGAGCTTGTCCCAGTGTTCGACACGCAGATCAACGTCGCTTACGGCAACCCCGACACCACGCTAGCAGAAGCATTCCGCTTCGCCATTTGCGGCGAGATTAACGAGGCGGTGAAACCGAATGCGTTCGGCGTGTGCGAACGAGTCATTGCTGGCGGACGCTACGTCGTCGTGCGGCACGTGGGGTCGCCGGACCACATCGGCGAATCGATCTATCCGATCTACCGTGATTGGCTGCCTGCCAGTGGTGAAGAGCTGCGTGATCAGCCACTGTTATTCCACTACCTGAGTGTGTATCCGGACACACCGCAGGACCTATGGGAAACGGATGTGTATGTTCCGTTGCAGTAAGGGGGCGAGCTGCTTTTTGAGCTTGGTTGGTTTTGGCAAGTGTCCGCTTAGGGGATAGTTTTTTTACAGGCAGCTATCGGCTAAAAGCGGCGTGCGATCCTCAACCTTCCAGCCGAAAAGCGAAAACCTCCCGATCTGTGAAAGCTATTCTCCAAGGGTACGCATTATTTCCTCGACCACCGGCTTCGTGTATTTCTCAATGAGGTCAGTTTCCGGTGGGTCGTTACTACGGAACCATTCACCTTGATCGAATGCCTGGTAAAGCGAGAAAGCGGGCTGAGGCATGTCGTTAGTCATGCCTACTTCAACCACAGCATTTATGATCCCGTTCATAACGCCGTCGCAAAACTCATAGAGCAGAGATCCTTGTATGTAGCCTTCCGCAACTACGACGGATAGCTCGTTCAGCACATCATGCGGTGCAACGCCGAACTTTTCACAAATGGGGACCAGATCACTCAGCGTTAAACCGTCTGCTTCCGCTTTCACCGACAGTTCCTTGAGTTCAATCTTCGGTAACACCATGATCATGGGCTTCTTCCGCTTAGGTTCGAAGGCAGCGCCTACAGAGTGGCCGCACTGCGCTGCCACACTTCAATTCCATGCTGCAATACGGATTCATGATCGGTCAACTTCAGCTACAGGCAATGTCTGCTTCTGGCCGATAACTGCCGCTCATGAACGCCCCCTTTCGACCGATCATGTTGAAAAAGTCGACTTCGAATTCCACGGCAGAAAAGTACGCGCCTGAGATTGAAATCTGAATTTTTAGCAGTAGGTTCAGGGCTCGGGTTTCACGTAGCAGCTTGCAACAGGGGTGTTTTCATCCATCGGTATTCGAGTGTTTTGGGAAAACCGACTTTTTCAACACAATCGGCCGTAAACGGACATTCACATCAGATCGGCTCCTGAGCAGAAAAAGCAGCACGATAAGTCTACGAAAATTGTGCGCTTTTTGATGTGGCCCGATTAACACAATACTGTCCAAAGGGCAGATCAGGATTGCCGATCAATTTTCGACGCCGCCGGTAACCAGCGGAGCAAATCCACATCGCTCATCGGCCGGGCGAACAGATAGCCCTGCCCTTGAGTACATCCCATCGCCAGCAACGCCTCTCGCTGCTCCTCGGTTTCGATGCCCTCCACCACCACTGACATACCAAGGGTCTCCCCCAATGCCAGGGTGCTGCTGACGATCGCCTGGCAACGCGGTTCGCGGAGCAAGGTGCGAATAAACTCACCGTCGAGCTTAATCTCGTTGAACGGCAACTGGCACAGGCGCTGCAAAGACGAGAATCCGGCACCGAAGTCGTCGATGGACAATTTGCAGCCCATCATGCGCAGGCGCACCAGGGTTTCCAGGCTGGTAGCCGGGGCTTCCAGCAGGCCGTTTTCGGTCAGTTCGAAGGTCAAGCTGGCGGGCGCTGCTTCGTGCAGGGACAGGATGCCCTTGATCACCGCCGTCAGGTTGCTGTTGGTTAACTGGCTGGCGTGGAGGTTGAACGAAAGGTCGAGCTTCAGCCCAGTATTTTTTGCCAGGCGCTGCAAGCTCAGGGCCTGGTTCATCTGCATGAACAACAGCGTATCGAGCAAACCGCATCGCTCCAGTACCGGCATGAACACCGCCGGCGACAGGATTCCGCGCAACGGGTGCACCCAGCGGGTCAGCACCTCCACGCCGCAGACGTCATCGGTATGCATGTCGACTTTGGGCTGATACCAGGCCTGCAATTGCTGTTCGTTGAGGGCCCAACGCACTTCTTCATCGCTGGCCAGACGCACCGGCGCAACGTTGGGCGGCGCGACACCAGGGCCACTGGAGCGCTTTTTTAGCAAGTTCTCCAGGGTGTGCGCCTGCAACGGCTTTCCGACGTCCCCGAGCATTTCCAAACCCAGCAACGAAACAATCTGCTGCACCGTTCGGCGCACATCGGCCGACAATGAACTGCTGATAATCACCGAGCCGACCAGCCCCGAGTGCCCCACTTGCTGAAGAAACTCCAGGCCATCCATGCCTTCCATGCACAAGTCACACAGGGCAATGTCCACTGCGCCCACTTGTTCCAGCACAGCCAGGGCGTGTACGCCATCCACTGCCTCGAAGACCTCGCGGCAACCCAGTTGGCGCAACATGCTCACCGCGACGGCACGTTGAAAAGGATGATCCTCGAGTACCAGCACGCGTATGGGAAAACTCGTCATTGAAGTCGGCTCACCTGAAATGGATAAGGTCGCCCGGCTATAACGCTCGGGCGCATCGTTGCGGTTTAACGAACAGGCAGCTGGATGATCTGCGAGGTGGTCATCACGTCGCCGAAGGTATCTTCGACTTCGGCCAGTGCCGATTGATGCAAGGCGTCCTTGTCGACACTCTGGCCATTGAGGCGGGTAATCGCGCGGGTGGCGGAGGCATCGGACGCAACAATCACGTTGAAGCCCAGTGGTGCTGCGTCACGGGCTGCACCGGCGACGCAGGCGTGGGTCATCAGGCCGCTGATAATCAGCGTGTTGATCCCGGCCTTGCTCAACTGTGCGGCCAGGTCGGTGCTGGCGAACACGCTGACGGTGTTCTTCTGCACGACGTGATCCTGAGGGCGCGGCTGCATGTCCTTGTGAAACTTCACGGTCTCGCCATCAATGGCGAATACCGCTGCGCCGGCCGGCGACACATGTTGCACGTGGTAGACCGGGATCTTGTGGGCGTCGGCGTAGTTGATCAGCTCCCGGGCTTTCGCCAGCGCGCTGGCGCCGTCCGGGATCGGCATGCGCCCGGTGAAGTATTCGTTCTGGAAGTCGATCACGATCAGCGCGGTCTTGGCGGCCGGCAATTGTGTGATTTGCTCGGCACCGGACATGGCGCGGATGGTCGGGTGATCGTTGGCAATTGCTGCACCGCTGGCAACCACAGTGGACAGTACGCAAGCAGCCATGAAGCGACGGGTAAAACGTTGCATGGGGTCGTTCCTATTTGTAGGTAATGGTGAAATTGGCGGTGGCGTTGGCGATGCCAGGCTGCGGCCCGGTGGAGTCGCCTGCGGTCTGGATGTAGCGCGCACCAAACTGCAAAGTGGTATTGCCGTCTTGGACCGGCATGATTGGCACGTCGACGCCCAGTGGCAGCGGGGTTCCATCCTGCTTCAGCACTTGCACGGCGACGCCTGTGGCGGTGGCCTCGCTGTTCAGGCCGAGCACACCTTGGCTGGCGTCGACAATCGTCGAGCCCTTGGCGCCGTCCAGACGGATGTTCGCGTTGTTGCCGCGGAAATAGTTCCAGGTAGGATTCCCGGCATAGGTCCCGGCTACGCAGTTGTTGAGCGTGATGTTGAACCCTTCGGTGGGCGTGACGGTGCCCGGGCCGTTGAAGACGCGCTTCTCCCAGTTTTTCATGGGCACGTCGATGATATTGCCCACCGCTGCGGGCATGCTGCAGCCGGCAACGGTTACCGTTCCGGTCAGGCGACCATCAATCCAGTTGAACGGGGTGCCGTTATTGTTGATATCGACGGTGTACACCTGCAAGTTGCCGAAATCGTTGATTCCGGCCGGGATGGGTCCGGTCTTGATCAAGAGCAGACTGTTATAGAGGTTCGCGCTATACCCGCCGGTATTGCAGCCATTGACCGTCAGCGGAAAATACCAACTGCCAGACGTCAGGCACAGGTAGCCTGGGCGGCTTTCGTTGACCATTGCTGCGCCAATGCCCGGAATGTTCGTCGCGTAAAGTGCCGCGCCCTGAATTGGGCCAAGCGCAGCATTGACCGGAGGGCTCTTGACGCCGAGCATGGTGGCTTGCATGGAAAACGGGCTTGTGGTCGTACAGCTGACGACAGGAAATCGGGTGTACTTGATCACGCCAATAGTCGATCCCACCGGGGCGTCCTGAGGGATGAACAGATCACCTACCGCATGGATGCTCTGGTTCGCAACGGTGGCAGCACAGTCAGCCGCAGCCATTTGTGAAAACGCGACCGGCAGCACCGCCAATGCACTCAGCATCACGCGTTTCTTCCAGACATTACGAGCAGGCACAGCCGGAGCTCGGGTCGAGGACATAACACTAAAATTTTTCATGGCCGGAACTCTCTGCAAATAGCATCCATCACCCGATAACCGTCGGTGGCTGGCCTGCTGTTGATATCCAAAGTGATTTCACATTGCTGGGCGGCCTTGCCGCCCCACTTCATCGTGTACGTCGTACCCTTGCCGGCGGACAGCAAAACTTGGCCAGCCTGGCCGACCACGCCGACGCTGGCGCCCTGGTCGTCCTGCACGGTGGTGCCGAAAGGCAAGAGCGAGCCGTCCTGCAAACGTACGTTGAGCAGTATTTTTTCCGAACGGCTGGCGGCGAATACCGCCTTGACCACCGCACCGCGACGCGGCACTACGTTGGTCACGCCTTCGGCGATATCGACGTTGGTTTCCAGCTCGCTGGTGTCCACGGCCACGCGGTTCTTGCGATACGGCGTGACGTACGGCACCAGGGCGTAACCCTTGTCGTTGGTCAGGGTGCCCGGGGCATTCAGCAGGCCGACCTTGGGCGTGTCCTTGACCTCCACCAGCGCCACGGTCTCGCCCAGGGTCTGGCCGAACTCGACGCCGTCGGCATGGGCCAGCACCGAGCCCGCCGCGCTGACCGACGTCTGCCGGTAGCCCGAGCCGACGCTCACACCAGCGCCCAACTGGGCAAACGGTGCGCGGTAGCCGACCAGCGCCGAACCGTTGTTGCCGGTGTTTTCCACGCGGTTGGCGTTGACGTTGTAGTTCAGGTTGCCATCGCGGCCGCTGAGGCCGGCCCGTTGATCCAGGCTGCCGTCGTTGTTGCGGGTAACGCTGAACGTGCCGGTACTGCGGGTTTGTCCCAGGGGCATGGATACGGTAAACACCACCTGGTTGTTCTCGCCGAAGTTGTCGGTGAGGGTCTTGCTGGCGTACACGCCGTAGGTCACTCCCTTGTACTGGGTGTTGAAACCCAGTTGCATCTGCTTGTCTTCCCGGGACGTGCCCCAGTAGTTCTGCTTGCTCAGGTTCAAGTAGAGCGAGCCGTAGTTATCCAGGGCTTGGTTGACGCTGGCCTCGACCTTGCTGCGCTTGGAGAACTGGCTGTAGTCGTTGGGCTGCTGCAAATCCACGGCCTCGCTGAAGTCGCGATAGCCTTCGGTGGAATAGCGGTAACCGGCGAAGCGCACCGAGGTACCGCTTTCAAATGCCTTGCCGTAGCGCAGGCCGATGCTCTGGCCTTTTTTGCTTTCGCCTTTGGTGGTGACGGCCTTGGGCACGTCAGTCTGGGCCTGGGTGACGTCGATCGACACGGCACCAAGACTCCCCAGGCTCTTGCCCACGCCCACCACACCGGCACGGTAAAAATCTGCCCCCAAAAAGCCACCGTACAGCGTCAAGTCGAACGGCAAGCCGTAGGCCAGCGACGCCTGGGTAAACATCGGCCGCTCGCCACCGTTGGCCGAGTTGTATTCGCCCACCGTCGCACTGTAGCGCCAGGTATTTTCCCGCAGCATGTTGGCCAGGGTCGCGTATGGCTGGGTGAAGCGGCGTTCGCGGCCATCGGCTTCGGTGATGATCACTTCCAGGTCGCCGCTGCCCGAGGCGGCGTTGAGGTCGTTGATCTCAAAGGCACCCGGCGCCACGTAGGTGGTGTACAGCGAGTAGCCGTTCTGGCGTACTTCCACCTTGGCCTGGGTTTCGGCGATGCCACGGATCACTGGGGCGTAGCCCTGCATCGAGTCTGGCAACATGCCCATGTCCGACGCCAGTTGCACGCCGCGAAACGGTACGCTGTCAAATA
Organism: Pseudomonas yamanorum; assembly: GCF_013386765.1. GTDB lineage: Bacteria > Pseudomonadota > Gammaproteobacteria > Pseudomonadales > Pseudomonadaceae > Aquipseudomonas > Aquipseudomonas yamanorum_A. The sequence continues at coordinate 103,857 of NZ_JACARE010000010.1, forward strand.
CGTCGCCAGGGGTGAAGCTCTCGCCCATCGTCAGCGTGGCCTTCAGCGGCGTGATGTCCCGTTGCGCATAGGTATTGCTGCGCTGCCACTTGCGTCCACCTTCATCGTCCTGGCGGAACGATGAGCTGGAACGAAAACGCCAGTCGCCGAGGTTAAAACCACCCGTGGCATACAGGTTGTATTGGTTACCGGTGCCGCGGGCGTCGCTGTTGGTTTGCGCGGCGGAAAACTGGTAGTTGAGCATCGCGGCATTGATGCCACGGTCCCATTCCGAGGGCGCCACGTAGCCGGCCGCATCCCGGGTCAGGGCGATCTGCGGCACGCTGATATCCAGGGCCAGGTAGTTGGCGTTGAACGTCACCGAGGCGCCTTCGATCAGCGCAGTCAGGTCAATACACGCGGGCAGTGTTTCTCCAGGCACTTTGAACGCATCCAACTTCACACCCAACTCCTTGAGAAACGCTTCGGAGAGGCATACCCGCACGTCGCTGCCCTGCTCATCTTTGATGAAGGTCATGTCGCGTCGGTCGAAAAAACTCTGGTTCAGGCGAATCAGTACAGGGTAAGTACCGGGACCGATGCTGCCGCTGTTCGCTACCGCATCCAGGTCGAGGTTGGGCCCGGCACCGGTGCCGCCAAACGACTGCATGAAACTGGCATCGAACTTGGCGGGCTCACCGGCCAGGGCCAGCTCACCGGCACAGGCGGCCGCCACGGCGACCCACAAAGGCAAACGACTAAAGCTGAAGGAGTTATCGATTCGCATGGCAATACCCGGCCGCCGCGCCACAGCTGTGGCACGCGCAAACGTCTACAGAAAGAAAAGGAATCAACGGTTCAGTGGCACGGTCTGCGGCTCGCTGTAGCCGCCGTAGTCGTTGATGGCCGAGAACACCACTTCACCGCCGGTGCCTTTGAAACCTGGCAGCGAATAGCGCTGGCTGCTCATCGGCGCGACCATCGTCGGCTCGTTGACCTCGACGCTCTGGCCGTCGGACTTGGCCGTCACGCCAATAAACGAGATATGGAACGGCGACGGGTTGTTGACCACCAGTACTGCCCTGCCCTGTTCCTGCGCAAGGCTCCATGTCAGCTTCGACGGTGCCTCAATCGCATTGCCCTTGAGGCCGGCCGGGCGATAGAACAATTTGACGCGGGTGCGCATGGCGATCTTCAGCGTATTGGCATTGCCTTCGCTGGCGACCGGAATTTCCTGGGCGTTGAAATAGAACACCGATTCACGGTCGGTCGGCAGGTTGCCGGCGACTTTCTGGATACGCACCATTTGCTCTTTGCGCGGGTCCAGGCGGAACAGCGGTGGCGTGGACACGAAGGGCGTGGCGGTGGTCATGTCATCGGCTTCGGTGTTGACCCAGGTCTGCACCATGTACGGCTGCGCCGTGGTGTTGCTGACGGTGATCGCCGCATCGCGTTTGTTGCCGTCGAACACGATCCGCGTACCGCCGAGCATCACACCGGCGTGGCTGGCTGTGCTGATCAGTGCGGCACTGAGCAACAGCGCCAGGGCCGATGCTTTCTTGAAGGGGAAAACGTTCATTTCGATCATCCTCTTGCCGTGAGCGAGGGGATGGCCGCTGCGCGCATCAACGCTGCAGCGGCGCATCAACAGGGCTTACTGGTACTCGACGGTGAACGCAGCCTTGGCGTTGGCCGGGCCGGAAGTCGCAGTGCCGGTGGCGATGTAGTTGGCGGTGAAGCGCAACGGTTGGGTCAGGTCCAGGTACGGAGCCGATTCCAGGCCCAGTTGCACGTCCTTGTCGGTGGCGTCCTTGATCTGTACCGCAACGTTGGTGGCGTGACCGGCGTCCGGGGTGATACCGATCCACTGGCCGCTGGCACCGGCAGTGCCGCTCAGGGACAGGAACTTGACCACGGCGCTCTTGCCGGTAACGCTGCAACCAGGAGCAGTGGTGTCGATGGTCAGGGTGAACGCGCCGCCACCGGCAACAGCACCGACGGTTGCCAGGGAGGTGGCTGGCACGTCGCCCAGGCCCACATCGCCGGCACCGGCCGAACCATTCAGGTCAGTCACGACCACCGGGCAGGTGTTGTCGGTCACGCTGCCGACGAAGTTGATTTCACCGTCAGCGGCCATGGCAGCTTGGGAACCAGCGGCGAGGACGACAGCGGCAAACAGACCTTTGAGCGCAAACTTGTTCATAACGTAATCCAGATAATGAGGAAAGTCTGAAGCCCGGTTGGGCTTCAATCAGGTTGCAGGGCCCGGTCCGCTTGGTCGGTGGGGCCGTTCAACGAGGCTCAGTATCGGTGTTGGGGGGAGTGGATTACGTACGAACGGTGCCGCGTTCTTGTAGGAAATTTCCTACCGATGGCTCAGGCCAGATAGCGCTCCAATCGCTCGCCGAGGTGTTCCATCTGTTGATGCAGCGCATCAACCGCCTCGGTCAATTGCGCAGAGTCCAGCCCGTTGCAGGCGATCTCTAGGTCTTCACAGCATCGAATCAGCCCCTGGGCCTTGATGATTCGTGCGCCGCCCTTGACCCGGTGAGCAAGGTCGGCAAGGCCTTGCAAGTCGTGTCGAGTAAACAACTGCATCAGGCGCGCCATGTCCTGTTCATTGCTGGCGGCCAGGTCGCCCAACAGGCTTTTGATCGAAGCAATGTTGCCGCCGGCCAGATGCTCAACACTGGTCAGGTCGATATCGTCATCTGCGGAAAATCCGGGGTGGGCACTCCCCGGCTTCGTCGCCAGGCCGGCCAGGCGTGCGCTCAAGTCCTTGAGGCTGATGGGCTTGAATAGGCAGTCGTCCATGCCAGCGGCCAGGCACCGACCCTTCTCTTCTGGCTGTGCATTGGCGGTAAACCCCAGGATCAGGCTGGGAGGCAAGCCACGGGCGCTTTCGTCGGCGCGGATCGCCTGGGCCAGTTCGTAACCGTTCATCAAGGGCATGTTGCAGTCGGTGATGACCACATCAAACTGCCCGTTACGCCACCTGCGCAGTCCATGGGCGCCATCTTCAGCATCCTCGACCCTGTGCCCCAGGTAGTTGAGCTGCTGTGTCAGCAACTGGCGGTTGGCCGGGTAGTCATCGACCACCAGGATATTCAGCGCATGGCCCGACAGCGCAGGCTCGTCCTCGATAGGGACGATGTCCTCCAGCGGTTCAAGCGTGGTCAGGTCAAGCCTCACATCGATGCGTGTGCCCTTGCCCAACGTACTGTCGAGGCTCAGCCGACCGCCCATCATTTCGCAGAGGGTGCGGCTGATCACCAGGCCCAGGCCGGAGCCGCTGCGCACCGACTGGTCATTATTGCTGGCCTGGGTGAAGGGGCTGAACAGGCTTTCCTGGTCTTCTGCAGAAATGCCGATGCCCGAGTCCTGCACCTGCAGCCTCACCCCCAACTGCTCCCTGCCCGCCTCCACTCGCACACTCAAACGCACCTGCCCGTGAGCGGTGAACTTGATGGCGTTGCTCAACAGGTTGGAGACGATCTGCTTGAAGCGCAGCGGGTCGATCAACACATCGCAATTGACCCCGGCATCCAGGTCCAACTGCAGTTGCAGCTGTTTCTGGCGCGCCAGGCCCTCGAAAATACGCACCACCGACTCCAGCAATTCCCGCAGGTTGGCGCGCTCCGGGTTCAGGGACAAACGCCCGGACTCAATCCGGGCGATGTCCAGGATGTCACCAATCAGGTCCAGCAGGCCGCGCGCCGCGCCGGAGGCTACATCAATCGCAAAGCGATCCATCACGCCCTGGTCCGCTTTTTTGGTCGCCAGTTCGAGCATGCCGATCACCGCGTTCATCGGCGTGCGGATTTCATGGCTCATGGTCGCCAGGAAAGTGGTCTTGGCGCGGTTGGCCGCGTGAACGTCTTCCAGCAGGCGTTGGCGCTCGCTGATATCGATCCAGCCGGCGATCATGCCGCTGACCTCGCCGATGCTGCTGCGGTACGGCAGCATCCAGTGATAGATGGTCAATACCCGGCCATCGGGCATGGTCAGGCTGCGATCCTGCAACTGCGCCTCGCCGCTTTCCATCACGTGCAGGTAGTCACGGTGATACGCGGCGGCCTCATTCGGGTCGCCCAGCACACCGTCCAATACGGTCTTGCCGATCACCTGCTCGCGCTCGACACTGAACACTTCCAGGTAACCGCTGTTACAGATAAGCAGCTTGCCCTCGCGGTCACGCACATAGATCGGATGGGGGGTGCCGTTAATCAATACCCGCATGAATTCAACCTGATCGCTCAACGCCTGCTCGGCCTGCTTGCGCTTGCGCATCAGCATCCGCAGGTAGGCGATCCAGCCCAGGGCAATCATCAGCAACACGGCGGCAATCACAAAGCCCTGGATGATGGCGCTGCGGTTACGCAGCCAATAGCTGTCGCCCACCACCACCTCGCTGCGCCAGCGGTTAGTCAGTTCGTCCATTTCCTCGGGTGCGATGCTGAGCAGTGCTTTGTCCAGGATCGAGAACAGTTCCAGCGAGCCGCGGGCCGTAGCAAAGGCCATGCGCGAATTGGTAACGCCCACGGTGCTGGTGATACGCAAGCGATCGCGGTATTGCCGTGAAATCATATAGCGTGCGGTGATCAGCGAGTTGACCGCTGCATCAGCCTCGCCATTGGCGACTTTCTCCATCGCGTCTTGGGCGCTGTCGGCATCCACCAGGCGGATGTCCGGGTATTGCTCGGTTAGCATGTCGCGGCTGGAGTCGCCGCTGATGACCGCCAGTCGCTTGCCATGCATATCGTCCAGGGTACTGGGGCTGCCGGCCGTGGTACGACTGACCAGTACAAACGGCGTGGCCAGGTACGGGCGGGTAAAGCGCAGGATCGCTTCGCGCTGTTCGCTTGGGGTAATGGTGATCAGCAGGTCGGCCTTGTCGCTGGTGATGGAGTCGATCATCTCGCGCACCGAACTCATCCGCTGGATATCGAACTTCAAGCCGGTGCGCAGGGCCACCTTGGCCAGGACGTCGGCGCTGATACCTCGAAATTCGCCGTCGGCGCCGTAGAACGACATTGGCAGGAAGCCTTCATCAATCGCCACCCGCAACCGTGGGTGCTTGTCCAACCAACGCTGCTCACTGACGCTGAAATGTAACGGATGCTGACCAGGCATGCTTGCTCCGCCTGCGCTCCAGCGGCGCAGGATGGTCTGGCGCTCGGTAACCGGGACCGCCGCCAGTGACGCATTGATAATCCGCAACAGGCGCGTGTTATCACGCTTTACCGAAAACGAAAAGTTGCTGACTTCCAGGCGAGAGAAGTCCGCCAGTTGCACGTTGTTCAGGTAGTTGCGGTTGATCAGGTAATTGGCGCTGATCGCGTCCCCCAGGTACACATCGGCTTGGCCGAACGCCACGGCGCCTATGGCGCTGAGGGTGGAAGGGTACAGCTGCAAGGTGGCCTTGGGATAAAAGTCTTCCACGGTTTTGGGTGGCAGGTAGTGGTAAAGCATTGCCACGCGCTTGCCGGCCAGTTCGGGGTCGAGGTTCTGGCTGTCGCCGACCCGGCTGACCAGGGTCGGCTGGTCCTCTGCATAGGCGTCAGACAGCTGAAGCTCCGGGTCCGCGGCCTCAAAACCGTTGGAACTGCCCAGCATATCGACGTCGCCAGACTTGAGCGCCGCCAGCACCTCATTGCGCGAGGCATACCGCTGAACGCGCACGTTGACGTGCAGCAGCTGCGCCATTAACTGCGCGTAGTCGGCTGTAAAACCTTCGTAATCGTGGCGGTTACTGGTGATGCTGAACGGCGAGTAGTCCGGCGCCGAAGACCCCAACACAAGCGTGCCCTTGCTCCGTAGCCAGCCCCAGTCGGCTTCGTCCAGGCTCACGCTGTAGTCGCTGACGTCGGAGCGCCCGTGCAGCTTGAGCATTTGCGGCGCCGCCAGGGCATTGCCCAGGGAACCGAGCAACAGTAGGCCCAGCAAGCCGTGTCGAAGAAAAGTGTTCATTCAGATGAGGTTATTACGCTTGGCAAAATCGGCCAGGTACACCACCGATTTGACGTTGAGCTTTTCGATCAGGCGAGTCTTGTAGGTGCTTACTGTCTTGTTGCTGATCAGCATGGCGTCGCCGATTTCCTTGTTGGTCAGCCCTTGGGACAGTTGTTGCAAAATCGTCAGTTCACGGTCAGAGAGATTCTGGATCAACTCGTGGTCCGTGGCCTCGAGATCACTGCGCCGTACCGAGCTGTGGGCCAGGTTGGGAAAGAATGTGTAGCCGTCCATCACCGCCTTGATCGCCTTGGTCACTTCCTCCATGTCATTGGTCTTGGAAATAAACCCTGCCGCACCGGCTTTCATGCAGCGCATTGAATAGAACAGCGCTGACTGCGAGGTGAACACCAGGATTTTACTCGGCAGGCGCAGGGACGCGATTCGGTTAAGCACCTCAAGGCCGTCGAGCTTGGGCATGCCGATGTCGAGAATGATCAGATCGGGCACATGCTCGCGTGCCAATTGCACGGCATCTGCGCCGTTATCCGCTTCGGCCACGACTTCGAACTGAACCTGGCTGAGCAGCATCTTGACGGACGAGCGAATGAAGGGATGGTCATCCACAACCAAAACGGTATACATGTAACCTCCTGTAAGGCGCGCCGGAAGGCTTCGGTCGACGCAAAACGATGGATAAACGACCAGCCGACGCGTCGCTAAAGTTACACGAACACGACTGAAGTGTAGGAAAATTCTGAGGTTTTGCCGCCTAACCCGCCGGCGAAGTTACCGGCTGTACGTCCTCACGCGCCAGCCAATGCAGGAGGTCGTGGCCGGTCATTGGCCGGGCCAGGAAAAACCCCTGGCCCACTTCACAACCGAGGCTGATCAGAGCATCACGTATATGCCGGCTGCTGACGCCTTCAATCACCAGGCTCATGTCCAGCGAACGGGCCAGGGCCAGAGTGCTGCCGACCATGGCTTGGCTACGCGGCTCATTCAAGTTGCGGATAAGGTCGCCATCGAGCTTGATCTGGTTGAACGGCAATTGGCACAGCAACTTGAGTGACGAGAACCCCACGCCGAAATCATCAATCGACAAGCCACAACCCATCAAGCGAAGGCGCAGCAGGTTTTCCTGGATCGGGGGCTGCAGGTCGAGCAAACCGTTCTCGGCCAGTTCGAACACCAGCACCGAAGCGCACAGGCCGTGGCGTTGCAGCGCCCCTTGAATATGTTCGATCAGTCCATGGCGTGCCAGTTGTGAAGCATGCAGGTTGAACGACATTTCCATCCCGGTGCCCTCGCGATGCAGCACGGCGAGCAATTTCAGGCCTTGTTCGAGCAGCTGCTTGAACATTTCATCGATCAGGTCATAAGCCAGCACCGCTGCGAGGAAATCCTTGGGCAACAATAAACCACGGGCCGGGTGTTCCCATCGCGCCAAAGCCTCTACACCAGCGAGACTGCCATCGCTCATCATCCGCTTGGGCTGGAACCAACCGCGGAACTCGCCTAGAGCCAGGCCCAGGCGTATCTCTTCTTCGCTGGGCAGCGGTGCCCCGGCAGGAGGGTTGAACGGTGCCGACGGTACCGACCGGTAGCGCTTAAGCAAGCGATACACCGCTTGTGACTGCAACGGATTACTCAGGATGCCAAGTAGTTGTACACCCGACAAAAAATCCATGTGGCCCAAGGCCCTGCATAGCTCCGGGCGCATCTCATTGGACAATCCAACGGCCTGCACCAGACCGATTTGGCTGGCATAGCGCAGGAATTCCACTTGCTCCGAGCCCTTGCTCCTCAGGTCGCACAGCACAATATCCACGCCGCCGGTCCGCTGCATAAGGATCATCGCCTGTTCGCTGGTGCTGGCTTGCAACACCTCCCGTACTCCGAGCTGGCCTAGCATATTGACCAGAGCGCTGCGCCGGGGACTGTGGTTTTCCATTACCAGAACACGTGGTGAGACCATCTTCATCAACCGCTTTGCAGACTCGAAGATGGCTATAGTGGCGAGCCTAGCTAACCCTACTTGAAGGAAATAGCCGTTCTGACTGTAGGAAATTTCCCACTGCAATTAATGACTGATTACAGATGACATTACGCTTTGAGACTTTGTCTGAACGATATCTCGGTCGAGACACGCACACTCTTCTGCGAAGAAAGAAACTCGGCTCAATGCCCTTTGGTTACTCAACCCGCGAGCAATAAGGTGGTGCTGTCGCGGGGCGTTAAAGGGCATAGCACTGGTGCGCTCGAAGCTTGTAACGTAGTCAGTGATCGAACGTGCGCTAATAGCCGGTAGCAGGCCCTCATGAAAGGCAGCTTTGGGTCGATAGCTGCCACTCAGTGAAGGTGGAAAAGCCTCAAGATCAAGCGTGAGGCTTTATCACCGTCGGCCTCATATAGACCGTGTAATCCGGCCTGATCGGTAAGTTTGTGTAGATTGAAGTGGTTGTAAAACGCTTGGCCCAGTCGCTGATCTTCGAAGCTTCCTTGACTCCAAAGCCGGACGAACTCCTCATAAGCGGCGCGTTCGATCTGCAACGAGGAATCATGTCCCATGTCAGGTTCCTATCATTAGAGGGACTCAAGCGTACTAGCTGCCCATCAGCCCTTCCAGCTCGGCCTTTCCAATCAGAAAGTCAGCAATCGGCCAAAAGCTGCCGCTCACCTGAGATAAATTTCGAGCGTCCCAACGCCTGGAATGAGCCCCTCGTAGCCGCAAAACAAAGCCTGTTAACAGGGTTCTCAACGCGTCGCACATTGACCTATCCGAAGAAAATCTTTAAGCGCCGCCTGATAGAGCGTCAATGGCTGATTGTCCGTATTGAATAGTGCAAACGGAATCATCGTGAGATGTGAAAACGACGTGGAGTTGATCGAGTAGGTTTTCTGCCTGCAAAAGCGCTGATCCTTATTCAATATAAAATCAAACTTGAAAAGGTTTGTCCGCGTACACCAACTGGGGATCAAACCCAGACTCAGGCCCGTCAAGTATTCTTGTCCGCAAGCGCCGCCAGATGAGAACTCCGAGATCTCTATTTCTAATGCCGGCAGGGTCGGGGCAGCAAGGCTGGAGCCCTTATCCTGTGCGTCGGGAATAACTTTGAGTGTCGCAGCGTATGCGTCCTTGCCGAAGCGACTGTCTTTCCATGGGGAGTTTATTGCGTAACTGAAGCTGGAGACGATTTCTTTTGTTTCGGGTTCAGCGGGTTCGTTGATTGTCGGCTGGGACGAATAAGATGTGCAGCCGGAACAGAATATCGCAATGCTGACAAAGACAAACCCGCTGGCTATTAAGCGACGCATACTCAGTTTTCCCTAACTATCAATTAGCCGACATTCCTGCCACTTGATGCCGAATAGCATCTTATCTACACGTCGGATTGCTGAATCAGAATAACAGGGCAGACTGTACGCGCGACACATCGGGAGAGAAAAGGCCGCCGCCACGGAAAAACCGATGTCCCCGAATTACTGCATCCAGGACTCGTCGGGCGATTATCACACCCGCAGCGTTACCCCTGTCAGCCAGGCCGGGCAATAAGCCGACCAGGCCTGGTATTGGATGGTTGCTGTTTGTGCAGCCACTTTCGCGCCGGCCATTTTGCGCTGAAAAAACGGCGCTCTTGACCGTCAATCCGCAGGGAGCACTTCATGTACACATCGCAGGTCAAAACCTGGAAGCACTTTAAAAAGATGTTGTGGCTTTCCAGCTGACAGATCCCGCTGTCAAGTCAAAGTAGGATATGTAACGATATATGACTCAGCCTTGATACTGCCCATTACAGGAACCCACTCTGATGCTCGCCGCCTTCAGACACTACCCGTTTTCGGTCAATCTGCTGCTGTCGTCGGCGTTGTTTCTGACACTGGGGCGCGCCATTACCCTGCCGTATATGGTGATTTATCTGTCATCCAACTTCACGTTGGGTATCAGCGACATCGGCCTGGTGGTGGGCGGTGCGATGCTTGTCGGCTCGTTGCTAAGCCTTTACGGCGGTTACCTGACTGACAAGATTTCCAGCTATCGATTGATCCTGAGTTTCACGGGTTTCTTCACCGTGGGCTTCATCGGTATGTGCGTCACGTCGCACCTGTGGCTGTTTTTCCTGTTTCTGGTGTCGTTCAACTTCGCCTATTCGGTTATCGACATTGTGGTCAAGGCCGCGTTTGGCAAACTGCTGCCGGAAGCCGAACGCGGCAAAGTGTTTTCGGTGCGCTACACCCTGATCAACGTGGGTTACGCGGTGGGGCCGTTCATTGGCGCCGGGCTCGCGCACATGGATATGAAACTGCCGTTCTTGATATCTGCGATCCTCGGCATGGGCTTCTTCGTGACTTATATGGTGTGGGGCGACAGGAGCCTCAGCTCCGCCGACCCGGCCAATGCACCGGTGTCGTTCGTCGCGGTGGGGCGCATTCTGCTCAAGGACTATCGCCTGGTCTGCTTCACGGTTGGCGGCGCGTTGAGCGCTGTGGCGTTCGGCCAGTTCACCGGCTACATCTCCCAATACCTGGTGACTACAAGCACCCCGGAATTTACCTACCAGGTCATCAGTTCGGTGGTGGCGGTTAATGCGACGGTGGTGATCTGCCTCCAATACATGGTGGGCAAGCGCATTACCAACGAGCATTTGAATCAATGGCTGACGGCGGGTTTCAGTCTGTTTCTGTTGGGCGTCGTCGGTTTTGCGTTGTCCACCACCGTGTTGCATTGGGCATTGGCAGTGGGGATATTCACCGTGGGTGAAATCATCGTGTTCCCGGCCGAGTACATGTTCATCGACCGCATCGCGCCGGAGCACTTGCGCGGCATGTATTACGGCGCGCAAAACCTGTCCAGCCTCGGCGGTGCGCTGGGGCCGGTGTTGTGCGGATTTGCCCTGGCATCGCAGTCGGCGCATTTCATGTTCTATATGCTCGCAGCGTTTATCGTGGCGGGCGGGTGTTTCTATCTGATGGGCGCTTCCTATTCGAAACGCTATGACACTGGACGCGGTGATCGCGGCCAGTGAGTGCAAAGGACCGCTCTTAGCCACAAGCAGCGGACAACGCCAAACCATCCGGTGTTACTGCACCTTGCACAACCCTTTTCCAAATACATCCGTGGCCTTTGTATTCGGCCAGCCTGGAAATTGCAGGCCATGGGACAGGTTCGTTATCGCCACGTTAGCCAGGAAGGGGTGAGCCTTTTTGATATCGATAACGGCCTTTGCAAAGTCATCAGTATTGGAAAGGCACATCGTCAGCGAGTTTGCGTGGAAGTTGCCGATATAGGCGACGTCCCCAGGCTTGACGCTGAAGGTCAGCGGTTTTTTCTGATCGGCACTGAACCCGTCATAAAAACGGTAGAACCAGTGGGTGACGTCATAGGTGCCCGCAGGTACTTCGTATACGAAGGTATTGCCCATGATATGCGGTTTGCCAAGAACTTCGTTGTTCTGGTCCAGGGTGGTAAGTGCGATGCGTGTCGCTATCGCTTGGGGGTTCGGATCCTGGTATTTGAGCAGTACATACAGCCCGTGGGGCTGAGTGAGAAAGCCCTCGGAAACAAAACCGACAATAATGGCTTTTTGCGGATCGATGGGCTTTCGTTCATCAGCGCGATCAATCATGTTGGAAGGGGTGGCGCAGCCGCCCAGCGATAGCATCGCGGCGAACGCCAGTAACCACTTGTTCATCCTTTATTTCCTTGTGGTGAAATTGCGAATCGGTAGAGCATACCGGGTCAATCGTTGGTAAAGCGGCGAAGAATCTGGGTCAGACCGCCATTGTTCTAAATGTGATCCGACCCCATTTCGCCCCGCTTTACCCAGTTTCTATATGACCACAGCTATATCGCTGCAATGCCTACAGAAATCATCAATCACAAACTCAACTATAGAGTCAGGCTGACGATTTGGTTTATCTGCACCTACCAGAAAGATATGCTCGCCAGATGCACCAACCCTAAAATTAACCGAGTTAACCCTACGATGCTTTATCTTATTTAAAAGCTTCTCCATGCTAAGTGCCCCTCCTGAAAATGGAAGTACCCCACTACCTGGACTTAGAGCAAAAAGAGCATCTTGTTGGGCACGGGTGACAGGTGATGCCGAAGATGCCCTTGTAATATTCAGTTGACTCTCTAGATGAGACCCCGCGTAGCAGCAATCAGATTGCATCTGATCCCTAGCCCTCATGATCTCATTCACTATATGATCTAAGTGCAACATCGCTTTCTGACTTACAATTGCAGCACGCCGAAGGTCTTGTGGCGTACTCTGCCAAGCATTACGAAATATAATTGACGTATTCTTTAACTCATAAATAGATTCATCAATGGACGGCGGCGAACTTGATTCACCACCGGTCAGAAAAGAAATATTGCCCATTTCTATATTTGTCCTTAATTAAACCGACGCCTATCCATGAAATAAAAATAGAATCAGCACACTACAAAAGTTAGCGTAATGCCACTACCCGCGTCTAGCGATTTGAATTGAAACCGCATGCGAACCTAAAAGGTTCTTTCAAATCGATGTCGCTGGTTAACATCAGCGGTGCGTCCAAAGCTGACAGTGACGGTGCCTAGGCGATGTGGAACAACTCAAAAAATCATCCCAACTCCCGCCCCAAAAACGGCGCAGTCCGGCTGCTCTTGCTCTTCGCAACTTTCTGCGGCGTGCCACTCACCACCACCTTCCCGCCGCGGTCCCCTGCCCCCGGCCCGATATCAATCACCCAATCACTCTGCGCCACCACGCGCATTTCATGCTCCACCACAATCACCGTATGCCCCGCCTCCACCAGGTGATTGAGCTGGCTCAACAACCGGTCCACATCCCGCGGATGCAACCCGGTAGTCGGCTCATCCAGCACGTACAACGTGGCGCCGCGAGCATTGCGCTGCAGCTCGGTCGCCAGTTTGATCCGCTGCGCCTCCCCGCCCGACAACTCGGTGGCCGGCTGGCCAAGGCGCAAATACCCCAGCCCGATATCCCGCAGCACTTGCAGCGAGCGCAGCACGCCCGGCTCTTCGGCAAACACCTCAACCGCCTGTTCAACCGTCAGCCCCAGCACTTGGGCGATGGTCAATCCTTGCCACTTGATCGCTAACGTATCCGGGTTGTACCGCGCACCATGGCACGTCGGGCATGGCGCGTACACGCTGGGCATGAACAGTAATTCAACGCTGACAAAACCTTCGCCTTCGCAGTTCGGGCAGCGCCCTTTGGCGACGTTGAAGGAGAACTGCCCCGCGTCGTAATTGCGCTTTTTCGCCGCCGGTGTGGCGGCGAACAGTTTGCGTACGTTGTCGAACAGACCGGTGTAGGTCGCGAGGTTGGAGCGCGGTGTGCGGCCGATGGGCTTCTGGTCCACTTGAACCAAACGGCGGATGTGTTCCAGGCCGCCGCTGATGCGTCCGCCGCTGGTTTGCGGGGCGTCGTCTTCAAGGCTGGGTTCGTCTTCGGTTTCCACCACGCGGCCCAGGCCTGCGCCTACCAGCTCCAGCAGTGCCTGGCTGACGAGGCTGGATTTGCCCGAGCCGGAGATGCCGGTAACGGCGGTGAAGCAACCCAAGGGGAAGCTCACGCTCAGGTCGTTGAGGTTGTTGCGCGTCACGCCTTCCAGGCTCAGCCAGCCAGTGGGTTGGCGCGGTGGTTGGCTCACCGGGCGCTTTTCGGCGAACAGGTATTCGCGGGTTTGCGAGGCTTCGATCTGCGCGAGGCCTGCGGGCGGGCCGCTGTACAGGACCTGGCCGCCGTGCTCGCCGGCAGCCGGGCCGACGTCGATCAGCCAGTCGGCGCGGCGCATGGTTTCCAGGTCGTGTTCCACCACGAACAGGGAGTTGCCGGCGGCCTTCAATCGGTCGAGGGCGGCGAACAGCGCTTCGCCGTCGGCGGGATGCAGGCCGGCGGACGGTTCGTCCAACACGTAGATCACGCCGAACAGTTGTGAGCCCAGTTGGGTGGCCAGGCGCAGGCGTTGCAGCTCGCCGGAGGACAGGGTCGGTGTGCTGCGCTCCAGGGCCAGGTAGCCCAGGCCAAGGTCGGTCAGGGTGCTGACGCGCTCCAGCAGGTCCTGGGCGATGCGCTGGGCAGCCAGGCGTTTTTCCACGGAGAGCTTTTTATCGCCCTGCCCTTCAGCCACCGGGCGCAGCAGTTCGGCGAGTTGCAGCAGGGACATTTGCGACAGCTCGCCAATGTCCACCCCGGCAAATTTCACCGACAGCGCGGCCTTGTTCAGGCGCTTGCCTTCGCACAACGGGCACGGGCTGCCTTGCATGAATTGCGAAACGCGCTTTTTCATCAGGGCGCTTTGGGAGTGGGTGAAGGTGTGCAGGATGTAGCGCCGGGCGCCGGTGAAGGTGCCCTGGTAGCTCGGCTCCAGTTTGCGTTTGAGGGCGTCGCGGGTTTGTGCCGGGGTGAGACCCGCATATACCGGCGCAGTGGGCGTTTCTTCGGTGAAGAGGATCCAGTCGCGCTGTTTTTTCGGCAGGTCGCGCCAGGGGATGTCGACGTCGTAGCCCAGGGTGACGAGGATGTCGCGCTGGTTCTGGCCTTGCCACGCCAGCGGCCAGGAGGCGACCGCGCGCTGGCGGATGGTGAGGGAAGGATCGGGCACCATCAGGGCTTCGGTCACTTCGTACACGCGGCCCAGGCCGTGGCATTGCGGGCAGGCGCCTTGTGGCAGGTTGGGGGAAAAGTCTTCGGCATACAGCATCGCCTGCCCCGCCGGGTAGCTGCCGGCGCGGGAGTAGAGCATGCGGATCAAGCTGGACAAGGTGGTGACGCTGCCCACCGAGGAGCGGGTGCTGGGGGTGCCGCGCTGTTGTTGCAGGGCCACGGCGGGGGGCAGGCCTTCGATGGAGTCGACGTCGGGGACGCCCACCTGGTCGATCAGGCGGCGGGCGTAGGGCGCGACGGATTCGAAGTAGCGGCGCTGGGCTTCGGCGTAGACGGTGGAGAATGCCAGCGAGGATTTGCCGGAGCCTGACACACCGGTGAACACCACCAGGGCGTCGCGGGGGATGTCCACGTCGACGTTGCGCAGGTTGTGCTCCCGGGCGCCCCGCACCCGGACGAAGCCTGGGCGTTGGGTGGTGAGCGAGGTGTCGGGGGGCAGGTTGCGCTGGGAAGTCATGGGTAACCTTGTCGGTGTGCTCAAGTCAGTGAAGATCAATTGTGGGAGCCGGGCTTGCCCGCGATGACGGTGTGCCAGTTACCGAATGGGGTGCCTGACACTCCGCCATCGCGGGCAAGCCCGGCTCCCACAGTGGTTTGGTGTTGCTGGCTGGATCTCCATTCGTCACATCATCCGGGAGTTCAGCACCGAGCGCACTCGCTGCGCCAACTCATCCGGGCCATAGGGTTTGCTCAGCAGGTGAATATCCTGGCTCAGCAGGTGGTTGCTGGAAAGAATGTCGCGGGTGTGCCCGGAGGTAAACAGCACCGCCACCGCCGGCACTTGCTCCCGCGCCCATTCGGCCAGGTCGGTGCTTTTGACCCGACCCGGCATCACCACGTCGGTGAAGATCAGGTCGGGTTGCAGGCCGGCGCGCAGCATCCCCATGGCGCGGTCGCCGTCTTCGGCGGTCAGCACGGTGTAGCCGGATTGTTCGAGCAGTTCCACCGCCGCGGTGCGCACGCCTTCGTTGTCCTCGACCACCAGGATCGTCTCCTGGCCGCCGGTGTGTTGGGTGAGCTCGACGGGCGCTTCCTGGCTTTGCGGCTCTGCAAGGCTGCGCGGGAAATACATCTGCACCACGGTGCCGCTGCCCTCCTCGCTCGCGACCTCCACATGCCCGCCACTTTGCCGCACAAACCCGAACACCATGCTCAACCCCAGGCCAGTGCCGTGGCCATCCGGCTTGGTGGTAAAGAACGGTTCGAAGGCCCGCGCCAGAATCGTCGGCGACATGCCGGCGCCGCTGTCGGTGACGGCCAGGCGTACGTACTCGCCGGGGTTGATGCTTTTACCGATGCAGTCCGGCGGATTGAGGATGATGTTTTCGCCGGTAATCCGAATCACGCCCTCGCCTTTCATCGCGTCCCGGGCGTTGATCGCCAGGTTGAGCAAGGCGTTTTCCAGTTGGTTGCGGTCGACATGGATGCACCACGGATCCTGGGGCAGTTGCACGTCAATGTGGATGGTTTCCCCCAGCGCCCGCTGCAGCAATTCCCCCAGGCCTTCGTAGATGCGCAGCGGGTTGTACACCGCCGGCGACAACGGCTGGCGACGGGCAAACGCCAGCAGTTGCGAGGTCAGCTTGGCCCCGCGCTCCACGGCGGCAATGGCGGCGCTGACCCGGCGTTGCACCTGGGGGTTGTCCGGTTCATGCCGGGCTAGCAGGTGCAGGTTGCCGGCGACCACTTGCAGCAGGTTGTTGAAGTCGTGGGCCACGCCGCCGGTGAGGCCGCCGATGGCCTCGAGCTTTTGCGACTGGCGCAACTGTTCTTCGGCGGTGGAACGGGCCTGCACTTCCGCCGCGACGCGCTGCTCCAGGTTGTGGGTGAGCTCCTGGCGCAGGCGTTCGGAGATCATATGTTCGGTAGTCTCCACCACAATCGCCAACACTCCGCCCGGCCGCTGGTCGTCACCGGCTACGGGGCTGTAATACAGGTCCATCCAGACTTCTTCGGGGCGGCCGTCGCGCAGCAGTTCCAGGGGCAGATTGCGGTAGGACAAGGTGCCGCCGGCCAGGCAGGTGTCGACCACATGGCGGTTGAAGTCGGCGACTTCCGGCCAGCCCAGTTCCACCGGCACCCCCAGCAGATACGGGTGACGGCCACCGGCAAACACCGAGTAGCTGTCGTTGTAGATCATGTAACCCGCCGGCCCCCACAACATCACCATGGGCATCGGCGAGGCCAGCATCATCTGCACGGCACTGACCAGGCTGCCGGGCCAGTGGTCCAGCGGGCCGAGGTCGGTGGCGGACCAGTCGAAAGCACGAATCCTCCGGGCCATTTCCCCAGCCCAGCCTTCACAGCCGTGGGTATTCGATAAAAACTGCATCGGTCGGCTCTGCAAAAAGATAAAAGGTGGGCGGCAATGAAAACTTTGAGCCCGACAGCAGCGGTTGGTTTCATTGCATAGTGCTGATGCGCGGATGAACGGGCAAGGGCCGGCTCAGCGAAAATCCCGGCTGCGCACACTGATGCCCGACAGCAGCGGGGTCAGGTCGGTCAAGCGTCCGGCGATCAGGTGCCGAACCTCCCCCACCGCCTCCCAGCGCCCGTCCACTTTGAGCAACCGCGAGCCCACCAGCGCCTGGCGTTGGCGCTCGGCCAAGTCGCGCCAGACCACTACGTTGATATTGCCGAATTCATCTTCCAGGGTGACGAAGGTGACGCCGCTGGCGGTGCCCGGGCGTTGTCGACCGGTGACCAAACCGGCGACGCTCACATTGCGCCCATGCTCGACCCGCAGCAACTCTTGGGAACTGCGGCAACGCCGTGCCCGCAGCTCATCGCGCAATAACGCCAGGGGATGTGGACCGAGGGTGGTGCCGACGCTGGCGTAGTCGGCATACAGGTCCTCGCCCACCGTCGGTTGTGGCAGTTCCACCACCGCCTCTTCAGGGCTGGCCACCCCGGCGAACAGGCCCAGTTGTTTCTGCACCCCGGCCACTTCCCAGCGCGCCCGGTGCCGATGCCCGGCCAGGCCACGCAAGGCGCCGGCATCTGCCAGCAGTTCCTGGGCGCGGGTGTCCAACCGGGCCCGTTCGCCCAAGTCGGCAATGTCAAAAAACGCCCGGGCCTGGCGCGCCGTTTCGATGCGCCGGCCATCCTCTTCGCGAAACCCGGAGATCATCCGCAAGCCCATGCGAATGGCCGGTTGCTGGCCGTCGATCGGTTCAAGGCTGCAATCCCAGTCACTGGCCTGCACGTCCACCGGGCGGATCTGTAAATGATGGCGGCGAGCGTCCTGCAGGATCTGGTCCGGGCTGTAGAAGCCCATGGGCCAACTGTTGATCAGGGCGCAGGCAAACGCTGCCGGCTCGTGACATTTGAGCCAGCAACTGGCGTAGGTCAGCAAGGCGAAACTGGCGGCGTGGGACTCGGGAAATCCGTAGCTGCCAAAGCCCTTGATCTGCTCGAAAATCTGTGCGGCGAAGGCTTCGGTGTAACCGTTTTTCAGCATGCCGGTGCGCAGGCGTTGCTGGTGGGGTTCGAGGCCCCCGTGGCGCTTCCAGGCGGCCATGGAGCGGCGTAACTGGTCGGCCTCGCCGGGGCTGTAATCGGCGGCGACCATGGCGATCTGCATGACCTGCTCCTGGAACAGCGGGATGCCCAGGGTGCGCTCCAGCACGGACTTGAGTTCCGCCGATGGGTAGGTGGTTTCTTCCTCGTTGTTTCGCCGCCGCAGGTACGGATGCACCATGCCGCCCTGAATCGGGCCCGGGCGCACGATGGCGACCTCAATAACCAGGTCGTAGAATTTTTTCGGCCGCAAACGCGGCAACATCGACATCTGCGCCCGCGATTCAATCTGGAACACGCCAATGGTGTCGGCCTTGCTGATCATCGCGTAGGTCGCCGCGTCTTCCTTGGGCACCGAGGCCAGGCTCAGGTCCCGGTTGCGATGGCGGCGCAGCAGGTCGAAGCAGCGGCGAATCGCACTGAGCATGCCCAGCGCGAGGATATCCACCTTGAGCAGGCCCACCGCGTCGAGGTCGTCCTTGTCCCACTGGATGATGGTGCGCTCGGCCATGGCGGCATTTTCCACCGGCACCAGGGTGTCCAGCGGGTGTTCGGAAATCACGAAACCGCCGGGGTGCTGGGACAGGTGCCGGGGGAAGCCGATCAGTTGCTGAGTGAGTGTGAGCACCCTGCGCAGCACCGGGCTGTCAGGGTCGAAGCCGCCTTCGCACAGGCGTTCCAGAGGCGGCGCTTCGTCGCTCCAGCGGCCGCAGCAGTCGGCCAGGGCGTTGACCTGGTCCGGCGGCAACCCGAGGGCCTTGGCCACGTCGCGCACCGCGCCGGCACCGTGATAGCTGCTGACCACCGCCGTCAACGCGGCGCGGGTGCGGCCGTAGCGTTGGAAGACGTATTGCAGCACTTCTTCGCGGCGTTCGTGTTCGAAGTCCACGTCGATGTCTGGCGGCTCATTGCGTTCGCGGGACAGGAAGCGTTCGAACAGCATACTGGTGAGGCTTGGGTCGATCTCGGTGATGCCCAGGGCAAAACACACCGCCGAGTTGGCCGCCGAGCCGCGGCCCTGGCACAGGATCGAACGGCTGCGGGCAAAGCGCACAATGTCGTGCACGGTGAGGAAGTAGCTTTCGTAGCCCAGCTCGCTGATCAGCTTCAGCTCATCGTTGATCTGCCGAAGGGTCTTGGCGTCCACGCCTTTCGGCCAGCGCTGGGCAATGCCCTCTTCGGTCAGGGTGCGCAGCCAGGTTTCCGGGGTTTGCCCTTCAGGCACCAGTTCACGCGGGTATTGATAGCGCAACTGGCCGAGGTCAAAGGTGCAGCGGCGGGCGATGTTCAGGGACTCTTCCAGCAAGTGCGCCGGGTACAGCGCAGCCAATGCCTCGAGGCTGCGCAAGTGGCGCTCGCCATTGGGATGCAGGCGCGTGCCAGCCTCGGCCACCGGGACGTGATGACGGATCGCGGTCATGGTGTCTTGCAGGGCGCGGCGGCCACGCACATGCATATGCACATCGCCGCAGGCCACCGCCGGCAAGTGCAGGCTGGCGGCCAGGTTCAGGCGTTGCTCAAGGTGGCGGGCATCGTTCTGGCCGCAATGCAGCTCCACGGCCAGCCACAGGCGGTCGGTGAACGTGCTGCGCAGCCATTGGATATGGGCCTGGGTGTCGGTGTCTTCGACCAGCCATAACGCCAGCAGGCCTTGCACGCAGGTGAAGTCCTCCTGGAGCAGACGGTAGTGACCTTTTTCCGCACGGCGGCGGGCGATGGTGATCAGCCGGCACAGGTGCTGGTAGCCCTCCAGGTTCTCCACCAGCAGCACCAGCCTGGGGCCGTTTTCGAGGCGCATCTCGCTGCCGATAATCAGCGGCAACTCGACGGCCTTGGCCGCCTGCCAGGCGCGGACGATGCCCGACAAGGTGCATTCATCAGTGATTGCCAGCGCCTCGTAGCCTTGCTGTTTGGCTCGCTCAAACAGTTCCCTGGCGCTGGAGGCGCCACGCTGAAAACTGAAGTTGGACAAGCAATGCAGCTCTGCGTATTTCATGCGAACCAGCCTTGCAGCCACAGCCCGCCGCTTTCGCCGACGGTGCGGTACGCCCAGCCCTGCTGCCCGGCGCGAGTGCGCACCAGGTAGTAATCACGGCGCACATCGGCGCCATCCCACCAGCCGGATTCGATGCGCTCCGGGCCCATCAATATCTGCAGGCCTTGCTCGGCCAGGGGTGTTGGTTCATGCAGCAACCAGCCGGGACGCTGCAGGTTGTTTGAGGGCGCGCACGGGCGAGTGTCGGCACCGGATTGCCAGGCGCATTCGGGGCGGTGGTCGGCGTGAAAGCGCAGGCCTTGCACCGCCTCGTCTCCCAGCCGCGCCCGCAGGCGTTCGCGCAGTTGCTCCCAAGGCAGGGTTTGTTGCGGGCGCTCGTCGAACAGGTCCTGGCGCTGGGGCACAAACACCGGCAGGTCCTGGGCCACCAGGCGAAAGCCACGCACCGGCGAGGTGACTTGCACTTGCTCCAGGCGACCGCGGGCCAGTTCGAACAGCATCGCCGCGTCGCGCTCGGCGCTGAGCAGGCCGACCTTGATCACGGTGTCGGGTTCTGCGGCGTGTTCCAGGTGCAGGTCAAAACGCTGCACGCCACTGTCGCGGCCACACAGAAACGCCGACAGGTCACCGGTCAAACGGCGCAAGGGAAACAGCAAGGCCTGGTGGGATAACACATCAAAATTCAGCTCGATGCGCACATCGAAACGGTCCGGCGGCTGGTAGAACGCCAGGGCCAGCGGCCGTTGCCCGTTCAGTGCATCAAGGTGCTTGAGCAGCGCCGCGTCGAAACGCCGGGCCAGGGTATGCCGGGGCAACGCCTGCACCTGGGCCAGGGTGCGCAAGCCCATGCGTGACAATGCGGTGGCAGCCTGCGGGTCGAGGCCGGCGCGATCGATGGGGATGGGCGCCAGGGCCTGTTGCAGGCATGGCTCATCGGCCACGGCCAGGCCGTCGTAGGCATTCGCCAGGATCCGCGCCGCCGCCGGGTTCGGCGCGGCGACGATGCGATGACGAAACCCCAGTTCGGTCAGCTCCTTGCGCAAGCGTGCCTCAAGCAGCGGCCAGGGCCCGAACAGGCCCAGGCTCGACTCGATCTCGAACAGCAACGCCCGTGGGTAAAACACGCTGACCTGGGAGCTGAAACGGTAGGCCCATGCGGCCAGAAACTGCTGCCAGTACTCGATCTGCGCCGGGTCGTATTCGGCGCAGGCAAACGCCTTGGTCAAGGCATGGGCTGCCGTCAGGGATTGGCCGGGACGCAGGCCGAGTTTGCGTGCGGCCTCATTGACGGTTTGCAGCACCCGCCGCTGCGGCGTGCCGGCCAGCAGGGCCAATGGCTGCTCCGGCTCGGGGCGCGAACGCAGCACCCCGTCCAGCGCCAATTGCGGGAAGACAATACACACCCAGCGCATGCCAACCTCAGTGCCCAAGCGCAACGGGCGCGGGATGGGCCAGGCCGCCCCGGCACTTGAGCACCCGCACCTGCGCCGGGCTGGCCTCCACCGCCAGGCGCAAGGCGGCCGGGGACGGGTTGATGGCTTCGTTCAAGGAGCGCCAGGCAAAGGCCAGGGTCTGGCCGGTTTCCGCCGCCACCTGCAAGCGGCGCAAGGCCCGATCATCGGCCTTGCGCGGCCAGCACAGCACCGCGCCACAACTGCCGGAACGCAGGCATTGCTCCACCGCCCACAACGCGTCGCGCTCATCGGCCTGGATCACCGACAACTGGCGCACATCCACCCCAGCGTTTTGCCAGGCGTGGGGGTACGGCGTGTAAGGCGGCGCCACCAGCACGATGCGCTCACCGGCCGCCGACAAGCGCGCCAGGGTCGGCCACACCAGTTGCAACTCACCCACGCCCTCCTTCGCCATCAGGATTTCGCTCAACGCCGCTTCCGGCCAGCCACCGCTGGGCAGCACCGCGTCCAGGGCCGCAAGCCCGGTGGGATGCACGCTGGCAGGCGGCGCGGCGGGCCGGCCTTTCCAGACGCGGCCGCCATTGAACAGCGAGTCCAGTGCAACGACGGCGCCCATCAGCCTTGCCTCACCAAACCGCAGAACACCCCTTCGATGGCCAGGTCCTGATCGGGCCGCACCACGATGGGTTGATAGGCGGGGTTGCGCGGCAGCAGGCGCACGCGCTCGCCCACGTGCTCGAAACGCTTGATGGTGACTTCACCGTCCAGGCGCGCCACCACGATCTGCCCGTTCAAGGCCTCGGCGCTGCGGCGTACGCCCACCAGGTCGCCATCGAGGATGCCGTCTTCGATCATCGAATCGCCCTGCACCCGCAGCAGGTAGTCCGGGGTTTTCGCGAACGTGGCCGGGTCGAGCAGCAGGCGGTTGTGCACCTCGGCATCGGCACCGATGGGCAGGCCGGCGGCCACCCGGCCGAGCACCGGGATGTCCAGCAGCTCAGGCCGCGCCGGCTGATTGAGCAGGCGAATGCCGCGTGCCTGGTTGGGATTGACCTCGATAAAGCCACCCTCGGTCAGCGCCAGCACATGCTTGCGCGCCACACTGCGGGAGGCAAAGCCGAACGCCTCGGCGATCTCGGCGAGGCTGGGAGGCTGGCCTTGCTGCGCGATACGGTCGCGGATAAAGGTCAGGATGGCGGTACGGCGGGGAGTGAGAGTCGTCATGGAGTACATTTGTACTCCTGTGGGAAATTTCCTGCAATATCCGTCAGTCGCTTCCCGCCCAGCCACTGGAAAAGTCCCCGCCAGCATCACCTCGGTGTATCTGAAAGACCAGGTCGCCTGCATCGCCGGCAAGCCAGCTCCTACATTGGGCCGTGTTTGCTTTTGTTCTTCACCACTCATGACTTTTGGTAAAGAGTCCTTTTCGGATTCAGCGGTTTTTCTGAAGGAACGAGGAGCCGATACTCGACTCCATTGTTCACATCACTTCAGGAGTCACTCATGTCCATTCCCGCATTCGGCCTCGGCACGTTCCGCCTGCAAGGCCAGGTCGTCATCGACTCCGTCAGCACCGGCCTGGAGCTGGGCTACCGGGTCATCGACACCGCGCAAATCTACGAAAACGAAGCCGATGTCGGCCAGGCCATCGCCGACAGTGGCATTCCACGGGACGAGCTATTCATCACCAGCAAAATCTGGATCGCCAACTTCGCCGAAGGCCAGTTGATCCCCAGCCTCAAGGAAAGCCTGCGCAAGCTCCAGACCGACTACCTGGACCTGACCCTGATTCACTGGCCATCGCCGGAAGACCAGGTGCCGGTGGCCGAATTCATGAGCCAGTTGCTGGAAGCCAAGCGCCAGGGCCTGACCCGGCAGATCGGCATTTCCAACTTCACCGTTGACCTGATGAAGCAGGCGATTGAAGCCGTTGGCGCCGAGCACATCGCGACCAACCAGGTCGAACTGCACCCGTACCTGCAAAACCGTACCGTGGCAGAGTTCGCCAAGACCCATGGCATCCAGATCACGTCCTACATGACCCTGGCCTACGGCGAAGTGCTGAAGGACCCGGTGATCCAGCAGATCGCCGAGCGTCACCAGGCAACACCGGCCCAAGTGACCCTGGCCTGGGCCATGCAACTGGGCTACGCGGTGATCCCGTCGTCGACCAAGCGCGCTAACCTGGCCAGCAATCTCAAGGCGCTGGACCTGACCTTGAGCGACGCCGACATGGCGCAGATCGCCGGCCTGGAGCGCGGCCATCGCCTGACCAGCCCCAAAGGCATCGCGCCGAACTGGGACTAAACCCCGGGCGGGTTGCAATAGAGCGACAGCGTGTGATGCAACTGAGCCAGCGCCTCGTCCACTGCGGCGACAGCGCCGGCCAGTTCGTTGTGGGCCTGTCGCTCGCAGACCTTCTCCAGTTGCTCGCAGCTGTCCATCAGGGCCTGGGCCTTGACCATCCGTGCACCGCCCTTGGTGCGATGGGCCAGGTCATGCAGGCGGGAAAAGTCCGCCGTTTTTTCTAATGTCGCCAGTTGCCCGTGGTCGGCTTCAAGGCTGTCGAGCAACGGCGCCAGCAGCTCTTTGACCGCAGCGATATCGCCGCCGGTCAACTTCTCCAGATAACTCAAGTCCACTCCCGATGACGCCTCATGCGGCGTCGCCGTACGCGACGCAAGGGCCGCGCGCAAATCCTCAAGCCCGGTGGGTTTGAACAGGCAGCCGTCCATGCCCGCCTGCCGGCAACGTTCGACTTCCTCCGGCTGGGCATTGGCGGTAAACCCCAGCAGCAGGCACGGCGCCAAACCGCGTTCATGCTCCAGGGTGCGTATATCCCGCGCCAGTTCGTAGCCGTCCTTGAACGGCATATTGCAGTCGGTAATCACCCCGTCGAACTGCCCGGACAGCCACACTTCAAGCCCCTCAACGCCATCTTCGGCCGTGGTGATCCGGTGCCCCAGAAAACTCAACTGCCGCGCCAGCAGCAGCCGGTTGGCCGGGTAGTCATCCACCACCAGGATGCTCAGGGCGCGGGCGGGTGGTGCTTGTGGGGCAATGGATGCAGGCGGAATCAACTTGGCCTCGACGGTCGCCAGCTCCAGGGTGACGTCCACCCGTGTGCCCTGCCCCAGCAGGCTGCTCAACTGCAATTGCCCGCCCATCATCTCGCACAGGTTGCGGCTGATGACCAGGCCCAGGCCCGAGCCGCTGCGCGCCGATTGCGTGGTGTTGCTGCCCTGGATGAAAGGGTTGAACAGGCGCTGCTGGTCTTCGACGCTGATACCGATGCCGGTGTCCTCCACCCACAATCGCAGGTGCAGGTAACCGTTGGTAATCGACGACGACCCAGAAGCGCCAAGCCGTACCTGGCCCTGGGGCGTGAACTTGATGGCGTTGCTCAGCAGGTTCGACACCACCTGCTTGAAACGCATCGGGTCCACCAGCACAGGGCGATCAAGCAGCGGGTCGAGTTCCACCTGCAATATCAGGCCCTTGGCCCGCGCCAGCCCGTCAAAAACCCGCGCCACGGACGCCAGCAATTCGTGCAGGTTCGAAGACTCCAGGGCCAGGGACAGGTGGCCCGACTCAATGCGCGCGATATCGAGGATATCGCCGATCAACTCCAGCATGCTGCGCGATGCATCGGCGGCCACCTCCAGCGCATCACGGTCGGCCCGGTCCTGTTCGGCGGCTTTCAGGGCCAACTCGATCATGCCGATCACGGCGTTCATGGGGGTGCGTATTTCATGGCTCATGGTTGCAAGAAAGGTAGTCTTGGCTCGGTTGGCCGCGTCGGCGTCCTCCTTGGCCTCCTGCAACTGGCCCAGCAGGTGCTGCCTTTCGCTGACGTCCACCCAGCCGGCGATCATGCCCACCACCTGCTCATCACCGTCGCGGTACGGCAGCATCCAGTGGTAAATCGTCAGGGCTTTGCCACCCGGCACCTTGAGTACGCGGTCGTGAATCTGCGGCTCGCCCCGCTCCATCAGCCGCAGGTAGTCCTCATGAAAGGACTGGGCCTGGGGGCGGTTACCGGTGTCGGTCTCGACCACCGTTTTGCCCACCACGTCCTCCAGCTTGAAACCGAACACATCGAGGTAAGCACTGTTGCATGCCATCAACCGCCCCAGGCGATCACGCACGTAAATCGGATGGGGTGTGCCATCAATCAACGCGCTCATAAACCGCATCTGGTCGCTTAGCGCACGCTCGGCCTGGGCTCGCTTGCGTATCAGGCGACGCAGATAAATGGCCCAGCCCAAGGTGATCAGCAGCAGCAACGCCGACAGGCCGAAGCCCTGGATGATCGCGGTGCGGTGACGGGACCAGTAGCTGTCCTCGATCACCACTTCGCTGCGCCAGTGGCCCGTCAGCTCGTCCATTTCCTGTGGCGTGATGCTCAACAATGCCTTGTCCAGGATCGAGTACAACTCCAGTTGGCTGCGGTTGACACCGAAGGCGATGCGGGCCGGTTCGGAGCCGACCGTGCTGGTCACCCGCAGGCGGTCGCGGTACTCCCTGGCGATGATGTAGCGCGCCCCGATCAACGTAATGACGGCGGCATCGGCGTTGCCGTTGGCCACCAGCGCCATGCTTTGCTCGGGATTCTCGGCGGTCACAAACCTGATGGTGGGATAGTCCTGGGCGATACTCTCCTGCAGGCTGTTACCCCCCAACAGTGCCAGGCGCTTGCCGGTCATGTCTTCCAGTGTGAGCGGGCTGCCGGCGTCGGTACGACTGACCAGCACATAGGGGTTGGTCAAGTAAGGCCGGGTAATGCGCACCTTGTCCGCATGTTCGACGCTTGGGGTCACCACGGCAATCATGTCCGCGCTGCCTGCACTGACCTTATCCAGTTGCTGGGGCAACGAGCTGCCCGGCACCACGTCAAACTTCAACCCGGTGCGCAGGCTGATACGGGCCAGGACTTCAGCACTCAAGCCCTCGAACCCGCCCTGTTTGCCGAGAAATGAGACAGGCAGGAACTGGTCGAGCACCGCCACCTTTATGCGTGGATTTCGCTCCAGCCAACGCTGCTCACTGGCACTCAAGCGCAATCGTTCGGAACCCAGGAACCCGAGGTTGCCGGCACTCCAGCGCCGCAGGATTTCCATCCGCTCGCTGACCGGAATGACCGCCAGTGCCGCGTTGATGATCTGCAGCAGGCGGGTGTTGTCCTGGACAAAGGCAAAGCCGAACGGGTTGACTTCAAGTGACGAGAAGTCAGCCATCCGAACGTTGTTCAGGTAGTTCCTGTTGATCAGGTAGTTGGTGCTGATGGCATCGCCGAGGTAAACGTCCGCCTGGCCGAAAGCCACGGCGCCGATGGCCTCGAAGGTCGACGGAAAAAGCTGTATCCGGGCATGGGGATAAAATGCCTGGACCGCCTCCGGCTGCATGTAGTGGTAGAGCATCGCGACACGCTTGCCGGCCAGGTCGGCGCTCAGGGTCTGGCTGTCGCCCGTGCGGGTGACCAGGGTCGGTTGATCCATGGCATAGGAGCGCGACAGCACAAGTTGCGGGTCTGCCGCTTCGTAACCGTTGGCTGAGCCCACAAAGTCCACCTCACCGCGCTTGAGCGCCGTGATGACTTCGTCACGATTGTCATAGCGGCGGACTTCGATCTTGATGTTCAACGCATCGCCGATCAGCTCGGCGTAATCCGCCGTAATCCCTTCAAGCTCATCGTTGCTGCTCAGCTCGAACGGCGCGTAATCAGGCCCCGAGATCCCCATCAACAAACGGCGGTGCTCGCGCAACCAGCGCCAGTCCGCCTCATCCAGCTCTGCGGCCGGGGTTTCGATGAAGGAGTGCCCCAACAGAGAAAGAGCGCGAGGCTCCGCCAGGGCCGGCGTATGCAGACAGAGCAAACCCAGCCATACGCTTGCGCTGAGCCACAAGACTCGGAGCGTGGTCATTTCAGATCAGATGATTGCGCTGGGCGAACTTGGACAAATGCACCACCGACGACATTCTCAGCTTCTCCTTCAGGCGGGTTTTATAGGTGCTGATGGTCTTGTGGCTGAGCAGCATGTCCTCGGCAATTTCCTTGTTGCCCAGCCCCAACGCGAGCTTTTGCAGCACGGTCAACTCACGGTCGGACAGGTCTGCCACCAGGTCCTGTTCAGTGGACTGCAGATCGTCCCGGCGTACCGAGCTGGTAGGCAAGCTGGGAAAGCAGCTGTAATTGGACATCACGGCCTTGATCGCTTTTTGCAGCTCGTCCAGTTCGCCGGTCTTGGCGACAAAACCCATCGCACCGGCACGCATGCAGCGGGTGGAAAAAAACACCGCCAGGTAGGAGGTCAACACCAGGATTTTGCAGGGCAAGCCCAGCGCCTTGATCCGGCTGATCACCTCCAGCCCCCCCAGCTTGGGCATGGCCAGGTCGAGGATGATCAGTTCGGGGCGTTCCTCACGGGCAATCTGCATGGCATCGGCGCCGTTACCGGCTTCGAAGATCGTGTCGAAACCTTCCTGCTTCAATAAATACCGAACGGTTGCGCGGATAAATGGATGGTCATCCACGATTAAGGCTTTGCTCATAGGGCTCCCCTGGGAGGATTCAGTACCGTTGCACATCACACGGGACCTATCTACCTGTGAGAAATAACAGTTCCGACAAACGGCACTGAATATTCCTACAAGCAACAAGCCAGGTCCCTTCATTTGAAAAACGCCTGGCCATGGGTAGCGGCACCTGCGTGCCTGGCTAGTCGCAAGCGCGCAACCTTACCAATGGAATGACGCAACAACTGAAGGGATAGTCCCAGTCTTATGTAGGACTTTTCCTCACTAAAAGCATAGTAAACAGCCGGCTTCCGGGGAGCATAAGTGGTTTAGTCAGTGGTACTCGGGCTCCAGAAGGCCTGTACCACCAGGGTCGAGGTGGAAATGCGCGCCACCAGGGCGTCCAGTTCGTCACCGTCTACCGAGGTCACGGCCAGCGTCGCCTCGATTTCCACCTCTTCGGGACCAAAGGGGCGCACGTCCACATCACTGGCCGGGTAGTTGCAGCGCGCCAGTTCGGCTTCGAGCAGGGCCAGTACCGCCTTTTGCTGGGTACGACGGGCTACCACATAAAGGATGTTGGTCACCTCGGCCGACACCACATCCAATGGCTGGCGGTTGATGTTATTCACGATCGGCCGCAGCAAGGTGTTGGCCGCCAGCACAAACAGCGTGCCCAGCAGCGCTTCCAGGATCAGGTCGGCACCGGCACAGGCGCCCACTGCCGCCGACGCCCAGAGCGTGGCGGCGGTGTTCAGCCCGCGCACGTTGCCTTCCTCACGCATGATCACCCCGGCGCCGAGAAAACCGATGCCCGAAACCACATAGGCCACGACCCGCACCGCCCCTTCGGCGCCGCCCAGCCGGTTGGCCATGTCGACAAAAATCGCCGCCCCTACCGCCACCAGCACGTTGGTGCGCAAGCCCGCCGTGCGCTGGCGGTACTGGCGCTCGAAACCGATCAGCCCGCCGAGGATGAAGGCCGCGGTGAGGCTGACCAGCGTGTCGACCAGCGAATTGAGGTTGATGTTGTTGATTGCTTGCATAGGAGTCTTCCCTATTCATTACCAGCCAAACTTGCGGATATAGAAACCTTCAGCGTCTGGGTCAGCCGACAGGCGCGTGCGTAGTACCGCGATGCAAGGCATCACGCACTGTTAAGCGTCGATGAGAGGGAATTCGGGATCGGGCCAGGACAGGCCGCCACCGGGATGCCGCTTCTCGCTTTTGGCGAGACAACGGCATCGGGAAAATGCGCGTTACCTTGCCAAGTATGTGCCGGTTATCGAGACCGGCCGACGACTGTCACTCGAACAAGTACCCACTGAGGGTCTCCGCTATTGATGAAAACGCGCGAAGCTTACGCCCTGATTTCAGGAGAGTAAACCGTAGGAAAAGTTACCAGATGGGTTTGGAAGAGTTCTTCAGGTTGGGTTCAGCCGGGTCTTCAAGCAAGTGTGGGAGCTGGCTTGCCAGCTCCCACATTGGAGGTGTACACCTGAAAATTCCGGGCGGACTGTCTATTGGGCGTGGCCGGTTCGCCATTGACGGCGAGAAAATACCCCGGCGCCGCCTCGAAAAAGCGCTGCAGCTCGACTTCATCCTCAAGGGTCAGCTCAACCACCCGAATGCCCGCTACCGAACTGCGCGGCAACTCCATTGTTTCAACAACCTCCATGTTCATCGCGCCTCAATCATCCCGTGTGAGCACTTCCAGCAACTCAATCTCAAACCGCAGATTGCTGTTGGGCGTGATATGCGCGCCCATTGACCGCTCGCCATAGGCCAGGTGCGCCGGCACAAATAACGTGCGAATGCCGCCGACTTTCATGCCCATCAAGCCCTGGTCCCAGCCTTTGATGACGCGACCGGTGCCGATCACACATTGAAATGGCTTACCGCGTTCCCATGAGGAATCGAACACCGTGCCGTCTTCGAGGGTGCCGGTGTATTGCGTGGTGATGAGGGCGCCTTTGACCACGGGTTTGCCGTCGCCCAGGCGGGTGTCGGTGATTTGTAGTTCGTTGCTCATCGCGTTCTCTCGTTATCCAAAGTCACAGCCAGTGCCAGAACCGGCTCCAGAACCCCCGCCCCAAATCATTCTTGCAGCCCGCATATTGCGCGGCATACATCTGCGAACGCGCCTGTACCTTACCCGCCACCGGCATCAGCCAGGCTTTGCTCGCATAGGTGCGCTGACGATAACCGCCCCAGCCTTCGTGGTAGTTCAGGTATTGGCCGTAGGCATCGTATTTGTACACGCCGTTGATGGTGTAGGTCTTGTCCATGTACCAGCCGACAAAGTCGATGGCGTCGTCAAAATGCTCGCGACTGGCGCCATAACGGCCAGTGCTTTTCTGGTAGTCGCTCCACACTTCATCCTTGGCCTGGGCATAGCCGGAGGCAGTAGAAACGCGGCCCCAGGGGATGATCCACAACAGGTATTTGCGGGGTGTCTTGGCGTCCTGCCGAAAGCCGGACTCTTGATACATGATCGCGAACGGCACCTGGATCGGCACGCCCCAGCGTGCCTGGGTCACCTTGGCGGCGTCGTACCAATCGTCTTTTTCGCGGAAGATGCCGCAGATGTCGTTGGGGGTGCGGGGTGGCGAGGTGCCGCAGCCGGCCAATAAGGCAGCAAGTAGCAACAGCCCTGCGGTTTTTCCTGCGTTCAAAAGCGCACCGTCTCGTCGTGAGGATAAAAGGCGGGCAGTTTACTCGTTCGTCAGGGTTGCTGCAGAGGTCAAAGCGAGTCTATTTCTGTGGCGAGGGAGCTTGCTCCCGCTGGA
Organism: Pseudomonas yamanorum; assembly: GCF_013386765.1. GTDB lineage: Bacteria > Pseudomonadota > Gammaproteobacteria > Pseudomonadales > Pseudomonadaceae > Aquipseudomonas > Aquipseudomonas yamanorum_A. The sequence goes on from NZ_JACARE010000010.1 coordinate 134,704, forward strand.
GTGCGAAGCGCTCCCAACCCGATGGACGCGGTATGCCTGGGACGTTGCGTTCACCGGTTTTGGGGCTGCTGCGCAGCCCAGCGGGAGCAAGCTCCCTCGCCACATAAAGCACCTCAAGTCGTGATCAGGCCAATGGCACCCGACGAGTAGTGATCGCCAGGCGACCCACGCCAAAGCTCAACGCCGCACCCAGCAGCAACATCACCAGGGTGCCCCACGCCGCGCGGGACAGTTGCTTGGCCGCCACTTCACCGGCTTCACGGGCTTTCTGTTCCGCCTGTTGCTTCAGTTCTTCAACTTTCTGCATGGCCTGCTGATAAGCCTGGGCATAGTTGTCGACGATCTGGGTCGCTTCAGCCTGGCTCTTGCCGGTACGGGCGGCGACGATGTTGACCAGCGCCTGTTTGTCCGCTGCGTTCAACGCCGGCTCACCGGACGCCTTGACCCGCTCGAACCATTGCTTCAGCTCATCACCGGCCTGGGTTGGATTGGTCGCAGCATCGTTGGCCGATTGCTTGCCGTCAGCGCTTGCCTGGTTGGCTTTCTGCTCGACGTTGGCCGGGTCAAGCTCTGGCTTGCCGCTCTGCTTGAGCAGGGTGTCGAGCTGGCCTTGCAGGCTGTTCCAGTCCAGCTTGATACCTTGCTCATCCAGCTGCTGCTTGACGCTGTCGCTGATGCCCGGTGCCACGGCGGCGATACCGCTGCCGGCAGCCGACAGGCCTTTGCCCACGACATTCCCCGCCGCACCTACCACGCTGGTGGCCAGCGCAGCCAGCAGCCAGGTGGTCAACAGGGTGGTGATGGTCCAGCTCAGTACGCCGTGCAGGCCGCCGCGATCCGGTGCGGTGCGCCCGGCCACAAATGCGCCGGCGCCGATGGCCAACAGCGTCGACACAAACAACCAGATCCCGGCACCGGTGCCAAATCCGCTCAGCGGGTTGCCGGCTGCCATCGGGTTCACTGCACTGGCGCCAATCGCGGTGCCGAGCACGCTCAACACCAGATAGGTCACCAGGGCAATTGCACTACCGGCCAATACCGAGCCCCAGGAGACACGGAACAGCGAACGGTTGGTTTCATAGACAGTGGTCATGGTCGATCCTTTTACAATGGGTAGGTGGCCAGTTTGGCGAGGGGCCTGCCCTGCGGTCTCGGCACAATTGCACTAGGCGCACTGGTGCATTCGCACCCCGCGTGCGGCAACTTCTCTGCACTATCCTGAGCCCCAGGTGTCGTACTCCCTATGCGTCTGACACCGCTCCCCTGTAGGAGCTGGCTTGCCAGCGATGGTCGTCAACGATGACGCGCGGTTCCTGAATAGTCGCGTTGCTGTTGAGCTTTTCGCTGGCAAGCCAGCTCCTACAGGGGGCGCAGGTGCCCTCAATATTGGAGAAACCATGAGCCAGGCCGTCCTCGCCAAAGAAACCAACCGCCGCCAACTGCAGCAGATCATCTCCGGCTTGTCCGATGGAGTGATCCTCGCCGAGGTCGACCAAACCATCCTGTGGGCCAATGAGGCCGCGCTGCTGATGCATGGCGTGGAGAATGTCGAAGACCTTGGCGTCAACACCCAGGACTACGCCAAGCGCTTTGCCTTGCGCTATCGCAACAACCACCCGCTGGTGCTGGAGAATTACCCGCTGAGCCGGGTGGCAGGCGGTGAGGAGTTCAGCGACGTGGTGGTGGAGGTCACCCCCACTGGCGACGAGGAAAAGACCTGGGTGCATCGCCTGCGCAGCCTGGTACTCAACGACTCGAGCGGTGAACCGGAGCTGTTGGTGCTGATCCTGAGCGACGCCACGGAATGGGCCAGCGCCGAACAACGCTTTGAAAAAACCTTCAATGCCAACCCGGCGCCGGCGGTGATTTGCCGCTTGAGTGACCTGCGCTACATCAAGGTCAACCAGGGCTTCCTGGAGATGACCGGCTACAACCGTGACCAGGTGATCGGCCGCTCGGTGTATGAACTGGACGTGCTGGAGCAGGCCGAAAACAAGGACCTCGCCGTCAAGCGCCTGGGCGAAGGCGCGACCATCCCGCAGATGCAAGCCGAACTGAAACTGCCCGAGGGCGGCAGCAAACTGGTGATCGTGGCCGGCCAGCCGCTGGACATGAACGAGGAAGACTGCATGCTGTTTTCCTTCACCGACCTTGAGCCCCGGCGCAAGGCCGAAACCGCCCTGCGCCAGAGCGAGGAACGTTTCGCCAAGTCATTCCGCCTGACGCCGGTGCCGACCCTGGTGTGCAACGCCGCCAACCGGCAAGTGGTGGACATCAACGAAGCCTTCATGACCATCACCGGCTACACCAGTGAAGAGCTGATCGGCAAATCCATCGAAGACATCGACTTTATCGACAGCCCCCAAGCCAGCACGCAGCTGTTCACCACCCTGGAGAAAGCCCGCAACCTCGACGGCCTCGACCTGAAGATCCGCAAGAAAGGCAGCGAGGTGATCGACTGTGTGCTGTCTGCCGACACCGTCAGCATTCAGGATGTGCCCTGCTACCTGCTGGTGTTGATGAACATCACCGAACGCAAGCGCTCCGAGCTGGAACTGGTGGCCGCCATCGAGGAAGTGATGCAGGACGCCTCCTGGTTCAGCCAGACGCTGATTGAAAAACTGGCCAACGCCAAGAGCGTCAATAGCCCCAACGTACCGAACATTTCCTTTACCGACCTCACCGCTCGGGAGCGCGATGTACTGGGCCTGATTTGCGAAGGCCTGGCCGACAAGGAAGTCGCCTCGCGCCTGAAACTGGCGCCCAATACCGTGCGTAACCATGTGGCCACGGTGTACTCCAAACTCGGGGTGCATAGCCGTAGTGCAGCCATCGTCTGGGCCCGTGAACGCGGGCTGTTTGCCGGTGAATTGCGGGTTAAAAAACCGAAATAGAGTGCAAATGCACTAGTGCGACCGGTGCAAATTCGCCTTATTGCGCGGGGGGTGCACTGCTTAACCTTGAAGGGTGGGCACAGGGCCTTGGGTCCTGTGCTGTTGAGATGTCATGCCTTCAAGGAATCCATCATGAAAAGCGAACAAGTCAAAGGCGCCGTCGAGAAAGTGGCCGGCAAGGCTCAAGGTTTTCTGGGTGATCTGACCGGTGACGAACAGCTCCAGGCCGAAGGTGTGGCCCGCCAGGCCGCTGGCCAGTTGCAGCAAACCTACGGTGACGCGCTGGACACCGTCGGCGATTTCGCCAAGCAAAAACCCTTGGCGACGGTTGCGATTGTCGCCGGTGTCGGCCTGCTGCTGGGCCTGATGCTGCGTCGTCGCTGAGGAGAGCCCACATGTTTACGCTCTCCCAACTGCGCAACTGCATTGAAGAGGCGCTGTCGCCCCTGACCTGCGAGTTCACCCTGTGCCGTGACGCCTCGTTGACCCTCAAGGTTTTCGATGCCGAAAGCGGCCGGGTAGATCTGGTGGTCACCGGGATCAGCGTCAACAAACTGCAGACCCCGCAGGCAGTGGAAAAGATGGTCGACGAGTTGCGCTACGAATTGCAGAGCAACACCGTCGGCAAAGTCACTCTGGATGATCTGCCGCTGCGTCCACTGTAGGAGCGAGCTTGCTCGCGAAAAACCTGAGGGCGCCGCTGGCTGTCAGATTAACCGCGTTATCGTTAACGACCTTCGCGAGCAAGCTCGCTTCTACACTGACCGAGCCTTCAACGACGCCCCGATAAAATAGAACACCCCTCCTCCGACAATAAACGCTGCCAACATGTAGAACATGTAGTGGGCCGGCAGGCTGGCCAGTACCAGCCCGCACAGCACCGGCCCCAGGGCAGCGCCGAGGTTGGAGAGGTTTTGCGCGCCGTAGTACATGCCGCGCAGGTGGTCCGGGGCGATGCGGTCGATAAACATGTACTCGGCGGGAAACACCACGATTTCGCCCACGGTGAAAATCGCCATCGCCAGGATCCACCACCACACGTTGCTCGCCAGGGCAAAGCCAATCACCCCCAGCATGAACATGCCCAGGCCGAAGATCAGCCACTGGCTCAGGTAGCGGTGGGAAATGCGTCGGCCAATCGCGTATTGCAGGGCAATCACCAACACGGCGTTGGTGGTGAGAACTGCACTGATGATGGTGTAGGTGTATTCGGCGGTAGTGGTGGTCACCAGGTACTGCGAAAGGTACGCGGTGAACTGGCCAAACACCACGGCACTGAGCAGGCCGCCGATGGTGAAACACACCAACCGGTGATCCCGCAGCAATACGCGGCCCACGGCGAGGAACGACACCGGCTTTTGCGTGGTGTCGACGGTGGCCAAGGTGCGGTCGCCCCAGCGCCAATACAGCAGGAAAAACCCGAGACCCAACGCGGCCGACAAGATAAACGGCAAGCTGATATCGAGCTTGGCCACCATCGCGCCAAAAAACGGGCCCACCGCGTATCCGATATTGGTCAGGGTGTACTTGATGGAAAACGCTTCGCTGCGCTCATCTTCCGGCAGCAGGCTGGCAAACCCGGACTTGATCGCAATGTCGATCACCGCGTACGCCAGGTTGATCAGGATCAGGCAGCTGTAGAACGACCAGATTTCCCGGGCCAGCACCGTGCCGACAAACCCCAGGGCAAACACCACACTCAGGCTGAGCAGCAGGCGATAACTGTTGATGCGGTCTACGAGGAAGCCGCCGTACACACTGAGCAGTGAACCGACAATCAGCGAGCTGCCGATCACCAGGCCGACCTGGCTGATGTCCAGGGCAAAGTGGTTGGTGAGGTAGATGACCAGGTACGGAAACGTGATGGCCTTGGCCAAGGTGAGGATCAGCGTGGCCGACAACAGCAGGTTCACGGTACGCGGGTAATTTCTTATTGTGGCAAGCATCCTGCTCTCATTCTGATCAAGGTAGAGGGGCCATTGCAGCCCGCAAGCGGACCTACCTTAACGCAAAACAACAGGCAAAAAATGCTGATTTATGCATTTATGCAAAAATCAAATGCGCCGGGATGAGCACGGGATCGCTCATCCCGTTGCCGGGGTTATTTTTTAACGGGCGTAATGTCGAGAATCGTGCCGTTGGTGGTTTTGAGCAACACGTACTTGTCGTTCACACGGGCCCACTGGCTGTCTTCTTCCGGCTGCTTCAGGCCATGTTTCTTCCAATCGGCGATGGCCGATTCCTTGCGCATCAGAATGTCTGGCGCGCGGTCACCGGTCTTGAGGTCGCGGGTATTGATGTTTGAAGGCTGCACGGTTTTTTGCTCGGTATCGGCGGCCTGAACGGTGAAGCTCGCGGCGGACAGGCTCGCGGCAACCAACAGGCAGGCAACAAGGGACTTGGACTTCATGGGCACTTCCTTCAATGAATGACGCGTAAAGATTCCGACCGCAGCCGCGGGGAATCATTCAGCGCAGTGATGGAAGCGGCAGATGGATGGACAGCCAGCGACCGGGCTGGCGATTAATCAGATAAGATTGGTTCTTTTTTCCAGCTGCCCAGGACGTCCAATGACTGGTACCCACGTCATCATCATTTTCGTGACCGTTGTCACCTTGCTCGCGCTGTACGTGTTCGGCACCTATCGGGAACTGGTGGCGCTGCTCGATCGTTGCAAAAAAGCCTTCGGCCAATTCCAGGAGGCCGAACAGCAATTGGCGGCGGCGCAAGACGCCCCGTCACCCGGCGCGGAAATCGCCGGCCTGGAAAGCCGCGTCGCGTTCACCCGCCAGCTGTTCCACGACTCGGTCAACAACTACAACACCTACAAGCACAAATCGCCGACGTCGGTAGTGGCTGAACTGCTGGGGCATCGTGAGGATGCGAGCCTGTCGGGGTTTGAGGTCAAGCGTACGGTCTGAACCTGCCGACGCCTACACAGGTGCACGCTGACGCGTCGGCGTGCCCTGATGAAACACCATCTGCCACTGCCCGCCGCTTTCGCGCCACACCGAACTGCGCAACGACTCCCCTGCCGCATTGGCCTCCGTCGCCGCCCGTTGGCAGCGATAGGTCACCAGCGCCACGCCTTCGGCCAGCATCTTCAACGCAAAGTCACCGATGCTACGGGCTGAAAACACCTCATCCTGTAACCCCTCGATCACCTCGGCCTTGCTGCCCCACACATTGCCGCTGGCACCAAATTCCACGAAATCATCCGCCAGCAACACCGACAACCGCGCGGCATCCGCACGGGTGGTGCATTGATGCAGCTCTTGTTCAAGGCTGCGTAAATGCTCCAACAACTCCATACCCATTGCCTCCATGAAATTAATCCTGTAATTTTTCATGAAATTTCTTGATAAGAATTTCACGAAACGCCTATGGACAAGCAAGAAGAACTCGACGCCCTGGCGATCCTGATCCACGACCTGCGCAAGCACAAGAAGCTCACCCTGGCGCAACTCGCGCAAAAGATCGAGCGTTCCGTGGGTTTCCTGTCCCAGGTTGAACGCGGCCTTTCGCGCCCCACTGTGGCCGACCTCACCGCCATCAGCCACGCCCTCGGTGTGCCCACCACCTATTTCTACAGCCTGTCCAAACCCAAAGCGGTGGATTGGGTCACGCGCCCCAATGAGCGACGCACCGTGTATTACGCCAACGGCATCACCGACATCCTGGTGTCGCCGAGCATGCATGGCGCGTTCTCGATCCTCGACAGCCTGCTGGCCCCCGGTGCCAACAGTGGCGAACAGACCATGAGTGACCGCGCCGAACAGGCCGGCTACGTACTGGAGGGCGAGTTGACGCTGTGGGTCGAGGGCGAGGCCGACTCGGTCACCCTGGGCCAAGGTGACAGCTTCCACCTGGCCAGTTTTGCCCACTGCCGCTACGGCAACCTGACCGACCTACCCGCCCGCGTGCTGTGGGTCTACAACTAGGAGCAACACCCGTGAAAAGCCATTCCTCCACGCTGCTGGCCGAAGTCCGGACCTTTCGCCAGAACCATCCCGATGTGCGCTACGTCGACCTGATTGCCCTGGACATTCCCGGGCATTTCTACGGCAAACGCTACCCGGTGGAGATGCTGGAAAAGGTCGCCGCCGGCAGCCCCTTGAAGCTGCCGCAAAACGCCGTATTGCTGGGCGCCCAGGGCGGCCTGTTCAAGATCGGTGACTACTGCTTTCACGACGGTGACCCGGACGCCAACCGCCGCCTGGTGCCCGGCACGCTCAAGCCGGTGAGCTGGGAAGCGCAGCCCCTGGGGCAGATGCTGATCACCTCCGACGGCACTGAAGCGCCGATTGAATTCGAACCCCGGGAAGTGCTGGCCAAGGTGCTGGAGCGCCTGCACCGCAAAGGCATTCACCCGGTGGTGGCGTTTGAGCTGGAGTTCTACCTGTTCGACAAAAAGCTCAGCGACGGCCTGCCGCAGTTCGCTCGCGACCCGCTGAGCGATGACGCGGACGACCAGCCCAACCTGCACATCGAGCGCCTGTCACGCTTTGCGCCGGTGTTGGATGACATGGTCGAGACCGCCAAGGCCCAGGGCATCGACATCACGGTGATCACCGCCGAGCTGGGCCCCGGCCAGTTCGAGATCAATTTCGGCCACCTGGAAGACGGCCTGCGCGCCGCCGACTGGGCCGCCCTGTTCTGCCGCAGCACGCGCGGCGTGGCCCTCAAGCACGGTTATCGCGCCAGCTTCATGGCCAAGCCTTACCTGCAACATCCCGGCAGCGGCATGCATGTGCACGTCAGCCTGTACGACGCGGCAGGCAACAACCTGCTGGCGGCCCACCAGCAACAACCTTTGCGTCACGCGGTGGCCGGCTGCCTGGAACTGCTGCCCCACTGCATGCCGATCTTCTCGCCCAACCACAACGCCTTCCGCCGCCTCGGCGGCACGGTGAACGCGGCCACCCGCGCCTGCTGGGGTTTTGAGGACCGTGACGCCTGCGTGCGCATCCCGGAATCCGACCCGCGCAACCTGCGAATCGAACACCGCCTGGCCAGCGCCGACGCCAACCCGTACCTGGTGTTGGCGGCGATTCTGGTGGGGCTGGAGCATGGCCTTGACGCGGCCAAAGAGCCCTTCGCCCCACTGAACGAAGACCGCAACAGCGGCACGGATTTCCCCCTGGAAATGCTCGAAGCGGTGCGCGCCATGCAGCATCAGCCGGTGCTGCGCGAAGGCCTGGGCGCAGAGTTTGTCGACGTGTATTGCGAAAACAAACGCCAGGACCATCTGGCGTTCCAGCAGGAGATTCATGCGCGGGAATATCGCTGGTATCTCTAACTGATCCACTCCCCTTTCCGTAGCAGCTGTCGAGCCTTGGCGAGGCTGCGTTCGCGGTGTGTCTGATACACCGCTGACGCAGCCTCGCCAAGGCTCGACAGCTGCTACGACGCGGGGCGTGCGATATCGGGTTTTGCATGTAATCTGATGGCCAACTTCATCTGCGGACTTGCCCATGACCGAACAAAGCGCCCCGGCCCTGAAGGAAATCTTCAACGCCGAACGCCTGCAGCACATCGCCACCGAAATGACGGCGGTGTACCCGGCGTTCGACGCCAAGGGTTTCCTCAAGCACGCCAAGGCCGGGCTCGCGGACCTGTCGGTGATGCAGCGCATGGCTCGGGTCAGCGAAAGCCTGCACGCCGTGATCCCGCTGGATTATCCCCAAACGCTGAAGTTGCTGTATGCCCTGGCTCCACGCCTGAACAGCGCCTTTGTCAGCCTGTTCCTGCCCCATTACGTCGCCAGTTACGGCGGTGAAGACTTCAAGCGCTCCATGGCCGCGCTCAAGTACTTCACCACCTTCGGCTCTGCCGAGTTTGCCGTACGGCATTTTCTGCTGAGTGATTTCAAGCGCACCCTGGCGGTGATGCAAGGCTGGTCGCTGGACGAAAACGAACACGTGCGCCGCCTCGCCAGCGAAGGCTCGCGGCCACGGTTGCCCTGGTCCTTTCGCCTGGCCAATGTGCAGGCCGACCCGAGCCTGTGCGCCTCGATCCTCGACAACCTCAAGGCCGACAGCAGCCTGTACGTGCGCAAGTCGGTGGCCAATCACCTCAACGACATCACCAAGGATCATCCGGATTGGGTGCTGGGCTTGATCGAAGGCTGGTCGCTGGAGAACCCCCACACGGCCTGGATCGCCCGCCACGCGCTGCGCAGTTTGATCAAGCAAGGCAACGCCCGGGCGCTGACGATCATGGGTGCAGGGGCCAGGGCCGAGGTGAAGATCCATCAGCTCAAGGTCGAGCCGGCGGTGATCAACCTGGGCGACCGGATCAACCTGTCCTTCAGCCTGGAATCCATGGCCGACACGCCGCAAAAGCTGGTGGTGGACTACGCCATCGACTACGTGAAAAGCGCCGGTCACAGCGCGTCGAAAGTGTTCAAGCTCAAGGCGTTTACCCTCGCTGCCAGGGAACATCACGCGATTAGTCGTGGCCAACATATTCGTGAACTGACCACGCGCAAGCACTATCCCGGCAAGCACGCGGTGCATGTGCTGGTGAATGGGGAGCGGTTGGGCAGTGTTGAATTTGAGTTGCTGAACTGAAGATTTTCTCCATAACAAAACCTATCAACTGTAGGAGCTGGCTTGCCTGCGATAGCGGAGTTTCAGCCGATAAATATGTAGCTGATACACCGCGATCGCAGGCAAGCCAGCTCCTACATTTTTGATTCGGTTTACTCAGTTAAGCCTCGCCCAGCAACAGCTTCTGCTCCCGCGCGCACAACTCCACCAGGTAATCCCACAACACCCGCAACCTTACCGACTTGTGCAACTCGCGCCGGGAACTGATCCAGTAACTGCGCTGGATGCTCTCCCCCGGCAGCAGCGGCACCAGGTCCGGGTCGCTGGCGGCCATGAAGCACGGCAACACGGCAATCCCCAATCCCGAACGCGCCGCCTGGTGCTGTGCGATCACGCTGGTGCTGTGGAACACCACCTTGGGGTTGCGACAGAAGCTGCTGAGGAACTTCAGTTCCTGGCTGAACAGCAAATCGTCGACGTAATCGATCCAGGCGTGGACGGCCAGGTCCTCGCGTTTCTCAATCGGCGGCGTGCGGTCCAGGTAGCTGCGGCTGGCGTAGAGCGCCAGGCGGTAGTCGGTGAGTTTGCGGGTCACCAGTTGGTCGACGCTGGGGCGTTCCAGGTGGATGCTGATCTCTGCTTCGCGGTTGAGAATGCTGACAAAACGCGGCACCGCCAGCAGTTCCACCTCCAGGCCCGGATAGCGTTCGAACAGGCCACCCATGCGGCCGGCCAAAAACATCACGCCCAATCCTTCGGCCACCCCCAGGCGGATCTTGCCCAGGGGCGCGGCGGAGTGGGTCAGTTCTTCTTCGGCCAGCAGGGCCACGTTTTCCATGGCTTCGGCATGCTTGAGCAGCGCTTCGCCCGAAGGGGTGAGTTCGTAGCCCTGGGCATGCTGCACGAACAGCGCGGTACCGAGGCTTTTTTCGATGGCCTCGATATGCCGGGCCACGGTGGCATGGGTGGTTTTCAGGCGTTGCGCCGCCGTGAGCAGGCGTCCGCTACGCTGTAACTCGAGAAAGAACCGCAGGTCATTCCAGTCGAACATGTCGCCTCCGCTCTCCACCTTGAAAGCATCGCTGTCTAAAAACGCACAGCAGCTGGGTAAAAACTAACATTTTTAAGACGAAAACTAACAACTAGGATGGAGCCAATAAGAAAAACAAGCGAGGCCTCAGATGCCCATTGCAGCTGCTGAATACGATTACGTGGTAGTAGGCGCCGGCCCCGCAGGCTGCCTGCTGGCCAATCGACTGTCCGCCAACCCGGCCCATCGCGTGCTGCTGCTTGAAGCCGGCGGTCGTGATAACTATCCCTGGATCCATATTCCCGTCGGCTACCTGTTCTGCATCGGCAACCCGCGCACCGACTGGTGCTTCAAGACCGAAGCCCAGGAAGGCCTGCAAGGCCGTGCCCTGAGCTACCCGCGGGGCAAGGTGTTGGGCGGCTGTTCGTCGATCAACGGCATGATCTACATGCGCGGCCAGGCTCGGGATTACGACGGCTGGGCCGAAGACAATCCCGGCTGGGCCTGGAAGGATGTGCTGGCGCTGTTCAAGCAAAGCGAAAACCATTTTGCCGGGGCCTCGGAATTTCACAGCGATGGTGGCGAGTGGCGGGTTGAGCAACAGCGCCTGCACTGGCCGATCCTCGATGCGTTTCGCGAGGCGGCGCAGCAGAGCGGTATCGCGAGCATCAGCGACTTCAACCAGGGCGATAACGAAGGCTGCGGCTATTTCCAGGTCAACCAGAAATCCGGGGTGCGCTGGAATGCGGCCAAGGCGTTCCTCAAGCCGATCCGCCAGCGGCCCAACCTGACAGTGATGACTGAAGTTGAAGTCGACCGCGTGCTGCTGGAGAACGGCCGCGCCACCTCGGTGGTTGCTCGCCAGCAAGGCCAGGCCGTCACATGGCGGGCCCGCAAGGAAATCATCCTGTGCGCCGGTTCGGTGGGCTCCCCCGGCATCCTGCAACGCTCCGGCATCGGCCCTTCCAGCGTGCTCAAGCCCTTGGGCATCAACGTGCTGCACGAGTTGCCCGGCGTCGGCGGCAACCTGCAGGATCACCTGCAACTGCGCCTGATCTACAAGCTGGAAAACGCTCGCACCCTGAACCAGATCGCCGGCACCGTGTGGGGCAAGATGGGCATGGGCCTGCGTTATCTGTACGACCGCAGCGGCCCGCTGTCCATGGCCCCCAGCCAGTTGGGCGCGTTTGCCCGCTCCGGGCCGGAACAGACGTCGGCCAACCTTGAATACCACGTGCAACCGCTGTCCCTGGAGCGCTTTGGCGAGCCGCTGCACGGGTTCCCGGCCTTCACCGCCTCGGTGTGTGACCTGCGCCCGCAAAGCCGCGGCCGCATCGACATTCGCTCGGCCAACCCGGCAGACGCACCGCTGATCCGCCCCAATTACCTCAGCCATCCGGAAGACCTGCGCGTCGCCGCCGACGCCATTCGCCTGACCCGGCGCATCGTCTCGGCGCCGGCCCTGAAGCAGTTCAACCCGGTGGAATACCTGCCCGGCGAAGAACTGCAGACAGACGAACAGCTGCAAGAGGCCGCCGCCCGCATCGGCACCACGATTTTCCACCCGGTGGGCACCTGCCGCATGGGCAGCGACAAAGACGCGGTGGTTGACGCACAACTGCGGGTGCACGGCGTGCCCGGCCTGCGCATCGCCGACGCGTCGGTGATGCCGCGCATTACTTCAGGCAACACCTGCTCACCCACGCTGATGATCGCGGAAAAAGCCGCGCAGCTTATCCTTTCGCCGAACACAAGGAGCCTCGCCCCGGAGAAAGAACTGACTTTACCGGCTTGACCTGTAGGAGCCCGGCTTGCCGGCGATGGCATTTTCAAGTGTTGTGCACAGCTTGAGAGCGCCATCGCCGGCAAGCCGGTTCCTACAGGGGAACAGCGGCGCCGATTCGGCGCCGACAGTGGAACAACAATAAATAATCACTGTGAGGGCTACCCAAATGTCAGAACACGCTCAACCCCTGGACCCGGCGCTCGGCGCACGCTCGAGCAACGACACACAGAAAGTCATCTTCGCCTCCTCCCTCGGGACGGTGTTCGAATGGTATGACTTCTTCCTCTACGGCGCCCTCGCGGCGGTAATCAGCAAGCAGTTCTTTGCCGGGGTCAACGACACCACGGCGTTTATCTTCGCCCTGATGGCCTTCGCCGCCGGTTTTGTCGTGCGCCCGTTCGGCGCGCTGGTGTTCGGTCGGCTGGGTGACATGATCGGGCGCAAATACACGTTCCTCGCCACCATCATCCTGATGGGCCTGGCGACCTTCTGCGTGGGCCTGCTGCCGACCTATTCAAGCATCGGCATCGCCGCACCGATCATCCTCGTGGCACTGCGCATGCTCCAGGGCCTGGCGCTGGGCGGTGAGTACGGCGGCGCAGCCACCTACGTGGCCGAGCACGCTCCAGCGGGCAAACGCGGCTTCCACACCAGCTGGATTCAATCCACCGCGACCCTTGGCCTGCTGCTGTCACTGCTGGTGGTGCTGGCCTGCCGTTACTTCACCGGTGACCAGTTCGAAGTCTGGGGCTGGCGCCTGCCGTTCCTGCTGTCGATCGTGCTGCTGGGCATCTCCACCTGGATCCGCATGAGCCTGCATGAGTCGCCGGCGTTCCTGAAAATGAAAGAGGAAGGCAAGGCCAGCAAGGCGCCGATCCGCGAGTCCTTCGGCAAATGGGAAAACCTCAAGATCGTGCTGATTGCGCTGTTCAGCATCAACGCCGGGCAAGCGGTGACGTTCTATGCCGCGCAGTTTTATGTGCTGTTTTTCCTCACACAGTTTTTGAAGATGGACCCGGCACTGGCCAACATGCTGCTGATCATCAGCGTGGTGATTGGCGCGCCGTTCTTTATCTTCTTCGGCTGGCTGTCGGACAAGCTGGGGCGCAAGCCGGTGTTGATGGTCGGCCTGCTGCTGGCCACCGCGCTGTACTTCCCGATCTTCAAGGGCCTGGCGCACTACACCAACCCGGCGATGGACCACGCGAGCCGCCAGTCACCGATCACCGTATTGGCCGACCCGGCCACCTGCACCTTCCAGTTCGACCCGGTGGGCAAGGCGCGTTTTGACAGCCCGTGCGACAAGGTCAAGACCTTCCTGGTGAAACAGGGCCTGCCGTACGAAAGCGCGGCCGCCCCGGCCGGCAGTGCGGTGCAGGTGAGCGTGGGTGATGTGCAAATCAACGGTTACGACGAAGCTGCCCTGAAAGGCGCGGTGACGTTGGCGGGCTATCCGCAGTCGGCTGACGTGGCGCAGGTCAACAAAACCATGGTGGTGGTGCTGATCGTGGCACTGATCCTGATCGCCGCCATGTGCTACGGCCCGCTGGCAGCGCTGATGGTGGAACTGTTCCCGACGCGCATCCGCTACACCTCGTTGTCGCTGCCTTACCACATCGGGAATGGCTGGTTCGGTGGGTTCCTGCCGACGGTGTCGTTTGCACTGGTGGTGTACACCGGGGATATCTTCTATGGCCTGTGGTACCCGGTGGTGATTACCGGGGTGAGCCTGATCGTGGGGCTGATTTGCCTGAAAGAGACCAAGAACGTGGATATCGACAAGAACTGAACCTCCACTTTGTCGCCACTGAAGATCCAGTGTGGGAGCTGGCTTGCCTGCGATGCGGACACCTCGGCGTTTCAGTTACACCGAGGTGATGCTATCGCGGGCAAGCCCGCTCCCACATTGGGTTCAGTGCCAGACACACAAATTGCTGTATATCCATCCAGATAAAAGTTGCCCAATTCTGATTTATTGCCCATCCTGCTCCCCATTCAATTGCGTAGCGAATGTGGTGACCATGCGGCTGTTCCTCTGTGAAAAACCGTCCCAGGCAAAGGATATCGCCGCCGTGCTCGGCGCGACCCGGCGTGGCGACGGTTGTTGGCTGGGTTCAGGCGTCACCGTGACCTGGTGCATCGGCCACCTGCTGGAAACCGCCCCGCCCGACAGCTACGACGCCAAGTACAAGCGCTGGGTGCTGGCTGACCTGCCGATCATCCCCGAGAAGTGGAAAATGCTGGTCAAGCCCAAGACCGCCAGCCAATTCAAGGCGGTCAAGCGCCTGCTGGGGGAAGCCCAGGAACTGGTGATCGCCACCGATGCCGACCGTGAGGGCGAGATGATCGCCCGTGAACTGGTGGAGCATTGCCGCTATCGCGGTCCCATCCAGCGGCTGTGGCTCTCGGCACTCGATGATGCGTCGATCCGCAAGGCCCTGGCCTCGTTGAAGCCCGGCGCCGAAACCTTCAGCCTCTACCATTCGGCCCTCGGTCGCTCCCGCGCAGACTGGTTGATCGGGATGAACATGAGTCGCCTGTTTACTCTGCTGGGTCGTCAATCCGGCTATCAAGGCGTGTTGCCGGTCGGCCGGGTGCAAACCCCAACCCTGCGTCTGGTGGTTGACCGGGACCGCAGCATCGCCGACTTCGTGCCCGTCGCCTATTGGGCCATCGATGTGGACCTGCTCCACGACAACATCACCTTTACCGCGCAATGGCGCGCCACCGACGATGCCTGTGACGACCAGGGCCGTTGCCTCAACCCGCAACTGGCCCGGGACGCAGCCAACGCCATGAACTACGCGGCCAGTGCCCGGCTGGTGAAGCTGCGCACCGAACGCATGCGCGACGTGGCGCCCCTGCCCTTCGACCTGGGTACGTTGCAGGAAATCTGCTCGAAAAAACTCGGCCTCGGCGCCCAGGAAACCCTGGATGTCGCCCAGTCGCTGTACGAAACCCACAAGGTCATCACTTACCCCCGCAGCGATTGCGGCTACCTGCCTATGAGCCAGCACAGCGATGCGCCGAAAATCCTCGCGGCGCTGGGACGGGCTGACCCAGCGGTGAATGAGCTGATGCCACATATTGACCCGAAGCGCCGCTCCCGGGCCTGGAACGACGCCAAGGTCAGCGCTCACCACGGCATCATCCCCACCGGCGCCGGCAAGGACGTCGGGCAACTGACCGGCAAGCATCGCGCCGTGTACACCCTGATTCGTGCCCGCTACCTGGCGCAGTTCCTGCCCAACCACGAGTACGACCGCACCCAGGCCGACTTCGACTGCGCCGGCGAGGCCTTGCGGGCGGTGGGCAAGGTCATTGTCGAACCCGGCTGGAAACGCGCCCTGCCGGAAGCGCTGGCACCGGCCAAGGGCCGCGAAGCGCCCGCGCCGCAGTCCCTGCCGAAATTGGTGCAGGGCCAGGACTACGCCGTGGCCAAGGTCAACCTCAAGGACCTGTGGACCCAGCCGCCCAAGCCCTTCACCGAAGGCGACCTGATCAAGGCGATGAAGAACGTCGCCAAACTGGTGGAAGACCCGCTGCTCAAGCAAAAACTCAAGGACACCACCGGGATTGGCACCGAAGCCACCCGCGCCGGGATCATCCAGGGCCTGCTGGATCGCGGTTACCTGGTGAAAAACGGCAAGGCACTGTCGGCCACTCCTGCCGCGTTCAGCCTGATTGATGCGGTGCCCCGGGCAATCGCCGATCCCGGCACCACCGCCATCTGGGAACAGGCGCTGGACATGGTGCAAAGCGGTGAGATGAGCCTGGAAGAGTTCGTCGCCAAACAGGCAGCGTGGATGAGCAAGCAGGTCACGCGCTGCACCGGCATGCGCCTGACCATCAGCGGCCCGGCCAGCCCGGCGGGACGTGGCGCCACACCCTGGAAAAACAAACGCAAGCCGGCCAAACGCAAGACCGCCGCCAGCCCGAAACGCGCGGCAAAACCGGCAAACAAGGGCTAAGAGGGATCAAAAGTCGCGACAATGACGTTTTTCGAGCAGATATACGCCGCTTTGGACCTTGCCCTGCCGTGAGCGGTCTAGGATTCTGTAGGGACTGCTAACCTCCCAACAATAACAACACCGGAGTGGCCTCCATGAAAACCGTTGCCCAAGTGTTAAAGTCCAAAGACCAGCAAAACCAGCAAGTGCATACCATCCCCCACGACCATACGGTGTTCGAGGCGCTTATTGTGATGGCGTCGAAAAACGTCGGGGCGTTGCCGGTGCTCCAGGATGGGAAGGTGGTGGGCATCATCAGCGAACGGGACTACGCGCGTAAGGTCATCCTCCATGGATTGTCCTCGGTGGCGACCAAAGCCCACGAAATCATGAACTCACCGGTGATCACCGTCGACACTCACCAGACCGTCGAGACCTGCATGAATATCATGACCGACCGGCATCTGCGGCACCTGCCGGTGGTAGAAAACGGCGAGCTTCTGGGCCTGCTGTCCATCGGCGACCTGGTCAAGGAAGCGATTGCCGAACAGGCTGACCTGATCAAGCAGCTGGAGCAGTACATTCGCGGCGAATAACCATTGGGGACCCCATGCTCGATACCTTGCAACATCAGGTCGATGACCACCTCGACAGCCTGCACCGGGCCATGGCCGAACGGCGCTTCCTGGTGCTGACCGGTGCGGGTATCAGCACCTCCTCGGGGATTCCCGACTACCGGGACAGCGAAGGTGTGCGCCGGGGCAACGCACCGATGATGTACCAGGAGTTTTTGGCCACCCCAGAGGCGCGCCGACGCTACTGGGCGCGGGCGATGCTCGGCTGGCCAAGGGTGAGGATCGCCCAGCCAAACCCGGCGCATATCGCGCTGGCGACCTTGCAGCAACGCCAGCGCATTACCGGGCTGATCACCCAGAACGTCGACACCCTGCACGACCAGGCCGGCAGCCACGGAGTGATCGAACTCCACGGCAGCCTGCACCGAGTGCTTTGCCTGGATTGCCAGCAGACCAGCGAGCGGGATCTGATCCAGCGCCAGATGGAAGCCGAGAATCCGTACCTGGCCGGTGTGGATGCCGTCCAGGCGCCTGACGGTGACACCTTGCTCGACCCGGCGTTTGAAGGACGTTTCCAGGTCCCCCACTGCCCCCATTGCGGCGGGCAACGATTGAAACCGGATGTAGTGTTTTTCGGCGAGAACGTCGCCCAGGGCACCGCCGCCAAGGCGATGGAGGCCGTGAACGACGCTGAAGGGCTGCTGGTGGTGGGCTCGTCGCTGATGGCTTATTCAGCGTTTCGCCTGTGCAAGGCGATGGTCGAGCAGGGTAAGCCGGTGATAGCCATCAATCTGGGCAAGACCCGGGGCGATGAACTGCTGCAGCTCAAGATCGAAGCGTCCTGCGAGCGCTTGTTGCCCCTGCTGGCAGAACGCCTGGGATAGCCCAATCCTGCATTTCTGTGGCGAGGGAGCTTGCTCCCGCTGGGCTGCGCAGCAGCCCCAAAACCGGCAACCGAATTATTCCTGAAGAACCGCCGTCAGCCTGATGGGGGCGCTTCGCACCCCAGCGGGAGCAAGCTCCCTCACCACAGAACAACCGCCAAACCCTAGACCAACCCGCACGAAAAATGACGCCCAAGTCACGCTTTCCGGCTTCACCCCCGCCCCGCAAGGATTTATGTAGTGCTTGAAAATAATCACTACATAACCGTTGACGTAACCATTTTGTAATTGCATGATTCAAGCGTCTCCCGGATCGGGAGCGTTGGTAACAAGCGTTTTGAACAAGCTCGTCTGACCGCCGAGCTGTTTTTTCCGGATGTGCACTGCCCACAAGGCAGATTGATGAAGCTGACCGGCCCGAAAGGATCGGTACAAGGAGCTCAAACGCTGCTTGTCTTCGTTATGAAACCATTGCGTAGCAGTTCATCAGCAAGACTACATGCATCAGGTTCAAGACCCTGCCCGTACTCGGCAGACCGTTTCTGACGCCCGGTTTTTTGCGACCGGAGACAACTTAGTAGTTTTAACGGATCAACTAAAGATCGCCAACTGGTCAAGGGGCTTACACATGAATCTGAACAACCAACCAACTATCGATGAATTGGCTGAGATGTTCGCAGCGCAGAAAGACACGCTCGACGACCATATCCTCTGGATTGGTAAATCGGGCCAGGTCCATATTGACTGCCTGGCGCCCCACACCGTGGAAGAAGAGTTCGACAGGAATAACCGTGAACTGGCAGCGCGCCTGAAGATGTACCGCCGCGGCCAGGGTTATGTCGGCAAGAAAGCCGCCGCCGATCGCAACTTTATCGAGCAGGTCTTTCATACACTTAATACCGAGTGGCAGAACCTTAAAGGCCATTCGCACGTTAAAGTGATCGACAGATACTGCTGATAACTACGCACTAATCACTTAAGCCTGCTCGCTTAAACGAGCAGGCTTTTTTATTGCCTGTACTTATTGCAACAAGGCCGGAAAACGCCCCTTCCCCGCTTCATCGCGAAAAATATCAAACATCGCCTGGGCCGCCGCCGAGAGTTCGTGACCGGGCTTGGTCAATACACCAATCGGCCGTTCAATGATCGGATCGCTCAAGGTGATGCAGTGGGCACCCGCGTCCTGCATTTGCCGCACGCACAGGGCAGGCACCGCACTCACACCCAGGCCACTGGCGACCATCTGGCCCACCGTCGCCAATTGATGACTCTCCAGTGCCACAGGCAATTTCATGTCCCGTGCCTTCAGGTGTTCTTCAAGCATCACCCGCACCGTGGACGGCCGCTGCAACGTGATGAAGGGTTGTTGCAGCAGGGTTTGCCAATCGATATCAGCCTTGTGCGCCAACGGCGAGTCACCGGGCACCACGGCCACAAAGCGGTCCACATACAGCGGCGTGAACATCAGCGATGAGCTTTCCGAAGGCTCAAACGCCACGCCCAACTCCACCTGGCGATCCCGGACCATCTCCAGCACCTGCTCGTTGATCACGTCATTGACCGTGACATTCACCTGGGGATAGCGCGCCCGGAAAATCTTCAGGATCGGTGGCAGCAAATTGCCCGCAAACGACGGCATCGCCGCCACCGTCACCCGCCCGCGCTGCAAGGTGAAGCGCTGACGCAGTTCATCCTCGGCATTGTCCCAGTCGGCAATCAGGCGCCGGGCCAGGGGCAACAGGGATTCGCCTTCGGGCGTCAGCGCTACATTGCGCGTATTGCGGCTGAACAAGCGCCCGCCAAGGCCCTCCTCCAGGCCTTTGATGGTCAAACTCAAGGCAGACTGGGAAAGATGCAGGCGCTCGCAGGCCGCTGCAAAACTGAGGGTCTGGGCCACGGCAAGAAAGGCGCGCATCTGTTTAACTGTCATGAAGCTTCTCCCAACGGCTGGCGACTGTGCTGTTTTTTAAATCAATCAACCTTAAAAAACAACTTAACAAATCAATCCGTCGGCGCAACACTCGGCTCATATGGCTGGCCCACAAACAATAAAAGAGGTGCATATGGCAGGTTTCGATAAACGCGTAGCGTCCTATGAAGAGGCGCTGGCAGGCCTGGAAGACGGCATGACGGTTCTGGCCGGTGGCTTTGGCTTGTGTGGCATCCCGGAAAACCTCATTGCCGAAATCAAGCGCAAAGGCACCCGCAACCTGACCGTGGTTTCCAACAACTGCGGCGTTGACGGCTTCGGCCTGGGCCTGCTGCTGGAAGGCAAGCAGATCAGCAAGGTCTTCGCTTCCTACGTCGGTGAGAACGCGCTGTTCGAGAAGCAACTGCTCAGCGGCGAAATCGAAGTAGTCCTCACACCCCAAGGCACCCTCGCCGAAAAACTGCGCGCAGGTGGTGCCGGCATCCCGGCCTTCTTCACCGCAACCGGCGTTGGCACGCCCGTGGCCGAAGGCAAGGAAACCCGTGAGTTCAACGGCCGCCCGTACCTGATGGAAGAATCCATCACCGGTGATTTCGCCATCGTCAAAGGCTGGAAAGCCGACCACTTCGGCAACGTGATCTACCGCCACACCGCCCAGAACTTCAACCCGCTGGCCGCCACCGCCGGCAAGATCACCGTGGTCGAAGTGGAAGAAATCGTCGAACCGGGCGAGCTGGACCCGGCGCATATCCATACCCCAGGGATCTACGTCGACCGGATCATTTGCGGCACCTTCGAGAAGCGCATCGAACAGCGCACCCTCCGCAAATAATCCACCAGCCCAAATAATAAGGAGACAAAAAATGGCTCTTACCCGCGAACAAATGGCTCAACGCGTCGCCCGAGAAATGCAGGACGGTTTCTACGTCAACCTCGGCATCGGCATCCCGACCCTGGTGGCCAACTACATCCCCGAAGGCATGGAGGTGATGCTGCAGTCGGAAAACGGCCTGCTGGGCATGGGTCCGTTTCCTACTGAAGAAACTATCGATGCCGACATGATCAACGCCGGCAAACAGACCGTCACCGCACGCATTGGCGCATCGATCTTCTCCTCGGCCGAGTCTTTCGCGATGATTCGTGGCGGCCACGTTGACCTGACTGTACTCGGCGCCTTTGAAGTCGACGTGCAGGGCAACATCGCCTCGTGGATGATCCCCGGCAAACTGGTCAAGGGCATGGGCGGCGCGATGGACCTGGTGGCCGGTGCCGAGAACATCATCGTGATCATGACCCACGCCTCCAAGGACGGTGAGTCCAAGCTGCTGAGCCAATGCAGCCTGCCGCTGACCGGGGCCAACTGCATCAAGCGTGTGCTGACGGACCTGGCCTACCTGGAAATCGAAAATGGCGCTTTTGTCCTCAAGGAACGCGCACCTGGCGTCAGCGTTGAAGAGATCGTCAGCAAGACAGCCGGTAAACTGATCGTCCCGGACCACGTTCCAGAAATGCACTTCCAGTGAGGACAGATTCCATGCAAGACGTCGTGATCGTTGCTGCCACCCGCACCGCCGTTGGCAGCTTTCAAGGTTCGCTGGCAAGCATCCCGGCCCCGGAGCTGGGGGCTGCGGTGATCCGCCGCCTGCTGGAGCAAACCGGCATCGACCCTGCACTGGTGGATGAAGTAATCCTTGGCCAGGTGCTCACCGCCGGCAGCGGCCAGAACCCGGCCCGCCAGGCGTCGATCCTCGCCGGCCTGCCCCACGCCGTGCCGGCACTGACCCTGAACAAGGTTTGCGGCTCGGGCCTCAAGGCCCTGCACCTTGGCGCACAAGCGATCCGTTGCGGTGATGCCGAGGTGATCATCGCCGGCGGCATGGAGAACATGAGCCTGGCACCGTACGTGTTGCCGGCCGCCCGTACCGGCCTGCGCATGGGCCACGCGAAGATGATCGACAGCATGATCACCGACGGCCTGTGGGATGCGTTCAACGACTACCACATGGGCATCACCGCCGAGAACCTGGTGGACAAGTACGGCATCAGCCGTGAAGCCCAGGATGCCTTCGCCGCCGCCTCCCAGCAAAAAGCCACGGCCGCCATCGAAGCCGGGCGTTTCAGCGATGAGATCACGCCGATCCTGATTCCCCAGCGCAAGGGCGACCCGATTGCCTTCGCCGTGGACGAACAGCCACGCGCCGGCACCACCGCCGAAGCCCTGGCCAAGCTCAAGCCGGCCTTCAAGAAAGACGGCACCGTGACCGCCGGCAATGCGTCCAGCCTCAACGACGGCGCGGCTGCTGTGCTGCTGATGAGCGCGGATAAAGCCAAGGCCCTGGGCCTGCCGGTACTGGCACGCATTGCCAGCTACGCCAACGCCGGTGTCGACCCTGCAATCATGGGTATCGGCCCGGTGTCGGCTACTCGCCGCTGCCTGGACAAGGCCGGCTGGAGCCTGGGCGACCTCGACCTGATCGAAGCCAACGAAGCCTTTGCCGCGCAGTCACTGGCCGTAGGCAAAGAACTGGAATGGGATGCGGCCAAGGTCAACGTCAATGGCGGCGCGATTGCCATCGGCCACCCGATTGGCGCGTCAGGCTGCCGCGTGCTGGTGACCCTGCTGCATGAAATGATCAAGCGGGATGCCAAGAAAGGTTTGGCCACCCTGTGCATCGGTGGCGGTCAGGGTGTAGCGCTGGCGCTTGAACGCGGCTGATTTGCAAGAGCAACATGGAAAAGGCCCGGTTCCACGAAAACCGGGCCTTTTCTTTATCTGTCAGTCCCGCGCCTGGGGCACCGCAAACACCGCATTGGCCCGCACCACCACCTTCTCTCCCACCTGCACGCTGACCGTGGCAAATGCCATCTGCCGACCGCGCTTGTGGTGCTCCAGCCGCACCTCGATCCACTCCCCCACCTGCACCGCCCCGAGATAATCCAGGGTCATGCTCGCCGTGATCAACGGCAGCGGCGGCTCACTGGAAAACGCCATCGCGTAGCCCATGCCCACATCCGCCAGGGTGGCCAATACGCCGCCATGTACCGTGCCGCGCCCGTTGGCGTGGCGGTTGTCGGCGCGCAGGCCGATCTCCAGTTGCAACCCTTCGCCACGGCAATACACCGGACCAAGCAGGTCCAGGAGCGGGCTGCTGCGGGGCAGCGGGACAAAACCTTCGGGGATGGCGTGGGCAGTCATGGCGGCTTCTTCCTTGGGATCAGGCCTGATGTGTACTCCACACCCGCGACCTCGGCCACCAAGATCAGCCCGGCAAATTCCCGGCGATAAGCCTAACGTTTCATACAGCGCTGATAACGCTCATCCACGCGCTTGGCAAACCAGGCGGTGGTGAGGTTGCGGGTGATCTTCGGGCTCTTCAACACGATGCCCGGCAGGATTGCCCGCGGCAGTGGTTTGCCGGCGGCCTTGTCGGCCAGGGCGAACACACGCTGGTACAGGGTGGTGTCTTCAAAATCCAGGCGCTCGCCCTGCTCCAGCTGGCTGCGGATGGTCGG
This sequence comes from Pseudomonas yamanorum, assembly GCF_013386765.1. Lineage (GTDB taxonomy): Bacteria > Pseudomonadota > Gammaproteobacteria > Pseudomonadales > Pseudomonadaceae > Aquipseudomonas > Aquipseudomonas yamanorum_A. Next base: position 157,817 of record NZ_JACARE010000010.1, read on the forward strand.
GTTGCGCATGTCCAGCGACTTGCCCAGGGAGCGCACCGCCAGTTCGGTGGTGCCCGGCAGGATCGAGCCGTAGTTGATCAGGTCACCGTCCAGCGCCAGCGTGGTACCCGAGACCCGGCTGACCGCCGCCTGGAACGCGGCATTGCGGCTGGCGTACCAACCCGCATTGAAATCGGCAAAGCGGTACAGCATCTGGTCGTAGTGCACCGGGTAGCCCAGCAGATGGGCGATGCCGAAGTACATGCCGCCACGACGGGTGAACACCTCCCGCCGGATACTGCCATCCACGGTGTAGGGATAATCCCGGGCCTGCTTCTGCGCGAACTCGATGCTGACCTGCATCGGCCCTGCGGTATGCACCGGGTTGAAGCCGCCAAACAGCGTGTTGCCCAAAGGCACGACGCTGATGAAGTCGTCAAAGATTCCACTCAAATCCCGCTCGGTACGTGCAGCACTCAAGCGCTCGGCGTAGGACTTGCCGGTGGGGGAACGCAGTTGCAGCGCCGTGCGCACCAGCACGGCTGGCACATGGACTTTGGCGGCTCGGCGCAGGATTTCGTCCTGGGCGATCTTGCCCATGTTCGGCACCGGCGGGTCGACCTGATAGGTGGACTCCTGTTCGGTCACGGCCAGCACCGCGCAGAGGTTTTCCGTACTGGGGTAGATTTTCTGCGCATTGAACGCGGTGTAGATGTCCTGGGCCCAGCCGTTGCGGTCCGGCACGCTGGCCGGCATCAACCGCACGATCTGCGCCTTCACCTCGGCTTCGCTGCGCTCGGGCAATTGCTGGGTGCGCTGGCTGGAGCAGCCGGCCAGCACCAGCAATGTGGTGAGGCACAGGATCAGGCGGGATGAGTGCATGGGGCTTCCTTGGGTGACGATGGGCCAGTCTTGGCAGATATCGACCTGTAAGTCTAACCGGGGTTCGCCGACCTGCTGCACTCGCCAATAAATGCAGAACATGAAAGGATCAGGCACCCGTCGTTCCTACAAGGAGTTTGAATGCCATGCTCAGCCTGAACTTCCTCATCACCTGCCTGATCGTCGTGCTGATTCCGGGCACCGGCGTGATCTTCACCGTGTCCACCGGACTTACCGCCGGCAAGCGCGCCAGCGTATTCGCGGCGCTGGGCTGCACCGCCGGGATTGTCCCGCACTTGCTGGCCTCGGTACTTGGCCTGTCGGCCCTGCTGCACACCAGCGCCTTGGCATTCGAAGCCCTGAAGTATGCCGGCGCCGCCTATTTGCTGTACCTCGCCTACGCCACCTGGCGAGACCGCTCGGCCTTTGCCATGAACGACACACCGACAATTTCCAGCGCCCGCAGCCTGATGGTACGGGGCCTGTTGCTGAATATCCTGAACCCCAAGCTGACGATCTTCTTCCTCGCGTTCCTGCCGCAGTTCGTCACCCCGGGCGCAAGCGCACCGGCCCTGCAAATGCTGTTGCTGAGCAGTGTGTTCATGGCGATGACGTTCGGGGTGTTTGTGATTTATGGCCTGCTGGCCAACGTGTTCCGCCGCGCGGTGATCGAATCGCCTCGCGTACAGAACTGGCTGCGCCGCGGTTTTGCGGCAACCTTTGCGGGGCTGGGGCTGAACCTGGCGTTTGCCCAGCGCTAAGTCACCGGGCAGCAGATATCGGCTTTTTTTGTGGCGAGGGAGCTTGCTCCCGCTGGGGCGCGCAGCGGCCCTGAAAAAGGGGTCTGCTGCGCAGTCCAGCGGGAGCAAGCTCCCTCGCCACAGGTCACTTAGATCCCGGCCAGCGCCAGGTCCATCGCGAAGTAAGTGAAGATCAAGTCCGCGCCGGCGCGCTTGATCGAACCCAGGGTTTCCCGCACCACGCGGGCCTCATCGATGGCGCCCGCCTGGGCACCGAACTTGATCATCGCGTACTCGCCGCTGACCTGGTACGCCGCCACCGGCAAGCGCGAGGCTTCGCGGATGTCGCGGATGATGTCCAGGTACGCGCCAGCCGGCTTGACCATCAGCGCGTCAGCGCCTTCCTGCTCATCCAGCAACGATTCACGCACGGCTTCGCGACGGTTCATCGGGTTCATCTGGTAGCTCTTGCGGTCGCCCTTGAGCGCGCTGCCGCCTGCTTCGCGGAACGGGCCGTAGAGGGCCGAGGCGAACTTGGTGGAATAGGCCATGATCGGGATATGGCTGAAGCCTGCTTCATCCAGGGCCCGGCGGATGGCCTGGACTTGCCCGTCCATCGCGGCAGACGGCGCGATCACATCGGCACCGGCGCGGGCGGCGGCCACGGCTTGCTTGCCGAGGTTGACCAGGGTGCGGTCGTTGTCGACCTCGGCGCCGTGCATCACGCCGCAATGGCCGTGGTCGGTGTATTCGCAGAAGCAGGTGTCGGACATCACGATCATTTCCGGCACCGCGTCCTTGATGATCGAGGACATGCGCGAAACCAGGCCACGCTCCTGCCAGGTGTCGCTGCCCGATGCATCCAGGTGGTGGGACACGCCGAAGGTCATCACCGACTTGATCCCGGCGCGGGCATAGCGCTCGATCTCGCCGGCCAATTTCGACTCGGGAATGCGCTGCACCCCGGGCATGCTGGTGATCGGCACGAAGTCGTCGATTTCTTCCTCAACGAAGATCGGCAGCACCAGGTCATTGAGGGTGAATTCGGTTTCCTGGAACAGGCCACGCAACTCCGGGGAGCGGCGCAGGCGGCGTGGACGGGCTTCGGGGAACTGGCTGGACATTGATGCTCCTGAAAAAAACGGGCCGAGGCACATAGCTTAAGGGCGAAAGCTTATGCCCGGATTGACCGGGAGCACAAACATCGGTTGCATAACAGTGCTTTTCGTATTCCGTAACAATGATGTTTGCCGCTATTCTCGGCAAAACAGCAAAGGAGCGCTCGGCATGTTTGATATCCAGAACTACGGCAGCTTTATCGCGGCCATCCTGATCTTCCAGTTGATCCCTGGGCCGGGCACGTTTGCCATCCTGCATGCTACCGCCCGCAATGGCATCCGCGCCGGATTTGGGGCGGTGTTCGGCACCGTACTGGGCGATATGATCTTCATGCTGGCCGCCTCCGCGGGCCTCGCCGCGCTGATGAAGGCCAACCCGATGCTGTTCATGACCCTGCAATGGGTGGGTGCGGCGTACCTGTGCTGGATGGGTCTGCAACTGCTGCTCACCCCGGTCAACCGTGATGCGGCCGGGCAGGAGCCGAAACGCTCCGGCTGGATCTACTTTCGCAAAGCCGTGGCCGTCAGCCTGACCAATCCCAAGGTGATCCTGTTTTTCGTGGCGTTTTTCCCGCTGTTCATTCGCCCCGATTCGCCCGGCAGTACCCTGGTGGCAATGATGGTGCATGTGACGCTGATCGGCTTTTTGTACCAGGCGCTGCTGGTGCTGGTGGGCAACGCGCTGGTGATTCGCCTGCGTACCTTTGCGCTGGCCCGTAAAATCGCGACCCGCGTGGCGGGCCTGGCATTGATCGGTTTCGGGATCAAGCTGGCCGCCAACAACCGTTAAAGGCTCAGCCGCCCTTCGATGCACAGCGCCACCGCGCCGCCGATCCAGATTTCCTCGCCGCTGTGCTCGACGTGGATTCGCCCGGCGCGGCCGATGGCGGTGCCCTGACTGACTACATAGCGGCTCGGCGCCAGGCCTTCGCCCAGCAACCACTGGGCGACGCCGGCGTTCAGGCTGCCGGTGGCCGGGTCTTCCGGAGCGCCGTCGCCTGCGATAAAGGCACGCACTTCAAATTGCGCCTCGTCTCCATCCCGCCCGGGGTTCCACGGGGCGATCACGCCCACGGCCAACCCCGGCAACTGCGAATAGTCCGGACGCAGCGCCAGTACCTGCTCACGATCCGCCAGCATCACTGCCAGCCAGCCCGCACCGTTGTCCACCCACTGGCTGCGCAAGATTGCCCCAGGCTCAAGGCCCAACCCACGCCGTACACGCTCCAGCAACTCGGCCCCCAGCGGGCCGGAGCGCAACAGCGGTGGCGCGATAAATGCCAGCGCATGGCCTTGGCGACGGATGCGCACCAGGCCGATTTCACATTCCTGGATAATCTCCTCGCCAGCCGGTTGGCCACCGGCCTGCAGCCAGGCATGGCAACTGCCCAGGGTCGGATGGCCGGCAAACGGTAATTCCTGCAGGGTGGTGAAGATTCTTACGCGGTAGTCGGCCCTTGGATCACGAGGCTTGAGCAGGAACGTGGTTTCACTGAGGTTGGTCCAGTTGGCGAAATCCGCCATTTGCTGGTCGCTCAGGCTATCGGCGCCCAGCACCACGGCCAGCGGATTGCCCTTGAGGGCGACGCTGCTGAAAACGTCCAGTTGTTTGAAGTCGAAAGAAGGCATGTTGGTCCTTATGCCGGGATGTTCAAGCCACGGATCACTGCCGGCCGGGCGACGAACCCGTCCAGCGCCCGCAGTACGTTCGGGAAATCGGTAATGCCCACCAGGTCGCCGGACTCATAGAAGCCAATCAGGTTACGCACCCATGGGAAGGTGGCGATGTCGGCGATGCTGTACTCGTCACCCATGATCCAGGTGCGGCCCAGCAGGCGTTTTTCCAGCACCTCCAGCAGGCGACGGGATTCGGCAACGTAGCGGTCACGGGGGCGTTTATCCTCGTAGGCGGCGCCGGCAAATTTGTTGAAGAACCCCACCTGGCCGAACATCGGCCCGATACCGGCCATCTGGAACATCAGCCACTGGATAGTCTCGTAGCGCATCGCCGGGTCTTCGGGCAGCAATTCGCCACTCTTCTCGGCAAGGTAGATCAGGATCGCGCCCGACTCGAACAAGCCCAGCGCCTGGCCGCCCGGCCCATTTGGGTCGATGATCGCCGGGATCTTGTTGTTGGGGTTCAGCGAAAGGAATTCGGCGCTGAGCTGGTCCTGGGTCTCGAAGCTGACCTTGTGCGCCTCGTAAGGCAGCCCCAGTTCCTCCAGCATGATCGACACCTTGACCCCGTTGGGCGTTGGCAACGAGTAGAGCTGCAGGCGCTCGGGATGCCGGGCCGGCCATTTGGCGGTGATGGGGAAGTCTGAAAGTGAGTTCATCGTGCGACTCCTGATAAAGGCCCTGAAAAAGTAGGAGAGTAGTGGTTCGGAGCCCATCGCGCACCCGTCTTAATTCAGCAACATCGGCGAGTTAACCTCCTGCAAACGGCAAGGATGCCGCCCCATTTCCCCCGCGAAACGAACCAAACTGCCTGGGCGCACTCTCAAAGAGCGCCCGATGGCTGGGCCCGTTCGCCCTGATTCCTTGCACCGAGACTTAGAACCATCATGACCATCAAGCCTCTGTGCCTTGCGAAACGCCTTAAACGCTATTCCTACATCCTGCTGCCCGTATTACTGGCAGGCACCGCAATCGACCTTACCCTCGAGTCCAGAATCAGCCGTGCCCAGCCGGTAGACGGCGTACAGACGCTGGTCTTCCTGCGCCACGGTGAGAAACCCGCCGGAGGCCTCGGCCAGCTCAACTGCCAGGGCCTGAACCGCGCCATGAACCTGGCCACCGTCCTGCCGGAAAAATTCGGCAAGGCCAACTTCGTATTCGCGCCCAACCCGACCCGCAATGTCGAGGAAGGCGAGAAAGACAACTCCTACAGCTACATCCGCCCCTTGATGACCATCAGCCCCAGTGCCATCAAGCTCGGGTTGCCCGTGAACATCAAGTTCTCGGCCAATGACACCAGCGCCCTCGCGGACGAACTGGTGGAAGACAAGTACCACAATGCCGTGATCTACACCGCCTGGTCCCACGGCTACCTGCCGGACCTGATCAACAAGGTGGCGAGTGAAGCCGTGGGTGAAAAACACGTGATTACCGACGATTGGTCCGGCAGCGATTTCGATACCTTGTATGTGCTGACCCTGACCTGGCACAACGGCAAGGCCAGCCTGCTCAGCCGCAATTACAAGCAAGGGCTGGATAATGGCGAGCAGACCTGCCCGCCTGCAACACAGGTGAGTGCGGAGATCTGAGTTCCACAGCGTATGATGCTGTGCTATTGACTCACCTGCGGATCACCTACATGTCCAACCTCTCCTCCACCCAGCCCGCCCGGGGCTGGTCCTTCTGGTGGAAACCAGCGCTGTTCCTGCTGGTGGCCTGCATCGGCCTCTACTACGTGAAATGGTCGCCCTACTACGCCAAGGCGTTTATCGCGGCGGACAACCACAGCATCGGCGCCTCGATTCTCAACGACCAGCAAAGCTCACCACTGGCCGCCGCACTGGCCTATGCCCAGGTGTATTTCCTGGCGATCTGGAAGGCTGCGGTGCTGGCGGTCATTCTCGGTTCATTGCTGCAAGTACTGATTCCGCGGGACTGGCTGTTGCGCCTGTTCGGCCGCGCCGGGCTGGGTTCTACCCTGCGTGGTGGCTTGTTCGCCTTGCCGGGGATGATGTGCAGTTGCTGTGCGGCGCCAGTAGCCGCCGGCATGCGTCGGCAAAAGGTGTCGGTAGGCGCGGCGCTGGCGTTCTGGATCGCCAACCCGGTGCTGAACCCGGCGACGCTGGTGTTCATGGGCTTTGTGCTCGGCTGGGGCTTTACCGCGTTGCGGCTGGTGGCCGGGATCGTGCTGGTGGTGGGCGTGTCACTGGTGGCGCAGCGCATCGCACGCCCGGAACAAGTGCCCGAAGCCGCGCTGGACGCCGTGGCCCAGGCCAGCCTTACCGAGACCGAACCGTTCCTTGCCCGCTGGCTGCGCACCTTGTGGCAGCTGTTCTGGAGCACCATCCCGGTTTACATCCTGGCGGTGCTGATCCTCGGCGCGGCGCGGGTCTGGCTGTTTCCCCACGTGGACGGCGCCATGGCCAACAGCCTGGTGTGGCTGGTGCCGCTGGCGATTGTCGGTACGTTGTTCGTGATCCCGACCGCCGCCGAAATCCCCATCGTGCAGACCATGATGACCCTCGGCATGGGCACCGGCCCGGCCGTGGCCTTGCTGATGACCCTGCCGAGCGTGAGCCTGCCGTCGCTGCTGATGCTGCGCAAGGATTTCGATGCGCGGGTGCTGGTGACCGTGGCCGGGCTGACCATGCTGATGGGCGTGGTGTGTGGGTTGATCGGGGCGTTTATCCTTTAGTTGTTGGGTGAATTTGAGGGCCCCATCGCGGGCAAGCCCGCTCCCACAGGTGACCGTGTTTATTGTGCAGGACCGCGGTCAAAATGTGGGAGCGGGCTTGCCCGCGATGGGTTCAACCCATTATTCCCGCCGAACAGCCCTCTCCCGCAAATACTCCACCACCGCTCTTTGTTCTCCAGAAAACTCGATACGCGCGCCTTTGCTTTCGCGCTGGAACGCGTACATCGGGTCGTAATACTCCCGCAACAACCCTTCAATCCAGCCCCGGTGCAAGTCCACCGCGCCGTTGCGGGCCTGCTCGGCCAAGGCGTCCTGCATGATGGCGTGCAGCCGCGCAAACCGCTCGCCGCCCAGGCGCTTGTGGATGTTGCCCAGGCTCTGGGTCAGGCGCTCGGCAAACAGGGCTTGCCCGGTGTCGCCAAACACGGCGACAAACTCGGCGCAGAGGTCGACCACGTAATCCTTGAGGATGCGCTCCACCCGGCCTTCAACACTGTCTTCCAGCCAGACCATCGGGAAGCCCTGCATGCCCTTGTGCAAGGGCAACGGCAACGCACAACTGCCGATCATGCGGCTCTCATCCTCGACCACGAACTGCTCGATACCGGCGGTACGCTTCTTCAGCAGGTCCACCGCCAGGCGGTTTTCGAAGTCGATGTTGGAGGGTTGCGCGGTCGCGCGCTTGCCGAAGCTGGAGCCGCGATGGTTGGCGTGGCCTTCCAGGTCCAGGGCGTTGCTTAATTGGCCGAGCACTTCGGTCTTGCCGGTGCCGGTCATGCCGCCCAACAACACGAAATCGCATTGCGCGGCGGCCTGTTCCACCGTGTCCAGCAGGAAGGTTCGCATGGCCTTGTAGCCGCCGCCGACCCGTGGATAGTCGATACCCGCCTCGGTTTTCAACCATTGCTGCACGATCTGCGAACGCAGGCCGCCGCGAAAGCAGTACAGCACGCCATCAGGATTGGCCTGGGCAAAACGTGCCCAGTGCTCGATACGTTCGGCCTTGATCGCCCCGGACACCAACTCGTGGCCAAGGACGATGGCCGCCTGCTGGCCCTGCTGCTTGTAACAGGTGCCCACCCGTTGGCGCTCGTCGTCGGTCATCAACGGCAGGTTGATCACCCCGGGAAACGCGCCCTTGATGAACTCGATCGGCGCACGGGTATCCATCATCGGCCGGTCGTTGAGAAAGATGTCGCGGTAATCGGTGATGTCGATGGGCATCAGAACACCTCTACCGCGTTGGTCTGTCGCTCAACCAGTTCGCCGATCGGCTCAAGGTTCAGGCCCAGTTCCGCCGCCACGGCGAGGAATTCGGCATTGCCTTCAGGGGTGACCGCCACCAGCAGGCCGCCGCTGGTTTGCGGGTCGCACAGCACGCGCTTGTGCAGTTCGTTCAGGCGCCCCAGCTTGCTGGCGTAGCTGTCGAAATTGCGCAAGGTACCGCCGGGCACGCAGCCTTGGTCCAGGTAGTACTCGACCCCGGGCAGGCGTGGGACTTTTTCGTATTCGATGCGGGCCGTCAGGTTGCTGCCGTCGGCCATTTCCACCAGGTGACCCAACAGACCGAAACCAGTGACATCGGTCATGGCCGTGACACCGGCCAGCTTGCCAAAACGGCTGCCGGGTTTGTTGAGGGTGCACATCCAGTCACGGGCCAGGCCCACATCCGCCTCCCGCAGCTTGCCCTTCTTTTCGGCAGTGGTGAGGATGCCGATGCCCAGGGGTTTGGTCAGGTACAGCTGGCACCCGGCGGTGGCGGTGTCGTTGCGCTTCATGTGGCGTTTTTCTACCAGCCCGGTAACGGCCAGGCCGAAGATCGGCTCGGGGGCGTCGATGGAGTGACCGCCGGCAAGGGGAATCCCGGCCGCGTCACACACCGAGCGACCGCCGCGAATCACTTCCCGGGCAATCTCCGGGGCCAGCACGTTGACCGGCCAGCCGAGAATCGCGATGGCCATCAACGGATCGCCGCCCATGGCGTAGATATCGCTGATGGCGTTGGTGGCAGCAATGCGGCCGAAGTCGAAGGGGTCATCGACAATCGGCATGAAAAAGTCGGTGGTGGAGACCACGCCGCGCTCCTCGTCGATGGCATACACCGCCGCGTCGTCGCGCGAAGCGTTGCCTACCCACAGCCTGGGGTCGAGGTTCTGTGCGCCGCTGCCGGCGAGGATCACTTCCAGTACCTGAGGTGAGATCTTGCAACCGCAACCAGCACCATGGCTGTACTGGGTCAGGCGAATCGGCTCGTTCATGGGTATCCCTCAAGGCGTCAAGTGGCCGGATTCTAACAGACAGCAAAAGGCCGACTGCATGCAGTCGGCCTTTATGTTCAGCCCTTAGTGTTTGGCAGCAAGCCGTTTATGCCGGTTGCGTCGCATCATGTTCAGGCACTCGATGGCCGCCGAGAACGCCATGGCCGCATACACATAGCCTTTTGGCACATGGGCGCCGAAACCTTCGGCGATCAGCGTCATACCGATCATGATGAGGAAGCCCAGGGCCAACATCACAATCGTCGGGTTATCGTTGATGAACTTGGCCAACGGCTCGGCCGCCACCAGCATCACGATCACCGAGACCACCACGGCAATGATCATGATCGGCAAGTGCTCGGTCATGCCCACGGCGGTGATGATGCTGTCGATGGAAAACACCATGTCCAGCAGCAGGATCTGGCCAATCGCCGAAGCGAAGCCCAAAGTCACGCTCGGCGCGCCGGTGTCCACATGTTCCTTTTCAGGGTCCATGCTGTGATGGATTTCGGTGGTTGCCTTCCACACCAGGAACAGGCCACCGGCGATCAGGATCATGTCCTTCCAGGAGAACGACTGCCCCAGGATGTCGATGACCGGCTCGGTCAACTGCACGATGAAGGCGATGGTGCTCAACAGGCCCAGACGCAGGATCAATGCCATGCTGATACCGATGCGACGGGCCTTGGCCCGGTGCTTCAGCGGCAACTTGTTGGTAAGAATCGAGATAAAGATCAGGTTGTCGATCCCCAGCACGATCTCCATGACGATCAGGGTGGCTAGTGCGATCCACGCGGTCGGGCTGGCGGCCAGTTGTAAAAGGTAATCCATAGGTCAGTCCTGGTGTGAGGTGCGGGTATTAGGTTTCTTGGGAAGTGGACTCAGGCTTCTTGTCTTCCTGGTCCTCCTTGTCCTGCTTGCCTTCCGGCGGCGCGATCAAGCCCTTGGTCGCGTCGCTCAATGCCTGTTCGGCAGCCTTGTGGGTGTCGTCAATCACTTGCTTGGCCGATTCGGTGGCTTTGCCCAGCAGTTGCTGCGCGCTTTTTTCCGCTTGGTCACAGCCACTGAGCATGACTAATGAAAGCCCAAGGAACGCCGTTGCGCCCAGGGAATTGAGTTTCATGATGCGTTCCTCGTTAGAACCTTCGGGTCCAAGTAGTGGCCCCTCGATAGCGACGCATTCTATGCAGGCGAACACTTCAGGAAAATTCGTATTTTTTTCGTTTATACTTCGGTTTTCACGAAGTGTTGGCCGCCATGCTCAATTATCGACAACTGCACTACTTCTGGGTCGTCGCCAAGACCGGCAGCATCGTGCGCGCCTGCGAGCAGCTGAACCTCACGCCGCAGACCATCAGCGGGCAGATCAGCCTGCTGGAGCAAACCTTCGGCGTGGCGTTGTTTCAAAAGGTCGGCCGCCAGTTGGAGTTGACCGAAGCCGGGCGCCAGGCGCTGCCCTATGCCGAGCAAATGTTCCAGCTGGGCAATGAGCTTGAAGCCATGTTGCGCACCCAACCCAACGAGCAGCAGATCCTGTTCCGGGTCGGCGTGGCGGACGTGGTGCCCAAGTCCATCGTCTACCGGCTGATTGCGCCGACCATGGAATTGAGCGAGCCGATCCGCATCACCTGCCGTGAAGACAAACTCGAGCGTTTGCTGGCAGACCTGGCGATCCAGCGCCTGGACCTGGTGATCTCCGACAGCCCGATGCCCACACACCTGGACATCAAGGGCTACAGCCAGAAGCTGGGGGAATGCGGGATCAGTTTTTTCGCGACCCAGGCATTGGCTGACCAGCATCGCGGTGATTTCCCACAGTGCCTGCAGGGTGCACCGCTGTTGATTCCCGGGGCAGAGACCGTGGTGCGCAGTCGCTTGTTGCGCTGGTTTGCCGAGCAGCAGATTCAGCCAAGAATTGTCGGGGAGTTCGATGACAGCGCCTTGATGCAGGCCTTCGGCCAATCCGGCAGCGGGATTTTTATCGCGCCCAGCGTGATTGCCGACGAGGTGGAACGCCAGTATGGCGTGGCACTGATCGGCCAGACGGACGCGGTGACCGAGTCGTTTTATGCGATTTCGGTGGAGCGCAAGGTCAAGCACCCCGGCATCGTGGCGATTACCGAAGGTGCAAGACGGGAGCTGTTCACTTCCCTGCCCTGATAACTCAGGCGCAGACGGCGCGGGTCTTGGCAGTCATCAGCCACAGCGCCAGCAGGATCGACAGCAGGATAAAACCGGCGGCGGCAAACCCGAGGCTGCCCAGGCCCAGAGTGTCGATCACATGCCCACCCACCAGCGCCCCCAGGCCAATCCCCAGGTTGGCCCCGGCGATGTTCAGCGAGGCGGCAAACGCAGGCGCATGGGGCGCAGCTTTCATCAGCCGCACATGGCTGACCAGGAACAGCGCCGCCTGGGTCACGCCCCAAACGGCCATTGCCGCCGCCAGCCCGACGGTGGAGTGAATGGCCGGGACCAGCGCCACCATGCCGGCGATCATGAACCCGCAGAACAGCATCGAGGCGATCAGCGGATGACGGTCGACCATGCGCCCGCCCAATGAATTGCCGATCAGGCCCACGGCGCCAAAGCCCATCAGGCACCAGCCCACCACCGTCCCGTCAAAACCCGCCAGGCGTTCGAGGATATCGGCCAGGTAGGTGTAGGCGGTGAACATGCCGCTGAACACCAAGATCGACAGCAGGATATGCCCTTGCATCAGCGGACTGCGCAAAATCTTGAACTGCGAGCGCAGGCTGACCTGGTCGTTCTTCGCGCGGGTCTTCGGCAGGTAGATAAACAGCAGCAGGGCCTTGGCAAACGCCACCACCGCGAGAATGCCAAACGCGGTGCGCCAGCCGAACATATCGGAAATCAGCGTGCCCACCGGGATGCCGAAAACCGTGGCACACACGATGCCGAAACCGATCTTTTCAATCGCGCGGCCGGCGAAGTCCGGTCCGACAATGTCCACCGCCGTCTCGCTGGCCAAGGCCCAGAACACCGGCAAGCCCAACGCCGGGATCAGGCGGGCCAGGGACATGACCCAGATGTTCGGCGCCAGTGCCGCCAAGGTGTTGGCCAGGCCGAACATGATCAGGATCGTGATGAACAGCCGCTTGCGCTCGAACCGCGCGAAATACGCGGTCAGGAATGGGCCGAACGCCGCCACCGTGAGGGCGAACAACGTCACCAGCAACCCGGCCTGGGACACGCTTACGTCGAGGTCCCGGGCGATGGAAGGCAACAGGCCGACGATGATGAATTCTGTGGTCAGCACGGTAAAACCGGCGGCTGACAGCAGCAGGATCGGAAACAACATTAAAAACTCCAGAAAACAGCAACATCAACGAAAGCCCGGAAGGCCCGCTGATAGAGAAGAAATAAGAGGATGGGCAATGTTAACAGAATGTGTCGCAGCGTGGCGACGGAACGCCGCACCCGGATTAGACGTTTCCTACAGATGCTAGACTCCGCACCTGCCAGATTCACGCTGCCTTAGCTGCATCTAATTAGAAAAAACCAGAGACAACCCTTTTATGACTGCTGCCCCTTCCCTCTTTCAACGACTGACATCGATCAGCCTGGTCACCCAAATTGTCATCGGCCTGGTCGCCGGCATTCTATTGGCCCTTCTGTTACCCGACGTCGCACAAGCCACCGGCTTTATCGGCAAGGTCTTCGTCTCGGCGCTCAAGGCCGTCGCGCCGATCCTGGTGTTTGTGCTGGTGATGGCCTCGATTGCCAACCACAAGCACGGCCAGGAAACCCATATCCGGCCGATCCTGTTCCTGTACCTGCTGGGCACCTTTGCCGCCGCCGTGGTCGCGGTGATCGCCAGCACGCTGTTCCCCTCCTCGCTGGTGCTGGCCACCCACGATGTGGCCGTCAGCGCCCCCGGCGGCATCGGTGAAGTGATGCAAAGCCTGTTGCTCAGTGTGGTGGACAACCCGGTCAGCGCGCTGATGAATGCCAATTTCATCGGCATCCTGGCCTGGGCCATCGGCATGGGCATAGCGATTCGCCATGCCAGCGACACCACCCGCACGGTACTGGGCGACCTGTCCAACGGCGTCACGCTGATCGTGCGCATGGTGATCCGCTTCGCGCCCCTTGGGATCTTCGGCCTGGTGGCCTCGACCCTCGCTACCTCCGGCTTCGGCGCCTTGCTGGGCTACGCGCACCTGCTGCTGGTGTTGATCGGCTGCATGCTGTTCGTGGCGCTGGTGATCAACCCGGCCATCGTGTACTGGAAACTGCGCCGCAACCCTTACCCGCTGGTGCTGATGTGCCTGCGGGAAAGCGGCATCACCGCGTTTTTCACCCGCAGTTCGGCGGCCAACATCCCGGTCAACCTGGCATTGAGCAAGCGCCTGGGCCTGCATGAAGACACCTACTCGGTGTCGATCCCCCTGGGCGCCACCATCAATATGGCCGGCGCAGCCATCACCATCACCGTGCTGACCCTGGCCGCCGTGCACACCCTGGGCATCGCCGTGGACATCCCCACCGCCGTACTGCTCAGCGTGGTCGCGGCGGTGTGTGCCTGTGGCGCGTCGGGTGTGGCCGGTGGTTCGCTGCTGTTGATTCCGCTGGCGTGCAGCCTGTTCGGCATTCCCAGTGAAATCGCCATGCAGGTGGTGGCCGTGGGCTTCATCATCGGGGTGTTGCAGGACTCGGCGGAAACCGCGCTGAATTCGTCCACCGACGTGTTGTTCACCGCTGCCGCGTGCCTGGGCAAGGAAGAGCAAGCCGCGTAAACCTTACGCGCACAAAAAAGCCCGGGGCGGTTCGTGAATGAACCGCCCCGGGCTTTTTTTACGCCTTAAGGCTTAGAACGCGCCCATGTAGTCGCGCTTGCCCACTTCCACACCGTTGTGACGCAGCAAGGCGTAAGCAGTGGTGACGTGGAAGAAGAACTGCGGCAGGCCGTAGCTCAGCAGGTACGACTGGCCACTGAAGCGCTTCTCTTTCGGGGTGCCAGGGCGGGTGACGATTTCGATGCCTTCTTTACCGTCGACCTGGGCCGGGGTGATGGTGTCGATAAACGCCAGGACCTTGGCGATCAGCGCTTGCAGGTCGGCGAAGGTGACTTCTGTGTCGTCGTATTTCGGGACTTCGATTTCAGCCAGGCGGGCAGAAACGCCTTTGGCGAAGTCGACGGCGATCTGCACCTGGCGCACCAGCGGGAACATGTCCGGGTACAGGCGTGCTTGCAGGAAAGCGTTCGGGTCGATGTTCTTGGCGGTGGCGTGGGCTTCGGCCTTGTTCAGCACATCGCTCAGGGCGTTGAGCATTTGCTTGAAGACCGGGAGGGAAGCGGCGTACAGGGAAATAGTCATGACAGTCTCGACAGTTGTGGCAGGGTTTGAAACAGCGGCGATTATAGACATGCCGGCAGCCGGCGCCGCTTGTCTTTTATTTTTTCAGGATTAGGCTAGTGGGCTCACTGCATTAGGGAAAGCGCGATGACCACCGAGCACGACACGACTTCTGAAGAACCGCGCCTGAACAGCACGGAAATCCGCATCCTGGGCTGCCTGATCGAAAAACAGGCCACCAGCCCCGAAACCTACCCGTTGACCCTCAACGCGCTGGTGATCGCCTGCAACCAGAAAACCAGCCGCGAGCCGGTGATGAACCTGAGCCAGGGCCAGGTGGGCCAGAGCCTGCGGGCCTTGGAAGGTCGCGGTTTTACCCGGCTGGTGATGGGCAGCCGCGCCGATCGCTGGGAGCATCGGGTGGACAAGGCACTGGAGTTGGTGCCGGCCCAGGTGATCCTCAGTGGCTTGCTGTTCCTGCGGGGGCCGCAGACGGTCAACGAACTGCTGACCCGCAGCGGGCGCATGCATGACTTTGAAGACGCCGAGCAGGTGGTGCATCAACTGGAACGCCTGATTGCCCGTGGGCTGGCGCTGCTGGTGCCGCGTCAGTCGGGGCAGCGGGAGGATCGGTACGTGCATGCCCTTGGGGACCCGGCGGATATCGAGGCGATCCTGGCGGCGCGTGGGAATCCGGTGGAGCGCAGTGCGGGAAGTGGCGTTTCGCTGGAGCGTATCGAAGAGCTGGAGGCGCGGATTGCGGCGCTGGAAGAGCGCCTGTCCCGGCTGGAATAATCAACCTGTGGGAGCCGGGCTTGCCCGCGATGGCGGTGGATCAGCCACTAGAAGGATGACTGACCCACCGCCATCGCAGGCAAGCCAGCTCCCACATTTGATATGCGCACTGTTCACGCCCGGGCAAACGCTACCGCGGCCTGAAACTGCTCATCCGTCGGCCGCACGCCGGTGTACAGCACAAACTGCTCCAGCGCCTGGATGGCGATCACTTCCAGACCGGTAATCACCCGCTTGCCCTGGGCGCGACCACGCAAAATCAGTGGGGTTTCGGAGGGAATCGCCACCACATCGAAGACGGTCTCGGCACCATCAATGGCCTCGGCCTCGAACGCCAACTGATCCGCTTCCGCCCCTCCAGTCATGCCAATCGGCGTCACGTTGACCAGCATCCGCGGGCGCAAAGCCCCCAGCTCCGCCTGCCACTCATACCCCAGGCTCTGGGCCAGTGCCCGGCCCGCCGCTTCATTGCGCGCCACGATCACGCCATTGGCGTAGCCACCATCACGCAAGGCGCTGGCCACGGCCTTGGCCATGCCGCCGCTGCCGCGCAGGGCGAAGGTCGAATCCTTGGGCACTTCATGCTTCTTCAGCAGTTGCTCGATGGCGATGTAGTCGGTGTTGTAGGCCTTCAAATGCCCGTTGGTGTTGACGATGGTATTGATCGACGCAATGGCCCGCGCCGAATCGTCCAGCTCATCCACCAGGGCAATGCAGGCCTCCTTGAACGGCATCGACACGCCACACCCACGAATACCCAAGGCACGAATGCCACCGACGGCGCCCGGCAAGTCCTGGCTGCTGAAGGCCTTGTAGTAGAAATTCAGCCCCAGCTGTTCGTACAGGTGGTTATGAAAACGCAGGCCAAAATTCCCGGGGCGCGCCGACAGTGACATGCACAGTTGGGTGTCCTTGTTGGGGTTCATCTGCATCGGTAACTCCTTGAAGCCCTTCCAGAGGCGGTTTCGGATAGACGGATTACCCGCGCCGGCGGGTTGCCATGGATCATACGCATTGTGCCCGGCCGCTTGTGTAAGCGCGCCGATACAGACCTTACACAACCTTTACCTATCGGCTGTGCTGTTTTTCAGAAATACGCTGTCTTAAAAGTATCCCCGCGACAATCCTTGAGTCTATTGATTGCAGACCACAAGCGCAGGGGCTAACCGAGGAATGACCATGATTCGTAAAATCCCCAAGATCGCCTTGCTTATCGGCGCACTCGCTATAGCAGGACAAGCCTCCGCCCACGGTGGTGGTTGGGGTGCTCCACTTGCACTGGGTGCCGTTGTCGGTGCAGTGGTAGGCGGCTCGATCGTTGCCAGCCAGCAGCAGCCGGTCTACGTGCAACAGCCGGTGTATGTCCAGCCGCAGCCGGTGTATGCCGCTCCGCCGCCGGTCTACTACGCGCCGCCACCGCCTGTGTATGTGCAACAACAGGTTTATTACCGCCCGGCGCCGGTCTACTACGGCCCACCGCGCGGCTACTACGGCCCTCCACACGGTTACTACGGCCGCGGCTGGTAAGCATGAACTGACACACCTGAACAGGCTCCGCCCTAAAAGCGGGGCCTTTTTTTGGCCTGTTGGTCTGAATAAATCTCGCCAAGGTCGTTATAAGGACAATGGCTGTGGCCAAATCCCACATCATTGATCTCAATAGACACTTGCCCGAACAGGGCTCGCGCTGTCATGTTTGTGTCTTGAACGGCTTCCACTATCACCACTGTCCAGTCAATAACAACAAGGACGACCGACCATGCCCACGCAAAACCCCCATCGCACCGCTGGCCTCTGCACGTCGAGCAAGGTCTATAGCGTGCTGACCGAACTCAAGGCCCTGGAAGGCCATCGCAACGCCAAGTTCCTGTCCTTGCTGACGGAAAACCTCGTGCGCAAGGGCCTGCTCAGTGAGCAGGAAGTGGTGCACATGCTCGACCAGGTTGTCGACTGACCGATCGCTCGATAACAGTGATGTCGACTATCGAGCAGGTTAATTTTCCCTTAAGGCCCGCGCACCGTAATGTCACCTCCATAGCTTATCGGAGGTCGTCATGCCCACTATCCAAATCATGTCCGTTATCGGCAGTGCCGTTCCCGCCCCACTCCGGGAGTTGGGTTTGCTCGCCTGCTGGTACCTGGTACGCGATGGCGAAGCCATCAGTGGCCCGCTCACCTCGTTACCGGCCGCCCAGGCCCTGTCGGTCAAGATGGCTGATTGCTTTCATGCCTAAGGCAGTTGCACCCGCGGTTTGGTTTCGACAAACAGCGCCCAACTGGACATGAACAAGGCAGCGATCAGCGGCCCGATGACAAAACCGTTCAGGCCAAAGATCGACAGCCCGCCCAGGGTTGAGATCAGGATCAGGTAATCCGGCATCCGGGTGTCCTTGCCCACCAGGATCGGCCGCAACACGTTGTCCACCAGCCCGATCACAAACACCCCGAACAGCCCCAGCACCACGCCTTGCCAGATCGACCCGCTGAGCAGGAAATACGCCGCCACCGGCCCCCACACAATCCCCGCGCCCACCGCTGGCAGCAGCGAAAGAAACGCCATCAACACCGCCCAGAGCAGGGCACTGGGAATGTCCAGGAACCAGAAAATCAAACCACCCAACGCGCCTTGCGTGACCGCTACCAGCACGTTGCCCTTCACCGTGGCCCGCACCACCCGGTTGAATTTCAATTGCAGGCGACGTTTTTGCGGTTCGGCCAGTGGCACCGCGGTACGCACCTTGCGCACCAGCTCCGGACCGTCCCGCAGCAGGAAGAACAGCAAATACAGCATGATGAAAAAGCTCACCAGGAAATCAAACGTGCCCTGGCCGAAGCTGAAGGCCTGGGTCGCGAAAAACTGGCTGCCCTGCATCGCGCTCTTGACGATCTTCTCCCGCAGGCCTTCCAGGTTGCCCATGCCAAAGCGGTCCAGCAGGTGCTGGAAGTACGGCGGCAGGAAATTCTTGAACTGTTCGATATACCCGGCGACGTCGAGCTTGCCGCTCTCGACGTTCTTGTACAGCGTGGCGCCCTCCTGCACCAGCAAGGCGCTGGTGATGATCACCGGCAAAATCGCGATCACCAGGCACACCGTCAGGGTCGCCAGCGAGGTGAGGTTGCGGTTCCAGCCAAAACGTTGCTGGAAGCGCCGTTGCATCGGCGCAAAGATGATCCCCAGGATTACCGCCCAGAACACCGCGCCGTAGAACGGCAGCAGAATCCAGATAAACGCGATGGTCACCAGGGCGAGCAGCAACAACAGGGTTTTGAATTGCAGGTTGGTTTGATTCATGGCCGATCCATCTCAAAAACACAGGACACTCATGTGCACCTTGATGCTTAGTCCGCCGCAAATCCTGCGAGTGCCCTATTTATTAGACGTGGATCAATAAACCGTGCGGCAGGCCCGGCTACCCTGCCGCCCTTTTGCGACCCGAACCCATGCCCCCCGTTATCGCCCCCGAACTGCTCGCCCCCGCCGGCACCCTGAAAAACATGCGGTATGCCTTTGCCTACGGCGCCGATGCCGTCTACGCCGGGCAACCGCGCTACAGCCTGCGGGTACGCAATAACGAGTTCGACCACGCCAACCTCGCCCTCGGCATCCAGGAAGCCCAGGCCCAGGGCAAGCGTTTCTACGTGGTGGTCAATATCGCGCCGCACAACGCCAAGCTGAAAACCTTCCTCAAGGACCTCGCCCCGGTGATCGCCATGGGCCCGGACGCGCTGATCATGTCCGACCCGGGCCTGATCATGCTGGTGCGCCGGCACTTCCCGCACATGCCGATCCACCTGTCGGTGCAGGCCAATACGGTGAACTGGGCCAGCGTCGAGTTCTGGCAGGCCCAGGGCATCTGCCGGATCATCCTGTCGCGGGAGCTGTCCCTGGAAGAAATCGAGGAAATTCGCCAGCACGTCCCCGCCATGGAGCTGGAAGTGTTTGTGCACGGCGCGCTGTGCATGGCCTATTCCGGGCGCTGCCTGCTGTCGGGCTACATGAACAAGCGCGATGCCAACCAGGGCACCTGCACCAACGCCTGCCGCTGGAAATACCAGGCCACTCCCGCCGTGGAAAATGCCACGGGCGACATCGTGCAGCAGTACGCGCCCGAACCGACCCTGGGCCTCGGCGCCTCCACCGATCAGGTGTTCCTGTTGCAGGAGGCCAACCGCCCTGATGAACAGATGCCCGCCTTCGAAGACGAGCACGGCACCTACATCATGAACGCCAAGGACCTGCGGGCGGTGCAGCACGTGGAGCGGCTGACGGGCATGGGCGTGCATTCCCTGAAGATCGAAGGCCGCACCAAATCCCACTTCTATTGCGCCCGCACCACCCAGGTGTACCGGCAGGCCATCGACGATGCCGTGGCCGGGCGTGACTTCGACCGGGGCCTGATGACCAACCTCGAATCCCTGGCCCAGCGCGGCTATACCGAAGGTTTCCTGCGCCGGCACGTGCACGATGAATACCAGAACTACCAGAACGGCAGCTCGGTTTCCGAACGTCAGCAGTTCGTCGGCGAGCTGACCGGTGAGCGGCGCGGCGAGCTGGCGGAGGTCAAGGTGAAAAACCGGTTTGCGGTGGGCAATCACCTGGAACTGATGACCCCGGCGGGGAATTTCCACTTCGACCTGGCCACGCTGCACAACGCCAAGGGCGAGGCGATCGAGGTGGCGCCGGGCGACGGGCATACGGTGTATCTGCCGATCCCGGCGGAAATGGACCTGCGCTTTGGCCTTCTAATGCGCGACGTTTAATTTCGCCAAACACCTTAATGAGGTTGAGACAGCTTGCTGTGGAGAGAAAGTTTGCTGTGGCGAGGAGCTTGCTGTGGCGAGGGAGCTTGCTGTGGCGAGGGAGCTTGCTCCCGCTGGGCTGCGAAGCGGCCCCAAAACAGGCAAATGCGCTTCTTCCTGGAAAACCGCATCAGCCGGATCAGGGCCGCTTCGCGCCCCAGCGGGAGCAAGCTCCCTCGCCACAGCAAGCTCCCTACCACAGCAAGCTCCCCACCACAGTAGTCTCCCCACCACAGCAAGCTCCCTCACCACAAAAAGCAGGGCGTGCGCGCAATAGGTTCATTAGCACAGTAGAATTGGCGGTTCTGCGTACCGCCATCCTGTCTTGAGCGGTCACCCTCTTTTTTACGGAGATCGCCTTGCGTCTGTTTCACACCTCCGACTGGCACCTTGGGCAAAACCTCCACGGCCAGGAACGCGACTTCGAACACGCCTGCTTCCTCGACTGGCTGCTGGGCCAGTTGGGCCTGCACCGCCCTGATGTGCTGCTGATCGCCGGCGATATCTTCGACACGGTCAACCCGCCGCTCAAGGCCCAGGAGCGCCTTTATGACTTCATCATCAGCGCCCACGAGCAAAACCCAGCGCTGACCATCGTGATGATCGCCGGCAACCACGATTCCGGTTCACGCATCGAACTGCCAGCGCCGCTGATGCGCCGCCTGCGCACCCACGCCCTGGGCCGGGTGTTGTGGCTGGATGACGGGCAGCTGGATGTCGAACGCCTGCTGATTCCATTGCCCGGTGCAAACGGCGAGATTGCCGGCTGGTGCCTGGCCCTGCCCTTCCTGCGCCCCGCCGAAGTGACCGGCGCGCAACTGGGGGACGATTACCTGCGGGGCATCGGCCAGGTGCATGAATGGCTGATTGCCGCCGCCAACGCCAAGCGCCAGCCAGGCCAGGCGCTGGTTGCCATCAGCCATGCGCACATGGCCGGCGGCTCGGTGTCGGAAGACTCCGAGCGCAGCCTGATCATCGGCAATGCCGAAGCACTGCCCGCCAGCCTGTTCGACGCCAGCGTCAGCTACGTGGCCCTCGGTCATTTGCACAAGCCCCAGCGGGTAAATGGCGAGGAGCGGATTCGCTACTGCGGCTCGCCGATCCCGCTGTCATTTTCGGAAATCGGCTACCAGCATCAGATCCTCGACGTGCAGTTGGACGGCGAAACCCTGGTCAGCGTCGAATCCCGGCTGATCCCCCGTTCGGTCAACCTGCAACGCCTGGACGCCGCGCCCCTGGCCGATATCCTCAAGCAACTGGCCGACTTGCCCGACATCGACCTGCTGGCCGAAACCCAACGCCAGCCCTGGTTCGAAGTGCGGGTGCGCCTCGACGAGCCGCAACCCGACCTGCGCCAGCAAGTGGAAAATGCCCTGCAAGGCAAAGCCGTGCGCCTGGTGCGCATCGCCGCCGAATACGCCGGCAGCGGCAGCCGCGAAGACAGCCAGGAAGACCGCCTGATCGAGCTCGACCAGCTCACGCCCCAGGAATTGTTCAGCCGCGCCTGGCAGGAAAGCTACGGCAGTGAAGTGGACGAACAAACCTTGAAGGACTTCGCCGTGCTGCTCCAGGAAGTGCAACAGGAGAGCGAACAGCCATGAAGATCCTCGCCATTCGCCTGAAAAACCTCGCCTCGTTGGCGGGCCCGTTTGAAATCGACTTCACCGCCGAGCCCCTGGCCAGCGCCGGGTTGTTCGCGATTACCGGGCCCACCGGCGCCGGTAAAAGTACCTTGCTCGATGCCCTGTGCCTGGCGCTGTTTGGCGCCGTGCCGCGCCTGGGCGATACCGGCCAGGCAAAAATGCCGGATGCCGATACCGACATTTCCATCGGCGACCCGCGCACCCTGATTCGCAGGGGCACAGGCGGGGGTTATGCGGAAGTGGATTTTGTCGGCGTCAGCGGCCGCCGCTACCGCGCCCGCTGGGAAGCCAACCGCGCCCGGGACAAGGCCAGCGGCAAGCTGCAAAACAGCCGCCAAAGCCTGATCGACCTGGACAGCGAGCAACTGCTGGCCAGCCAGAAGACCGAATACAAAACCCAGCTGGAACTGGCCCTGGGCCTGAACTTCGAGCAATTCACCCGTGCGGTGTTGCTCGCGCAAAGTGAGTTCAGCGCGTTCCTCAAGGCCAACGACAACGAGCGCAGCGAACTGCTGGAAAAGCTCACCGACACCGCGCTCTACACCCAACTCGGCCGCCGCGCCTTCGACAAGGCCAAAGACGCCCGGGACGCCCACAAGCAGCTGCAAGACCAGGCCACCGGCTTTACCCCACTGGCCCCCGAGGCCCGCGCCGAACTGGACGCACAACTGGCCGCCGCCCAGCAGCAACTCAAGACCCAACAGGCGCAACTCAAGCAGCTTGAGCTGCAGCACACGTGGCTCAAGGAACTGCGGGAATGGCAGGAGCGCCAGCAAGGCGCGGCCGAGCAACTGCAACAGGCCCAGCAGCATTGGGAAAGCCAGGGCCCGCAACGCCTGGACCTCAGCCGCCTGGAACAACTGGCGCCGCAACGTCACCACTTCGCCCGCCAGGCCGAACTGACCGCACAGTTGCAGCCCCTCGCCGCACAGATCCAGCAGCACCTTGAGCAGCAAGCCGCGCTGCACACCCGCCAGACGCAACTGCAACAGCAGCAGACCGACGTGCACGCGGCCCTCGCCCAGGCCCTGAAACAACAAGCTGACGCCGTGCCCTTGCTGCGCCAGGCGTTCGAGGAGCAAACCACCCTCGCCCACCTGACCCGTGAGCTGGCCAGGCGCAGCGAAGAAAAACAGCAGGGCGAAGCCGCCTGTGTGGAAGGCCAGGCGACATTGACCGGCTTGCTCGACAAGCAAAAACTCGTCGCCGAACGCCTGAACCGGCTGGCCGCGGAGCTTGAGCGCAGCGCCGCGCTTGCGCCTTTGAGCGACGCCTGGAGCGCGTACCGCGACCGCTTGCAACAGTTGATGCTGATCGGCAACCGCCTGAATAAAGGTCAGGCTGAACTGCCGCAACTGGAAGAGCGCGCCACCCGCCTCGGTGAAAAGTGGACCGAGCAACGTGAAGCCCTGGACCTGCTGTACCACGAAGCCGGCGCCGAGCCTCATGCGGTGGCCGAGCAGATTCAACTGCTGGGCAGCCTGCTGCAGGACAATCGCAAGCAACATCGCGCGTTTGAAGACCTGGCGCGGCTGTGGGACAGCCATCAGCAACTGGACAACCAAAGCCAGGCCCTGACGCAAAAACAGGCCACTGCCCAGCAACAGCGCGAACTGCTGAACCAGAGCGGCCTGCAGGCCAAGGCCGAGCTGGCCGTCGCCGAACAGACCCTGACCGTCACCAAGCAACTGCTGGAGCGCCAGCGTTTGGCCCGCAGTGCCAGTGTCGAGGAGTTGCGCGGCCAGCTTCAGGATGACCAACCGTGCCCGGTGTGCGGTAGCGTCGAGCACCCGTATCACCAGCCCGAAGCGATGCTGCAAAGCCTGACCCGGCACGACGAAAGCGAAGAAGCCAACGCCCAGCAAGCCGTGGATGTGCTCAAGGAAAAACTCACCGAACTGCGCGGCGAAGTCGGTGGACTGATCGCCCAGCAAAAGGAATTCCTGCAACAGCAGGAGCAGCTCGCCAGCCAGTTGCAGGGCCTGGTGCCAGCCCTTGAAGCCCATCCGTTGTCAGCCTCGCTGTTCAACCAGGATGCAGCCAAACGTGACGCCTGGCTTGCCCAGCAACTGAGCCAGCTCAGCCAGAGCCTCA
Organism: Pseudomonas yamanorum; assembly: GCF_013386765.1. Classification (GTDB taxonomy): domain Bacteria; phylum Pseudomonadota; class Gammaproteobacteria; order Pseudomonadales; family Pseudomonadaceae; genus Aquipseudomonas; species Aquipseudomonas yamanorum_A. Next base: position 181,816 of record NZ_JACARE010000010.1, read on the forward strand.
GCCAGGACGAACAACGCCAGGGCGCCCTGCTCAACCTGCAACAAAACGCCGGGCGCATGCAGCAGCAACTGCAAGCCGCCCAGGACGCCAGCCAACAGGCGCGCCAATTGCTGATCGACCAGCAGCGGGAACTGGCCAACGACCGCGAACGCCTGGACGAAGAACTCAACGCCTTCGCCAGCCTGTTGCCCACCGAGACCCTCGATGGCCTGCGCAGCGAGCCGGCGGCGACCTTCATGTTGCTCGACCAACAAGTCAGCCAGCGCCTGGAGCAGCTGGATAACCAGAAAGAAGAACTGGCCGAGCAGCTCCAGCGCCAGCAGGCCATCGACAAGGAAACGGACCGCCAGCAACATCGCCAGCAGCAACTGGAGACCTTGCAGAAACAGCTCGCCGAACAGAGTACCCTGCAACAGGCTGCCGAGGAAAAACTCGTCGGGCTGCTGGGGGAAAACTCCAGCGCCGAACACTGGCAACAGCAACTGGACCAGGCCGTCGAGCAGGCGCGGCAGCATGAGACCGAGGCCAATCAACAGTTGCAGGACACCCGCAACCAGTTGATCCAGCTGGCCGCCGACCTCAAGTCACTGCAAGAGCGCCAACAGGCTCTGGACACCGAGCAACAAGCCCTCACTACGCGCCTCGGTGACTGGCGTGCCTTGCACCCGGAACTCGATGACCAAGGTCTGGCGCGCCTGGTGGCCTTCGATGAGCCACAGGTGGCCGAGCTGCGCCAGCAACTGCAACACAGCGAAAAAGCCGTCGAACAGGCCAAGGTGCTGCTGCAGGAGCGCGAACAGCGGCTCAAGGATCACCAGGCACTGCACAACGGCAACCTCGACGCCGAGCAACTGGACAGCGCCCTGGCCGAACTCAACGCTGCGTTGGCCATTGGCGAAAAACACTGCGCCGAACTGCGCGCACAGCAAGCCGATGACCAGCGTCGCCAGGACGCCAACCAGGCGCTGGCGGCCGAAATCACCAAGGCTTACGAAGAATGGCAACGCTGGGCACGCCTGAATGCGCTGATCGGCTCGGCCACCGGCGATACCTTCCGCAAGATCGCCCAGGCCTACAACCTCGACCTGCTGGTGCACCACGCCAACGTGCAACTGCGCCAACTGGTGCGCCGCTACCGCCTGAAACGCGGTGGCAGCATGCTGGGCCTGCTGGTGCTCGACACGGAAATGGGCGACGAACTGCGCTCGGTGCACTCGTTGTCCGGCGGCGAGACGTTCCTGGTGTCGCTGGCGCTGGCGTTGGGCCTGGCGTCGATGGCTTCCAGTACGTTGAAGATCGAATCGCTGTTTATCGACGAAGGCTTTGGCAGCCTCGACCCCGAATCCCTGCAACTGGCGATGGACGCCCTTGACGGCTTGCAGGCTCAGGGCCGCAAGGTGGCGGTGATTTCCCACGTGCAGGAAATGCACGAACGGATTCCGGTGCAGATTCAGGTCAAGCGCCAGGGCAATGGCTTGAGCACCCTGGAGGTCAAGTGAGCGAGGCGGTGTTGTATTCGTTCCGCCGTTGCCCGTATGCGATGCGGGCGCGGATGGCCCTGCGGTATTGCGGGGTAGCGGTGCAGATTGTCGAGGTGAGCCTCAAGGCCAAGCCGGCTGAAATGCTTGCGCTGTCGCCCAAGGGCACGGTGCCGGTGCTGAGTGTGGATGGCCGGGTGATCGATGAAAGCCTTGCGATTATGCGCTGGGCGCTGGCGCAGAATGATCCCGAGGGCTGGTTGCTGGCGGATGAGGCGGCGACGCAGGCGCTGATTGACGAGAATGATCAGGACTTCAAACATCAATTGAATCGATACAAGTATGCCGAGCGTTATCCGGAGCAGCCGATGGAAGTTTATCGGGCGCAAGGTGAGGTGTTTTTGTTGAAGCTGGAGGGATTGCTGGCCGGGCGGGAGTATTTGCTGGCCGGGCATTTGAGCCTGGCGGATGTGGCACTGGCGCCGTTTATAAGGCAGTTTGCCCACGTGGATCGGGAATGGTTTGCCCGGGCGCCTTATCCGCGGTTGCAGGGGTGGTTGCGGCGGTTTCTGGAGTCGCCGCTGTTTGTCGCGGTGATGGCAAAACCCCAGGCTCAACACGATTAATGTGGGAGCTGGCTTGCCTGCGATAGCGGTGCATCAGTCGACAAATCTGTTACTGATAAACCGCTATCGCAGGCAAGCCAGCTCCCACATTTGATCTTCAGCGTTTGATGAAACTAACGCTCAGTTCTGGATTTTGTGGTCCAGGGCTGCGTAGAAGTTGGCACTTTGTTGCAGGTATTTCTGGGTGTAGGCGCTGGTGCTGGATTTTTTGCTGCTGATCTCAACGCTGGCGCTGGCTGGCAACGCTACGGTGGCAGAAACAGCGGAAGCGGCGATGATCGAGAAGAGATTGAAGTTCATGTCGGTAACCCTTGTGTTCGGTTGGCTTGGTGGCCTGTGTTGGCCTTGGAACCAAACTTACGCCCGAGGGGTTAGCCTTAGAAATTCATTGAAACACTAGCCGCTATCAATACGATTAATACAAGGGGTCAGGCCCCGCACTGCGGGGCCTGTGGCTTAGTGTCGCACCAGGAACTTGAGGTCGCTGGGGGCATCAATCGCCAGTTTCTGCGTGGTTTTGCCTAAAAGACCGGTCTTGGGATCGCGCTCGACGACCACAATCTGGTTGCTCTTCTGGTTGGCAATCAGCAGGAACTTGCCGCTGGGGTCCAGGGCGAACTCCCGGGGGTGATCACCTTCCACCGAGCGGCGCTGGATCTCTTTCAACTGCGCGGTGGCGGGGTCGATGGCAAATACCAGCATCTGGTTGGCGGTGCCACGGTTGCTCACGTAGAGAAACTTGCCGTCGCTTGAGGTGTGCAACGCGGCGCCGGCCTTGTCGGACACCGGCTGGCCGTCAGCGAAGTTGACCAACTGCTTCTGGGTCAGCTTGCCATCGTTGTAGTCGAACACCGCAACCTGCGCGCTCATCTCGGTGGTCAGCCAGGCGTGCTTGCCATCCGCGGTGAACAGCAGGTGACGCGGGCCGCTGCCCGGAGGCAGTTGCACAAACGCAGGGTCGGCCGGGGTCAGCGGCAGTTCATGGTTGGCCTTGGGGTCGTAGCGGTAGGCAAAGATCTTGTCCGCACCGAGGTCCTGGACAAACACGTATTTGCCGTCCGGCGAAGACACCACCGAGTGCACGTGGTTGGACGCCTGGCGTTCAGGGTTGACCCGGCTGGCCGGGTGCCCGCTCAGTTGCACCGGCGGTGACAGCTTGCCTTCGGCGTCTACCGGCAATACCGCGAGGCTGCCGCCCGGATCTTCCAGCACCGAATAGTTGGCCACGAACAGGTAACGCCCGTCACTGGCCAGGCTGGAATGGGTCGGCTCGTTGCCCAGGCTCTGCACCTGGTTGATCAGGGTCAGTTGATGGTTCTTCGGGTCGATGCTGTAACTGCTCACGCGCCCTACCGGGTCTTTCTGGCCCGGGCCGTTTTCATTCACCACAAACAGGTGTTTCTGGTCTTTGGACAGGGTCAGCCACGACGGGTTGGCTGCCTTGGCGGCGAGCACCGGCTGGCCGCTGAACTGCCCGGTGCGGCTGTCGAACTGCAGGCGGTAGATGCCTTCGCTGGTGCCGGCGGTGTAGCTGCCCACCAGCAATTCAAAGGTGTCCACCGGCGCGGCCTGGACCGACATCGCGCCTACGCTGCCGGCCATCAGCAGGGGCCAGAATTTACGCATCATCATCCGCTTCATCCTCGTCATTATTGTTGCCGGTAACGCCGCTCATGCAGACCAGGCGGTGTTCGCCCGAGTCACCGGTAAGGGTCCAGCTTTGCAAGGTCTGATCAAAGATCGCCGCCTTGACCTGCTCCAGGCTGAAACTCCAGCGCTTCTCGGCACGACCGTCCATGCAGATGATCAGTAACTTCTGGTCATCCAGGCTGAAATCGAAGGTATGCAGGCCATCGATCTCGACCATCTGGCAGTCTTCAAAAGCGTTGAGCAAGGTAGCGGTGTCGGCAGTCATAACCATCAATCATCAAGGGGAAAGACCTCATGATAGGTCAAATCGTTGCATCGGCCTAAGCCCGCGCAATGCAAAACGCCGTGGCACAGGCCACGGCGTTTTGGCGAACAGCGTTGGATCAGTGAGCGAACAGCGAATTGCCCTTCTGCCCCGCCAGCTTCTCGGGCTTGATCAGGAAGCGTGCCAGCGCTGGCAGCAGCCACAGCGCGCCGAACATGTTCCACAGCAGCATGAAGGTCAGCATCAGGCCCATGTCGGCCTGGAACTTGATCGCCGAAAAGATCCAGGTGCACACGCCGATGGCCAGGCACAGGCCGGTGAACAGTACGGCTTTACCGGTGGACTTGAGGGTCTGGTAATAGGCTTCCTGCAACGGCAGGCCGGCCCGCAGGAAACTCTCCAGGCGGCTGTAGATGTAGATGCCGTAGTCCACGCCAATCCCCACGCCCAGCGCCACCACCGGCAAGGTCGCGACCTTGACGCCGATGCCCATGAACGCCATCAGCGCGTTGCCCAGCACCGAGGTCAGCACCAGCGGCAGCACGATGCACAGGGTCGCCGCCCAGGAACGGAAGGTGATCATGCACATGGTGGCGACGCACAGGTACACCAGGATCAGGATGATCAGCTCGGATTCCTTGATCACCTCGTTGGTGGCGGCCTCGATCCCGGCGTTACCGGCGGCGAGGATGAATTCCAGGCCGTCCTTGTTGTTCTCCTTGGCGAAGTCCTGCACCGCATGCACCGCGCGGTCGAGGGTCTCGGCCTTGTGGTCGTTGAGGAACACCAGTACCGGCGCCAGGGAACAATTGTTGTTGTACAGGCCATCGGCACGGGCGATGGAGTTGTTCAGCACGTCGGGGTTGCGCGACAGGGTTTCCCATTTCAGGTTGCCCTCGTTCATGCCCTTGATCATCTGCTTGGACACGGTCACCAGCGAGATGGCCGACTGCACACCCTCGGTGTTCTGCATCTTCCACATCAACTGGTCGATGGGCGCCATGGCTTCATAGCGCGAGCAGCCTTCGGGCGGCGTCTTGACCATCACCACCAGCACGTCGGAGCTGGTGGAGTAGTTGTTGATGATGAAGTTGTTGTCCTTGTTGTAGCGCGAGTCCGGGCGCAGTTCCGGCGCGCCCTGGTCGAGGTCGCCGATCTTCAGGTTCTGGCTGTACCAGAGGCCGCCACCGAAGGCGACCAGCGCCAGGGCAATCGACACCGGAGCGACTTTGGGGCTGGCGAACTTCGAGAGCAGGCGCCAGAACGGGTGTTCGCGGTGGGCGTCTTTCTTGCTGCGCTCGATGGCGCGCTTGCTGATGCCCGCGTAGGAGATCGCTACCGGCAGCAGGATCAGGTTGGTGAACACGATCACCGCCACACCCACCGAGGCGCCGATGGCCAGTTCGCGGATCACGCCGATGTCGATGATCAGCAGGGTGATAAAGCCCACCGCATCGGCGAGGATCGCGATCATGCCCGGCAGGAACAACTGGCGGAAAGTACGCCGGGCTGCGGTCAGGGCGTTGTCGGCATCACTGGATTGCAGGGCGATCCCGTTGATCTTCTGCACGCCGTGGGAAATGCCGATGGCGAAGATCAGGAACGGTACCAGCATCGAGTAGGGATCCAGCCCGAAACCCAGGGCATGCATCAGCCCCAGCTGCCAGATCACCGCCACCAGCGTGGTGCTCAACACCGCGACGGTACTGCGCAGGCAGTTGGTGAACCACAGCAGCAGCACCAGAGTGATGACGAAAGCGATCCCGAAGAACAGCACCACCATCACCAGGCCGTCGATCAAGTCGCCGACCTTCTTGGCAAACCCGACGATGTGGATCTTGACGTTGAGGTTCTGCGCTTCGAACTTGTCGCGGATCTTGTCTTCGAGTTCATGGGAGAACTTGCGGTAGTCCAGGGCCAGCAACTTACCCTGGTCCTGCGGGTCGGGATAGGACTCCAGCAATGGAATGTCGACGATGCTCGACTTGAAATCGTTGGCCACCAGCCGCCCGACCTGCCCGGACTTGAGCACGTTGTTGCGCAGCTGGTCGAGGCTTTCCGGCGAGCCGTTGTAGCTCTGCGGGATCACTTCACCGCCGGCAAAGCCTTCTTCGGTAACCTCGGTCCAGCGCACGCTGGGGCTCCACAGGGACTTGAGCCCGGAGCGGTCGACGCCGGAGATGTAGAACACCTCGTCGTTGATCTGGCGCAGGGTCTCCATGTACTCCTTGGTGAAGATGTCACCGTCCTTGGCTTCCACCGAAATGCGCACGGTGTTGCCCAGGTTCGCCAGGTCGTTGCGGTGCTCCATCATCTTCTCGATGAAGGGGTGCTTTAAGGGGATCATTTTTTCGAAGCTGGTGGACGGGCGAATCAACGTCGCCTGCCAGAACAGGAAAATGCTCACCAGCAGGCAGATCGTGATCACTGCCGGGCGGTTATTGAAAATCAGGCGCTCGAGAAACGTGGCCTTGTCGTTGTGATGACTGCTCATTGTGTCCCCGCCTTCTTATTGTTTTGTCGGCTCGGCGCCGGTTGGACTGGCCACGCGAACGCCGCCCTGCCCCGCCAGAATCAAGTTGCCGTTGCCCGCCGCCGTGACCGCCGACAGCGAGATGCGGTCCGGGCGATTGAATACGCTGAAGGTCAGGCCGTCGTCGTGGCTGACCACCACGCTGCCGCCGTTGCCCACCACCACGATGGAGCCGTCGTCCAGCAGGGTCGCCCCCGACAGGCCGAACTCCAGCGCGCCACGGGTGGCGTTCAATTCCACCGGCTCCCAGGTGCTGCCAAAATCCGTGGAGCGAAACAGGTTGCCGCGCAAGCCGTAGGCCAACAGGGTTTGCGCCTGGGCAGTGCCGATCACGCCGAACAGCGAGCCCTCGTAGGGGCCTTCGAGTTTTTCCCAGGTTTGCCCCTCGTCATGGGAGCGGAACATGCTGCCCTGCTCGCCGACGATAAACAGCCCGGCGTCTTTGACCTGGGCAATGGCGTTGAGGTGGTATTGGTCTTCGTTGTCGAGACGGTCGCTGACGTCGTCCCAGGTTTTGCCGCCGTCGGTGGTTTCGATCAGCGCGCCGTAGGCGCCCACGGCAAAGCCGGTGCTGGCGTCCTTGAACCAGACGTCGAGCAGCGGCGCTTCGCGCTTGAGGTCCTGGAATTGCTGGGTCCAGGTCACGCCGCCATCGGTGCTGGCGAGGATCTGTGCGTCATGGCCCACGGCCCAACCGTGTTGGTCGTCGGCAAAAAACACGGCCGTCAGCAGTTGCCGGGTGGGGACTTTGGCCTGGGTCCAGGTGGCGCCCTGGTCGTCGGAATAGAGAATGTGCCCGCGATCACCGACGGCGACCAGGCGTTTGCCTGCGTGCACCACGTCGATCATCAGGCTTTTGGCGGCCTTGGGGGAATCAATGGCAAACACCGCCGCGGCGGGGGTTTCAGTGGCGGCGTGGGCCGCTGTCGACAACGCGACAGCCCCCAGCAACGAGAGCGCTGTGGCCAGCAATGCGACCCTGCGCGTGGCCTTCGGGCGGAAAAACACCACACCCATGACAGGCTCACTCATAGACCTTTCTCCCATTTATTATTGTTAGGTCGTCTTGCCGTGAGGAGCCCTGAAACCTGCAATCTAGAGCGCCTTGGGCAAGCTGGGCCATCCTAGCGGGCTTTGGAATCGTCTGACAATCGGCGCTACGTTATGTTTTGTTAACTGGAAGGGGTTAAGCCGGTGCTGAATGTAATGCTATCAGTAGCGGTGATCGTGGCGAGGGAGCTTGCTGTGGCGAGGGAGCTTGCTCCCGCTGGGCTGCGCAGCGGCCCCAAAATCCTGGGAGCGCTTCGCACTCCAGCGGGAGCAAGCTCCCTCGCCACGGGGTGCATTGTTCGTCGCGGGAATGAATTTTTATTCTATCTATTGAATATTGGGAATATTTATTCCATAAATAGGCTTCTGACAACAATAATTCGAAGGTACCTGGCTATGCGCGAACTCGGAATCGGCCTGATTGGCACAGGCTTTATGGGGCGTGCCCACGCCCTGGCGTTCAATAACGCGCGGGCGGTGTTTGAGCTGCCGGTGAAGCTTACCCTGGCCGCCCTGGCCGATGCCGATACCGAACGCGCCAAGCGCTGCGCCAGCGACTGGGGTTTTGCCCAGGCCCATGGCGACTGGCAGCAGTTGATCAACGACCCCAAGGTAGATGTCGTCGCCATCACCACACCCAACCATTTGCACTACCCGATGGCCATGGCTGCCCTGGCGGCAGGCAAGGCGGTGTATTGCGAGAAGCCGCTGGCGGTGAGCCTGGAGCAGGCGGCGGCCATGCGCGATGCGGCGAGCAAGGCCGGGGTGGTGACCCGGGTGGGTTACAACTATCAGCACAACCCGATGATCGGCCTGGCCCGGCAGTTGATCGACAGCGGTGAGTTGGGAGAGATCATCAGTTTCCAAGGGGAATTCAGCGAGGATTTCATGGCGGATGCGGCGTCGCCCTGGTCGTGGCGTTGTGAGGTGGGGCATGCCGGTGGGGCCTTGGCGGACCTGGGCAGTCATTTGCTGTCCATGGCGCGCTATCTGGTGGGGGATGTCGTAAGTGTGTGTGCCGATACGCAGACGGTGCACGGGCAGCGGCCAGCCACGGCGGGGAGTGAGACGCTGCGGGAGATTGCGGTGGATGATCAGGTGCATGCGTTGTTGCGGTTTGCCAACGGTGCGCGGGGGACGGTGAGCAGCAGTTGGCTGAAGCATGGGTATAAGAATCACCTGAGCTTTGAGATCAGTGGCACGCGGGGCACGTTGTTGTTTGATCAGGAGCGGTTGAATGAATTGCAGCTGTTCCGGGTTGGGCAGGAGGGGTTTCAACGGTTGCTGGCGGGGCCTGCGCTTGCGGGGTATGCGGCGTTCAGTCCGGCGCCGGGGCATCAGTTGGGGTACAACGAGTTGAAGACGCTGGAGGTGCATGAGTTGGTGATGGCGTTGGCTGGCAAAGGCAGTGATGGGACGGATTTTGCGGCGGCTTGGGAGGTGGAGCGGTTGGCGGCGGCGATTCGGGTGGCGGCTCGGGAGGAGCGGTGGGTCAGGCTGAGTGAGGTTTAAAGGATAGAGGAGATCAAATGTGGGAGCCGGGCTTGCCCGCGATAGCGGTGTGTCAGCCAGCATATTCGCTGACTGTTACACCGCTATCGCAGGCAAGCCAGCTCCCACAGAAGCCAGCTACTACATTTGATTTTTGTCAGCTTTGAGGTTTGCGCATCAGGCGGTACGCCGCCGGGATGACGAACAGGGAGAGCAGCGGTGCGGTGAGCATGCCGCCGATCATGGGCGCGGCAATCCGGCTCATGACTTCGCTGCCGGTGCCGCCGCCCAGCAGGATCGGCAACAAGCCGGCGATGATCACGGCCACGGTCATCGCCTTGGGGCGTACGCGCAATACGGCGCCTTCGGTGATGGCTTCCAGCAAGGCCTGGTCCCCTCCTCCCTGGCGTTCAGCCCAGGCGTTTTTCAAATACAGCAGCATGATGACGCCGAACTCGGCCGATACCCCCGCCAACGCAATAAACCCGACACCGGTCGCCACCGACAGGTTGAAGCCCAGCCAGTACAGCAACCAGACCCCGCCGGTCAGCGCGAACGGCAACGTGGCGAGGATCAGCAGCGCCTCATCCACCCGGCGGAACGTCAGGTACAGCAGCACGAAGATGATCAGCAGGGTCGCCGGCACCACCAGTTTCAGGCGTTCATTGGCCCGCTCCAGGAACTCGAACTGCCCCGAATAGCTGAGGCTCATGCCCGGCTGCAACTGCACCTGCTGGTTGATCGCCTCACGCAAGTCCTTCACCACCGACGCCAGGTCGCGGTCGCGCACGTCGATATACACCCAGCCGGAAGGCCGGGCGTTTTCGCTCTTGAGCATCGGCGGGCCTTCAGTGACCTTTATTTTGGCTACGCTGCCCAAGGTGATCTGGCTGCCCGAAGGCGTGTAGATCGGCAGGTTGCCCAAGGCGCTCACCGAGTCGCGCCACTCTTTCGGGTAGCGCAGGTTGATGGGAAACCGCGCCAGGCCTTCGACGGTCTCGCCAATGTTTTCACCGCCAATCGCCCCGGAAACGATGGACTGCACATCGGTGATGTTCAGGCCATAGCGTGCAGCCGCCGGGCGGTCGATATCCACGTCGATGTAGCGCCCACCCGTCAGGCGTTCGGCCAGGGCCGAGCTGACGCCGGGCACCGTTTTGGCGACCTTTTCCACGGCCTGGGTCACGGCGTCGATCTGCATCAGGCTGGTGCCCGCCACCTTCACGCCAATCGGGCTTTTGACGCCGGTAGCGAGCATGTCGATGCGGTTGCGGATCGGCGGGATCCAGATGTTGGTCAAGCCCGGCACCTGCACCACCCGGTCGAGTTCCTTCACCAGTTTTTCCGGGGTCATGCCCGGGCGCCATTGGTCTCGCGGCTTGAACTCGATGGTGGTTTCGAACATTTCCAGCGGCGCCGGGTCGGTGGCGGTTTCCGCGCGGCCGGCCTTGCCGAACACATGGGCAACTTCCGGCACGCTCTTGATCAAGCGGTCGGTACGCTGCAACAACGCGCCCGCGGTTTGCGTCGACAACCCCGGCAGCGCCGAAGGCATGTACAGCAGGTCGCCTTCATCCAGCGGCGGCAGGAATTCACCCCCCAGGTGCGACACCGGCCACAGTGCACTGGCGACCATCAACAGCGCCACCAGCAAGGTCATGCGCGGCCAGCGCAGCACGGCGTCGAGCGCTGGCTGATAGAGCTTGATCAGGCCGTGATTCAGCGGGTTGCGTTGCTCGTCGGGGATGCGCCCGCGAATCCAGTACCCCATCAGCACCGGGATCAAGGTCACCGACAACCCCGCCGCCGCGGCCATGGCGTAGGTCTTGGTGTAGGCCAGCGGCCCGAACAAGCGGCCTTCCTGGGCTTGCAGGGTGAACACCGGGATAAACGACAAGGTGATGATCAGCAGGCAGAAAAACAGCGCCGGCCCCACCTCCACCGCCGCGTCGGTGATAACCCTCCAGTGCTCTTCACCCTTCAATTCCTGGTTCGGATGCACGTGGTGCCAGGCCTCGATTTTCTTGTGGGCGTTCTCGATCATCACCACCGCGCCATCGACCATCGCGCCGATGGCAATCGCAATCCCGCCCAGGGACATGATGTTGGCGTTGATGCCCTGGAAGCGCATCACGATAAAGGCAATCAACACCCCCACCGGCAACGAGATGATCGCCACCAGGGACGAGCGCAGGTGCCACAGGAAGATCCCGCACACCAGCGCCACCACGAGGAACTCCTCCAGCAGCTTGTGGCTGAGGTTGTCCACGGCGCGGTCGATCAGTTTGCTGCGATCGTAGGTGGTGACGATTTCCACGCCGGGCGGCAGGCTGGTTTTCAGTTGTTCCAGCTTGCTCTTCACCGCCGCGATGGCCTCGCGGGCGTTCTTGCCGCTGCGCAGGATCACCACCCCGCCCACCGCCTCGCCTTCGCCATCCAGCTCGCTGATACCCCGGCGCATGTCCGGGCCCAGCTGGATTATCGCCACATCACCGAGGGTCACCGGCACGTTGTTGGCGTCGAGCCGCAGGGGAATCGCGCGAAAGTCCTCCAGGGTCTTCAGGTAGCCGGAGGCGCGCACCATGTATTCCGACTCGCCCATGTTCAGCACCGAGCCGCCGGTTTCCTGGTTGGCCTTGCCGATGGCCTCCACCACTTGCGCTTGGGTGATGCCGCGACTGGCCAGGGCCAGGGGATCGATCTGCACTTGGTATTGTTTGACCTGGCCGCCAATGGTCGCCACTTCGGCGACGTTGGGCAGGGTCTTGAGTTCGAACTTGAGGAACCAGTCCTGCAACGAGCGCAACTGCGCCAGGTCATGTTTGCCGGTGCGGTCCACCAGGGCGTACTGGTAGATCCAGCCGACACCGGTGGCGTCCGGGCCCAGCGCCGGCTTGGCCGACGCCGGCAAGCGCGCCTGCAGCTGGCTCAGGTATTCCAGCACCCGCGAGCGTGCCCAATACAGGTCGGTGCCTTCGTCAAACAGCACGTAGACGTAGCTGTCGCCGAAGAACGAAAAGCCGCGCACGGTCTTCGCCCCCGGCACCGAGAGCATGGTGGTGGTCATCGGGTAGGTGACCTGGTTCTCGACAATCTGCGGCGCCTGGCCCGGGTATGGCGTGCGGATAATCACCTGCACATCCGACAGGTCCGGCAGGGCGTCCACCGGCGTGTTCTGGATCGACCACAAGCCCCATGCGGTGACGAATAAAGTCGCCAGCAACACCAAAAAGCGGTTGGCCACCGACCAACGAATCAACAGGGCGATCATGGTCGGGCTCCCGGTTGCATGCTCATGCCGTCCATGGCCCCCTCATTTGAAAAACCGTCGGACGATTGAGTGGTAATTCCCTTCAAACTTGCTTCAGAGTCCAGCAGAAATTGACCCGAGGCGACCACCTGCTGGCCTTCCTGCAAACCTGCGACGATCACGGTCTGGTCCTGGTTTTCCGCCCCCACCTGCACTTCTACCGGGCGATAACGTCCGCCCTCCTCGGCCACCATCACCAGCACGCGTTTGCCGGTACGAATCAGCGCTTCGCTCGGCAACAACAGCACCGACTGGCCGGTGGATTGGGCCAGGCGCACCTGAGCGGTCATGCCGGGCCGCAACCGGCCATCAGGGTTGGGCAGCTCAACCCGAACCTGCACGGTGCGGCTGTCCATGGCGGTGGCCGGCAGAATCGCGCTGACGGTGCCGCTGAATGCCTGCCCCGGCAAACCAACAAACCGGCTCTCGACGGTTTGCCCGACCGCCAACGCAGCGCCCTGGGCTTCAGGCACGGCGACTTGCAGCCACACGGTGCCCAAGCCATTGACCCGCGCCAGGGTCTGGCCCGGCGCGACGGTCATGCCTTCGCGCACGTCCAGGGTTTGCAACGCGCCGGCCAGCGGGCTGGTAATGGTCATCACCGATTGCACCCGGCCGCTGCGCTCCATTTGCGCGATCAACCCGGCGGGCATGCCGCTCAGCCGCAGGCGCTGGCGGGCGGCGGCCAACAGGCCGGCGTCGCTGTGGCGCAGGGCAAGGAATTCTTCCTGGGCGGCAGCCCATTCCGGCACCAGAATGTCGGCCAGGGGCGCATCGGCCTTGAGCACATCACCCGGCGCACGGGCGTAAACCCGCTCCACAAACCCGGCAGCCCGGGCCTGCACCACTGCCACATCGCGGTCGTTGAAGGCGAGGATTCCCGACAGTTCAAGACTCGACGCCAACACGCCGCGGCTGACACTCGCCAGGCGTACGCCGATGTTCTGGGTCAGGCTCGAATCGATGCGAATCGCCGCAGTGTCCGCCGCTGCGCCCTGCTCGCCGCCATAACGCGGCACCAGTTGCATGTCCATAAAGGGCGACTTGCCCGGCTTGTCGAATTTCTGCTGCGGGTACATCGGGTCGTACCAGTACAACGCCTTTTTCTCCTGCGGCGCCTGCATCGCCCCGGCCATGGCCGGTTTCTGCGCCAGCCAGTAGCCGCCACCCAGGCCCAGCAGCAGGACGCCGCCCAACAGCGCCATGTTCACGATTCGGTTATTCATTGGCGGGTTCCCCGTAAGCGAAATACAGCTGGGCGCCGGTCAGGGCGCGCTGCTCAATGGCATCAATCTGTTTGAAGCGCGCCTCGACCCACTCACGGCGGGCGCTGACCACGTTCATCAGGTCGCCCTTGCCCGCGCGGTAACCCGCCAGGCTCAGGGCAACCTTCTCCTCGGCCAGCGGCACAAGGCTGTCCTGGCTGCGCTGCACGGCACGGTCCAGGCGCTGATAGTTGGCCAGGTCGTCTTCAAGTTCCTGGGCGTGTTCGCGGGTCTTGGCTTCGCGCTCGGCGTCCAGCTGGTCGAGTTGAGCCTGCTTGGCGGCGATGCCGGGGTTCTGCCGGCGACCGGGGAAGATCGGCAGATCGAAGGTGAATTGCAGGCTGACCATGTCACCGTATTCGCGGCCACGGTGCTGATAGTCCACCTCCCAACTCCAGTCCGAAGTGTTCTGCGCCCTGGCCTCGTTCAGCCGGGCTTCGGCCTCGCGGGTACGCGGCACAAAGGCTTGCAGTTCCGGGTGCTGGTGCAGGTTGTGGGTGAAGCCATGGGTGTCGATTGTCCAGTTCGGCAACTGGCCGCTGGGGGCTTCGCTGGCGGCCGGGCCGATCCAGCGCTTGAGGGCAGCGCGGGCCTGGGCGCGTTGCTGGATCAGTTCGTCCTCGCGCCCGGCAAGGTCGGCGGCTTCCTGTTTGGGGATCACCGTGTCGGAAGGCTGCCCACGCCCACCGGCCAACTGCGCACGCACGGTGTCTTGCAGCAGGCGATTCTGCTGATAGAAGTCCTTGAACAGAGCCTCTTTGCGCTCCACCGCATAGGCGCGAATCCACGCCTGAGCGGTGGCCTGGCGCACGTTCAGGCGCTCGATGCGGCCTTCGGCGGCCGCCGTGTCCACGGTGGCCGAGGCCAACTCCACCCGCGCCTTGCGCTTGTCGCGGCTGGGCACTTGCTGCTGGATGCCGATCATCTGCTCGGTCATGTCATCGCCATACAGCGTGCCGCGATTGGGCCCGCCAATGGGGAAGTTCTGCAGGCCCACCACCAGTTTCGGGTCCGGCAACTCACCTGCCGGTATCGCCGCCTGGCCAGCAGCCTGCAATTTTGCGGATTCGGCCGCCAGCGACGGCGCGTTGTTTTGCGCCAGGCGCAGGGCCTCATCCAGGGTCAGCGCAGACGCCAGCGTCGGCCACGCCAGCACGCCCACCACCAGGGCACGCACGCATAGGGAATTCATCTTGAAGTTTCCTGTTCTGTTGCGCTGCACTCCGCTTTACGCGGCCCACAGCAAGGCCATCCCGGGTCGGGGACGAGTCTTCAGGTGCAACAGGATTCAGGTACGGGGCGGACGCCAGACGCCGGACGGCGTGCGGTCGGGGATGAAATCAGACCCCAGGCCGGCAACCACCGGATGGGAGCCAGCAACGGGTGACTTGAGCACGGGCATCGACAGCTGCAGCATGCCGCCAGTCTTGCATTCCTGTCCGGGCTTGCAGCTCTTGCCATGATCGGCGTGGCCCGCACCGTCCGCGCAACAGTCCGCAGACATGTCGCTCATCATCTGCATATCGGACATCTGCATCGGGCACGGCTCGCTGCTCGACGGCACGCCCGCCATCCCGGTCAGGGGAAGCGAGAGGCTCAACAACAGGACGAGAAAAAAACGCAGATAGCGGCTCATGGGGCGGGAGTCTAGACAAAAGGCGGTTAAGCAACAATTAACAAACAGCAAAAAGCCGCGCCTGCTGGAGCAGGCGCGGCTTGGGTCAAACAGACAACAGGATCAGTGCATGAAGATCGCGATCAGGATAATGACCGGGATAGGCACACCGAGGAAAAACAGCAGTAATGAGCGCATGACAGTCTCCTTGAATTAACGAACGGACGTGGTGTGTGCAGTGGTTTCCAGATACACCACCGCATCCCGGCGACGACCGCCAAAGGTTGCAGCGAGGCTGGCAAAAAACGCACCGATCAACAGCGCCACGAAGGTCCACAGCGATGTATAGGCAGCGACTTTCGCCGCAGTGTCAGCAGCCTGCCTGGCTTTCAACTTGGCATCCTCCAGCGCCTTCTGGGCCTGGCCATAAACCTGGTCCACACGCGCCTCGGCATCGGCCTGGCTGAGGTTGGTCCGCTGGCTGATCAACTGCGCCAGGTACGCACGGTCTTCCGGCGCCAACTGGCCGTTGTTGCTCACGGTACGGGCAAAGATGCGGGCAACTACACCATGCACCGCGTCATCACTGACGGCTGCCGGGCGATCATCACGGAACAGGCTGTCGACGTAATAGCCGAAGTCTTCACCCTTGGTGGCAGCACCCGCCACCTGGCTCATGCCACTGGCAGCACCCGAGGCCACACTGGCACCCGCCTTCACACCACCGCTGACCACACTGCTGACCGAACCGACGATCAGCACCGCCGTCACCAGTGTCGCCACGGCCCAGGCCAGGAAGCCATGGGCGGTGTCGCGAAAGTACACCTCATCGCCGTGCATATTGGCCCATTTCACCCGCAGGCGACCGGCGAGGTAACCGCCCATCCCCGACGCGATGATCTGCGTAACCGCCAGCCAGACAATGGTGGAAATGCCAAGCCCTTTGGCGCTGATACCGCTGTCGGCCCACGGCGATACCGCCGAAAAGCCCAGGCCGAAGCCCAGCAGCACCAAGATCAAGGACAATGCAGCCGCGGCGGCAGCCCCGGCAAAAATCGCCCCCCAGGAAACCCCGGAGAGCGCGCTCGACTCTTGCAGCGTGGATGAGGATGTAATCATTGTTGTTTTGCTCCAGGCATGAAAAATAGTGTTACAAGTCTCAAAAGGGACAGTGCAGGCAACGTGCCAGGAGCCTTTAAAATAAAACCCCATATATTTCAATTGGTTAAGTAATTTGAACTAATTTGAACCATGCAACTTGCAAGAAATGCCCGGGAGCGGCGGGCGTTATGCATTCCCCGTAGGAAACGACCCGCGCGCAAGGCTTGGAAGGATAAATTCCTACACGCACAGCATTCGTTCAGATTCAGCGGGGTAAGGTGAATTGTGTCGTTTATGCCTACATAAATTTTTATTTAGGAAGCGGGCTATCATTTCTTGGCAAAATGCCCGCACTTCAGTGTGAATCGCTCACCAGGTAATCCTTATGACCCGCATTTTGACCATCGAGGACGACGCCGTAACGGCCCGCGAGATCGTTGCCGAGCTGAGTAGCCATGGACTGGACGTAGACTGGGTAGACAATGGCCGCGAAGGCCTGGTCCGTGCCGTCAGCGGTGATTACGACCTGATCACCCTCGACCGCATGCTCCCGGAACTGGATGGCCTGGCCATCGTCACCACCCTGCGCACCATTGGCGTATCCACGCCGATCCTGATGATCAGCGCCCTCTCCGATGTGGATGAACGGGTACGCGGCCTGCGGGCCGGTGGGGATGACTACCTGACCAAACCGTTCGCCTCCGACGAAATGGCCGCCCGCGTCGAAGTGCTGCTACGCCGCAAAAGCACGGTCAAGGAATTCGAGACCGCCCTGCGCGTGGCCGATCTGGAACTGAACCTGATCAGCCGTGAAGCCAGCCGCGCCGAACAGCCCCTGAGCCTGTTGCCGACGGAATACAAACTGCTGGAATTCCTGATGCGCAACACCGGGCAAATCCTGTCGCGGATGATGATCTTCGAGGAAGTCTGGGGGTATCACTTCGACCCGGGCACCAACCTGATCGATGTGCACATCGGTCGCCTGCGCAAAAAAATCGACCCGCCGGGCCTCACGCCGCTGATCCGCACGGTACGAGGTTCCGGGTATGTCATTGCTGAACCCCTCTAAAGGCTGGCGCTCTTCCAGCAGCCGGCTGCTGGCGCTCTACAGTTCGTTGTTCGTGGCCTGGAGCTGCATCCTCATGGGCGTGCTGTACTACGAGGTGTCCGGTTACCTGGGCGACCTCTCGCGCCACTCGCTGATGCAGCGCCAGCACCTGTTCCAGCGCTTTGACGGCGAAGAACTGGTGGAAGCCTTGACCACCAGCATGACCTTCGACATGAAAGGCGTGGACGCCTACGGCCTGTTCGACAATCAGTTCAACCCCATCAGTGGCCCGATCCGCGTGATACCGCCGGACCTGCCGATGGACGGGCACATCCATGCCCTGGCCAACTGCATCGACTCCGACGACCCGAAACTGCCCCGCGACAGCTGCGACGCCGTGGCCACCCACACCGAAGACGGCCGCTGGCTGATCCTGGTGCGCGCCAACGGCTCGCTGTTCGGCGTGACGCGCATCATCCTGCATGCCTTGCTGTGGGGGATCACCCTGACGATCATTCCCGGCGCGGCCGGCTGGCACCTGCTCAGGCGGCGCCCGTTGCGGCGGATTCGCGGGATCCAGGCCAGCGCCGAAGCCATCGTGGCCGGCGACCTGACCCATCGCTTGCCGCTGTCGGACCGACGCGACGAACTCGACATGCTGGCGGCCATCGTCAACGCGATGCTCGACCGCATCGAGAAACTGATGAACGAGGTCAAGGGCGTGTGCGACAACATCGCCCACGACCTGCGTACCCCGCTGACCCGCCTGCGGGCGCAGTTGTACCGGATCCAGCAACAGGCCGATGAAGACGCCCCCCACGCCCTGCAACTGGACGCGGCCATCGCCGAGACCGACACCTTGATGGCACGCTTTCGCGGCTTGCTGCGGATTTCCGAACTGGAAGACCACCAGCGTCGCTCAGGCTTCCTGGTGCTCGACCCGCTGCCCTTGCTGCAGGAACTCCATGACTTCTACCTGCCCCTGGCAGAAGAAGGCGAGATGGAACTGCTGCTGGAAGTGCCGGCCTCGTTGCCCTGGATCACCGGCGACCGCGCCTTGCTGTTCGAGGCCCTGGCCAACCTGCTGAGCAACTCGATCAAATTCACCCCACCGGGCGGCAAAGTGATTCTGCGTGGCGTGAACGATGCCGGCAGCACCCGCATCGAAGTACTCGACACCGGCCCCGGGATTCCTGCAGCGGAACGTGCCGCGGTATTCCAGCGCTTTTATCGGGTGGACGAAGGCAATCAGCAACAAGGCGGGTTCGGGTTGGGATTGTCGATTGTGGCCGCGATCATCAACCTGCACGGCTTCAAACTGGAAGTCGGCAGCAGCGAAAGCGGCGGCGCAAAATTGATCCTGGAATGCCGCCAACAACTGATGCCCGAAGCCTGAAAAACACCCCAAACCCAATGTAGGAGCTGGCTTGCCGGCGATGCAGGCACCTCGGTTTATCAGTTACACCGAGTTGATGCTATCGCAGGCAAGCCAGCTCCCACATTTGACCTCATTGACCCCAAGCCAATATTTCAGCCTGGGAAATTGCCCCGCAGCGCTTCCAGCCCACCGCTGTAGACACCGCTGAACAACTCCTCCACCGCCGCATCCGTCACACCGGCCACCGGGATAAACACACCCGACCAGGTCACCTTGGCAGAACTGGCAGTCAGCCCTTCCACCTTCAACGTCGCCAGGTACTCACTCACCGGAAACGGCGACTCGCTGATCGAGTAGCTGTAAGTGCGCGCGACGTTATCAAAGCTTTGCAACCGCTCCACCACCACACCGCCATCAGCCGTTTGCAGATGGCGCACACGCCCGCCTTCACTCGGCTCGCTCTTGACGATAAAGGGCAACCAATCCGGCAGCGAATTGAAGCCGCCCACCAATTGCCAAACCTGTTCGGCCGAAACCGGAACTTCAATAACAGCAGATGCTTTTGCCACGATTCACACTCCAAACCATTCAAGAAAAATCAGATCGCCATGCTGTCGACAACACCGCCGTCGACCCGCAACGCGGCACCGGTGGTTGCAGAGGACAACGGTGAAGCAATGTACGCCACCAGATTCGCCACTTCATCCACATTTGCTGCGCGCTGGATGATCGACGTCGGCCGCGCATTGCGCACAAACACATCAGCCTCGTCCCGCGCACTGCGCCCGGACTTGGCCACCGCGTCCTTGAGCATGTGCTCCAGGCCATCGGTAAAGGTCGGCCCCGGCAGGATCGCATTGACCGTCACGCCGGTGCCCGCCAGCCGTTTGGCCAAGCCATGGGACACCGCCAGGTTGGCGCTTTTGGTCACGCCGTAGTTGATCATGTCGGCCGGCGTTGCCACGCCCGATTCCGACGACACGAAGATCACCCGGCCCCAGCCCTGCTTGACCATGCCCGGCGTGTAGTGCCGCGACAAGCGCACGCCGGAGATCACGTTGACCTCATAGAAACGCGTCCACTCACTGTCGGGGGCATCGAAGAAATCGACGTCGTTGAAGATCCCGAGGTTGTTCACCAGGATGTCGGCCCGTGGCTCGGCGGCGAACAGTTTTTCAGCGCCCTCCACCGTACCGAGGTCTGCCACCAACCCGCGCAACTCGGCGCCGGGTACAGCCTGGCGAATCGTCGCCAGCGCCTCGTCGACCTTGCCCGATTCACGCCCGATCACCACCACCGTGGCGCCGGATTGCGCCAGGGCCTGGCTGATGCCCAGGCCGATCCCGGCAGTGCTGCCACTGACGATTGCGACTTTGCCACTGATATCAATTTTCATCGTTCGCGTTCCTGTGGTTAGAGCGGCAGCGGTGCACGGGCCGAAATCAATCGGGCGTCGCGCAGGGCCTGCCAAAAGGCTGCGGGAATCTTCTCTGACAACGCCGCGACGTCTTCGGCAATTCGACCCGGACGACTGGCACCCGGAATCACTGCCGCCACCGCCGGGTGGGCCAGGGAGAATTGCAGTGCAGCGGCTTTCACGCTGACGCCATGGGCAGCGGCAATCGCCTTGATCTGCTCGACCTTGCTGATGATCGCCGGGCTGGCTTTCTGGTACTCAAAATGTGCGCCGCCCGCAAGAATGCCGGAGCTGTAAGGGCCACCCACCACGATCTCGACGTTCTGCGCCAGGGCCGCGTCCATCAGGCGCTGCAAGGCACGCTCATGGTCGAGCAAGGTGTAGCGGCCGGCCAGCAGGAAGCCATCGGGCTGGGCTTCGGTCAGGTCCAAGGTCAATTCGCACGGCTCGACGCGGTTGACGCCCAGGCCCCAGGCCTTGATCACGCCTTCTTCACGCAGGCGGGTCAGCACTTTGAAAGCCCCGGTGCGGGCCTGGTTGAAGTAGTCCAGCCATTGGTCGCCGTAGAAGTCCTGGGCGATGTCGTGAATCCACACGATATCGAGGCGGTCAGTTTGCAGACGATTGAGGCTGTCTTCGATGGAACGCAGGGTGGCATCGGCGCTGTAGTCGTTGACCATCTTGTTCGGCCGGCCATGTTCGAACACACCGCTTTTCTCGCCGAGGTCGCGGGCGCTCTCTTCCACTTCATCCAGGATCACCCGGCCGACCTTGGTGCTGAGCACATAGTCGTCACGGTTGTATTTCGACAGGGCCTGGCCCAGGCGAATTTCCGAGAGGCCCGAACCGTAGAACGGCGCGGTGTCGAAGTAACGCACGCCCTGGTTCCAGGCCGCTTCAACGGTGGCTTGCGCCTCGTCTTCAGGAATCGCGCGGAACATGTTGCCCAATGGGGCGGTACCAAAACCCAGCACGCCGGGCAGTTTGTCTTTCAAGCTCATGGGGTAAATCCTCAAGATTGTTCAAGGTCGCTGTGTTGACCGTTGAGCAGATCGTAGATTGCAGAGATCGGACCGTCCAAGACATACTGCGACCAACTTGAGTCCCTACAGGTCTGACATGATCGATTTCCGCCAACTGCGCTACTTCGTTGTAGTCGCTGAAGAAGAACACGTGGGGCGTGCTGCCGAACGGTTGCACATCTCCCAATCGCCCCTGAGCCGGCAAATCGCCCAACTGGAAGAGCGCCTGGGTTTGACCTTGTTCGAGCGCAGCCAACAGCGCATCCGCCTGACCCGCGATGGCCAGACGTTTCTGGCCGAAACCAAGGCCCTGCTGACCCACGCCAACCGTCTGGAATCCCTCGGCCGGCGTCTGGGCAAAGGCGAAGAAGGCGGGTTGTGTATCGGCTACATCGAAAACGCCATGCACGCCGGCGTGCTGCCCAACGCCCTGAAGGTACTGCGCGACGCGCGGCCCAACGTGCATATCGCCCTGTACAACCTGCCCTCCATCGAGCAACTGGAAGGCTTGCGCCAGCGCAGCCTCGACATCGCCCTGGTAGGTGAACCGCCGGCAGCAGATGACCCGGACCTGATCGCCTTGCAAGTGCTGGACGATCCGATGTTGCTGGCGCTACCCGAGCAGCATCCGCTGGCCAGCGTCAGCGAGTTGCTGCCCGAACATCTGGCCGAACAGCAGTGGATTGGCGTGCAACGCAAACCCGGGGCGAACCCGGCGGATGACTTCGTTGCGGCGTGCATTCGGGCGGGCTTTACCCCGCAGATTCCGATGGAAGCCAGCGAGCCGTTTACCGCGCTGGGATTGGTGGCGTCGGGGTTGGGCGTGGCGATGGTGCAAAAGGGTTTGAGCCGCAATGCACCACCGGGCGTGGTGCTGCGGGAACTGCCGTGGCTGACCTACACCACACCGCTGTGGGCGGCGTGGCATCGGATCAATTTGCGGCCGTTGGTGGAGACGTTCAGGAAAGTACTGACAGAACCAGAACGCGACTGATCGTTCCCACGCTCTGCGTGGGAACGATTAAAACGATCAAAACAACGCGTGGGTGTAGGTCACGTACAGCCGGTTTTCGTCCAGGTCGCGCTGTGTGGTCACCGTGCTGCGCAGCATCGCGTTGCGCCACTGCACGCCAAACCCGGACAACGTCGGCCCCTGGAACGCATAGGTCAACACCAGGTCGCGCTCCCATTCATGCTGGCTGCCCTGGTCCGACTTGATGTCGCCACCGCGCTGGTAGATCACCTGTGAACTCAGCCCCGGCACACCGACCGTGGCGAAGTTAAACGCGTGCTGCGCGACCCAGGTGTTCTCGCCCGCACGCTGAAAACGCGCGCCGGTCTGGCGGTCGGTGATCAGGTACGTCGCCGAACCATCGCCCTGGTTGAGAAACGGGAAGTCACTGGAGCCATTCAGGTGTTGGTACCCCAGGCTGACCGCATGCCCCGCCAGGCTGTAAGTGAACAGCCCCGCCAGCACCCGGTTATCCACTTCACCGTTGTTGTGGTAACCGGTACTGCGATAGCCCTCGGCACGCCCCGCGGCACTGCCGTTGCGGCCATCGGAGCTGCTGTCGAAAAACCGCAGGTCACTCTTGAAGCTGCCCACCGGCAAGGTCAGGTTATGCACCAGGCCGACAAAGTGCTGCTGATAGAAGTCTTCAAGGTCGCCGTAGTAGTACTGCAACAACAGGTCGGAGCGCGGGGTGTAGTCGACGCCGGCGTAATAGAACTGGTTGCTGCGCTTGCCGGTGGGGCCGCCCGCACCGCTGATGGCGAGGTCTTCGTTGTTCGAGGAGTTGCGGCTTTTGACCCCGCTCAAGCGCCCGCCGATCAGGGTGAGGTTGTCGAAATCCTTCGACGTGGCCTGCCAGCCCTGGAAGGTTTCTGGCAACAGGCGGCCGTCGTTGTAAACCACCACCGGCAGTTTCGGCATCAGGGTGCCGACCTTCAATTCAGTCTTGGCCACGCGCACCTTGCCGGTCACGCCCAGACTGCCAAAATCGCTCACCGCCCGGCCGTCGCTGTCGGTGGGAAACACAAACCCGCCCTGGCTGACGCTGTTGGGATTGCCGTGGGTGCCGCGCCCGGAGTCCAGGCGGATGCCGAGCATACCCAGGGCGTCTACGCCAAACCCAACCGGGCCCTGGGTGTAGCCGGAGGTGAAGTTGAGCATGAAGCCCTGGCCCCACTCTTCCAGCTTCGAAGGCTGGGCCGGGCCGCTGCGATTGTCCTGGTTGAAGTAGACGTTGCGCGCTTCTATTTTCGCGTGGGAATCGTCGATAAAACCTTCGGCGCAGGCGTTGGAAACAGCGACTACCGCGAACACCAAAGGCAAAACGCGCGCGCACGAAGGCGCCGATTTCAGTACGGAGTTTTTCATTGGGGGTACCCATTACTTTTATTGTTGTGTGGGAGTCATGTAGGAGCGAGCTTGCTCGCGAAGGTCGTCAACGATAACGCTGGCGCCCTGAATGAACGCGCTGCCTGGGCGTTCCTCGCGGGCAAGCCAGCTCCTACAGAAAAACCGTCAGGTTGGCAGCGCGGTGACCTCAGGTGCCTTGCGGCGCTCGGTCATGCGCTGCAGCGAAAAGATCGCAATCGAGCCCAGCAGCGCCGGTATCGCCAGCACGATGAAAAACACCGACGGCTGCCCCAGTTGCGCAATCAACCACGCCCCCAGCACCGAACCGATGATCGAGCCAACCCGCCCGTTGGCCATGGCCCAACTCACACCGGTGGCCCGCGCCGCTGTCGGGTAGATGCTGGCGGACAGCAGGTTCAAACCGTTCTGCGCACCCGCCACGCCGAAGCCCACCATGAACACCGTCAGCCCCAGCCAGAACGCGTCGGCCAGCGCGAAGCCCACCAGCGCAATCACCAGCGCCGAGCCCAGATAGGCCAGGCCCAGCACGCGATACGGACTCACGCGGTCCATCAGCAAGGCCATCAGAATCGCACCCACCGTGCCGCCCAGTGGCACCATCGCACCGATGCGTGCGGCACTGGCGATGTCGTAGCCGGCGTCCTTGAGAATGCTCGGCAGCCAACTGGTCAGCAGGTAGAACACAAACAGCGAGCAGAAGAACGTGCCCCACAACAGCACCGTGCGCAGGGCGCGGCCTTCGATAAACAGTTGGGAGATGGGCGAGCGCACGGCCACCGGGCTTTGCGGTTCAATCAAGGTGATGTCGTGCAGGTCGGTGCGGCCGGTGATCTTCCCCATCACCTTGCGCAGCGCCTCCGCATGCCGTGCGTGAGCCGCCATGAAGCGCACCGACTCCGGCAGCAGCCAGGCCAGCAATGGCAGCAACAGCAGCGGCACAATCCCACCGATCATCAGCACCCCGCGCCAGCCGAACACCGGGATGATCTGGCTGGCCACCGCACCGCCGAGCGCCAGGCCGGTGGTGAACCCGCTGTAGCTCAAGGTGACCATGATCATCCGCCGCCGGGCCGGCGAGTATTCGGCGCTCAAGGTGATGCACGTCGGCATCGCCCCGCCCAGGCCGATCCCGGTGAGAAAGCGCAGTGCGGTGAGCATGTCGATGGAGGTGGAATACGCCGAAGCCAGGGTGCCGAGGCTGAAAATCAGCACCGACACCAGCAGCACCTTCTTGCGCCCGTAGGCGTCGGCCACCGGCCCGAAGATGAAGGCACCGACCATCAAGCCCAGCAAACCGGCGCCAAATGCCGGGGACAACTGGCTGGGTTGCAGCCCCCACTCCTGGCGCAGTGCCGGGGCGATGTAGCCTATGACGGCGGTGTCGAAACCGTCCACCAGCACCACCAGGAAGCACAGGACCAGCACCATGACCTGGTAGCCGGAAATCCTGTTGTTATCGATCATTGCGCCTATGTTGGCAGTCTTGCCGTTCATGGATGTTCCCCTTTTATTGGATTTGTCTGTGGGGTGAATCAAGTGCACTGCAACGCTAATTTTCCGATTTGAAACCCGATCAAAATGTGGGAGCTGGCTTGCCTGCGATGCAGGCACCGCGGCATCTCAGGCACACCGCAGTGATGCCATCGCGGGCAAGCCCGACTCCCACAGGGAGGTCAGCGCGCCAAAAGGTCCAGCGCCACATCAACAATCATGTCCTCCTGCCCGCCCACCATCCGGCGTTTGCCCAGCTCCACCAGGATGTCCACGGCCTTCAAGCCATACCGCGCCGCCGCCACTTCAGCGTGCCGCAAAAAGCTCGAATACACCCCGGCATAACCCAGCGCCAAGGTCTCGCGGTCGACCCGCACGGGGCGGTCCTGCAGCGGCCGCACGATGTCGTCGGCGGCGTCCATCAGTGCATACAGGTCGGTGCCGTGGTTCCAGCCCAGGCGGTCGGCTGCGGCGATGAACACTTCCAGCGGTGCATTGCCCGCACCGGCGCCCATGCCGGCGAGGCTCGCGTCGATCCGGTCACAGCCCTCCTCCACCGCGACGATGGAATTGGCCACGCCCAGGGACAGGTTGTGGTGCGCATGCATGCCGGTTTCCGTCTCGGGCATGAGCACAGCCTTTAACGCGCGAAAGCGCTCGCGAATGTCTTGCATGCTCATGGCGCCACCAGAGTCCACCACGTAAATGCAGGTGGCGCCGTAGCTCTCCATTTTTTTTGCTTCCAGCGCCAGGTTCTGTGGGCTGGTGAGGTGGCTCATCATCAGGAAGCCCACGGTGTCCATCCCCAGGGTGCGCGCGTATTCAATGTGCTGGCGGGCGCAGTCCGCCTCTGTGCAATGGGTGGCCACACGCACCACCCGCGCCCCGGCGTTGTACGCGGCCTTGAGGTCGTGCACGGTGCCGATGCCCGGCAGCAACAGCGTGGCAACTTTGGCGTGGCTGATCACGTCGCTGACCGCCTCGATCCACTCAAGGTCGGTGTGGGCACCAAAGCCGTAGTTGAAGCTGGAACCTTGCAGGCCGTCACCATGGGCCACTTCGATGGAATCGACACGGGCCTTGTCCAGCGCACGGGCGATGGTCTGTACGTTGTTGATTGAGTACTGATGCCGCACCGCATGGCTGCCGTCACGCAGGGTGACGTCGCTGATGTAGAGCTTCTTGCCGGGATCAAAAGTCATGTCGTCTGCCTCACAAAGCCATCGACTGCGCCATGCGTTCGGCGGTGGCCAACGCAGCGGAGGTCATGATGTCGAGATTGCCGGCGTAGGCTGGCAAGTAATGGGCGGCGCCCTCGACTTCGAGGAGCACCGTGGTCTTCAAGCCGATGAAGCGCCCCAGGCCGGGAATGTTCAGCGGCGCATCGGCAGGAATCACTTCGAACTGGACCTTTTGCTTGAGGCGATAACCCGGCACATACGCGGTCACGGCATTCGCCATGTCCTCGATGGAGGCTTCGATCTCGCCCTGGTCCGCCGCTTCCGACAACACGTACACCGTGTCGCGCATCATCAACGGCGGCTCGGCCGGGTTGAGCACAATGATCGCCTTGCCCTTGCCGGCCCCGCCCACCGCTTCGATGGCCTGGGCGGTGGTTTCGGTGAACTCGTCGATGTTCGCCCGGGTACCGGGGCCGGCGGATTTGCTGCTGATGGAGGCGATGATTTCCGCGTAGTGCACCTTGGCCACGCGGGACACCGCCGCCACCATCGGGATGGTCGCCTGGCCGCCACAAGTCACCATGTTGACGTTCAGCGCCGACAGGTTGGCCTCCAGGTTCACCACCGGCACGCAGTACGGGCCGATGGCTGCCGGGGTCAAGTCGATCAGGCGGATGCCGGGTTTGTGCTGGCGCAAAAAGGCATCGTTCTGCACGTGGGCGGTGGCCGAGGTGGCATCGAACACGAAGTCGATGTCGTCAAATTCCGGCAGCTTCACCAGTCCCTCAACGCCCTCGTGTGTGGTCGCCACGCCGAGGCGCCGCGCCCGTTCCAGGCCGTCGGAGGCCGCGTCGATACCGACCATCACCGCCATCTGCAAATGCTTGCCGTGGCGCAGGATCTTGATCATCAGGTCGGTGCCGATATTGCCTGAGCCGATGATTGCGACTTTCTTTTTATGCTCACTCATCTCAGCGCCCCAAAGCCTTGGCGGTTTTACCGGCGATGCCGAATTGGGTTTTCGGCACTTCGGTGATGATCACCCGCACGGACTCCGGCGGGGCCTGAATCGACTCGATGGCGGCGTTGGTCAACGCCTCGATCAGGCGCGCCTTCTGTTCGTCGTCGCGGCCCTCAATGAGATACACCTGCATGATCGGCATGGTCGACTCCTTAAACGGATTTGGAAGCAAAGCGCATGGAAACGCTGCCCAGGTGCTGGTAGCGCACGGTGATCTGGTCACCCGCCTCTACCGCGATGGCTTCGGTGACGCCGCCGGTCATGATGAAGGTGCCGGCGGGCAACTCCTTGCCCTGGGCGGCGAGCATGTTGGCGAGCATCGCCACGCTTTGGGCCGGGTGGCCAAGCACGGCGGCACCGGCGGCGGTGGCGACCACTTCGCCGTTTTTCTCCATCACCACGCCAAGGCATTTCAGGTCGAGACCCAGCGGGCTGCGGGCCTGGCCACCGGTGACGAAGCGGGCGGACGAGGTGTTGTCGGCGATCACACTCTTGAGGTCGAAGCGGAAGTTTTCATAACGTGAGTCGATCACTTCGACGGCCGGCAAGATGAAGTCGGTGGCCGCCAATACGTCGCCCACATGCACGCCCGGGCCTTTCAGCGGGTGCTTGAGCACGAAGGCGATTTCCGCTTCAACCTTGGGATGAATCAGCGAGTCGACGTCGATCACCGAGCCATCTGCGCAAGAGCCGTAGTCGGTGATAAAGCCGTGGATCGGTTCGGTGACGCCCATCTGCTTCATCTTGGCAAACGAGGTGAGGCCCATTTTCAGGCCGACGATGCGCACGCCGCGTGCCTCTTTGTTGGCGCGAATCGCGTCCTGGACGGCATAGGCATCTTCCCAGTCCATGTCGGGATGGGCGTCGGTGATTTTGGCCACGGCTTCGCGGTTAAGCTCGGCGTTTTCCAGGTGGGTGGCCAGTTCGGCGATAGTGGTTGCTGACAGATTCATAGAGGTGTCCTTCAAACAAAACGAACGGAAGCCGAGCCGATACCGCCCAGGCTCATGCGCAGTTGATCACCGGGTTGCACCGCAACCATGGCGGCCAGGGAGCCGGACAAAATCACTTCGCCTTTTTTCAAGCCGATGCCAAGTTTTCCAAGGGTGTTGGCCAGCCACACCACGGCATTCACCGGGTGGCCGAGGGCGGCGGCACCGGCACCGGTGGCGACGATTTCACCGTTCTTTTCCAGGGTCATGCCGACGCAGGCCAGGTCGATATCCCGGGGATCGACAGCGCCGTCACCCAGCACAAACGCTGCGGCTGAAGCGTTGTCTGCGACGGTGTCCTGGATCTTGATTTTCCAGTCCTTGATCCGCGAGTCGACGATCTCGAAACACGGCATCACATACGCCGTGGCACGGATCACGTCAGCCGCCGTTACACCGGGGCCCATCAGGTCGTCCTTGAGCACGAAGGCAATCTCGCCCTCGGCCTTGGGCGCGATGAAGTCGGTGCACGCCAATGCCGCACCGTCGTTGACCAGCATGCCGCTGAGCAGGTGGCCGAAGTCCGGCTGGTCGACGCCGAGCATGTCCATCACCACCTGGCTGGTGACTCCGATTTTCTTGCCGATCACGGTTTGCCCGGCGTCGAGACGCGGTTGCAGCATGGCCAGCTGGATCTGGTAGGCGTCGGCCACGCTCAATTCGGGGAATTGCTCGGTGAGCGGCGCCAGCGGTTTCCTGTCGGTGAGCGCCTGATGCAACTGCGCGCCGAGGTGATTGAGGTTCGTCATGGCGGTACTCACAGGCGGATGCACACGTTGCGCAGTTCGGTGTAGAACTCCAGGGAATGCACCCCGCCTTCGCGGCCGATGCCCGACTGCTTGGCGCCACCGAAGGCGGTGCGCAGGTCCCGCAGGAACCACGAGTTGATCCAGCAGATGCCCACGTCGAGTGCCGCGCCCATGCGGTGGGCGACTTGCAGGTTGGTGGTCCACACACTGGCGGCGAGGCCGTAGGGCGTGTCGTTGACCAGGCGTACCACTTCGTCTTCATCATCGAAAGGCGCGATGTGGCAGCACGGGCCGAAGATTTCTTCGCGCACCACCGCCGAGTCTTCCGACAGGCCGGTCCAGATGGTCGGCTGTACCCAGGCGCCTTCGGCCAGTTCGGCAGGCATGTCCGGGATGCCGCCGCCGGTGACCACGGTGGCGCCGTCTTTGGCGGCCTGCTGGTAGTAGCTCAAGACTTTTTGCCGATGACCGACAGACACCAGCGGGCCCATGGTCACACCCGGCTCATTCGGCGGGCCGACCTTGATCGCTTCGGCGCGCACCTTGAGGGCGGCAACAAAGGCTGCAAACAACGGGCGCTGCACGTAGACGCGCTCAGTGCCCAGGCACACTTGCCCGCTGTTTTCGAACACGGCACGGGCGATGCCGGCCACGGCTTTGTCGAGGTCAGCATCGGCAAAAATCACCCCGGCGTTCTTGCCGCCCAGTTCCAGCGACACCGGGCGCACGCCCTTGGACGCGGCCTTCATGATCGCCTCGCCGGTGCCGGTTTCGCCGGTGAAGGTGATGCCGTCGACGCCCGGGTGTTCAGTGAGGAAGGCACCGGCGGAGTGCTCGCCAAACCCATGGACCACGTTGTACACGCCCGCCGGTACGCCGGCGTCGCGCATCACTTCGCCGAGCAAGGTGGCGGTGGCCGGGGTTTCTTCCGAGGGCTTGACCACCACGGTGTTGCCGCAGGCCAGGGCCGGGCCGACTTTCCAGGTCATCAGCAGCAGCGGCAGGTTCCAGGGGCAGATCACCCCGATCACCCCGCGCGGGTTGCGCACGGCGTAGTTGACCGCCTTGCCGCCGTCGGGGGTGTCCATGGTGAAGCTTTCGGTGGGCACGTTGCGGATCAGGTCGGCGAACACCTTGAAGTTGGCGGCGCCGCGCGGGATGTCCAGGTGGCTGGCCAGGGCATGGGGCTTGCCGGTGTCGGCCACTTCGGCGGCCACAAATTCTTCGGCGCGCTGTTCGATACCGTCGGCCACCTTGTGCAGCAAGGCGGTGCGCTGGGCGACGGTCATCTTGCCCCACGGGCCATTCAGCGCGGCACGGGCGGCGTTGACTGCGGCGTCTACTTGCTCGCGGCCGGCTTCGTGGACCTGGCCGATCACGCTGTTGTCGGCAGGGTTGCGGTTGTCGAAGGTGCGCACGCCTTCAACCCATTGGTTGTCGATAAAGTTGTGAAAATGCTTGGTCATGGTTGGCGCTCTTCTCTTGTTATCAGGTTCAGCTCGGCATCGCCGGCCGTCAGGTAGTCCCACATGCGTTCGAAGATCCGGCCGCTGTTGGTCGCCCGTTGCCGGGCCTCTTCGAGGCTCAGGCGTGGCGCCTGGTCGGCCACACCGGCAGCCAGCAGTTGCAGTTCGATGCGGGCGGCGTCTTCGAGGTAGAAGTTGAGGGTCAGCGCTTCCACCAGCGAACCGCCGACCACGATCGCGCCGTTGCCGCGCATCACCAGGGCCTGGGCGTTGCCCAATTGCTCGGCGAGTGCCGCCGCCTGGGTGTCGTCGCGCAGCAGTTGCGGGTCATCCCACAGCGGCACGCCGTTTTTGAAATAGGCGCCCATGCCGTGACGCAGCTGTGGCGTGAGGCCGGCGCACGACAGGCTCATCACCTGCATCGGCATGCTGCGAATCACCGCCTGCACATCGGCGCGGCGCTGGTAGATCTGTTGGTGGATACGCACCTCGCCCAGCACACCTTCCGGCAGCGGACCGTGCACCGGCACCACGGTACCGGGCTCGCCGGGCTGGATCAGGCCCATCGGTTTGGCGGCGCACACCAGGAAACGGTCGGCATCCAGGCGCAGGCTGCAATGGCCGTAGGCGTGGACAAAACCGGCCCGGGCCAACGCGCGGGCGGCAACCCGCACTTCGGCCTGCTGGCTTAACGTGGTCATAACTTGAACTCCGGAATATCCGGCTTCGAGCCCCAGGCGCAGAACGAGGTGGTAGCCAGGGGAAACTGCCGGGGCTGGTGACTGGCATCGTCTTCCGGGGCGATATGGCTGACCCCGGTGGAGTATTCGTAGGTCATGCCATCCGGGCCTTCGAAGTACAGGAACATCGCCCCCGACGTTGGGTGGCGACCCGGGCCGAACAGAATCTTGATCCCGCGTTCCTTCAGGAAGTACCAGGCACGCATCACGTCATCGATGCTTTCCACCTGGTGGTTGATGTGCTGCACGCCGGCATGGCTGGAGGGAAACAGGGCGATCTTGTGGTGCACGTCATCGATGCGCAGCAGCGGCGCTTCGCCGATTCGGTCACTGACCCGGGCGTTGGCCAGTTGGGTCCAGAAGGCTTCGTCGCGCTTGGCATTGGTGGTACGCAGGCCGATGTGGCTGAAGCCGGTGATGCCGGCGTCGCGGGCGGCGAAATAACGGCTGCCGCTGGCGTGGGGGCGCAGCACCAGTTCGATGTTGTTGCCGCTGGGGTCGCGAAAGTGGATCAGCTCGTTGACATGGCGTACCTCGGCCTCTTCGCGAGTGCCGTGACGTACCGCAAAGCCGTTGTCTTCCAGCAGTTGGGCGGCGTGGTCGAGTTCATTCCAGTTCGTGACTTCGAACGCGGTGGTGGTTTCCCGGGGGTCGCCTTCGTAGTAGCACAGGGTGTGGTCGCGGCTGTCGGAGCGGAAGTAAATCGCACCGTTGGCCTTGCGGGCCACTTGCAGGCCGAGCATCTGCGTGGCGTACAACTTGGCCTGGGCAAGGTCCGCTGTGCCCAGACGCACATAGCGGATGTCATGCAGATTGATCATGAAGGTGCCTCTTGGTTTTATTCTTGTCTGGACACAATCCTCGCCGTCGGGCACAAATAGCAAAAGCGAATTCTGGTTATTCAATCTATTTGATTTGGTTATAGTCATGCGCACAGATCTGAACCTGCTACGGGTGCTGTTGGCCATTCACGATTGCGGCAACGTCACCGCCGCGGCCAAGCGCCTGGGCATGAGCCAGCCCGCGGCCAGCGCGGCGTTATCGCGCTTGCGTCACTCGCTGGGCGACCCGCTTTTTGTGCGCAGCGGCACCGCCATGGAGCCCACACCCCGGGCGCGCAGCATCGTCGAACGGACTCGGGAAGTGATCGCCACCATCGACCAGGAAATCCTCCCGAGCCCCACCTTCGACCCGGCCGAAAGCCGCGACGAAGTCACCTTCTGCCTGAGCGAAATCGGTGAAGTGGTGTTCCTCCCTGCCCTCTTCGACTGCCTGCGCAGCAAGGCACCCCACGTGAAAATCCGCTGCCTGAGCCTGGGGCCCAAAGACCTGCTGGAAGCCCTGCGCGAAGGCAAGGTTGATGCGGCTTTGGGTTACTTTCCCGACCTGGATGCGCCGAACATCTACCAGCAGCGGCTGTTCTCCCATGACCTGGTGTGCCTGATCCGACAAGACCACCGGATCACCGACGCGCGCCTGTCCCTGAAAGACTTCTGCGAGCTGGAACACCTGCAAGTCCGCGACGGCAGCCGCAGCCAGGAGATGTATGAAAGCTTCCTGGCCGAGCAGGGAATCGAGCGCAGGATCGTGCTGCAAATGTCCCATTACATGAGCATGGCGGCGATTATCGAGCGCTCGGATTTGGTGGCGGTTGTGCCACGCACAGTGGCCAATCTGTATGTGCAGTATTCATCGGTCAGGTTGATTGAGCCACCGGTGGAGATCCCGAGGTATAGCTTGAAACACCATTGGCATGCGCGGAATCAAAAGGATCCGCGGCATCTTTGGTTGAGGAAGCAGGTGGTGGAGTTGTTTGGGGGGGAGTGATGGAATTTCTGAAGTTTCCCTTTCCCTCGCAGGACGTTTCCTAGAAAATCCTGACCGCTTGCGCCGCTCAAATCACATGGCTAGTCTTCGCCGGTCGCTGCCAATTCAGCGATCGGGTTTAGCAGCCCGCCGATGAGACTAGGCGCAAAGCGCCACCTTCTGCAGGGCGCTTTTTTTCGGCCCCACGCTTTATGGTGGCCGTGCGCGGGGCACCTTCGGGTGCACCGGATACTAGTCTCCGGTCTGCTAACCCGCGCACGGTCGCCACCCCTCAATCGTTTAGCAGCGATGGTGACGGCCTCTACCGACTAGAGGTGTTTCACGATGGATAAAATCGTTCCAGATCCGCCCTTCAGCAGTTCAGATTCCTTCTCGGATCAATCCCAGAAACATGCCGCGTATAAACGTGCGCTGGATCACTACCTCAATCCCAACCCATCCCCTACGACGGAAGAACCGATGCTGTTCACGGTCGATCCCGATACCAGTTTTGAAAGCGCATTAGTCCATACCAGTAGCCTGTTGCACTGTGCCTCGGTGACCGCGCAACAGGCGGGTGATCAACTGGATGGGGCGTCTCGGGCGCTGGTGATTTCGGTGCTGCATTTGGTGGATATGGCGCGGGTGATGGTGGATCGGGCAGTGGATTGTATGCAGCCGCGTTGAGGGTGTCGGGGCATACGCATTGAACCGCCTGCCCCGATCAAATGTGGGAGCCGGGCTTGTCGGGTCGCCGCATCGCCGCGATGGCATCACCGCAGTTTGTCAGGTAGACCGAGGTGCCTGCATCGCAGGCAAGCCAGCTCCCACAGGGTTTCAGCGTCGCAGTTGAACGTGTGGAGGGCTCAATACCGCCAATGCCCCGGCACCCACAACCACTGCCCGTTCCCCCAGCGATAGTGCCCCCGCACCCACTGATACCCCGGCGCCGGTGCCACCGGCACCACTTCAACCAACGGCGGCGGACGACGCGGGTGAACAGGTTCGACAATACAACCGGACAACGCAGCGGCCATCAACGTGGCGGCCAGCGTGGCCTTGAATATCCGGGACATGGCAGGATTCCCCAATGAGACTGACCAGCGCCTGAGTGGCGGGCCTACCCGGGTTAAACGCCGCCACCCGGAAAAATCCGTCGCCCGTCTCAGTTCTTTTTGGCTACCGAGCCCTTCGCCTGCCCCTTCAAATACAACGCTTCCACCAGTCGCTGGCGCTCATCCCGGGGCAAGGTGCTGGCGAACTGCGCCAGGGTGTTGTCCACCAGCGCCCTGAGCGCCATGTCCGCTTCCCGAGCCTTGCCCAAGTCGCTCACCAGTGCCTCACGGTCCAGGGTCGGCGCCTCCAGTTGCTTGATCACATCCAGCCGCGCCTCGCGCCCGGCCAGCACCAGCGGTTGGCTGTCTGAGCGGTTCTGGCGCAGCAACTGACGCAACTCCTTACGCCGCTCCGGCGGCAGCTTGACCATCGCCTGGCGCAAGCCATGCTGGTTCACCACGGCCTCGGCAGGCTTGGTATTCGCCAGCCAGTGGTACAGGCCACCGCCGACCCCGCCGATCAAAAACACGTTGAACAACACCGACACAACCAGCAGCGGCTTCAGGTATTTGGGTGACGGGGTCATTGCTCGCTTTCCTCGGCGTTGACGGTGAAGACGACTTCGGCGTCGCCCTGGTCGAAGACACTGGGCAGTACTTCAGGACCGAGCATGGGCAGCGGCACGCTCAACGACGCCACCAGGATTCCGGCGGCGATCCCGGCAATGCCCACGCCGACAAAACCGGCAGGCGACAGCCAGCCGGCGTAACGCGCCCAGAACGACTGGCGCTGGGGAAACGACTGACGGATCTGTCGCGCCAGCGCCGGGTCGACAGGCGCCAGTTGATACCCATCCAACTGGCCATCGAGCCATCGCGCCTGGTGCAACACCTCACGTGCGCCGGCATCGCCTGCATCCAGCAGTGCCTGGGCCTCGGCCTGTTCGGCCCGGGGCCAACGGTGCAAGTGGCCGCCGTAAGCCTCGGCCAATTGGGCAAATCGTTCGGGCGTCATGGTTTTCCCCTTCCTGGGCGGGCGGGCCCGGGTGTGTCGTCAAGGTAACTGCGCAAGTTGCGCCGGGCCCGTGACAGCAAGCTCTCCAGTGCCTCGACGCTGATGTTCATCAGCGCCGCGGCGTCGATATTCGACAGCTCTTGATAGTACTGCAGCACGATCGCCTCGCGCTGGCGATCAGGCAGCGACGCCAACGCCCGCGCCATATGCTCGCTACGGGCAACCGCTTCGAGTTGCTCATCGGGTGCAGGCGCGCTGTCGACCACGTCGTTCATGGCCTCCTCGTCGTTCAACGGGCGCTCCTTGCGCCGACGCAAATGGTCATGGCACAGGTTGAGCACCACGCGGTGCAACCAGGTGTCGAAACGCGCTTCACCACTGCGCCAGCTTGCAGCCTGGCGCCAGATCCGCAGGAAGCTTTCCTGGGCCACGTCCCTGGCCTCGTCGGCATCCCCGAGGATCCGACTGGCGAGCGCGAGCAAACGCGGAAGTTTGCGCGTCACCATTTCGTTGATGGCCGCCGGTTCGTTATTACCGATGCGGGCCAACAGCTCAACGTCCGGATCAGTGTCTTTCAATAGGGCAAGTCTCGGTCCGGTGGCTAAGGGTCAGGTTGACGGGACGGTCAGCGGATCCAGTGCCCTTCCATCCAGTACCAGTTGGGGCCGCGCGACTCCCAGTGGCCAGGTTCCCAACGGGCGTTGCGCATCACCGGCTGCCAATGGCCCGGCACCCACACGTAACCGCGCCCTTCGTAGCGCCAGTGCCCGCGATCCCACACATAGCCAGGACGCTCGACGGGAACCGCCTCGACACGCATCGGCGGCGGCGCATCGCGGATGATCACTTCGGTCTGGGCAAAGGTCGGCGTGCTGACCAGGGCGGCCAGCGCCAGCGGGATCAACAGGGCATAACGTAGTTTGGCCAGCGGTCGTGCAAGTCTCATGACAACTCCTTCATCGGCGATCGCCAGTGATCGCTGCTGCAGGGTTGAACGGCGGGTGCCGGGGAAATCCGTCGCGTCAAAATCAAAATTTTTCGCGACCACTCGGCACGGCAGGCAGGGCCAGTATTGCCCAGGGTTTGCGGGGGTTTGATGAAATATGCAAAAAGCTGCGACGGATTTGGCCGGGCGGTCGCGTTCAAGGGTTAACCGTTGGCAATCAGCAGGCGTATCTGCTGATCGGCAACGTTCACTACCTTGAGGAAATCACCATGTCTCGTCGAATTTCACTGCTGGTTGCCGCCGTCCTGCTCATGAACCTTGGCGGCTGCGTGTTCCTGCCGGGGCACCGCGAGCATTGCTGCTGGCGCGGTTACGGGGTGGTGACAACCCCGACGGCACAAGCGATCTCCTGATCGCTAACTGACCGCCGCAAACCCTCTGCGCCCGGCCTTGATCTCGGTGCGCAGTTCGCCAATCAGGTTTGAGATGGAACGGATGCTGTCCAGACCCTGGGGCGACACGCGGGTCAGCAGCAGGTCGACGCGCCCGGAGGCCGGGTCGAAGATGTTGATGCGCAGCGAACCGTCGCTGTTCAGTGAGCAGTCACAGGCGAGGGGCAGAAAACCCGACTCCATGATGTGGCGAAACTCGGCTATCGAGACCATGCGGGCACCCTTCGCTGGACCAGGCTCAGTGGACGTGATCCGTCTAGGGTAGATGAGCTTTTTCAACCTGCCGGGGAATTAAGTCAAAAGTGATACTTGGTGCTCATTTTGCCTGAAACCGCTGGCGGGCTGACGCCAGAAAAACCACACCACGACCTCTCATCCGATGCCGCGCGTAGCACTTGATTCCTGTCGATGATGGCCAGATGCTCTGGGTTTTTGCCGCCATCAAGAGCATCCCCATGAGCATCGAACCGCCGAGCGAACCCGACAGCGCCGTGTACAAGACCTTGCTGGAATCCACCAAGGCGATTCCCTGGCGCATCGACTGGGCAACCATGACCTTCAGCTACATCGGCCCGCAGATCGAGACGCTACTGGGCTGGACGCCCCAGAGCTGGGCCACCGTGGATGACTGGGTAGAACGCATGCACCCGGACGACCGCGAATACGTGGTCAACTTCTGCGTCTCGCAGTCCCGCGCCGGGGTCGACCACGAAGCCGATTACCGCGCGCTGACCGCCAGCGGCGAGTACGTGTGGATTCGCGACGTGGTGCACGTGGAGCGCAAGGATGGCGAGGTGCAAGCACTGATCGGCTTCATGTTC
Organism: Pseudomonas yamanorum; assembly: GCF_013386765.1. Lineage (GTDB taxonomy): Bacteria > Pseudomonadota > Gammaproteobacteria > Pseudomonadales > Pseudomonadaceae > Aquipseudomonas > Aquipseudomonas yamanorum_A. The sequence goes on from NZ_JACARE010000010.1 coordinate 219,183, forward strand.
GATATCAGCGAGCGCAAGAAGACCGAAGAGCACTTGATCCGCTTGCAGAAACAGCTGGAGGAATATTCCTTCCAGGACGGCCTGACCGGCATCGCCAATCGGCGCATGTTCGACACCGTGCTGGCGCGTGAGTGGACCAGCGCCCTGCGCAGCCAATTGCCGCTGTCGTTGATCCTGTTGGATATCGACTATTTCAAGCAGTACAACGACCTCTACGGGCATATCAAGGGTGACGAATGCCTGCGGCAAGTGGCGAGCACGCTCTCCCGAGCGGCCAACCGGCCACGGGATTTCATTGCGCGCATCGGCGGCGAAGAGTTTGTGTGGTTGTTGCCGGAAACCGACGCCGAGTCTGCCCGGCGTGTGGCCGAGCGCTGCCTGCACTTGATCCGCCAGCAACAGATCAAGCATGGGAATTCGGCGGTGTCCGACCTGCTGACGCTAAGCCTGGGGGTAGGCACCCGGACGGTAAGCCCGGGAAGCGAAGCCCTGGTGTTTGTCGAACAGGTGGACAGATTGCTGTATCAAGCCAAACGCAACGGGCGGATGCGCGCCGAGATAGCCACGATCACCGACTGAGCCCCCCATACCCACAACGTAGGTGCCGGCCGTACACTCCCGGCCTGCACCGATTCGTCACGCCGCCAAAAGACGGCAACGCTTAACGAGGCACGACGATGTCGTTTGGAACAATAGGCTTGGTACTTTTAATAAGGAAATCGGTTTTGCCGTTACCTGAGGTATCAATAGCCAGATAGTAAAGTTTATCGGTCGGGTGAAACCCGATTACCGCATCACCGGGCGTGCCAGTAAAATTTTGCACCAGTCGCGGCGCAACACCAGCTTTGGTCATGGCTTCGGTGATATCAATTTTGTCCTTGCCACTGACAAAATCCATCAGGCAGTCAGCTTTATCATGAGTAGAGTCGGACAATTCGTTATATTTAAAGGTGTTGTTCCCCCCTACGCCCCATAGTTGATCCCGACCGCCGCCACCCACGATGACGTTATTTGCCTGGTTACCGATAATCTTATCGTTACCTGTTCCTCCCTTGGCATTTTCGATCGTCACGCCTCTGGCAATGGACACATTATTCACACCACTCCCCACATTGGAGTACGTTCCTGCCCCCAGATTAATGGTCTGGTCCTGAGTAAACTTTGAAAAGTCAAACGTGTCATTACCGCCACCATCCCACACACTAAATTCCGGCGCAGAATTAGCCTCTTGCATATGCCTCGGCATCATTCGATACGTATCAGGGTCCTTCAAACTATACTGATCGCGATCAGCATTTGAATTAAAGCCATAAACCGTGTCGGTATTACGCGTATTGTAATTTGCACCATATAGTTTCTGGGCTTGCTCTATATCGTCCATCAACGAGCCAGGTGCATGGTCGGGACGTTGAACCCCCATTGCATGCCCCACTTCGCGCATGATTTTTTGTTTGGATATTGATGGAGCGTCCGTCCCCCTTGCCGTCTGAAAAAAGACCACTTCAGATCCTGGTTCTTTGGGCACGCCATCAGGTGTATTAGGATACGTGTGAACAGCCAGCTTAAGGTGCCCCTCATTTGCAGGATTTTTACTCTCTGTAAATGTAACGTTGGCAACATCCGACCAATCCTGCAGAGCGCTTTTGACCTTTGACTCATCCAACATAAAAGGAAGTAAGCCCTTCCCCCGCTCGGAAGAATGATAGACACCATTCTGGTAAGAGAGGCTCGTAACACCATCATTATTAAGATCATGCCACTTACGTCCGGTGCCTGAACTCTGCTGAGTTGGCTGGCCGTCACCATAACCTTTTGAAGGCTGTGTTTTGCTGGGCTCTTCAGAGGCAGACTTTGAGTAATTATCCGCATAACCATTGGTCATGGTGGAATTATGAAGCGCTTGTAAGTTCGACATATAATACCCTTTCAGATTAAACACCCGGAAACGAGCGAACACTCTATTCGCCGAAACAAGGTGACACGGCCAAAAAAGCAATCAAGCCTCAATTCGTAACTAGATCTAAATCCGGTATTTTTACTCCACTCAAAAAACGACAAAAAAATACGTCTTCAAAATTTTACGTAAGAAAATATCACTAAACCAATACGACACCAGCCACCTAAAAAAACCCACTACACTCACAAATCAATGTTTTCTATACCCGCCGAAAAAAGGGCAATCGAGTGCAGTACGTTTAATACTTTTCATAAAGAAACGCGCACGCCTGCAAAGTACAACAACATATTTCTCACAAATACTGTTGGCAATTTAATACCAAATTTATTATCACGTCTTAAATGCTTATTTTTCCTCGGGCATGCCGGGGTAGCGTAGGGTGGGATATACCAGGACGACGGAAAACCAACCTGGCAGCAGTGAGAATGCTCAGTGGAAGCGACAGGACGTGCAAGGGAATCGACGTGGAAAACACCAAATTCCAGGCAAAAAAAATCCCAAGTAGCTGATGGAAACTTGGGATTTAAAAATGCATAAACCGTGGGAGGTGAACGCCCGGCAATAATACCGACCGGAGCAATCTGTAACAAGATATTTTTAAGCCTTTCGTCGGATCAAGCCGCGCCTAAGCCCTTCAATAACCACACTTTTTTAATGGATCCGATTATTCAAAGTGCCACTTTTTGGTGCAACAAACCCTAAGTTAAACAAACTTGCGCTGTTTAATTCCGCGATAAAAATAAGGGTATTGATTAAAAGTGCGTGGGCTTCTTCAAGTAATGCTCACTCAAATGTTTGCACGGATCCACCAGCACCAATTCGTCCTGAGGCGTGGTACGCGAAACGCTGGCTGCCTGGCGACATAACGCCAGGCGCTCCGCTGCTTCTTCCCGCTGCCGGTCCACCTGGGCATTGAGCTGCACGAAATAGGCCCCCAGCATCACCGCCACACACAGAACCCCGACAACAAAATAGCGGAAGGCGTTGGATGGAGGGGGTTCCAGCTCACTCATACACTCATTGCACCTTGTGTTTCTGATAGCGAACATCATCGCCAAGCTTCTCACCGAGACGCTCAATTGTATGTAAATTGAAACACATGGGTTGTGTTGGATTTGTAAAACACCGTCAGTCCTGCTCACGCCGCCTGAACTGCCCCGGCGCCAGCCCGTGGGCCTTGCGAAAACACCGGGAAAAATAGGCCTCGTCGGTAAACCCGCAACGGTGCGCAATCGCACCAATCATCTGCGGGCTGTTGAGCAGCAGCGTGCGCGCCAGTTGCATGCGCCGGTCGAGCACCAGTTGGGAGAAAGGCTTGCCGGTTTCCTTGCGCAGCAAGTGGGTCAGGTAGTTGGGCGACAGGAAGGCCGCCGCCGCGGCATCGGTCAGGTTCAGCGACGGCTCGTGCAGATGCTCACGGATGTAGCCCTGGACCCGCGCCAGCGCATCCTTGCGGCCACGGCGGGTGGCGTTGTTGGCGGCAAAGGCCTGGAGCGGCTCGGCATACTGCTGGCACACCAGCCCGATCAACTGGAACAGGTAACCCTTGAGCCGCTCCCGCGCGCCGAAGCTGCGGTGGGCGTCCAGGGTGCGCATGTGTTCCAGCCAGGTTTTGACTTCCTCGAATGCCGCGTCCTCAAGGATGAAGTCCAGTTGTTCCTGGAAGCGGAACGGCGACAGTTCCGGCGCCTGGCCAATGGGTATGTCTTCCAGGTCCAGCGGGTCGCAGGTCAGTTGCGGCAGGAAAAACCCCTGGCTGAAATTGATCAGCATGAAGTCGCCGTCTTCGGGATGGGGAATCACGTGCAGGCGATGGGGCAGGATAAAGGCCAGGGCCTTCTTCGGGAACGGGCGCACCGCACCGCCGATGTGCTGCACGGTGTCGCCGCCCAGGTTGATCTGGATCTGGAAGTATTCGTGGCGATGGGGACTGGTCAGCGCCGCCCTGCCCCGCTTGTCGCGGATGTAGAAGTCGGAGCGGTCGCTGCGCTGTTCCATGCCGTAGGTGGTGATGCGGGTGCCGGGCATACGTATTTCTCGAAGGGCCTGGCACCACTGTAGCGTCAACCCTGGCCGAGGGTGAAGCTCAGCTCCGCCAGGCCGTCGATTCCGGCGGTCACCACATCGCCCGGTTGCAAGGCGCCGACGCCCGCCGGGGTGCCGGTGAAGATCAGGTCGCCGGCCTTCAGCGCCACGGATCTGGACGCATGGCTGATGACCTCGCTGACCGACCAGATCTGGTCCGCCAGATCGCCCACTTGGCGCTGCTCGCCATTGACCTTGAGCCAGATACGCCCGCTGCCCGGATGGCCGACGGCACTCACCGGCCGCAACGCGGTGCAGGGTGCCGACTCATCGAAAGCCTTGGCCCATTCCCACGGACGAGAAGCCTTTTTCGCCAGGGCCTGGAGGTCGCGGCGGGTCAGATCGATGCCCAGGCCGTAACCCCAGATATGCGCGAAGGCGTCTTCCGGGGCGATGTCCACCCCGCCCTTGCCGATGGCTACCACCAACTCGACTTCATGGTGCAGGTCGGCGGTCAGCGGCGGATAAGCGATCACGCCTTCGGCAGGCACCACGGCATCGGCCGGTTTCATGAAGAAGAACGGCGGCTCGCGGTCCGGGTCGTGGCCCATTTCGCGGGCGTGCTCGCTGTAGTTGCGCCCGACGCAGAACACCCGGCGCAGGGGGAAGCGAGCGTCGTCGCCCTGGATGGCGAGGGACGGGATTTCGTTGGGAGTGATGACGTAGCGGGTCATGGCATGTGCCTCTTCGGTTACCTGGGGCCAGTATGCGCACTGGCTCCAGGGCGAAGTTGGACAGGCTTACGCAGATTTTGTACTGGGCGGTGCATCGATCAAGGCCGACTTCCCCGCGCTGCAAATGGTCTGGCCGGACAAGCAAGGGCACTTCCCATGGGAGCCCGCCTACGATCAGTCGTTCTCCAGGTTCCAGTTGCTGCTGGATAAGTAGGGGTTATTTACGCGCCAGCTTGTAGCGCAAACAGTCCTGGTAAAAACTCTGGCGAATCACCTCGGGCTTGACCCGCGAACGGCTGTCGTAGGTCTGCTCGGTGATGCCCATGGCCATCATGTGCATCCAGGGTTTCTTGAACTGGTAGGTCTTCAGTTTCTGGCGCGCGGCATACAGCGAGACGCCCGACAGCTTCAACTCCTGCGCCCGGGCCGCTGTGCCCGCGCCCCAGCTGCACATATACCGGTCGTTGTCCCGCAGCTCCCGTGCCTGAACCGAAACCGCCCCACCCGCCAGGGAACAGGCGATCAGCATGATTCCAACATTGCGCATTTGCATCCCGCCTAACCACCTGAAAATAAAAGTGATTTTGGCGAGGATTTTGTTACAAAGGGGCCAGCAAATTGCCTTCTCGGTTAATTTACCGACACCAGTTTGAGACCGATCACACCTGCCAGGATCAGCACAATGCACAACACCCGCAACGGCGCGGTGGAATCCCCCAGCAACGCCATGCCCAGGATCGCCGTGCCGGCCGCGCCGATTCCGGTCCAGACCGCGTAGGCGCTGCCCACCGGCAGCGTGCGCAGCGCCATCGAAAGCAGGATCACGCTGGAAACACCGGTCACCACGGTGAGCAATCCGGGGGTGAATCGGGTGAAGCCATCCGAGGCCTTCATCGCGAACGCGAAGGCGATTTCAAGGATGCCGGCCAAGCCGAGAAGTAGCCATGCCATGGGGTGAGCCCTCAGGAAATACAGTGGGGGATGTGGCGAGGGGCCCGGCCGCCTCGCCACAACGAAGCGGCTTAAGCCTTGGCGGCCGCCGCCGGCGTGGTGCGGAAGGTGATGCCCAGGCGGTTGAAGGCGTTCATCAGTGCAATGCCGTAGGTGAGGTCGGCCAGTTCCTTGTCGCTGAACTCGGCGGCAGCCGCCGCGTAATCCGCGTCCGAAACATCACTGGCGGTAACGGCTTGCGCAAACGCCAGCGCCACGCGCTCACGCTGGGTGAAGACCGCGCCAGCGTCATGCCAGACCGGCACCAGCACCAGCTTGTCCACGGCCAGGCCTTGCTTGAGCAGGTCCCGCGAGTGCATGTCGATGCAAAAGGCGCAGCCGTTGACCTGGGAAACCCGCAGGTAGACCAGGTCGATCAGTTCCTTGGACAGGCCACTGTTCTGCAGGTAGACGTAAACCCCGCCGAACGCTTTGTAACCTTCAGGGGAAGCCTTGGAGTAGTCGAGACGTGTTGTCATGGTGAAATCCTGTAGCAGTTGGATGAAGCCGCCATCTTGCGGCGCCATGGCCTACCCCAAAAGATCCATGAACTGGCTTGAACAATAGGCCATGAATGCGCCGCCATGGCCTACTCTGAATCTTGATTCTTGGCTCTTTGGCCTGGGTCATGGGGTTCGTAGACTGAAGGCCATCCATTCAGGAAGCACCGCACCATGAATATCCTCCATGTCAGCGCCAGCCCTCGCGGGCAAGCGTCGGAAAGCAACGCGCTCTCCCACAAGATCATCGAATGCCTGCGCCAGCGGCACCCGGCCGCCGAGGTGGTGCAGCGCCTGATCGCTGGAAATGCCCTGGCGCCGGTGGACGAGCCTTACGCAACGTCCCAGCAGTCGCTGGTGGACGTCTCGCAAGAGGGTTCGATGGCCCAGTCCGAACGCCTGGTCCGGGAAGTGGAACTGGCGGATATCGTGGTGATCGCCACCCCCATGCATAACTATTCGGTGCCTGCGGCCCTCAAGCTGTGGCTCGATCATATTGCGCGGGTGCGCCGCACCTTCGATATCTCGGCCCAGGGCAAGATCGGCTTGTTGCAGGACCGGCCAGTGTTCGTGGCCGTGGCCTCGGGCGGGCGATTTTCCGGGGAGCGTGCGCACCAGCCGGATTTCCTGACGCCATACCTGAAAACCATCCTGGGCATGATCGGCCTGCATGACGTGACCTTCTTCACCGTCGAAGGCACCGCTTCACGCCCCGAAAGCCTGGCCCAGACCCGCCTCCAGACCGACCAGGCGCTGCACGACTACTTCGCCACCTGAACAGGACCCGCCGCCGGATGAGCACCTCGATCAAAGCCCTTTCACCGCTGGACGCCGGCGCTTCGGAGCCGATCTATCGGCAACTGTACTGGCGGTTCCGCAGCGCAATTGCCGACGGGCTGCTCAAGCCGGGCGAACGCATACCCGCGGCCCGGGCCCTGGCCAAGGAGCTGGGGCTGGCCCGAGGCACCATCGACACCGCCTATTCGCTGCTGGCAGCCGAAGGTTATATCCAGGCCCGTGGCCAGGCCGGCACCGTGGTGGCTGAAGGGATCAAGGCCAGCCTGCCGGAGCGTCCCACCGCCATCAGCGACCACAATGCCGTGAGGCAAAAAGCCGCCGTGCTGCCGTTTCAAATGGGCCTGCCGGCACTGGATGCGTTCCCGCGCAAGATCTGGTCGAAAATCGCTGCCCGTTGCGTGCGTGCCACCCAGGTCGCAGACATGGCCAACCCGTGCGTCTACGGCCTGAACTCCCTGCGCACGGCGATTGCCAGCTACTTGCAGATGGCGCGGGGCATCCACTGCTCGCCTGCGCAAGTCTTCGTCACCTCGGGCTATCGCAATACGCTCGGCCTGATCGCCCACGCATTGCTGGAACCGGGCGACCGAGTGCTGGTGGAAGACCCGGGCTACCTGTTCACCCGGCCATTGCTGGATTACCTGAATATCAAGGCTATACCGGTGCCGGTGGACCAGGACGGCATGCAGGTATCCCAGGCCGTGCAACAGGGCAAAGGCGCCCGCGCGGTGGTGGTCACGCCGGCCCATCAAAGCCCGCTGTGTGTCTCGCTGTCGTTGCCCAGGCGCCTGGAACTGCTGGATTGGGCCAGCCGCCAGCAGGCGTGGATCATCGAAGACGACTACGACGGCGAATACCGCTACGTGAGCCGCCCGCTGCCGGCCCTCAAGAGCCTGGACCGCGACGGCCGGGTGCTCTACGCCGGGACGTTCAGCAAGGTGCTGTTTCCGGGGATCCGCCTCGCCTATCTGGTGGTGCCCGACGCGCAGGTGGAACGCTTCGAACACGTCAGCCAGACCTTCCTCGGCGGTTGCCCGGAGCTGACCCAGGCGATCGTCGCGACGTTCATGGCCGAAGGGCATTTTGCGCGGCATATCCAGCGTATGCGCAAACTCTACGGTGAGCGTCGGGAGGCCACGGCCAGGGGCCTGCGCAAAGCCCTGGGCGAGCAGATTTCGATTGATGCCCAACCGGGCGGAATGCACTTGATCCTGCGCCTGAACGCGCAACAGTCAGACCGCCTGTGCGTAGAGCGCCTGGCGCAGGCGGGCATTTATGCAGAGGCCCTGAGCGACTGGAATATTCAAGGCCAGACCGGCCCCGGGCTGTTGCTGGGCTTTGCCAATATCGAATCCGAGGCGGTCGCCGAAGCCCTGGGAAAACGCATCCTGAATGCACTCATGGCCTGATCGGCGAACGCTCTGGTTTTTGGCCTTGGCGCTGCTGCTCCCGAATCCTTTCGCCAAGGCCTTTTTTATTTACCACTGATACGTGGCACTCGCCTGCACGGTGCGCTGTGAGCCATACCAGCACCACGAGTAGGAATAGCAGGACGCGACATACTCTTTATTCGCAAGGTTGGTGGCGTTCACCGCAAGGCGCAGGTTGTCACCCTGGCGATTGATGTGCGGAATGTCGTAGTGCACCGCCGCATCAAACAAGGTGTAGCCCGGCACTTTCAGGGTGTTGGCGGTATCGCCCCACGATGAGCCGACATAACGCGCACCGGCCCCCACGCCGAAGCCTTTCAGCGTGCCGTCGTGCAGGGTGTAGTCCGCCCAGGCTGAGGCGGTATGGCGCGGTACGGCATAGGTGGTGGTGCCTTCGGCCGCGATCGCCGGGCCCACGCCGATGTCGCTGATGGGCGCATAACGCACGGTGTTGTTGGACTTGCTGATGCGGTTATCCAGGTAGGCGTAGGCTGCAGTGATGTCCAGGTTGTCGTTCAGGCTGGCCTTGCCTTCCAGTTCGAAGCCACGGGACTGCACTTCGCCGTCCTGGATCTGGCAGCGCGAGCCGTTGCACAGGTGGGAAGCGTCCGGGTCCAGCGTCGGCACATTGGTCTGGCGCAGGTCGAAGATGGCCGCGGTGATAAAGCTGTTGCTGCCCGGCGGCTGGTACTTGATGCCGATTTCCGTCTGTTTGCCTTCGGTGGGCTGGAACGTCGAACCGCCGTAGCCCGTGCCGGATTGCGGCTGGAAGGATTCCGAATAGCTGACGTAAGGCGCCAAGCCGTTATCGAACAGGTAGACCAGGCCCAGGCGGCCGGTAAAGGCTTTGCTGTCCTGGGAAGACTTGGTCTTCTTCTGGGTAGTCATGGCCAGGGTGCTGTTGTCGGTGGTGGCCCAGTCATAGCGCCCGCCCATCAACAACACCCATTTGTCCCACTTCATCTGTTCCTGCAGGTACACGCCGGTTTGCTCGCTGCGGGAAGTAGCGTCGCTGGTGTAGGCCGGCACCGGCACTGCGGCGCCATAAACCGGGTCGAAAATATTCAGCGTAGGGCCTGCGGTGTACACGCCGCTGCCCGACTTGGTGTCGGTGCTGGTGTTCTGGTAATCGGCGCCCATCAGCACGGTGTGCTGCAGCGGGCCGGTGTCGAATCTGGCCTGCAACTGGTTGTCGAGGGCGTAGGCGTCGATGTTCACGTCACTGGCAATGGTAGAGCGTCGGATGGTGCGGTAATCGCTCTCCAGGTAGTTGCTGTAGAGGCTGCGGTATTGCCCTTCGCTGCGCAGGTAGCGGGCGTTCTGGCGCACGGTCCAGACATCGTTGAAGTGGTGCTCGAAGGCGTAGCCGATGGAGTAATACTCGCGGTCACTCTTCTCGAAGCTTTTCTCGCCGTCGTAGAAATCCACGTCGATCTTGCGCCCGGTCGGGCTGTGCAATACCGAGCCCCAGGCCGGCATCGAACCGTAGGACGCGCCCTTGGGGTCCTTCTGGAAATGCCCGAGCAAGGTCAGCGACGTGTTGTCGTCCGGGCGCCAGGTGAAGGCGGTGGACAGGGACTGGCGACGGGTTTCGGTGTGGTCGATCTGCCCGTCGGCATCGTCGAACAGGCCGGCGACGCGGTAGGAATATACGCCTTGATCGTCCAGCGGGCCGCTCAAGTCAAAGGTGGTGCGTTTCTTGTTGAAGGTGCCGTACTCGACGCCGACTTCATGGAACGGCGTGTCCAGCGGACGCTTGCTGACCATGTTGATCACACCACTGGGCGTGCCCTGCCCGTACAGCACCGACGCCGGCCCGCGCAGCACTTCGACGCGCTCCAGGTCGAAGGCGTCTTTCTGCGGCAACGCATCCCGGCTCGACGGCATGCGCAGGCCGTCGAGGTAGGTGGCCGGGGCGAAGCCACGGATGGTCAACTGATCGAGGCGCGAGGCGGTGGAGCCACGGGTTTCCGGGATCACGGCGGCGCTGTAGCGCAGGATCTGGTTGAGGCTCTCGGCGTTCTGCGCGCGCATCTGGTCTTTGGTGACCACGGAGATCGACTGCGGGGTCTCGATCAGCGCAGTGTCGGTCTTGGTCCCCGACAGGCTGCGGGTGGCCACGTAGCCGGACACCGGGCCGGTGGGGCTTTGCGCCTGGTACGCGCCGCTGATGGTGGTGGCCTGCAATTCCATGGCGCCATCGCTGGGCGGGATGGCTTCGAGGCGGTAGCGGTCATCGGCGATCTTCAGGGCTTGCAGGCCGCTGCCGGCCAACAGTTGGGCCAGTGCGGCGTCGGTGCTGTACTGCCCGTTCAGGCCGTTGCTGCGCTTGCCGCGCGTCAGGCTCGAATCAAACGCCAATACCAGGCCCGCCTGTTCGGCGAGGCTGTTGAGGGCCTGGCTCAGGTCGCCGGCGGGAATGGCGAACGCGGCGCTTTCAGCAGCAAAGGACGCTTGAATGGTCAGCAGGGGTGCGGCGGCAAAAGCCATCGCCACTGAAAGGGCCAGTGGCTGTAAGGGACGAGCAAGGCGCGACATGAGAAGTCCTGGAAAATGGGGTTCTATTAGTCATGACGGCCATGTCGGAAAATCGGGTATGAATGAGAGCAGTTTTTATTCAGGTTTTTTACAGCGGCTTGATCACCACCACCAAATCCGTGAAGTACTCCACCTTGATCGGCAGGTTATCCGCCAGTGAAGCCAGTGCCGCGCCGGTGTCATCGAGCTTGAACACCCCCGACACGCGCATCCCTTTCAGTGCCTGCGGGTCGAAGCGCACCAGGCCGTGGCGGTAACCGGCGAGGGTTTGCAGGACGTCACTCAGGGGTTGGTCGTCGACCTTGAGCAGGCCGCGGGTCCAGGCATCCGGGTCGGCATTGCCGATGGCTTGCGGCTCGCCGGCCTGCCCGTCACGGAGCGTGGACTTCTGCCCTGCCGGCACTTTCACCTCGCCTGCGCGGCTGCCTTTGACGGCCACGGTGGACTCGATCACGCTGACCACGGTGGAGCCATCCTCGGCCTTGCGCACCAGGAACCGCGTGCCCAGCGCCGTGGCCGTGCCCTGGTCGGTGTGCACCACGAACGGCCGTTGCGTGTCCCTGGCCACCTCGACCCACATCTCGCCCTGCAACAGTTCGATCACCCGTTGATGGCCGTCGAACTTCACGTCCAGCGCCGAGTTGCTGTTGAGCTGTACCTGGCTGCCGTCCGTCAGTGCCACCTGACGGCGTTCACCGATGCTGGTGCGCTGGTCGGCCATCCACACCGGCATCCGCTCAAAGCCTGCCCAGCCGCACAGCAACACACCCAGTAGCGCGAGGGCCTGGGTGCCTCGGGCAGCAAACCGTGGTTTTTGCGGGGCAAACGCGCGGTTCAGGGCGATGCGAGCCGGGGCGGCGGGCAATGCGTCGAGGCTGCCCCACAGGCTGCGCATGCGCTCGATGGCGACGGCATGCCGTGGGTCGGCCTGGCGCCAACGCTCGAAGGCGGCGCGGTCGGCCTCGGTCACGGCGTCATCGTGCAACAACGTCAGCCAGCGGGCGGCTTCACTGATGATCTGCTCGGAACTCACGACAGCGGGTCCGCCCCGTGCAGGGTGTGATAGCAGTGCACCAACGCGCTGGAAATGTAGTTCTTCACCGTGCTGGATGACACCTGCAGTTGATCGGCGATTTCGCTGTAGGTCAGCCCGTCGAGGCGGCTGAGCAGGAACGCTTCGCGGGCCTTGGCGGGCAAGCCGGTGAGCATCTCGGCAATCCGCTCCAGGGCCTGGAGGGCCACATGAATTGCCGCAGGGTCAGGCATGCCGGCGTCTTCGCTCTGAATCGCCAGGGCTTCCATGTAGGCTTTCTCGATCCGCCGTCGACGTGCGCCATCAATCATCAGGCGCCCCGCCGTCGTCGCCAGAAAGGCCCGGGGCTCCTTGATGGTATGAGGTTCGGCCAGCAACAGGATGCGGATAAACGCGTCGTGAGCCAGGTCGGCGGCGTGTTGCGAACAGCCGAGTTTCTTGCGCAGCCAACCGTGCAACCAGGAATGATGGTCGCTGTAGAGGGCGGTGATGGTCTGCTGGCGACGGGCTATATCACCTTCAGCGACAGGAAAGTCATGCATGCGCAAAAATTTCTCAAACAAGAAAGATTACCAATTGCGCGAACGATGACAGTAAAACGAGGGAGGAGCAAGTCCAGGCCATCATGAGTGATGTCCGGTCAGCAGAACGAGAGATATGCGGTACGCTCTTTAATATTATTCACTTAGTTAAAACAACCATGAGTCAACAGGCACTCCCGTGCCTGCCAACTTAATGAAGAGGATAATTAACGACCAACTTCTACAGCAAGGTGATTACTTGCAACCAATCCTCTGCGGCAATTGCCCTTGCTTTGACTTAAGTGCCACTTGCACGGCTTGCGGCAACTCACTCCAGAATGTCAGCCCGGAACGTTGTTCAATCTGTTCCACCGTTGCGCGGTAATCACAGAAGTTGGCGCCTTTGGGTGCTTCCTGATTCATGATGAAGGAAGCGTAAAGTCCGTCTTGCGGCGACTTGCCCACGGAAACAATCTTCCAGTAACCGCTGGGGATCGTGTGGACCTTATTCGTGCCCGGCAAAGTACCGATGAATTTCTCATACAGCGGGCCGGTCATCACATACACCTCATCCACCGTCGCGTCCTGGCTCAGTTTGCGCTCCTGATCCTCCAGGTGTGCCCACGGCCCCTGGTTCAGATCGGACTTTTGCGGGGTGATATTGGACAGGTAATTGAGGGCCTGCCAATCGGCCACGCCGGCCATCGACGCGAGGTTGGCCTGGTGCCCGCGGTCGACCTTCAGCGCCACGTTGGCACCGTTATAGTCAACCGGGTCAAGGGTTTCGCCCGCCGGGATGTCGGGGTCGGTCTGCCAATTGCGCGGGCGCCCGCTGGCCGGTGTGGACTTGGTAATCCGGTAGGCCACCCAGTTGGCAAACTTGGTCGAGGCGTTGTTATTGAGGGTGTAGGCCAGGCGATTCAACGTCAGCGGCCCACCGCCGGAAGGGCAACCCTCGGAGCAGTTATCGACCGTGGTGGCCTGCTCCACCGGTGCCTGGATGGCGCGCTCCGGCACCTGTGAAGGCTGGGTGCTGATACAGCCCGCCATCAGCGGCACCCACAACAACGCGACGTATTTGAACAGTGCTTTCCTTTGCATGGTAATACTCCATTTACAACAGATTAATTAAGTTTAAAGCGATAAAACGGGCGCAATTGATCCCAACATTACGTAAGCCACCCTGAATAAAAGGACAGCCTATAAAGTCGATGACTGGATAACTGTGCTTGCGCGTACGGCGACATTCCATGTGCGTACCCGCTTAACTACCCGCGCCGATGGCGCCAGCAACTAACTGCTCATGAACAATGATCTTTCAGTTGAGCAGGCTTTATCTTATACACGCAATTGTTACAAAAAAACCAGCGCTAAAAGCAAAAAAATCAGGCCGTAAAACCCGATCCAATGTGGGAGCCGGGCTTGCCCGCGATGCAGGCGACTCGGTGTTTCAGTGACACCGAGGTGATGCTATCGCAGGCAAGCCAGCTCCTACATTTGACCTTCGCTCGGCTTACTAGCGCCAGCTCCAGGAAACCCCGGTGTACACGCCCATGCCATCCCCCGGCGTGGACCGCGCCACATCCATCCCCTTGTCGTCATAACCCGGCGTGACCGTATTCGCGTAACGCCGATTGGTCAGGTTGCGCAGGTCGACCCAGGCTTGCCAGTCGTGCTTCGGCGCGTCATACCCGACTGTCGCCCCGAGCAGCGTGTAGGCCGCCGCGTAGTAGGAATTGGCATAGTCCACCGCCACCCGCGACGAATGCTCGCCGTTGAGGCTGGTGTAGAAACCACTCGGGTGGCTGTAGCGCAGTTGCGCCTGGTAGTAGTGCTTGGGGATGCCGGGCAAGGTGTTGTCGCCGAAGCGGTCGTCGTTGCGGTAGTGGAAGTCGCTGTAGGTATAGGCCTGGCGCAAGGCAAGCTGGCCGGTGCGGCCGCCGTCCCACAGCGGGCTGATCAGGCTCAGTTCCAGGCCTTGGTGCACGGTGGGGCTGGCGTTGGATTCGGCAATGACTGCGGACGTGGTGGACGTCGCGGCCTGGGTTTCGACGCTGAGCAATTCGTGGCGCACCTCAGAACGGTACAGCGCCAGGTCCCACTGGCCGAACCACGCTTCACCGCGGCCACCGACTTCCAGGGTGGTGGCGGTCTGGTTTTTCAGTTTCACGCCTTCACGCTGTAACCCGCTCTCCGGGCCACTGTTTGCCGGGAAATACTTGTTGGAGCCCCAGATCATCGACCATGCATGAGGCGGCTCAACCGAGCGACTCAGGTTGCCGTACACCTGCAATTGCGGGCTGACGTCATAACGCAGGCCCACCCGTGGCGCGTAATCCCAATCGTGCTGGCTGACCGGTGTGTGGGTTTCTGGGTAGCTGACTTCGGTTTCGCGGCGGGTGTAGATCGCCGCCAGCCCGGTGGTCAGCCAAAGGTCCGGCACCAGCTCCAGGTCATTGCCGATATGCAGCACGGTGTCGGAACCCAGGTAGCTGTAGTCGCGGGTCTTGGTGCCGGGCGCGTAGTCCTTCGTAGCACCAGCGGGAATCCGCACGAATTCCGAGCCACCGTTATTCGGCATGGCCTGGGTGGTACGCAAACCGAGGGTGGTCTTGCTGTCGCGCCCGAACACGGTGTCCTGGCGGATGTAATTCACGGTGCCGCTGACGTCGGTGTACGCGACCTTGAGGCGGTTGGTGCCTTCGCGCAGGTCCATCGGGTAGTCGTGATACGCCAGCCCGACCTCGACCCGGGCGTTGTCGTCCAGGTGCAAGGTGGTTTTGTTGGCGATCCAGGTCGAGCCCGGTTGCGTGCGTTTCGAGTCTCGCTTCAGGTTGAGCGCGGCAGCGGCACGCGGGTCGTGGCTGATCTGGTCGCGGGTCAGCTTGCCGGGGGAGTCGTTGTCGGTTTCGCGGTAGCGGAAGTAGAAGCGGGTTTCCAGGTCAGGGTTGAAGCGATAGCCGAAGTTGGCCGCCATGCCTTTGCCGCTGCCGGCGCTGTGGTTCTGGAAGCCGTCGTAGTGCGAGTCGGTGAGGCTGATGTAGTAGTCGGCATCCCCCAGCACTTGCCCCGAGCTGATCTCCCGCTGGGCGTAGCCATGGCTGCCGGCCTCGTAGCGCACCTGCAATTTGGGAGCGTCGTAACCGGTGTGGGTGACGTAGTTGACCGCCCCACCCAGGGCCAGTGCGCCCCGGTCAAAACCGTTGGCGCCGCGCAGCACTTCCACCCGGCTGAGCCACAACGGGTCCTTGAGTTCGTAGGGCGTGCCGCCGGGGCCGGTCAGCGGCAGGCCGTCGAAGGTCTCGTACAGGCCGGAGGCGTGAGCGCCCGGGCCGCGGTTGATGCCCGAGCCACGAATGGAAAGCTTCACCCCTTCGTTGTTCGCCGCCTTGGCGTATACGCCGGCCTGGTACTTGAACACGTCTTCGTTGGTGCTTACCCGGCCCTGATCGACGCTGCCCATGTCGATGTAATTGGTGGCGCCGGGCACGCTCTTGAGCTCGGCCTGGGCCAGTTCGTCGGCGCTGACCTCGGTGCCGCTGACTTCAACGGGGGCCAGTTGCAGCGTGTCGTCGGCCTGGGTCACGGGGCTGAAGCTCAGGGCGGCGCCAAAGCCCAGCAAGGGCCAGGCTTTTCGGGCGGGGAACGGAAACGCGGGGGGCATGGGGGTAAATCCTTGGAATTCGTTTTTGCGACGGGCTCGGTCCGGCACAAGGTCTGTGGTGGGAAGCCTGTGAAGCCCGGCGGGTCACCCTTGATGAACGAACAGCCGTCAATCGGCGTTAAGTCCAAAATCGAATTACCAAATGCAAACTCAGTATTTATGGAAATAAGCGCCACGGATTACTGTAGGGCCATTGAGTCCCCAGAGATTTACGTCATGCAAACATCCGCCACCGTCATCGACTTCACCCTCCACCGCAAACGCCGCCAGGCACGCGCAGCGGCTGAACTGATGTGGGCGATGTACGCGGCACGGGCCGGGGTCGCGGTGTTTACCGCGCACGTCACCACCTCCAGCGATACCCGCCGGGCGTGAGGCGATGAATTTCCTGCATGCGATTCCCGAAGTGCCCGACCTCCCCGCCAAACCCAAGGATTGCAACAACGGCGACGACGACGCCATCGGCCAGTGCGTCGCCCACAACCTGCAACGCCTGCGCAGTAAACGCTACCTGTCGCTGGATGCACTGGCGCGCAACTGCGGTGTAAGCCGCGCGATGCTCGCGCAGATTGAATCCGGGCGCAGCGTGCCGTCGATCAAAGTGCTGTGCAAAATCGCCAAAGGCCTGAAAGTCTCGGTGGCGGCCTTTCTGGAAAATCGCGCGTTCGAAGGGGTTGAACTGCTGCCGGCGCAACAGAGCAAACGCCTGGTGAGTGCCGACGGCACCTTCATCAGCCGCGCGCTGTTTCCCTACGATATGGCGCGCCAGTCGGAGTTCTACGAGATACGCCTGAAGGCGCTCGGCGAAGAAGTTTCAGAAGGTCACGGGCCGGGCATCCAGGAGAACCTGGTGGTGGCCCAGGGCGTGCTGGAAGTCAGCGTCAACGAAGAACGCTACCTGCTTTCCACCGGTGACTCGATCCTGTTCTACGCCGACCAGCCCCACCGCTACCGCAACCCCGCAGACAGCGAGGCCGTGGCGTTCCTGGTGATCACCTACCCGGAACGCCTGGACTGAAACGCAAAAAGCCCCGGCACTTGCCGGGGCTTTTTGATTTCACGCCAACCGAATCAGCAGGTGCAGCACATCATCGGCATGCCGTTGCAGCTCATCATCATCGGCATGGCGCAGTCGTTCATCATCTTCATCATCAGCATGCAGCAGTTGTTCATCATGTCCATGCTCATGCCTGGCATCGGCATCATCTTGCAGGTCATGCAGTCCGCTTCCATCTTGCATTCCATGACGCACTTCATCATCGGCATGGGCATGCCCATCGGCATCATCATCGGCATGTTCATGGAGGACATGCTGTTCATCATCGCCATGCCGTCTTGCGACATGCACATCATCGACATGTTGGCGCACTGCATCATCATCGGCATGCCGCAGTTCATCATCATCGCCATCATTTCGGCGTTGTTCTTGAACATCGCCATGTCCATGCCCGCGGCCGGCTTCATGGTGCACATCATGGCCTCGTCGGTCATCTTGCAGGTCATGGTGGCCATCATCATCGGCATGCCCATCATCGGCATCATTGGCATCGCGTTGTTCATTGGCATCTGCATGGCGTTCATCATGTTCGAAACTCCGTAATCGACAGGAAATGAGTAAGTTCTGGGGCCGATTCTAGAGATGCCGCACAACGGCGCAAGGCGCTGGCCCAGCAGCAAGAATAGACGCTGCATGGGGATTTATCGGAGCGAGGCAGCCGATAATTCCGTGATAACAGAGGGTTTGAAGTGATCGCGCCGGCTGACTCCGTTACTGGTTCGAAACCGGCGCGATGGATATGCGATTGGGGAATGGCCTCCAATCAGAAGGAAATAAACGATCTAACCACCGTGAAAATACACGGTCATCCGGCGAAGAAGCGGTTCGCCGGACGCGGCAATCCGAGGTTTTCCCGCAGGGTAGAGCCTTCGTACTCCCGCCGGAAGATCCCGCGCCCCTGCAACTCGGGCACCACCTTGGCGACAAAATCATCGAGCCCGCCCGGCAGCCACGGGAACATGATGTTGAAGCCATCGCTGCCCTCTTCTTCCAGCCATTGCTGCATCTGGTCGGCAATGCTGTGGGCCGTGCCGACAAACGACAAGCCGGCATAACCACCAAGGCGCTGGGCCAGTTGGCGCACCGTCAGTTGCTCGCGATCGGCCAGCGCCAGCACCCGCTCCCGAGAGCTTTGGCTGGCGTTGGTTTCGGGAATGGGTGGCAGGTACTGGTCGGGATCAAACTTGGTTGCGTCGGTGCCCAGCGCTATCGACAGCGAGGCGATTGCACTTTCGTAATGCACCAGGCTGTCGAGGTGCGCACGAATCCGGCGGGCTTCTTCCTGTGTATCGCCGACCACCACAAAGGCCCCGGGCAGAATCTTCAGGTGGTCGGGATGCCGACCCACCGCCAGCATCCGGCGCTTGATATCCGCATAAAACTTACGCCCCTCCTCCAGCGTACCCGGCGCGACAAAAATCACCTCGGCGGTTTCTGCCGCCAGTTGCCGCCCGGGCTCCGAGGCCCCGGCCTGCACGATCACCGGCCAGCCCTGCACCGGCCGGGCAATGTGCAGCGGGCCGCGCACGTTGAGGTAGCGGCCTTGATGGTTGAGGGTGTGCAGTTTGTCGGGGTCGAAGTACACGCCGCTGTCGGCATCGCGGTTGAAGGCGTCATCGGCCCAACTGTCCCAGAGGCCGGTGACCACATCGTAGAACTCACGTGCACGGGCGTAGCGCTCGTCGTGGGCGTAGGCCTGTTCCAGGCCGAAATTCTGCGCGGCATCCGGGTTGGCGGTGGTGACGATGTTCCAGCCGGCGCGACCATTGCTCAAGTGATCCAGGGACGCGAAACGACGGGCGATGTGGAATGGCTCGTCGTAAGTGGTCGACGCGGTGGCGACCAGGCCGATGTACTCGGTGGCCTGGCTCAGGGCCGACAGCAAGGTGAACGGCTCAAATGAGGTGGCCGTGTGGCTGCGCTTCAACGCGTCGATGGGCATGTTGAGCAGGGCCAGGTGGTCGGCCATAAAGAAGGCATCGAAACGCGCCGTCTCCAGGGTCTGGGCGAACTGCTTGAGGTGCGCGAAGTTGAAGTTGGCGTCGCGGTAAGCGCCGGGATAGCGCCAGGCGCCGGTGTGGATGCTGACCGGGCGCATGAACGCGCCCAGTTTCAGTTGGCGTGGAGTGCTCATGGAAAACCCCTGATCGAGAGGGGCTCAGCATCGGATGCGCGAACGGCGTCTGTCTAATAACGAAAGGATCTGGCTTATGCCTGGACAGAGCGACTGTTGTAGTCCGCCAGAAATGCTTCGGAGGCGACATGATCCGCCATGCCCCGCAGCTGCGCCGCCGAATCATGCCCCAGCACCTCCTCCACCCGATTATTGGCTGAGGCCCAGTACACCAGCGCCTCGCTGAACAGCGCTTCGCCCTTGGGCGTGAGCACACAGCGTTTGGTGCGCTTGTCCAAGGCGTCCGGGCGCAGCTCGACAATCCCGTCGCGCACCAGCGGCTTCATGGCATGGGTCAGCGCTGACATCAGGATCGCCAGGCGTCCGGCCAGCTCCTGCAACGTCGGCCCGCCCTGCTCATCCACCGCCGACAGCCGGGTGATTTCACCCAGCAAGCCGACCTGCGTGGCCTTCAGGCCAATCGGCGCCAGCGCTTCGTCATACAGCTGCCCCAGCCGCCTGGCGGCACGGCGCAATGCGTTGTTGGTGCACGCCACGTCACCCAGCAAATCCAAAAGTTCGGCGCGTGCTTTATCGGTATTGATCTTCTCGGTTGGCATTTTCAGTTCCTCCATGCCGCTAGAATGATTGAGTGCTAAACCATTGACAAGGACAAATGCCGAGCTTATAACTTGAGCCCTCAACAATATTGGTTGAGTACTCATCTTTTGGAGCCGTTCATGTCGACCCTCGCTTCCACAAAAATTGCCCTTATCACTGGCGCGTCATCCGGTATTGGTGCGGTGTATGCCGACCGATTGGCGGCTCGCGGCTACGATCTGATCCTGGTGGCCCGTCGCGAAGACCGGCTGAAAGCCCTCGCCGCGAAGATCACGCAAACCCACGGGCGTCAGGTCCAGACCCTTGGCGCCGACCTGGTGAACCCTGCTGACCTGGCCCGCGTAGAAAGCCTGCTGGCCAGCAATCCGGCGATCCAGGTGCTGGTGAACAACGCCGGCCTGGCCCGCCTGCACCCGCTGGCTCAATCCTCCGTCGAGGACTCCACCACCCAGATCGCCCTGAACATCACCGCCCTCACCCGCCTGACCCACGCGGCGCTGCCCGGCATGCTGGTGCGTAATGAAGGCGTGATCATCAACGTGGCGTCGGTGTTGGGCGTGCATTCGCTGCCGGTCAGTTCGGTGTACAGCGGCACCAAGAGCTATGTCCTGGCGTTCAGCCGTGGCTTGCAATCGGAGCTGGCAGAAACCGGAGTGAAAGTGCAGATCGTGCTGCCGGCGTCCACCGCTACCGAAATTTGGGACGAGTCGGGCATTCCGCTTTCCGCGCTGCAAAAAGAGTCGGTCATGACCACCGAGAATCTGGTGGACGCGGCATTGGCCGGACTTGATCAGGGCGAGACGATCACCTGGCCGTCGGTGGCCGATGGCTCGCTGTGGGACACTTATGACGCCGCGCGCGGCGCATTGTTTGCAGCCACGCAGACGGGCAAGCCGGCGCCCCGGTATGGGATTGTCTGAGGCGCCAGCAGGTCTTATTGAATACCGATGGAAATGCGCCGCACAGTCTGCTCCTCACGGGGCAGGCTGATGTCGCCTTCGTAGGTGCACTCGCGGCCGGTGCAGCTGTTTTCCAAGGTCACCGGCGCAACGCTTTTGACCGGGAAACGCGGCTTGGGCTCAGCCTGCGGCGTGAGGGGTACAGCGCTGAGGATGGGAGCCTCGTAGGTCAGGTCCAGGTTGGACGCGTAAGCCTGGGTGGCCAGAACGGCGAGCAGTGCGCTCGACATGACAGTCCTTGTAAACAACATCGAAATCTTTCCGGGCAGCAAAAAATGAAGGGGCAATGATAACCCCTTGAGCCACCGGGTTGAAGTCAGGGCGTCTGGACGGCGGGTTCCAGCACCAGAACGTTGGAGGGGCCGGCACGAAATGTCGGGTTGTGCTTCGCGGCTTCGAGCATGTGAGGCGCTGCGTGGTGATCCTTGAGCGCCGCCTTTGAAGCCCACGTCTCGATCAACACAAAACTGTCGCTGTTGCCTTCCACCGGATGCAGGTCGTACTGGATGCAACCCGCTTCAGCCCGCACCAGCGGAGCGAGCCTGGCAAACGCGGCCAACTGGTCCGCACCCCGCCCAGGCTGGGTATTGATGATGACGACAAGCCGCACTTCATCGGACATAAACAGCACCGTTATCGATAAGGAAAAAGAGGAACCACAGTAAGGGATGCCATGCGCTGGCGCTACGAAAAATCTATCAGTAAGCTAGTTTCACTGAACGGATTGAGTCAGCACTCAAGCCCTCCCCTTTTCTGCCCCCGGCGATAACCACGTGATCGAAGTAACCGAAGTTTCCATTGCCCAGTTGCGCGCTGCGCTTGAGTCCGGCCAGACCACGGCGGTTGAGCTGGTAGAAGCCTACCTCGCCAGGATCGACGCCTTTGATGCCCCCAATACCGCCACAGCCCTCAACGCGGTGGTGGTGCGCAACCCGCAAGCGCTTGAGGAAGCCCGAGCCTGCGACGCTCGCCGGGCCAATGGCAAAACCCTGGGGCCGCTCGACGGTATTCCCTACACGGCCAAGGACAGCTACCTGGTCAAGGGCCTCACCGCCGCTTCCGGCAGCCCGGCATTCGCCAACCTGACCGCCTACCGCGACGCGTTCACCATCGAGCGGCTGCGTGCAACCGGCGCCATTTGCCTGGGCAAGACCAACATGCCGCCCATGGCCAACGGCGGCATGCAGCGCGGTGTATATGGCCGGGCCGAGAGCCCGTACAACGCCGACTACCTCACCGCACCGTTCGCCTCGGGCTCCTCGAACGGCGCCGGCACGGCCACTGCGGCCAGCTTCGCGGCGTTCGGCCTGGCGGAAGAAACCTGGTCCAGCGGGCGCGGCCCGGCCTCCAACAACGGCTTGTGTGCCTACACCCCGTCCCGTGGCGTGATCTCGGTGCGCGGCAACTGGCCGCTGACCCCGACAATGGACGTGGTGGTGCCCTACGCCCGCACCATGGCCGACCTGCTTGAAGTGCTCGACGTGGTGGTGGAAGAAGACCCAGACACCCGCGGCGACCTGTGGCGGATGCAACCCTGGGTACCGATTCCAAGCGTGGCCTCGGTACGCCCCGAATCCTATGGCGCCCTGGCCGCCACCGGCGATGCACTTGCCGGCAAACGCTTCGGCGTGCCGCGCATGTACATCAACGCCGACCCCGAGGCAGGCACCAGCGACGCCCCAGGCATCGGCGGCCCCACCGGCCAGCAAATCAAAACCCGCGCGTCGGTGATTGACCTCTGGGAAGCGGCGCGCAAAGCACTTGAGGCCGCAGGCGCAGAAGTGCTCGAGGTGGATTTCCCGCTGGTCTCCAATTGCGAAGGCGACCGCCCGGGCGCACCGACAGTGTTTACCCGCGGCCTGGTGTCCAAGGAATTCCTCCACGATGAATTGTGGGAACTCTCGGCCTGGGCGTTCGATGATTTCCTGCGGGCCAACAACGACCCTGCGTTGAACCGCCTGGCCGATGTCGACGGCCCGAAGATCTTCCCCCACGACCCCGGCACCCTGCCCAACCGCGAAGACGACCTGGCCGCCGGCATGGACGAGTACGTGCGCATGGCCGAGCGCGGCATCACCCCGTGGGACAAGATCAGCAGCGTGCCCGACGGCCTGCGCGGCCTGGAGCAGACACGGCGCATCGACCTTGAAGACTGGATGGATAAGCTGGGGCTGGACGCGGTGATCTTCCCCACCGTCGCCGACGTGGGCCCGGCCGATGCGGACGTAAACCCGGCGTCGGCGGATATCGCCTGGAGCAACGGTGTATGGGTGGCCAACGGCAACCTCGCCATCCGTCACCTGGGGGTGCCGACGGTGACGGTGCCGATGGGCGTCATGGCGGATATCGGCATGCCGGTGGGCCTGACCTTTGCCGGCCGGGCGTATGACGATTCGGCGCTGCTGCGATTGGCGTCGGCGTATGAGTCGACGGGGAGCAAGCGCCTGGTACCGCCGCGCACGCCGAAGCTGGTTGCGGGCAAGCCATAAACAAAAAGGGATTGGAACCGTTCAGGTTCCAATCCTTTTCGTTACGGCTTCATCACCGAGTTTGCGCATCAACTGATCGGCTTCCGACCCGGGCTCAAATCGAAAGCCGCGCATCTGGTCGAGAAGCAACGTGTCACTGATTGCCGCCCACAACTGCTCTGGGGTCGGCGTATTGCGCAGCAGGATGTACGAAAGCAACAGCCGCTCGATGGGAACGCCTCGATCACAGGCGGTTTCAATGATTGCCAGCAGGATAAAGCGCAGTCGAACTTCCCGCTCCGTGGGCCAAACCGTTTTTCGCTTACCCAATGCCGGGCCTCAGTGTCAGGAAAAAAGCGAGGCTATTGCCGACAGGGGTTTTGTTTCAAGCGCTGCATGGGGAGAAAGCCCTGTTCCTACGAGAAACAAGGAAAGGGATTACGAAATCACCCACTACCCACGCTTCCCCATCAACGGATCGCTGATGCTGTGCGCCCCGGTTTCAATCCGCCCCGCCACCCGCCGCACCCAACCGTGCTCATCACGCAACTTGAAGTCATACCACCCCCCATTGGGCTGGCACGAGAACGTGCGCTGCACGGTGCTGCCGCCGGCAATCTCCAGCAGCCAGGGCCCTTGCCTGGTGTACGGGCAGCGCTCGATGGTCACCGACGCCGTGCGTTTGCCAGGATTGACCAGGGTCAGCAGCAACGTATCGCCGTGATAGGCCAGGGATAACTCGGGCTCACGCCGCAGCAGATTCCCCTTGAATGCACGGTGAAAGCCATTCGGCCCCAACAGCCAGAGCTTGTAGGCCCCAGCGACTTGCCAGGTGTCGCTGAGGTGCTTGCCGGCCTCCACGGTGTAGCGGCGCGGGATGTCGTCCAGGTGCAAGCGGTCGTAGACGTGGAACACCACGCCTTGTTCGCCATTGTTGAAGAAGTCCAGGCTCACGGAACTGGCGCGACGGTCAACCGAAGCCTCGACGTTCAACTGGTACGGCAGCGCCCGGGAGGGTCGCGCCATGCGCGCCTGGAACGGTGCCTGTTGCTGGCCCACCGTTGGCACGGCGACCTGGGGCAGTTGTTCCTGGCGTTGGCGCAAGGTGTCAGCGGCCTGGCGGCTGATGGTGTGCAGCGGCGGCAGGGTTTCGGTGTTGGGGTTGACGAAGTTGAAGGCCGACGTGAGGTCGCCGCACACGGCCCGGCGCCAGGCGCTGATATTGGGCTCGCGCACGTGGAAGCGCTTCTCCAGGAATTGCAGCACCGAGGTGTGATCAAACGCCTGGGAGTTGACCCAGCCGCCACGGCTCCACGGCGATAGCACCAGCATCGGCACCCGTGGGCCGGGCCCGTACACGCCGCCGTCGGGCGCGGGTTGCTGGCTTGAACCGGGTGGCGCCGGATGGGTAAAGATCTCGCTGTCGAACTTCACCGTGGACTTGCCGGCGAAGCTGCCGTCCAGGCGCTTGGACGGGGCCGATGGCGACGGCACATGGTCGAAGAAACCGTCGTTTTCATCGTAGTTGACCAGCAGCACCGTCTTGCTCCACACATCCGGGTTGGCAGTCAACGCCTTGAGGATTTCCTGGGTGAACCAGCCGCCCTGCACCGGGCTGGAAGGCCCGGGGTGTTCGGAGTAATCGGCCGGGGCCACCAGCCAACTGACCTGGGGCAGGCGACCGTCGTTCACGTCCTTGCGAAAGCCCTGGATGATCGCTTCCAGGTCGCTGCCGCTGACGGCCGGGAGTGTGTTGCCATTGCCTTTATACAGCGGCACGCGGGCATTCAGTTGATCGCTGTAGGGCACGAAGTCCTTGAAGTCTTTCGGTGGCACCGCGGGGTTGCCGGCCGCGACGCTGGCCGCACGAAATTGACGAAACCCGGCCAGAGGATTGTCGCCAAAGTTATCCGGCAAGTACTGGTAAACCTTCCAGCTCACGCCCGCTTCTTCCAGGCGTTCGGGATAGGTTTTCCAGGTGTAGCCCTCGCTCACCGCGCCGGGGCCGTCCCACTCGTTGACCACCGCCGCCACGTTCGCACCGGTCGGGCCGTTGGTGCCGGTCCAGTGGAACAGCCGGTTGGGGTTGGTGCCGGCGTGCACCGAACAATGGTAGGCATCGCACAGGGTAAAGGTGTTGGCCAGGGCGAACTGGAACGGCACTTCCTGCTCGCGGTAGTAGCCCATCGAGGTGGGCGTCTTGAACGTCGGCCAGGCATTCATCCGGCCACTGCCCCAGGCGGCGTGCTCGTCCACCCAGGAATGAGGCGTGCCGCTGACCCGCTGCGCGTTGCCACGGGAACTGTCCAGGTGATAGGGCAAAATCCGCCGCCCGACGCCCTGCTGCTCCCACACCCGGTGCCCGCCCGGCAGTGGAATGGTGAAGCGGTCACTGAACCCGCGCACGCCGGGCAAGGTGCCGAAGTAGTGATCGAATGAGCGGTTTTCCTGCATCAGGATCACCACATGCTCGACGTCCATGATCGTGCCGGTGCGGTTGTTGGCAGGGATCGCCAGGGCCTGGCGAATGGAGTCGGGCAACAGGGTGTAGGCGGATCCGATGGCGGCGGCTTGCAACAGGGTCCTGCGTGTAAGAGTCGGCATAAGACGATTCAATCCCTTGAAGTTCTGGAGCGAGGCTCAGGACAAAATAGGGACTCAAGGCGACAAAGAAATGACATCGCTCGAATCGCGCTCAACCTGTCCTACCTGATACTCCCTCGGCGTACACCCGAACTCGCGTTTGAACACCGTGTGCAGGTACTGCGCCGATTTGAAGCCGCAGTCGTAGGCGATATCCGCGATGCCCGCTCCGGTATTTTCCAGGCCTGCCACCGCTGCGGCGAGTTTGAAGCGCAGGATTTCGTCGTGGACACTGCGGTTCAGTTCGCTGCGAAAATGCGCTTCCAGGGATGAACGCGACACGCCGACGTAGCTGGCGACCTGAGCCGTCTTGATGCCCTGGCAGGCGTACTGGCGAATGAAGTGCAACGCCTGCATCACATAGGGATGGCCGAGGGGTTGGTGCAGGCTGGAGGTCTGCACGTTGACCGCTTCCGGCGGCACCAGGATCTGGCTGCCCGCCGAAGGCATGCCGTGCAACATCTGATGCAGTAAACGCGCGGCGGTGCGGCCCATTTTTTCGGTGCCCTGGATCACCGAGCTCAGTGGCACGCGGGTCAGGGTGCGGGTCAGCGGGTCGTTGTCGATGCCGATCAGTGCCACTTGCTCCGGCACCGGGATGCCCGCCGTGAGGCAGGCTTGCAGCAACTGCCGGGCACGGGCGTCGCTGACCGCGATGATGCCGATGGGCTTGGGCAGGCTGTGCAGCCAGGCGATCTGCTGCTCCACCGCCGAGTCCCACAGCGGCGCGCTGGTGCCCAGCCCGCGATACACCTCCACGGGCAGGCCGTCGCGCTCCAGCAGGCGGCGGAAGGCTTTTTCGCGCTCCTGGGCCCAGCGGTTGATATCCGCTTGCGGCAGGCTGAAGCAGGCAAAGCGCGTCAGCCCGGCTTCGATCAGGTGTTCGTAGGCCAGCTTGATCAGGGCGAAATTGTCGGTGGCCACGTACGGAATATGCCGGGGGTAAGCCCGCTCATCTTCGTAAGACCCGCCTACCGCCACCACCGGTAAGTGCACGCCCGCCAGCGCCGGGCCCATCGCCGGGTCGTCGAAGTCGGCAATGATACCGTCGCCATGCCAGCGCTCGATGCCCTTGAGCCGGCAAACGAAATCCTCCTCCAGGAACAGATCCCACGACACCCGCGTGCTGCTCAGGTAGTTGCCGATCCCGGTGATGATGCCGCGATCGTAGATCTTGTTGCCGTTGAACAGCAGGGCAATCCGGTGCACCGGCGGAAGGGTTTTCACAGGGGCGGCTCCTGGCGAGGTATCGCCCAACTATGCGCCCAAAGCCACTCAAAATCGAACCCCGCTCTGGTGATTTTCATAATCGGTTGGCCGGGGGCCGTTGCTAGTATCGAGGCAAGGTTAACGTGCACTCATAACAACAAGGATCTGGCGATGCCCTACTTTCCCGCTGTCGAAAAAATCCTCTACGAAGGCCCGGATAGCACCTCTGCCCTGGCCTTCCGGCACTACGATGCGAACAAGCTGATCCTCGGCAAACCGATGCGTGAGCACCTGCGGATGGCCGCGTGTTATTGGCACAATTTCGTCTGGCCCGGCAGTGACATGTTCGGCTCCGGCACCTTCCAGCGGCCCTGGCAGCAGCCGGGTGAAGCCCTGCAGGTGGCACGCGGCAAGGCCGAGGCGGCGTTCGAGTTTTTCTCCAAGCTGGGCATCGACTACTACAGCTTCCACGACACCGACGTTGCCCCCGAAGGCGCAAGCCTGGCGGAGTACCGCGACAACTTTGCGCGGATGGTCGACCAGCTCGAAGGCCATCAGGAACAGACCGGCATCCAGCTGCTGTGGGGCACCGCCAACTGCTTCAGCAACCCGCGCTTTGCCGCCGGCGCCGCCAGTAACCCGAACCCGGAAGTGTTTGCCTACGCAGCCGCCCAGGTGTTCAGTGCGATGAACGCCACCCACCGCCTCAAAGGCTCCAGCTATGTGCTGTGGGGCGGCCGCGAAGGTTACGAGACGCTGCTCAACACCGACCTCAAGCGCGAGCGCGAGCAACTCGGGCGCTTCATGCGCATGGTGGTCGAGCACAAATACAAAATCGGCTTCACCGGCGAGCTGTTTATCGAGCCCAAGCCACAGGAGCCGACCAAGCACCAGTACGACTACGACACCGCCACCGTGTTTGGCTTCCTGCATCAGTTCGGCCTGGAGAAAGAGATCAAGGTCAACATCGAGGCCAACCACGCCACCCTCGCCGGCCACAGCTTCCATCATGAAATCGCCACCGCCGCGTCCCTGGGAATTTTCGGCAGCATCGACGCCAACCGTGGCGACCCGCAGAACGGCTGGGACACCGACCAGTTCCCCAACAGCGTCGAAGAGCTGACCCTGGTCACCTACGAGGTACTCAAGGCCGGTGGTTTCAAAGGCGGCGGCTACAACTTCGACTCCAAGGTGCGTCGTCAAAGCCTCGACGAAGTGGACCTGTTCCATGGCCACGTGGCCGCGATGGACGTGCTGGCGCTGTCCCTGGAGCGCGCCGCCGCCATGGTGCAGAACGATGCCCTTGAACAGTTCAAGGCCCAGCGTTATGCCGGCTGGGACAAGTCGTTCGGGCGTGCCGTGCTCGGCGGCGACTTCAGCCTGGAGTCGCTGGCCGAGCATGCCTTCAGCCACCAACTCAACCCGCAAGCGGTAAGCGGCCGCCAGGAGATGCTCGAAGGTGTAGTGAATCGCTTTATCTACCCATGACCGCTACGCTCCAGGTCCAGCAGTGCGTCTAAACAACAATAAAAGGGACTCACCATCATGAAACACCTGAAAACCGTTTTATTCACCAGCGTTCTGGCACTGCTTTCCAACTCGGTCATGGCCGATGCGGCCCATCCGAAAATCGGCTTTTCCATCGACGACCTGCGTCTTGAACGCTGGGCCCGCGACCGTGATTACTTCACGGCCGCCGCCGAGCAACTGGGGGCCAAGGTCTATGTGCAATCGGCGGACGCCAACGAGCAGCGACAGATCTCGCAGATTGAAAACCTGATCTCCCGGGGCGTCGATGTGATTGTGATCGTGCCGTTCAACGCTACGGTGCTGAACAACGTGGTGGCCGAAGCGAAGAAAGCCGGGGTGAAAGTGCTGTCTTACGACCGGCTGATCTTGAATGCCGATATCGACGCCTACATCTCCTTCGATAACGAAAAGGTCGGCGAGATGCAGGCCCAGGGCGTGTTGAACGCGCAGCCTAAAGGCAATTACTTCCTGCTGGGCGGCGCGCCTACCGACAACAACGCGAAGATCCTGCGCCAGGGCCAGATGAAGGTGCTGCAGCCTGCCATCGACAAGGGCGACATCAAGATTGTCGGCCAGCAGTGGGTCAAGGAATGGAACCCTACCGAAGCCCTGAGCATCGTCGAGAACGCGCTGACCGCCAACAGCAACAAAATCGACGGCATCGTCGCCTCCAACGACGCCACTGCCGGCGGCGCGATCCAGGCCCTGGCGGCACAAAAACTGGCGGGCAAGGTGCCGGTCTCCGGGCAAGACGCCGACCTTGCCGCAATCAAGCGTGTGATCGCCGGCACCCAGACCATGACCGTGTACAAGCCCCTGAAACTGCTGGCGTCCGAGGCCGCCAAGCTCTCGGTGCAACTGGTACGGGACGAGAAACCGGCCTACAACTCGCAATACGACAACGGCAGCAAACAGGTCTCGAGCATCCTGCTCAAGCCGACCGCGTTGACCAAAGACAACGTCAACGTGCTGGAAGAAGACGGGTTCTACACCAAAGCGCAAATCGCCGGGCAGTAAGCGTACGGCTCACTGCGGGAGCGGCTTGCGGCCGCTCCCGCACGCCACCCGCCTTTTCGCTGTGGAATGAGTACCCGCCATGTCCGACTACTTGCTGGAAATGAACAACATCGTCAAAACCTTTGGTGGCGTCAAAGCCCTGAACGGCATCGACATCAAGGTAAGACCCGGGGAATGCGTGGGGTTGTGCGGCGAGAACGGCGCCGGCAAATCGACCCTGATGAAGGTGCTGTCGGCGGTGTATCCCCATGGCACCTGGGACGGCGAAATCCTTTGGGACGGCCAGCCGCTGCGCGCCCATTCCATCGCCGAAACCGAAGCCTGCGGCATCGTGATCATCCACCAGGAACTGACCCTGGTGCCCGACCTCTCGGTGGCCGAAAACATCTTCATGGGCCACGAGCTGACACTGCCCGGCGGGCGCATGAACTACCCCGCCATGATGCACCGTGCCGAAGCGCTGATGCGCGAGCTGAAAGTGCCGGACATGAACGTCGCCCTGCCCGTCTCGCAATACGGCGGCGGCTACCAGCAACTGGTGGAAATCGCCAAGGCGCTGAACAAACAGGCGCGCCTGCTGATTCTGGATGAGCCCTCCTCGGCGCTCACCCGTTCGGAAATCGAGGTGCTGCTGGACATCATCCGTGGGCTCAAGGCCAAGGGCGTTGCCTGCGTGTACATCTCCCACAAGCTCGATGAAGTCTCGGCCATCTGCGACACCATCGCGGTGATCCGCGACGGCAAGCACATCGCGACCACGGCCATGGCCGAGATGGACGTGTCGCGCATCATCACCCAGATGGTCGGCCGCGAGATGAGCAACCTCTACCCCACCGAACCCCACGCGGTGGGCGAGGTGCTGTTCGAGGCGCGCAACATCACCTGCTACGACGTCGACAACCCGGGGCGCAAGCGCGTCGACGATGTCTCGTTCAACCTGCGCCGTGGCGAAATCCTCGGCATCGCCGGGCTGGTGGGCGCGGGCCGCACGGAGCTGGTGTCGGCGCTGTTCGGCAGCTACCCAGGGCGCTACGAAGGCGAGGTGTGGCTGGACGGCAAACCCATAGATACCCGTACACCGCTGAAGTCGATTCGCGCGGGGTTGTGCATGGTCCCGGAAGACCGCAAGCGCCAAGGCATCGTGCCAGACCTGGGCGTGGGGCAGAACATCACCCTGGCGGTACTGGACCGCTTCTCGCACCTGACGCGCATCGACGCCGAGGCGGAACTGGGCAGCGTCGAGCAGGAAATCAAGCGCATGCACCTGAAGACTGCCAACCCGTTCCTGCCAATCACCAGCCTCTCCGGCGGCAACCAGCAGAAAGCCGTATTGGCCAAAATGCTCCTGACCCAACCCCGGGTGCTGATCCTCGACGAGCCCACCCGTGGCGTGGACGTGGGCGCCAAATATGAGATCTACAAATTGATGGGCGCGCTGGCGGCCGAAGGCGTGTCGATCATCATGGTGTCCTCGGAGCTGGCCGAGGTGCTGGGGGTGTCCGACCGGGTGCTGGTGATTGGCGAAGGGCAGTTGCGCGGCGACTTCATCAACCAGGGCCTGACCCAGGAACAGGTGCTCGCCGCCGCCCTCAGCCAACCGAACGGGCATGACAATAATAATGATCGGAAGTCCGCGTAAATGAATCAGGTCAAACAGCTTTTCACCCGCTACAAAATGCTCGCCCTGTTGATCGCCGTGGTGCTGATCTGGGTGTTTTTCAGCTGGCAGACCGAAGGCGGTTTCCTGACCCCGCGCAACCTGTCGAACCTGCTGCGGCAGATGTCCATCACCGGCATCCTGGCCTGCGGCATGGTACTGGTGATCATCAGCGGCGAGATCGACCTGTCGGTGGGCTCGATGCTCGGTTTGCTCGGCGGCGTCGCAGCGATCCTGGATGTGGTCTATCACATTCCGCTGCCGCTCAACCTGGCCATCGTCGCCCTGTGCGGCTTGCTGATTGGCCTGGGCAACGGCTACATGACCGCGTACCTGCGCATCCCCTCGTTCATCGTCGGGCTGGGCGGCATGCTCGCGTTTCGCGGCGTGCTGCTGGGCATTACCGGCGGCACCACGATTGCGCCGGTATCGCCGGAGTTGGTGTACATCGGCCAGGGTTACCTGCCGACGGTGGTCGGGGTGATTCTCGGTGTGTTGCTGTTCGGGCTGGCGCTCTTCCTGACCTGGCGCCAGCGTCGCAACCGTGCCCTGCACGGGCTGGCATTGCCGTCGATGCTGCGCGACAGCGTGCGCGTGGTGCTGATCGGCTTCGTGCTGGCCGGCTTCGTCTACACCCTCAACAGCTACGACGGCATTCCCGTGCCGGTGCTGCTGCTCCTGGTACTGCTGGGAGTGTTCAGCTACGTCACCAGCCAGACCGTATTTGGCCGGCGCATCTACTCGGTGGGCAGCAACATGGAGGCCACGCGCCTGTCGGGGATCAACGTGCAGGCGGTGAAGCTGTGGATCTTCGGGATCATGGGCGTGATGTGCGCCCTCGCCGGGCTGGTCAACACCGCGCGCCTGGCGGCCGGTTCACCGTCGGCGGGCAACATGGGCGAACTGGACGCCATCGCGGCGTGCTTCATTGGCGGCACCTCGATGCGCGGCGGCTCGGGCACCGTGTACGGCGCCCTGCTCGGCGCGCTGGTGATCAGCAGCCTGGACAACGGCATGTCGATGCTCGACGTGGACAGCTACTGGCAGATGATCGTCAAGGGCAGCATCCTGGTGCTGGCGGTGTGGGTGGATGTGAGTACGCGGACCGGGCGTCGCTGAAGGTGCCGGACCGTTACTGCACCGGCAGGAAGTTCATCAGCAGCAAGCTTTGCGCGTAATTGAGGCCGATGCGCCGGTAGCGTTCGTCGAGCATCTGGGTCAACAGGTCGAGGCGCGCGACGATCTTGCCGAACTCGACGGCGAAACTCAGGTTGCTGGCCTCCTCCGAGATCTCGTTGGAGAACAGCAATAACGAGCCATTGGCATCCTGGCGCTGGCTGAGCAGCCAGGTTGCCTTCTCGATATTGCGCGCGGCATTGCTGACGAACTGCGGGTTGATCGAGTCGCTTATATAGAACTCGGTGCGCCCGCCGTGTGCCGTCACCAGCATGCTGCCGATCGCGTAGATGAACGCCCCCACCCGATCGCCGCGAAACTCCGGGCTCAAGGAATAACTCAGCGCCGCCAGGTCGCGGCGATCCCCCAGGGCGGGCAGCGGTTGGCGAAGTTCGATGGCCTGGCGGATCTGTCGGGCCGCGGTCACAGCGTCTGTGTAACCCGACTGGCGCCACTGGTTGGGGTTGCGCAGGTAGAGCTTGCTCATCAGCAAATACAGGCTTTGCAGGTTGTCGCGCATACCCAGGGTGGCCATGCGGTCGACGCTGGTCTGGAAGAATTCATCGGGCTTGCCATTGCTGAACTGCTTGGCAATATCGCGCCCCTGCTGCTGGCTGCAACCGCTGGCGCACAGCATCAAGACCGCCGCCAGCAACAGCGGCTGGCGCATCCATCGAGTGATAAGAACAAGTAACGTGCGATCCATCGGCACCAGGTCTGGGTCTGCTGTCCACGCGGGAATTAGTGTGGTCGGGTCAGAGATAGATCGGAAGAATGGGAAAAAGTGCAGTGGGGGGCGGCAAACGAATAGTTTTTCGAAAGGTGCATCCACTTTGATCCCTGGTACGTAGATTCAATACCCTCAACCGGAGGGCACAAGAATCCAGGAGATACATCATGCACGCCATCTACAGAAAACTTGCTGCCGTCGCCTGCCTCACCGTCCTCTGCGTCACGACTACCCTCAGCTTTGCCGCCGACACCGTGATGGTGGGCGGTGCGGCAATGTATCCGACGAAAACCATTGTCGAAAACGCCGTCAACTCTAAGGACCACACCACCCTGGTGGCGGCAGTGAAGGCCGCCGGGCTGGTGGAGACCCTTAACAGCAAAGGCCCGTTTACCGTATTCGCACCCACCAACGAGGCCTTTGCCAAGCTGCCGGCAGGCACCGTCGATACGCTGGTGAAACCTGAACACAAAGCCGACTTGACGAAAATCCTGACCTACCACGTGGTGCCGGGTACCCATACCTCTGCACAACTGATGGCCGACGCCAAGAAGAACGGCGGTACCGTGATGTTGAAAACCGTGCAGGGCGAATCGCTGACGATCAAGCTGCATGACGGCAAGTTGTGGGTAGTGGATGCCAAGGGCGGCAAGGCCAGCATCAGCATTGCGGATGTGATGCAGTCCAATGGCGTGATTCATGTGGTTGATTCGGTGTTGATGCCGTAATCGTCACCCGACACGGAAAAGCCCGACGCAGTGGTCGGGCTTTTTCAGTCCCATCAGTTGTCGGGGTGTTCACTCGCGACAGAATCGGCGGCGTCTACATCCGACATGTCCTCTTCCAGAGGCCCGTCGTCGTCCGGTGGCAGAGGCACCTCGGGCTGATCGCGCCGGGGATCATGGCCGGTTTCATTGTCTGTACCGCGCGTTACGCCTTGCTGGGAGACGTTCCCAGGGGCCTTCTCGTCAATTTCCATGCTGGCTCTCCGTTCTCGCGCGCGGGATGTCCGTGCTTGAACATGAGAAACGGTGCGGGGCTGGGAAGTGCCGGGTGATGGACGAACGGTGAGGCTCAGTGTCATAACGGCCCTAACGATCCCAGAGTCTCCATCAAGCGCAAGATCCGTGGTTTTTCCGCAGGCTTTTCGCCGATACAGCACACGCCCGGGTCGGTGAGAGAACACCAGACAGATACTCGGTCTCCTACCCGCAGGCCTTCGGTAGCTTTACGAAGCGTTGCTGTTGACCAAGCGTCAACCGTCTCATTGAGAGACTTGTGAAAATGCTGCCCGTTGACGCTATAGCTGAAGCTCATGAACTGCCCGGTGGCCCACGACGCCTCACTCCCGACAAAGGTGACGTAGCCGGGGACCACTTGCCCTTCAGGTATGTCCTTGGCACTCATGGTTCTCTCCTGAGATACAGCGCTGCATGGACGATCCTCGCGGTGAAATCTTCAGAAAGATTAGCAAGGGTTCGAGAAAGCGCTTTTACACCCACGGGAACGAGAGTGGACACCCATGACAACGGTACGCAACTGCGCATTGACATATCGGTAAATCTCGATATCCTCGGCTCATGGACTTACTCGAAATATTCAAAGCCCTCTCAAACCAGACACGCCTCCAAATCCTGAAAGGTTTGAAAGACCCCGAAAAGAACTTCCCTCCACAGGATGAAGGTGATGTTCACACGGTGGGCGTGTGCGTCAGCAGTATTCAGGAAGGCATAGGGCTGTCCCAGTCGACGGTGTCCGGTTATCTCGCAACCCTGCAACGTGTGGGCCTGGTGGAAGTCCGGCGTATCGGCCAGTGGACCTACTACAAGCGCAATGAAGCAAACATCAGCAAGCTTGCCGAGATCATGGGGAAAGAGCTGTAACTTTTTTACCGCATGATATCGAGATTTCGCGATATCCCTTTTTATCGAAATGAGGAAATACAATGAAGGCGTTAATACTCAATTCATTTGGCGGCCCGGAATCGTTCGAACTCTGCGACGTACCCACGCCGGTGCCACATGCAGGACACGTGCTGGTCCGCGTCCACGCAACCTCCATCAACCCGCTGGATTATCAGGTCCGACGTGGCGACTACCCTGACCAGGTACCCCTACCCGCCATTACCGGGCATGACGTATCGGGTGTCGTTGAAGCAGTTGGCCCAGGTGTGACGGCCTTTTCGCCAGGGGACGAAGTCTGGTACACCCCGCAGATATTTGACGGGCCAGGCAGCTACGCCGAGTACCACGTGGCTGCCGAAAGCATAATCGGCAGGAAGCCTCCTTCCCTGAGTCACCTTGAGGCGGCCAGCCTGAGCCTGGTCGGCGGCACAGCCTGGGAAGCACTGGTGGTGCGTGCGGCACTCAGGGTGGGAGAAAGCGTTCTGGTGCACGGCGGCGCAGGAGGCGTCGGCCACGTGGCGATCCAGCTGGCAAAAGCCATGGGCGCCAAGGTGTTCACGACCGTGCGCGACGTAAACGTTGAGTTCGCACGCAGCCTGGGGGCCGATGTGATCATCGACTACCAAAAAGAGGATTACGTCGACGCCATCCTGCGAGAAACCGGTGGCCGTGGCGTCGATGTCGTGTTCGATACCATCGGCGGCAACACGCTGTCCCGTAGCCCGGACGCGCTTGCGCAACTGGGTCGCGTGGTCACGATTGTGGACATTGCACAGCCCCAAAACCTCGTTCAGGCCTGGGGCAAGAATGCGAGTTATCACTTCGTGTTCACCCGACAGAACCGCGGCAAACTGGATGAAATGAGTGCCCTGATAGAGCACGGTCAACTGCGGCCACACATTGGCGCGGTGTATTCCCTTGCCGACATTCCGCTCGCCCATTCCCGGCTGGAAAGTCCCAATAATGGTATTCAGGGAAAAATCGCGATTGCCGTGTCTTCCGGCTTGCAGGAGGATTGGCGCGACGGTGTTTGAGCTGCCGCACTGAAGGGAGAACGAGTAAATGGCAACACTGATAGAAAAGCTCGACGGCCCAAGAACCGCACAGCAGGAACTGTTCTACGACCTTGAAGATGCGACGGCCGTTATCGCCTGGTCGGTCAATGAGCTAGCCACTCTCGCCGGGGTTGCCAAATCGCCAGACGAAGCGATCGCCCTGATGAAGATGGGTGCATTGCTCGCAGCCCAGCAGCAAAAGCTCAGCGAGTATGCGGATGAGGTAAAGGCGGGAAAGATTGTACGAGCGTGAATACCCTTTAGCCCGCCCCCACCGCGGGCTTTTATTTGCCTGGGATTCAGCAAAGGGGGTATCAAAATATTCATCCAGTTTCATTTGTTGATGGCCCGGGCTGTCGCCTTAATGCTCCCACAACATTCGTGCACTGGAGCAAGAATAATGAAAAACCGCCGACCGGCACTTCAAATCAATACCTTGGCCGTGGCGCTGGCATTTGCCTTGCCGGCGATGAGCTACGCAAGCGATCAGTCCGACTCCAAGGGGTTTGTCGCCGACAGCAGTTTGAATATCCTCAACCGCAACCTGTTCTGGAACCAGAACGGCAATGGCGCCCATACCCGTGACTGGAGCCAGGCGCTGATGGCGACCTACAGTTCGGGCTTCACCCAAGGCACCGTCGGCATCGGCATCGATGCGTTTGCCGACCTGGCGCTGCGCATCGACGGCAACACCGACCGTGCCGGTGGCCCGAACATTCCATCCGACGCCAATGGCAATCCGGACCACGGCCTCGCCAAGGCCGGCGGAGACATCAAGTTCCGTATTTCCAATACCACGCTCAAGGTCGGCGACTTGCAGCCCACCTCGCCCGTGTTCGCCACGGCCGATAACTACCTGTTGCCACAGACCGCGTCAGGCTTTCAGATCGACAGCCATGAAATCACCGGCCTGAACCTGGAGGCCGGCCATTACACCTCCGGCACCGGTACCACCACCACATCGCGCAGCGGCGACATTCTCGCCAGCTACGCCGGTGTGAGCGCAGCTTCGGCCAGCTACGCGGGGGGCAAGTACCAGTTCAGCAAGGAATTCACCGCGTCGCTGTACGGAGCGCACCTGGAAGACGTCTGGAATCAGTACTACGTCAACCTGAACCTTGTTCATCCACTGACCGCTGACCAATCCGTCGGGCTGGACTTCAACCTCTATCGCACACTCGACGACGGCAGCGCCAAGGCCGGGACCATCGACACCACCGCAGCCTCGCTGGCGGCGGCCTACACCCTGGGTGCACAGACCTTCACCCTGGCCGGGCAGAAGGTCCATGGTGACGAACCGTTCGACTATGTCGGCTTTGGCGAGACCAACGCCGGTGTCGGCGCGGGCCGCTATGGCAACTCGATCAACCTGGCGGACTCGGTGCAGTACTCCGACTTCAACGGCCCGGGCGAGCGGTCCTGGCAGATGCGCTACGACCTGGACATGAGCACCTTTGGCGCCCCTGGCCTGAGCTTTATGGCCCGTCATATCCGCGGTTCCGGCATCGACGGCACGCACACTCCCGGCAACTCGGCCTACACCGGGTTCTATGGTGCCAACGACCAGGAACACGAAACTGACGCCGAAGTGAAATACGTCGTACAGAGTGGGCCGGCCAAGAAACTGTCGTTTCGCCTGCGGGAAGCTTGGCACGATGGCGATGCGTCCACCGGCGGGCATCTGGTGCAGACGCGGCTGATTACCGAGTATCCGTTGAATATCTTCTAAGCAGGCTGGAGTGCCCGGTGAATGAATCAACCGGGCACTGCGAATCCGGCCTGGGTAGCGAACGCTCTTAGTAGGCCGTCGGGGTGAAAGAGAAGCTGCTGCCATGTTGGGAAATTCTGCGGCGAACCAGATCTCCCGCTTTCACATCAACTTCTGACTCGATGATTCTTGACGTACCAAAGATCATATATTTCGAAACACCAAGAATATGCTTGCCCGGCGCCAGTCCAAATCTGGCGACCTCTCCTGGGTGAAACTCAGCGGAAGGCTTGCCATCGACATGCAAAATAAACCGGACCTCGGCTCCGTAGATGCCTGAGTCCCTGGTCACCACCAGTTGAGCGGCATTCTTCTCGGTGAACGCATACAACCTTGTGGATGGCACCGGGTCTGCATTTTCGGCAGAGATTGGAGATGTGGAGCACCCACCCATGGCCACAAGCAATAACGCTCCGATTACACGGCGCATAACGATCCCTCGTAAAAAAGTTGCCACAAGCCACGTCAATCTATACGTACGCTCGGTACTGGCTGCAACGAAGCTTGAGGCAATGCAACAGCCGACAGGTTTCCAGTAGCGTCTTCAGGCAGCGTGTACATCGCGCCTGTCAGCGGATCTACGATCAGCATGCCGATCAAACCGCCAATCAGCAGATTTCCCCAGTACCAGCCGCTAACCGTAGACTTCAGGGGAACAGTCGTCTCTGTGTATCCGTCCTTCTGGAAGGTGACGGTATAGCTCTGGCTTTTAAAGTAGCCTCGGCTCGTCTCCAGAAGCGCCGTTCCTGGTGTGACGCCCTTCAGTAGTACGCTTCCCTTGCTGTCCTTGATTACATAGTTGGCATTTGTCGGCAGGCTGTACAATCCAACCTTTGGCTTACTATCACTCACGATACTTGCGCATCCGCCCAAGAGCATCATTGCTGTTAGCAGTGTGGCGCCCGCCACCATTCCCATCTTCATACCGTCACTCCGTTGCGCCTTCATTGGCATGGCTGAAGCTCAACCGGCGCGCATTGTAGCGAAGTGATGGCATTTGGACATCCTCAGCACAAACAGTTTATGGAACCTGCCGCCCTTGGAGTCATGGAGCTGATGAGGATTGCAGAGCGGCTGGCTGGGTAGGCGGATGAGGTGAAAGCGGGCAGCGTTGGTGAGTCCGTCCTCCGTAGCCGAATCCACCACGGCATACATTGTTACAATCGTTCCAGCGTAGTCACCGCCCCCAGAGAACTTCAAACTTTTACTTTAGTCCCACCATCAGGCGTGCTTTAAACCGTGAGCGCCTGCTGACAACCCATTGAGGTTCACAAAATGAAAATGACACTACCCGCCCTGGCTTTGGGTCTCCTCATGTCGCAAGGAGCAATGGCTGCCGGAGATGGCACAGCCGCTCTTGGCGGTGGCGTTGGTGGTGCACTTGGCAACATCGTAGGCCAACAGCTTGGCGGCTCAACTGGCGCAGCGGTAGGCGCAGGCGTAGGGGGGGCTGCCGGTAGTGCCGTTGGTGCTCAAAGAGGCAACAGAGCGGAAGCCGCATTAGGTGGCGGTATCGGCTCGGCTGGTGGCTCACTCATTGGTAATCGTCTCGGCGGCTCCACTGGCTCGACGATCGGTGCAGGTCTCGGCGGCGCTGCGGGTGGCGCGCTAGGTAACAACCTGGCGGACGATGAGAGCAATCATCGGTCGGATGGCAAGAAGCACAAAGGTAACAACAAGCATAAACACAAGAACAAGCATCGCTAGTTTCTGGCGCTGTTACATCGAAGCCCGGCCTAGCGCCGGGCTTCTTGTATCTGCCCTTCGCCGTGCCGCCACTATTCCCAAACCCCAGAAACGCAAAAGCCCCGCAATAGCGGGGCTCTTGAGTCAATCTTGGCGGGAAACCAGGGATTCGAACCCTGGGAACGCTATTAACGTTCGCCGGTTTTCAAGACCGGTGCATTCAACCACTCTGCCAATTTCCCTTGTGCAACACAGGATTAGCGTAGCCCATCCTGTCTCAGCGGGCGCCATAATACCCGAATGAAACACACTGTCAAACTCTCGCCATAGCTTGTTACAGAGCGTCTGTTATGATCCTTGCGACTGAATGTTTCAAAACTGAAGGAGTGTCGCCATGCGCGAACAGAATTACGCAGTGAATGGAAACGCGCAGGCTGAGCAGCTAGAGGTTAGCCGCGTCCTGCGCAATACGTACGGCTTGCTCGCTCTCACCCTCGCGTTCAGCGGCGTGATGGCCTTCGTCGCCCAGCAGATGCGCGTCGGCTACCCGAACATCTTTGTGGTGCTGATCGGCTTCTACGGTCTTTTCTTCCTGACCAACAAGCTGCGCGACTCGGCCTGGGGCCTGGTGTCGGCGTTTGCCTTGACCGGTTTCATGGGCTTTATCCTCGGCCCGATCCTTAACCGTTACCTCGGCATGGCCGGCGGCGCGGAAGTGGTCAGCTCGGCATTTGCCATGACTGCCCTGGTATTTGGCGGCCTGTCGGCCTACGTGCTGATCTCCCGCAAGGACATGAGCTTCCTGGGTGGCTTCATCACCGCCGGTTTCTTCGTGTTGCTGGCAGCCGTACTGGCAGGCAT
The DNA here is from genome assembly GCF_013386765.1 of Pseudomonas yamanorum. Taxonomy (GTDB): domain Bacteria; phylum Pseudomonadota; class Gammaproteobacteria; order Pseudomonadales; family Pseudomonadaceae; genus Aquipseudomonas; species Aquipseudomonas yamanorum_A. The sequence goes on from NZ_JACARE010000010.1 coordinate 259,827, forward strand.
GTTCTTCCAGATCAGCGGCCTGCAGCTGGCGATCAGCGCCGGTTTCGTGCTGTTCTCCTCGGCCTGCATCCTGTTCCAGACCAGCGCGATCATCCAGGGTGGCGAGCGTAACTACATCATGGCCACCATCAGCCTGTATGTATCGATCTACAACCTGTTTATCAGCCTGTTGCAGATCTTCGGCATCATGGGCCGCGACGACTGATCGCAGCGCCATGCAAAAAGCCCGCTTCGGCGGGCTTTTTGTTGCCTGCGGCTTTATCATTGCCACAGGTTTTGCCTTCAGAGTGTTCCATGAAGTTTGCGATTGCGCTTTTCGAAGCTCCCCATGCGCCCTCCTCGCGCCGTGCCTTGCTGTTCGCCCAGGCTGCGCTGGCGGGCGGGCATGAGATTGTGCGGCTGTTTTTTTATCAGGATGGCGTCTACAGCGCGTCCAATAACATTGTTGCGCCACAGGACGAGCAGGATATCGCCCGCCAGTGGCGCGAGTTTGTCAGCGAGCATCAGCTCGATGGCGTGGTGTGCATCGCGGCGGCCCTGCGCCGTGGGGTATTGAATGCCGAAGAGGCCACCCGCTATCAACGCAACGCGGTGAACCTGGAGGCGCCCTGGGCGCTGTCCGGGCTTGGGCAACTGCATGACGCCGCCCAGGCCGCTGATCGCCTGATCTGCTTTGGAGGGCCGTGACATGTCGAAATCCTTGCTGGTGATCAGCCGCCAGGCGCCGTGGTCCGGCCCCAGTGCCCGCGAAGCGTTGGATATCGTGCTGGCGGGCGGTGCGTTTGATTTGCCGATTGGCCTGCTGTTTCTGGATGATGGCGTGTTTCAACTGGCCGCGAGCCAGGACGCCAAGGCCGTGCAACAGAAAGATCTCAGCGCCAACCTCCAGGCCCTGGAGTTGTTTGGCGTTGAGGATGTGTTTGCCTGCAGCCACAGCCTCGCCGTGCGCGGCCTGACTTCTTGCGGCAACGCGCAGCCACTGAGCAGCGAACAGATCTCACAGATGATTGACCGTTACGACCAGGTGATTACCCTCTGATGTCGACTTTGCATGTGGTTTCCCACTCCCCTTTTACCGACAGCCGGCTGGACAGCTGCCTGCGCCTGTGTGGCGCGCGGGACGCGATCTTGCTGTGCGGCGACGGCGCCTACGCCCTGCAACCCGCCAGCGCACCGTGCCAGGCCCTGCAAGCCAAGGGTGTGAAGGTGTTTGTGCTGGCCGAAGACAGTCAGGCGCGCAATCTTGCGGTACCAACCTGGGCCGCCAGCGTCGATTACCCAGCCTTTGTCCAGCTGTCTATCGATTACGACAAGGTCAACACCTGGCTATGAACACCCTGACCGTAGGCGAACGCACCCTGGAACTGGACAAGGACGGCTACCTCGCCCACCTGAGCGACTGGTCCAGCGAAGTGGCCACCGCCCTCGCCACTGCCGAAGACCTGGAGCTGACCCCGGAACACTGGGAAATCCTCGAGTTGCTGCGAGGCTTCTACAGCGAATTCCAGTTGTCGCCCGCCACCCGCCCGCTGATCAAGTACACCGCCTTGAAGCTGGGCCCGGAAAAGGGCAACAGCCTGCACCTCAACCGACTGTTCAAAGGCACTCCCGCCAAACTCGCCGCCAAGCTGGCGGGCCTGCCCAGGCCGACGAATTGCTTATGACTGATTTTGCCCCGTTGATCACTGAAACACCCGCCGAACACCCGTTTGCGACGTTCGTACGCATCCTCGGCAAAGGCAAGCGTGGCGCCCGCAACCTCACCCGTGAGGAAGCCCGGGAAGCCATGGGTATGCTGCTGGATGAGAAGGTCGAAGACACCCAGCTCGGCGCCTTCCTGATGCTGTTGCGGCACAAGGAAGAAAGCCCGGAAGAGCTGGCGGGCTTCACCGAAGCCGTGCGCGAGCGCTTGAATGCACCGTCACTCAATTTGGATGTCGACTGGCCTACCTACGCCGGTAAAAAACGCCACCTGCCGTGGTACCTGTTGGCGGCCAAATGCCTGGCACAGAACGGCGTGCGCATCCTGATGCACGGCGGCGGCGCGCATACGGCGGGCCGGCTCTACACCGAGCAATTGCTGGAAGGCTTGCAGATTCCGTTGTGCCGTAATTGGCAACAGGTCGAGGCCGCCCTTGAACAAGGCAACCTGGCGTTTATTCCCCTGGGGGACTGGGCGCCGCAACTGCAGCGCATGATCGACCTGCGCAACACCCTGGGCCTGCGCTCGCCGATCCACTCGCTGGCACGCATCATCAACCCGTTGAGCGCCCGCTGCGGCCTGCAAAGCATCTTCCATCCGGGCTACCAGGGCGTGCATCGCGATGCCAGCGGTCTGCTGGGCGACAACACCATCGTGGTCAAGGGCGACGGCGGCGAGATCGAAATCAACCCGGACACCATCAGCCATCTGTACGGCACCACCGGCGGCGAAAGCTGGGATGAAGAGTGGCCTGCCCTCTCCGCCCAGCGCCACGTCAAGCCCGCCACCCTCGAGCCCGAACACCTGAAGGCCCTATGGCGCGGCGAAGTGCAGGACAGCTACCCGCAACTGGCACTGATCGCCACCATGGCCCTGGCCTTGCGCGGCCTCGGCCACCCACGGGAGCAGGCGTTCGAACTGGCCCAGCAGTACTGGGATGCCCGGAACAAATCGATTTAGTCGATCATTAACCCCCAGCCTTTGCGCTTTTTGTTCGAACTCAGACCTTTAGACTGCACTCCAACGCTTATTAGCCAAGGAGTCAGTCATGGGTTTGCTGATCGAAGGACGCTGGCATGACCAGTGGTACGAAAGTAGCGCAGACGGCGCCTTCCAACGGGAGCAGGCGCAACGCCGCAACTGGGTGACCGCCGACGGCGAGCCCGGCCCGACCGGTCAAGGCGGTTTCAAGGCCGAAGCCGGCCGCTATCACCTGTACGTCTCCCTGGCCTGCCCCTGGGCGCACCGCACATTGATTCTGCGCAAGCTTAAAGGCCTTGAAAGCCTGATCGATGTGTCCGTGGTCAGTTGGTTGATGCTGGAAAACGGCTGGACCTTCGACAAAGCCCATGGCTCCAGCGGCGACAAGCTCGACGATTTCACCTACATGCACCAACGCTATACCGCCGATACCGCCAGCTACACCGGACGCGTGACAGTGCCTGTGTTGTGGGACAAGAAGCTCAAGCGGATTGTCAGCAATGAGTCGGCGGAGATTATCCGCATGTTCAACAGTGCGTTTAACGAATTGACCGGCAATCAGCTGGACTTCTATCCCGAAGCACAGCGCGCGACTATCGATGCACTGAACGAGCGGATCTATCCCGCCGTGAACAACGGCGTGTACCGCGCAGGTTTTGCGACATCGCAAAAGGCTTATGAAGCGGCATTTGATGATGTGTTTGCCGAGCTGGATCACCTGGAACAGCACTTGGGTGAGCATCGTTACCTGGCGGGGGAATACCTGACGGAAGCCGATGTAAGGCTTTTCACCACGGCGATCCGGTTTGATGCGGTGTACTACAGCCACTTCAAATGCAACCTGCGGCGGATTGCGGATTATCCGAACTTGTCGAATTGGCTACGGGAGCTGTACCAGTGGCCGGGGATCGCCGAGACGGTGGATTTTGCCCACATCAAGGGGCACTACTATGCCAGTCATCGCACGATTAATCCGACGGGGATTGTGCCGAAGGGGCCGTTGCAAAGGTTTGAGGCGGAGCATGACCGGGAGCGGTTGAGCGGGAAAGGCATCTTGAGCTGAAAACACCCTGTGGCGAGGGAGCTTGCTCCCGCTGGGTTGCGAAGCGACCCCAAAAGAGCGGACTGCTGCGCAGTCCAGCGGGAGCAAGCTCCCTCGCCACAGGATTGGTGTCAGACCTCGGACTGAGCGCCTTCAAACCACTTCAGCTTCTCACGCAGCTGCACCACTTCTCCCACGATCACCAGGGTCGGCGCATGCACTTCATGCTCCGCCACCATGCGTGGCAGGTCAGCCAGGGTGCCGGTAAACACCCGCTGGTTGGACGTAGTGCCCTGCTGGATCAACGCCGCCGGCGTATCCGCTGAACGGCCATGCTTGATCAATTGTTCGCAGATGATCGGCAACCCAATCAAGCCCATGTAGAACACCAGCGTCTGCGAAGGTCCTACCAGATCACTCCACGGCAGGTCCGAAGTCCCGTCCTTCAAGTGCCCGGTAATGAAGCGAACCGATTGTGCATAGTCGCGGTGGGTCAGCGGAATCCCGGCATACGCCGCGCAGCCGCTGGCCGCGGTAATACCCGGCACTACCTGGAACGGGATGCCATGGGCCGCCAGTTCTTCGATCTCTTCACCACCACGACCAAAGATAAACGGATCGCCACCCTTGAGCCGCAGCACGCGCTTGCCTTGCTTGGCCAAATCCACCAGTTGCTGGTTGATCTGGTCTTGCGGCACCGCATGGTCGGCGCGACGCTTGCCGACATACACCCGCTCGGCATCGCGACGGCACAGTTCCAGAATCGCAGGCGCCACCAGGCGGTCGTACAGCACCACATCGGCCTGTTGCATCAAGCGCAAGGCGCGGAAGGTCAGCAGGTCCGGATCACCCGGGCCTGCGCCCACCAAATAAACCTCGCCCGGCGCATGGGGCGGCGCACCGTTGATTTTCTCCACCAGCAGACGCTCGGCTTCATCACCCTGCCCGGCCAGTTGCCGATCAGCAATCGGCCCTTGAAATACTTCTTCCCAGAATTCGCGACGTTGTTGCACATCCGGAAACAGGCCTTTGACCTGGCTACGAAACCGCGCCGCCAACCCGGCCAATTGGCCGTAAGTCGACGGGATCCAGGTTTCCAGCTTGGCGCGAATCAACCGCGCCAGCACCGGCGCATCGCCGCCACTGGACACGGCGATCACCAAGGGCGAGCGGTCGACAATCGCCGGGAAGATCACGCTGCACAAGGCCGGCGCGTCCACCACATTCACCGGTACGCAACGACGCCGAGCGTCACTGGACACTTGCGCGTTCAGCGGCTCGTCGTCGGTCGCGGCGATGATCAGGGTGCAACCGTCGAGGTCAGCCTCCTGATAACCGCGCAAAATCAGTTCACCGCCACTGCCCAGTACCAACTCACGCAGTTGGTCTTCAATCTGGGGAGCAACCACCCGCAACAACGCGCCGGCGTCGGCCAGCAGCCGGGATTTGCGCAAGGCAATCTCCCCGCCACCGACGACCAACACACGACTGCCGCGCAGGTTATGAAACAGCGGCAGAAATTCCATTTAGCCGATGACCTCAACGCCCGCCATGTACGGCTTGAGCACTTCAGGTACGCGGATCGAACCGTCAGCCTGCTGGTAGTTTTCCAGCACCGCCACCAGGGTACGGCCTACAGCCAGGCCCGAACCGTTGAGGGTGTGGACCAGCTCAGGCTTGCCGGTTTCCGGGTTACGGAAACGCGCCTGCATGCGACGGGCCTGGAAATCACCGCAGTTGGAGCACGACGAAATCTCGCGGTATTTGTCCTGGCTCGGCACCCACACTTCCAGGTCGTAGGTCTTCACGGCACTGAAACCCATGTCGCCGGTGCACAGCGCCAGAACGCGGTACGGCAGCTCCAGCAGTTGCAGGACGCGCTCGGCGTTGGCGGTCAGGCCTTCCAGGGCTTCCATGGAGGTCGAGGGCTCGACCACCTGCACCATCTCGACCTTGTCGAACTGGTGCTGGCGGATCATGCCGCGGGTGTCGCGGCCCGAAGCACCGGCTTCACTGCGGAAGCACGGGGAGTGGGCGACGAACTTGATCGGCAGCTGCTTGGCGTCGAGGATTTCCCCGGCCACGATATTGGTCAGCGACACTTCGGCGGTCGGGATCAGGTACAGATCGGCTTCGCCATCGCGGCTGATCTTGAACAGGTCTTCCTCGAACTTCGGCAGCTGGCTGGTGCCCATCAGCGCGGGAGCCTGAACCAGGTACGGGGTGTAAGCCTCTTCGTAGCCATGTTCAGCGGTGTGCAGGTTGATCATGAACTGCGCCAGGGCACGGTGCATGCGCGCGATCGGACCGCGCAGCAACGCAAAGCGGGCGCCGGACATTTTGGCCGCGGTTTCAAAATCCAGGCCACCGGTCAATTCGCCCAGGGCGACGTGGTCCTTGATCTCGAAATCGAAAGCCTTTGGTGTGCCCCAGCGACGGACTTCGACGTTGCCGTCTTCGTCTTCGCCGATCGGCACGGATTCGTGCGGCAGGTTCGGGATGCCCAGCAGGATCGAATCCAGTTCGGTCTGAATGGTCTCCAGCTCGATTTTGCCCTCGGACAATTCACTGCCCATACGCTCGACGTCCGCCATCAACGGCGCGATGTCTTCGCCGCGCTGCTTGGCCTGACCGATGGATTTGGAACGCGCATTACGCTCAGCCTGCAGTGCTTCGGTGCGGGTCTGGACGGTCTTGCGCTGTTCTTCCAGCGCTTCGATGCGCGCAACATCCAGGCTGAAGCCACGGGATGCCAGGCGGTCCGCTACGTCCTGAAGGTTGCTACGTAACAGTTTGGAATCGAGCATGTCGGTCTCTCGTTTATCAAAGTTTGGTCAAGGACAGGCCAGCCCAGGTGGCGAGCAGCCCGCCGAACACGCTGATGGCCAGGTACCCGAAGGCGACTGGTGCCTGCCCGCTTTCCAGCAGGCGCAGCGTGTCCAGTGAAAAGGATGAAAAGGTCGTCAGACCGCCTACAAAGCCGACAATCAAGCCGGCACGAATCTCAATCGGCACTTCCGGGCGAATCAGAAACCACCCGTACAACAAGCCGATGATCAAACAGCCCACCAGGTTGACCGCCAGGGTCGCCGCATAAAAATGCTTTGGCCAATTGGCACTGACCCACGTGCTGGTGGCGAAACGCAATAATGTACCAGCGATGCCGGCCACGGACACGGCAAGAATCGTTCTGAGCACTACTTTCTCCGCTGTTTCGGGCTGAGCCGGTCAAGTTGGGCGAGGTGATTGAGCTTCTCGCCGATCTTCAGCTCCAGGCCGCGGGGCACCGGCTGGTAGAACGGCTGCGGCTCAAGGTCATCCGGGAAGTAATCTTCGCCAGCCGCATAGGCGTCCGGCTCATCATGGGCGTAGCGGTATTCATCACCGTAGCCGAGCTGCTTCATCAGCTTGGTCGGCGCGTTGCGCAGGTGCAGCGGCACTTCCAGGGAGCCATGCTCGGCAGCAGCACGCAATGCGGACTTGAAGCCCATGTACACCGCGTTGCTTTTCGGCGCGCAGGCCAGGTACGTGATGGCCTGGGCCACCGCCAACTCGCCTTCCGGGCTGCCCAGGCGCTCCTGCACTTCCCAGGCCGCGAGGCACAGGCTCAGCGCGCGCGGGTCGGCATTGCCGATGTCTTCGCTGGCCATGCGTACCACACGCCGGGCGAGGTACAGCGGGTCGCAACCACCGTCGATCATGCGTGCAAACCAGTACAACGCGCCGTCGGGGTTGGAGCCGCGCACCGACTTGTGCAACGCGGAAATCTGATCGTAGAACGCCTCGCCGCCCTTGTCGAAACGCCGGCGGGTGTCGCCAAGCAGACTTTGCAGCAGGTCGACGCCAATTTCGCTGCCGTCTTCTGCCAGGTCGGAAGCGTTCTCCAGCAGATTGAGGAAACGCCTGCCGTCGCCGTCAGCCGCCGTCAGCAGAATCTTGAAACCTTCCTCGCTGACACTCAACTGGCGCTTGCCCAGGCCTTTGTCTTCGCTCAGTGCGCGGTGCAACAGCTTCTGCATCGCCGCTTCATCGAGACTTTTAAGCACATAGACACGCGCTCGGGACAGCAAGGCGTTGTTCAGTTCAAAGGACGGGTTTTCAGTGGTGGCGCCAATAAAGATCAGGGTGCCGTCTTCGACATAGGGCAAAAACGCATCCTGCTGCGACTTGTTGAAGCGATGCACTTCGTCCACAAACAGGATGGTGCGCTTGCCGTATTGCCCGGCCTGCTGCTTGGCGACTTCCACCGCCTGGCGGATTTCCTTGACCCCGGCCAGCACCGCCGAAACCGTTTCGAAGTGTGCATCCGAGACTTTCGCCAGGAGCCGCGCCAGGGTGGTTTTACCCACGCCCGGCGGCCCCCAGAAAATCATCGAGTGCAGCGCACCCTGCTCCAGGGCTTCGCGCAAAGGCTTGCCGCGAGCGAGCAGGTGTTCCTGCCCGACGTACTCGTCCAGGTTGGTCGAGCGCAGGCGCGCCGCCAGAGGCTGAGCAATCGGGTCACTTCGAAACAGGTCCATGGGCAGCGTTTGAAACCTCTAGGCAGTTTATTCCTGGATCACGTCGGCACCCTTCGGGATGTCGAACTTGAACTTGGATGCGGCCACCGGCTCGTTGGCCTTGACCCCGGTGAACAGGATGTTGGTGCGCTGGCCGACGCTGTCGACCAACTGCATGTCGTTGATCACGCCGTTGCGGAACGACAGGCGCAGGCTGTCGAACAGCGTGTCCTTGGATTTAGGCTTGAGGGTGAAATCAATCACGCCACTGGCCTGCTTGGAGGTGATGTCGAAACTCTCACTGATCTGCGACACATCGCCCGACAGCAGCAATGCTGGCGTCTGGCTCAGGCGCGGATCGAGTTTCTTGATGGTCGCCTGCTCCAGGTCCGGGTCCCACAGGGTGACTTTCTGGCCGTCGGAGACGATGGTCTGGTCGTTAGGCGCGTCGGTTTTCCAGTAGAACAGGCCTGGACGCTGCACGGCCATTTCGCCGGCAGTTTCCTGCAACTGCGTGCCGCCACCGTCCAGGGTCAACTGGGAGAAGCGTGCAGTCAGGGTCTTGGATTTGTCCAGCAGGTTGGTCAGGCTCGCAACGGAAGCCGGATCAGCGTGAGCCGAAACAGCAGTCAGGGCCAGTGCCGGCAACAACAGCATGCGGATAAGACGCATGGGAGTCCTCATAGATTCGTTTGCAAGGCGTGCCGCGTGTTGCCACGCGGCACGTAGTCAGTCACGCATCTGCGCTGGCGCAATGACTTCGCGCGAGCCGTTGGTGTTCATCGAGGTGACCACGCCGGCCATTTCCATGGCTTCGATCATGCGGGCAGCGCGGTTGTAGCCAATCTTCAGCTTGCGCTGTACGGCGGAGATCGAGGCGCGGCGGCTCTCAAGGACGAACTGCACCGCTTCGTCGTAGAGCGCATCGGTCTCGGCATCATCGTCGCCACCGCCGCTGCCACCGTCAAAGCCGCTGCCGGCCTCTTCGACGCCGGCGAGGATGTCGTCGTTGTATTCCGGGGCGCCCCGCAGTTTCCAGGCTTCCACCACACGGTGCACTTCATCGTCGGAGACGAAGGCGCCGTGAACACGGATCGGCAGGCTGGTGCCCGGCGGCATGTAGAGCATGTCACCGTGGCCCAGCAGCTGTTCGGCGCCGCCCTGGTCGATGATGGTCCGGGAGTCGATCTTGCTCGACACCTGGAACGCCATGCGGGTCGGGATGTTGGCCTTGATCAGGCCGGTGATCACGTCCACCGACGGACGCTGGGTGGCCAGGATCAAGTGGATGCCCGCAGCCCGCGCTTTCTGCGCGATACGGGCGATCAGCTCTTCGACCTTCTTGCCGACGATCATCATCATGTCGGCAAATTCGTCGACCACCACCACGATGGTCGGCAGCTTGGTCAGCAGCGGCGCTTCGTCGTGAATGCTTTCGCGCTTGTACAGCGGGTCGGTCAGCGGCGTGCCGGCGTCCTGGGCTTCCTTGACCTTGGCGTTGAAGCCCGACAGGTTACGTACACCCATCTTCGCCATCAGCTTGTAGCGCCGCTCCATCTCGGCGACGCTCCAGCGCAGGGCGTTGGCGGCGTCCTTCATGTCGGTCACCACCGGGCACAGCAGGTGCGGAATGCCTTCGTAGATCGACAGCTCGAGCATTTTCGGGTCGATCATGATCAGCTTGGCGTCATCGGGGCCAGACTTGAACAGGATCGACAGGATCATCGCGTTCACACCCACCGACTTACCGGAACCGGTGGTACCGGCCACCAGCAAGTGGGGCATTTTTGCCAGGTCAGTGATCACCGGCTTGCCGCCGATGTCATGGCCCAGGGCCAGGGTGACCGGGGATTTGAAGTTGTCGTATTCAGGGGTCGACAGCACTTCGGAGAAGCGCACGATCTGCCGGTCTTCGTTGGGAATCTCGATACCGACAGTGGTCTTGCCCGGGATCACTTCCACTACCCGCACGCTGGTCACGGCCAGCGAACGCGCCAAATCCTTGGCCAGGTTGGAAATGCGGCTGACCTTCACGCCGGCAGCCGGCTGGATTTCGTAACGGGTAATCACCGGCCCCGGGTGGATCGAATCCACCGAGACTTCAACGCCGAATTCCTTGAGTTTGATTTCCAGCAGGTGACCGACGGCCGCCAGGGACTCAGGGGAATAGTTGAGCTGTTTCTTTTCCGCAGGATCGAGAATCGAGATCGGCGGCAAGGTGCCTTCCACGGCGCTGTCGACAAACAACGGCGCCTGTTTCTCTTTCTGTACGCGGTGGCTTGGCTCGGGGGCCTTGGTTGGCGCAGGGGCGATCACCGGCGGAACCTGCTTCTCGCGGTCCGACATGTGCTTGGTCAGGGCCTGTTCGCGTTCGATCAGGCGCTCCTTGACCTTGGCCTGCTCACGCCGGTCTGGCGTGCTCGGGGCCACCACCTCGTTGACGCGGGTATCCACCTCGCGCAGTTGCGCAACCATGCGCTTGCGATCGACCCGGGCCGACCACCAGCGATTGGCCGCGCCCTGGAACAGTTCGAGCAGGTCGAGGGTGATCTTGCCGGTCACGTCCATGACCTTGAACCAGGACAGGTCGGTAAACACAGTGAGGCCAAACAGGAACAGCGCGATGAACATCAGGGTGCTGCCCTGGATGTTCAGGGTCCTGCGGGCCAGGTCGCCCAGGCTTTCGCCCAATGCGCCGCCGGCGCCGGCCGGCAAACCGGTGGGTGCATGGAAATGGATATGGGCCAGGGCCGCGCCCGACAGCACCAGGAACACCAGGCCGATCAGGCGCCAGGAGAACAGCCAGCCGCTCCACTGCCACGGCTCGTGGCGCTGGCGGAAGATCTGCCAGGTCTTGATGGCCAGCAGCAGCGGGAAGATATAAGCGAAGTAACCCAGCACCATGAACAGGATATCGGCGCTGTAGGAGCCGGCAGGACCACCGAAGTTCTGCACGTCTTCGATCTTGCTGTTATGGCTCCAGCCCGGATCGTCCTTGCCATAGGTGAGCAAGGCCATCATCAGGAACAGGCACAGGGCGCCGATGGCGATCAGTGCACCTTCCTTGAGTCGGTAGTGCAGGTGCTGGCGCCAGGCGGGCACGACTGCGGCTTTAGGTGTTGCGGCGGATTTCTTCAAAACGGGTCTTTTCCTGCGCCTTTAGCGCGTCCATCTATTGAATGACTGCAAAACACTGCCCAATCCGGGCAGGTAAAAATGAACGAGTGCCAGTGAAGCTACTTTTAACACCCTGCAACTGATTCATGAAACGGCGATAACGCCCCAATGGCCGCATTGTACGGGTTTGTGTGCGCTATGCCACGCACTTGGGCCCACGTTACACAGCATAGCCAATGTTCGGTTTCATACCGTTCAATTTGAGCACGCATTGTCTTTGCTGACAAAGGCTTATGAGCTGTTTTTGCCAATCCAGGCTAGCTTGCCGACCGACGTACGCGATTACGACCACGACCCTGGCATAGAGTTGCAGAAACACCGGTTCATGCTTATCTGTACCGATCCCATGTTCGGGGTAGCCCCCAGGCGCTACGTCGACAATAATCACAGCTCTCGCAACGGGCAACATCGCCGTTACCGCCCTCCCCTTCCGTAAGCCTGGATGCCATGCTGACCTGGTTACAACGCAACACCCTGACATTCCCACCGCTGGCCAAGGCCATGCGCGAACCCAATGGCCTGCTCGCCGCCGGTGGCGACCTGTCGGCAGACCGCTTGATCCAGGCCTATCGCCATGGCTGCTTTCCCTGGTTCTCGGAAGGCCAGCCCATCCTCTGGTGGTCCCCTGACCCGCGCACCGTGCTGTTCCCCGAGGAGCTGCATGTTTCCCGCAGCCTGGGCAAATTGTTGCGCCAGCAGCGCTACAGCGTGACCTTCGACCAGGATTTTGCCGCTGTCATCCAGGCCTGCGCGGCGCCACGCAGTTACGCCGATGGCACCTGGATCACCGAAGCCATGCAAAGCGCCTATCTGCAACTGCACCAGCGCGGCTATGCGCACTCGGTGGAGGTCTGGGATGAGGGGGAGCTGGTGGGCGGCCTGTACGGCCTGGCGATGGGCCAGTTGTTTTTTGGCGAATCGATGTTCAGCCGTGCCGACAACGCTTCGAAATACGGCTTCGTCACCCTGGTCAGGCAATTGCAGGCGTGGGGCTTCGTGCTGATCGACTGCCAGATGCCCACCGACCACCTGCACAGCCTCGGCGCCCGCGCCATTCCCCGCGACGACTTCGCCCACTATCTTCGCGACCATTTAGACCAAACCAGCTCTGCGCCATGGGTTTCCTAGGCGACTTCCCCGCACCTGGCTTACACTTATTTCAAAGCTTATCCGAGGGTTGATCATGACCGAGCTGGCGCGTTTGAAGTTTTATGCCACTCAACCCCACTCTTGCAGCTATCTGCCCGACGAGCAGGCCACCACGCTGTTCCTCGACCCCAGCCAGCCGATGGATGTGCATGTGTATGCCGATTTGTCGGAAATGGGCTTCCGGCGCAGCGGCGACCACCTCTACCGGCCCCACTGCCAGAATTGCAACGCCTGCGTACCGGCGCGTATCCCGGTGGCGCAGTTCCTGCCGGACCGCAATCAGAAACGCATCCTCAAGCGCAACGCCGACTTGACCGTCACCGCCGCCAAACCGGGCTTCAGCGAAGAATACTTCGACCTGTACCAACGCTACATCGAACAACGCCACGCCGACGGCGACATGTTCCCGCCCAGCCGCGACCAGTTTTCCACTTTCCTGGTGCGCGACCTGCCCTTCTCGCGCTTCTACGAGTTCCGCCTGGAAGGACGCCTGGTGGCCGTCGCCGTTACCGACCTTTTGCCCAACGGGCTGTCGGCGGTGTACACCTTTTATGAGCCCGCCGAGGAACGGCGCAGCCTGGGACGTTTTGCGATCCTGTGGCAAATCGGCGAAGCCTTGCGCCTGGAATTGGAGGCGGTGTACCTCGGATACTGGATCAAAAACTGCAAAAAGATGAACTACAAGACCCAATATCGGCCCATAGAGCTGCTAATTAACCAAAGATGGGTCACCTTGAACTAGAACCTCTTGGCTTAAACACCCTTTTTCGGGCACAATGCACGCCGCTTTTGCCTGGCGCAGTTGCACCGGGCCATTCACTGGATACCGAGGGCTTTACTGCATGTCGAAAGAAGACAGCTTCGAAATGGAAGGCACTGTCGTCGACACCCTGCCCAACACCATGTTTCGTGTGGAGTTGGAAAATGGGCACGTCGTAACCGCGCATATCTCCGGCAAGATGCGCAAGAACTACATTCGTATTCTTACCGGTGACAAAGTGCGCGTCGAACTGACGCCCTATGACTTGAGCAAAGGGCGCATCACTTACCGCGCTCGTTAATCAAGTCAATACAAGACGCCCGGTTATGCCGGGCGTTTTTGTGTGCGCGCCATTTAACAGTCGCCACTTGACCCTGTGGGAGCTGGCTTGCCAGCTCCCACAGTTGATCTTCACCGGTCGATAGGTATCGACCCACCCGTTTTCCAGATAGCAAAAAGGCGCCTCTCGGCGCCTTTTGCTTTATTGCAGTCAGCTATCAGGCCATTTCAGCCGTGGTTTCGAAGTCGAAGGTCAGCTCGCCGTCCTTCAGATCGATATGCACCACGCCACCATGGTCTGCCAGTTCGCCGAACAGGATCTCTTCCGCCAGTGGGCGCTTGATCTTGTCCTGGATCAGGCGAGCCATTGGCCGAGCGCCCATTGCCGCGTCGTAGCCACCTTCCGCCAGCCAGTTGCGCGCCGCGTCGGTGACTTCCAGCTGCACGCGCTTGTCTTCCAACTGCGCCTGAAGCTCGGTAAGGAACTTGTCCACCACGCTTTTGATGACCTCATGGCTGAGGCGACCAAACTGGATAATTGTGTCCAGGCGGTTGCGGAATTCCGGCGTGAAGCTCTTCTTGATCACTTCCATTGCATCGGAAGAGTGATCCTGATGAGTAAAGCCAATGGAAGCCCGCGCGGCCGTTTCGGCACCGGCGTTGGTGGTCATGATCACGATCACGTTGCGGAAGTCCGCCTTGCGCCCGTTGTTGTCGGTCAGGGTGCCGTGGTCCATCACCTGCAACAGCAGGTTGAAGACTTCCGGGTGCGCCTTCTCGATTTCATCGAGCAGCAGTACGCAATGTGGCTGCTTGGTGATCGCCTCGGTCAACAGGCCGCCCTGGTCGAAGCCGACATAGCCCGGAGGCGCACCGATCAGGCGCGACACGGTGTGACGCTCCATGTACTCGGACATGTCGAAACGTACCAGCTCGATGCCCATGGCCTTGGCCAGTTGCCGCGCCGCTTCGGTCTTGCCGACACCGGTAGGCCCGGCGAACAGGAAGGAACCGACCGGCTTGTCCGGCGACTTGAGGCCCGCACGGGACAGCTTGATCGCGGTGGACAGCGAGTCGATGGCCGCATCCTGACCAAACACGGTCAGCTTGAGGTCACGCTCCAGGTTACGCAGCAGCTCCCGGTCGGAAGTGTTGACGTGTTTTGGCGGAATGCGCGCGATCTTCGCCACGATGTCCTCGACCTGAGGCACGTCGATGCGCTTCACACGTTTTTCCACCGGCTGCAGGCGCTGGTAGGCGCCCGCCTCGTCGATCACATCGATGGCCTTGTCCGGCATGTGCCGGTCATTGATGTAGCGCGACGCCAGCTCGGCGGCGGCACGCAGCGCTTCATCGGTGTACTCGATGCCGTGGTGCGCTTCGAAACGCCCCTTGAGCCCGCGCAGGATGCCGATGGTGTCTTCAACCGAAGGCTCGGACACGTCAACTTTCTGGAAGCGACGCGCCAGGGCACGGTCTTTTTCGAAGATCCCGCGAAATTCCTGGAACGTGGTCGAACCGATGCAACGGATATCACCCGAAGACAGCAGCGGCTTGAGCAGGTTCGAAGCATCCATCACGCCACCGGAAGCTGCACCGGCACCGATGATGGTGTGGATTTCGTCGATGAACAGGATCGCCTGCGGGCGTTTTTTCAGCTCGCCGAGCAACGCCTTGAAGCGCTTCTCGAAGTCGCCACGGTACTTGGTCCCGGCGAGCAACGCGCCCAGGTCAAGGGAGTAGACGACGCTGTTGGCCAGCAGGTCCGGAACCTGATTATCAACAATGCGTTTGGCCAGGCCTTCGGCAATCGCGGTTTTACCCACGCCTGCCTCACCCACCAACAGCGGGTTGTTTTTGCGACGGCGCGCCAGGATCTGCGCCACGCGCTCAACTTCCAGTTCGCGCCCTACCAGCGGATCGATCCGCCCCTGGCGCGCCAGTTCGTTGAGGTTGCTGGCATAAGCATCCAGCGGGTTGCTCGAAGAAGAAGACTCGCCGCCCTCGTCATCCTGCATATCCTGCTCACCTTCTGAGTGATCGCCATGCCCCGGCACTTTGGAAATGCCATGGGCGATGTAGTTGACGACATCAATACGGGCAACGCTTTGCTGCTTGAGCAGGAATACAGCCTGGCTTTCCTGCTCGCTGAAGATCGCCACGAGCACGTTGGCCCCTGTGACTTCACGCTTGCCGGAGCTCTGTACGTGGAAAACGGCACGCTGCAGTACCCGCTGGAAGCCCAGGGTTGGCTGGGTCTCGCGGTCCTCGTCATGAACGGGGATCAACGGCGTGGTGGAGTCGATAAACTCCTGCAGGTCATGCTTGAGTTTGTCGAGATTGGCACCACACGCACGCAGTACGGTGGCGGCAGCTTCGTTATCCAAAAGTGCCAGCAGCAGGTGCTCGACGGTCATGAATTCATGACGCTTCGAACGGGCCTCCTTGAAGGCAAGATTGAGGGTGACTTCGAGCTCGCGGTTTAACATAGCTTCACCTCATACCCAAGTGGTCGGAGTTAACCGTCCTTCTCGATTTCACAGAGTAGCGGATGCTGGCTTTCCCTGGCGTACTGGTTGACCTGCATGGCCTTTGTCTCGGCGATGTCGCGGGTAAACACTCCACATACTGCCCGTCCTTCTGTGTGAACGGCCAGCATTACCTTGGTCGCCAACTCGCGGTTCAGGTTAAAAAACACCTCGAGCACTTCGACGACGAAATCCATCGGTGTGTAGTCATCATTGAACAAAACCACCTTGTACATCGGCGGCGCCTGTAAAGCAGGCTTGGCCTCCTGAACAGCAATGCCTGCAGAACCGTCGTCGTCTTCTTGATGATCCGGGCGATCCTGATTGAATGTTAGTCGAATCTGGCTGATTGCATGCATGGAAAGAAAGGTTCGTCAGTGGTTCAAATACAGTGGTGGGGGCGGCCTGTCCGAATTTCAACTCTGACTGACTGGTCGCCTTGACTATCGGCAAATCAGTGTTACAACCAATAGAACCCACAGTGGGTAAAAAAGGTCCGCGCAGTCAACCTTATTTATTCGGGTTAGGACGGATAAACTGGATGATACTCCAGTGATGGAGTCTGGTGCAGAGGGATATGGGTATGGCAAGCGGTAAGGTCAAGTGGTTCAATAATGCCAAGGGTTACGGCTTCATCAACGAAGACGGTAAGACTGAAGACCTTTTTGCGCATTACTCGGCCATCCAGATGGATGGCTACAAGACACTGAAAGCAGGGCAGCCGGTTTCCTTTGAAATCATTCAGGGACCCAAAGGCCTGCATGCGGTGAATATCGGTGCTCCCGTCAGCACCAGCCAAATTGGTGCTCCCACCAGCACCAGCCAAGTGAAAGAAGACGTCGCTCAACAATCAAAAAAACAGACGGCCTGATCAGCCGCTGAGCAAACGCTCTAAAAAAAACCGGCCACCAGGGCCGGTTTTTTCATGCCTGCCTATCCACTTACATATGTGAAATCAGCGCATCGCCAAACGCCGACGACGACAGCAACTTTGCACCGTCCATCAAGCGATGGAAGTCATAGGTCACGGTCTTGGCCGAAATCGCGCCATTGGTGCCCTTGATGATCAGGTCGGCCGCTTCGGTCCAACCCATGTGACGCAGCATCATTTCCGCCGAAAGGATCAGCGAACCCGGGTTGACCTGGTCCTTGCCGGCATACTTCGGCGCCGTACCGTGGGTGGCTTCGAACATCGCCACGGTGTCGGACAGGTTGGCGCCTGGCGCAATACCGATACCGCCCACTTCCGCCGCCAGGGCGTCGGACAGATAGTCACCGTTGAGGTTAAGGGTGGCGATCACGTCATATTCAGCCGGGCGCAGCAGGATCTGCTGGAGCATGGCGTCGGCAATGGCGTCCTTGACCACCACATTCTTGCCGGTACGCGGGTTCTTGAATTGCATCCACGGCCCGCCGTCCAGCAGGGTCGCGCCGAACTCTTCGGCCGCCACTTCGTAGGCCCATTCCTTGAAGGCACCTTCGGTGAACTTCATGATGTTGCCTTTGTGCACGATGGTCAGCGAATCGCGGTCGTTATCCACGACATATTGCAGGGCCTTGCGCGCCAGGCGCTTGGTGCCTTCCAGGGACACCGGCTTGACGCCGATCCCGCAGTTCTGGTCGAAACGAATCTTGGTGACGCCCATCTCTTCCTTCAGGAACTTGATGACCTTGATTGCTTCCGGCGAGCCGGCTTTCCACTCGATGCCAGCGTAGATGTCCTCGGAGTTCTCGCGGAAGATGGTCATGTCCACATCGCCGGGCTTCTTGACCGGGCTTGGTACGCCTTCAAACCAGCGCACCGGGCGCAGACATACATAAAGGTCGAGTTGCTGGCGCAGGGCTACGTTCAGCGAACGGATACCGCCACCTACAGGGGTGGTCAGCGGGCCCTTGATGGAAACCACGTAATCCTTGACTGCATCCAGGGTTTCCTGGGGCAGCCAGGTGTCCTGGTCGTAAACCTGAGTGGCCTTTTCGCCGGCATAAACCTCCATCCAGGAGATTTTGCGCTTGCCGCCATAAGCCTTGTTAACAGCTGCATCGACCACCTTGATCATCACCGGGCTGATGTCGACGCCAATACCGTCACCCTCGATGAAGGGGATGATCGGGTTGTCAGGAACATTGAGAGAATGGTCTGCATTGACGGTGATTTTGTCGCCGACTGCCGGAACCTGAATCTTCTTGTATCCCATGCTGAACTCCATCTATGGATTGAACATCTGGCTGCGTTCGAGCCTACTCCAGATAAATGAGGACTGAAACCTCAGGCCCTGCACATTTGCGTCGAAAACAGCACATTTAGCGGCCTACAAGCTTGAAAGCAAAGGGAAAAGCGCCAATCTTGAGCACATCATGCGACTTTAGGCGCAACCCGGTGCCTGCGACCTTTAGACCAATGGACGACACACCTTTTGTATGAAGGCTCGGCGTAAGCATAGCGACCTATGTATAATGCCGCCGCTGACCAAAGAGTCACGACGGCCGACCGCTCTACATTGTAGCCCTCCGCCTGAATAAGCCGGGTTGCCACAGCAGCCCACCCGCTTGACGCTCGACTGATGCAACCCAACATCACCGCGAAGAAACTTCGACATTTCGCTCATGGATGACTTTGAACGAACGCGCTTTACCCGGCGCATCTCGAGTTTCTGCGCATGCTTTCAGCAAAGAAGAGAGTTAATCCGAATATGCCCACCCGCTCGAAGATCATCTACACCTTCACCGACGAAGCCCCAGCCCTCGCCACCTATTCACTGCTGCCTATCGTAGAGGCCTTCACCGCTTCCGCTGATATTGCCGTGGAAACCCGCGACATCTCCCTGGCCGCGCGCATCCTCGCAAGCTTCCCCGAGCAACTGGGCGCCAAGGCTATCCCGGACCACCTCGCCGAACTGGGCGACCTGGCCGTTACGCCTGAAGCCAACATCATCAAGCTGCCGAACATCAGCGCCTCGACTCCTCAGCTGCAAGCTGCGATCAAGGAACTGCAGGCCCAGGGCTACGCCCTGCCGGACTACCCGGAAACCGTAACCACCGACGCGGAAAAAGAAACCCGTGCACGTTACGACAAGGTCAAGGGCAGCGCCGTGAACCCGGTACTGCGCGAAGGCAACTCCGACCGCCGCGCACCGCTGTCGGTCAAGAACTACGCACGCAAGCACCCGCACAAAATGGGCGCCTGGGCTGCGGACTCCAAGTCCCACGTGGCCCACATGAGCAACGGCGACTTCTACGGCAGCGAAAAAGCCGTACAGATCGAAGCGGCTGACACCGTCAAGATCGAACTGATCGCCAAGGACGGTACCGCTACCGTCCTGAAAGAAAAAACCAGCTTGCAGGCTGGCGAAATCATCGACACCGCCGTGCTGAGCAAGAATGCCCTGCGCAGCTTCATCGCCGCTGAAATCGAAGACGCCAAGAAACAAGGCGTACTGCTGTCGGTCCACCTGAAAGCCACCATGATGAAGGTCTCCGACCCGATCATGTTCGGCCAGATCGTTGCCGAGTTCTATAAAGACGCACTGGCCAAGCACGCTGTCGTGCTGGAGCAGATCGGCTTTAACCTGAACAACGGCATCGGCGACCTGTACGCCCGCATCAAGGCCCTGCCGGCCGATCAGCAAGCGCAGATCGAAGTCGACATCCAGGCGGTGTACGCCGCTCGTCCGTCCCTGGCCATGGTCAACTCGGACAAAGGCATCACCAACCTGCACGTGCCGAGCGACGTCATCGTCGACGCCTCGATGCCTGCCATGATCCGTGACTCCGGCAAAATGTGGGGCACCGACGGCCAACTGCACGACACCAAGGCCGTGATCCCGGATCGCTGCTACGCCACCATCTACCAGGCAGTGATCGAAGACTGCAAGGCCAATGGCGCCTTCGACCCAACCACCATGGGCAGCGTGCCGAACGTTGGCCTGATGGCGAAAAAAGCCGAAGAGTACGGTTCCCACGACAAGACCTTCCAGATCAAGGCTGACGGCGTGGTTCGCGTCACCGACAGCAAGGGCAACCTGCTGATGGAACAGGCTGTCGAAGCCGGCGACATCTTCCGCATGTGCCAGACCAAAGACGCGCCGATCCAGGACTGGGTCAAACTGGCCGTCAACCGTGCCCGCGCCAGCAACACCCCGGCCATCTTCTGGCTGGACCCACAGCGCGCTCACGACGGCGTCGTGGTCGAGAAAGTTCAGGCTTACCTGAAAGACCACAACACCGAAGGCCTGGACATCCGCATCATGTCGCCGGTCGACGCGATGAAGTTCACCCTGGAGCGCACCCGCAAGGGCCTGGACACCATCTCGGTGACCGGCAACGTACTGCGCGACTACCTGACCGACCTGTTCCCGATCATGGAACTGGGCACCAGCGCCAAGATGCTGTCGATCGTGCCGCTGATGAACGGTGGCGGCCTGTTCGAAACCGGCGCCGGCGGTTCGGCTCCGAAGCACGTACAGCAACTGGTTGAAGAGAACTTCCTGCGCTGGGATTCCCTGGGCGAGTTCCTGGCCCTGGCCGCTTCCCTCGAGCATTTGGGTGTGACTTACAACAACCCGAAAGCCCTGGTACTGTCCAAGACCCTGGACCAGGCCACCGGCCAGTTCCTCGACAACAACAAGTCGCCATCGCGCAAAGTCGGCAACATCGACAACCGCGGCAGCCACTTCTACCTGGCGCTGTACTGGGCTCAAGCCCTGGCTGCCCAGACCGAAGACACTGCATTGCAAACGCAGTTTGGTGAACTGGCCAAAACCCTGACCGAGAACGAGGCGACCATCGTTGCCGAGCTCAACGCCGTCCAGGGCAAGCCAGTGGACATCGGTGGCTACTACGCGCCGAACCCGGAGCTGACCAGCAAGGCCATGCGCCCAAGCAACACCCTCAACGCGGCAATTGCCAAGTTGAAGTAAGGTTGTAAGGATGCAAAGAAGCCCCGGCCATGTGCCGGGGTTTCTGTTTGTGCCCCCTATTTCATTGAACAACCCCGATCAAATGTGGGAGCTGGCTTGCCTGCGATAGCGGTGGTTCAGCTGCATCTGGGTCAACTGACAGACTGCTATCGCAGGCAAGCCAGCTCCCACACTGAACGAGTTTCTTCAGTTACTACACATTGAGGCACCTATGACCTGGCAACCCCACATCACCGTCGCCACCATCGTCGAAGACAACGGCCGCTTCCTGATGGTCGAGGAACTCAAGGGCGGCCGCGCCGTGCTCAACCAGCCCGCCGGCCACCTCGACCCGAACGAAACCCTGACCGAGGCCGCCGTGCGCGAAACCCTCGAGGAAACCGGCTGGGACGTCGAAGCCACCGGGATCGTCGGGATTTACCTGTACACCGCCCCCAGCAACGGCGTGACCTATCAGCGCGTGTGCTTCACCGCCAAGGCCCTGAAACACCACCCGGACTATCAGTTGGACGACGGCATCGTGCGCGCCCGCTGGCTGACGCGCGACGAATTGATGGGCCTGCGCGAGGACTGGCGCAGCGAGCTGATTATCCGCTGCATCGACGATTATCTGGCCGGCCAACGCCACAGCCTCGAATTGATCCGCCCTTCTCTTTAGCCTTGCAGACGCGAGCCTGCTAGAATCGCGTCCTTTTTAAAGACACCCGTTGAAATCCTATGCGTGATCCAGCCCCTTCTGACACACAAAAGAAGCGCGTCATCGTCGGTATGTCCGGCGGCGTGGATTCTTCCGTTTCCGCCGTTCTGCTCATGGAGCAGGGTTATGAGGTGGAAGGCCTGTTCATGAAGAACTGGGAAGAAGACGATGGAACGGAATATTGCACCGCCATGGACGACCTGGCGGATGCCCAGGCCGTCTGTGACAAAATCGGCATCAAGCTGCACACCGCCAACTTCGCCGCCGAGTACTGGGACAACGTGTTCGAGCACTTCCTGGCCGAATACAAGGCCGGTCGCACGCCGAACCCGGACATCCTGTGTAACCGCGAGATCAAGTTCAAGGCGTTCCTCGATTACGCAATGATCCTCGGTGCCGACCTGATCGCCACTGGCCACTACGTGCGCCGTCGCGACATTGATGGCCGCACCGAACTGCTCAAGGGTCTGGACGCCAACAAGGACCAGAGCTACTTCCTGCACGCCGTTGGCGGCGAACAGATCGCCAAGACCCTGTTCCCGGTGGGCGAGCTGGAAAAACCCGAAGTGCGCGCAATTGCCGAGAAACACGGCCTGGCCACTGCCAAGAAGAAGGATTCCACCGGGATCTGCTTCATTGGCGAGCGCCGTTTCAGCGACTTCCTCAAGCAATACCTGCCGGCGCAACCGGGTGAGATCAAGACCACCGAAGGCGAAGTCATCGGCCGTCACCACGGCTTGATGTACCACACCATCGGCCAGCGTCAGGGCCTGGGCATCGGCGGCTTGAAAGACGCCGGCGAAGAGCCGTGGTACGTGCTGATCAAGGACCTGGAGCACAACGAGCTGATCGTGGGCCAAGGCAATGACCACCCGTGGCTGTTCTCCCGCGCCCTGCTCGCTTCGGACATCTACTGGGTCAACCCGGTCGACCTGAGCAGCCCGCGCCGCCTGACCGCCAAAGTGCGCTATCGCCAGAGCGACCAGCCGTGCACCCTGGAAAAAACCGCCACGGGCTATCGCGCCACCTTCGATGACCCGCAACGTGCCGTAACGCCGGGCCAATCGGTAGTGTTCTACGACGCAGAGATTTGCCTGGGGGGCGGCGTAATCGAAGTTGCCGAACCCTGGAGCAGCCAGGCATGAGCCCGACCCAGGAGCAATTGACGGCATTGGGCGGCGTGTTTCTCGCTGCGGTGCTGGTGGACAAGATCGCCAAGACCGGCCAGGTCACCGAGGCGGGCCTGACCTGCATGCTCGGCAGCCTGCTGATCCGCGACCCCAAGGACACCCTGGAAGTGTATGGTGGCGATGACTTGGCCCTGCGTGAAGGTTATCGCGCGCTGGTCGGCGCCCTCGAGCGCGACCCCAGCACCTTGCAGCGCGAGCCGCTGCGCTACGCCCTGTCGATGCTCGGCCTCGAGCGTCAATTGGCCAAACGCGACGACCTGCTGGAAACCATCGGCAAGCGCCTGCCGCAGATTCAGTCCCAGGTCGAGCATTTTGGCCCGGCCCACGAAAACGTGATCGCAGCCTGCGGCGCGCTGTACCAGGACACCCTGAGTACCCTGCGCCAGCGGATCCAGGTGCACGGCGACATGCGTAACCTGCAACAACCGAACAACGCCTCGAAAATCCGCGCCCTGCTCCTGGCCGGCATTCGTTCGGCGCGGTTGTGGCGCCAGTTGGGCGGTCATCGCTGGCAGTTGGTGATCAGCCGGCGCAAATTGCTGAAAGAGCTTTACCCGTTGATGCGCAACGAATAAGTCGCAGCAACCGATTTTTTATAGCCCCACGCGTAATACGCCGGTCAGTTGGCAACGGACCGGCGGATTTTTTCATGTATGATACGCGCCCCATTTCGTTGCCCGACTGTCCGAGAACACCCCATGCAGCTTTCTTCGCTCACTGCGGTTTCCCCTGTTGACGGCCGCTACGCCGGCAAAACCCAGGCCCTGCGCCCTATTTTCAGCGAATACGGCTTGATCCGTGCTCGTGTTCTGGTTGAAGTGCGCTGGCTCCAGCGCCTGGCCGCTCACCCTGCAATCAGCGAAGTGCCGGCGTTCTCCGCCGAAGCCAACGCAGTGCTGAACGCCCTGGCGGAAAACTTCGCTCTGGAGCACGCCGAGCGTGTGAAAGAGATCGAGCGCACCACCAACCACGACGTAAAAGCCATCGAATACCTGCTCAAAGAGCAAGCGGCCAAGCTGCCGGAACTGGCCAAGGTCAGCGAGTTCATCCACTTTGCCTGCACCAGCGAGGACATCAACAACCTGTCCCACGCCCTGATGCTGCGCGAAGGCCGTGATGACGTGATGCTGCCCCTGATGCGCCAGACCGCCGACGCCATCCGCGAACTGGCGATCCGTTTCGCCGATGTGCCGATGCTGTCGCGCACCCACGGCCAGCCGGCTTCGCCGACCACCCTGGGTAAAGAACTGGCCAACGTGGTGTACCGCCTGGAGCGTCAGATCGCTCAAGTCGCTGCCGTACCGCTGCTGGGCAAGATCAACGGCGCCGTAGGCAACTACAACGCTCACCTGTCGGCCTACCCTGAGATCGACTGGGAAGAAAACGCCCGCGCCTTCATCGAAGACGAGCTGGGCCTGGGCTTCAACCCGTACACCACGCAGATCGAACCCCACGACTACATCGCCGAGCTGTTCGACGCGATTGCGCGCTTCAACACCATCCTGATCGACTTCGATCGCGATATCTGGGGCTACATCTCCCTGGGCTACTTCAAGCAGCGCACCATTGCCGGTGAAATCGGTTCGTCGACCATGCCGCACAAGGTCAACCCGATCGACTTCGAAAACTCCGAAGGCAACCTTGGTATCGCCAACGCCCTGTTCCAGCACCTGGCCAGCAAGTTGCCGATCTCCCGCTGGCAGCGCGACCTGACCGACTCCACCGTACTGCGCAACCTCGGCGTGGGCTTTGCCCACAGCGTGATCGCGTACGAAGCCAGCCTCAAAGGCATCAGCAAACTGGAGCTCAACGCGCAGAAAATCGCCGCTGACCTGGACGCTTGCTGGGAAGTCCTGGCCGAGCCGATCCAGACCGTGATGCGCCGCTACAACATCGAAAACCCGTACGAGAAGCTCAAAGAGCTGACCCGCGGCAAGGGCATCACCTCTGAAGCGCTGCAAACTTTCATCGACGGCCTGGACATGCCAGCCGCCGCCAAGGCTGAGCTGAAACTGCTCACCCCGGCCAACTACATCGGCAACGCTGTGGCCCAAGCCAAACGCATCTGACAGCTGCTTGACCCTTTGAGACGCCCGGCAGCGCCGGGCGTTTTTATTCCCGTCTGAAAAGTGCTTTTTTTCAATAGGTTACACATGAATCCTGATATTCCTCTTCAACTTCTGGGCGGCATCACGGCACGCGAGTTCCTGCGCGACTACTGGCAGAAAAAACCGCTGCTGATCCGCCAGGCCATTCCTGACTTCGAAAGCCCGATCGACGCCGACGAACTGGCCGGCCTGGCGCTGGAAGAAGAAGTCGAGTCGCGCCTGATCATCGAACACGGCGAGCGTCCGTGGGAGCTGCGTCGCGGCCCGTTCGCCGAAGATGCCTTCAGCACCCTGCCCGAGCGTGAGTGGACCCTGCTGGTGCAGGCCGTCGACCAGTTCGTGCCGGAAGTGGCCGAGTTGCTGGAAAACTTTCGTTTCCTGCCAAGCTGGCGCATCGACGATGTGATGATCAGCTACGCCGCCCCGGGTGGCAGCGTAGGCCCGCACTTCGACAACTACGACGTGTTCCTGCTGCAAGGTTCCGGCAAACGCAACTGGAAGATCGGCCAGATGTGCAACTCCGAAAGCCCGCTGCTGCAACACGCGGACTTGCGCATCCTCGCCGAATTCGAAGAGACCGCCGAATGGGTGCTGGAACCGGGCGACATGCTGTACCTGCCGCCGCGCCTGGCCCACTGCGGTGTTGCCGTCGATGATTGCATGACCTACTCCGTAGGCTTCCGCGCGCCTAGCGCCGCTGAAGTGCTGACCCACTTCACCGACTTCCTCAGCCAGTACCTGACCGACGAAGAGCGCTACACCGACGCCGATGCCCAGCCGGTCAGCGACCCGCACCAGATCCAGGGCGACGCCCTCGACCGCCTGAAAAGCCTGCTGGCCGAGCACATGAGCGACGAGCGCATGCTGCTGACCTGGTTCGGCCAGTTCATGACCGAGCCGCGCTACCCGGAACTGGTCGCCGGCCCGGAAGTGGAAGAAGAAGACCTGCTGGGCAGCCTGGAAAGCGGCGCCGTGCTGATCCGCAACCCGAGCGCCCGCCTGGCCTGGTCCGAAGTGGACGACGACCTGCTGCTGTTCGCCAGCGGCCAGAGCCGCCTGTTGCCGGGCAAGCTGCGGGAACTGTTGAAGCTGGTTTGCGCCGCCGACGCGCTGCACATCGACAACCTCGGCCCATGGCTGGCGGATGAAGATGGCTGCGCCCTGCTGTGGGAGCTGGTCAAGCAAGGGAGCCTGGGGTTTGCCGATGAATAAGATTCACGTAAGTGTCGCGGACTGGCAAAAGGATATCGCCGAGATACGGCGCATTCGTGAAGCGGTATTTATCGCTGAACAATCGGTTCCACCGGAGCTGGAATGGGATGCTGACGACGCAGGTGCCGTGCACTTTCTCGCGTTCGAAGGTGACTTCCCCATCGGCACCGCCCGCCTGCTGCCTACGGGCGAGATCGGCCGTGTGTCGGTCCTCAAGGACTGGCGCGGCCTGAAGGTGGGCGACAAGCTGATGGAAGCGGTGATTGGCGAGGCCGAGAAACGCGGCCAAACCCGACAGATCCTCAGTGCACAGGTCCATGCAGCGCCGTTTTATGAGCGCCTGGGCTTCAAGATTGTCAGCGATGAGTTCCTGGAAGTCGGGATTCCTCATGTTGATATGGTGCGCGAGGGCTGACTTTAGACCGAGTCGCTCCCATCGCAGGCAAGCCAGCTCCCACAGGAGAATGCATTCCAAATGTGGGAGCTGGCTTGCCTGCGATAGCGGTATCAGCAACACCCCAAAAGGCCCTGTCATCCACCGATGCCAGGGCCTTTTGCCGTCCAGAATTCAACTTGCGGGCTACAAAGCCGACAAACTGGCACTATCTAGCCTAAATGACTCGCAGAGATAACGGACATGTCCCTACGCACCCTGCTCACCACTGTGCTCCTGGCCATCAGCTTCTCGGTGATGGCCGCCACCGAAGTGGTGCCCCTGAGCAACCGCACCAGCGCCGACCTGCTCCCGGTGGCGCAGAACTTCATCGGCAAGGACGGCACCGTCAGCGCCTACGGCAACCAACTGATCGTGAATGCCGAGCCGGACAAGATCCAGGGCCTGCGTGCCCTGCTCTCGCAACTGGATACGCCGTCCAAACGCCTGCTGATCACCGTCGACACCAACGAGAACAACCAGCAAAGCAACGGCAACAATCAAACCCAGGTGATCACCTACAGCACTGAAAGCCGCGACGGCGGGATCCAGCAGATCCAGGCCAGCGAAGGTGTGCCCGCGCTGATCCAGGTCGGCCAGAGCGTGCCGCTCACCACCACCCAGCCCGACGCCTACGGTCGCCCGCAAAACCAGACCCAGTATCGCAACGTGACCCAGGGCTTCTACGTCACCGCGAGCGTCACCGGTGAGACCGTTCACCTGAGCATCAGTACCAATCGTGACCGCATGAGCCAGGAACGTCCCGATGTAGTGAACGTGCAAAGCACCGACACAACCGTCAGCGGACGCCTGGGCGAGTGGATCACCCTGGCCGGTATCAATCGCCAGACTCAGGCCGAAAAAAGCACTACAACCCGCAGCTACTCTACTCAGGGCCGTGATGACCTGAGCTTACGGGTCAAAGTCGACACCCTGAACTGAAGCACCAAAAACTGACTGACGAGTCGTATTAGACTAAAGATGTAGTGCTTTAAAAAAAGCACTACAAAACATTTGACGATCCAAAAAAGCATGGGCATGATGGCCTCGCTCCCGCTAATCAGGGGCCCTGGCAAGGGCCTTCGGATCGTCGCTCAAAGCCACCCACCTGAGCCGATTCGTGTCTGTACCGCCCACAAGGTGTGTTTGACGAGGTTGCGACTGGAACGAAGTTGTCCCGAGGGACGGAAGCTACCCAGGTAACCCGGCAACACACTGATGGATCGTACAAAGGCCCACGACGCCCGAAGACCGTTCGCAGTTCGCCCTTACCTGCTCAACTCCCCCTTGATCCAATCGTTCATCCCGTCGCCTTCCCCGCCAAGCCTGACTTGACCGCCTAAGCTTCTGGTCAGCGAGCAGCCATAACCACGCACTGATACGTGGCTGGCAAATGGAATTTTCCACCTAGACCTATGCGACGAGGTTTTTCCCCATGGCACTGACACGCGAACAGCAAATTGCAGCCCTTGAAAAAGACTGGGCTGAAAACCCACGCTGGAAAGGCGTGACCCGCGCTTATTCCGCTGCTGACGTCGTCCGCCTGCGTGGCTCGGTTCAACCTGAGCACACTTTTGCAAAACTCGGCGCCGAGAAGCTGTGGAAGCTGGTCACCCAGGGTGCCAAGCCGTCCTTCCGCCCCGAGAAAGATTTCGTCAACTGCATGGGCGCCCTTACTGGCGGCCAAGCGGTTCAACAGGTAAAAGCCGGTATCCAGGCGATCTACCTGTCCGGCTGGCAAGTGGCTGCGGACAACAACTCCGCTGAATCCATGTACCCCGACCAATCGCTGTACCCGGTGGACTCCGTGCCAACCGTGGTCAAGCGCATCAACAACTCGTTCCGCCGCGCTGACCAGATCCAGTGGAAAGCCGGTAAAGGCCCGGGCGACGAAGGCTACATCGACTACTTCGCACCGATCGTTGCAGACGCTGAAGCCGGTTTCGGCGGCGTGCTGAACGCCTACGAGCTGATGAAGAGCATGATCGAGGCAGGCGCTGCCGGCGTTCACTTCGAAGACCAGCTTGCGTCAGTGAAGAAATGCGGCCACATGGGCGGCAAGGTTCTGGTGCCTACCCAGGAAGCGGTGCAGAAGCTGACCGCTGCTCGTCTGGCAGCTGACGTGGCCGGTACGCCGACCATCATCCTGGCCCGTACCGACGCCAACGCGGCTGACTTGCTGACCTCGGATTGCGACCCGTACGACCAGCCGTTCGTGACTGGCGAACGTACCCAGGAAGGCTTCTATAAAGTGCGTGCCGGTCTCGACCAGGCGATCGCTCGCGGCCTGGCCTACGCGCCGTACGCCGACCTGATCTGGTGCGAAACTGCCAAGCCGGACCTGGATGAAGCTCGTCGCTTTGCCGAAGCGATCAAGAAGGAATACCCGGACCAACTGCTGTCCTACAACTGCTCGCCGTCCTTCAACTGGAAGAAGAACCTGGACGACGCGACCATCGCCAAGTTCCAGCGCGAACTGTCGGCCATGGGCTACAAGCACCAGTTCATCACCCTGGCCGGCATTCACAACATGTGGCACAGCATGTTCAACCTGGCGCACGACTACGCCCGCAACGACATGACTGCCTACGTGAAGCTGCAGGAGCAGGAATTCGCTGACGCTGCCAAGGGTTACACCTTTGTGGCGCACCAGCAGGAAGTGGGCACTGGCTACTTCGACGACATGACCACTGTGATCCAGGGCGGTACCTCGTCCGTGACTGCACTGACTGGGTCGACTGAAGAAGAGCAGTTTCACTAAGTACTGAGTACACGGCCATTGCGGCCCCAAGGAAGACCTAACCGCAGTGCCGCATGACAATCACGCCCCGACTGGTTCGGGGCGTTTTTTTTGCCTCGGTTATTGGGTGTATATCCATTATTTGGGTAATGACTGCTATTGGTTCCGCTCTTACNNCGCCTAGGCTCGGTGTGCCCGAACGCAGGCAGCACGAAGCGGGGCGCCTAAGATCAAGATCAAAAGCAGATCAAAAGCAAAAGCACAGCGGCCTACAGGCCGGCTTGAGTGTGGTGAAGCAAAGGCAAAATCAAAATCTAAAGCGAGCACGGTCCACTGTAGGAGCTGGCTTGCCGGCGATGGCATCGCCTCGGTGTATCTGAAAGACCGAGTTGTCCGCATCGCCGGCAAGCCAGCTCCTACAGAAAAGCGGCTTTTGCCTTTGCTTCTACCACTCAGGTCGGCTTTCAGGCCGCCGTGCTCTTGATCTTGCTTTTGATCTGCGGGCCCCGTTAACCACGATGGCCGCAAGTAGGCACGGTGGAGCGGGTAAATCGGCAGGGATGCCGATTTAGCCGCGCCGGGCCATGGATGGCCCGTCGCGGCGGCCCGCGGAATCGGGCCTTCGTTCCGGCATGCCGAGCCTAAGCGAAGCACCGAGTGGTGGGGCAAAGACCTTTTGGTTACTTTTGGCTGGGCCGGCATTCCGGGCGTTTGCCAAAAGTGACCCGCTGTAAGAGCGGAACCATAAACCGCCGTTACCGCAGCAACGGATATGTACACAACCCCCTCCCACCCCCCATTTTCGATCAAAACATTGATCCAGAGCGGTACCCCCACCTACAAAACCAGTTAAAAGATCCGCTTTACCAACTAGCATCACCCACACAAGTAACAGCAACTTCCCCCGTTAAACCCCGAACAGCTGTTTAAAACCCACGCAAACAATATTCATTATCATTTAGAGCATGAAAACTTCTTTACAGCTTAAACAAAACATAATTGGTGAAATACCCGCTAATGCCCGCCCTACAAGGCCTACAGCCCCAAGAAGGTGCACTATGCCCTTATTCCATCGAATAATTTCGCTATAGGAATTTTACTTGCCCGGTGTTTAGCCATAAAATCACCGCGATTGATTGCGCTGCGACATATCGTCACTGCATCGTTACTTTTTCGAGCTCAGAGACCTTTGCTCTCTGTTAAGGATTTCCAGCATGACCGAAGCGACAGGACTCATGGCCCACAACTGGGGCTTTGCCATTTTCCTCCTCGGTGTCGTCGGCCTCTGCGCCTTCATGCTCGGCGTCTCCAGCCTCCTCGGGTCAAAAGCCTGGGGCCGCAGCAAAAACGAACCGTTCGAGTCCGGCATGCTACCTACAGGTGGCGCCCGCTTGCGGCTCTCAGCCAAATTCTATCTGGTCGCGATGCTCTTCGTGATCTTCGACATCGAAGCCCTTTTTCTCTTTGCCTGGTCTGTGTCCGTCCGCGAAAGCGGCTGGACCGGATTCGTCGAAGCCCTCGTTTTCATAGCAATTCTGTTGGCAGGCCTTGTCTACCTATTTCGAGTGGGCGCCCTTGACTGGGCTCCGGAAGCTCGTCGCAAGCGGCAAGCGAAGCTGAAACAATGAGGCTTTGGCGATGCAATACAATCTCACCAGGATCGACCCGGATGCTCCTAACGAGCAGTACCCCATCGGCGAACGGGAAACCGTTTCCGATCCGTTAGAAGACCAAGTCCACAAAAACATCTACATGGGCAAGCTGGAAGACGTGCTGAGTGGCGCGGTCAACTGGGGGCGTAAAAACTCCCTGTGGCCGTACAACTTCGGTCTTTCGTGCTGCTACGTGGAAATGACCACCGCCTTCACGGCGCCCCACGACATCGCGCGCTTTGGCGCCGAAGTTATCCGGGCCTCGCCGCGTCAGGCGGATTTCATGGTTATCGCCGGTACCTGCTTTATCAAGATGGCGCCGATCATTCAGCGTCTCTACGAGCAAATGCTCGAGCCAAAGTGGGTTATCTCCATGGGTTCGTGCGCCAACTCCGGTGGCATGTACGACATCTACTCCGTAGTTCAGGGGGTGGACAAGTTCCTGCCCGTGGACGTCTACGTGCCTGGCTGCCCGCCCCGCCCTGAAGCATTTCTGCAAGGCTTGATGCTGCTGCAGGAATCGATTGGCAAGGAGCGTCGCCCACTTTCCTGGGTTGTCGGAGATCAAGGCGTATACCGCGCCGAGATGCCGTCACAAAAGGAACAGCGCCGCGAACAGCGTATTCAGGTAACCAACCTGCGCAGCCCCGACGAAGTCTGATCCAGAACCGCTTCTTTTATAGAACGAAAACCTGGCTTCATTCTTTACGTTGACCGAAAGCGATAAAAAACCATGACTACAGGCAGTGCTCTGTACATCCCGCCTTATAAGGCAGACGACCAGGATGTGGTCGTCGAACTCAATAACCGTTTTGGCCCTGACGCCTTCACCGCCCAGGCCACACGCACCGGCATGCCGGTGCTGTGGGTGGCGCGTGCCAGGCTCGTCGAAGTCCTGAGCTTCCTGCGCAACCTGCCCAAGCCGTACGTCATGCTCTATGACCTGCATGGCGTGGACGAGCGCCTGCGCACCAAGCGCCAGGGACTGCCGAGCGGCGCCGACTTCACCGTGTTCTACCACCTGATGTCGCTGGAACGTAACAGCGACGTGATGATCAAGGTAGCCCTCTCCGAGAGCGACCTGAGCGTTCCGACCGTGACCGGTATCTGGCCTAACGCCAACTGGTACGAGCGTGAAGTGTGGGACATGTTCGGCATCGATTTCCCGGGCCACCCGCACCTGACGCGCATCATGATGCCGCCAACGTGGGAAGGTCACCCGCTGCGCAAGGACTTCCCTGCCCGCGCCACCGAATTCGATCCATTCAGCCTGACCCTCGCCAAGCAACAGCTTGAAGAAGAGGCTGCGCGCTTCCGTCCGGAAGACTGGGGCATGAAACGCTCCGGCACCAACGAGGACTACATGTTCCTCAACCTGGGCCCGAACCACCCTTCGGCTCACGGTGCCTTCCGTATCATCCTGCAGCTGGACGGCGAAGAAATCGTCGACTGCGTACCGGACATCGGCTACCACCACCGTGGTGCCGAGAAGATGGCCGAACGTCAGTCGTGGCACAGCTTCATCCCGTACACCGACCGTATCGACTACCTCGGCGGTGTGATGAACAACCTGCCGTACGTGCTCTCGGTCGAGAAGCTGGCCGGTATCAAAGTGCCGGACAAGGTCGACACCATCCGCATCATGATGGCCGAGTTCTTCCGGATCACCAGCCACCTGCTGTTCCTGGGTACCTATATCCAGGACGTCGGCGCCATGACCCCGGTGTTCTTCACCTTCACCGACCGTCAGCGCGCCTACAAGGTCATCGAAGCCATCACCGGCTTCCGCCTGCACCCGGCCTGGTACCGCATCGGCGGTGTGGCGCACGACCTGCCGCGTGGCTGGGAACGCCTGGTCAAGGAATTCATCGACTGGATGCCCAAGCGTCTGGACGAGTACCAGAAAGCCGCCCTGGACAACAGCATCCTCAAGGGCCGGACCATCGGCGTCGCCCAGTACAACACCAAAGAGGCCCTGGAATGGGGCGTCACCGGTGCTGGCCTGCGCTCCACCGGCTGCGATTTCGACCTGCGTAAAGCACGCCCGTACTCCGGCTACGAGAACTTCGAATTCGAAGTCCCGCTGGCGGCGAACGGCGATGCCTACGACCGCTGCATCGTGCGCGTCGAAGAAATGCGCCAGAGCCTGAAGATCATCGAACAGTGCATGCGCAACATGCCGGAAGGCCCGTACAAGGCGGATCACCCGCTGACCACGCCGCCGCCGAAAGAGCGCACGCTGCAACACATCGAAACCCTGATCACGCACTTCCTGCAAGTTTCGTGGGGCCCGGTCATGCCGGCCAACGAATCCTTCCAGATGATCGAAGCGACCAAGGGTATCAACAGTTATTACCTGACGAGCGATGGCGGCACCATGAGCTACCGCACCCGGATTCGTACTCCAAGCTTCCCGCACCTGCAGCAGATCCCTTCGGTGATCAAAGGTGAAATGGTCGCGGACTTGATTGCGTACCTGGGTAGTATCGATTTCGTTATGGCCGACGTGGACCGCTAAGCATGAATAGCACGCTTATCCAGACAGACCGTTTCACCCTGAGTGAAACCGAGCGCTCGGCCATCGAGCACGAGCTGCATCACTACGAAGACCCGCGCGCGGCGTCGATCGAAGCCTTGAAGATCGTCCAGAAGGAACGTGGCTGGGTGCCCGACGGCGCCCTCTACGCCATCGGCGAGATCCTGGGCATCCCTGCCAGCGATGTTGAAGGCGTGGCGACGTTCTACAGCCAGATCTTCCGCCAGCCGGTTGGCCGCCACATCATTCGCGTATGCGACAGCATGGTCTGCTACATCGGTGGCCACGAGTCCGTGGTCAGCGAGATCCAGAACAAGCTGGGCATCGGCCTTGGCCAAACCACTCCGGACGGCCGCTTCACGCTGCTGCCGGTGTGCTGCCTGGGCAACTGTGACAAGGCGCCGGCGTTGATGATCGACGACGACACATTCGGCGACGTGCAGCCTGCTGGCGTCACCCAATTGCTCGAGGGCTACCCATGACCCTGACTTCCTTCGGTCCTGCCAACCGCATCAAGCGGTCGGCCGAGACTCACCCGCTGACCTGGCGCCTGCGTGACGACGGCGAGCCTGTATGGCTTGACGAGTACCAGGCCAAGAACGGTTACGCGGCCGCGCGCAAAGCCTTTGCCGACATGGCCCAGGACGACATCGTCCAGACCGTCAAGGACGCAGGCCTCAAAGGCCGCGGCGGTGCAGGCTTCCCCACTGGCGTTAAGTGGGGCCTGATGCCGAAAGACGAATCCATCAACATCCGCTACCTGCTGTGCAACGCGGATGAAATGGAGCCGAACACCTGGAAAGACCGCATGCTGATGGAGCAACTGCCCCATCTGCTGATCGAAGGCATGCTGATCAGTGCCCGCGCGCTGAAAACCTACCGTGGCTACATCTTCCTGCGTGGCGAATACACCACCGCCGCCAAGCACCTGAACCGTGCCGTGGAAGAAGCCAAGGCAGCTGGCCTGCTGGGCAAGAACATCCTCGGTTCGGGCTTTGACTTCGAGCTGTTCGTGCACACCGGCGCCGGGCGTTATATCTGCGGTGAAGAAACCGCACTGATCAACTCCCTCGAAGGCCGCCGCGCCAACCCGCGCTCCAAGCCGCCCTTCCCTGCCGCCGTTGGCGTGTGGGGCAAGCCGACGTGCGTGAACAACGTTGAAACCCTGTGCAACGTGCCGGCGATCATCGGCGACGGCGTGGAGTGGTACAAATCGTTGGCCCGGGTCGGCAGCGAGGATATGGGTACCAAGCTCATGGGCTTCTCCGGCAAGGTCAAGAACCCGGGCCTGTGGGAACTGCCTTTCGGCGTGACCGCACGCGAACTGTTCGAGGACTACGCCGGCGGCATGCGCGACGGTTACACCCTCAAGGCCTGGCAGCCAGGCGGCGCCGGTACCGGCTTCCTGCTGCCTGAGCACCTGGACGCACAAATGTACGCCGGCGGCATCGGCAAGGTGGGCACCCGTATGGGTACCGGCCTGGCCA
This sequence comes from Pseudomonas yamanorum, assembly GCF_013386765.1. Lineage (GTDB taxonomy): Bacteria > Pseudomonadota > Gammaproteobacteria > Pseudomonadales > Pseudomonadaceae > Aquipseudomonas > Aquipseudomonas yamanorum_A. Next base: position 294,918 of record NZ_JACARE010000010.1, read on the forward strand.
TGGCCGTGGACAACACCGTGAACATGGTGTCGTTGCTGCGCAACATGGAGCAGTTCTTCTCCCGCGAATCCTGTGGTTTCTGCACCCCGTGCCGCGATGGTTTGCCATGGAGCGTCAAGCTCTTGATGGCCATCGAGAAAGGCGAAGGCCAGCCCGGCGATATCGAGACCCTGCTGGGTCTGGTCGGCTTCCTCGGCCCAGGCAAGACCTTCTGTGCTCACGCACCGGGCGCCGTGGAGCCATTGGGCAGCGCGATCAAATACTTCCGCTCGGAGTTCGAAGCCGGCATCGCGCCCAAAAGCGCCGCCGTCCCGCCTCTGGCAAGGCCGATTGTAGTCGGCGCGTAACGCTTAAAAAGGCGAAGGGTCAGTGCCCTTCGCTTTCTCATGTGCTGACGCCTTCAAGGCTGTGTTGATGCACATGAATAACAAGATTCCATTAGCCACGCCCGCTGACACCGGGCCAACGAAGAACTTTGAACCATGGCCACTATCCACGTAGACGGCAAAGAGCTCGAAGTCGATGGGGCAGACAACCTGTTACAGGCGTGTCTGTCGCTAGGCCTCGACATTCCATATTTCTGCTGGCACCCCGCCCTTGGCAGCGTTGGCGCTTGCCGCCAGTGCGCGGTCAAGCAGTACACCGACGAGAACGACACCCGTGGTCGTATCGTGATGTCCTGCATGACCCCTGCCACCGACGGCAGCTGGATCTCCATCGAAGACGAAGAAGCGAAAGTGTTTCGCGCCAGCGTCGTCGAATGGCTGATGACCAACCACCCGCACGACTGCCCAGTGTGTGAGGAAGGCGGCCACTGCCACCTGCAAGACATGACCGTGATGACCGGCCACAACGAGCGCCGGTATCGCTTCACCAAGCGCACCCACCAGAACCAGCAACTGGGCCCGTTCATTTCCCACGAGATGAACCGCTGCATCGCTTGCTACCGCTGCGTGCGCTTCTATAAGGATTACGCCGGCGGCACCGACCTCGGCGTGTTCGGCGCCCACGACAACGTGTACTTCGGTCGCGTTGAAGACGGCACCCTCGAAAGCGAGTTCTCGGGCAACCTCACCGAGGTCTGCCCGACCGGTGTATTCACCGACAAGACTCACTCCGAGCGCTACAACCGTAAGTGGGACATGCAGTTCTCGCCGAGCATCTGCCATGGCTGCTCCAGCGGTTGCAACATCTCCCCGGGCGAGCGCTATGGCGAACTGCGTCGCATCGAAAACCGCTTCAACGGTTCGGTCAACCAGTACTTCCTGTGCGACCGTGGCCGTTTCGGCTACGGCTACGTCAACCGCGAAGACCGCCCGCGTCAGCCACTGCTGGCCGACGGCGCCAAGCTGAGCCTCGACGAAGCGCTGGATAAAGCCGCTGACCTGCTGCGCGGTCGCAACATCGTCGGTATCGGTTCGCCCCGCGCCAGCCTCGAAAGCAACTATGCGTTGCGCGAGCTGGTGGGTGCCGAGCACTTCTACTCGGGTATCGAAGCCGGTGAACTGGAGCGTATCCGCCTGGTACTGCAAGTTCTGAACGACAGCCCGCTGCCGGTTCCGAACATGCGCGACATCGAAGACCACGACGCGATCTTCGTCCTCGGTGAAGACCTGACCCAAACAGCTGCCCGCGTGGCCCTGTCCCTGCGCCAGTCGGTGAAAGGCAAGGCCGAAGACATGGCCGACGCCATGCGCGTCCAGCCCTGGCTCGACGCGGCGGTGAAAAACATCGGCCAGCACGCGCTGAACCCACTGTTCATTGCATCCCTGGCTGAAACCAAGCTCGACGACATCGCCGAAGAATGCGTACACGCCGCGCCCGACGACCTGGCCCGCATCGGTTTCGCCGTGGCCCACGCCCTCGACGCCAGCGCACCTGCCGTTGAAGGCCTGGACGCTGAAGCCGTTGAACTGGCCAAACGCATCGCCGACGCACTGCTGGCCGCCAAGCGCCCATTGATCATTGCCGGTACCTCGTTGGGTTCCAAGGCGCTGATCGAAGCCGCTGCCAACATCGCCAAGGCCTTGAAGCTGCGCGAGAAGAACGGTTCCATCAGCCTGATCGTGCCGGAAGCCAACAGCCTCGGCCTGGCCATGCTCGGTGGCGAGTCCCTGGACGCGGCGTTGCAAGCCGTGACCGACGGCAGCGCCGATGCCATCGTGGTACTGGAAAACGACCTGTACACCCGCACGGATTCGGCCAAGGTCGACGCAGCGCTGAACGCGGCCAAAGTGCTGATCGTTGCCGATCACCAGAAAACCGCCACCAGCGACCGCGCCCACCTGGTACTGCCAGCCGCCAGCTTTGCTGAAGGCGACGGCACTCTGGTCAGCCAGGAAGGCCGCGCCCAGCGCTTCTTCCAGGTGTTCGATCCGAAGTACATGGACGCCAGCATCCTGGTTCACGAAGGCTGGCGCTGGCTGCATGCCCTGCGCGCTACCCTGCTGAACCAGCCGATCGACTGGACCCAACTCGACCACGTGACCGCTGCCGCAGCCGCCGCTGCACCGCAACTGGCCCGTATCGTCGACGCTGCACCGTCCGCCGCGTTCCGCATCAAGGGCATGAAACTGGCCCGTGAACCGCTGCGTTACTCCGGCCGTACCGCCATGCGGGCTGACATCAGCGTGCATGAACCACGTACGCCGCAAGACAACGACACCGCGTTCGCCTTCTCCATGGAAGGTTACTCGGGTTCGGTCGAGCCACGTCAGCAGGTGCCTTTCGCCTGGTCGCCGGGCTGGAACTCGCCGCAAGCCTGGAACAAGTTCCAGGACGAAGTCGGTGGTCACATCCGTGCTGGAGACCCGGGCACCCGCCTGATCGAAAGCGCCGGTGACTCGCTGAACTGGTTCGCCAGCGTTCCGCGTCCGTTCAACCCGGCCCAGGGTACCTGGCAGGTTGTGCCGTTCTTCCACCTGTTCGGCAGTGAAGAAACCTCTTCCAAAGCCGCGCCGGTACAAGAGCGCATTCCGGCCGCCTACGTGTCCGTAGCCAAGTCCGAAGCCGACCGCCTGGGCGTCAACGACGGTGCCCTGCTCAGCTTGAACGTTGCCGGCAAGACCCTGCGTCTGCCGCTGCGCATCAACGAAGAGTTGGGTGCTGGCCTGGTTGCATTGCCAAAAGGCCTCGCGGGGATTCCTCCGGCGATCTTTGGTCTTACCGTTGACGGTCTGCAGGAGGCAGCTCAATGACCTGGTTCACCCCTGAAGTGATCGACGTGATCATCGCGGTGGTCAAGGCCATCGTGATCCTGTTGGCCGTGGTCGTGGCGGGCGCCTTGCTCAGCTTCGTCGAACGTCGCCTGCTGGGCTGGTGGCAGGACCGTTACGGTCCGAACCGCGTTGGCCCGTTTGGTATGTTCCAGATCGCCGCCGACATGCTGAAAATGTTCTTCAAGGAAGACTGGACGCCGCCGTTTGCCGACAAGGTGATCTTCACCCTGGCACCGGTCGTGGCCATGAGCGCCTTGCTGATTGCCTTCGCAATCATCCCGATCACCCCGACCTGGGGCGTGGCGGACCTGAACATCGGCTTGCTGTTCTTCTTCGCCATGGCCGGCTTGTCGGTCTACGCGGTGCTGTTCGCCGGTTGGTCGAGCAACAACAAGTTCGCCCTGCTGGGCAGCTTGCGGGCCTCGGCCCAGACCGTGTCCTACGAAGTGTTCATGGGCCTCGCGCTGATGGGCATCGTGGTGCAGGTGGGCTCGTTCAACATGCGCGACATCGTCGAGTACCAGGCGCAGAACCTGTGGTTCATCATTCCGCAGTTCTTCGGCTTCTGTACCTTCTTCATCGCTGGCGTCGCCGTGACTCACCGTCACCCGTTCGACCAGCCGGAAGCGGAACAGGAACTGGCCGACGGTTACCACATTGAATACGCCGGCATGAAGTGGGGCATGTTCTTCGTGGGTGAGTACATCGGCATCATCTTGATCTCGGCCCTGCTGGTCACGCTGTTCTTCGGCGGCTGGCACGGTCCGTTCGGCATCCTGCCGCAGTTGGCGTTCTTCTGGTTCTTCCTGAAGACCGCGTTCTTCATCATGTTGTTCATCCTGCTGCGCGCTTCCATCCCGCGTCCACGGTATGACCAGGTGATGGATTTCAGCTGGCGTTTCTGCCTGCCGCTGACCCTGATCAATTTGCTGGTGACTGCTGCCGTTGTGTTGTTGAACACGCCAGCGGGCGCGGTTCAGTGAGGATTTGACCCATGTTCAAATATATTGGCGACATCGTTAAGGGTACCGGTACCCAGTTGCGAAGCCTGGTGATGGTGTTCGGTCACGGCTTTCGCAAACGCGACACCCTGCAATACCCGGAAGAAGCGGTGTACCTGCCGCCGCGTTATCGCGGCCGCATTGTCCTGACCCGCGACCCCGACGGCGAAGAGCGCTGCGTGGCCTGTAACCTGTGCGCCGTGGCGTGCCCGGTGGGTTGCATCTCGCTGCAGAAAGCTGAAACCGAAGACGGTCGCTGGTACCCGGACTTCTTCCGCATCAACTTCTCGCGCTGCATTTTCTGCGGCCTCTGCGAGGAAGCTTGCCCGACCACCGCGATCCAGCTGACACCGGATTTCGAGATGGCCGAGTTCAAACGTCAGGACCTGGTGTACGAGAAAGAAGATCTGCTGATCTCTGGTCCCGGTAAAAACCCTGATTACAACTTCTATCGTGTTGCAGGTATGGCCGTTGCCGGTAAGCCGAAAGGCGCCGCACAAAACGAAGCCGAGCCGATCAACGTGAAGAGCTTGCTGCCTTAAGGAAGAAAGATGGAATTCGCTTTCTATTTCGCATCGGGTATTGCAGTGGTGTCCACGCTTCGCGTGATCACCAACACTAACCCCGTGCACGCCCTGCTCTACCTGATCATTTCGCTGATCGCCGTGGCCATGACCTTCTTCAGCCTCGGCGCACCGTTCGCCGGTGTGCTGGAAGTGATCGCCTACGCCGGCGCCATCATGGTGCTGTTCGTGTTTGTGGTGATGATGCTCAACCTGGGGCCGGCCTCGGTCGCCCAGGAACGCGTCTGGCTCAAGCCCGGCATCTGGCTCGGCCCGGTGATCCTCGCAGCCCTGCTGCTGGGTGAACTGCTGTATGTGCTGTTCGCTCACCAGAGCGGCCAGGCCATCGGCCACACCACCGTAGACGCGAAAGCCGTGGGCATCAGCCTGTTCGGCCCGTATCTGCTGGTGGTCGAACTGGCTTCGATGCTGCTGCTCGCCGCAGCCATCACCGCCTTCCACTTGGGCCGCAACGAAGCCAAGGAGCAATGACGATGCCTGCTATCCCTTTGGAGCATGGTCTGGCGGTCGCCGGCATCCTGTTCTGCCTTGGCCTGGTCGGCCTGATGGTTCGCCGCAACATTCTGTTCGTGTTGATGAGCCTGGAAATCATGATGAACGCCGCGGCACTCGCGTTCATCGTGGCCGGTAGCCGTTGGGGCCAGCCGGATGGACAAGTGATGTTCATCCTGGTGATCAGCCTGGCAGCCGCCGAGGCCAGTATTGGCCTGGCGATCCTGCTGCAACTGTATCGTCGCTTCCACACGCTTGATATCGACGCTGCCAGTGAGATGCGCGGATGAACATGATCTTTCTGACTTTCGTATTTCCCCTGATCGGTTTCCTGCTGCTGTCGTTCTCCCGTGGACGCTGGTCGGAAAACCTCTCGGCCTTGGTCGGCGTGGGTTCCATTGGCCTGTCGGCGATTGTCGCCGCCTACGTCATCTGGCAATTCAACGTCGCGCCGCCGGAAGGCGGCCACTACACCCTGGTGCTGTGGCAGTGGATGTCGGTGGAGGGCTTCAAGCCCAACTTCGCCCTCTACGTCGACGGCCTGTCGATCACCATGCTTGGCGTGGTCGTCGGTGTAGGCTTCCTGATCCACCTGTTCGCGTCCTGGTACATGCGCGGTGAAGCCGGTTACTCGCGCTTCTTCGCCTACACCAACCTGTTTATCTCCAGCATGCTGTTCCTGGTGCTGGGCGATAACCTGTTGTTCCTGTACTTCGGCTGGGAAGGCGTGGGCCTGTGCTCGTACCTGTTGATCGGTTTCTACTACAGCAACCGCAACAACGGTAACGCCGCACTCAAAGCCTTTATCGTGACCCGGATCGGCGACGTGTTCATGGCCATCGGCCTGTTCATCCTGTTCCAACAAGTGGGCACGCTGAACATCCAGGAACTGCTGGTGCTGGCACCGCAGAAATTCCAGGTCGGCGACTTCTGGATCACCCTGGCGACCCTGATGCTGCTGGGTGGCGCTGTGGGTAAATCCGCACAACTGCCGCTGCAAACCTGGCTGGCTGACGCAATGGCCGGTCCTACCCCGGTTTCGGCACTGATCCACGCCGCAACCATGGTAACCGCCGGTGTCTACCTGATTGCCCGTACCCACGGCCTGTTCACCCTGGCGCCGGAGATTCTGCATCTGGTAGGCCTGGTGGGTGGCGTGACCCTGGTACTGGCAGGTTTTGCTGCTCTGGTTCAGACCGACATCAAGCGTATCCTCGCCTACTCGACCATGAGCCAGATCGGCTACATGTTCCTGGCCCTGGGCGTTGGCGCCTGGGACGGCGCGATCTTCCACCTGATGACCCACGCCTTCTTCAAGGCCCTGCTGTTCCTTGCTTCCGGTGCGGTGATCGTTGCCTGCCACCACGAGCAGAACATCTTCAAGATGGGCGGCCTGTGGAAGAAACTGCCGCTGGCCTACGCCAGCTTCATCGTCGGCGGTGCGGCCCTGTCGGCCCTGCCACTGGTGACCGCTGGTTTCTACTCGAAAGACGAAATCCTCTGGGAAGCCTTTGCCAGCGGTAACCACGGCCTGCTGTACGCCGGCCTGGTGGGTGCGTTCATGACCTCGCTGTACACCTTCCGCCTGATCTTCATCACGTTCCACGGTGAAGCCAAGACTGAAGCCCATGCAGGCCACGGCATTTCCCACTGGCTGCCACTGTCGGTGCTGATCATCCTGTCGACCTTCGTCGGCGCCATGATCACCCCGCCTCTGGCCGGTGTACTGCCGGAAAGCGCCGGCCATGCCGGTGGCGCCGCCAAGCACAGCCTGGAAATCGCCTCGGGTGCCATCGCTATCGCCGGTATCCTGCTGGCGGCCCTGCTGTTCCTCGGCAAGCGCCGCTTCGTCACCGCCATCGCCAACAGTGGCATTGGCCGCTTCCTTTCGGCCTGGTGGTTCGCTGCCTGGGGCTTCGACTGGATCTACGACAAACTGTTCGTCAAGCCTTACCTCGCCATCAGCCACGTACTGCGCAAAGACCCGCTCGACCAGACCATCGGTTTGATCCCGCGTGCCGCGAAGGCCGGTCACACCGCCCTGAGCCGTAGCGAGACCGGTCAATTGCGCTGGTATGCAGCTTCCATGGCGGCCGGTGCCGTGCTGGTAATCGGCGCCATCATCGTGGTGGCGGTCTGACCATGTCTAAGTACATTGCGAACTTTGCGAACTTGCGAAAGGAAACGAGCCCGTCATGATTCTGCCCTGGCTAATCCTGATCCCCTTTATCGGCGGCCTGCTCTGCTGGATGGGTGAACGCTTCGGCGCCACCCTCCCCCGCTGGATTGCGTTGCTGACCATGTCCCTGGAACTCGCGCTCGGCCTCTGGCTGTGGGCCCACGGTGACTATTCATTTGCTCCGGCACCGGGTGTCGATCCGACCTTCGCGCTTGAATTCAAGCACGTGTGGATCCAGCGCTTCGGCATCAACGTGCACCTGGCCCTCGACGGCCTGTCGCTGTTGATGATCCTGCTGACCGGCCTGCTGGGTATCCTCTCGGTACTCTGCTCCTGGAAAGAGATCCAGCGTCACGTGGGCTTCTTCCACCTGAACCTGATGTGGATCCTGGGCGGCGTTGTCGGCGTGTTCCTCGCCCTCGACCTGTTCATGTTCTTCTTCTTCTGGGAAATGATGCTGGTGCCGATGTACTTCCTCATCGCGCTCTGGGGTCACAGTTCTTCGGACGGCAAGAAAACCCGGATCTACGCGGCGACCAAGTTCTTCATCTTCACCCAGGCTTCCGGCCTGATCATGTTGGTGGCGATCCTGGGCCTGGTACTGGTCAACTTCAACAGCACGGGCGTGATCACGTTCAACTACGCCGACCTGTTGAAAACCAAGATGTCCCTGACCACCGAGTACATCCTGATGCTGGGCTTCTTCATCGCGTTCGCGGTGAAGCTGCCGGTGGTGCCGTTCCACTCCTGGTTGCCTGACGCTCACGCCCAGGCGCCGACCGCAGGTTCCGTTGACCTGGCCGGTATCCTGTTGAAGACTGCGGCCTACGGCCTGCTGCGTTTCGCTCTGCCGCTGTTCCCGAACGCTTCGGCCGAGTTTGCGCCGATCGCCATGACCCTCGGTCTGATCGGGATCTTCTACGGTGCGTTCCTGGCCTTCGCCCAAACCGACATCAAGCGTCTGATTGCCTTCTCGTCCGTTTCCCACATGGGCTTCGTACTGATCGGCATCTATTCCGGCAGCCAACTGGCACTGCAAGGCGCGGTGATCCAGATGCTGGCTCACGGTGTGTCGGCTGCGGCACTGTTTATCCTCAGTGGCCAGCTGTACGAGCGCCTGCACACCCGTGACATGCGTGAGATGGGTGGCGTGTGGTCGCGTATCGCCTACCTGCCGGCCATCAGCCTGTTCTTCGCCGCCGCCTCCCTGGGCTTGCCGGGTACCGGTAACTTCATCGGCGAGTTCCTGATCCTGATGGGTGCCTTCGTGCATACACCGTGGATCAGTGCTATCGCTACCTCCGGCCTGGTGTTCGGTTCGGTCTACTCACTGATCATGATCCACCGCGCGTACTTCGGCCCGGCCAAGTCCGACACCGTGTTGCACGGCATGGACGGTCGCGAACTGATCATGGTGCTCGGCCTTGCGGTACTGCTGGTGTTCATCGGCGTGTACCCGCAACCGTTCCTGGATACCTCTGCCGCAACGATGCATGGCGTGCAGCAATGGTTCAGCACCGCCTTCACTCAACTCGCTTCGGCCCGGTAAGAGCGCTATGGAATTCACGATCCAACACTTTATCGCGCTTGCGCCGCTGCTGATCTCCAGCCTCACCGTTGTGGTGGTGATGCTGGCGATCGCATGGCGCCGCAACCACTCACAGACCTTCCTGATTTCCGTGGCAGGTTTGAACCTGGCCTTGCTGTCGATTATCCCGGCACTCAAGGTCGCACCGCTGGCAGTCACCCCGCTGTTGATGGTCGATGACTTCGCGCTGCTGTATATCGCGTTGATCCTCGTGGCCACCCTGGCCTGCGTCACCCTCGCCCACGCCTACCTCGGCGAAGGCGGCACGGGTTACCCGGGCAACCGCGAAGAGCTGTACCTGCTGATCCTGCTGGCTGCGACCGGCGGTATCGTGCTGGTCAGCGCGCAGCACCTGGCCGGCTTGTTCATCGGCCTGGAACTGCTGTCGATCCCGGTCTACGGCCTGGTGGCGTATGCCTTCTTCAACAAGCGCTCCCTGGAAGCCGGCATCAAGTACATGGTGCTGTCGGCCGCCGGTTCCGCGTTCCTGTTGTTCGGTATGGCCCTGCTCTACGCAGAAGCCGGCAGCCTGAGCTTCAGCGGTATCGGTCACGCCCTGGCAGCCTCCGGCAGCCCTGCGCCAATCGCCCAGCTGGGCCTGGCCATGATGCTGATCGGCCTGGCGTTCAAGCTGTCGCTGGTGCCGTTCCACCTGTGGACCCCGGACGTGTACGAAGGCGCCCCGGCGCCGGTGGCCGCGTTCCTGGCTACCGCGTCGAAAGTCGCCGTGTTTGCGGTGATGGTGCGTCTGTTCCAGATCTCCCCTGCGGCCAACACCGGTGTACTCAGCAACGTGCTGACCATCATCGCGATCGCCTCGATCCTGTTCGGTAACCTGCTGGCGCTGACCCAGAACAACCTCAAGCGTCTGCTGGGTTATTCGTCCATCGCGCACTTCGGTTACCTGCTGATCGCCCTGGTGGCAAGCAAGGGCCTGGCGATGGAAGCCATCGGCGTGTACCTGGTCACCTACGTGATCACAAGCCTGGGTGCATTCGGTGTGATCACCCTGATGTCCTCGCCTTACAAAGGCCGTGACGCTGACGCCCTGTACGAATACCGTGGCCTGTTCTGGCGCCGTCCGTACCTGACCGCCGTACTGACCGTGATGATGTTGTCCCTGGCCGGCATCCCGCTGACCGCCGGCTTCATCGGCAAGTTCTACATCGTGGCCACTGGTGTTGAAGCCCACGAATGGTGGTTGGTTGCATCCCTGGTACTGGGCAGCGCCATCGGCGTTTTCTACTACCTGCGCGTGATGGTGACCCTGTACCTGATCGAACCAAACCTGCGCCGTGTAGACGCCGAGTTGCACTGGGAACAGAAAGCGGGCGGCGTGATGCTGCTCGCAATCGCCCTGCTGGCGTTCTTCCTGGGTGTGTACCCACAACCGTTGCTCACCCTGGTGCAGCATGCGGTGATGGCGGGTTGATCGCTTAGTTAAACGCAGTAAGCAAAACGGCGCCTTCGGGCGCCGTTTTGCGTTTCTGGAGAAGATAATCTTGTCAGGTTGAAGAAGCTTGCCTCCCGTAGCAGCTGTCGAGCTCAAGCGAGGCTGCGTCGGCTCAACTTGATCTGTGCCTGGCTCTATAACGACGGCGTGGCCAACGTAGCCTCGCTTGAGCTCGACAACTGCTACGACACCTTCAGCAGTGGCGGTAAATCTGCAATCAAATCCTGAACTGCCCCACCAACTGCCCCAACCGCTGCCCAAGGTCCGCCAGGCTGCGGGAGGTCTGGGCGCCCTGTTGGGTTTCATCCGCCACGCTGTCCACCGCCACCGCGATCTGATGCACGCTGCGGTTGATCTCTTCGGCTACGGCGGTTTGCTCTTCAGCCGCGCTGGCAATCTGCGCGTTCATCGAGTTGATGGTGCCGATCAGCTGCGCCATGGTGTCCAGGGAGGCACCCGCTTCGTTGGCCTGGGCCGAGGTGCCGTCGCCGGCTTCGCTGGAGCGACGCATGGATTCCACGGCGGCTTCGGTGCCTTTTTGCAGGCGGTCGATCATGCCCTGGATTTCCTGGGTACTTTGCTGGGTACGGCTGGCCAACGCCCGCACTTCGTCGGCGACCACGGCAAACCCACGACCGGCCTCCCCTGCCCGCGCGGCTTCAATGGCGGCGTTGAGGGCGAGCAAGTTGGTCTGTTCGGCAATCGAGCGGATCACGCCAAGCACGCTGACAATCGAGGAAACGTCCTGCTGCAAGCTGTCCAGGGACACGCCGCTGGTGCGGATGTCGTTCACCAGCGCGTGAATCTGCGCGATGCTGCCGTCCACGACTTTTTTCGCAGCCTGGCCTTCGGCGTCGGTCTGTTGCGCTGCCACGGCGGCGCCTTGGGCGCTGCGGGCCACTTCATGGGCGGCAGACGACATTTCGTTGATCGCGGTGGCCACCTGGTCCGTTTCGTGGCGCTGGCGCTCCATGGCTTTTTCCGAGCGGCTGGCTTGCTCGGCGACCTGGCTCACCAGGCCGGTAAGCTGGGAGGTCATTTCGGTGATCTGCCGCACCAGGCCGTGGATCTTGTCGACAAAGCGGTTGAACGAGCCGGCCAGTTCCCCCAGTTCATCCTGGCTGGTGATGGCCAGGCGGCGAGTCAGGTCACCTTCACCGGCGGCGATGTCGTCGAGGTTGATCTTCATCAGGTGCAACGGCCGCAGGATGGTGTTGGCCACCAGCATGCCCACGGCGGCGATCACCAACAGCACCACCACGGCAATCCCGATGATGCTCAGCACCACGCCTTCCATGCGCTTTTCCACCTTGGCCTGAACCTCGGCGACCTGGGCGTCGATGCCGTCCAGGTTCACCGACGTACCGATCACCATGTCCCACTTGGGCAGGTATTCGGTGTAGCCAAGCTTGGGCACCAGTTCGGTCTGGCCGGGCTGGGTCGAGCTGTATTGCAGGTAGTGGGTGCCGTCCTTGCCGACTTTCACCAGGTCACGGTTGACGTAGACGCCGTTCGGGTCGCGGTTGTCCTTGAAGCTTTTGCCCACGCCGTCCGGGCTGTTGCCCTTGAACAGGCGAATGGTCTCGGAGTCGTAGCCGAAGAAGTAGCCGTCCTTGCCGTAACTGGTGTTGGACAGCAGCTTGACCACCTGCGCCCGCACCGTCGTGTCGCCCTGGGCGGCAGCGTCGTACAGCGGCTGGATGGTGGTCATGGCCACCTCGACGTAGCCGCGCAAGGTGGTCTTGGCGTCGTTGAGCAGGTTCTGACGGGTTTCTTCGACTTCCTTGCGGGCCTGCTCCTGAAGGATCCACACCGTGGTCAGGCTGATGATCACGGCAAACAACAACACGGGCAGGACAGCAAGGGACAGTACTTTGGCCTTTAGACTCAGACGCATGGCTCTTCTCTCTTAAGGGACAACTTAAGAGGTTAACGGCTAGTTACAATAAATCTGTAGGACAATCCCTCAGAGCGTCATCGCAGCAAACCAGCCAAACGCCAGCAGCGGAATGTTGTAATGCAGGAAGGTCGGGACCACGGTGTCCCAGATATGGTGATGCTGGCCGTCGATGTTCAACCCCGAGGTCGGGCCCAGGGTCGAGTCCGACGCGGGCGAGCCGGCATCCCCCAGTGCCCCGGCCGTGCCAACGATGCACACGATGGCCAGCGGGCTGAAGCCCAGTTGCACGCACAGCGGCACAAAGATCGCCGCCAGGATCGGCACCGTGGAAAACGACGAGCCAATGCCCATGGTCACCAGCAAGCCCACCAGCAGCATCAGCAGCGCGCCCACACCGCGGCTATGGCCGATAAACGCCGCCGAGGCTTGCACCAGAGTCTGCACTTCGCCGGTGGCCTTGAGCACTTCGGCAAAGCCCGACGAGGCGATCATGATGAAGCCGATCATCGCCATCATCTTCATGCCTTCGGTGAACAGGTCATCGGTGTCACGCCAGCGCACGATGCCCGACACCGAAAAAATCAGGAACCCCGCCAGGGCGCCGATGATCATCGAGTCCAGCCACAGCTGGATAATGAACGCCGCCGCAATTGCCAGGCCGGCCACCAGCAGGGTCAGCGGGTTGTATTGCACCGCCACCTGCTCGACCCGCTCGATTTTCTCCAGGTCGTACACGCGCTTCTTGCGGTAGCTGATAAACACCGCCACCAGCAGGCCGACCACCATGCCCAGCGCCGGGAGGCCCATGGCATGGGTGACGTTGACCTGGCTGATGTCGACACCGCTCTTGGCCACGTTGGCCAGCAGGATCTGATTCAGGAAGATATTGCCGAAGCCCACCGGCAGAAACATATAGGGCGTGATCAGGCCGAAGGTCATCACGCAGGCGATCAGCCGGCGGTCCAATTGCAGCTTGGTCAGCACATATAAAAGCGGCGGTACCAGCAGCGGGATAAACGCGATGTGGATCGGCAGGATGTTCTGCGAGGCGATGGCCACCACCCAGAGCAAGCCGATCAGCAACCACTTGACGTGACTGCCGCCGGTGGCTTCCTGACGGTCCACCAGCAGCAGGGCCTTGTCGGCCAACGCATGGGCCAGGCCAGACTTGGCAATCGCCACCGCGAAAGCACCGAGCAGCGCGTAGGACAATGCCACCGTCGCACCGCCACCCAGCCCACTGTTGAACGCCTTGAGCGTTGCGTCGATGCCCAGGCCGCCGGTCAGGCCACCCACCAGGGCGCCGACAATGATCGCGATTACCACATGCACGCGGGACAGGCTGAGCACCAGCATGGTGCCGACCGCGGCGATTACTGCATTAATCATCGTTACCTCAAGACAGAAAACATAAAAAAAGCACGCACCTGCCCGGGCTGCTGTCGGGGACGGCTGCCGCAAATCAGGTGTTAAAGGAGTTTTATTAGAGGGCGCGCACTTTGCAGCAGGCAGGCGGGCATGTCAAAGCACGACGTCGCAAACAGCTTTAAATTGAACGTTTGAATAAAGAAAACTTTCAAGCGGCCGATACAGGCAGATCGTCTCTGTCGTATCGAAAGGTTAAGGAAGGCTCCATGTCGCTCAGACAGCTGTCCATTCAATGGAAAATTACCCTGCTGGCCGGTCTCTGCCTGTTGGGCATCGTGACCTTGCTGGTAGGTCTGTCGCTGTACCGCATGGCGCAGAGTTCCGATCTGGTGAAGGCCTCCAGCATGGAAATGCTCGACGAAGCTGCCCAGGCGCGCATCGAAGCCCAGGGTGAAGTCCAGGCCTTGGGCATTCGCCAGCAGTTCATGGACGCCTATCAATACGGCCACGGTTTTTCCCGGCAGGTGCTGTTCCTGCGGGAACAGGCAGAAAAACGCTTCCTGGATGCGTTCGATCTACGCGAAGACCTGACTCGCCAGGTCAAGGCCGCGTTGCAAGCCAACCCGGACTTGCTGGGCCTGTCCCTGGTATTTGAAGCCAACGCACTGGACGGCAAGGACGAACTGTTCGCCAATCAAAAGGAGCTGGGCAGCAACGACAAAGGCCGCTTTGCGCTGTACTGGTCCCAGCCGACCGCGGGCAAACTGACCTCAATGTCGCTGCCCGAAAGCGACATGTCCGACACCAGCATCGGACCCAGCGGCGAAAAAGCCAACGCGTGGTTCACCTGCCCGCGCACCACCCTCAAACCCTGCGTGATCGAGCCGTACTTCTATGTCATCGACGGGCAAAAGGTGCTGATGACCAGCATCGTGTTCCCGCTGATGGTCAATGGCAAAGTCATCGCGTCGCTGTCGGTGGACATCAACCTCAACAGCCTGCAAGCGGTCAGCCAGAGCGTCAGCCAGAAACTCTACAACGGCCAGACCAGCGTCAGCATCATCAGCCCGGTGGGCCTGCTGGCCGGCTACAGCCCGGACGCCGGCAAACTCAGCCAGCGCCTGGACACCGTCGACACCTCCAATGGCGCGCAACTGATCAGCGCCCTGGCCAGCAGCACCCAGACCCGCAGTGTGCGCACCGACCATCAACTCAAGGTACTGGCGCCGTTCCTGCCGATTCCCGATGGCAAACCGTGGGGCGTGTTGCTGGATGTGCCGGAAAAAGTCCTGGTCGCCCCGGCTGAAGCCCTGAAGGTCAAGCTCGACGCCGACAACGCCAAGGGCACCCTGCTGGAACTGAGCCTGGGCCTGTTGGCCGCCATCGTCGGCCTGTTGCTGGTGTGGCTGATGGCCCGCAGCGTGACGCGGCCGATCCTCGGCGTGGCGCGCATGCTGGAAGACATTGCCAGTGGCGAAGGCGACCTGACCCGCCGCCTGGCCTACGACAAGCACGATGAACTCGGTGAGTTGGCCGGCTGGTTCAACCGCTTCCTCGACAAGCTGCAGCCGATCATTGCCCAGGTCAAACGTTCGGTGCAGGACGCCCGGGGCACCGCCGACCAGTCAGCCGCGATTGCCACCGAAACCAGCGCCGGCATGGAGCAGCAATACCGCCAGGTCGACCAGGTAGCCACCGCCTCCCACGAGATGAGCGCCACCGCCCAGGACGTCGCCCGCAATGCAGCCCAGGCCGCCCAGGCCGCCCGCGATGCCGACCGGGCCACCCGCGAAGGCTTGACGGTGATCGACCGCACCACCACCAGCATCGGTCATCTGGCCGCTGACATGAGCACGGCAATGACCCAGGTTGAAGGCCTGGCCGCCAACAGCGAGAAGATCGGTTCGGTACTGGAAGTGATTCGCGCGATCGCCGAGCAGACCAACCTGCTGGCACTCAACGCCGCCATCGAAGCGGCCCGCGCCGGTGAGGCCGGTCGTGGTTTTGCAGTGGTCGCCGACGAAGTGCGCAACCTGGCACGACGTACCCAGGAATCGGTGGAAGAAACCCGCCTGGTGATCGAGCAACTGCAAAGTGGCACCCAGGATGTGGTGGGCTCCATGAGCAACAGCCATCGTCAGGCCCAAGGCAGCGTCGAGCATGTAGGCCAGGCCGTGACCGCGTTGCGCCAGATCGGCGATGCGGTGACGGTGATCAGCGACATGAACCTGCAAATCGCCAGCGCCGCCGAAGAGCAAAGCGCGGTGGCCGAGGAGATCAACAATAACGTGGCGACGATTCGGGATGTGACCGAGTCGCTGTCCGAGCAGGCGAATGAATCGGCGCGGGTCAGCCAGGCGTTGAATAGCCTGGCGAATCAGCAGCAGGGTTTGATGGATCAGTTCAGGGTTTGATGAGCTGCGAGATTCTCTGGCAATAAGCCCGAGTATCCCGTAGCAGCTGTCGAGCCTCGGCGAGGCTGCGTTAGCGGTGTGTCAGGTATGCCGCCGACGCAGCCTCGCCAAGGCTCGACAGCTGCTACGTCGGTTTTCACTGGCGGCGTGGCAGGTCGATAACCACCTTCAGCCCGCCCAGCTCGCTTTCCTGCAACAGCAGCACCCCGCCCCACACCTCGACAATATCCCGCACGATCCCCAACCCCAGGCCATGGCCGTCAGTCTGCTCATCCAGCCGGGTGCCCCGGCTGAACACCTGGTCGCGCTGACTCTCGGGAATCCCCGGCCCGTCATCCTCGACCATCAGCCGAAAGCCTTCCGGGGTTTCGCTGATGCTCAACACAATCTCGGCATCCGCCCATTTGCAGGCGTTGTCCAGCAGGTTGCCCAACAGTTCCAGCAAGTCCTCGCGGTCCCACGGCAGTTGCAAACCGGGGCGCACGCGGTAACTCAAATCCAGATGTTCGCCATGGATCATGTTCAAGGTCGCTAACAGCCCCGGCAATTCACCATCGCAGTCGAACAAGGCACCCGGCAGGGTCTCGCCGGCCAACCGCGCACGATTGAGTTCGCGGTTAAGCCGTTGCTGCACCTGCTCCAACTGTTCGCGCAGCAGCTTGCTCAGTTGCGGATGGTCCTTGAGCTGCTCGCTGGAGGCCACGCTCAGCAACACCGCCAACGGGGTTTTCAGGGCATGGCCGAGGTTGCCCAGGGCGTTGCGCGAGCGTTTGAGGCTGTCTTCGGTGTGGGCCAGCAAATGGTTGATCTGTGCCACCAGCGGCTCCAGTTCCACCGGCACCTGGGTATCCAGTTGCGAGCGCTGGCCTTGTTGCAGTTGCGCGATCTGGTTGCGCGCGGTCTCCAGCGGGCGTAACGCGCGGCGCACGGTGACCCGTTGCAGGATCAGGATCAGCAACAGCGCCGCCAGCCCGATTACCAGGCCAATCTGGCGCATCAGGCGAAAGCTTTCCCTGACCGGGGTGTAGTCCTGGGCCACGCTGATGGAAATCGATTGGCCGAAGCGCTTGTAGTCCGAACGCAGCACCAGCAGTTGCTGGCCTTCCGGGCCCAGTTGCAGGTTGCCCTTGAGCCCGGCCTGGGGCAGTTGCGGCAGCTCCTGGTCCCATAACGAGCGGGAACGCCAGTGGGTGTCACCAAAATCGATACGGAAATAGTGCCCGGAAAACGGGCGCTGATAAGCCGGAGACAGCCGCTGCTCATCCAGTTGCACACCCGTGGGCCCGCGCACCAGCGCCACCAGCAGGTTCTCGCTGTCATTGCGCAGGCCCGATTCCAGGTAGCGTTGCAGGCCCACTTCGAACAGCCACAAACTGGTCTGCGCCAGCACCAGGCCGACGATCACCATCACACTGATCAGCCCCAGGCTCAGGCGCCGCTGGATCGACTTCATGCAGGGCCAGCGCCAAACCGGTAACCCTGGCCGCGCCGGGTCTCGATCACGCTGCGGCCCAGCTTGCGGCGCAGGTGATTGACGTGCACTTCCAGCACATTGGAATCACGCTCGGTCTCGCCGTCGTACAGGTGTTCGGCCAGGTGGCTTTTGGAAAGGATTTGCTCGGGGTGCAGCATGAAGTAACGCAGCAGCCGAAACTCGGCGGCAGTCAGTTGGATCTCCTCGCCGTCACGCATCACGCACTGGCGGCCCTCATCCAGGTGCAAACCGGCGGCCTGCAAGGTGGGCTGATTGGCCTGGCCATGGGAACGGCGCAGCAAGGCCTGGATACGCAGGTGCAGTTCTTCGGGGTGGAAGGGTTTGCTCAGGTAATCGTCGGCTCCGGCCTTGAGCCCTTCGATGCGCTCGGCCCAGGAGTCGCGGGCAGTGAGGATCAGCACCGGCGTGGCCAAGCCGGCGGCGCGCCATTGCGTCAGCACCTCAAGCCCGGGCAAACCCGGCAGGCCGAGATCAAGAATGATCAAGTCGTAGGGTTCGCTGCGCCCCTGATACACCGCATCGCGCCCGTCCGCCAGCCAGTCCACGGCATAGCCCTGGCGATTGAGCCCGGCCATCAGCTCATCGGCCAGGGGTACGTGGTCTTCCACCAGAAGCAGGCGCATCAGTCGTCTTCCTTGTCTTTGAGCAGTTGGCCGGTGTTGGCGTCGAGTTCGATCTCGCGTACTACGCCTTCCACTGTCAGCAGTTCGATTTCATAGATATAGCGCACAGGACGATCCTTGTGCTCCTCAAGCTCGGCGTCGAGCAACTTGGCGCCCGGGTAGCGCTCGAAAGCCGGGCCAAGCAGATGCTCGAGCGGCGCGATCACACCCTTCTGGCGCAGGCGCAGCGCTTCGTCCTGGCCCAGGTCCCGAGCGGCCAGGCTTGAGCAAAATGCCAGGAGCACCAGCGCCACTTGAACGCTGGTGCGTAGATTTACCTTCATTACGTATCCTGATGATCCTTGAGGACGGCCCCGGTGACGGCGTCCAATTCCAGGTCCCACTCAACGCCCTGGGCGTCGCGCAGTTCAACCTGATACAGGTACTTGCCGTATTCCTCTTCAAGCTCGGTTTCATGCACGGTGGCGCCGGGATGTTTGGCGAGTGCAATGGCGTTGAGCTTCTCGAAAGACACAATGGTACCAGCGTCGCGCAATTTCAGTGCCTCGTCCGGCCCCAGGTCTCGGGCCTGGGCGAGGCCCGCAGTGAGGGCGATGATACTGCCGGCGATCACGGCTGTGAGGGTTTTCATGGTGAGTCTCCGTTTCAGGATATTTTGCCTACGGGGCTCACCGTACTGGATCCAACTTAACTGAAACTGAATTGCCACCATGGCAATTCTACGCAACACCATTGCCTGCAACCGCGCAGGATTTTCTATACTGCCCTGCTCGCTGTCGATGAGATCGGTATGACTGCTATCCATATGAAGTTCCCCGCCTTGACCCTCAAGGCCGGCAAACGCGCCTTTGCACGCATTCGCGAACAGGGGCTGGCGCCTGCGGATGTCGGCATCCTGCCCGGTGCTGCTGGCGGCCCCAAGGCCCTGGGCATCCAGGGCCTGGACCTGGCGCTGTTCGGTGACTGGCTGCCCCGCGCGCCACGCGAACGCGCACTGATCGGCGCCTCTATAGGCTCCTGGCGGTTTGCCAGCGCGTGCCTGCCCGACCCGGTGCAAGGTTTGCTCGACCTGGGCCGCCTGTACAACGAACAAAGTTTTGCCAAAGGCGTGACCATGGCCGAAGTCAGCCAGAGTTGCGTGCGTATGCTCGATGACCTGCTGGCCGGTCGTGATGCCCGGGTGCTCGACAACCCGAACTATCGGCTGAACATCATGGTGGTCAAAAGCCACGGCCTGCTCGCCGACGATCATCGCGGTCGCCTCGGCTTGGGCCTGTCCTCGGTGATCGCCGACAACCTGCGGGGCCGCGCTCGGCTGTCACGGCACTTCGAACGGCTGATCGTCCACGACCCGCGCCAGGCGCCACCGCTGCATGCGCTCAAGGATTTCCCGTCGCGCTTCCTCAATCTGGAACTGGGCAACCTGCGCCAGGCGTTGCTGGCGTCCGGCTCGATCCCCATGGTGATGCAAGGCGTGCGTGACCTGCCGGGTGCTGGCGCAGGCACCTACCGCGACGGCGGCCTGCTGGACTATCACCTCGACCTGCCCTACCACGGCGAAGACATCGTGCTGTACCCGCACTTCACCGACCGGGTCATTCCCGGCTGGTTCGACAAGGGCTTGCCGTGGCGCCGCGCCAATCAACAGGGCCTGCAGGATGTATTGCTGCTGGCACCGTCGAAGGAATACCTGGCCCGCCTGCCCCACGGCAAACTGCCGGACCGCAGTGACTTCAAGCGTTTCATGGGTGATGACCCGGGACGCAACAAGTACTGGCAAACCGCGATGAGCGAAAGCCAGCGGCTGGGGGATGAATTCCTGCAACTGGCCGACAACGGCCAATTGGGCGAACGCCTGCTGGCTCTCTGATCCCCCCGTAGCAGCTGTCGAGCTTAAGCGAGGCTGCGTCGGCAGCACCTCGGTTTACCAGGCAAACCGTAAACGCAGCCTCGCTAAAGCTCGACAGCTGCTACGTAGGGTGCGCGCGCGGTGGCAACAAACTGTTAAACTCGCCGCCTGCCAGACACCTGACCGAGCTGAAAAATACTGTGGAAATCTTCAAGGAATTTACATTCGAATCCGCCCACCGCCTGCCCCACGTGCCCGAAGGCCACAAGTGCGGGCGCCTGCATGGCCATTCGTTCAAGGTGGCAATCCACCTCAGCGGCGACCTCGACCCGCATACCGGCTGGATCCGTGACTTCTCGGAGATCAAGGCGATTTTCAAGCCGCTCTACGAACGCCTCGACCACAACTACCTCAATGACATCCCGGGCCTTGAGAACCCGACCAGCGAAGTGCTGGCCAAATGGATCTGGACTGAATTGAAACCGTTGTTGCCGGAACTCAGCGCGATTCGCATCCATGAGACCTGCACCAGTGGCTGCATTTATCGCGGCGAATGAGCTGGTGATGTAGAAAAAACCACCCTTGCGGTGGTTTTTTTATGCCGGTGACTCCCTTACAGTCGTGGCCTCTTGTAAAGGAAGCGCTGCGATGCCATCCCTTATCCGCCCTGCTACCGTTGACGATGTCGCCACCATCGAGACCATCGTCCACGCCGCCTACTCCCCTTACATCGAACGCATCGGGCGCAAGCCAGGGCCGATGCTGGATGATTATCGCCAACAGGTCGCTGCTGGACGCGTACATGTGCTGGAGAGCTCCGGCCGGGTGCACGGCTTTGTCGTACTGATCCATGAGGACGAGTACCTGCTGCTGGATAACCTGGCCGTCGACCCCGGCGCCCAGGGGTTGGGTTACGGGCGCCTGCTGCTGGAGTTCACGGAACAGCAAGCCCACCAGGGTTTCGTGCGCCTCTACACCAATGAGGCAATGACCGAAAACCTCGCGCTGTACACCCGCAAGGGCTATGTGGAAACCCACCGCGCCGAGGAAAACGGCCTGCGTCGGGTTTACCTGCAAAAAGACCTCACTGCCTCTCGCTGAAGGAATTCCCATGGAAAACAC
Organism: Pseudomonas yamanorum; assembly: GCF_013386765.1. GTDB lineage: Bacteria > Pseudomonadota > Gammaproteobacteria > Pseudomonadales > Pseudomonadaceae > Aquipseudomonas > Aquipseudomonas yamanorum_A. Next base: position 316,204 of record NZ_JACARE010000010.1, read on the forward strand.
CTGGCTGGCCCAGGCCAAGCGCTTGCAAGCATTGGCCTCCACGGGGCTGCATTTCTGCACCGATGACTTCGAGCGCGAGCGCCTCGAGGAAATCGCCCAGATCGCCCACAGCATGCTCGCGCAGTTGGGCGAAGTGCCGCTGGAGCGCATCACCGGGCTGGTGCCGGACTTTGCCAAGCGCTATTCGACGCCGATGATTGATGTACGGGGTGCGGTGATTGACGGTGACCGGATCCTGTTGGTGCGTGAGTTGACGGATGGTTGCTGGGCGTTGCCCGGAGGCTATGCGGATATTGGTTTGTCGGCCGCTGAAAACATCATCAAGGAAATCCGCGAAGAGGCCGGGCTGACAGTTACCGCTCGGGCGCTGTACAGCGTCACCCATAAGGCCAAAGGTTTGTACCGGCCCGATATCCGGGACTTCTACAAACTCTATTTTCTGTGCGAGCGGGTTGATCAAGTGGCGCCGGCTGCCGGTTTCGAAACCACGGAAGTCGGCTTCTTCAGGCTCGATGCCCTGCCGCCGCTCTCCCGTGGCCGCACCATTGAAAGCGACCTTGAGGCCGCGTTTGCGTTTCATCGAGGGGAGACCACCCACACCCTGTTCGATTGAAAAACGGGTGATCCAATTTGTATCACCCTTGCACCGCTTTCGCGCCTGACTGGGCAGAAAGACCAATCCCTCCCGCGTGTTCTCCCTGTTTGGCTATAAATACTGTGCAACGTGCACAGCGCTGACCGTGCGCACGTCACTGCGTTGCAGTTGGCACGCCGGGTGCAATAGGCCTGCGTCACTCATTCAGGGAGAAAGGCACATGACGCAGAACGAACCGGGCAATGACTACCCTCTCAGCGAGGTGCCCATGCATGCCCGCAAAGGCCTGGCCTCCACCGCCATGGTGCTGCTGGGCTTTACCTTTTTTACCGCGACCATGTTCGCCGGCGGCAAATTGGGAGTGGCCTTCAGCTTCACCCAAATGCTCGGCGTCGTGGCCCTGGGTAACCTGTTGTTGGGTATCTACGCCGCAGGGCTGGGTTACATCGCGTTCAAGAGCGGTTTGAATTCGGTACTGATGGGGCGCTTCTGCTTTGGCGAAGTGGGCAGCAAGCTGAGCGACTTGATCCTCGGTTTCACCCAGATCGGCTGGTACGCCTGGGGCACCGCCACGGCGGCCGTGGTGCTGGGCAAATATTTCGAATTGAGCCAGGGCAGCGTGCTCGGGCTGATGGTGCTGTTCGGCATGGTGTTCTGCGCGACGGCCTACGTGGGGTATCGCGGGCTGGAGATCCTGTCCTACATCGCCGTACCGGCCATGGGCATTTTGCTGTTTCTGTCGATGTGGGTGGCCACCGTCAAGGTCGGCGGTCTGGATGGGCTGTTGGCAGTAGTGCCGACCGGCGAGCTGGATCTGTCCACCGCCATCACGCTGGTGTTCGGCACCTTCGTCAGCGGCGCGACCCAGGCCACCAACTGGACGCGGTTCTCGCGCTCGGCCAAGGTCGCGGTGCTGGCCAGCCTGATCGGCTTCTTTATCGGCAATGGCTTGATGGTGCTGATTGGTGCCTATGGCGCCATCGTCTACCAGCAACCGGACGTGGTCGAAGTGTTGCTGCTGCAAGGTTTTGCCATGGCCGCCATGGCCATGCTGCTCCTGAATATCTGGAGCACCCAAGACAACACCATCTACAACTTCGCCGTCGCCGGCTGCAACCTGCTGCGCACCAAACGCCGCAAAACCGTGACCCTGGCCGGCGCGGTGATCGGCACCCTGCTGGCGCTGCTGGGCATGTACGACATGCTGGTGCCCTACCTGATCCTGCTGGGCACGGTGATTCCGCCGATCGGCGGGGTGATCATGGCGGACTTTTTCTATCGCTACCGCGGCCACTACCCGCGCCTGGCCGAGACGCGCCTGCCGGCATTCAACTGGCCCGGGCTGATCGCCTATGCCGTGGGCACGGTACTGGCCTTTCATTCGCCGTGGGTCGCTCCGCTGGTGGGGATTGTGGCGGCGTCGCTGACCTACATCGTGCTGACCAGCGTCCTGCGCGTGCGGGCACCGTTGGCTGACGCCCAGGCATGAGCCTGACCATCGCCGATGTGCTGGCCTTGCCCGGGCTGGAGTCGATGTGCCTGCGGGCCGGGGAAGCCGGCCTGGAGAACGCGGTGCGCTGGCCCTATGTGGCGGAAAACAGCGGCATCGCCGAATGGGTGCTGGGGGGCGAACTGGTGTTCATCACCGGTATCAATCACCCCCGGGATGAGGCCAACCTGCTGGTGTTGCTGGACGAGGCCTGTCAGCGCCAGGTCGCCGGGCTGGTGATTCTCACGGGAGCGGACTATATCCAGGCGATCCCGCAGCGCTTGCTGGAAGCCGCGCAAGACGCGGGCATGCCGCTGATCGAGCAGCCGTACTCGTTGAAGATGGTGCTGGTGACCCAGGCCATCGGTTCGGCGTTGATCCAGTCGCAACAGTTGGGGCGCTCGCGGCACGATGTATTGGAACGCCTGCTGGCCGGTGACTATCAATCCCTGGATTTGCTGCTGCACCGCGCCGCGCAATTGGGCATGCCGTTGGCCGGGCATTGGCAGCTCGTCCAGTTGCAGCTGGACGGCAGCGATGCACTGTTTGCCCAAGGCGAGGCGCCGGTGGTCGAAGCACAGCTGGCCCGTCAGCACGATGCCATTACCCGTCGTCTGCGCCAGTTTTCCGCGCAGCATCCGTCGCGTTTGCCCGTGCAGGGGCGTGCCGGGCAATGGACAATGCTGTTGCCTGCGGCCGACGCAGGCGAGGCATTGGCCAACCGTCAGTTGTTGGCGGGCTGGTTGAAAGCGCTGAACCTGCGCCTGGCGCCGCTGAAACTGTTTATCGGCCTGAGTGCCGCCGCGCACCCGCCCGCTCGCCTGGCCCAGGCCCTGGACGAAGCGCGCCAGGCGTTGGCGGCGGCGCGGCGGTTCAGTGAGCGCGCCGGGTTGTGTGTCTACGATGAGCTGGGGGTACTCAAGTTGCTCAGCGGCGTACGTGATCGCGCCGTGCTCGACCAGTTTCTCAACGAACGCCTGGGGCCGCTGTTGCGCCACGACCTGCACCATGGCCCAAGCCTGATGCCAACCCTGGAGGCCTGGTTCCACGAGAATGGTAACCTTGTGGCCGCCGCCCAGCGGCTGGCGGTTCACCGCAACACCCTGACGCACCGCGTCCAGCGCATCGAAGCCCTGTGCGGGCTGACGCTGGACAATTCTTATGACCGCCTGGACATCGGCATCGCGCTGATGATCTGGCGGCTGTCTGCCTGACTGTTTTTTGCCAAGAGGAACTTGCCCATGCACATCATCAACGCCCGCCTGCGCAACCGTGAAGGCCTGCATGATCTGCACCTGGAACACGGCCGGATCGCCAGCATCACCCAACAAGGCGCGGCGCCCATCGCAGGCCCCGACGACCTGGACGCCGCCGGCAACCTGGTGGTGCCACCCTTCGTCGAACCGCACATCCACCTCGACGCCACCCTGACCGCCGGCGAACCCCGCTGGAACATGAGCGGCACATTGTTTGAAGGCATCGAGTGCTGGGGCGAACGCAAGGCCACCATCACCCTGGAAGACACCAAGACCCGCGCCAGGAAAACCATCCAGACCCTGGCCGCCCATGGCATCCAGCATGTGCGCACCCATGTCGACGTCACCGACCCGGACCTCACCGCGCTCAAGGCGATGCTTGAAGTGCGCGAGGAAAGCACCCACCTCATCGACCTGCAAATCGTCGCGTTCCCCCAGGAAGGCATCGAGTCCTACCGCAATGGCCGCGAGCTGATGGAAGAAGCTATCCGCTTGGGCGCCGACGTGATCGGCGGCATCCCGCACTTTGAATACACCCGCGACCAAGGGGTGAGTTCGGTGAAGTTCCTGATGGACCTGGCCGAGCGCACCGGTTGCCTGGTGGACGTGCACTGCGACGAAACCGACGACCCTCATTCGCGCTTTCTCGAAGTGCTGGCCGAAGAAGCCCGCAGCCGCGACATGGGCGCCCGCGTGACCGCCAGCCACACCACGGCCATGGGCTCTTACGACAACGCCTACTGCGCCAAGCTCTTCCGCCTGCTGGGCCACTCTGGCATCAGCTTTGTCTCCTGCCCCACCGAAAGCATTCACTTGCAGGGCCGCTTCGACACCTTCCCGAAACGCCGAGGCGTGACCCGGGTCAACGAACTGCTGGAAGCCGGCATGAACGTCTGCTTCGGCCAGGACTCCATCGTCGATCCCTGGTATCCCCTGGGTAACGGCAACATCCTGCGGGTGCTGGAAGCCGGCTTGCATATCTGCCACATGCTCGGCTATCGCAACCTGCAAAGCGCCCTGGACCTGGTCACCGACAACAGCGCCAAGGCCATGGCCCTGGGAGATCGTTATGGCCTGGAACCGGGACGCCCGGCGAACCTGTTGATCCTGTCGGCGGACAGCGACTATGAAGTGATTCGCAGCCAGGGCTTGCCGTTGTATTCGATTCGCGCGGGCAAAGTGTTGATGAAACGCCGGCCGGCGCAGGTGGAGTTTTTATAAACGCCGCGCCGTTCCGAACAGGCTGACGCTCAGCAACTCCCCCGCGTCAGCCTGCAAGCGCACCGGTGCCGTACCGCCGGGCATCACCACCGCCACCTCACCCGCCGTCACCCATCCTACAGACCAGGCGGCGCAAGCCACGGCACTCGCGCTGGTCCCGGAGGACGCCGTTGGCCCCTCGCCGCGCTCAAACACCCGGGCGATGACACGGTTGCCGGAATCCCGGGCGCCCCATTGCAGGTTGACCCCGGAAATACAGGGCTGACCCGCCCCGGCAGGCGGCGCAAAAGCGATTGCCCTCAGCGAATCGAACAACCCTGGCTGGAGCATCTGCGCATTGTCCGGCAACGCCGATGCATCCTGCACCAGCGTCACACAATGAGGATTGCCCACTCGCACAAACTGGCTGTGATTCCACGCAGTGTTCAGTGCAGACAGTGGTGAGACATGGCTCACCTCGGTCCCCTCAAGCGAGACCACACCCACCCCAACCGCCCCCACCGCCGAAGGCCCGAACCCGGGACGCCCCAACGCCAGCCAAAAGCCCTGGACCTGTTCGTACTGCGCAGGCTCAACCTGTGTGATCACCGGTGACACTGCATCCGCCTTGTCGTGATGCACCCGCAGGTCACAGCCCTGCGTCATCAACCCTTGGTCGGTCAACGACTGGGCAAAAATCGTCAGCCCATTGCCACTGCGCTCGGCCAGGGAACCGTCGGTGTTGACGATCAACAGGTCGAAGGGCGGTGCGGCCTGAAACGGCCCCACCAACAAGCCGTCGCAGCGATGCTCTTTGGCCCCAGCCGGGCGTGGCAAAGAACCCCACTCGCATTCGGCGGCAACCGCCGCCAACGCCCAAGCATCGCGGGTGCCCGCGGCCAAGGCGGCGTCATCCGGCACGTCGATGCCTTTGCTGCGCAACAGTGCCGGGGTCGCCACGCCGTAAATATTGCCGCGAGCGTCATAGAACACGGTCATTGCGCCGTCCGCATGAAAATCCGCACCACCTCTTCGAGGTGCTTGCGCATGGCCTGTCGCGCACCTTCCACGTCCCGCTGTTCCAGGGCGTCGAGGATCTTGCGATGCTCGTCTTCCGAGCGATGCGGCATGTCATCCGAGGTGTAATGCGCCTGCAACCGCTGGAACATGCTGCCGTAACGATGCCCCAGCAAGTGCGCAATCATCAGCGCATACGCCGGATTGCCCGAGGCCTGGGCAATACGGATGTGAAACAGCCGGTCGCCCGGATGGGTATGGGAGCCTTCGCGGTTGTCCTGCACGTTGCGCTCGAACGCCTCGCGAATACCCGCCAGCTCTTCGTCGGTGGCATGTTTGGCCGCCAAAGCAGCCGCTTCCGGCTCAATCAGGCGACGGGCCTGGAGCAACGAAAACGGTGGAATCTCGGCATTGAAGTCGACGTGCAGGTTGAGCTCCGGATCGAACTCCTTCCATTGATCCCGGGTGGCCTGAGCCATCACCGGTTCCTGGCTGACTTTCGGTTGCACGGGTTCGCACACCAGCACGCCGTTGCCCACCCGCACGTCCACCAGGCCGATCACCTCCAGGGCAATCATCGCCTCACGCACGGAGGCGCGACTCACCCCCAACAGTTTGGCCAGCTCCCGCTCAGCCGGCAGGCGACTGCCCGGTGGAAATTCTCCGCTGTCGATCAACGCCCGCAACTGGTCGGCAATCTGTCGATAAAGACGTTGGTTATCAATTACTTGAAATGGCATCTAGGCTCAGCTCGATTCATGCATGGCACGGTCCAGATGATCAACCCGCGAAAAAGCCGCTTGTTGACCGAGAAGACCCATGCTAAAAATTGGATCAATGGCCTGACCATTGGATCGTTTCCAGTGTGCTGATCATAGCAAACCCTCACAGGTTCGCTATGCCGCAGATGCAGGCGTTTTACGCCCTTAATGGCCTGACCATTGAGCCAATAATAACAATCAAGGGAGTCTGTCATGGACCTCACCGGTAAACGCGTGCTGATCACCGCCGCCGCCCAGGGCATTGGCCGCGCCAGCGTCGAAGCCTACCTGGCGGCTGGCGCGGAAGTGATTGCAGCCGACATCAATCAACAAGCGCTCGCCAACCTGCCGGGTGCGCAAACGGTGGTACTGGATGTCACCGACGCCAGCGCCATCCAGCGCCTCGCTGCCGAGATCGGCCCTCTCGATGTGCTGTTCAACTGCGCAGGCGTAGTGCACGCCGGCAACATACTCGAGTGCCCGGAAAGCGACTGGACCTTTGCCCTGGACCTGAACGTCACCGCCATGTACCGCATGATCCGCGCGTTTCTGCCGGGAATGCTGGCGGCGGGCGGTGGCTCGATCATCAACATGTCGTCGGTGGCCTCCAGCCTCAAGGGCGTGCCCAACCGCTTTGCCTACTGCGCCAGCAAGGCTGCGGTCATCGGCCTGACCAAATCCGTCGCGGCCGATTTTGTCACCCAACGCATTCGCTGCAACGCCATCTGCCCGGGCACGGTGGAGTCGCCGTCGCTGCAGCAACGCATCATCGAACAAGCCAGCCGTGAAGGCCGCCAACAGGACGAGGTGTACGCCGCCTTCACTGCGCGCCAGCCGATGGGCCGCCTGGGCACACCCCAGGAAATCGCCCAGTTGGCGCTGTACCTTGGCTCCGACGCCAGCGCGTTTACCACTGGCACCACCCAAGTCATTGACGGCGGCTGGAGCAACTGACCGCCCACTTGCGAATCAAGAGGATTACTCATGAAATTGCTGCGCTACGGTGAAAAAGGCCAGGAACGCCCGGCCCTGCTGGACGCTGAGGGTCGCCTGCGTGACTTGTCCGCCCACATCAGTGATGTCGCAGGCGAAGCCCTGCTGCCGCACAACCTCGCTCGCCTGCAAGACCTCGACCCCACGAGCCTGCCCCTGGTACCGGGCAACCCGCGCTTGGGCGCCTGTGTCGGCCAGGTGGGAAAATTCATCTGCATCGGCCTGAACTACGCCGATCACGCCGCCGAAACCGGCGCGCCGATACCCGACGAACCGATCATCTTCAACAAGTGGACCAGCGCCATCGTCGGCCCCAACGACAACATCGAGATCCCCCGCCACTCCACCAAGACCGACTGGGAAGTCGAACTGGGCGTGGTGATCGGCCAGGGCGGCCGTTACATCGAAGAAAGCCAGGCCATGCAGCACGTGGCCGGATACTGCGTGATCAACGACGTCTCCGAACGTGAGTTCCAACTGGAGCGCGGCGGCACCTGGGACAAGGGCAAGGGCTGCGATACCTTCGGCCCGCTGGGCCCGTGGCTGGTGAGCCGGGATGAAATCGCCGACCCGCATCAACTGTCGATCTGGCTGGAAGTCGACGGCCACCGCTACCAGAACGGCAACACCCGCACGATGATTTTCCAGATTCCGAAATTGATCAGCTACCTCAGCCAGTTCATGAGCCTGCAGCCGGGGGATGTGATTTCCACCGGCACCCCGCCCGGTGTCGGCCTGGGGATCAAGCCCGTGCCGGTCTACCTCAAGCCCGGGCAAAAGATCCGCCTGGGCATTGAAGGCCTTGGCGAACAGAACCAGACCACGGTCGACGCCTGACAAGAGCCAAGGAGCCGTTCATGACCACCATTACCGCGATTCGCGTCGAAGATATCCGCTTTCCTACGTCCCAGTCCCTGGACGGTTCCGACGCCATGAACCCGGACCCGGACTACTCGGCCGCCTATGTGATTCTGCAGACCGACAACCCGGCGCTCGAAGGCCATGGCCTGACCTTCACCATCGGCCGCGGCAACGAGATTTGCTGCGCGGCGATCCAGGCCATGCAGCCGTTGCTGGTGGGCTTGACCCTGGAATGGATCGCCGAAGACATGGGCCGCTTCTGGCGCCATGTCACCAGTGACAGCCAGTTGCGCTGGATCGGCCCGGACAAAGGCGCTATTCACCTGGCCACCGGCGCAATCGTCAATGCCGCGTGGGATTTGTGGGCCAAGGCCGAAGGAAAGCCCTTATGGCGCCTGGTAGCCGACATGAGCCCGGAACAACTGGTGCGCTGCATCGACTTCCGCTACATCACCGACTGCATCACCTCCAGCGAAGCCCTGGCCTTGCTGCGCCAGCGCGCCGAAGGCAAGGCTGAACGCCTGGCCAACCTGCAAGCCAATGGCTACCCCTGCTACACCACCTCCGCCGGCTGGCTCGGTTATGGCGACGAAAAGCTGCGCCGCTTGTGCCAGGAAGCGGTGGATGCCGGGTTCAATCACGTCAAGCTCAAGGTCGGCCACGACCTGCAGGACGACCTGCGCCGCGTGCGCATCGCCCGTGAGGTGCTGGGGCCGGACCGTCAATTGATGATCGATGCCAACCAGGTGTGGGAAGTCGACACCGCCATCGACTGGGTGCGCGAACTGGCGTTTGCCAAGCCATGGTTTATCGAGGAACCCACCAGCCCCGACGACATCGAAGGCCATCGCAAGATTCGCCAGGGTGTGGCGCCGGTCAAGGTCGCCACCGGAGAGATGTGCCAGAACCGGATCATCTTCAAGCAATTGATCATGCGCGAAGCCATCGATGTGGTGCAGATTGACGCCTGCCGCCTGGGTGGGGTCAACGAGGTGCTGGCGGTGATGCTGATGGCGGCCAAGTACGGCCTGCCGGTATGCCCGCATGCCGGCGGCGTCGGGCTTTGCGAGTACGTGCAGCACCTGTCGATGATCGACTACCTGTGCATCGCCGGTACCCACGAAGGCCGGGTGATCGAGTATGTCGACCACTTGCACGAGCATTTCGAGGAACCTTGCGTGGTACGCGGCGCTGCCTATCTGCCGCCGCAGGCTCCGGGTTTTTCGATCCAGATGAAAGCCGCGTCCCGGGAGCAATACCGCCACCGGCCGTGAGCTGAAACGCAATTTGAATGGACGGAGCACAATAATAATGTCGTCCCCATCACCTCTGAGGCTCGATGCGCACCAGCATTTCTGGCGCTACCGGGCCGCTGATTATCCATGGATCGGCGCGGCTGAGGCCGACCTGCGGCGGGACTTTCTCCCACAGGATCTGCGGCCCTTGCTCGACGCTGCCGGCATGGATGGCTGCATCGCCGTGCAGGCCCGCGCCGGTGAGCAGGAAACCGAAGCGCTGCTGGAAATGGCGCACCGGCACCCGTGGATACTCGGCGTCGTCGGCTGGGTCGACCTGTGCGACCCAACCCTGGAACAACACCTGGAACAGTGGCGCGACGCACCGAGGCTCAAGGGCTTCCGGCATCAGATCCAGGACGAACCCCAGCCCGCCCACTTTATGGCTGACCCGGGATTCTCCCGTGGCCTACGGCACCTGCAGCAACAAGGCTACGTCTACGAGGTGCTGATCCGCTGCGCCGACCTCGACGCCGCCACCGCCCTGTGCCGGCGCCACGACCGTCATCACCTGGTGCTGGATCACCTGGGCAAACCCGACATCGCCAACGGCCCGGCCGGCTGGGCCGAACACCTGGCGCCGCTGGCCGCCCTGCCCCACGTCAGTTGCAAGCTGTCGGGACTGCTGACCGAAGCCGGGCCCGACCAGCGCAACGCCGGTGCGTTGCGCCCTTATATAGAGCTGGCGCTGGAACTGTTCGGCGCCGAACGCCTGATGTTCGGCTCGGACTGGCCGGTGTGCCTGCTGGCCGGGGAATACCAGGGCACCTGCCAATTGCTGCAACACACTCTCGGCTCGCTGTCGCCTGATGAACAGCAGGCCATCTGGGGCGGCACCGCCCAGCGGGTCTATCACCTTGAAGGAAACTGCCCATGAATCTGCATTTGCAGGACCGCGTGATCATCGTCACCGGCGGTGGCTCGGGGATTGGCGCCGCCATCTCCCTGGGGCTGATCGCCGAAGGCGCGATCCCGGTGATTTTCGGACATCAACCGTTGTCGGCGGCCTTCGCCGCCGAGCTTGAACAGCAAGGTCAAAGCCACTTCATCCGTGTCGAGTTGCGTGATGAAGATGCCTGCCGCGCGGCCGTCAACGACGTGTTGCAGCGCTACGGGCGTATCGACGGGCTGGTGAACAACGCCGGGGTCAACGACGGTGTGGGCCTGGAAGCGGGCCGTGCAGCGTTCGTCGAATCCCTGGAAAAGAACCTGATTCATTACTACCTGATGACCCATTTGTGCCTGGATGCTCTCAAGGCCAGTCGCGGCTCGATCGTGAATATCAGCTCCAAGACGGCCCTCACCGGCCAGGGCGGCACCAGCGGTTACACCGCCTCCAAAGGGGCACAGTTGTCGCTGACCCGGGAATGGGCCGCCTCGTTGCTGGAGTTTGGCATCCGGGTCAATGCCGTGGTGCCCGCCGAGGTGCTGACGCCGCTGTACCAGCGCTGGATCGACGGCTTCGACAACCCGGAGGCCAAGCTGGCCGCCATCGTTGAGAAAATCCCCTTGGGCAAACGGATGACTACCCCCGAGGAAATTGCCGACAGCGTGCTGTTCCTGCTCTCACCTCGCGCTTCCCACACCACCGGGCAATGGCTGGTGGTGGACGGTGGCTACACCCACTTGGACCGGGCGCTGACATGAGCCGCCAACGTTACTGCCTGGCCCTGGACCTGATCGACGATGAGGCCTTGATCGTCGAGTACCAGCAGTTGCATCAACGCATCTGGCCCGCCGTGGCCGAGCATCTTCGCGGCCAGCAGATCGTGGAGATGCAGATCTGGCGCCTGGGCACGCGGCTGTTCATGGTCATGGACACCGCCGCCGGTTTCAGCTTCGAAGCGCTCGACCAGGCCGCCCGCGCCAACCCCGAGGTGCAAGCCTGGGAAACCCTGATGTGGCGCTTCCAGGCCCCCACGCCATGGACTGATCCCGGCGGCAAATGGCAGCCGCTGACCCAGATTTTCAGCCTCACCGACCAACCCTGATACCCGCTGCATCGCACGCCTTGATCCCATAAAAACAACAGGAGAAGCGTCATGTTAAGCAAAGACACACCTGTGGCAACCGGCGCACGCGTCGTGCCGACCTATCGCTGGGCACTGATGCTGGTGACCAGTCTGTTCTTCCTCTGGGGCTTGTCATACGGGTTGCTGGATGTGTTGAACAAGCACTTCCAGGAAGTCCTGCACGTCAGCAAGGCCCAGTCCGGGTTGTTGCAAAGCGCGTATTTCGGCGCGTACTTCCTGATCGCCCTGCCGGCGGGGCTGTTGATGGACCGCCACGGCTACAAGGCCGGGATCCTGTTGGGCCTGTGCCTGTATGCGGCAGGTGCGCTGCTGTTCATGCCGGCAGCAGCGGCGGCGAGTTTTCCGTTTTTCCTGTTTGCGCTGTTCGTCATCGCCTGCGGCCTGGGCTGCCTGGAGACCGCTGCCAACCCGTACGCCACGGTGCTGGGTGAACCCCAGGGCGCCGAGCGGCGGTTGAACCTGGCGCAATCATTCAACGGTTTGGGTCAGTTCTTCGGGCCGCTGATTGGCGGCGCAATGTTCTTCAGCGCTGGCAGCACGCCGGCCTCGGACATGAGTTCGTTGCAGACCACCTATGTGGTCATCGCGGTGCTGGTGTTGCTGGTGGCGCTGTTGATCGCCCGCACTCCGCTGCCGGATTTGCGCGCCCAGGAGCAGGAACTGCAGCCAGTGGCCGGCAAAGGCCTGTGGCAGTATCCGGAATTCGTCGGAGGGGTGATCACGCAGTTTTTCTACGTGGCAGCCCAGGTCGGAGTCGGTGCATTTTTTATCAACTACGTCACCGAGCACTGGGCGCAGATGGGCAACCAGCAAGCGGCCTACCTGCTGTCGATCGCGATGCTGTCCTTCATGTTCGGGCGTTTCTTCAGCACCTGGCTGATGGGACGGGTCAGCGCGCAGAAGCTGCTGCTGGCGTATGCGCTGATCAATATCGCGTTGTGCGGGCTGGTGGTGATTGGCCTGGAAGGTGTCTCGGTGATCGCGCTGATTGCGGTGTTCTTCTTCATGTCGATCATGTTCCCGACGCTGTTCGCCATGGGCGTGAAAAACCTCGGGCCCCATACCAAGCGCGGCAGTTCGTTCATGATCATGGCAATTGTCGGCGGCGCGCTGATGCCCTACTTGATGGGCAAGGTGGCAGACAACAGCACAGTGGCACTGGCGTACCTGTTGCCTATGGGGTGTTTCGTGATTGTGGCGGTGTATGCCCGCAGTCGCCTGCGCCATCCATGAAGCAACACCCGTGGGAACCTGGCTCGCTCGATACGGCCTGATGTGCAAGGATGTTGCGCTGCACATCGTTCGTTGAACGCAAAACCAAGGATTTTTCATGACCGTCATCAGCACCCCAGCGCCCGTGGTACCCGGGCGGCTGGAACAAATGTCGACCCGCATCGCGTTTTTTATCGCCGGTTTCGGCATCGCCGCCTGGGCCCCCCTGGTGCCTTATGCCAAGGCCCGCGCCCAACTCAATGAGGGCACCCTGGGGCTGTTGCTGCTGTGCCTGGGGGTGGGGTCGATGATCGCCATGCCGGTCGCGGGTGCCCTGGCGTCGCGCTACGGTATCCGGCGGGTGGCCACCGGCGGGACGCTCCTGATCTGCCTGGGCCTGCCGATGCTGGCCACCGTCACTTCGATTCCGCTGTTGATGGCCGCGCTGTTTGTGTTCGGTGCCGGCCTCGGCACCGTGGACTCCACCGTCAACCTGCAAGCGGTGATGGTCGAACGGGCCAGCGGCAAGACCATGATGTCGGGCTTTCACGGGCTGTTCAGCCTGGGCGGGATCGTCGGTGCGGCGGGTGTCAGTGGGTTGCTGGGGTTGGGCTGGTCGCCGTTGCAGGCCACGTTCGCCGTCATCGCGGTCATTGCGGTGGCCTTGCTCAAGGCCGGGCCGCACTTGCTGCCTTACGGCAGTGAAAGCTCCGGGCCGGCCTTTGCCGTGCCCCACGGCGTGGTGCTGTTTATCGGCTGCCTGTGCTGCATCGTGTTTCTCGCCGAAGGCGCCGTGCTGGATTGGAGCGCGGTGTTCCTGAGTGCCGAGCGCGGCCTGGACGAAGCTTATGCGGGCCTCGGCTACGCAGCCTTTGCCTTGACCATGACGGTCGGACGCCTCACCGGCGACCGCATTGTGCGCAGCCTCGGCGCAACCCGGGTGATCGTGTTCGGCGGTGCCCTCGCGGCGGCCGGCATGCTGCTGGCAACGCTGTTCCCGGCGTGGGAAACCGCGCTGCTGGGGTATGCGCTGGTCGGTGCCGGGTGTTCGAACATTGTGCCGGTGCTGTACACCGCCGTCGGCAAGCAGACGGTCATGCCGGAACACATCGCGGTTCCCGCCATCACCACCCTGGGTTACACCGGCATCCTCGCCGGCCCTGCGGTGATCGGCTTTATCGCCCACGGCAGCAGCCTGAGCACCGCCTTTGTACTGATTGCGGTGTTGCTGATCGGCGTGGCAATCAGCGGGAAAATACTGCGGGTATGAAGGGCTTCCCCGTAACGCCTCGCGCGTGGAGGCGTTACCCGGGGTTTACCGGGTTTTTTGGTGCCCAAGCCAGCGATCGAGGGTCTTGCTGCTGAGCCAGCCCGCCTGGTGATGACTGCCAAACATCCGCCGACCGCTGCCGTCGGCGTTTTCCAGTGACCGCAGCAACCCCGGCCGGTCCACAATATTCTTCGCCATGTACACCTGCTGCTCGTCGTATTTTTTCCGCGCCAGCCCTGTGGCGGGGTCCAGCACGGGCTCACCCTGACTGTCGAGTTCGTCCGGGTCCTTGCTCATGGCCACCAGCAACTCGATGTTGACGTAGCCGATGTGTTCAAAGAATCCCTTGCGGTCCCGGGACCGGTCACGCAGCTCGTCGAACATCGCCTTGAACACCACGACAAGCTCGGCATTGCTCTTGGCGTGGAAAGGATCCGGGCTGAAGGCGCCGGGATCGCTGTTGCCGAACACCACGCTTTCGGCCTGTGAAAGGCTTTCCAGGGTGATGCGGCCGTCCTGATCGGTGATTGCATCGATCAGGCGCGGACGCTGGACAAGTGCCTTGGCCAGCAGAATCGCACTGTCGAACTTCGGGTTGTCGCCGATTTTTCTGCCGGCGATTCGCTGCAACGAAGACAGCGTCAGTCCGTCACTTTTCATGAAGTTCTTTCAGCGTGGGAAAACCGGCTTTCAGTGCTTTCACCAACTCGCTGTCCGGCAAGTGCAGGTTGGGATTGGGATAGCCGGCGCGGGGAGCAACAGCGTTCTGAAGCGTACGATGATGGGACACCACCTCATAGGGCTGGGCCGACCGCAAAGGTGGCCGATAACCGGAAGAACGCACCGCCGTGGCGCCATCGTGATAATTAACGTGCCGGCCAACATCAGCGGCTTCATTTGAAGCGGACTGAACGGTGCGCCCCCCCTCATCCGGTGTTACGTCAAATCGGCTTGCAGCGCCGGACTGCAGGTAGCCTGACCCGCCATCAATTCTCATGCTTCATCTCCACCAATTTTAGATCCACGCTGCCAAGCTATTACCCTCGGTAATGGCCGTATCGCTCGCGCGATAAACAAGCCAAAGGTGTGTGGTGCCCTGAAGGCAATGGTTCCGAAGTAGCACAGTGTTCCAATGACAACATGTAAAAAACGAAAAATCAGTCAGTTTTCCGGGAACCCGGCACAGTCGGTTTTGCCGCCTGCCAAACGCCTTTGATCACACCGGCCATCGTTCCCAGCACTGAGCAAAACTGGCGCAGCACAGAGGCCGCCTCAGTGGCAGGCAATTGTCCATGGGGCAACAGGCCTCTGATGAAGTCGTCAGACGCGGGAGCCTGAAACGTGTGCTGCCCGGTGAAGTTCTTCACGCGCAGTGCTTCGCCACCCTCGTCGTATGGCAGGGTTTCGCTGCCCCTCGGCGCACGACAGACGGGTTGAGGCGCGGGATTAGGCGATCCAAATGAAGTTGAAGGCATGTCTAAGCCCTGGCTGAAAGCGTAAAAAACAGCGGATTGATCAACGCAGGAAATCGCGCCACGAAGCACTCGCGGCGTGATCGGGTTTAGCGCGACAGCCAGCGCAACGCGTCCTTGACGATTTTGCCGTCGTTATCCTGACTGGCGAAGTTGTCCATTTGCGTCAACAGACTGGAACGCTGGGTGACTTCCCTGGCCAACTGGATGAGCGAATCCTGTCTTGGGTTCCCCGTCAAAGGCAGTGCAGCCATGCGGTGCAGGTCATTGATATTGATGGAGCTTTTCCAGAAACCGCCCTTCAGCGCATTGAAGTCCTTCAGCATCTGTTCGGCGATCTGTTTGTCGCTCTGATACTTCAACGGGTTGTCAGAGCTGAGCACGGCGTCGAGATCCTTGCGGGTGATTCGACCATCCAGATTGCCCGTCCCACCGCTTCGATCAAAGGCTTGAAGCACCTCGGGACGTCGCAACAGTTCCCGGGCCAGGAGAATGTTCTGATCCCTGTCCTCATTGCCGGTCAACCGCCTGTCCGCCATGTCCTGCAGGCTTTGCTGGGTGACGTGGGAGGTGCCCGGCGCCCTGAACGCGTTGAAGTTGTCCTTGAGCAGCTCCCCCAGTTGATCGTTGCTGCGCCGCGAATACTGTGGATCCGGGCGACCGTAGCCTGGCTCAGGCTTGGCAGGGGCCGCAGGGCAGCACCCGGGGTTGGGCCGGGCAGGACTGAACAGCGACTTCAGGTTATTCAGAAATGTCTGGAATTGTGTGATCAGGTTGTCCAGAAAGCCGCCCGGATTTGACGTCGGGAACGAACCTGGCGCGAAGCCACGGGGGTCCGCAGTGCTCTGCGCCTGCGGGCCGGCGAACATCGGGCCGGTTTTATTCTCCGGGGCGCCGAAATTGACGGTGACCGATTCCGGCCCGACCAGTGAGCGTGCCAGTGCCAACGCGGCGGTACCGGCCTGGTGCATCTCGGAGTTAGTGGGGGAATGGGTAACGGATTGATTGGGTCCTAGTACCGACATTGGCATCTCCAGTTCGACGTATTGATACGATTCACTCTCGGATCAAAGGCACCTCGACGCTGCAAGGTTCCCCATGGAAAGTGGGCACCTTCTTGTGTGGCAAACCTGTCGGATTCAGTTCCTGCGGACGCAGAAAATCGTTCGAAAAAGGGTAGGAAGAAAGGCTGATATCGATCAGTCCAGGAAAAACATCATACCTGTGGCGAGGGAGCTTGCTCCCGTTGGGCTGCGCAGCAGGCCCTGTTTTTGGGGCCGCTTCGCGACCCAACGGGAGCAAGCTCCCTCGCCACATTTTTCTCAACGGTTTACTTCAACAATCCATCAGAACCCTACGCTGGCCTGCACAAAGAATGTGCGCGGTTCGCCCAGGTAAATCCCCGAGTTGTTGTCGCTGGAGCGGGTGTAGTGCTCCTGGTTGAAGACGTTCTTGACCCCCACGCCCAGCTTCAGGTTCGACAGCTGCGCACCGAAGTCATAACCGCTGCGCACGTTGACCGATACATAGCCGGGAATATCCCCGTACTGGCCATCGGCAGTCGGCTGGGTGATGTAGGTGGTGCCGGTGCCCGGTGCACGCTGGCCGGACTGGGCGTAGACGTCCAGGTTATGGGTCCAGTGATTGACGTCGTAACGCAGCCCAACGGTGGCCACTTCACGGGAGTACAGCGGCAAGTCGCGACCCTTGAAGGCAACGTCGCCTTCGGAGGTAGCCTTGGTGTAAGTGAAGCCGGCGTTGGCGGTCAGGCCGTCGAGGCGCGGGTCCAGGTTCGACAGGTCATAATGGGCCGACGCTTCGATACCTTCGTGCTTGGTGGCGCCGAGGTTGGTCCAGCCCACATCGTTGCTGACGTATTGCAGCTCGTCCGAGAAGTCGATGTAGAACAGCGTCACTTCGCCGCCCCAGACGTTGTCGTTGTAGCGGGTACCGATTTCGTAGGTCTTGGCTTTTTCCGGGTTCAGACCGTTCGCGGTCTGGTCGCCGTTACCCCCCTGGCCCAGCTGGAAATACTGCAGGCTGCCGAAGGACGTTTCGTAGTTGGCGAACAGTTTCCAGGCATCGGAGACGTGGTACATCACGCTCAGCGCCGGCAGCGGTTCGTTGTTGTGGATCTCGCGACGCTTCTCCTGAACCATCGCGCCGTTCAGCCCCACCACCGGGCGGTCGTGCCACTCGGTACGGATCTGCTCAAAGCGGATGCCCGGGGTGACGGTCCATTTGCCGATATCAATCTTGTTGTCGATGTAGAACGAGTTGGCCTCGGTGCCACCGGTTCGGTCCTGGTACACGTGGCCATCACTCTGGCCCACCGGGGTCGGCACGTTGTTGACCAGCGCCAGGCTGGTGGCCTGCTCGTGCATGCCTTCCTTGAGGTAACGGTAACCGACGCTGACTTCCTGGGTGCTCGGCCCCAGGTCAAACACATGGGAAACCCGCGGCTCGATCCCGAAGGTGTAGTAGGTGCGCGGGTAGGAACCCAGGGTCTTCAGGTCGCGGTTGGCGATGTTGCTGCCGCGGAAACTGTCGGAGTAGTAGGTCAGCACTTCGGCCTGGGTACGGTCGTCAATCTGCCGGATGTACTTGAAGGACATGTCCTTGCGCCGGCCGTTGAAATTGTCCCAGTCACGCACCGATTGATACTTGTCGGCGTCGTACTGCTTCTGGGTCAGGCCGCCGGGCATGTCGGCGCTGGCGTCGTAGTAGTGGAAGTTCAGCGAGAAATCGTCTTGATCGGTCGGTGCCCAGTGGGTCTTGAAGATCACGTCGTCGATGTCGTTGGAATTGTTGCGGTCGCGGTAACCGTCGCCCTTGGTCCCGGAATACAACAATGCGGCGCCGATGCCGTTGTCGGCGGTGCCACCGATGAAGGCGTTTTCAATGTGCTTCCAGCCGCCGTGGGCGGCGGTTTCCAGGGTGGTGCCGACTTCGCCGGAGAATTTTTCCGGGATGGCGCGGGTCACGAAGTTGATCACGCCGCCGACGTTCTGTGGCCCATAACGCACAGAGCCCGCACCGCGCACCACGTCGATGCTGTCCAGGTTGCCGGAGGAAATCGGTGCCATCGACAGCTGCGGTTGACCGTACGGCGCGAACGCCGCCGGTACGCCATCGATCAACACCGTGGAGCGTGGCGACAGACGCGATGTCAGCCCGCGCACGCCGACGTTGAGGGAAATATCGCTGCCGCCGGTGCCGTTGGCTTCCTGCACCTGCACACCGGGAATGCGCCGCAGCACATCGCCCACGTTCATCGCGCCCTGCTCCACCATGGCCTCACGGCGCACGACGGTGCGCGCGCCCGGGTGGTTCTGCACCACTTCGGCATTCGCGTCGCCGAGCCAGTCGCCGACGACCTTGATATCGGTGGCGCCCAGTTCCAGCGGGGAACCTGCTTCGCCGGTGCCCTTGCCCTGCGGGCGCAAGGTCACGGAGCCGGCATCAATCTGGTAATCCAGGCCGCTGCCTTGCAGCAACTGGCGCAGGGCTTGTTCCGGGGACAGGTTGCCGTCCACGGCCGGGGCTTGTTTGCCGGCCACCATGTCGGGACTGAAAAATACTTGCAGGGACGTTTGCTGACCCAACTGGCTCAAGGCCGAACCCAGGGACTGGGCCTGGATATGAATCGCGTCGTCGGCATAGGCCGCCGGCAGTGCGGCGCTGACGGCCAGGGCCAGGGCGAGCGGTGCCCAACGGGAGGATTTATTGTTTTTCACGGCGAGTTTTTTCACGTCGAACGGAGTCCTGTGATCGCAAGAGTGTGCGGCTGTTAATGCAAACCAGTTGCAGTTGCACAAGAAGACGAAGAACTCGGAAAAAACCTGAATCTATCGTGAAATTATTTCCTGGCTGCCGTCAGGCAAGGTGCGCAAGGCCACCGGAAGGATGTGCGGCAAGGCCTTGAGCAACGCATCGGTGTCAGTGGATTTGAACACGCTGGTCAAGCGCAGGTTGCTCACCGCAGCGGTGCTGACCCGCAACGGTTGCTCGCGGTAGCGCGAGACTTCCCGAGCCACTTCACCGAGGGTGGCGTTGTTGAACACCAGTTTGCCGGTACGCCAGGCCGTCAGTTCTTCGGGGTTGACGGCGTAGGCAGCCGCCACCTGGCCCTGGGTATCCACATGGGTGCCCCTGCCTGCGGTGAGCGTCACGATTTCATCGGGAGAGCGTCCTTGCACCTTGACCGTGCCGGCCTCGACCACCACGCGGGTCTGGTCGTCATCGCGGCGCACGTCGAAACGCGTGCCGGTGACCGTCACCTGCCCTGCCCCGGCCGCCACCACAAAGGGCCGGCTGGTATCATGCTCGACGCTGAACATCGCCTCGCCCTGCTTGAGCTCGATACCGCGCTGGCCTTTTACATAGTGCACCGCGACCACGCTGCGGCTGTTCAAATCCATCAGCGAACCGTCGGGCAACGCCACCTGCCGGCGCTCTCCCAGGGCGGTGCTGAATTCGGCGTTATAGGTTGCCGGATGATCCAGGCCGCTGAACAAACCAAGGCCCAGGGCCACTGCCAGCACACTGGCGGCCACTGCATAACGCAGCACGGGCCGGCGCTTTGCACGCGGTTCCGGAGCATCACACAACGCCTGCAAGCGCGCTTTTGGCAACAGGTCGGTGGCGCTCCACAAACCTTGCAGCACATCAAATTCATACTGGTGCGCGGCATGCTCTGCACGCCAGGCATCAAAACGCTCGCGTTCTTCGACGCTCAATTGGCCGTCCTGCACACGCACAAACCACTGCGCCGCCTCATCGCGGGCCGCTGCACTGCCGCAGGCACACTCACGGGTATCCATCATGGAAGATCCTGTTTCAAAGCGGGCATTGGTCATGGGGCCATCGCGTCCAGGCGGTCACGTAGATGCCGCAGGGTGCGGATCATATACTTTTCCACCATGTTTTTAGACAGGCCCAGGCGTTCGGCGATTTCCTGCTGGGTGAGGCCCTCGATTTTCTGCCAGATGAAAATCTTGCGGCAATTGAGCGGCAGCTCGGCCAAGGCCCGCTCGATGGAGTCCGCCAGCTGGATCGCGTGCATGAAATGCTCCGGGTCGCCACTGTGGGGCGAACTCTGATCAAAGGCTTCCAGCGCCATCGCCTCCCGACGGTCCTCGCGGCGATAGGCGTCAACCGCAATATTGCGCGCCGTTTGATGCAGGTAGGCGCGAGGTTGCGCAACCTCGGTGGACTTGGACTCAAGCACCCGTACAAAGGTGTCGTGGGCCAGGTCTTCGGCCTGCTGACGGTTTCTCAGGCGGCGCGTCCAGGTCCCGATCAACTCTTCGTAGTGCTCGAAAAAGCCTGTTCTGCGGGGCGGCTGAGGAGTCATCAAGGGAGCACTGGGGAGGCGGGGCGTGAATAGTAATGCTTCCTATTAAGCGGGGCAATTGCTTCCCGTCGCCCTCTTTCCCGCCAGGGTTTCAAGGTTCAGGGTTGCAGGCTGTTCTTGAGGCTCGCAAACACCGACCAATCCCGCTCTCCCAGGCCCCGGGCAACCGCGCTGGACATCCTGGCGCGCACCACTCCGGCGGCAGGTAACGCCAGGCCTTTGTCGCCAGCGGCATCAAGGGCAAGGTCGACGTCTTTCAGGCCCAGGGAAAGCTTGAAGCCCGGTTCATGGTTTGCGTCCGCGATAGAGCGGCCGTAGCGTTGGTAACTCGGGCAGGCAAACAGGGTCTGGGTGATCATTTCGATAAAGCCCGCAGCACTCAACCCATAGGCCTCGGCCAACCGACTGCCCTCCCCCAGGGACTCAATGGCCTGGGTGATCATCAGGTTGCCGGCAATTTTCGCGATACAGGCCTGCACCGGGTCCTCCCCCAATCGCCAGGTCTTTTTTCCAAGCACATCAAACAGCGGCTGGACCCTGTCGATGGCCGCCGCGGACCCGGCCACCAGAATATTCATCTCGCCCCTGGCCGCCACCGCAGGTATGCCAAACACCGGCGCGGCGACAAACCCAACGCCAGCCTGCTCGTGCCGCTCGCGCAGTTGCTCGATCAGCGCCGGTGAAAGCGTCGACATCACGATATGAATGCAGCCCTCGGTGGCGGCCGATAATGCATCGGACGACAGCAACACCTGCCGCGCCGCACGATCATCAGCCAGCATGCTGATCACCACCGCCCGCTGGAACGCGGCCGTCGGTTCATCCAGTACGCTCACGCCCTCGAGGCTGGCCAACGCCTGGGGGCTGCGGTTCCAGGCGCTCACGTGATGCCCCGCACCGATCAGTCGCGGGATGATTGCCCGCCCCATGCTTCCCACGCCAATGAATCCGATGTCCATCAATGCCACCCCTTTATCAGTTACCTGAGCTTGTGGGTCTATTGTGGGGGCCACAGGGTTGCGACGGGACTGCCATTGCTGCATCTTCACCGTTCACTTTTGTACGAGGTACCCCATGGAATGGAATGACTTGCGCGTCTTCCTGGCCATCGCGCGCGGCGGCTCGCTGGGGGCAGCGGCCAAGCTGCTGGGCGTCAGCCACCCCACCGTAGGGCGGCGCTTGCATGTGCTTGAGCAGGCTGGCGGCGAGGTGTTCTTCAGGCGTACGTCGTCGGGCCTGGTGCTGACCGACATCGGCGAGCGCATTTTCGAACTGGCCGAGGACATGGAACGCAGCGCGCTGACGATCGAGCGGCGCATCGCAGGCGAAAGCGACCAGCCTGAAGGCCTGTTGCGGATCTCTTCGGCGGACTGGTTCGCCTGTTACGTACTCGGCCCCGTGCTGGACGAGCTGTTGCGGCGCCATCCCTTGATCGTACCCGAGGTCATCGCCGGGCACCGGTTGTTCGACCTCACACGCCGCGAAGCGGATATTGCCTTCCGGATCGTTCCGTTCACCGAGCCCGATATCGTCCAACGACGGCTTACCACGCTGAGTTACGGCCTGTACGCAAGTGCTCGGTCAGGCGTTGCCGGCGAAGATGTCGGCCTGATCACCATGAACACCGCACAAGCGCATTACCCCGACGTGCTCTGGCTGCAACAGCGGTACCCGCACGCCAGGACAGTATTCACCAGCAGCAGCCGCACCGTGCAGGCTCAGATGTGCGCCCAAGGACTGGGCGTTGCCGTACTGCCTCGCGCCCTCGGCGATCAACTGCCCGTGCTCAGGCGGCTGGACACCGATGAGGCACCACCCGGGCGCGATATCTGGATGGGTTATCACCAGGATATGCGCCAGATGGACCGCCTGCGCGCCCTCGCCGACCTGGCAGACGAGATGATCGGCTCACCCTGAGCGACCGGAGGTGAAGTCAGATTTGCGAAAGACCGCCGTCCACCATCAGTTCCACACCGTTGACATACCTGGCGTCAGCCGATGCCAGGAACAGAGCGCACGCGGCGATTTCCTCGGGTTCGGCCATGTAGCCCAGCGGCACAATCTGCTCGACGTGGCTTCTGAGTGCGTCGATCTGGCTGGCATCCATCTTCAAGCCGTTGTCCATCAACGGCGTTCTGGTGAAGCCTGGGCTCAGCACGTTGGAGCGAATCTTCCGGCCTTTGAGTTCATTGGCCCAGGTCCGCGCAAATGAGCGCACCGCCGCCTTGGACGCGTTGTAGAGACTCAGGCCTTCCATGCCGTTACTGGAGCAGATCGAGGCGGTCAGAACGATCGACGCGCCGTCCTTCATCAATGGCAAGAGGGTTTGCACCGTGAAAAACACGCCTTTGACGTTGATGTCGAACATGCGGTGATAGGCCGCCTCAGTGGTTTCACCAAGCGGGTTTTTCTCGCATATACCCGCGTTGGCAAACACCGCATCCAGTTCATCGTCCTGCTGTTCAACCAATGCCTTGAGTGCATCAAGGTCGGACTGGGTGGCAACGTCGGACACCACCGCTACCACTTTATCCCCCAGCCTGGCCGCCGCAGCTTCCAGCGTTGCCGACGAGCGACCGGTGATATAGACCCGTTTGGCGCCCTCGGCCACCAATGCCTGCGCAATCGCAAAACCGATTCCGGTGGAAGCGCCCGTGACGACAGCTACCTGATTGTTGAATTTACCCGACATGCCTTGACTCCTCAGTAGTGCCTTCAGTTGAAGGGCACAGTGTGGGAATCAACCCGCGACGGCGGCACTGCCAGAACTGTACGTTGCCTGTGCATTTTTGTCGGGGGGTCTTCAGCTATCAATCACCCGTTGCAAATGAATCGCCAACTCCGTGGCAAACCGCTTTTCCGGCGTTTCCACATCAATCCCGAACAACTCCTGAATCCGCGCCAGCCGATAGCGCAGCGTCGTCACATGCACCCCCATCGCATCCGCACACGCCTGGCTGCGGCAGCTTTCCCGCAGGTACGCGGTCAGGGTTTCCAGGTACGGCGTCTGGTGCTTGCGGTCATGGGCGAGCATCGCGCCGACGCTGTCGTTGACGAAGGTGCGAATATCCTCGCCGCCCACGGCCGCGACAAAGATCGGGATCGGCCCGAAATCCTGGTCGGAGATCGGCCCGCTGCGACCAAATGAACGGGCAATCTCGATCAGCCGCCGGCAGCGTTCCCACGCAGCCGGATAATCCGCCAGCACCCGGCACACGCCGCTGGCCAGCAGGATCGGCTCGGCGCCCAGGTAGTGCGCCAGGTCATCCGCGATCTGCCGCTTGATCTTGCTCAAGCGCTCGCCTTCCGCCGGCACCAGGCACACCAGGCCGTTGTCGACGATGATCACCGTGGCCTGCATCCCCGCCCGTTGCAGGATGCGGGCGACGTTGTGGTGCAGGTTCTTCGCCTCCCGGGCCTTGGCGCCATAGTCGACAATAATCATCTGCTGCGGGGTGTTGAAACTGATCCCCAGGCGTTGGGCCCGTTGCTGGATATCATCGGCGTCGCGCCAGCGGCCTTCGAGCACTTCGAACAACAACTCGGTCTGGGTGCGGGTTTCAAACCGAAAGCGGATAAAGCTGCGCATCATCTGCACGCTCAAGGCGAACTTGGCGCTTTCCAGCATCAGCAAATCCAGCTCGTTGACCGGCGCCGCCACCGGGAACAACACCAGCGCGCCCACTAGTTCGTGGTCGACCATCAACGGTTCGATCTGCGCCCGCAACGTAAACTGGCGCTGGCCGTCGTCAAGGAACAGGTTGACCGTGTTGCGCAGGGCGCTGCGCAAGCTTTCCTGGGCGGCCTTGGTGATCTGCACGCTGAGCACCCCGGCGACGGCGGCCTGCCAGGCGTTGTCATCAAACAGCGCAGTGTCCGGCGAGCGCCCCGCCACCACCTGGTTGGCGGTGAAGTCCACGGCGATCACCGGGTTGGGCAACTGGTCGCCCACCATCAACGATAACGACGTCACCGAGCCGCCGCCCAACACGTGTTCCAGCATCGTGGTGTGCACCTTCAAGGCCTGCTGCATGCGCTCGGCGGCGCGGCGCTCGGCTTCCAGCTGGCGCTGGCGCTCCACCGCGATGGCGCCCAGGTGGATGATCATGCCGAGGAACACCCGGTCTTCTTCCGACACGTCCATCAGCGTGCGGGAAATCACGCTGAGCACCATGGGCCGGCCATCGAAGTCGGTGCAGTTCATCGGCATCACCATCACCGTGCGGTAATCGCGCTCCAGGGATTCGCGGCGGTAGCCGGGGTACTCGCATTCGCGCACGTCGCGGATGAATACCGCCTCGTTGCGTTGCAGGGCGGTCATCACCGGGCTCGAAGACAGCTCCCAGCAATCCACCAGCGGGCGCTGCACCAGGGTCGGGTCGTGGCGGGCGATGACGTGGCCGAAGCCGGCATCCATGTCGATGGCCATGATCGAGCTCATGGTCCAGTGGGTGTGGCGGCAACTGGCGTACACCAGCTGGTGCAGCATCGACTGCAAGTCACCGCCGGAGTTGATCTGACTGGCCACATCCCGCAACGACAGTATCTGCATTTCTCGATTCAAGGCGCTCACCCGAACATGGAGGTCACGGCAGCCACGTTGCCTGCCAGGCCCGCCTGATACTTGCGCCGGTTCAGAGCAATGTCCAGTGGATTTGCACTCCGAAACCATGGAAGACGCTGTTGGCCAATGCTCCTAGCCTAAGGCCACAACCAACAGCCACAAGGGCGACGAGTCATCATGAATCTGGAAAATCTGGGCGTCAGGAAGTACTGCACCTTTATCGAAGAAACCCTTATCGAAGGCGGCAAGGACGCCGGCAAACCCATCACCCTGATCGTGGTTGCCGCGGTGTTGAAAAACCCTTGGGCCGGCCAGGGCTTCGTCGAAAACCTGCGCCCGGAAATCCTGCGCCTGGCCCCGGGCCTGGGTTATGAAATGACCCGCCGCCTGATCGCCCTGATGCCCGGCGGCAAGGTCGAAGCCTTCGGCAAGGCGGCGGCGGTGGGGGTCAACGGTGAAATCGAGCACGCCTCGGGCCTGATCCACACCCTGCGCTTCGGCAACCTGTTTCGCGAAGCCGTGGAAGGCACCGCCTACCTGAGCTTCACCAATACCCGCAACGCCCCGGGCGCCCTGCTCTCGCTGCCGATGGTGCACAAGAGCGAAACCGGCAAGCGCTCGCACTTTCTCACCGCCAACTTCCAGATCGCCGATGCGCCGGGCCCCGACGAAGTGCTGATCGCCATCGGTGCCAGCGACGGCTCCCGTGCGCACCCACGGATTGCTGATCGCTACCAGGATATGGCGGAGATGGAAGCGGAACTGCCCAAGGACTGACGCCTCACTGAAGAACGACGCTCAATTGTGGCTAAGGAGCTTGCCTGTGACCAGGAGCTTGCCTGTGGCTGGGGAGCTTGCTTGTGGCTGGGGAGCTTGCTGTGGAGAGGGAGCTTGCTGTGGCGAGGGAGCTTGCTCCCGCTGGGTCGCGGAGCGGCCCCATGAGTCCCGCCACAGTCCGCCTGAAAGAACCCGGTTGGCTTTGGGGGGCTGCTTCGCAGCCCAGCGGGAGCAAGCTCCCTCTCCACAGCAAGCTCCCTCGCCACAGGCAAGCTCCTAGTCTCAGGCAAGCTCCCTCGCCACAGGGTTGATGTATTTGTCATGGAAATGCCGGAGCACTACGAAGCACAGCAAAACTTTCACCATCGTTACCATTTTTCGACGCAAGCCCACGGTCTCCCTTCCTCGTAGGCTTGCTTCACACCACAAGAACAAAGGAGTACCCCGATGCCGAGCACCGTGATCAGCGCCAACGTTGCAGCCGTCGATCCGGGCGCCTTGCGCCAGGCCTTCGGCACCTTCGTCACCGGCGTCACCGTCATCACCACCCATGACGCCGACGGCAACCCACGCGGCATGACCGCCAATTCGTTCACCTCGGTGTCTCTCGACCCGCCGCTGCTGCTGGTGTGCGTGGGCAAGTCCGCCGCCAGCTACACCGCGTTCGCCAACACCGAACAGTTCGCCGTCAACCTGCTGCATGAAGGCCAGGTCGACGTCTCCGGCACCTTTGCCTCCAAGTCGCCGGACAAGTTCCACACCGTCAACCACGACACCGTGCACACCGGCGCGCCGATCCTCACCGACAGCCTGACCTGGTTCGATTGCAGCGTGCACCAGCGCATCGAAGCCGGCGACCACCTGGTGCTGATCGGCCAGGTGCGCGCCTTCGGCACCAGCCCCAAGCTGCCGCTGTGTTTCTGCCGGGGCCGCTACGCCAACATCCAGGACCCGCTGCCAGCCAGCTGGCTGGACTCCCACAAGATGATCATCGGCTACCTGATCGAAGCCGACGGCGGGATCCTGTTCCGCGCCGATGGCAATGGCGGCTGGACACTGCCGGTGGCCGGCAAGCGCAAAGGCTTTATCGACGCCGGTAACAGCTCGCTGCCGGTGGAACAGGAATCGACCTTCCTGTACTCGGCCTTCGATGTCGACGACACCGACCCCGGCTACCTGATCTACCGCGCCCAGCTCGGCCCGTTCGACAGCGGCCTGCCCGACACCCTGCGCGTCTTCCCGCTGGACGCGTTGCCCATCGAACAGATGCCGGTCAACGAACTGCGCTCGGTGGTGCGTCGCTATGCCCGCGAGCGCCAGAACCAGCAATTCGGCATCTACACCGGCTCCGCCGCCAGCGGCCGCATCGCGATGCTCGAAAACGCGCCCCTTTGACACGCACCTACAGGACTCCTGCATGAAAACCACGGTCAGCGCCCTTGAGGGCAACCGCCTCAACCTGTTTATCGACGGCCGCTTCGTTGCTCCCGCCAGCGACACCTATGTCGACAGCTTCGACCCCACCACAGGCCAGTCCTGGTACCAGTTTGCCCAGGCCGATGCCGGTGACGTCGCCCGCGCCGTCGCTTCCGCCCACAAGACCTTCAACGATCCGCAGTGGCGCAACATGACGCCCACCGCACGGGGCAAATTGCTGTATCGCCTGGCCCAGCTTGTGGCCGAGCACGCCGAAGAACTGGCGCTGCTGGAAACCCGCGACAACGGCAAGCTGCTGCGGGAAATGCGCGCCCAGATGAGCGCCCTGCCCGACGCCTACATCTACTTCGCGGGCATGGCCGACAAGCTGCAAGGCGAGGTGATCCCGGTCAACAAGCTCAACCAGCTCAACTACAGCAGCCGGGAACCGTTGGGCGTGGTCGGCATGATCACCCCGTGGAACTCGCCCTTGATGCTGCTCACCGGCACCCTCGCGCCGTGCCTGGCCATCGGCAACACCGTGGTGATCAAGCCGTCGGAACACGCCAGCGCCTCCACACTTGCACTGGCCGAATTGATCATCGAAGCCGGCTTTCCGGCGGGTGTGGTCAACGTGGTCACCGGCAACGGCGCCGTCACCGGCGATGCGTTGACCCGCCACCCGGACATCGCCAAATACGTGTTCACCGGCAGCACCGACACCGGCCGACGCATCGCCGGCAACGCCGCCAACAACCTGGTGCCGTGCCAGATGGAATTGGGCGGCAAGTCGCCCCACGTGGTGTTTGCCGATGTCGATATCGAGAAGGCCGTGAACGGCGTGGTCTCCGGGATCTTCGCCGCCGCCGGGCAAAGTTGCGTGGCCGGTTCGCGCTGTTTTGTCGAGGCGCCGATCTACGACAAATTCGTCGAGGCCCTGGTGGCCCGCACCCAACAGATCAGCGTCGGCCATCCGATGGAAGAACACACCGACATCGGCCCGCTGGCCCTGCAAGCCCAACTGCAAAAGCTCGAAGGCTACATCGCCAGCGGCGCGAGACAAGGTGCGCAGATTGCGGTCGGCGGCAAGCGCCCCAATGCGGCCAACCTGTCCGAAGGCTGGTACTTCGAACCCACGGTGATGGCCAACGCCACCAACGACATGCCGTTCATGCGCGATGAACTGTTCGGCCCGGTAGTGGGCGTAATGCCCTTCACCACTGAAGAGCAAATGCTCAGCCTGGCCAACGACACCCACTACGGCCTGGCCTCGGGCATCTGGACCCAGAACATCGATCGCGCCCTGCGTTTCGCCAACCGCATCGACGCCGGCACGGTGTGGATCAACACCTACCGCAGCTCGGCCTACATGTCCGCCAATGGCGGTTTCAAACACAGCGGTTATGGCCGTCGCGGCGGCTTTGACGTGATGCGCGAGTTTTCCCGGGCCAAGAACGTGGTCATCGATTATTCCGGCGAAATGCAGGACCCCTTCGTCATTCGCCTGCGCTGATTATTCAAGGAGCACCTTATGAAATTCGCCGTATCCCTGAGCATGGAACGCTTCTCGCCGGACGTGCCGATGCAGACCGTCATGGCCAACCTGCTGGAGCTGGCAAAGATCGCCGATGCCGGCGGCTTTGAAACCCTATGGACCTCCGAGCACCACACCCTGGAATGCACCATCGCGCCCAACCCGTTCCAGACCCTGACCTGGCTCGGCCAGCACACCGAGCGCATTCGCCTGGGCACCGCGACCCTCGCCGCGGCCTATTGGCATCCGATCCGCCTGGCGGGCGAAGCCGCGCTGTGTGATCACCTGACCCAAGGTCGCCTGGAGTTCGGCATTGCCCGCGGTTCCTACCAGTACGAATTCGACCGCATGACCCCCGGCCTGCAACAGCAGGAAGGCGTGGGCTACATGAAGGAACTGGTGCCGGCGGTGCAAAAGCTCTGGACCGGCGACTACGCCCACGACGGCCACTACTGGAAATTCCCGCAGACCGCTGCGGTGCCCAAGCCATTGCAAAAAGGCCATCCACCGATCTGGGTTGCCGCGCGGGACCCGGGCACCTTCGATTGGGCGGTGAGCATTGGCGCCAACATCCTGTCCACCCCGCTCTCGCTGCCGGCGGCCGAAATCGCCGTGCTCGGCGAGAAGTTCAACAAGGCCGTGGCCGACAACCCCCACGTGCCGCGCCCGCGCTTCATGATGCAGCGCCGCACCTGCGTATACGCCAATGCCAACGACTGGGAATTGCCGGTCAAACACAGCATGGACTTTGGCCGCGCCTTCGAAAACCTGATGCAGAACATCGGCACCGTGCACAACGGTTTCCCGGAGCCGGTGCCGTTTGAAAGCGTGCGCGGCAAAGACAACTACAACCCGGAAAACCTGCGACGCAACCTGATGTTCGGCACCCCCGAGGAAATCATCGAAAAGCTGCTCGACTACGAAGCCGCCGGTGTCGACCAGTATTGCCTGGGCCTGACCTTCAACCTGCCGTTCGAATTGCAGAAGCAGACCCTGCGCCTGTTCATCGATGAAGTGATGCCGTTCTTCGCCGAGCGCGAACGCGCCAGACAACGCGACAAGGTCAGCGCGTGATGGGCCAGGCACAACGTTTCAGCGTGGCCAACGTCACGCTCAACTTTCGCCTGGACGGGCATGGGCCGCGCCCGCTGGTGTGCATTCACGGCGTGGGCTCCAGCCTCGAGGCGTGGGCCGAGACGGTGGCCGGTTTGCAGGAGCAGTTCACCGTGCTGACCTTCGACCTGCGCGGCCACGGCCAGTCGTCGCGCACACCCGGGCGTTATGAAATTGATCACCTGGTGGGCGAGGCCCTGGCCCTGGCAGATCACGTGGGTTTCAAGCAGTTCGACCTGGCCGGGTTCTCGTTGGGCGGTTTGATCGCCCAGCGCATGGCCCTGACCCATCCGGCGCGGGTGCGTCGTTTGGTGCTGCTGTCCACCGTGGCCGGGCGTAACGCCGAGGAGCGCGAGCGGGTGCAGGCACGCCTCGCCGCGTTGGAGGCCGGGGAGCCCGTGGCGCATTACGAGGCGTCGTTGTCGCGCTGGCTGACCGAGGACTTCCAGGCACGCCATCCCGAGGCCGTCACCCGTCTGCGTCAGTTGAATGCCGAGAACGACCCCGGCTGTTATGCCGCGGCGTATCGCATCCTCGCCGAGTCGGATTTCGGCGAGCAGTTGTCACGGATCCACTGCCCCACCCTGATTGCCACCGGTGCCGACGATGCCGGCTCCAACCCGCGCATGGCGGCGTTCATGCACGCGCGCATCGCGGGTTCGCAACTGCAGATTCTGCCGGGGCTGCGCCATTGCATTCTGATCGAGGCGCCGCAACAGGTGGCCGCCCTGATACGCGATTTTCTAACCGACTCGGAGACCCATCATGGATAAATCACTGCAGGCCCAGGGCGAAAGCGTACGCCGCAAAGTCTTGGGCGATAGCTACGTCGACCAGGCCCTGGGCCGCGCCGACGACTTTTCCCGCCCCTTCCAGGCGGTGCTCAACGAGTATTGCTGGGGCATGGTCTGGACCGACGACAGCCTGGACCTCAAGCAACGCAGCCTGCTCAACCTGGGGATGCTCGCGGCGCTGGGGCGCATGGACGAATTCGGCACGCATTTTTGCGGTGCCATCCGCAACGGCCTGAGCGACGACGAACTGCGCGCCGCCCTGGTGCAGATCGCGGTGTACTGCGGCGTTCCGGCGGGTGTCGAGGCGTTCCGCGTGGCCCGCAAGGCCCGGGAAAGCATGGCTCCATCGGATTCAGCGACCGGTTGACGGCCAACCCTTGCACTCGTCACACCGCTCATGCTGTAAGTGCCATGGCACCCCAACAAGAAATTTTTGCGACTGCACCTTGCGTCGTCATAGCTCGAAGATTTTTAACTGCCAGTAGCCCAAAAATTTCTATTGATGAAGTTTTCCGCAGATTGCAAAACAACAATTGGAGGCAATTGGTGAGCGAACGACTAAAGATTGAGAACCTCTACAAGGTCTTTTCCTCAACCCCGGACAGAGCCATGCAGCTCTTGACCGCCGGGGCCAGCAAAGACCGGATCCTGGCCGAGACCGCAACCGTGGTCGGCCTCAACAACGTATCGCTGTCGATTCCCAGCGGTGCGATCTACATGATCATGGGCCTCTCGGGGTCGGGCAAATCCACCCTGGCGCGCTGCATCAACCGCCTCAACGAACCGACCGCGGGCAAGATCCTGCTGGACGGCGAAGACCTGGTGACCCTCGACGAAAACCAGTTGCGGGAAGTGCGCCGCACGCGCATCTCCATGGTGTTCCAGCACTTCGCCCTGCTGCCGAACAAAACCGTGATCGAGAACACCGAGTTCGGCCTCAAGCTGCGGGGTGTCTCGGCGGCCGAGCGGCGCAAGCGTGCCCTGGAAGTGCTGGCCATCGTGGGCCTGGCCAAGTGGGCCGATCACCATCCCCACGAGCTGTCCGGCGGCATGCGCCAGCGAGTGGGCCTGGCCCGTGCACTGGCCACCGACGCTGACGTGTTGATCATGGACGAAGCCTTCAGCGCACTCGACCCGTTGATCCGCACCGAGATGCAGGACGAGTTGCTGCGCCTGCAACGCACCCTGAAAAAAACCATCCTGTTCATCACCCACGACTTCCAGGAAGCCCTGAAGCTGGGCACGCGCATCGCGATCATGGCCGACGGCCAAGTGGTGCGCGAGGGCACGCCCCAGGAAATCGTGATGGACCCGGGCAGCGATTACGTCGCGGCGTTCACCCGCGAGGTGGACCGTTCGCGGCTGTTCGATGCGCGCTCGATCATGGAGAAAGCCAACACCCTGCTGGTGCAAGGCGACACCCGGGTGGTGGGCAATGAAAGCTCGGCAGCCTTCGTGCTCAACACCTGCGGCAAGGCCGTCGGCGTGCTGGACTCGGCGGCGCTGCTGGCCGTGGGCGGCGGCGCCGACGCCCTGCAACAGTTGTCGAGCCAGTTCGTCAGCGTACCGGCCAACGCCAAGCTGGTGGAAGCCGCACGCCTGCTCAAGCCGGGCCTGCCGGTGGCGGTGGTGGATGGCGACGGGCTGTTCGTCGGCACGCTCAACAGCGCGCACATTCTTGATTGCATAGCCAGCGTCCCGGCCCCGCGCCCTGCCGCTGCGGAGGTTGCACAGCATGCTTAGTTCAGAAGACCTCGCGGTTCTGCCCGTAGACCAATGGATCAGCCAGGGCGTGGAGTGGCTGGGGATTCATCTGCGGCCGATGTTCCAGGCGATCCGCTGGCCGGTGGAGCACCTGCTGGGGCTGAGCGACACGGTGATCCACGCGATCCCGTTCCCGGTCATGGTGCTGCTGATGTTCGTGATTGCCTATCGCGCCGCGAGCCTGGGAGTGGCGGTGTTCAGCGCCGTGGCCCTGGTGGTGATCGCCGCGCTGGGAGTGTGGGACGAGGCCATGACCACCTTGTCGCTGATCACCACGGCGATCGTGATCTGCATGGTGGTGGGCATCCCGGTGGGCATCTGGTGCGCCCGTAGTGAGCGGGTGTGGGGCGTGATGCGGCCGATTCTCGACATCATGCAAACCACCCCGACCTTCGTGTACCTGGTGCCGGTGGTGATGCTGTTTGGCGTCGGCACCGTGTCGGGGGAAGTGGCGGTGGTGATCTCCGCCTGCCCGCCGCTGATTCGCTTTACCTACCTGGGCATCCGCATGGTCGACACCGAACTGGTGGAAGCCGGCCACGCCTTTGGTGCAGACAAGCGCCAGTTGCTCTGGGAAATCCAGCTGCCCCTGGCGATCCCGACCATCCTCGGCGGCCTCAACCAGACCGTGCTCACGGCCATGGTGATGTCGGTGGTGGTGGCGATGATCGGCGCCGAAGGCCTGGGCCTGGTGGTGCTGCAAGGCCTGGGGCGGATGGACGTGGGCCGCGCGGCGGTGGGCGGGATTGCCATTGTGCTGCTGGCGATGATGCTCGACCGCATCACCCAGAACCTGGCGCAGCCGACGGTGCGCAAACGCAAGTCGCTGTTCAAGCGCCTGCTGAATCCGAACCCGGTAAACGCATAAAAATACAAGAAATCATGAATGCCCGTTGTTGACTGCCAACCCTGACCATAACGAGAAAAAAAAGAGGAAATCATGATGCATCCATTCAAAGCCTTGCTTGGATTTGCAGCAGTGTTGTACCTGGCAAGTACGCAGGTGTGGGCCGAAGATTTACCCGGCACCGGCAAGACCATCCGCTTCGTGCAATCGGAGAGCACCGGCGGCAACTACGTACTGACCAAAATCGCGATCGAGGCCACCAAGCGCCTGGGCTATGCAAGCAAGTTGAGCACCGTGAACACCACGCTGTTCTTCCCCGCCGCCGCCCAGGGCGACCTGGATTTGTCGATGGACGTGACCTTGCCGATGCTGCAACCCAGCTTTGACAAGGTGAAGGACCGCACCGAGGTGGTGGGCGCAGGCTTCATTACCGGCGCGGGCTACAACGGCTACATGATCGACAAGAAAACCGCCGACGCGTATGGCATTACCAGCCTGGAACAAATGAAAGACCCGAAAATCGCCGGGCTGTTTGGCAAGGACGGCAAGGCCAACCTGATCAGCTGTGACCCGGGTTGGGGCTGTGGCGACGTGGTGGATTACCAGCTCGACAAGTTCGGCCTCAGGGACACGGTGAACCCGGTGCGCGGCAAGTACGAAGCGCTGATGTTCGAAAACGTCGCCCGCCTGAAACGTGGCGAGCCGGTGTTTTTCTATGCGTGGGCGCCGTCGTGGATGACCAACACCATGGTGCCGGGCAAGGACGTGGTGTGGTTGCCGACGCCGTTTGATGCGTTGCCGGGCAATGTGCCGAGCACCACGTCGGCACTCACGCCCGGGGTTGCCGGGTGTGCCGGCGGGGCCGATCCGTGCCGCATGGCGATGGCGGCGTGGAACTGGTACGCGATCGGCAACAAGCAGTTCATCGCGGCGAATCCGGCGATCAAGAAGCTGGTGGAGCAGATGACGTTCTCCCAGGCGACGTGGAGTTATTGGGAAAAAACCATCAGCGCCGACGGCTCCAGCGAACGCAATATTCGCAAGCTGGCGGAGGACTGGATGAAAGAAAACAAAGCGACCTTTGACGGCTGGATAGCCACCGCAAAAACCGCGAAGTAGCACCCATTCAATGTGGGAGCTGGCTTGCCTGCGATGGCGGTGGTGAATTCAACATCGTTATCGCAGGCAAGCCAGCTCCCACCGTTGATTTTCACCCGCCGCAAAAAAACCTGTTTGGGCGACATCAATCAGAAAAAACCCACTGCCCCACCCCCACCAAACCACCAATCCCGCACGCGCCCCTGCCCTAGCATTACTCCCACTCAGACGAACCGGAGTGAACCCGATGACCTACAAACACCCACTGTTGTTCAAGGCCCTGTGCTACGTCGACGGCCATTGGGTCCACAGCGCCAGTGCCAGCACCATGGCCGTGCACAACTCGGCGAACCAGCAACTGATCGGCCATGTGCCGATGCTGGAAAAACCCCAGATTGTCGCCGCCATCGACGCCGCACACCGCGCCTTCCCCGCCTGGCGTGAACAGAGCCTCGATGCCCGCGCCACGATCCTGCGGCGCTGGGCGGCCCTGATCCTCGAACACCAGGAAGACCTCGCCCGTATCCTCAGCCAGGAACAGGGCAAACCGCTTGCCGAAGCCCGCGGCGAAATCGCCTATGCCGCAAGCTTCATTCCGTGGTTCGCCGAAGAAGCCCGGCGCCTGTACGGCCAGAACATTCCCAGCCATATCCCCGGCGCGCACCTGGGCACCCTCAAGGAACCCGTGGGCGTGTGCGCCCTGCTGACCCCGTGGAATTTCCCCTCGGCGATGATCACCCGCAAGGCCGCTGCCGCCCTCGCCGCCGGTTGCACGGTGGTGGTCAAGCCCGCCCATGAAACCCCCTACTCGGCCCTGGCCCTGGCGCAACTGGCCGAGGAAGCCGGCTTCCCGCCGGGGGTGTTCAACGTAGTGCTGGGCGAACCGCAAATGACCATGCAAACCCTGGTGCAGGACAGCCGCGTGCGTTCGGTGAGCTTCACCGGCTCGACCCGGGTCGGCAAGCTGGTGTTGCAGGCGGCGGCACAGGACGTGAAGAAGGTCTCGCTGGAACTGGGGGGCAATGCGCCGTTTATTGTCTGCGCCGATGCCCACCTTGAGCACGCCGTGAAAGTCGCAGTGGAGGCCAAATTCCAAACCTCCGGCCAGGACTGCTGCGCCGCCAACCGGATCATGGTGGAGCGTTCGATCTATCCCGAATTCCTCAGCCATTTCGCCGCCGCCGTGCGGGAGCTGCGGGTCGGCCCGGCGTTGATCGGCGGCCAGGAGCAAAACGTCGATATCGGCCCGCTGATGCACCAGGCCGCCTTCGACGTCACCGCCGAGCGCGTGGCCGATGCCCTGGAGCTGGGCGCAAACCGCCTGGTGGGCGGCGAAGCCCATGCACTGGGCGGGCTGTTTTACCAGCCGACGGTACTCGCCGATGTGACCCCGCAGATGCGCATCTACCGCGAAGAAAACTTCGCGCCGATCGCCGGGGTGATGCCGTTCGACTCGATTGAACAGGCCATCGAGATGGCCAACGACACCGAATACGGCCTGGCCGCCTACATTTGTTCCAACCGCCTGGACCTGATCTACCCACTGATCCGCCGCCTCGACCACGCCATGGTCGCCGTCAACGGAGTGAAATTCACCGGCCACCCGATTCCCTTCGGCGGCATGAAAGCCTCGGGCCTGGGCCGTGAAGGCGGCGCCGAGGGCTTCGAAGCCTTTGTCGAAACCAAATACTTTTGCCTGCATCACCAAGGCCAATTCCAAGGAGAGCAACCATGAGCCAAGCACTCGAAAGCCTGTTCGAACAAGACCGCGCGCACTTCATGCACCCCTCCACCCACGCCCATGACCACGCCAGCGGCGCGCTCAAGGGCCGCATCATCCAGAGCGCGTCGGGCATCCGTATTCGCGACCATGAAGGCCGTGAATTCATCGATGCATTCGCCGGCCTGTACTGCGTGAACATCGGCTATGGCCGCACCGAAGTCGCCGATGCGATCTACAAGCAAGCCAAGGAACTGGCCTACTACCACACCTACGTCGGCCACTCGACGGAGGCGATCATCGAGCTGTCGAGCCGCATCATGGACTGGGCGCCCGAGGGCATGAAAAAGGTCTATTACGGCCTGTCCGGCTCCGACGCCAACGAAACCCAGATCAAGCTGGTGCGTTACTACAACAACGTGCTGGGCCGCCCACAGAAGAAGAAAATCATCTCCCGTGATCGCGGCTACCACGGTTCGGGCATCATGACCGGCAGCCTTACGGGCCTGGCAGCGTTTCACCAGCATTTCGACCTGCCGGAACAGGGCATCCAGCATACCGTTTGCCCCCACTGGTACCGCAAGGCGCCGGCGGGCATGGACGAGGCCGGGTTCGTGCGTTACTGCGCCGATGAGCTGGAAAAAATGATCCTCGCCGAAGGCCCCGACACCGTCGCCGCCTTCATTGGCGAACCGGTGATGGGCACCGGCGGCATCGTGGTGCCGCCGGCCGGTTACTGGGCGGCGATCCAGGCGGTACTCAACAAGTACGACGTGCTGTTGATCGCCGATGAAGTGGTCTGCGCCTTCGGCCGCCTGGGTTCGAAAATGGGCAGCCAGCGCTACGGCATGCGCCCGGACCTGATCACCACCGCCAAGGGCCTGACCAGTGCGTATGCGCCGCTGTCGGCGGTGATCATCGGTGAGAAGGTATGGGACGTGATTGAAAAAGCCTCAACTCATGAGGGCGCCATGGGCCATGGCTGGACCTACTCCGGGCACCCGATCTGCGCGGCGGCGGCATTGGCCAACCTGGATATCCTGGAGCGGGAAAACCTCACCGCCAACGCGGACGAAGTCGGCAGCTACCTGAATCGCCGCCTGCGGGAAACCCTCGAAGGCCATCCGCTGGTGGGCGAAGTGCGCGGTGACGGTATGCTTGCCGCCGTGGAATTCATGGCCGACCGGGAGCAACGCACGCCGTTTGATGCAGCGTTGAAGGTTGGCCCGAAAGTCTCGGCCGCCTGCCTGGAGCGCGGCATGATCGCCCGGGCCATGCCCCACGGCGACATCCTCGGCTTTGCCCCGCCGCTGATCCTGACCAAGGCTGAGGCCGACCTGATTGTCGACATCACCAAGGGCGCGATCGACCAGGTGGCCGGGGAAGTATTGGGCTGATGAGGTAGCCTGTGGGAGCTGTCGAGCTTTAGCGAGGCTGCGATAGCGGTGGGTCAGGCAACCTCAATGTTTGCAATGCCGACGCCATCGCAGCCTCGCTAAAGCTCGACAGCTCCCACAATTTAGTGGCCTGATATTTACCCGCCCGCTTCAGAGTCTGCTCGCAATGCACAAGCTTGACCGCTATGACCTGAAAATCCTGCGCATCCTCTCCGAGGACGGGCGCATCACCAAGTCGAGCCTGGCCGAGGCCATCAACCTCTCGGTGACACCGGCCTGGGAACGCGTACGCAAGCTGGAAAGCGCCGGCCTGGTCAAGGGCTACCGCGCCGTGATCGACTGGAACCAGGTGTTCAAGAGCCAGCAACTGCTGGTGGAAATCACCCTCGCCCGGCATACCGCCCAGGACATGCGCCGCTTCGAACAACGCATGAGCGATGCCCCTGAAGTCGAGTTCTGCTACGCCACCGGCGGCGGCGTGGACTACATCGCGATGATCCGCGCCACCGACATCGACCAGTACCAGCGCTTCATCGATCAGCTACTGATGGAAGACCTGGCCATCGAGCGCTACTTCACTTACATCGTCACCAAAACCATCAAGGCCAGCGGCGCAATGCCGGCCCAGGCGCTGGACGACTCGGCCTTCTCCTGACCCTTGTACAACCCTCGCAATCCCGGCAGGATTCGGCCCGTGACTTTCACGGACG
Organism: Pseudomonas yamanorum; assembly: GCF_013386765.1. Lineage (GTDB taxonomy): Bacteria > Pseudomonadota > Gammaproteobacteria > Pseudomonadales > Pseudomonadaceae > Aquipseudomonas > Aquipseudomonas yamanorum_A. The sequence goes on from NZ_JACARE010000010.1 coordinate 354,748, forward strand.
AGCACTTTATGACCCTGCCCTTTTTCGCCCCCGTTCTCCTCACCACCAAGCGCCTGGGCCTGCGCCCTCCCCATCAGGATGATTGGCGCGCGCTGTTTGCGATCTGGTCCGATCCCGAGGCCATGCGCTACTTTTCCTTCCCCACCATGATTCGCGCCGAGCAGGCCATCGAACGCTTCGGCCAACTGATGGAGGCCTCGGTTGCCGGTGAAGACCTGGTGTGCATGGTGGAGTTGCTGGCCACCGGCGAGGTGATCGGCAGTTGCGACCTGTTCAATGTCGATGAGCAATGCCGCCGCGCCGAAATCGGCTTCACCCTGAACCGCCAGCACTGGGGCAAGGGCTACATGAGCGAAGCCGCCCGCGCCGTGATCGACCATGGGTTCGACACCGCCGGGCTGCGCCGCCTTGAAGCCGACATTGACCCGCGCAACCTGGGTTCCGCGAAACTGCTTGGGCGCCTGGGTTTTGTCCGCGAGGGCCTGTTGCGCGAGCGCTGGGTGGTGGGCGACGAGGTCTCGGACAGCGCATTGTACGGCCTGCTCAAGCGTGACCGTCCTGCCTGACCCACAACGGGCGCCCCTTCTTCAGGCCGACGATCAAGGCCAGCAGGATCAAGCCCATGGCCTGCCACTGCGCAGCGCCGGGGCACTCACCGAGGATCAGCATCGAGCTGACAATGCCAAACACCGGGATCAGCAGTGACAGCGGCGCGACCCGGGAAACCGGGTACTCGCGCAACAACAGGTTCCAGCCCCAATAGCAGAAGTGCGTCGCGCCATACACCTGGAACGCCAGGGAGAACAGCGCCACGCCGTTCAATTGGGCAGGCAAGGCGACAAAGGCTTGCGAGCCGTCCAGCAGCCACGTCAACAGCAGCAGCGGCACCGGTGCAAACAGGCTGGCCCAGACCACGAACCCAAAGATCTCCCGCACCCGGGAAACCTTGATGATGATATTGCCGACGCTCCAGGCCAGCGCACTGAACAGCACCAGGGCAAACCCCAGCATCGTGGCCGAGCCCTGCACCCCCACCAACATGCCCACCAGGCCCAGGGCCGCCAGCAGCACACTGATCAATTGCGCCTGGGAAAGGCTTTCACGAAACAGCAGCACGCCCCAGCCCATCGTAAAAAACGCGCTGAACTGGATCAGCAGCGACGCGCTGCCGGGCGGCACGCCCATGGCGATCCCGAGGTTGATCAAGGCCCACATCGCCACCCCGAATATCAAGCCGTAGGCCGCCAGCCATTTCACCGCAACCTGTGGCCGTTTTACCAGGAACACCCAGGGCAACGCCGCCAGGGTGAACCGCAGGGCCGTCAGCAACAGCGGGTTGATCTCGGCCAGGCCCAGCTTGGTAATGGGGAAGTTGATGCCCCACACAGCCGTCACCAGGACGGCCAGTAACAGGTGTTTGTGCTTCATGGTGACGGGGTCCGTTTGCTCAGTGGCACGGCGAGAGGCCATGCATCCGACCGATTTTTTCGCAAACCACGATGGCCCGCCTGCGATTGTGGGTCAACAAAGGCTAGAATCAGGCCATGTCCGATATTTATCCCTACGAAAACACCCCGCGCGACGTGGTCGTGACCGCCGTCGACTATGCCGACGGCCAGCTGTTCCCCGCCCACGCTCACCCGCGCGGGCAGTTTGCCTATGCCCGCCTCGGTGTCATCACCGTCTACACCGCGACCGGCAACTGGGTCGTGCCGCCCCGACGCGCGATCTGGGTGCCGCCCGATGTGTCACACGCCATGCTGATGCGCGGGCCAGTGACGATGCTCAACACCTACATTCGCCCGCAGGCGGCGCGGCGGCTGGAACTGCCCCAGGCGTGTCAGGTGCTGGACGTATCACCGTTGCTTGGGCAGTTGCTGGAAAAGGCCGTTGAGGTGCCGGCGCGTTATGCGGCGGGGGGTCGCGACAGTTACCTGATGGGTTTGCTGCTGCACGAAATCGCCCGGATGCCGGTGCTGCCGCTCAGTGCGCCGTTGCCAGCGGAGCCTCGATTGGCCAAGGCCTGCGAGGCGTTTCTGGCTGGGCCTTCGCTGGAAATCAGCATTGATGCCATGGCGCTCAGCGCCGGCATGAGTCGCCGTACCTTTACCCGGCAATTCCGCCAGGCCACGGGCATCAGTTACCTGCAATGGCGCCAGCAAGCCTGCCTGCTGGCGGCGATTGTGCGCCTGGGTAACGGCGAACCGGTGACAAGGGTGGCGCTGGACCTGGGCTATAGCAGCCCGAGCGCATTTGCGACGGTGTTCAGGCGTGTATTGGGCGAGGTGCCCAGTCGTTATTTCGCCAGGGCGCTTATGTAAAACCCCCAAAGGTTGTGTTCGACCCTTGGGAGCAGTTCACGGCCTATAAAAGGACTCAGGCAATTTTTTGCTCGGACGACGCGTACTTTTTGATCAGGTAGTCGAGGTTGGCCTTGTCAAATCGGCCATCTTCATCACCTGGCGTTTTTCCGTCGGATTTGATCCCGATGTCCAACTCCCGAAGAAGCTCTGGACGCCCGAGGAGTTGCTTGGCAAGGGCTCTCAGCTCAGGGCTATAGGTTTTGGAGGACTCCTGGATGCCTGCCGCCAGTTCAAGCTCGCCGACGTTGATATAGTCTTTCGACCCGTTGACCCACAACTCTGAAAAGTGCTCATTGATACCTTTGAGCAACACATCGGGTTTCATCGATGTGTACTGGAACTGTGCCAGGTCATCACGGGATATCTTCCCGTCAAACTTCCCGTCCTTATCCCCGTCAAGCCCACGGAACAGACCCGGCGCGTCCATCAGCGCATTGGCCAGGTTGATCTCCGACTGAGTAGCGGGAGTACCATCCTGATGTTTTCCAGCGGCGACCGCAGCCAGGGATTTATCGCTTATGAACCCGTCGGCATCGGCCAATGAACTGAAGCGCGCCATGGCGTTATCGGCAAGGTCCTCGGGCTTTTTGTCGCGATAAGCATTCAGTTGCCCGCTGTCCTTGTCAGAACTCTCGACCCTGTGACGCTGCAGACCATCCCCCCTGCCGCCGACCGGCAAGTCCTTTTTGGCGTCAGCGCCTTTAGTCTTCTCGCCTCTACCACCGGTCCTGAGGAATTCCTCGCTCCTGTCGATCAAGTCTCCATCAAACAGGCTGTGCTGGAGCACGGCCAGGGCCAGCGCCGTGATACCGTCGATCGCAGCATTCCCGGTTGGCTTACGGTTGCCCACCGCTATCAGTTTTTCCAGGGTGAGCTCACCGGTCTTTTTGTCCACGAATTGGGAACTGTTCTTTACAAAAGCCTCAGCGATGTCTTCAGGCGTGGCCTGGTCGTAGGCAGTTGATGGCAGGGCAGCGGGCGTGGGTTGAGGCGGTGGAGGCGGAGCGAAGGTTTGATAGGGTTTGCCAACTGATGACATAAGTTATTCTCCAATGGATTAGACCTTGTACCGCCCATCCAGGACTGGTGTTGATCAACCAACGACCAAGCCGGATGGGCCAAGGCTGTGTGGCGCCTTGCCGAAAAATGGTTCCGAAACTTCCAGTTCCCGGCAGGAAAACCCTTCATCGTCCAGTAGGAACACCCCCCTCACACTAAGCGTTTTATCTGCTTGTGCCGCCAGACCAACCGGTAATACGCGGTCTGCAACCCAAGCATCGCCAGGTACGTTACCGGAAACGCCATCCAGACCCCTTCCAGCCCAAACCGCGCATTGAGCAGGTACGCCACCGGCAACTCCACCCCCAACACACAAAAGATCGAAATCCCCACCGGCACCAGCACCACCCCGCTGGCCCGCATGATCCCGCCCACTACCGCCTGAAAACCAAACACCAGGATGCTCCAGAGCATGATATGCAGCAGGTGCTCGGCCTTGACCCGTGCATCAACGTCGGTAATGAACAACCCCAGCAACCAGTGCGACAACCCATACCCCAGCAGAATCAAGCCGCCGGTCAGGCACAGGTTGATCACAATCCCGGTGCGCAGGATCGGCCCGATACGTTCCAGCCGCCCTGCCCCGATCGCCTGTGCCCCCAGGATCGACGCGGTGATGGCGATCGACAGCGCCGGAAACTGCACGTAGTTGACGATTTGCGTCACCGCCCCATACGCCGCCGTCGCCTGGGAACCATGGCTGTTGACCAGCGCCAGAATCACCAGCTCCGACAGCGACAGCACCACCATCTGCAAGCCGGTCGGCAGGCCGATACGCAGGACCTTGCCGAGGATCACCCGGTCCAGCCGCAGCGCCGCCATCAACTCGCGGTCCGGCGCCATCACGTGGTTTTTATGGCGCAGGCGCAGCACCAGAAAGGTCATCGCCAGGGCGTTACCCACCAGACCTGCCAGCACCGCGCTTTGGATGCCCATCGGCGGCAGGCCCAGCCAACCCTTGATCAGCGTCGGGGTCAGCACCAGGCCCACGGCGGTCGACACCATCAGCGCCAGCAACGGCGACACCGTGTCGCTCACGCCCCGCAGCAGTTGGGTGAACAGGATGAACACCAGCAGCAGCGGCATGATCAACATCATCATCTGCGCATAACCCACCGCGTCATCCAGTACATCCACCGGGGTGCCCAGGGCCTGCATCGCCGGGCGGGCAAACACGCTGCCCAGTACCGCCGCGATCACCCCGATCAGGGCGCCGAGGGTCAGGGTGGCGCCGGTGATCGACTTGACCATCGAGGTTTCCCGGGCGCCCCAGGCCTGGCCGATCAGCACCGACGCGCCCGCCCCCAGGCCAATCACCAGGGCGATAAAGAAAAACACGATGGGGAACATCCCCGACACGGCCGCCAACGCCTGGGTGCCGAGCATCTGCCCGACATAGATGCCGTTGAGCGTGCCGGAAAAGCTCTGGAGGAAATTGGACAGCACCATGGGTGCCAAAAAGATCAGGTAGATCTGCCACAACGGTCGTTTCTGGGTGACTTCCATGAAGGTTCGGATCTCAATGCAATCAGGCAGGGAAAGCGTTGCGTGACAACCAGGCCAGGTACAGCTTCACATCCACCGGCCAGTGCGCAATCTTGTTGGAAAAGTCAGCGCCATCCTGGGCAAACAAGGCCCGCGAGGCTTCTTCAAAACCTGGCAGGTCGCCGCCGATAGCGCTCATGAAACGATAGCTGGATTCCTTCGCCTGGCGTTGCTGATCGTGCTCGGCATGGGCGTTGCGCGCTTCATCCACCAGCCGGCGCAAGGCCGCCGAGGCGCCGCCGCGTTGTTGCCCCAGCCACTCCCAATGCCGCGGCAACAGGGTGACTTCACGGGCGACCACGCCGAGCTTCGGGCGGCCTACAGCCGGTGACGCCGGCACTTCGGCCTCCGTCACCGCAACCGTCGGCTGCTGGGGTGCGTAATCGGCTGGCCAGGGATAGTCGACTTGAACACCGCTGGTGTCATCAAACACCAGCAAGCTGCCCGCCGACAGGTCGAGGCTTTTCAGGGTTTTGGCGACGTCGGCATAAGAGCCGGCGGCCACGCGTTGATGGCCGAGGAAGGCGGTGCAGTGTGATGCGCTCATGACTTTTACCCGGAATATATTGTTTTACCCGGGTTATATTAGCCTGGAATTCAGGGGATGCAAGGCGCTTGTTGCGAAACCACCAAACGATCGCTGCCGACCGTCACGCCCATAGGCCCCACACCCGGGTCGCGCAATACGCATTCGGCAATCGCCGGCTCCAGTTCGACCCGCAATCGACGGCCCAGGGCACGTGCCCCAAACCGTGGGTCATGGTCGCGGCACAGCCAGGCCCGCGCCGACTCATCCAGCACCAGTGAGCGTTGCTGAGCGGCAAGGCGCTGATTGAGTTTGCCGAGTTCCACCTCCAGCAACGCTTCAAGCCACTGATGATCGATGGGCTCGAACATCAGGATGCGGTCGATGCGATTGAGAAATTCCGGTTCGAAGTGACTGTGCAAGGCATCCTCCAACACCCCTGCTTCACCGCGCCCCCACCAGCGCAGCGGGGCAAACCGCTGTCGATGCCGACGCGCCTGTTGCGCACCGATATTACTCGTCATGAAGATCAGGCTGTTGCGAAAGTCCAGCGTACGGGCGCCGCCCGCCAGGGTCAGCTGACCGTTTTCAAGGATGCCCAACAGGCTGCGCACCACTTCCTGGCTGGCCTTTTCCAGCTCGTCGAACAGCACGATACCGGGGCGGCTGTAGCTGCCCTGGATCAGTTCGCTGTTGAACAGGCTGATGCCCTCCTTGCTGCCGACATAACCCGGTGGTGCACCAGTGAGTGCGGCGGCGTAATGCTCTTGGGCCAGGGTGTGCATGTCGATACGGCAGAACCCGTCGGCCCGGCCGTGCAATGCCTGCGCCAGCAGCCGAACGATTTCGGTCTTGCCGACCCCGGTCGGCCCCATGAACAGGTTGACGCTCAATGGCCGCTCACGCTCGCCGATATCGGCCTTGACCACCTTCAGCAGCCCTTCCACCTGGGCCAGGGCTGCGTCCTGGCCGACGATACGGCTGCGCAGCAAGGCCATGACCTGGGCCGGTTCAAAGGTAAACCGCATGCCTCACCCTATAACGATCAAAAGGACAATGAATAAACTGTGGCGAGGGAGCATGCTCCCGCGGGACCGGGCTGGTGCTCCAGTGCGTAGCGCTGCTTAAATTTTGGGGCCGCTGCGCAGCCCAGCGGGAGCAAGCTCCCTCGCCACAGAGGGTGTGTTTCGCCAGTTCAGCCCGCCGTTTTTTCTTTACCGCCATGGGGCAACTGCCCCACCGGGCATTCAGCGACACCGACGGTATTGCGGGTAAACGCCTCGACATTCTCTTGGGCCTTTTGCGCGTCCAGCACCCAGGTGCGATAGAACTCGAAGGGGCAGTCCGCCACGCCCTTGTCTCCATCGCCCGAGGCGTGCATGCCGGTGTAGCCACGGTGCAGCAGCTTGAACAGATGGTTCTGCGACTGGTCGTTGGCCCGCGCATCGCGGATCTGCGACACCGACAGCTGGGCGTACTGAATGCCCATTTCTTCCTCACCGCATTCGCCCAGGGTACGCCCATCAAAACCGATGATCGCCGAGTGCCCGAAGTACGAATACACCCCGTCGAACCCCGCCGCGTTCGCGACCGCCACATAGCAGTTATTCGCCCAGGCCATGCTCTTGGACATCTGCACCTGCTGCTCCTTGGCCGGGTACATATAGCCCTGGCAGCGCACGATCAACTCGGCGCCTTTCATCGCACAGTCGCGCCAGATCTCCGGGTAGTTGCCGTCGTCGCAGATGATCAGGCTGACCTTCATGCCTTTGGGCCCGTCGCACACGTAGGTGCGGTCCCCCGGATACCAGCCCTCGATCGGGCACCACGGAATGCATTTGCGATAACGCTGGACGATCTCGCCGAGGTTATTGATCAGCACCAGCGTGTTGTACGGCGCCTTGTGCGGATGCTCCTCGTGGCGTTCGCCGGTCAGGGAAAACACGCCCCAGGTGTTGGCCTGGCGACAGGCCGCCGAGAAAATCGCCGTCTCTTCGCCGGGAATGCTTGCGGCGGTGGCCATCATCTCGTCGTGGTCGTACATGATCCCCATGGTGCTGTATTCGGGAAACACCACCAGGTCCATGCCGGGCAAACCCTGCTTCATGCCGACGATGATCTCGGCAATCTTCTTCGCGTTATCGATGACCTCGGCCTTGCTGTGCAGGCGCGGCATCTTGTAGTTCACGACAGCAACGCCGACCGTGTCCGGGCTGCTGGATATGTCGCCATGGCGCATTGCAAATCTCCTAGGTCAGTGACTGATCATCCAGGGCCGCGGCCCGGTCCTGGTCTTGAGGCCCAACGGGTTGGTCTTGCTCGGCACCACCGGCTTGCTGGTGCCGCAGCAACTGCAACCCGCCGGGTGCTTGCGCGACTCCTTGTACTCACCGACGGTTTGCGGCGCATGGGCGCTGCGCTCGTTGCCGGCAATGGCCTTGCGCTGGTTGGCCGACAGCGTGGTCAGCGCCGGCGCCGACAGCAGCAACTGCCCGCCGGGGCTGTCGCAATACGGGCACTGGCTCGGCTCGTGACGCTGGGCGATAGGCCGCAGCATGGTGAAGGTGCCGCAGGACTCACAGGCATATTCGTAGGTCGGCATGGCTACAGGTCCGGTGCGATGGGCAGGTCGATGCTGCCGTCGAGGAACTTGGTCGGGCCGCTGGCGTTGGGGTTGATGTCGAACTCGAAGATTTCGGTGGGCAGCCACAACGTCGCGCAGGCGTTGGGGATGTCCACCACGCCGCTGATATGCCCCTGCACCGGCGCCGAGCCGAGCAACGCATAACCCTGGGCCGGCGAGTAGCCGAACTTGGTCAGGTAGTTGATCGCATTGAGGCAGGCCTGGCGGTAGGCGACGTTGACATCCAGGTAGTGCTGCTGGCCTTGCTCATCGACGGAGATGCCTTCGAAGATCAGGTAGTTCTTGTAGTTCGGGGTGATCGGGCTTGGTTTGAACACCGGGTTCTTGATCCCGTACTTGGCCATGCCGCCCTTGATCAGCTCGACCTTCATGTGCACCCAGCCGGCCATTTCGATGGCGCCGCAAAAAGTGATTTCGCCGTCGCCCTGGCTGAAGTGCAAGTCACCCACCGACAGGCCGGCGCCGTTGACGTACACCGGGAAGTAGATCTTCGAACCGCGGGACAGATCCTTGATATCGCAGTTGCCGCCATGCTCGCGGGGCGGCACGGTGCGGGCGCCGGTGGCTGCGGCGGCGTCACGGGCGTCGCCCTTGAGCTTGCCCATGTGGGCGGTGGCGGCCAGGGGGGCGTTGGCCAGGGGTGGGACGCGGGTCGGGTTGGTGTCGATCAGCTCCTGCTCGCGGCGGTTCCAGTCGGCGAGCATTACCGGGTCGGGCAGGCAGCCGATCAGGCCGGGGTGGATCAGGCCGGCGAAGTTCACGCCCGGGATGTGTCGGGAGCTGGTGAACATGCCCTTGAAATCCCAGATGGCTTTTTGCGCGCTGGGGAAGTGGTCGGTGAGGAAGCCGCCGCCGTTCTGGCGGGAGAAAAACCCGTTGAAGCCCCATTGGGAGTCGGCCTTGGCGCCGATGTCGAGCAGGTCGACTACCAGCAGGTCACCGGGTTCGGCGCCGTGTACGCCCACCGGGCCGGAGAGGTAGTGCACGGTGGAGAGGTCGACGTCGCGCACGTCGCTGGCGTCGTCGTTGTTCTTGATGGCGCCGGCGGTCCAGTCGTAGGTTTCGAGTATGAAGTCATCGCCGGGTTTGACCCAGCAGGCCATCGGGATGTCCGGGTGCCAACGGTTGTGGATCTGCTCGTTTTCGGTGACGGGTTGGTTGAGGTCGACTTTGATCAGGGTGTCGGTCATCGAGGTGCTCCCGGAGGGTGGCTGGGCTGTGGGAGCAGTCTCGCGGGGATGGGGTTGGGCGGGGAATACGTTGGATGACGTATGCGTCTTTGGGGCTGGGGGGCATATCCGTTATTTAGGTAACGGCCGCTTATGGTTCCGCTCTTACAGCGGCCTACAGGCCGGCTTGAGTGTGGTGAAGCAAAATCAAAAGCAAGCACGGTCCATTGTAGGAGCTGGCTTGCCGGCGATGGCATCGCCTCGGTGTATCTGAAAGACCGAGTTGTCCGCATCGCCGGCAAGCCAGCTCCTACAGAAAAGCAGAGCCCCCCGTAGCAGCTGTCGAGCGCTAGCGAGGCTGCGTGCCTTTGATCTTGATCTGCTTTTGATTTTGATCTGCGGGCCCCGTTAACCACGATGGCCTTCGTTCCGGCATGCCGAGCCTAGGCGAGGCTCCGAGTGGTGGGGCAAAGACCTTTTGGTTACTTTTGGCTGGGCCGACATTCCGGGCGTTTGCCAAAAGTGACCCGCTGTAAGAGCGAAACCATAAGCAGCCGTTACCGCAGGAATGGATATGTACACCATCACCCCGGCAAAGGAATCACCCGCAACGGCCGCACCGATTTATACGAGAAGCTCGAATAAATCTCCTTAACACACGGCAACCCCTGCAACACCTCCCGCGCAAACTCCCCAAACGACTCCAGATCCTTCGCCACCACTTCCAACAAAAAATCATACCGCCCCGAAACGTTATGACACGCCACAATCTCGGGAATCTCCAGCAACCTCTGCTCAAACGCCCGGGCCACTTCGCGCGAATGGGTGTCCATCATGATGCTGACAAACGCCGTCACCCCATACCCCAGCGCCTTGGGCGACAGGATCGCCTGATACCCCCCGATCACCCCGCTGTCCTCAAGGTTCTTCACCCGCCGCCAACACGGCGAAGTAGTCAGCGACACCCGCTCCGCCAACTCCGCCACGGTCAACCGCGCATTACCCTGCAAAGCGTTTAAAAGCGCCTTGTCAGTCCGATCCAGATGAGTGGGCATATCTTGCCTCAAAACCTCGTTTTTATTGTTTTTCATCCCAATCTACCGGCTTTTCCCAGCAAACTATGGAACGTTCGGCCGCAGTTATAAGCATAGCATTGTAGGAAATAAGGAGCGTCCGACCATGAAAAATAAACACAATACGTTCGGCTTTTCCACCCGCGCCATCCACCACGGCTACGATCCCCAGGACCACCACGGCGCCCTCGTGCCGCCGATCTACCTGTCGGCCACCTTCGCCTTCCCCACCGCAGAATACGGCGCCGCCTGCTTCGCCGGTGAAGAGAGCGGGCACTTCTATACGCGCATCTCCAACCCCACCCTGGCCCTGCTGGAAGCGCGCATGGCCACCCTGGAAAACGGCGAAGCCGCCGTGGCCTTCAGCTCCGGCATGGGCGCAATCGCCGCGACGTTCTGGACCCTGCTGCGCCCCGGTGACGAGATCATCGTCAGCCAGACCCTCTACGGCTGCACCTTCGCCCTGCTGCACCATGGCATCGGCGAGTTCGGCATCAAGGTGCGCCATGTCGACCTCACCGACCTGAACGCCCTGCGCGAGGCCATCAACCCGGCCACCCGCATGATCTACTTCGAAACCCCGGCCAACCCCAACCTGCAACTGGTGGACATCGCCGCCGTCGCCGAGATCGCCCACCGCCAACCCGGCATCACCGTGGTGGTCGACAACACCTATTGCACGCCCTACCTGCAACGCCCGCTGGAAATGGGCGCCGACGTGGTGGTGCACTCGGCCACCAAATACCTCAGCGGCCACGGCGACATCACTGCCGGCATCGCCGTCAGCAGCCAGGCCCTGGCCCAGCGCATTCGCCTGCAAGGGCTCAAGGACCTGACCGGCGCGGTGATGTCGCCCCAGGATGCGGCCCTGCTGATGCGCGGCCTCAAGACCCTGGCCCTGCGCATGGATCGCCATTGCAGCAACGCCCTGGCCATCGCCGAAGCCTTGCAGGCCCACCCACTGGTGGAATGGGTGACCTACCCCGGCCTGCGTTCCTTCCCGCAGTACGAATTGGCCGCGCGACAGATGAAGCAGTCGGGCGGCATGATCGCGTTCGAACTCAAGGGTGGCATCGACATGGGCCGGCGCTTCATGAACGCCCTGAAGCTGTTCACCCGGGCAGTGAGCCTCGGGGACGCCGAGTCACTGGCCCAGCACCCGGCCAGCATGACCCACTCCACCTACACCCCGGAACAACGCGCCCATCACGGAATTTCCGAAGGGCTGGTGCGGCTCTCGGCAGGCCTGGAAGATATCGCCGACCTGCTGGCCGACGTTGCCCAGGCCCTTCACGCCTGTGCCGAAAAGCCGAAATCCCGGGCGGTGCAACACAACGTTCATCACGCTTGAAGTAAATTCATCACCAGGCCCGACGTTTACCAATAGCCCGGCCTGCAAAGGTCGGGCTTTTCCCGTTGCGCCCTGCCCCGCAAAAAATTTGATCCATTCATTGGCCCGTTTGCGACAGCCTGTACTAGCATACGAGGCGGCAGTCATGGATATCACTGCCCTGTACACCGCCCTCCTTGAAACTCATGGATGAAATGATGAACTCACACCTGTTCCCCCACATTGGCAAGGTCATCGCCAGCACCGGCAGCCGGCATTTCCCGCGCATGCTGCACGACCTGATCCTCACCCAACTGGCGGTCGACGCCACGCACATCACCCAAATGCCCGTGAGTTCAAGGGACCACGCCCCGGCGCCCGACCTGGACGAAACCCAGGCCGCCGCCCAACTGCACCTGACCCGACGCAAGAATGACGTCAGCTACGTGCTGTCGGTGTACCGCTCCAACCCTTGCGAGAGTTTTTCCCAGCAGGAACGGATCATCCTGCAAGACTTCTCTTCCCTGCTGCTGCCGATGGTTGAAAAACACATCAGCGCCCTGCAACCCAGCGGCCCGGAGAATGAAGTGCCGCAGCAACAAGGCATCGACACCTTGCGCCGGCGCTTTGAAGAACGCCTTGCGCAATCCGGGCTGGCCCTGTCCAGCCGCGAGCTTGAAGTGTGCGTCGGGTTGCTGGCCGGACGCACCGCGCCGGAACTGGCGGAGCAGTTGGCGTTGAAGGTCAACACCATCGAGAGCTACCTCAAGCGGGCGGCGATCAAGATGGGCATCAGTGGTCGGCATTCGTTGATGCGGTGGATGTATTCCACGGAAGAAAGCAGCGGTCTCTAGAACACCACAGAACCAATGTGGGAGCTGGCTTGCCTGCGATAGCGGTGTCTCAGTCACCTGATATGTTGACTGACACATCGCTATCGCAGGCAAGCCAGCTCCCACACTTTTGATCTCTACCCGGGTTAATCCCGCGCCAGGGCTTCAATCGGATCCAGCCGCGCCGCATTCCTCGCCGGCACAAACCCGAACACAATCCCGATCAACGTCGAACACGCAAACGCCGTCACCACCGACCCCAGGGAAAACACCATTTCCCACTCTTTCACAAACAACGAAAACAGATAGCCGATGGCGAATGACAGCGAGATGCCGATCATCCCGCCAATCAGGCAGACCATCACCGCCTCCACCAGAAACTGCTGGCGAATATCCGATTGCCGCGCGCCCACCGCCATGCGAATCCCGATCTCACGGGTGCGTTCGGTCACCGACACCAGCATGATATTCATCACCCCGATGCCGCCCACCAGCAATGAAATCACCGCGATCAACGACAGCAGCAACGCCAGGGAACGGCTGGTTTTCTGCACCGTCTGCATGATGCTGTCGAGGTTGTTGGTAAAGAAATCCTTGGTGCCGTGGCGCTGCAACATCAGCTTGGTGACGTTCTCTTCCACCACCTTGCTCGGCTGGCCATCCTTGATGCGCACGGTGATGCTGTCCAGATGGCGCTGGCCCAACAGCCGGCCTGCCGCCGTTTCATAGGGCACCCACACGTTCAGCGCCTTGCTGGCGGCAAACATGTTTTTATTGTCGGCCGTCACCCCGATCACCGTGCACGGCAGGTTGCCCACCAGGATCACCTGGCCCAGCGGATCCACGCCAGGCCCGAACAACCGATGACGCGCGTTGTGATCGATCACCACCACCTGGGCCTGGCGCCGGGCGTCGCTTTCACTGAAGGTAATCCCGGCTTCGAGCTTCAGGCCCTTGACCTGGAAATAGCGATCGCTGACCCCATTGACCTGCGCGTCCAGGTCGATATTGCCGTAGCGCAGCAACAGGTTGCGCCCCACCACCGGCGTGGCGCTGTCGACATAATACAGCTGGTTCAGCGCCTCCACATCCGACGGCAACAGCGTCTCGATCGCCGAGGCGCGACTGTCACCGAAACTCTTGCCGGGAAAGATATCAATGGTGTTGCTGCCGATGGCCTGGATGTCCTTGAGCACATAACGCTTGGCGCCCTCGCCGATGGCCGAGATCGACACCACCGAGGTGATGCCGATGACGATGCCGAGCATGGTCAGCAAGGTGCGCATGCGATGGGAAATCAGCGCGACCCAGGCCATGTTGAAGGCCTCCTTGAACAGTCCGAGGCTGGCCACCAACTTGCGCGCACCGCTGCGCTTGGGCTCGATGGGTGCCTCGGTGGGCAGGTCGAGGCCGACACTTTCGTTGGCGCGGTCACTGACAATCTCGCCATCGCGCACCTCAATGATCCGCTGGGCATTGGCTGCGACCTTCGGGTCGTGGGTGACGATGATCACCGTGTGCCCGGCGGCGTGCAGCTCGGCCAGGATGCGCATCACTTCCTTGCCGCTGTGGGTATCGAGGGCGCCGGTGGGTTCGTCGGCGAGGATCACCTCGCCGCCATTCATCAAGGCCCGGGCGATACTCACCCGCTGTTGCTGGCCGCCGGACAGCTGGCTCGGGCGATGGGTCAAATGCCCCGACAAGCCCAGTCGTGCCAACAGCTCCCCTGCCCGACTGTGCCTCGCGCTTTCCGGTGTGCCGGCATAAATCGCCGGCATTTCCACGTTGTGCAACGCACTCAAGTGCGCCAGCAGGTGGTAACGCTGGAAGATAAAACCGAAGTAGTCACGACGCAGCTCCGCCAGCTGTTCATCCCCCAGGGTGCGGGTTTCGATGCCATTGATCTTGTAGCTGCCGGCGGTGGCGTAGTCGAGGCCGCCGAGGATGTTCATCAGGGTGGATTTACCCGAGCCCGAAGCCCCGGTAATCGCGACCATTTCCCCGGCGTGGATGGTCAGGTCGATACCCTTGAGCGCAATGAACTCACGGTCACCGGCCATGAAACTGCGCACGATGCCTTTAAGCTCCAGCAGTGGCTGCGTCATCGATCAGCCCCCCGCCACGGCGGGCGATGGATCGCCAATCACCACCTTGTCGCCTTCGGCCAGGCCATCGAGGATCTGCACCTTGACGTTGTTGTTGATGCCGGTCTGCACTTGCCGCGTGTTGGCCCGGCCCTTGGCATCCAGCACCCGCACCGGGAAGCGGCCATCGGCGTTGCGCGGGCCGAGTGCGGCCACGGGCACCGTCAGCGCGGCCTTGGCGGTGTCGAGCACGATGCGCACCTGGGCGGTCATGGCGATGCGCAGGCGGTGGTCGGGGTTGGGCACGTCGAACAGTGCGTTGTAGAACACCGCGGTGTTTTGCTTGGGGGTGCCGGCGGTCTGGGTTTCGAGAAAGTTCTGCGGGGCCGGTTCGGTGCCGCGCAGTTTGGCGTAGTAGCGTTTGTCGGCCTCGCCGAGGATGGTGAAGTACACCTGTTGGCCGGGGCTGATGTGGATCACGTCGGCCTCGGAGACCTGGGCCTTGACGGTCATGGTGTCCAGGTCGGCGAGCTTGAGCAGCACCGGCGCCAGTTGGCTGGCGATCACGGTCTGGCCTTCCTGGGTGACGATGCCCACGACATCGCCGTCGATGGGCGCGACGATGCGGGTGTAGGCCAGGTTGATCTTGGCGGTGTCGATCTGGATGTGGGCGCTTTTGATCTGGGCGTCGAGGGACATCAGGTTGGCGCGCTGCACTTCGTAGTTGGACTCGGCGGTTTCGAAGTCCTGGCGGGAGACGGATTCGTCCTCTTGCAGGCCCTGGTAACGTTGGTAGACGGATTTAGTTTCCTTGAGTTGAGCCGCGGTGGCGCGGCGTTGGGCCTGGAGGTTTTCTTCGTCGACCTGGGCTTTGCGCAGGGTGTTCTGCAGGATCAGTGGGTCGATTTCGGCGAGCCATTGGCCCTTCTTGACCTTGTCGCCGACCTTGACCTTCAGGGATTTGAGTTGGCCGGAGACCTGGGCGCCGACGTCGACCTGCTTGACGCCTTCCAGCAGGCCGGTGGCCAGGACGGCGTTTTCGATGTCACTGCGTTCGGCGGTGGCGGTCAGGTATTGCGGCGCGTCTGCGGGGGCCTGCACGGTGTAGATGATCAGGCCGGCTGCGACGGTCAACACCAGGGCCAATCCTGCTTTTCGATACTTTGACTTTTCCATAAATGACCATGAGAGGTGTTGAAGTTGGTCCGGCTTTTGGCTCGGAGTACATATCCGTTTTTTTGGTAACGGCTGATATTGGTTCCGCTCTTACAGCGGCCTACAGGCCGGCTTAAGTGTGGTGAAGCAAAGGCAAAATCAAAATCTACAGCGCGCACGCCCCCCTGTAGGAGCTGGCTTGCCGGCGATGGTCGTTAACGATGACGTTGGCGTCCTGAATGAACGCGGCGCTCTCAGGTTCTTCGCCGGCAAGCCAGCTCCTACAGAAAAGCGGCTTTTGCCTTTGCTTTTAACACTCAGGTCGGCTTTCAGGCCGCCGTGCTTTTGCTTTTGATCTTGATCTGCGGGCCCCGTTAACCACGATGGCCGCAAGCAGGCACGGTGGAGCGGGTAAATCGGCAGGGATGCCGATTTAGCCGCGCCGGGCCATGGATGGCACGTCGCGGCGGCCCCGGG
>NZ_JACARE010000094.1 GCF_013386765.1 Pseudomonas yamanorum
GCTCCCGCTGGGCTGCGCAGCAGCCCCAATCCAGACACCTCTTTTCGGCAGATAAAATAGGGTGTCCGGTTTTGGGGGCGCTTCGCACCCCAGCGGGAGCAAGCTCCCTCGCCACAGGTGATTCGAGCGTGGCCAAGACTTGCATCACGTATTGCAGCGACGTATGAGGAGCATGGGTTGATCCTCGAGGCGATCCTGCAACGGCAAAGCGATCTGGCGCAGCAACTGCTCAAGACCCATATTGAGCTGAGCAAGCAGGAGGTGCGCAAGATCACATTGCACAGGTTGGCGGTGGCAAGGGGATAAGCCTTTCACACTGAAAAATTGGCTGGCGCCAATCCCTGTGGC
>NZ_JACARE010000095.1:0-1395 GCF_013386765.1 Pseudomonas yamanorum
CTGGGCTTCGGTGAAATCATCCGTCTGTTCCTGCGTAACCTCACCGATATCACCGGCGGCCCCAACGGCATCAGCAGCATTCCCAAGCCAACGTTCTTCGGGCTGTCGTTCGACCGCACCGCAGCCGAAGGCATGCAGACGTTCCACGAGTACTTCGGGATCGACTACAACCCGGTGAGCAAAGTGGTGTTCCTGTACCTGGTGGCCCTGTTGCTGGCACTGGCGGCGCTGTTCGTGATCAACCGCCTGCTGCGCATGCCGATCGGCCGNNNNGCGAAGATGAAATCGCCTGCCGTGCGCTGGGCATGAACCCCACCGTCATCAAGCTTTCGGCCTTCACCCTCGGGGCAACCTTCGCCGGTTTCGCAGGCAGCTTCTTCGCCGCGCGCCAAGGTCTGGTGACCCCGGAGTCGTTCACCTTCATCGAGTCGGCGATCATCCTCGCCATCGTGGTACTGGGTGGCATGGGCTCGCAACTGGGCGTGATTCTCGCGGCGATCGTGATGATCCTGCTGCCGGAAATGATGCGTGAGTTCAGCGAATACCGCATGTTGATGTTCGGCGCCATGATGGTGCTGATGATGATCTGGCGTCCTCAAGGCCTGCTGCCCATGCAACGTCCACACATGGAGCTGCGCAAATGAGCCGCGAGATCCTGAAAGTCGAAAACTTGAGCATGCGCTTCGGCGGCTTGCTGGCGGTCAACGGCGTAGCCCTGACCGTCAAAGAAAAACAGGTAGTAGCGCTGATCGGCCCCAACGGCGCCGGCAAGACCACGGTGTTCAACTGCCTGACCGGCTTCTACAAGCCGGCTGGCGGCACCATCCTGCTGGACGGCCAGCCGATCCAGGGCCTGGCCGGCCACGAGATCGCCCGCAAGGGCGTGGTGCGTACCTTCCAGAACGTGCGGCTGTTCAAGGACATGACGGCGGTCGAGAACCTGTTGATCGCCCAGCATCGTCACCTGAACACCAACTTCTTTGCCGGCCTGTTCAAGACCCCGTCGTTCCGCAAGAGCGAGCGCGAGGCCATGGAATACGCCGAGTACTGGCTGGACAAGGTCAACCTCACCGAGTTTGCCAACCGCCCTGCCGGTACCCTGGCCTACGGTCAGCAACGTCGCCTGGAAATCGCCCGCTGCATGATGACCCGCCCGCGGATCCTCATGCTCGACGAACCGGCCGCCGGCCTGAACCCCAAGGAAACCGAAGACCTCAAGGCGCTGATCGGCGTGCTGCGTGAGGAAAACAACGCCACGGTGCTGTTGATCGAACACGACATGAAACTGGTCATGAGCATTTCCGACCATATCGTCGTGATCAACCAGGGCACGCCACTGGCCGACGGTACGCCGGAACAGATCCGCGACAACCCGGAAGTGATCAAAGCCTATTT
>NZ_JACARE010000095.1:1436-1738 GCF_013386765.1 Pseudomonas yamanorum
CAGGGCGAAATCGTGACCCTGATTGGCGCCAACGGTGCCGGCAAGTCCACGCTGCTGATGACCCTGTGCGGTTCGCCCCAGGCTCACAGCGGCAGCATCCGCTACATGGGTGAGGAACTGGTGGGCCAGGCCTCCTCCGAGATCATGCGCAAGAGCATTGCCGTGGTTCCGGAAGGCCGTCGGGTGTTTGCCCGCCTGACCGTGGAAGAGAACCTCGCCATGGGCGGATTCTTTACCGACAAGGGCGATTACCAGGAGCAGATGGACAAGGTGTTGCACCTGTTCCCGCGGCTCAAGGAGCG
>NZ_JACARE010000096.1 GCF_013386765.1 Pseudomonas yamanorum
TGCCGCAAGCATGCCATTTCCGATGCCACGTTTTACACCTGGCGTAAGAAGTATGGCGGTATGGAGGTGCCTGAAGTTAAGCGCCTGAAGTCGCTTGAGGAAGAGAACACCAGACTCAAGAAGCTGCTTGCCGAAGCCATGCTGGATAAAGAGGCGCTTCAGGTGGCTCTTGGGCGAAAGTACTGACGACAGACCAGAAGCGGGAAGCCGTGATGTTGATGTGTGATGCGACCGGTCTGTCGCAACGTCGTGCCTGCAGGCTTACAGGTTTATCCCTGTCGACCTGCCGCTATGAGGCTCACCGTCCGGCTGCTGATGCGCATTTATCAGGGCGCATCACTGAGCTGGCACTGGAGCGCAGGCGTTTTGGCTACCGTCGTATTTGGCAGTTGCTGCGCCGTGAAGGGCTTCATGTTAATCATAAGCGCGTGTACCGGCTTTATCACCTCAGTGGCCTGGGCGTAAAACGCAGAAGACGTCGTAAAGGGCTGGCAACAGAACGTCTGCCGCTGCTCCGTCCGGCGGCGCCCAATCTGACCTGGTCGATGGATTTCGTCATGGACGCACTTTCCACCGGTCGCAGGATCAAGTGTCTTACCTGCGTCGATGATTTCACAAAGGAATGCCTGACGGTC
>NZ_JACARE010000011.1 GCF_013386765.1 Pseudomonas yamanorum
GCTGTAAGAGCGAAACCATAAGCTGCCGTTACCTAAATAACGGATATGCCCCCAACCAAACACAAAAAAACGGCCTCATCTGAAGGCCGTTTTTCATTACACTTCAACGCTTAGGTGCGCATCCCACGCCCACTCACCAGCAACCGCGCGCACCCCACATAAAGCACCACAGTTGCCACCAGCATAAACGTAATCGCCACACTGATCTTGATATCCGACACGCCCAAGATGCCGTAACGGAAGGCGTTAACCATGTGCAACACAGGGTTGGCCAACGACACCGTCTGCCAGAACGGCGGCAACAAGGTGATCGAATAAAACACCCCACCCAGATACGTCAGCGGCGTCAGCACAAACGTCGGAATAATCGAAATGTCATCAAAGTTGCGCGCAAACACCGCGTTGATGAACCCCAGCAACGAAAAAATCGTCGCCGTCAGCACCACCACCAGCAGCGTGATCCCAAGGTGATGCACCTGCAAATGGGTAAAGAACAGTGACAGCAGCGTCACGATCACCCCGACCATCAACCCGCGCAGCACGCCGCCCAGGGTGTAGCCGATCAGAATCGTATGGGGCGACACCGGCGACACCATCAATTCCTCGATGGAACGCTGGAACTTGCTGCCGAAAAAGCTCGACACCACGTTGCCGTAGGAGTTGGTGATCACCGACATCATGATCAACCCCGGCACGATGTACTCCATATAGGTGAAACCACCCATATCACCAATCTGCCGGCCAATCAGGTTGCCGAAGATCACGAAGTACAAAACCATGGTGATCGCCGGCGGCAGCAGGGTCTGCGGCCAGATCCGGGTAAAGCGCTTCACTTCGCGGTAGACGATGGTCTGTAGCGCGACGAGGTTGGGTTGCAGTTCCGAACTCATACCGCCACCTTCGCCAGATTTTTCTCCACCAGGGACACGAACAACTCCTCAAGGCGATTGGTTTTGTTACGCAGGCTCAGCACTTCGATGTTCTGGGTGGCCAACTGGCCGAACAACGCGGTGATGCCCACGGCTTTGTCTACCTGGACTTCCAGGGTGTGGCTGTCCACCAGGCGGTTCGGGTAGCCGATCAACTGCGGTGGCACGGACATGTTGTTTTTCAGGTCGAGCAGGAAGGTCTCGACGTGCAACTGGCTCAGCAAGTTACGCATGCTGGTGTTTTCGACGATGGTGCCGTGGTCGATGATGCCAATGTTGCGGCACAGCTGCTCAGCCTCTTCCAGATAGTGCGTGGTGAGGATGATGGTGATGCCTTTCTGGTTCAGCTCGGTGAGGAACGTCCACATCGAGCGACGCAGCTCGATGTCCACGCCCGCCGTGGGTTCGTCGAGGATCAGCAGGCGCGGTTCGTGCACCAGGGCGCGGGCGATCATCAGGCGACGCTTCATGCCGCCGGACAGCGAACGCGAAGGCACGTCGCGCTTGTCCCACAGCCCCAGTTGGGTGAGGTACTGCTCGGCGCGTTCCTTGGCGATCTTCGGCGGGATGCCGTAGTAACCGGCCTGGGTCACGACGATGTCGAAGGTCTTTTCAAACTGGTTGAAATTGAACTCCTGGGGCACCACGCCAATGCTGCGCTTGAGCGCCGCCGGGGATTTGTCCAGGTCGTGACCAAAGATATTCACCGTACCGGTGGTCTTGTTGACCAGGGTCGAGAGAATCCCGATGGTGGTGGATTTGCCGGCGCCATTGGGGCCGAGCAAGGCGAAGAAATCACCTTCGGCGACGTCCAGATCGATACCACTCAGGGCCTGGAAACCGTTGCCGTAGGTTTTGGTTAGCTGCCGGATGGACAGAGCGGAACTCATATCGGATTACGCACCAAAGAAGAGGAATAGAATTGTTACATGAGGGCAGACCGCACGGAATACAACGGCTGCGCGTGACAAGCATGGTGCTTGTCCGCGCCGCACAAGTACAGTCACCCGTATTAATAGTGGGTATCAGGTCAACGCGGTCATGACCGATTTCTGGTAGGCCGGGCGCTGGCGCAGGCGCTGGTACCAGGCCTCAAGGTTAGGCATCGACGGGCGTTCGATGGGCATTTCGAACCAGGCATAAATGAAGCTGCCCAACGGGATATCGCCCATGCCGATCTCGCTGCCGGAGAGGTAGGGTTGAGTGGCCAAGGCCTGATCCACCGTCTGCAAGACGTCGATGCAGGCTTGGCGCCCGGCGTTGATGGTGTCCCAGTTCTGCTTGTCAGCCGGGGTACGCAGCACGCCCCAGAACACGGTCTTGAACGGTTCGGCCAGGGTCGAGGTGGTCCAGTCCATCCACTTTTCGGCGTTGGCCCGGGTTTGCAGGTCGCCCGGGTACCAGTTCGAATCCGGCGCATGTTTGGCGGCCAGATAACGCACGATGGTGTTGGATTCCCACAGTACAAAGTCGCCATCTTCAATCATCGGCACCCGGCCATTGGGGTTCAGCGCGCGGTATTGCGGCGTGTCGACCACACCAAAAGCCCCGCCCGCATCAATTGCCTCATAGTCCAGGCCGAGTTCCTCGGCGCACCACAGTGCCTTCCTGACATTTGACGAATTTTTACGACCCCAGATTTTCAGCATGACCGCCCCGATTTTGAAAAAGATGGTTGGATGAATGCCGGGGCAGCATACGCCGGATCACGTCCGGCTTAAATCACTCCGCATATCCCCCAACAGGATCGGCATCTGCTCGCCAAACAGGTGCGGGTAACATTTCTGCAGGTGGGCGAAGAAGAATTCCTCGGGCACCTCGGCAAATTGCCCATGGTCCACCACGTACTCCATGGAGCGCTGACCCTTGCGGTTGAAGGCGTGGAAAACACTGTCGTGGAGGCCGTCGAAATCCAGCGGCGGCACATCGAACAGTTCGCACAGTTGCTGGTTGAAGGCGGGCGTGGCTTTCACCCAGCTGCCATCCAGATACAGCTCGGTGTAGCCGTGCATGGCAAAAACGTCACTTCTGAGCAGTTCGATCAAACGCGGCGTCGACAAGTGGTTGCGCACGTCGGCCAGGCCGATACGCGCTGGAATGCCGCAGTGCCTTGCGCACCCTGCCAGCAGCGTCGCCTTCGGCACGCAATAACTCTCGCCGGCGGCCAGGGCGAAGCTGCCGGTGAGGGTTTGCGGGTCGCGGCTGAAGGTATAGGGGTTGTAGCGCACCGCCTCGCGCACGGCGTAGTAAAGACTGACTGCCTGGTCACGGGGTGCGGCACTCGAACCGCGATGTTTTTCGGCGAACTCCACCACCGCAGGGTGGTCACTATCGATGAAGCGGCCGGGATTCAAGTACGCATTCATGAGGTTAATCTCCGAGGCAAGCCTGGAGTCTAACCACCGCCTGCGAGCTGCGATAACGACGATTCGGCCAAATGTCGGCGCCTGATGGCGAACTTCCCCCGGCACACCACGTAACACCCTCGTCACCCTGCTTTTTCGGATGCCGACTAAGCTCAGAGGTGATTTCGCACCTGGTTTCACGGAGGATTGAATATGCTGTTGTTGTGGATACTGGTTCTGGTGGTCGGCGTTGCCTACCTGGCACACCGCCGCACCGCGCCCCTGCCCGCCATAGGCGTGGTGGCCGTCTACCTGTTGGCAATGGGCGCCTTCAGCCATGCACCAGGCTGGTTGCTGCTGATCTTCTGGGTGCTGATCGCCGTGGTGGCCGCCCCGCTGCTGCTGCCGGACCTGCGCCGCAAGTACTTCACCGCGCCGCTGTTCAACTGGTTCCAGAAAGTCCTGCCGCCGATGTCCGAGACCGAGCGCGACGCCATCGACGCCGGCACCGTGTGGTGGGACGGCGAGCTGTTCAGCGGCCGTCCTGACTGGGACAAGTTGCTGGCCTACCCCAAGGCGCAACTGACCGAAGAAGAACAAGCCTTCATCGACGGCCCCACTGAAGAACTGTGCGCGATGGTCACCGACTGGGAAATCGGCCAGGCCATGGACCTGCCGCCGGCGGCCTGGGAACACATCAAGCAGCATGGCTTTTTTGCCCTGATCATCCCCAAGGAATTCGGCGGCAAGGGTTTCTCCGCCTACGCCCACTCCCAGGTCGCGATGAAACTGGCGACCCGCAGCGGCGACCTCGCCTCCACCGTCATGGTCCCCAACTCCCTGGGCCCGGCCGAATTGCTGCTGCACTACGGCACCGATGAACAACGCAACCATTACCTGCCCCGCCTGGCCCGTGGTGACGACATCCCGTGCTTTGCCCTGACCGGCCCGCTGGCAGGCTCCGACGCCGGCTCCATGCCCGACACCGGGGTGATCTGCAAAGGCGAGTGGGAAGGCAAGGAAACCCTTGGCCTGCGCCTGAACTGGGAAAAACGCTACATCACCCTCGGCCCGGTAGCGACCTTGCTCGGCCTGGCGTTCAAGGCCCATGACCCGGACCATCTGCTGGGCGACGAAGAAGACCTCGGCATCAGCCTCGCGCTGATCCCCACCGACACCCCCGGCGTTGAAATCGGCCGCCGCCACCTGCCACTGGGCGCCGCGTTCATGAACGGCCCCAACTCCGGCAAGGACGTGTTCATTCCCCTGGACTTCCTGATCGGCGGCCAGGAAATGCTCGGCAAGGGCTGGATGATGCTGATGAACTGCCTCTCGGTGGGCCGTTCGATTTCCCTGCCCGCCGTCGGCACTGGCGCCGCCAAGTTCACCAGCCTGGTGACCGGCCAATATGCCCAGGTGCGCGAGCAGTTCAACGTGCCGCTGGCCGCCTTTGAAGGCATCCAGGAAGCCCTGGCGCGCATCGGCGGCAACGCGTGGTTGATGGACAGCGCGCGGATGCTCACCGCCAATGCCGTCGACCTGGGGGAAAAACCCTCGGTACTGTCGGCGATCCTCAAGTACCACCTGACCGAACGCGGCCGCGAGTGCATCAGCCATGCAATGGACGTGCACGGCGGCAAGGGCATCATCATGGGGCCCAACAACTACCTGGGCCGCAGCTGGCAAGGCGCGCCGATCTTCATCACCGTGGAAGGCGCGAATATTCTCTCGCGCAACCTGATGATCTTCGGCCAGGGCGCGATCCGCTGCCATCCGTTCGTACTCAAGGAAATGGCCCTGGCCGGCCGTGAAGACCATGACCAGGCGCTGAAGGAATTCGACGGCCTGCTGCTGCAACACATCGGCTTTGCCGTAAGCAACGCCGCCAGCACCCTGGTGCTGAACCTCGGTTTTGGTCACTTCGAAAAAGCCCCGGGCAACAGTTTGAGCCAGGGCTACTTCCGCGCACTCAACCGCCAAGCCGCAGCGTTTGCGATGCTGGCAGACCTGAGCATGATGCTGCTGGGCGGCGAACTGAAACGTCGCGAACGCCTGTCGGCACGTCTGGGCGATGTGCTGAGCCATATGTACCTGGCGTCGGCAGCGCTCAAGCGTTACCACGACCTGGACTCGCCGGACCACCTGCGCCCGCTGTTCGCCTGGGCCATGGAAGAAAGCCTCGGCCACTCCGAGCGTGCATTGGATGAATTGCTGACCAACTTCCCGAGCAAGGTACTGGGCTGCCTGCTGCGGGTGATCGTGTTCCCGTTCGGCCGTCGCCATAAGGGCCCGTCCGATGAACTGGATGCCGAGGTGGCAGCCGTGATCGGTCGCGCCAAGGGCGATCCGGCCCTGGAAGCGGTGCTGGCTGGCTGCTATCGCCCGCAATCCGCCGAGGACCCGGTGGGCGCCCTGCAACATGCCTACGACCTGTTGGCCGACAGCCATCCGTTGCAGAAAAAACTCCACGAAGGCCTCAAGAGCGGCCAGGTCAAACCTACCGCTGGCGAACACGCCATCGACGCCGCGCTGCATGCCGGCGTGCTGCAACCGGCTGAGGCGCAGACCCTGCGTGACGCTGAAGCGGCGCGGCGCAAGGTGATCGACGTGGATGATTTCAGCAAGGAAGAGCTGAGCCAGGCTGAGGGAAAAGTCCGCTGAACCCAGCGGTCATATAAAAACGGGCGCTTGAGCTATATACTCTCGCGCCCGTTTTGCTCTTGAGGACTTATCTCGTGTCCAACGTCGTTGCCGATCATCTCGTCTTGCTCGACCACCTGCGCAGCATCCTGGTTGCCGTCGGCGAAGCCGAACAGGTTCCCGAGGAAAGCCACCTCCTGTTCCTGGAGCGCTTCGATGAACTGCGCGCCCTGCTGCCGATCGACCCTATCGAAAGCCAGTACCTGGGCCAGGACATGATGAGCCAGGTCATCCTGCGCTACCCGCAAATTGCCCACCTGGTGCCGCGCGACCTGCTGTGGTTCTTCGGTGGCGATTGCCTGCACTTCATGCCCGATGACGAACTGGACCTGTACCAGGCCCTGGAAGAACGTCGCTTTGAAGCTGAACAGAACGACGAACCGTTCGACTGGAACCAGGAAAAGCAGTTGTTGGCCATGTCCAATGACCAGCCAAAGCACTGATGTAAAAAACGCTGAAGATCAAAATATGTGGGAGCTGGCTTGCCTGCGATGCAGGCGGCTCAGTGTGTCAGTCACACCGCGGCGTTGCTATCGCAGGCAAGCCAGCTCCCACACAAATCCGCTGCCGCATTCCTACCGCTTATTCAGCGTCGGCTCCTTAGCCATGCACTCCACCAGATAATCAATAAACACCCGCAACTTCGGCGGCAGATACCGCGTCGGTGAATGCAGCAACCACGCATCCCCGTGGTACGACGCAATAAAATCCCACTCCGGCAACACCTGCACCACCTCCCCCGCCTCCAGCGCATGCCGCGCCGTGAAGTACGGCAAGCTGCCGATTCCCACATGCTGCAACACCGCATCCAGCCGTACCCCGGTGTGATTGGCCGCGTACCGCCCGCGCACGCCCACCGTCACCGCCTTGCTGCCCTGGCGAAACTTCCAGCGCGCATCCCCCGGCGTTTCCCCCAGGTAGATGCAACTGTGCTCCAGCAAATCATGGGGATGCTCTGGCGTACCGTGCTCGGCCAGGTACCGTGGCGTGGCGCAGACCAAGTGTTCGATGGGCAGCAGTTGGCGCCCCACCAACCCCGGCGGCGGGCTGTCGGTGATGCGGATGCTCAGGTCGACATTGTCATCAATCAAATCCACGTGCCGGTCCTCCAGGATCAGTTGCACATCGACCTTGGGGTAACGCCGCAAAAACTCCGGCATATGGGGATGTACCACAAACCGCCCCACCGCCTTGGGCACACTGACCCGCACCAAGCCTTCTGCCTCATGGGTGTATTGCCCACTGATTTCCATCACCGAGCGCGCGGCGCTGACCATTTCCTGACAGCGCTTGAACACCTCTTCACCGCCTTCGCTCAGGCGCAGCTTGCGGGTGGTGCGTTGCAGCAGGCGCGTCGCCAGGGCCTTTTCCAGGCGTGAGATACTGCGGCTCACGGATGACGGCGAAGCACCCAGTTGCCGCGCGGCTTCGGAGAAGCTGCCGGTTTCCACCACCTTGACGAAAATCGCCATTTCACCCAGCAGCGGCAAGGGAAGATTGATGCTCATGACGCACAAGTCCATTGAGATTTGAACGGATTATCACCCATTGGCGCACTTCTTATACTGCCCAATAGAAACCCTGATGCGGATGTAAATGATGACCCAGCGCCTGTTTTTTACCCATGACCACCTGAATGCCGAACTCGAAGTGCTGGGATGCACACCTTCTGACAACCAGTTTGCCGTGATCCTGCAGTCAACGATCTTCCATCCCCAAGGTGGCGGCCAGCCTTCCGACACCGGATGGCTGGGGGAAAGCCAAGTGCTGAAGGTGGTGCAGGAGGCCGATCATGTCGTGCATTACGTCGACCGCCCCGTGGCACTGGGCGCGATACAGGCACGCGTCGATGAAGAACGCCGCACCCTGCACACGCGCCTGCATTCGGCCGGGCACCTGATCGGCAATGCCGGCGAAACCCTGGGCTGGATGCCGATCAAGGCCCATCACTGGCCGGGCGAAGGCAAGATCACCTTTATTCGCGGGACCTCGGCCCAGACCATGGACGCGCAAGCGATTCAACAGCGCGTCGACCAATGGATTGCGGCCAACCTGCCACGCCATATGACGCTGGATGACGGCACCCGGGAAGTGGGTTTTGGCGAGCTGCCGGCCTATGCCTGCGGCGGCACCCATGTGCAGGCCCTGGGGGACGTGGGCCAGGTAACGATCCTGGCCCTGTCCGAGAAAAAAGGTGCATTGTCGGTGCGCTACAGCCTCGACTGACTAGACCGCAATCGCCCCCGCCCTGCCCGGCTCCACCACAAATGACTTGAGGGTCGAGACACTGGCATGTGGGTCCCGGGGATCGGAAATCACCCGGAAGTTCGTCAGCATAGTCTTCTCCTCAAGTGCCACCGACACATAGCCGCGCTGGCGGCTGTCGAAAAACTTCACATGGGGGTTAAGCGGCAGGATCGAACTGAAGGCCTCGAATGGCGGCCCGTCGGAGGTCACCGACGTGCCGACGAACTCGGTGGCGATTACCGGCGAGTCCGGGTTATTGGCATCGGTGTGCAGGTCGGTGGTCCAGAACGAGTGAATATCACCGCCCCAGAACACCGGATTATTCACCCGGCGGCGCTCGATAGAGGCCAGCACCCGCTCGCGGGTCGCGATATAGCCATCCCAGCCATCCGTCCAATGGCCCAGCGCCTTGCTCTCGGGGTCACGTTGAATCAGCGGCGCCACCAGCAGGTCCTGGGCGATCACGTTCCACTGTGCCCGGGACTCGGCAAAGCCCCGGTCCAGCCACGCTTCCTGCTCCCAGCCAAGCATGGTGCGCCGGGGGTTGCGCAGGTCAATGCAGCTGTCATCCGCGATATGCCCCTTGCGACTGCCGTTTGCTGAAATACACGGTTGCTCGGAGCGATACTGCCGGCCGTCCAGCACGTGGAAACGTGCCAGTCGCCCGTAGTCCAAACGCCGATAGACACGCATGTCCGGCCCGCGCGGCAGGCTGCTGGCCCGCAGCGGCATATGTTCATAGAACGCTTGGTAAGCCGCTGCACGCTGCTTGAGAAACGCCGCCACCGGAATGCTCGGGTCCTGGGACCACTGGCTGGCGTAGTCGTTTTGCACTTCGTGATCGTCCCAGGTCGCCACGCTGGGCGCCGCAGCATGCAGCGCCTGCAAATCCGGATCGGTCTTGTACAGGGCGTAGCGGTTGCGGTAATCCGCAAGATTCAGCGCATTGCCGCTGCCGTGGGGACGAATGATCTTGCCGGAGTCGGCCGCATAGGAACTGTCGTAGATGTAGTCACCAAGGAAAAACACCAGGTCCGGCTGCTCAGCGGCCAAATGGCGATAAGCGCTGAAGTAGCCTCGCTCCCAATGGGAACAGGAGACAAAACCCAACCGGGCCGACGCCATGGCATGCAACGCTGGCGCCGTGCGCGACTGGCCTACCGGGCTTTGCGCACCGAGGCCTTCAAACTGGTACCAGTAAGGCCGGCCTGCCTCCAACCCGGCCACTTCCACATGCACCGAATGGGCGAAACGCTCGCTGGCCATGACCTCACCCCGACGCACAATGTGGGTCATCGCCGCATCACTGGCCACTTTCCAGCGTACCGGCACCGCCCGGCTCAATCCGCCGCGGCCATCTGCGGCATTGAACAGCGGCGCGAGGCGTGTCCAGATCACGAAACCATCGGGCAATGGATCGCCTGAAGCCACCCCCAGGGTGAAGGGATAGTCGATGCCCGCACTGCGGGCGAACGGGCTGAGGATCGAAAACGCCGTGGCAACCGCCAGGCCGCCCAGGACCCTGCGGCGACCTGGGTCTGGCAGATGGCTCATAGCGGGTACTCGCTGGCTTCGAGCGGATTCTGCCAATCCTTGCGCAATACGCCGAACATCGACAGGTCTTCATAGACCCCGTCCTTGAGGAAGGCGCCTTGCTGGCAGCCCTCGTAACGCAAGCCGATTTTCTGCATCACCCGGGCCGACGCTTTATTACGGGTAAAACACTGCCCTGCGATACGGTGCAGCGCCAATTCGCTGAAGCCAAAGTGCATCAGCCCACAGGCGGCTTCGGCGGCGTAGCCACGGTCACGGCAATGCGCCGCCACCCATCCACCCAGCAGCCCGCTGTGATGATTGGCCGACAGGCGAATGCTGGCCATCCCCACGAACTCTTGCGTTTCCCGCAGGTGAATGCCGAGACCCAGCGCCGTCGCCGAACGATACTTTTCTTCAAGTTCACCGATAAACGCGTGGGCCACGTCAAGGGTATAGGGCGATGGGATAGTCGCAGTGTTTTCGGCAATCAGCGGCCCGTTGGCCAGGGCACAAAGCACCTCGGCCTGGTCCTTGTGTAACGCTTTCAACACCAATCGCGGGGTGGATAAAAAAGGTAGGGCAACGCTCATGACAGAGGGCTCTGGAAATAAATTCTCCCAGAATGTACGCGCACCGTGTCAGTTTCATTACGTACATAAATAATCCGCTTGCCTGCTTGCGAGTGCCGTAATAGAGCCTTAAAAGCTTAAATTAATGTTAACCATTCGGTCATTTTTCGTTGCTAGCGTGTCGCCCCTAATCAACAACGGGGTAGCGGCATGAGAACTTGGGATGAACCCAAAAAGCGCAAGGCACACATCGAACTGATCCCGATGATCGACGTGATGATGTTTCTTTTGGTGTTTTTTGTACTGGTGAGTTTGAACGTGATTCCCGCCCTGGGCATGAAGACACAATTGCCGAGCGCCAGCAGTTCACAGCAGCTCAAGCCACAAAATAAATTCATCTTGACCCTGGGCCTGGACGGCCAGCTGCAGCTCGATGGCAAGGACATGACGGTCGACGCGCTGGTGCCTGCACTCAAGGCCGGCGAGAAGCCAGACACCAAGTCGACCATCATCGTCAACAGCGACAAAGGCGTGGAAGTGTCGCGCCTGGTTGAAGTCATGGACACCCTGCGCCTGGGTGGCTTTACCTCCGTCTCCATCGCCACGAAAAAGTCCTGATCATGTATGCCTTGTTTCGTGCGCGTCGGCTGCTGGGCAGTGTCCCGGCCCTGATCGCCCTGGTGCTGATTGCACTGGGTATCCAGTCCCAACCCCTGAAAATCCAGCCGCAGTACGACGAGTCGGCGGTTGAACTCGCCCTGGTCGAACCCGAGCCAGAAGCAGTGCCCGAGCCCGTGGTTGAAGAACCTCCGCCACCGGTGATCGAAGACGAAGAGGCCGAGCCTGCCCCGCCGCCTCCACCACCCAAGCCAGTGCCAAAACCACTGCCAAAACCTGAGCCAAAACCAAAACCGGTACCCAAGCCGGTGGCCGCCAAACCAACGCCAGCACCTGCGCCGGCCCCGGTCG
Organism: Pseudomonas yamanorum; assembly: GCF_013386765.1. Lineage (GTDB taxonomy): Bacteria > Pseudomonadota > Gammaproteobacteria > Pseudomonadales > Pseudomonadaceae > Aquipseudomonas > Aquipseudomonas yamanorum_A. Next base: position 11,296 of record NZ_JACARE010000011.1, read on the forward strand.
CCGCCAAGCCCGTGCAAGCCGCTCCCGCCCCTACCCCGGCACCCGCCGCGCCACCGGCACCGCCGAAAGTCGACGGCCAGGCGCTGGAAGGCGGTTACCTCAAGGGTTTGCGCAACGAGCTGGACACGTACAAGCAATACCCCACCGGGCGCCAGGCGTCCCTTGAACGCCCCAGCGGCGAGGTGGTGGTCTGGTTAATGGTGGACCGCCAAGGCCGCGTCCTCGACTCCGGGATCCAGACCCCGGCGCCGAGCATGCTGCTCAACCGGGCCGCCACCAACAGCCTGCGCCGTATCAAGCAGGTGAAACCGTTCCCCGAACAAGCCTTCGGTGGACGTAACGAGCAGCGCTTCACCGCCACCTTCAACTACAGCGTGCAATAAGCACACACCACCAGGACGACAGTGATGAAGTTCACCCGGATTCATCTGGCACTCGTTGCCGCGACGAGCATGACCCATGGAGTGGTCATGGCAGACACCAGCGACAGTGACGTCGGGACTATTGGGGTACAGGGCAAGGCAACCGCGGGGGGCGGTTACATGGTCCAGGAAGAGAGCGCGAAGGGCCGCTCGACCATCACCAAGGAAGCGTTGGACAAACAGACCGCCACCGGCAACGCGATCGACAAGCTCAAGTACACCCCGGGCCTGAACATCTCCAGCGAAGACAACACCGGCCTCTCGGGTTTCCGCTTCACCATGCGCGGCATGAACTCCGACCAGGTGGGCATGTCGGTGGACGGCATGCCGATCAACGACTCCGGCAACTACGCGCTGTACTCCAACCTATTGGGCGACCCGGAAAACATCGACCAGATCTTCGTCACCCAAGGCTCGTCGGAAGCCGACGGCCCGCACATCGGTTCCAGCGGCGGCAACATCGGCATCGTGACCATTCGCCCCACCAAGGAAACCGGTGCCTTCGTCAAGCAAGTGGTCGGCAGCAACGCCACCCGCAAGACCTTTGCCCGCCTCAACACCGGTGAAGTCAACGGCCTGAGCAACTGGCTGTCGGCCTCCCACACCGAAGGCCAGATGTGGCGCGGCTCGGGTGCCGTGCGCGCGAACAAGGTGGAGTGGAACAGCTTCTTCGACGCCGGCAACGGCAACACCGCCAACCTGATCCTCAAGTACCACGAGCAGGACAACAACAGTTACAGCCAGTTGACCAAGTCGCAGTTCCAGCAGTATGGCCGCAAGTACGACCCGTACCCGGCGACACCGGCGGTGGGCTCCAACGGCAAGATCAGCAGCTACTACGACCTGGCGCAGAACCCGTTCCAGACCTTCACCGCCGTGCTCAACACCCAGTACAAACTGAGCGACAACCTGTCCCTCTCGGTGATCCCGTATTACTACTACGGCAACGGCAGCGGCGTGGGCTCCTCCGCGTACGCGCTGAACAGCGGCTCGAACAAGGGCGGCGTGTTCGACCTCGGCAACCTGCCGACGCAGGCTCAATACAACGCCGACGGCTCCGCGACGACCGGCGTCTACTACCGCCCTTCGCGCACCCAGACCTGGCGCCCGGGCATTACCACCAAGCTGAACTGGGACCTGGGCGACCACAGCCTGCAATTCGGCTACTGGTACGAACGCGCCCGCCAAAGCCAGACCCAACCGTTCATTGCCCTCAAGAACAACGGCAAGCCAAGCGACACCTGGCCTGACGGCAACTCCGTGGTCGACGCCAACGGCAACACCGTACAAGGTCGCGACCGCTACACCGTGACCCCGGCGCAGAAAGTCTGGGCCCAGGACACCTGGTACATCAATTCGGACTGGACCCTGATCGCCGGCCTTGCCTACATGAATGTCGAACGTGAAGGCACCAACCACGGCAGCCTCACCGAGCAACCGGGCAAAGCCGACCAGACCTACAACAAATTGCTGCCCAACGCCGGCCTGAAATACCAGATCGACGAGCGTGACCAGTTGTTCTACAGCCTGTCGCGCAACATGCGTATTCCGCAGAACTACGTGCTGTACGACAAGGGCGTGGGTTCGCTCGACTCCAAGCCGGAACTCAGCTGGAACCAGGAACTGGGCTGGCGCTACACCGGCGAAGACAGCACCCTCGCCGCCACCCTGTTCTACATGCAGTTCAAGAATCGCCAGTTGACCTCCCTGGACAGCAACGGTGATTCGGCCGACATCAACGCCGGCACCGTCATCAACAAAGGCCTGGAGCTGGAGTGGAGCGGCAAGCTGCCGCACAACTTCAACTACTACACGTCCTACACCTACACCAGTTCCAAGCAGCAGGACGATTTGACGGTGTACAGCGCCGGCAAGCCGATCGTCTTGCCCACCAGTGGCAAGCAGTTCGCCAACGTGCCGACCAACATGCTCGCGGCAAACATCGGGTATGACGACGGGCGCTTCTACGGCACCTTCGGCGGCAAGTTCACCAGCAAGCTCTACGGCGACCTGACCAACGACGAAGCCATCTCCGCCCGCACCATTTTCAACCTCGGCGCCGGTATCTACCTGCCGGTGGACAAGAAAGTGGTCAAGGACGCAACCCTGCGCCTGAACGTCGACAACCTGTTCGACAAGAAGTACCTGGACGGCGTGTACACCACCAAGACCAACTCGGCGAGCTACAGCGGTTTCCGCGATGGCGACCCGGCTTACATCGTTGGGCTTGACCGCACCGTAACCGTTTCCCTTGAAGCCAATTTCTAACTGCGAGGCTCAGAATCATGGACATGAACCTGCTTCACCAAATCACCTTTTATGTGATGTACGCCGCGCTGGCGATTGCGATCTTCATCACCATCGAACGGGGCATCTACTTCGCCTACGTACGCCGCCAGGCCCGCGCGCTGACCGAAGTGCTCGGCGCCAACGTGCACAGCGAACGCGACCTGCCGCAAAACCTGACCCGCCGCGACAGCCTGCCGTTGAACATGGTGCTGCCGATCCTCGCGCAGAAGTCTTCCCATGGTTCGCGCAAGGACCTGGACGACGAAATCGAAACCCAGTACCTCAAGACCCGCGCGCCGCTGTCCCGCAGCCTGTGGATCATCGAAACCATCACCACCGCCGCGCCGTTGCTGGGCCTGCTGGGCACCATCCTCGGCATCATCGACACCTTCAAGGCGCTGGCCAGTGCCGGCGTGTCCGACCCGGGCCAGATTTCCGGTGGCATCGGTACGGCCTTGTTCGCCACCGGCCTGGGTATCGCCATCGCCCTGTTCTGCGTGGTGTTCCACAACTTCTTCCAGGACAGCCTGGAGCGCATCAACGACCAGCTGAAAATCCTGCTGATCCGCGCCGCAATCGGTGCCCGCGTACAGGGTGAAGTGCCGCACCTGGTGCCGACGCCGCTGTACACCCGCACTGCGTGACCTTCCCGGGGCGGGCGCAGCACGCGCCCGCCCCTTCTTTTTGCCCGATGAGACGCCTATGTCCATATCGCTGAAGTTCCGTATCGCCGGCCTCGCAGGCCTGCTCCTCAGTCCGCTTGCCCAGGCGGACTTTTCAATTCCGGGGTTTGAGCTGGTGCACACCGTGCCGGTGGACACCCAACTGGGAACCGCGGACCTGCGCCAACCAGGCCCGGTGTGGATCGGGCTGTTCGACGGTGCGAAAAGCCGCATCGACATCGGCCAGTTCTACGCGGCGGACCATCCCGGCTCGGTGATGGACACGGTGATTGAACACCTGGAAGCCGCTGGCAAACGCGGGGTGAAAATTCGCTTCCTGCTGGAAGAAAAAGGCGTGCGGCTGTCGGAAGCCTCCACCCTGGAACGCCTGAAAGCGATTCCCAACCTGACCTTCCGCATCCTGCCCTATGGCAAGCTGAGCGGCGGGATCATCCATGCCAAATACATGGTGGTGGACGGCAAGCAGGCGTTTATCGGCAGCCAGAATTTCGACTGGCGCTCCCTGGAGCATATCCACGAAACCGGACTGTTGATCAGTGATGCCAACGTCGTCGCCCAGACCCAGGCCATCTTTGATCAGGATTGGCAGGCCCAGGCGGCACTGACCGACAACAAGCCTGTGCCCCTGCCCGCCGCGGGCGCTCTACCTGCGCGCACCGGCAACTACCTGGTAGCCAGCCCACAGCGCTACAACCCGCCGGGTGTGGGTGATTCACAGCTGGAACTGCCACGCCTGCTGGGCGAGGCGAAAAAGGAAGTGCGGGTGCAACTGCTGGACTACGCGCCGCTCTCCTACGGGCCTGACAGAACCCGGCCTTACTACGCGATGATCGACAACGCGGTGCGTGCGGCGGCGGCCCGAGGGGTGTCGATCAAGTTGATGGTGTCCAACTGGAACACCGAAGCGCTGGAATTGCCGTACCTGAAAAGCCTGGCAGTGCTGCCGAATGTCGAGGTCAAGATCGTCACGCTGCCCGAGGCCAAGCAAGGATTCATTCCTTATGCGCGGGTGATCCACAGCAAGACCATGGAGATCGATGGGCAAGTGGCGTGGGTGGGCACCAGTAACTGGCTGGGGGGTTATTTCGATAACTCGCGCAACCTGGAAGTGGTGATGCGCAGTGAAGCGATGGCCAAGCGTGTGGGAGATTTACACGAACAGCTGTGGGACGGGCCGTACGCCAAGGCACTGGAAGTGACGAGTGAGTACCCGCAGCCGCATCCGGGCAAACCTTAAGCTGTTGCCCGCAAATGGCATGGCTTTGCGGGCAATATCACATTGCCAGATATCCAGGTTGCACTTTTTCGCCTTTGCGCTGACCAACCCTGCATAACTCATGGAGGGAGAGCAGGGATGAACAACACACGCAATGGACTGTATGGGGCCGCGCTGGTTTGGGCGGCCATCGGGCTTGGCGGCTGCGCCAATTCGATGACCACCACCGGTGAGCCCGGGGTGAAGATGGGCGAGAGCTATGAGCAGGTGCTTGCCGTGGTCAGCCGCAACAATACGGTGACCAGGAAGATCGACGGGGAAGCATTCCGGGCTGAAGGTTACTCGGAGACGTTCAAGGATTGTCGCAACAAATATTTTATCTTCCAGGGCGCTGATGGCTTGCAGATGGTCAAGCTTGAGCCCGCGCCGCATCTGTCGGTCAGCCAGAACTGCCGCCAGCCATGAGAACCTTACGTGTAATCCCCGCCCTGTTCTTGGTTCTCCTCAGCGGCTGTGGCCAGGTGTATAACGTCCGCTCCCTCAACACCGCCTATACAGCGCCGACGTCTGCCGAGACGGCGCGCTTGCGCATTATCAGCGACGGCATGGTGCGCGCAGTGCCCGGGCGCGATTGCCTGGACTGGAATGTTCCCGGCGCTGGCGTAATGGTGTCAGCCAAATCCGGCTTCGCCGACCGCAATGGCGCAAGCCTGGGGATGCCGGGGCCGATTTACACCTGGGACGGTGCGGTGTCGTCCGAACAGGTGATTCCGGCGAACACGCCCATTGCCTTTCATTACCTTGGGTTGCCGCAATATGGCCGGCAATGTTTCAACACCATGACCTTTATCCCCAAGCCCGGCATGGACTACATGGTGCGAGCGTCAATGTCCGGGAGTTGCTCATTCGAGCTTGCTGAGCTGGCGAAGGGTGCTGAACGCTGGACGCCGATTGAACCAACGCCGTCGGGAAGGCTGTCGATGTGCCACGCGATGGATAATTTCTAGGGTTCCGGGCGCAGCGTGGGTCGAGACGTTGCGTCCCGGCCTACAAATAACGCACAAACAAAAACGCCGATCATTGCTGATCGGCGTTTTTGTTGAATATGGAGCGGGAAACGAGACTCGAACTCGCGACCCCGACCTTGGCAAGGTCGTGCTCTACCAACTGAGCTATTCCCGCAAATGGCGTCCCCTAGGGGACTCGAACCCCTGTTACCGCCGTGAAAGGGCGGTGTCCTAGGCCACTAGACGAAGGGGACACGCTACTGAAACACATGGTGTGTGTTTCAGTGCCCAGAGATTAAATCCGAAGATCATGCCCTGGTTTCACTCAGTGTCGCCCGAGAGCAACACTGCTTAAATTTGGAGCGGGAAACGAGACTCGAACTCGCGACCCCGACCTTGGCAAGGTCGTGCTCTACCAACTGAGCTATTCCCGCAATATGGCGTCCCCTAGGGGACTCGAACCCCTGTTACCGCCGTGAAAGGGCGGTGTCCTAGGCCACTAGACGAAGGGGACACACGTACAACATTCACTCCCTACCGCGTTTCGCTGTGTGCTTTACGCTGTAAGTGGCGCGCATTCTATGGATGGATTGGGAGGTCGTCAACCCCCAAGGATAAATTTATTTAAATCAATGACTTCGCCGTGGTTTACGGGGGTTGCGGGGGTTTCTCGCCGTCCAGGCTTTGACGCCTATATTCTGGCGTTCGACAAGGCGCTATAGTTCGCCACAGCAAATGATGGCAATGTGCATCTACGCAGACACTGCCTACTCATATAGAAGAAACTACTGACGCAACTGGTCGCTCAGTCCTATCCGGCCAGTGCCCCAGTCACTACACTTCAACGCAAACCCCATAAAGAGGTCACACCGGTGACACCACTCATGATCACCCTGCTGGTAATAGCCGGGATCGTAATACTGATCGCCATTGGCTACATGAACCACGTGGTGGAAAACAATAAGCTGGAAAAGAACCGGACCCGGATCGAACTCAATGACCGGCTGCGTCGCTGCGGTGAAATCACCGAGACGTTCCCGGGGCAGTTGATGACGCCGCGGCTCAAGTTGCTGCTGACCCGCCTGGAGCTCAATGTCAATCAGCGGCTGTTGAACCTCGACAAGTCCAATGCATCCTTCAAGGCGCGCATCACCGAGCTCAACGCACTGGTAGCCCAGGGCGAATCGATCCCGGTGAACAACCCGCCCAGCCCGATCCAGACCGAAGCCAAGGCCAAGGATGTACGTTTCCTGCTGGAAGCACTGCATGGCCAAGTGACCCGTGCGGCCCAGGACGGTTTCCTGCCGACCAATGAAGCCAAGCACTGGATCAAGGAAATCCGCCACATCCTGGTGCTGCTGCACATCGAGTTCTTCAACAACCTGGGCCAGCACGCGCTGCAACAGGGTCAGCCAGGCCAGGCACGCCTGGCGTTCGAACGCGGCGCGCAGTACCTGCGCAAACAGCCGGAGCCGGTGGTGTATAGCCAGCAATTGCAATTGCTCGAGAAACAACTGGCCCGCGCCAACTCCATGGTGCTGACCAACATCCAGCCAGCTGAAGACGAGGTCAACGAATTGACCGAAGGCTTGAAAGTGGTGGATGCGGATGCGGACTGGAAGAAGAAAGCCATCTACGACTGATCCGCCTGCCCCTTGGCAAAAGAGACAATTGTGGCACTGCCAGTATTTTCCGCAGTGCCATCACTCTGCACCTATCCCCCGCCCCGCGAGTAGCGTAAAAAAGGCCCCTCTCTCCGCTAACGAAAAGGGCCTCGCCATGCCTGTCGTGCTTATCGATGGACAACCGCTGCACTACCTCGACCAGGGCACCGGCCCGGCCGTTCTCCTGGGTTCCAGCTACCTGTGGGACAGCCAGATGTGGGCGCCGCAGATCGAAGCCCTTTCGCAACAGTACCGGGTGATCGTCCCCGAATTATGGGGCCACGGCGAGTCCGGCCCACTGCCTGCAAACACCGCGTCCCTGGACGACCTCGCACGCCAGCACCTGGCCTTGCTGGATCACCTGGACATTACCCAGGTCAACCTCGTGGGCTTGTCCGTCGGCGGCATGTGGGGCGCACGCCTGGCGCTGCTGGCCCCCGAGCGGGTCAACAGCCTGGTGCTGATGGACACACACCTGGGCGCCGAGCCGGAAGCCACTCGCCAGTACTATTTTTCGCTGTTCAAGATGATCGAAGACGCCGGCGTCATTCCGGAACCGCTGCTGGATGTGGTGGCGCCGATTTTCTTTCGCCCTGGCATCGACCGGGAATCAGCCCTTTACCAGGACTTTCGCAACACCCTGAAAGCTTTCCCGAAAGAGCGCCTGCTGCAAAGCATCGTGCCCCTGGGCCGGATTATCTTCAGCCGCGCCGATGTGCTGGCGCAGCTTTCGCGCCTCGACGCCGATACCACCCTGGTGATGTGCGGGGAGCAAGACAAACCACGCCCGCCCGCCGAGTCAGAAGAGATGGCAGCCTTGATCGGCTGCACACTGACGTTGATTCCAGACGCCGGGCATATCTCCAGCCGGGAAAACCCCGACTTCGTCAATGAAGCCCTGCTGACCTTCCTCGCCAACAACGCCTGACCGCCCTGCCCTTTGATCACCGCATGCCTGCGGTGATCAAAGGCGGAAGTGCCCGACCATCCCTTTCAGCTCCGTGCCCAACTGCGCCAGCTCAATGCTCGACGCCGCGTTGCCCTGCATGCTCAACGCCGATTGATCGGCACTGGCACGGATGCTGGTGACGCTGCGATTGATCTCCTCGGCCACCGAGCTTTGCTGTTCGGCCGCTGCGGCAATCTGCTGGTTCATCTGCTGGATCAACGACACCGCCGCCGCGATGCTGCCCAGGGCGCTTTCGGTTTCCAGGGCATCACTGACCGCCAGCTTGACCAACTCGCCGCTCTGTTTGATCTGCTGCACTGAAGACTGCGCCGAGCTGCGCAAGGTGCTGACCAGCCGTTCGATTTCTTCGGTGGATTGCTGGGTGCGCTTGGCCAGTGCCCGCACCTCATCGGCCACCACGGCAAAACCACGGCCCTGCTCGCCGGCCCGCGCCGCCTCGATGGCCGCGTTCAGCGCCAGCAGATTGGTTTGCTCGGCCACGCTTTTGATGACTTCAAGCACGGTGCCGATATTCTGGATCTCCGCACTCAGGCTTTCGATGCTGGTGCTGGCGGAGGTGGCGGAATTGGCCAGCAACTCGATACGTTGCAGGCTCTGGCGCACCACCTGCTGGCCGCTGTCGACCTTGTCGTCCGCCGTCTGCGCAGCCTGCGCCGCCTCTTCGGCGTTACGCGCCACATCGTGCACAGTGGCGGTCATCTGGTTCATCGCCGTGGCCACCTGCTCGGTTTCTTCCTTCTGGCTGCTGACCTCGATATTGGTCTGCTCGGTGACACTGGACAGCGAATGGGCAGAACTGGCCAGTTGTTCGATACCCGCCTGCAACCCGCTGACCATACTGCTCAGGCCACCGCTCATCTGTTGCATCGCGAGCATCAACTGGCCCATCTCGTCGCGGCGGCTGACCTCCATGCGCCCGCTGAGGTCGCCGGCAGCAATCTGCTGGGCCACCGCAATCACGCTGCGCAGCGGTGCAACGATCAACCGGGTAATGATCCACGCGGCAATCAACCCCACCAGCAAGGCCAGGGCTGAAGACCCAATAATCAGCAACGCGCTTTTCTTCAATTGCGCCTGCATCGACAGGTCTTCTGCGTCGTAGGCCTGATTGACCCGAGTCACCACCTCGGCGGCACGCTCGTGCAGTTGCTTGTAGACCACCCTTTCCTGGGCCAGCAGGCCGGTGTACTCGCCGAGTTTTTCGCTGAAGGCCGCGATATGCCCCGACACTTCGTTAAGCACGGTTTGATAGCCGGAGTCCTTGACCGAGGTTTTCAACTGTTCGACCTGGGCCAGGGCCTGGTCGGCCTGCTCGATCTTGCCCTGCTCGGCGTTCTCGTCATCGCCCTTGCGGCTCTGGTCCAGGCGTACGTGCGCTTCGTTCATGGCTTGCAGCATCAGGCGCGAGACCTGGCTGACCTGCCCGGCCTGCTCGATAAATTCGGCGCCTTCCTTGCCCTGGCTTTCCTTGAGCCCATAGGCGCCATCGTCCGCCAGCCCGGCCTGCAGCACATCGAGGTTGTTGGCCACACTGGAGACCGACCAACTGGCCATCTCCAGTGCCAGGTCCTTGGTCTGGGTCAGTTCGACAAACTCATCGAAAGCCTTGCGATAGGCCACCAGCGCCTGCTCGACGTCGGTCATCACCGGGACGTTGGCGGGCGACTGGCCCTTGAGAATCACCGCCTGGGCGGCCAACGCGTCGACACTTTCGTGCAAGGCGTCCACCGCCTTGGGGTCGGCATGCAACGCGTAGTCCTGCTCGATCAGGCGCACCTTGAGCAGGCCGCTGTTGAGCGCCGACATGGCTTTAAGCCCCTCGAAGCGCTGACCAACGGTTTGCAGCGACCACACGCCAATCGCCGCCACCAGCGCCGTCAACAGCAGCACCAAGGCGAAGCCCAAGCTCAGTTTCTTTGCCATACCGAGGTTGGCAAAACGTCGTTGCACGGCAGAAATCATTGCACTGAAGTCCTCTTGCAATGGCGAATGCCATCAAGCCCGGTTTCGATGCAGCGAGATTCGCAACCCCGGGGCACTGAACACAAGCATTTGGCGCCACAATAATGGCAAAAAGCTACATCCTCGTCGTTTTCAGAATGGTGGAGGTCGATCCTGCCGGACCCATCGCCTTGAACAGCGCGAGGGCACGCTGGTCAGCAGCATAGGCCACGTTGATCCGCAGCCAGTCACTGTGTTCGCCCGTCGGGCTGAAAAGCGCCCCGGGTGACAGCAATACCCCCAGGCGGCGGGCCCGTGCCTGCAACGTCGAACGGTCGCCCACGCCAGGGCGGGCCCACACAAACATGCCACCGGCAGGTACCGCAAACACCTCCCACTCCTCGTCTTCCAGCACCTGCAGGGTCATGGCCATCTCCGTGCCCAGGCGTCGGCGCAGGCGTTGCACCCACTTGCGGTAGGTGCCGTTGGCCAGCAACGCAGCCACCACCGCCTCGGCAAACCGCGAGGTGCCGATGCCGGTCAAAGTCTTGACCTTGACCAGTTGCGCGATGATCGCCCCGCTGGCGGTGAGATACCCCACGCGCAGGGCGCTGCTGAGGGTCTTGGAGAAACTCGAGATATAGATCACCCGGTCCTCGTGGGGCAACGCCGACAGCCGGGTGCAGGTGGCATGTTGCAGGTCGCCATACACGTCTTCCTCGACAATGAAGAAGTCCTGGGAGTGGGCCAGCTGCAACAAGCGCTCGGCCACGGACGGGGACAGGCTGGTACCGGTGGGGTTGTGATACAGGCTGTTGATGAACAGGCACTTGGGCCGATGCCCGCGCAACAGCGCCTCCAGTGCCGTCAGGTCCGGACCGCCACGTGTGCGGGGCACTTCCAGCAACTTGATGCCATGAAACGCCAGTAGACGGTACAGGTTGCCGTACCCAGGGCTCTCCACCACCACGGTGTCGCCGGCCTTGAGCAGCGTGCGGATCAGCAGGTCCTGGGCGTGGCTCGCGCCCTGGGTGGTGAGGATATGCTCGACCCGGGTCGCCACGTGAATGTGAGTCAGGCGCTTGAGCAACTGTTCCCGCAGGGCTGGCAGGCCCAGCGGGGTGCTGTAGTTGAAGACGGCGGCAGTATCGGTGCGGGTGACTTCACGGATCGCGTAGCTGATGTCAGCACTTTCGCGCCAGGTGTCCGGCAGCCAGCCGCACCCCAGTTTCAGTTCACCCAGCTGATTATCGACGAAGGCGCCCCAGCCGGACTCGGCGCCCTCATACCATTGGTTTTCGCTACTCAGCCCGCGCTCGGCGGGTGGCTGGGCCACAAAAAAAACCGCGCCTTGACGCGAAACCAGTACGCCCTGGGCAACCATCCGCTCGAACGCCTCAATCACGCTGGACTGGCTGAGCAGGTTCTCGTGGGCCAGTTGCCGAACCGAGGGCAACCGCGTCCCGGGGCCGACCCCGCTCTCGCGAATCCAGGCCGCCAACCCACTGACGATTTGCTGCACTACCGGTACAAGGGCTTGTCGATCGATCCCTAAATCCATGAGCCACTCACCTAAACTGTTGTCATTTAACCCAAACCAGTTAAGCACAGAAGCTCAGTGACAGCCGTCACGAAGATTTATTAAATCATTGATTTAATTGAATTATTTACCTACTGATACACATTCAACCAAGGCATCTGGCCACCTGCGGAAAAGCCCCACAGTACCTACAACGCTTTTCTGAATGGAATCAGCATCAGGTCCTAAATGGCGGTCGCACCACCGTCCACCGCCAAGGCCTGGCCCGTGGTGAAGGCCGCGCCGTCGCTGCACAGATACAGCACTGCACTGGCGATTTCCTCGACCTTGCCGATACGCCCGACCGGGTGCATGGCGGCGGCAAATTCGGCTTTGCGCGGGTCGGCCTCATAGGCGCGGCGGAACATATCGGTGTCGATCACCGCCGGGCATACCGCGTTGACGCGGATTTTCTTTTTCGCGTATTCGATCGCCGCCGACTTGGTCAGGCCGATCACCGCATGCTTGGACGCGGCGTAGATACTCATCTTCGGCGCCGCCCCCAGCCCGGCCACCGACGCGGTATTGACGATGGCACCACCGCCCTGGGCCAGCAGCAGTGGCAACTGATACTTCATGCACAGCCACACACCCTTGACGTTGACCCCCATGATGGCGTCGAACTCATCCAGGCTGCCGTCGGCCAACTTGCCCTTTTCGATCTCGATCCCGGCATTGTTGAAGGCATAGTCCAGCCGGCCATAGGTGGCCACCGTCTGCTGCATCAACTGCTGCACGTCGGCCTCAAGCGTGACATTGCAACGCACAAACACCGCCTCGCCACCGGCCTGGTGAATCAGCGCCACAGTACCCTCACCGCCCGCCACGTCCAGGTCGGCGACCACGACTTTCAAGCCTTCAGCGGCGAACGCCAGGGCGGTGGCGCGGCCAATGCCGGCGGCCGCACCGGTCACCAGGGCGACCTGGCCGGAAAATGTCATGCTCATGGGGATGTCCTTCGATGGATGCTGGATGACCCCAGTCTAGCCAGAGCCTCCATGGGCGCGTCAGCACTATCAAACGCCCGGTTGGCGACCCATGAGCCGCAGTGATAACACCACCGGCCTCACTATCATCAGAGTGGATCGACGGGCATTCGCAGGTGCCGCGCACCTTGCCGCTGCGGCCCGAAGGGTCTATCACTCAAGGTCCATTTCCCAAGAGTCCCTGCCATGACTGCCCAGACCAACCGCCAATTCCTGCTCGCCAAACGCCCGGTCGGCGCTGCCACGCGGGACACCTTCACCTACCAGGAAGTGCCGGTGGGCACGCCCCAGGACGGGCAGGTGCTGGTGCACAACGAATACCTGTCCCTGGACCCGGCGATGCGTGGCTGGATGAACGAGGGCAAATCCTACATTCCGCCGGTAGGAATCGGCGAGGTCATGCGCGCCCTGGGCGTAGGCAAGGTGATCGCTTCGAACAACCCGAAATTTGCCGTGGGGGATTACGTCAACGGTGCCCTAGGCGTGCAGGATTACTTCCTCGGCGAGCCGCGAGGTTTCTACAAGATCGATCCGAAACTGGCACCGTTGCCGCGCTACCTGTCGGCGTTGGGGATGACCGGCATGACCGCCTATTTCGCCCTGCTGGACACCGGCGCCCCCAAAGCCGGCGAAACCGTGGTGATTTCCGGCGCGGCCGGTGCGGTGGGCAGCATTGCCGGGCAGATTGCCAAGATCAAAGGCTGCCGCGTTGTGGGCATTGCCGGCGGCGCCGACAAATGCAAGTTCCTGGTGGATGAGCTGGGGTTTGATGCGGCCATCGACTACAAGAACGAAGACGTGCACGCCGGCCTCAAGCGCGAATGCCCGAAAGGCGTGGACGTGTATTTCGATAACGTCGGCGGGGACATCCTCGACGCCGTGCTCAGCCGCCTGGCGTTGAAAGCCCGCGTGGTGATTTGCGGTGCAATCAGCCAGTACAACAATAAGGAAGCCGTCAAAGGGCCGGCCAACTACCTGTCATTGCTGGTCAATCGGGCGCGCATGGAAGGGTTTGTGGTGATGGACCACGCGGCGAACTTCGCCGCTGCCGGGCAGGAGATGGCCGGCTGGATGGCGCAGGGCAAGCTCAAGAGCAAGGAAGATATCGTCGAAGGACTGGAAACGTTCCCGGAAACGCTGATGAAACTGTTCAACGGTGAGAACTTTGGGAAGTTGGTGCTGAAAGTCAGCTGACACACCGCAGATCGTTCTGCACACCCGGTTAATGTGGGAGCCGGGCTTGCCCGCGATGCAGGCGACTCGGTGTTTCAGTGATACCGAGGCGATGCTATCGCAGGCAAGCCAGCTCCCCCAGAGACCGTGGCCGCTTTAGTCAGGCGATCTCGGCAACCACCGCCGCCAGCGCCTTGGCCGGGTCGGCCGCCTGGCTGATCGGGCGTCCGATCACCAGGTAATCGGAACCGGCATCCAGGGCCTGGCGCGGGGTCAGGATGCGACGTTGGTCGTCCTGGGCGCTGCCCGCCGGACGAATCCCCGGGGTCACCAGTTGCAGCGACGGGTGGGCGGTCTTCAATGCCTGGGCTTCCAGGGCCGAGCACACCAGACCGTCCAGGCCGGCCTTTTGCGCCAGGGCCGCGAGGCGCAGCACTTGTTCCTGTGGCTCGATGTCCAGGCCGATGCCGGCCAGGTCTTCACGTTCCATGCTGGTCAGCACGGTCACGCCAATCAGCAGCGGCTTGGGGCCGTTGCGCTGATCAAGCACTTCACGGCACGCAGCCATCATGCGCAAACCGCCGGAGCAGTGCACATTGACCATCCATACGCCCATTTCGGCGGCGGCCTTGACCGCCATCGCGGTGGTGTTGGGGATGTCGTGGAATTTCAGGTCGAGGAACACCTCGAAGCCTTTGTCACGCAGCGTGCCGACAATTTCCGCGGCGCAACTGGTGAACAGTTCCTTGCCGACCTTGACCCGGCAAAGCTTGGGGTCCAACTGGTCAGCCAGCTTCAGTGCGGCGTCACGAGTGGGGTAATCCAGGGCGACGATGATAGGAGTCTGGCAGACGGACATTGGAATGGGCTCTCAGGCAAGTCGAAATCGGCGCGGATTGTAGCGCAAGCAGCGCGTTTGCGGGATCCGATGATCGGTAATTCGCGATTTAGCCGCCAGATTGCGGGCTCTCGGGCAATTGTGTCGGAACTGATACATTCCCGACATGCCTGCAATACCCCCGAAGATTAGCCTCGCACACGTGAACCGCCGTACAGAACTTCCAGCCCCGAGGCTGGGCGCCTATGCTGAACGCAACAACCTCGCCGCCGATCTTCGGTCCGGCGGCCCACCAGGTAGATGATCGCACCATGCAAACCCTGACTCCTGCGCTGAATGACGATCAAAAAGGCTCGCTTGTGGGTGAAGACAAGCGCTGGAACACCCGCGCGCTGATCGTCGACGACGACGTGCCGATCCGCGAACTGCTGATCGATTACCTGGCGCGCTTCAACATTCTCGCCAGCGGCGTGACCGACGGCGCCGCAATGCGCCAGGCCATGCAAGCCGAGACCTTCGACGTGGTGGTGCTCGACCTGATGCTGCCGGGCGAAGACGGCCTGTCGCTGTGCCGTTGGCTGCGGGCGGAATCGGACATCCCGATCCTGATGCTCACCGCCCGCTGCGAACCCACCGACCGCATCATCGGCCTGGAGTTGGGGGCCGACGACTACATGTCCAAGCCCTTCGAGCCCCGCGAGCTGGTGGCACGCATCCAGACGATCCTGCGCCGGGTACGGGATGACCGCACCGAGCAACGGGCGAATATCCGCTTCGACAACTGGCGCCTCAACAGCGTGCTGCGCCAACTGGTGGCCGATGATGGCCTGGTTGTGCCGCTGTCCAACGCTGAGTTCCGCTTGCTGTGGGTGTTTATCGAACGCCCGCGCCGGGTGCTGAGCCGCGAACAACTGCTGGACGCGGCCCGCGGTCGCTCCATCGAAGCCTTTGACCGCAGCATTGACCTGCTGGTCTCGCGGCTGCGCCAAAAGCTCGGCGACGACCCGAAGGCACCGCAGTTGATCAAGACCGTACGCGGTGAAGGCTATCTGTTCGACGCCCGGGATATTGGCTGATGCGCAACGCCTTCAACACCCTGTTCGGGCGGCTGTTCGGTGTGTTGCTGGTGGCGATTGTGCTGGCCCACGTGCTGGCATTTTTCTGGTTTCACCACTACGGCCCGCCGCCGCCACCGCCCCGCGAGACCTTCATCGAGCAACCGGACGGCACCCTCACGCCAGCGCCGAAGGAGCATCACAGGCCCTGGTTCGGCGGGCCCGTGGTGCCGCTGACTTTCCAGTTCTTCTCACTGATCATCGCCGCCTGGTACGGCGCCAAGCTGCTCAGCCGGCCGATCCAGCGTCTGAGTGCGGCGGCCGAGCGCCTGAGCCTGGACCTCGACAGCCCGCCGTTGAACGAGTCCGGCCCACGGGAAGCACGGCAGGCGGCGTCGACCTTTAACCTGATGCAAAAACGCATCCGTGAACAGGTCACCCAGCGTGCCCGCATGCTCGGCGCCGTGTCCCATGACCTGCGCACGCCACTATCGCGGCTCAAGCTGCGCCTGGAACAGATCGAAGACACCAAGCTGCAGGGCCAGATGCGCCAGGACCTGGACGACATGATCGGCATGCTCGACGCCACCCTGAGCTACCTGCACGAACAACGCACCAGCGAAACCCGGCATTGGCTGGACGTGCAGGCATTAGTGGAGTCCTTGAGTGAAAACGCCCAGGACCGTGGCTCCGACGTGCAATGCAGTGGTGAATGCGCGCCGCTGCAGGTGCAACCGATGGCCCTGCGTTCGTGCCTCAACAACCTGATCGACAACGCCCTGCGCTATGCCGGCACCGCCCGTATCGAACTGGCGGACAGCCCCCAGGCGCTGGTGGTCAAGGTGATCGACCATGGGCCGGGGATTGCGGCGGATAAACGCGAGGCGGTGTTTGAGCCGTTTTATCGGCTGGAAGGCTCACGCAACCGGAACTCCGGCGGCGTGGGTTTAGGGATGACGATTTCCAAGGAAGCGGTGGAACGCCTCGGTGGGCGGTTGAGCCTGGAGGAAACCCCAGGCGGTGGCCTAACGGCCGTGATGTGGTTGCCGAGGGCTTGAGCCACACACCCATCACTGTGGGAGCTGGCTTGCCTGCGATGCAGACACCTCGGTGTGTCAGGCACACCCGGTAGATGCCATCGCAGGCAAGCCAGCTCCCACATTAATCTGCAGCCGCCTCAAAATCCTCGCCAATCAGCCGGCTTTATCTTCCCGCCGCACTTGAGCCTGGCTGGCGCTCCAGTCCGTCAGCAGGCTATACGCCACTGCCAGCAATGTCGGGCCGATAAACAGGCCGATGAAGCCGAACGCGATCAACCCGCCAAACACCCCCAGCAGCACGATCACCAGCGGAAGGTTGCCACCACGGCTGATCAGGTACGGCTTGAGCACGTTGTCCACGCCGCTGATGATAAACGTGCCCCATACCCCGAGAAACACCGCGTAGGTGTAGTCGCCCTTCCAGGCCAGCCACGCTGTGGCCGGGATCCACACCAATGGTGGCCCCATGGGAATCAGGCTCAGCAGGAACGTCACGATGCCCAGCACCAGCGCCCCCGGCACCCCGGCAATCAGGAAGCCGATCAGCGCCAGCACCGCCTGGGCGGCTGCGGTGCCGATCACGCCATTCACCACGCGTTGCACGGTGCCCGCCACCAGTTCGATGTAATAACCGGCACGTTCGCCGATCAAACGTTCCAGCAAGCGGTGCACGAACATCGCCAGACGCGGCCCGTCCCGGTAGAAAAAGAACACGAATACCAGGCTCAGGGTCAGCTCCAGGATGCCGCCGCCGATCTGCGCACTGCGGGCCAGCAACCAGTTGCCCACCTGCCCCAGGTACGGCTTGAGGCTGACCATCAGCGCCGCGCCCTGCTGGTCGATGCTGTCCCACATCGCCACCAACCGCTCGCCGACGAAAGGAATGGAGCCGAGCCACGCTGGCGCCTCGGGCAAGCCATCCACCTGGATATCCTTGATCAGGCCCACGGCATCACGCACATGGTCGGCCAGGTTGAACCCCAGCCATACCAGCGGCAATGCCACCAACAGCATCCAGACCAGGGTCAGGATGCCGGCCGCCAGGGATTCGCGCCCGCCCAGCCAACGGGTCAGCAGGCGCATCACCGGCCAACTGGCAAACGCCAGCACCGCGCCCCAGAACAGCGCCGACCAGAACGGCGCCATCACCCAGAAGCTGGCACCAAACAACACCAGCAGCAGGATCTGCACCAGCAGGCGATCGTTATTGAGCATGTGGTTTCTCGAAAAGAAGTCTGTAAGAGGAAGAGCTTAGGCGAACGGCGCGGGTCCGTTCGCCCTGGAACGGTCAGCGTATCAGATGCAGGTGTAAACCCTTGGCTTCGGCGGTGCCGGTTTCCAGGCGGGCCGCACGTACGCCCTGATCGATCAAGCCCTGGCGCCACGCCTCGGCGGTGGGCCCGGTCAAACTGACCCGCAAGGTGGCGTCCAGGTTCAATCCACGGGAAATCAGGGTGAGCCAGGTGGCGTCAGGTTCGGCACCCAGCTTGGGGAAGTCCAGCTCACCGGTGCTCTTCAGCTCCCGCAGCAGTGTGGCGGAGGTTGGCAGCAAGTCGCCCAATGGCGCACTGGCGTCCAATTGTTCCACATGCAGATAGGCCCGGCGATTGCCCCGGGTGATGCCGTACAGCGCGACCAGGGAGTTGTCCTGGGGAGCAGCCAGGCGCAGCAACAGGTATTCCTGCTGGCCATCGGCGCCTACCAGCTTGGCGTTGCCAAACACCTCATTGGCCCACAGGCTGCTTTCGCCGCAATCCCGGGCCTGGCACCAGAACAGCAATTGTGCGCCCTGGGCCTGCAAAGCTTCGCGGGTGGCGGTAAAGGCGGCGCTGGAGGTGTGTTCGGCGGGCAGTTCGTAGGTGATGGCCGTGTTTAATCCGCGAGCGGTGGCCTGGCCTTCATAGCGCAGTTGGCCGCTGATCTTGCGGATCGAGCCCAGCGGGTAGATGCGCTCTTTCTCTTCGGCGGGACGGTAGTCGACGATCTGTGCGTCGACCTGACGGGCCACGGCGGGCAAGTCCTGGCTACCCGGTACGTCAGCGGCGAACACCAGCGGGCTGAAACAGCACAGCCCCAGAATACGGATAAATCCCTTCGGCATACTCATCGGATCAGCGCGCCCTGGCCATTGGGGTGCGCTGCGGTGTTGAGATTGTTCATGGTTGACTCCCTTTCGATCCGCCCAGCCTCGGCAGTTGACCCCGCCAAGTCAAGGCGTGGAGAAGAACCGATTGAAACAGTCTGCAACAAGGGTAGCCCCTGGCTCGTCGTTCAGGTGCAAATGATGGCCACCAGGTAACGTGGTCACCTGGAACGGCAGCCCGGAAAGCAATTCGGAATGTTTCGCCAGCATGCCGTCTTCGGCGACCACCAGCTGTGTCGGACAGCCGACCCGGCGCACGAACGCCATCGCCTGTTCTTCTGTCAGACGCATGGGGGAAGCCAGGGTCAGGCGGCTGTCGCTGCGCCAGGTGTAACCGCCCGGCACCGGCATAAGGCCACGCTGGGCCAGCAACTCCGCGGCCTCGCGACTGACCGCCACCACGCCTTTCATCCGCGCTTCCACCGCACGGTCAAGGGTGGTGTACACCGGTTTGCGCTTGTCTTGCAGGGCCAGTTGCGCCTGCAACGCCATGCCGAGGCGTTCGGCGGCGTTATCTGCAGTGCCGGTCGGCGGGATCACGCCGTCAATCAATCCCAGGTGCGTTACCCGCTCCGGCAAGGCGCCGGCCAACACCAGGGAAACGATGGCGCCGAGGGAGTGGCCAAGTAATGCAAAACGTTTCCAGCCCAGTTGCTCGGCCACTTGCAGCACATCGTGGACGTAATCCCACAGGGAATACCCGGCGCCGACCGGGCGATGGGCCGAGTGACCATGGCCGGCCATGTCCAGGGCGACAATGCGCAGGCCATTAAGCTTCGGGGCCAGGCGGGCAAAGCTGTTGGCGTTGTCGAGCCAGCCGTGCAGGGCGATGACCGGCAGGCCGTCTTCGGGGCCGAACAAGTGGGCCGCCAACTCGATGTGCGGCAGCGCCAGGCGGACTTCTTCGACGGGCGCGGTCATGCGCAACTGCGCTCGCGCTGGCGGGCTTCCCAACGGGTAAACAGGTTTTTGATCAAGGTCGCGGTGTCCTGGGGGCGTTCGAGGGGAAACATGTGGCCACCGGGCATGGTCAGCATTTCGCCCATGGGCATGCGCCCCACGCCGCTGGCATGGTGACGCATCACCACCCGGCTCTGGCGGCCACGCACCACCGCCAGTGGCACTTTCAACTGCCGGGCCTGGCCAGGGCTGGTGTGGGGCACGCCGCGGTAGATGCTGATCTCGGTGGCCGGATCAAAGCGCAGGCGCAGACGATCGCCCACCGGTTCCAGGCCGTGTTGCAGGTAAGCGTCGAAACATTCGGGATCAAAGCCTCGAAACAGGGTCTTGCCGGCGAAGTACTGACGCGCAGCCGCAAGGTCAGCGAACTCTTCACGCCGGCCCAGGGTGCGGCCCGCCGGCGTCAACCGGTCGATAAAGCCGAAGCGCTTGGCCGCGCGGATCACCCAGCGATCGGCCAGCGTCAGCACCGGGGAGTCGAGCATCACCACCCCGCGATACAACTGTGGGCAGCGCATGGCCGCATGCAGGTGCAGCACGCCACCCAACGAATGGCCCACGCCCCACACCGGCTCCGGCTGCTGCTCAAGGTGGTGGATCAGTTCGTCCACCAGGTTCTGCCAATTGTCATCCACCGGAAACCTTGGGTCGTGACCGTGCTGCGGCAAATGCGCGACGGCGTACTCCGGGGCCAGGGCGGCAAACAATTTGCCGTAGGTCGCCGAAGGAAAGCCATTGGCGTGGGCGAAAAACACGTGCTGCGACATACCTGATCCATCACCGTAAACAGAGCGTTGATTCTCCCCAGACCGGGCAGTCACGGCAATGACTGTAACTGCCAGGAATGATGACACTCACGCCATGCCTATCGAGCCGGCGGGTTCTCGCCCAGCGGCACTACGGCCATGGTCAGGCGCGACACACAGCTGGCCTTGCCTTCATCGCTGGTCAGGCGGATATCCCACACATGGGTGGTGCGCCCGATATGAATCGGCTTGGCCACTGCCGTCACCCGCCCGCTGCGCAGGCCGCGCAAGTGGTTGGCGTTGATTTCCAGGCCCACGCAATAGAACTTGCTGGCATCGATGCACAGGTAACTGGCCATGGAGCCCACGGATTCCGCCAGCACCACCGACGCGCCGCCGTGCAGCAGGCCGTAGGGTTGATGGGTGCGGTGGTCGATCACCATGCTGGCGGTCAGGGACTCGTCGTCAAAGCTTTCAAAGCGAATATCCAGTACTTCACCGATGGTGTTTTTCTGGCTCGCATTGAGTTGTTCGATATTGGGTTGAGTGCGCCACAGGCTCATTGATCGGTCCTTATTGGTGTTATGTCAGTGCTCAATCCTGCCACAGCACGGCCTCGGAGCGCTCGCTCCAGGCATGAAACTGCGACCCGTAGGCAGATTCAATCACGTTGCGCTTGATCTTCAAGGTCGGCGTGAGGAACCCGTTTTCCACCGCCCAACTGTCTTTCACCACCACCAGTTGGCGCAAGCGCTCATGTTTATCCAGCACCTGGTTAACCTCTTCCAGCAAGCGTTCGAGACTGCCCTGCAAAGCCTGGCGACCCGTGCCAGCAGCATCTTGCAGGCCCACCTCGGATAACACGCACAGGCCCATGGGCGCACTCAAGCCATCGCCCACCACGCACACCTGTTCGATACGCGCATGCTCGGCCAGGCGGTTTTCAATCGGTGCCGGGGCCACGTATTTGCCTTTGCTGGTCTTGAAGATTTCCTTGAGCCGGCCGGTCAGCCGCAGGCGGCCATCGGCGCCCTGCTCGCCCTTGTCGCCGGTGCACAGGAAGCCGTCGGCGGTGATGGTTTCGGCGGTTTTTTCCGGGTCCTTGAAATAACCGAGCATGGTCGCGCCGCTGCGCACCTGGACTTCGCCGTCGTCACCGATGCGCACTTCAACGTCCGGGCATGGCGGGCCGATCCAGCCGAGCTTTTGCTGGCCGGGGCGACACACGTGGGAATAGCCGCAGCTTTCGGTCATGCCGTACACCTCCAGCACGTCCAGGCCCAATCTCCGATACCAGAGCAACAAGGCCTCAGGTACCGGGGCCGCGCCGGAGATCGCCACACGCACGGCGTCCAGGCCCAGCCCGGCGAGCACCTTGTGGCCCACGCGCTTACCGATGAAGGGCAGGCGCAGCAAGGTATCGAGGCGGCTTGCGGGGATTTTGCTGTAGACGCCCATCTGGAATTTGGTCCAGATACGCGGTACGCCGAATAGCGCCGTAGGCCGTGCCCGCTTGAGGTCTGTAAGAAAGGTGTCGAGGCTCTCGGCGAAAAACACGGTTTGCCCGGTGTAGATCGAAGCCATTTCCACAAACATGCGTTCGGCCACGTGGCACAGCGGCAGGTAGGACAGCAGGCGATCGCCCTCCCCCAGGCCGAACAATTCAGTGCCACGGATGGCGGCAAAGGCCAGGGCGCCGAAGCTGTGCATCACGCCCTTGGGCAGGCCGGTGGTGCCGGAGGTATAGATGATGGTGGCCAGGTCAGAGGCTGCAGGCGCGGGGTTGTCCTGGATCGGTGAGCAGGTTTGCAGGTCGGCCCAGGTGAAATCGAATTCGCCTTCGGGGCATAGCGGCAGGCTGATGGTCGGCAGGTCCGCCTTTACCCCGGCAGACATGGAGGGCCAGTCGTCCAGTTTGCCGATAAACGCCAGGGCGGCTTCGGAGTGCTCCAGCACATGGGCGACGGAGTCGGCGGTCAGGTTGGGGTAGAGCGGGACCGAGACGTGGCCGGCCATCCAGATGGCGAGGTCGGCGATGATCCAGTGGGCGCAGTTTTTCGAGATCAGGGCGATGTGGGAGCCCTGGGGCAGGTCGCGGGCTCGCAGCCAGTGGGCGGCGCAGCGGGCCTGATGGCCGGCTTCGGCCCAGGTGAGGGTCTGGACTTCGCCGCCTTTGATGGGCTGAACCAGGAATCGTTGCCGTGGGTGGCGGGTTTCGCGGTCGAAGAAGACTTGCAGCGGCAAACGAATAGCGACAGACATGGACGCGCTCCTTTGTGTTCCGATGGTAGCCAACCAAGCACTTGCTTGGGTGGACTATTTCATGGGAGCGCGGGGGGTGCAAGTTCTGAAGTTTTGGGGGTATATCCGTTGCTGCGGTCAGGGCTGCTATGGGTTCCGCTCTTACAGCGGCTCACTTTTGAACAGCCGGAATGCCGGCCCAGTCAAAAGTAAGCAGAACGCTCTTGCCCCACCACTCGGCACCTCGCTAAGGCTCGGTGTGCCCGAACGCAGGCAGCGTGGTTTAACGGGGCGCCTAAGATCAAGATCAAAAGCTACAGCGGGCACGATCCCCTGTAGGAGCTGGCTTGCCGGCGATGGTCGTTAACGATGAAGCTGGCATCCTGAATGAACGCGGCGCTCTCAGGTTCTTCGCCGGCAAGCCGGCTCCTACAGAAAAGCGGCTTTTGCCTTTGCTTCTAACACTCAGGTCGGCTTTCAGGCCGCCGTGCTCTTGATCTGCGGGCCCCGTTAACCACGATGGCCTTCGTTCCGGCATTCCGGGCGTTTGCCAAAAGTGACCCGCTGTAAGAGCGGATCCCTAAGTGGCCGTTACCGCAGGAATGGATATGTACTCAATACCAAACCCAATCCCCACCTAAGGATTCCGAACCCCCAAAAGACTCATCAACCCAGCCAAAGGAAAATCCCCCTCCAGCTCCGCCAAACTCGCCGTACTCATAGGCTGCGGCTGCCGCAAATGCCCATGCTGCAAATAACTGATCAGCCCGCCCACAAACGGCTGATGGCTAACCAGCAACACATCATCGTCATTGTCGAGATGCTTGAGCACCTCCAGCGGATTACTCTCCGGCGTCAACCAGGGCACCGTCCGAACCTCGGGCTCAAACCCCAACGCCTCCCGCACCAACTGCGCGGTCTGCTGCGCCCGCACATAAGGGCTGGCAATAATCGCCCGCACAGGCTGCCCAATCAGATGCGCCGCACTGCGCAAAACCTCTTCGCGCCCATGGGCCGTGAGATTACGCTCCGCATCCGTGCGCGCATGCCCCTCGGCTTCACCGTGACGCAATACCCACACTTTCATAGCTTCGGTTCCTCATCACGCGCCGAATGCGGCGCCGGCGGCACGCTGTGAGCAGCCTCACCTTCAGGCTCGCGGGGCGTCGGCCAATCAGCAAACGGCCAAGGCTTCTGGTCACTGTGAAAACTGCCAAACCGCCCAATCTGCGCCAAAAACTGACTCAAGCTGTCACCAAAATTCATCAGCCCAAGGTTCGGCGCGCCGTACACCAGCCGGTAAACCAGTTGCACCACCACCAGCGCCCCCAGCAGAAACTGCGTCACTTGCCACACCAGGGCAAACACCAGCATCCACAGGACACGCAGGCCGATGGATTCGTACTTGGGTGCTGCTTTCGGATCGTTCATCGCGCGTTCCTCAGTTGAAACCACTGGTGGAAATAAAGTCGACATCGGTTTTCGGCTCAGCCCGCATCAGCAACTCGATAACCTGATTCAGGGTACGCCCCTCAAACAGGATCGCATGCAAACCGGCCACCAACGGCATGTACACCCCGACTTCCTGGGACTTGGCCTTCAGCACCTTCAAGGTGTTGACGCCTTCAGCCACCTCGCCCAAACGGGTGACGGCGTCTTCCAGGCTCAGGCCCTGGCCGAGGGCGAAACCTACCTGATAGTTGCGGCTTTTCGGTGACGAGCAGGTAACGATCAGGTCGCCCACGCCCGCCAGGCCAAGGAAGGTCATCGGGTTGGCGCCCTGGTTGACCGCAAACCGGGTCATCTCGGCCAAGGCACGGGTGATCAGCATGCTCTTGGTGTTTTCGCCCATGCCCAGCGCCACGGCCATGCCGGCGATGATCGCGTAGACGTTTTTCAACGCCCCGCCCAGTTCGACGCCGAAGCGGTCGGCACTGGCGTACACGCGGAAGGTGCGACCGTGCAGCACTTCCTGCACCCGCTCGCAAAGTTCTTCGTCTTCACTGGCGATCACGGTGGCGGTCAGTGCGTGCTCAGCCACTTCCCGCGCCAGGTTCGGGCCCGACAACACGCCAATACGCGCTTCGGGGGCGATTTCTTCAAGGATTTCGCTCATCAACTTGAAGGTGTGCGCCTCGATGCCCTTGGTCAGGCTCACCAGCAGCTTGCCCGCCAGACGCTCGGCATGGGGCGCCAGCACCGAACGCAAGGCGCTGGACGGCAGCGCGACAAAGCACAGGTCGCACTCGTTCAGCGTCGCCAGCAAATCAGTCACCGGCTCCACGGCCGGCAGAATCTTGATGCCTTTAAGGTAACGGGGGTTTTCCCGGTTGACCCGAATGGCCTCGGCTTGCTCGGGGTCACGCATCCATTGACGCACCTGATGACCATTTTCAGCCAGCAGATTAGCCACGGCGGTACCAAAACTTCCGCCTCCCAGGACCGCAATAGGGCGCTGTTCAGTCATATGCAATCCGTTAATCCATAGCAGTGGCGATGGCCGCATTATACGGAGCGACCCGCCTGCGGCCAGCCCCTGCGTCAATTCAAACGCTCGTCGGAAAATGCGACATTTGTGCGAAGTAATTACAGGGCCGACGACTGGCAAACGGCCCCACCTCAGTTAACATGGGCGGCTATCCGTAATTATCAAGGCCGTGCCGTGTCTTTGGGCCCTCCTCCTCGCTCATCCCTTTTGCTGACGTTGTTGTGCATGCCGTGGTGCAGTGCTCCGTTGCTGGCCGACGATCTGTTCCTCGACAGCCAACCGCTGCCGCAGGTGCTGACTGCCACCCGCCTCAAGCAATCGGCCGCCGCCGTGCCCGGCAGCATGACGGTGATCGACAGCGAGCTGATCAAGGCCAGCGGCGCGCGGGACATCCCGGAACTGCTGCGCCTGGTGCCAGGGATGATGGTCGGCTACACCACCGGCAACCAGGCCGCCGTGAATTACCACGGCACCCAGGCGGGCGACGCCCGGCGCATGCAGGTGCTGATCGACGGTCGCTCGGTGTACCGCGCGGGCCTGGCGACGGTGGACTGGAGCGATATCCCGGTGGCCCTCGAAGACATCGACCGCATCGAAGTCTTCCGCGGCCCCAACACCGTCAGCTATGGCGCCAACGCGCTGATGGCCGTCGTCAACATCCTCACCCGCTCGCCGGCCAACAGCCACGGCACCCGCATGAAACTTACCCAGGGCGGCCGCGGGATCAACGACTGGTACGCCAGCCAAGGCATGGGCTGGGAAACCGGCGACCTGCGCCTCTCGCTGTCCGGCCAACAGGACGATGGCTTTGACAGCGACCGCGTGGGCGCCGACCGCCGCGACAGCCGTCGCCTGAGCCGCTTCAGCCTGGCCGTGAGCCAGACCCTGAACGCGCAACAAAGCATCGACTGGCAACTGGATGCCAAGGAAGGCACCAACCAACGCCCGTATACCTACCAACCGGTGTTCGACGGGATTACCGAAGGCGGTACCAATTCCGACGTCAGCGCCAAGGACTACGCCGGTTCCCTGCGCTGGAACTTCGATTTCAACCCCGATCACAGCCTGTATATCCAGGGTTCGGCCCAGCAATGGGATCGCCGGCAGATCTGGCGCGCGTGCGATGCCAAGGTATCGTTCAGCCCGGAGCTGACCCAGTTGTGGCAGCTCAACCCCAACTATGCCGAGCGGCTGGCGCGGCACATGGATGCGTTCAGCAACGGTTCGGCGCCACCCGGCAGTGCCGCCGAACAGGCATTGGGCAATCAGGTCCTGGATCAATGGCGTAATGGCGCGAACCAGAGCGTCTGCGGCAACATCGACCAAAGCACCAAGGAAAGCCGCTACGACCTGGAGCTGCAAGACACCCTCAGCCTGTCCGACAGCCTGCGCCTGGTCAGCGGCATGAATTACCGCTACGACCGCGCCGACTCCGACACCTACTTCAACGGCACTATTGACGACACCACCTGGCGCCTGTTCGGCCACCTGGAGTGGCGCGCCAGCGAACACTGGCTGCTGCAGGGCGGCGCGATGTACGAAGACACCCACCTGAGCGGCAACTCGCTGACGCCCCGGGTGGCCGTCAACTACCTGATCAACCCGCGCCACGGCCTGCGCGCGGTGTACTCCGAAGCCATCCGCTCCCCGGACATGTTCGAGAACAACGTCAACTGGAGCTACCGCGTCACCAACCTCAGCTCGCCGGCCTACGGCCAGAACTCCGGGCAATACTTCGTGGTGACCCGCGGCCCGGGCAACCTCGACAAAGAGCTGATGCGCTCCCGGGAACTGGGCTACAACGGCTTTTTTGCCGACATCGGGCTGAACGTGGACGTGAAGCTGTTCTACGACGAAATCAGCGACATGGTCAGCGAGCCGCTGCGCAACAACCAGTACATCGCCAGTAACTCGAACAGCTCGCGCTTTACCGGCACCGAAACCCAGCTCGACTGGCACATGAGCACCGCCGACCGGCTGCGTGTCACCTATGCTTATGTGGATGCCAGCGCCACCAACCCGCTGGACAAACAGCAAACCGCCCGCAACAGCGGCTCGGCCGGCTGGATGCGGGAATGGGGCCATGGCTGGTCCAGCGCGGTGTTCTACTATGGCGACGACGCGCTCAACCAGTATCGCTTCGAACGGGTCGACCTGCGGGTGGCCAAGCGCATTGCCCT
Organism: Pseudomonas yamanorum; assembly: GCF_013386765.1. GTDB lineage: Bacteria > Pseudomonadota > Gammaproteobacteria > Pseudomonadales > Pseudomonadaceae > Aquipseudomonas > Aquipseudomonas yamanorum_A. Next base: position 38,917 of record NZ_JACARE010000011.1, read on the forward strand.
GGGCAAAGCCAACGTGGAGCTGGCCGGCATGTTGCAACAACGGCTCGACAATCAGCCCACCACCTGGCCCGACAACAACTATGACCAGCGCCACGTGCTCTACTTCAGTGCGGAGTTAGAGTTCTAGCATGAACCGCGCCCCGTCACGGATGACCCTCTCCTTTACCGCCCGACTCTGGCGGTGCTGTGTGTTGCTTGGGATTTTATGGTTTGCCGCCCCGGCATGGGCGGCGGACATCCTGCTGACCGCCGAAGAAGATGGCCCGGGCGTACAAACCTTCGTGCAGGCCCTGGCCCGACAGCGCCCCGAAGACAGCGTGAAATTCACTCCGCTCAAGGACCTCCCCGCCCCCGCACACTTGCCCACCAGCACCCGCCTGATCCTGCTGGACCTGCCCAGCCTCGACTGGCGCCTGCAAGACACCCAGGGCCCGCCGACACTGGTGCTGCGCATCAGCCGCCTGCAAGCCCGCCAGCGCCTGGGGGACAGCTTGCCGGCGAAGATCAGCCTGTTATGGAGCGACCCGCCACTGGACCGCCAACTGCGCCTGATCATCGGCATCCTGCCCCAGGCCCGGCGCATCGGCGTGCTCTATGGCATCGACAGCGAATTCCTGCTCAGGGAGCTGCGCCAGTACGCAGCGCCCATGGGCCTTGAGATCGTGCCCCAGCTTTGGGACAACATTAATGACAGTCGCCCGCTGCAAAGCCTGTTCAAGAGCAGCGACGTTCTGCTGGGTCTGGACGATCCCCAGTTGTACAACCCGAAAACCGCAAAAAACCTGCTGCTCAGCAGCTACGCGAGGCAATTGCCGCTGGTCGGGCCCAACGCCGGGTTCGTCAAGGCCGGCAGCCTGGCCAGCACCTACAGCGATCAGACCGACTGGCTGAACGTACTCGACCGGCTGCTGGACCATGCACCGTCCAGCTGGCCGCGCTCGCTTTACCCGGAACGCTTCAAAGTCGTGGGCAACCCGCAGGTTGCGCGCTCACTGGGAATCGAACAGGTGGACGAAACCAACGTCGCCGCCCGCCTGGCCGAAGGAGAAAAACGCCCATGACCTTTCGTCGCCGTTGGGACATCAACACCCGAACCCAGCTCATTACCCTGGGCCCGGCACTCCTGCTGACGCTGCTGTTGATCAGCTTTTTTACCTTCGTACGGATCCAGGACTTGCGCCAGGAGCTGGACCACACCGGCCAATTGATCGCCAACCAACTGGCGCCGGCCACCGAATACGGGGTGATTTCCGGCAACAACGACGTGCTCGAAAGCCTGTTGCGGGCGACCCTGGCCACGCCCCATGTGCGCTTCCTGGAGATTCAGGACAGTTCCGAAAACATTCTGGTGTATGTCGAGCAGCCGTCGGAGAAGCACGATCGTTCGCTGTCGGTGAAAGTGTTCCAGGCGCCGATTCGTCTGCAACACATACAACTGGGCAATGACTTCTTCCAGGACAGCATCGCAGAGCCCAAGGCGCCCCGCGCGGATTACCTGGGGCGGGTGATTGTCGGCATGTCCAACGATGCGTTCAGTCAGCGCCAGCAGGAAATCCTGTTCAAGGCCGGGATTCTCGCGCTGTTCGCCCTGCTATTTACCTTCCTGCTGGCGCGGCGCCTGGCGGCCAGCCTGTCGCAGCCAATCAGTGCCATGGGCAATGCGGTCAAGGCTATCCAGCAGGGTGACTACCAGACGCCACTGCCCATCGTCGATGACTCGGAGTTGGGCGACCTGTCGCGCCACATCAATAACCTGGCCGACGGTTTGAACCAGGCCAGTCGCGAACAGCACCAGGCCATGGCCCAGTTGATCCAGACCCGCGAAGAAGCCGAACGGGCGAACAATGCCAAGTCGGACTTCCTGGCGATGATGAGCCATGAGTTGCGCACGCCGATGAACGGAGTGCTGGGCATGCTGCAACTGCTGGAAACCACCGACATGACCGAGGAGCAGACCGAGTACGCGGCGCTGGCCTCGGAGTCCACCGAACACCTGCTCAAGGTGATCAACGACATCCTCGACTTCTCGCGCATCGAGCGCGCGGCGCTGGAGCTTGAACACATTCCGTTCGACCTGGTGGAGCTGATCAGCAGTTGCGCCCAGGCCTTCCAGCATTCCGCCCAGCAACGCGGCCTGGCGTTGGAGGTGCCGATCCCGCAGGGCCTGGGCTCACTGCAGGTACAAGGCGACCCGACCCGCATCCGGCAGATTCTGGTGAACCTGATCGGCAATGCACTGAAGTTTACCGAGCACGGCACCGTCACCGTCGAACCCCACTGGCAAACGCTGGACCATGAATTGCTATGGTTCACCTGCACCGTGCGCGACAGCGGGATTGGCATTTCGGCCGAGCGCCTGGAATTGATGTTCGATGCGTTCCAGCAAGCCGACAGTTCCATTTCAAGACGTTACGGCGGCACCGGGCTCGGCTTGCCGATTGCCCGTACCCTGGCCGAACGCATGGGCGGCACCCTCCGCGCCCAGAGCGAAGAAGGCCAGGGCTCGGTGTTCACCCTGGAAATCCCGCTGGCGATCTATCAGCAGAGCCTGCCGGTGCTCGCGCCAAACGCTGAAGGCAGTGCCAGCACGGGCGAAGGGCGCAACGTGTTACTGGTGGAAGACAACCCGGTCAATCGCACCGTGGTGGAAGCCATGCTGCGCAGCCTGGGGTTCGAGGTGAGCATCGCCACCGACGGTGCCGAAGCGATTCGCAGTGCCGAGAGCCTGATCTTTACCGCGATCCTGATGGACTGCCGACTTCCGGGCATCGATGGCTACGAGGCCACCCGGCAGATTCGCCAGTTGCCCGGGTGCGCCGACCTGCCGATCATTGCCCTCACCGCCAATGCCTTGCAGGGCGACCGCGAAGCCTGCCTGGCCGCAGGAATGAACGATTACCTGGCAAAGCCGTTCAAACGCACGGATTTGCAACAAATCCTACAACGATGGGTGCAATAGCAGGCCGCCATCAGCCAACTGCGACTGGCGTGAAAGACGAAAGTGCGGCAGTCTTAGGCACCCGAACGGGCCCGTAAACCGGCCCGGTTTATAATTTCAGTGCACAAGTGTACATTCATGACCTTGACGCTGTGACTTTCACTACAACGCAATAGTCTATGTGTAGGCTGCCGACATGAGGCATGAACGCTTCAGTCGGCCGGGAAGATTTGCCCTGCCCTGCCGCATGGGATTATTGAGGAGCTCGCATGACCAAACAAAACGCCTTTACTCGGGAAGACCTGCTGCGCTGCAGTCGCGGTGAGCTGTTCGGCCCAGGTAACGCGCAACTGCCCGCCCCGAACATGCTGATGGTGGATCGCATCACCCATATCAGCGAAGAGGGTGGCAAGTACGGCAAAGGTGAATTGGTCGCCGAGCTGGATATCACCCCTGACCTGTGGTTTTTCGCCTGCCATTTCGAAGGCGATCCGGTGATGCCGGGCTGCCTGGGCCTCGACGCCATGTGGCAGCTGGTTGGCTTCTACCTGGGCTGGCAAGGCCTGCCGGGCCGCGGTCGCGCCCTGGGTTCGGGCGAAGTGAAGTTCTTTGGCCAGGTCCTGCCGACCGCCAAGAAAGTCACCTACAACATTCAAATCAAGCGCGTCCTCAAGGGCAAGCTGAACCTGGCCATTGCCGATGGTTCGGTGACTGTCGACGGTCGCGAGATTTATACTGCCGAAGGCCTTCGGGTCGGCGTATTCACTTCCACTGACAACTTTTAAGGGTTATCCGCATGCGCCGCGTCGTTATCACTGGTCTGGGCATCGTTTCGTGCCTGGGCAATGACAAAGAGACCGTCTCCGCTAACCTGCGTGCAAGTCGCCCTGGCATCCGCTTCAACCCGGAATATGCCGAAATGGGTCTGCGTAGCCAGGTTTCCGGCTCCATCGACCTGCCCCTCGAAGAGTTGATCGATCGCAAGATCTATCGCTTCGTCGGCCACGCAGCTGCTTACGCCTACCTGGCCATGAAGGACGCAATCACCGATTCCGGCCTGAGCGAAGACCAGGTGTCCAACGTGCGCACCGGCCTGATCGCCGGTTCCGGTGGCGCGTCGACCTTGAACCAGATGGAAGCGCTGGACATCCTGCGCGAGAAAGGCGTCAAGCGTGTTGGCCCGTACCGCGTCACGCGGACCATGGGCAGCACCGTTTCCGCCTGCCTGGCCACGCCGTTCAAGATCAAGGGCGTGAACTACTCGATCTCCTCCGCTTGCGCCACCAGTGCTCACTGCATCGGTACTGCGGTAGAGCAGATCCAGCTGGGCAAGCAAGACATCGTGTTTGCCGGTGGCGGTGAAGAAGAACATTGGAGCCAGTCGTTTCTGTTCGACGCCATGGGCGCCCTGTCGACCCAGTACAACGAAACGCCGGAAAAAGCTTCCCGCGCCTACGACGCCAAGCGTGACGGTTTCGTCATTGCCGGTGGTGGCGGCATGGTGGTGGTCGAGGAGCTGGAACACGCCCTGGCCCGTGGTGCGAAGATCTACGCGGAAATCGTCGGCTACGGCGCGACTTCCGACGGCTACGACATGGTTGCGCCAAGCGGTGAAGGCGCCATCCGCTGCATGCAGATGGCAATGTCCACCGTTGATACCCCAATCGACTACCTGAACACCCACGGTACTTCGACGCCGGTTGGCGACTCGAAGGAAATGGAAGGTGTGCGTGCGGTATTTGGCGACAAGGCACCGGCGATCAGCTCTACCAAGAGCCTGTCGGGTCACTCCCTGGGCGCCGCCGGCGTTCACGAAGCGATCTACTGCCTGCTGATGATGGAAGGCAACTTCATGGCAGGTTCTGCCAACATCGAGGAACTGGACCCGGACGTGGCTGACATGCCGATCCTGACCAAGACCCGTGAAGATGCGACCATCAACACTGTGATGAGCAACAGCTTCGGCTTTGGTGGCACCAATGCCACCCTGGTGCTGAAACGCTGGCAGGGTAAGTAATCCCCGCCGCAGGTTGATCACCTGAAAACGCCCCGACTGGTTCGGGGCGTTTTTTTTTGCGCCCTGAAAAGCACCGGGTGTGCAGGTGGTTTGGGGGCATATCCGTTTCTGCGGTCAGAGCCGCTATGGGTTCCGCTCTTACAGCGGCTCACTTTTGAAAAGCGCAAAAGTAAGCAAAACGCTCTTGCCCCACCACTCGGCACCTCGCTAAGGCTCGGTGTGCCCGAACGCAGGCAGCACGAAGCGGGCCGCCGCGACGGGGCGTCCCTGCCCCGTCGCGGCTAAACCGGCGTCCTGCCGGTTTACCCGCTCCGTACTACCTGCGTTCGGCCAGCGTGGTTTAACGGGGCGCCTAAGATCAAA
>NZ_JACARE010000097.1 GCF_013386765.1 Pseudomonas yamanorum
CCGCAGCAACTGCCAGAGTTTGAATACGGACCGGACGACAAGCTGGCCAAGGCCTATCACAGCCGATTTCGCTTCCAGAACCGCTATTTCAGCATCGCCAAAGGCCTGGCTGGGCAGCACATTGCAATACGCCCCAAGCCTGAAGGTGAGGGGCTATTTGACGTCTACTTCTGCCATCACTTTTTGCGGACTATCGACGTGAAAAAACCTGATTACGGGCCATAATGTGTCAACCATGTCCCCGCACATGTGTCCACCATGTGTCCGCTCCGTACAAAAAGCGGCAAAGTAACCAAAACGCTCTGCCCCGCCTGTCGGCACCTCGCTTAGGCTCGGTGTCCCCTCTCTCCGGCATTG
>NZ_JACARE010000098.1 GCF_013386765.1 Pseudomonas yamanorum
GATGGAATTCACGATTGTTCAACAATCATGATTTAACCAGTAAGCTAATACCGTGCCACGATACGATTTATCGTCTTCGTTTGAATTTTATTGTCTGGAAAATGCCGATTTTCGGACCAACAATCGCACCCGGACGGTGCGAGTCGTTACCGGATGCCACATTATGGGAAGTGGTTTTGGCGGGGACGGCTGGAGGGTGGGCGTTGCCGGGGGGATGCTACGAATGGAAACGGCCTGCCACCGGAAATGGCGGCAGCAGCCGTGATGACTTGGTGCCCGGCCTACGGTCCTAAAGCCGCCCTCGGTAGCGGTTCACAACCTTTTCGCC
>NZ_JACARE010000012.1 GCF_013386765.1 Pseudomonas yamanorum
TCAGGCCGCCGTGCTCTTGCTCTGCTTTTGATCTTGATCTGCGGGCCCCGTTAACCACGATGGCCGCAAGTAGGCACGGTGGAGCGGGTAAATCGGCAGGGATGCCGATTTAGCCGCGCCGGGCCATGGATGGCCCGTCGCGGCGGCCCGCGGAACCGGGCCGGAGTGCGGGCATGCCGAGCCTAAGCGAGGCACCGAGTGGTGGGGCAAAGACCTTTTGGTTACTTTTGGCTGGGCCGGCATTCCGGGCGTTTGCCAAAAGTGACCCGCTGTAAGAGCGGAACCATAGGCGGCCGTTACCGCAGCAACGGATATGTACACCATCAACTCAACACCACCGCGCCCCGAGCCTTGCGCTTATTCTTGATGCCGTAGCAAACCCACATAAACACCACCCAAACCGGAATCGCATACACCGACACCTGAATCCCCGGAATCAACAACATAACCCCAAGGATAAACACCACAAACGCCAGGCAAACGTAATTCCCATACGGATACCAAAGCGCCTTGAACAACGGCACCTGCCCCGTCCGATCCATATGCTGGCGAAACTTGAAATGCGAAAAGCTGATCATCGCCCAGTTGATCACCAGGGTCGCCACCACCAGCGACATCAGCAACTCCAGCGCATGCTGGGGAATCAGATAATTCATCAACACCGCCACCAGCGTAATCGCCGCTGACGCCAGGATCGACCGCACCGGCACCCCGCGCTTGTCGATCTTCGCCAACACCCGAGGCGCATCCCCCTGCTCGGCCATGCCCAACAGCATGCGGCTGTTGCAGTAAGTGCCACTGTTGTAGACCGACAACGCCGCCGTCAGCACCACAAAGTTGAGAATGTGCGCCGCCGTATTACTGCCCAGCATCGAAAACACCTGCACAAACGGACTGCCGCTATACGCATCACCAGAAGCATTCAGGGTTTCCAGCAGGCTGTCCCAAGGCGTCAACGACAACAGCACCACCAACGCACCAATGTAGAAAATCAGAATCCGATAGATCACCTGGTTAATCGCCTTCGGAATCACCGTGCGTGGCTTGTCCGCCTCAGCCGCGGTAAACCCGAGCATCTCCAGGCCGCCAAACGAGAACATGATGATCGCCATGGCCATCACCAACCCACCGACACCATGAGGGAAGAACCCACCGTGTTCCCACAGGTTGCTCACCGAGGCTTGTGGCCCGCCGGTGCCGCTCACCAGCAGGTAACTGCCCAGGGCGATCATCCCGACGATGGCGACCACCTTGATGATCGCAAACCAGAACTCGGCCTCACCGAAGACCTTGACGTTAGACAGGTTGATCACATTGATCAGCACGAAAAAGGCCGCCGCCGACACCCAGGTCGGGATCTCGGGCCACCAGTAGTGCACGTATTTTCCGACGGCCGTCAGCTCCGACATGCCCACCAGAATGTACAAAATCCAGCAGTTCCAGCCCGACAGGAAGCCGGCGAAACCGCCCCAGTACTTGTGGGCAAAGTGGCTGAAGGACCCGGCCACCGGCTCTTCGACGATCATCTCGCCCAGCTGGCGCATGATCATGAAGGCGATAAAGCCGCAGATGGCATAGCCGAGGATCATCGACGGCCCGGCGGATTTCAGCACGCCGGCCGAACCCAGGAACAACCCGGTGCCAATCGCTCCACCGAGGGCGATCAGTTGAATATGGCGATTTTTCAGGCCGCGCTTCAGTTCGCCTGAATGCGAGTTGGCTTCACTCATGGAAAGGGTCTCACGCAAGGTTTGATGGTGCTCATGGAGGGGTGCTGCTTTGGTAACGGGCTACAGCAGCGCCGATCAAACCCCGGTCCAGCGTTTTTTCTTACGGTCATACGTCACCTGTTGTTTTTATCTGTGACGAAATCGAACCCGACGGGCTTGTGGCCTGGCGGAATGAACAAGGCGGATAGCCCTGAAAGAGTGGGATCACAGTAAAACGCGGCGCATTGTACACCGCCAAACCTGTCTGGGCCGACAGGATGCTGTGCGGCAGATAGCAGGGACATTGGGAAAATTCTTTCAGATATAGAGAAATTGACGACAGGCCACTTCCTACAAAAACACACAGCCAACTGCCTGTTTCATCGACATAAACCAAATAGCCATCAAAACGGAATAAAAAATCCAAATGAAACCGTGTCAATAAAAATTTTGCATTCCCAAACACACTCTTCTAGGTTCATCCACTTGCCCAGCGCAGCCCGCTGGCAAGCTCGTTCTCAAACAACGTCATCTAGGAGATTCACCATGCAAGCACTGGAAAACGACCTGGAAACCGAACTGCAACTCGACGATTGGTTTGAAGCGCCGACCCACGAGGCCGCCGTTGAAATGATGCAAGCCGATGCCGTCGTGCCATTTGGCACCGCGATGTGGCCTTTCTAATCTGATCAGGCACCCCGGCAGGCGCGGGACGCCGCACCTGCCACTGCTCCTACCGAAGGCTTTGAAGGAAGGACGTCATGGACAAGGCCCGCGCCGTCGAACATTTTCTGTATTACCTCGCCCATCACCCGGCCCTCGCCGGCCTGCACCGCCCTACCATTCTGCTCGGCCATACCGAACGCTACGACGCCATCGCCCAATCGATCATCCAGGGCAGCGCCGCGCGTTTCGACTTCCAGGTACAACGCCTGGACCAGGCCCCCAGCGAAGTGCTGGCCAAGGCCATCGAAGACTGCGACCTGTACATGTTTCTCTACGATTCCTCGACCTTGCCCAACCCACGCGCCGAAGGCCCGGACTTTATCCGCGCCCTGCAAGGCGTGATGGCTGAGCACTGGAAAAAATCCCTGCTGCTCAAGGACTACGGCGATTATTTCTACGACACCTTCAGCGTCGCCCCCCAGCGGATTGCCGACCTCAACGCCACGTTGATCCGGCGCATGTCCCAGGCCAGCGTGCTGAGCTTCACCGACCAGCATGGCTCGCGCCTTGAAGCGCCCATGAGCAGCATCAAGAAGTGGACCAATATCAACGGCGTCGGCAACCACGACCTGGCGCCCGGCGAGATCGCCACCCACAGCGAGGCCATCAACGGCCAGGTGCGGTTTGTCGGCACCTTCCTCAGCACCATCCCCTTTGCGCGTAAATACGGCGTGCTGCAATCCCCGCTGGAACTGTGGATCGAGAACTCGACCATCTGCACCGTCGCCAGCGAAGTACCGGGGCTGGCGGACGACTTCAACAAATACCTGAATGCCAACCCGTCCAACCGCCGGGTAGAGGAACTGGGCATCGGCACCAATGAAGGCGTGAAGGACTTGTATGCGCGCAATGCCGGCTTTGAAGAGCGCCACTGCGGGCTGCACCTGGGCCTGGGTGGCGGGCAGAAAGGCAGCCATCATCTGGACCTGATCTTCGCCAGCGGCGTGTTGGCGCTGGATGACAAGCCGGTATTTGATGGGGCCTTCATGTTCTGACACGGCCGTCAAAACAAATGGAGATCAAATGTGGGAGCTGGCTTGCCTGCGATGCGGGCAACTCGGTCCACCGGCAATACCGAGGTGATGCCATCGCAGGCAAGCCAGCTCCCACAGGAAAGCAGGTTTGCTTTGTAGAGTGCACTCCAAATCCAGACCAAAAAAAAACGCCAACCCTGAGGTTGGCGTTTTTTTATGCAGCGCTTAACGAATCACTGCGGCTTCTTGCGACCAAAACCTGGACGCTGGCCGGAACCGGCCGGTGCACCACGACGCTTGCCCGATGGCGCGTCATCGACCAGTTTCAGGCCCGGGCGCTTTTTCGGCGCTGGCTTGGCTGGGCGTTTGGTGCTGGCGTTGTCGTCGGCACGGCCGCTAGCCGGAGCACCACGGCCGGACTCGCCACGGTTACCGCGACCGCCTGCAGGTGCATCACCACGACCGGCTGGACGCGGCGCGCGCGGAGCACGTTCGCCATCCTGACGAGCCGGTGCCGAAGGACGACGCTCGCCTTCGATGTGCGGCTCGCGGGAGATGCGACCACCAGTGGCCGGTGCATCCAGCGCCGGGCGCAGGGTGCGGGCAACACGGTCGGTACGCGCTACAGGGCGCGACGATTTACGCTGCATACGCTCAAGCTTGTCTTTGCTCTTGGCGTTCATCTGCGGCATGGCCACTGGGGTCAGGCCGACTTCAGCGCTCAGGATGTCGACTTCGTACTGGCTCATTTCGCGCCAGCGGCCCATCGGCAGGTCGGAGTTGAGGAACACCGGGCCGAAACGCACGCGCTTCAGGCGGCTGACCACCAGGCCCTGGGATTCCCACAGGCGACGCACTTCACGGTTACGGCCTTCCATCACCACGCAGTGGTACCAATGGTTGAAGCCTTCGCCGCCCGGCGCCTGCTTGATGTCGGTGAACTTGGCCGGGCCGTCTTCCAGCACGACGCCGGCTTTAAGGCGCTCGATCATTTCGTCATCGACTTCGCCACGCACACGTACCGCGTATTCACGGTCCATCTCGTAGGAAGGGTGCATCAGGCGGTTGGCCAGCTCACCGTCGGTGGTGAACATCAGCAAGCCGGTGGTGTTGATGTCGAGACGACCGATGTTGATCCAGCGGCCTTCTTTAGGGCGCGGCATCTTGTCGAATACGGTGGGACGGCCTTCCGGGTCGTCACGGGTGCAGATTTCGCCATCGGGCTTGTTGTACATGATGACGCGGCGCACCGATTCGGCGGCCTCTTCACGCTTGATGACCTTGCCATCAATGGTGATGGCATCGTGCAGGTCGACGCGCTGGCCAAGGGTGGCTTCAACGCCATTGACCTTGATGCGCTTCTGGGTGATCCAGGCTTCTACGTCGCGGCGCGAGCCTACGCCGATACGGGCGAGGACTTTCTGCAGTTTTTCGCCTGCGGGGCCGATTTCCTGGCTGTCGTTCTGGTCTTGGTCACTCATCTTAAGCACCTCCCGGTGTGTCGATTCAGGCTTGGCCTGAAGATAGTAAAAGCTGGGCGTTTGGCGAACGCATCGCCAAAGGGTCGCGAATCATACGCTCATGGCGCGCGTTGCGCATCAGAGACTAGCCGATAACTGCAGGTTCATTTGCCTTTCCGCCGACCGGTGGCACCCAGTGCAAGAAGGCGCAGCTCGGCCTCGGCCAGCACCGTGCGCTTGTCGACCTTGTCGAGTTTCTTCCAGGCGCGGATCTCACGCTTGCTACGCCCGCAACCCACGCAGATGTCGTCAGTGAACTTGCAGATGCTGATGCAGGGGTCTTTGGTGGAGCTCATTGAAATCCTCCCAGGCACTGGTTTTCTGTGGGAGCTGGCTTGCCTGCGATGGCATCACCTCGGTGTAGCAGAAAGACCGGGGCGCCTGCATCGCAGGCAAGCCAGCTCCCACATTTTGAAGCGGCGTCAGTCTTCGAATTGGCGGCGTTCGTTTTCGATGGCTTCGGCCAGGGCCCGGGCTTCGTCTTCTTCGTCGCTCAGCGGCGGTTGTTCAAGGGCTGCAACAGCAGCCAGCAGTTTGGCGCGGGCTTCTGCTACGCCGAGAATGTCTTCTTCGGGTTCAGGCTCCGGCTCAACTTCGACTGGCGCCTCAACCTCATCGTTCAGTTGCAGCACGGGCGCCGGCTCCCCATCGCTGACCGCACCATCACGCAGCAAATCGTCAAAGTCGGTCTTGATGCCCTGCTCCATGTCGTCCAGTTCCAGCAACAGCGTATGGAAACTGGTTTCGTCCTTCGGCTCTTCCGGCTCGGCGCTGGCGTCGGCCAGTTCCTGCAAACCGGCGGGCACGGGCGCGTCGTCGAAGTCCAGAACCGGGTCCGGCTCCATCTCCCGCAACTCAGCCAACGGCGGCAAATCGTCGAGGTTTTTCAGGTTGAAGTGGTCAAGGAACACCTTGGTGGTGGCGAACATCGCCGGCTTGCCGGGCACGTCCCGATAGCCAACGATCCTGATCCACTCGCGCTCCAGCAGCGTCTTGACGATATGACTGTTGACCGCCACGCCCCGCACGTCTTCGATCTCGCCCCGGGTGATCGGCTGGCGATAGGCGATCAGTGCCATGGTCTCCAGCATCGCCCGGGAATAGCGCTGCGGGCGTTCTTCCCACAGGCGGCCGACCCACGGCGAGAACTTCTCGCGGATTTGCAGGCGATACCCGGACGCCACTTCCCGCAGCTCGAAGGCACGGCCGTCGCAGGACTTTCGCAGAATCTCCAGGGCCTTCTTGAACACCGGCGGCTCAGGGCGTTCGGCTTCTTCAAACAGTTCGAACAGGCGTTCCAAAGATTGCGGCTTGCCCGAGGCCAGGAGAAAGGCCTCCAGCAGCGGGGCCAGTTCGCGGGGTTCAGTCAGATTCATCGATTCAGCTCTTTATTCGGCTCGCGCCCGCACGTGGATAGCCGCAAAAGGCTCATTCTGGACCAGCTCGACCAAGGATTCCTTGACCAGTTCAAGGATCGCCATAAAGGTCACCACCACCCCCAGGCGCCCTTCTTCTTTGGTAAACAGTTCGGCAAAAGGCACAAACCCGCCGCCTTTGAGGCGGTCGAGCACATCACTCATGCGCTCACGGGTGGACAGCGCTTCGCGGCTGACCTGGTGGCTTTCAAACATGTCGCCACGGCGCAGCACCTCGGCCATGGACATCAGCAATTCTTCCAGGCTCACATCCGGCAACAGCTTGCGCGCCCGGGCTTCCGGGGCGTCGAGCTTGGGCACCACCACGTCGCGGCCCACCCGGCTCAGGCCGTCGATGCCTTCGGCCGCGGCCTTGAAGCGCTCGTATTCCTGCAGGCGACGGATCAGTTCGGCGCGCGGGTCGTCCTCTTCCGCCTCGATGGTTTCCGAGCGCGGCAGCAGCATGCGCGATTTGATCTCCGCGAGCATCGCGGCCATCACCAGGTATTCGGCGGCCAGCTCCAGGCGTACCGTCTGCATCAACTCGACATAACCCATGTACTGGCGGGTGATTTCCGCCACCGGGATGTCGAGGATGTTGATGTTCTGCTTGCGGATCAGGTACAGCAGCAAGTCCAGCGGGCCTTCGAAGGCTTCGAGGAAGACTTCCAGGGCGTCCGGCGGGATGTACAGGTCCAGCGGCATTTCCATGACGGCCTGGCCGTAGACCATGGCAAATGGCAGTTCCTGCTGGGCGCCCGCCTGGCTGTCGACGGTTTCCACGGCCGACATTCAGGCCTCGACCATGAACGGTGCCGGGTCGCCGCAACCCACACGCACCACTTCCGGCTCGCCGTCGGCCAAGTTGATCACGGTGGAAGCCTTGTTGCCGCCGTAGCCGCCGTCGATGATCAGGTCGACGTGTTTTTCCAGCAGGCGGCGCATTTCGTAAGGGTCGTACAGCGGCTCTTCTTCACCCGGCAGGATCAGCGACACGCTCATCAGTGGCTCACCAAGTTCGGCCAGCAACGCCAGGGCGATCGGGTGTTCCGGCACCCGCAGGCCGATGGTGCGCTTCTTCGGGTGCAACAGCAGACGCGGCACTTCGCGGGTGGCGTTGAGAATGAAGGTGTAGGGCCCCGGCGTGTGGGCCTTGAGCAGGCGGAAGGTGCCGGTGTCGACCTTGGCGAACAGCCCCAGTTGGGACAGGTCGCTGCAAATCAGCGCGAAGTTGTGGTTCTTGTCCAGGTCACGCAGGCGTCTTACGCGCTCGACCGCATTCTTGTCGCCGATCTGGCAACCGATAGCGTAGGAAGAATCCGTGGGATAGATCACCACGCCACCGGCGCGGATGATCTCCACGGCCTGTTTGATCAGGCGCGCTTGCGGGTTTTCCGGATGAATCTGGAAGAATTGACTCACGTGTTCTACCTGTTCAGACGGTGGCAATAATGGGGTCATGTTTGAAGCGACACCAAAGGGGCGGCAAATCTTCCGGGACTGCGCGGTATTCGCCAATCTCGGACCAGCCGCCAGGGCCATGAAAATCACTGCCGGCGCTGACCAGCAGACCAAATTCGCGGGCAAGAATCGCCAGGCTGCCCACCTGTTCGGCGGGTTGATGCCCGTTGACCACTTCGATTGCGTGGCCGCCCGCTTGAATATAGTCGCCAATCAGCTTGCGGCGCTTGCTGCGGGTGAAATCGTAATGCCAGGGATGCGCCAGGCTGACCCACGCGCCCGCTGCCCGCAACGTGCCAACGGTGTCTTCCAGGGTCGGCCAGTGTTGCTTGACGTCTCCCAGCTTGCCGGCGCCCAGCCATTTGCGGAATGCTTCGGCGCGATCCTTTACAAACCCTTCACGCACCATCCAGTCGGCAAAGTGCGGACGGGCCGGGGCGTTGCCGCTGTCGCCCAGTTCCTGCTGGATGGCGCGGGCGCCTTCCAGGCCGTTGGGCATGCCCTTCAAGGCCAGCTTGCGGCTTATTTCTTCGGACCGCAGCCAGCGGCCATCGTGCAATTGGGCGATGGCCGCCACCAACGGCGGCGCGTTGACGTCGAAACCGTAGCCCAATACATGAATGGTTGCGCCGCCCCAGGTGCAGGACAATTCAACCCCGTTGACCAGTTGCATACCCAGCGCATTCGCCGTTTCACGGGCTTCTGCCAGGCCTTCGAGGGTGTCGTGGTCGGTCAACGACAGGACTCGCACGCCTTTTTCAAACGCACGCGCAACCAGGACCGCGGGCGCCAGTGCGCCGTCGGAGGCTGTGCTATGGCAGTGCAAATCAACATTCACGGGAGTGTGTAACCTCAAGTCAGCTGGCGCTTTCGCTACCAAGGATGTTTGTTATTATGCCGCCACATCCAGCTTCTGGCTCTTACTGTGAAACAATTCATCGACTTCATCCCGCTGTTGCTGTTTTTCATCGTTTACAAAATCGACCCTCGCGTTATCGATATTGCCGGCCACGAGCTGACAGTCGGTGGCATCTATAGCGCCACGGCGGTGCTGATCATCAGCTCCGTGGTGGTCTACGGCGCTCTCTTCATCTCCCAGCGCAAGCTGGAAAAAAGCCAATGGCTGACCCTGATCGCCTGCCTCGTGTTCGGCAGCCTGACCCTGGCCTTCCACAGCGAAACCTTCCTTAAATGGAAAGCCCCGGTGGTCAACTGGCTGTTCGCCCTGGCCTTTATCGGCAGCCACTTCATCGGTGACCGCCTGCTGATCAAGCGGATCATGGGCCACGCGCTGACGTTGCCGGAGCCAGTCTGGACCCGCCTGAACATCGCCTGGATCGTGTTTTTCCTGTTCTGCGGCGCCGCCAACCTGTTCGTGGCCTTTACCTTCCAGAGCTACTGGGTGGACTTCAAGGTGTTCGGCAGCCTGGGCATGACCGTGCTGTTCCTGGTCGGCCAGGGTATCTACCTGTCGCGCCACCTGCATGACACCGACCCCACCACGCCGAAAACCGAGGACTGACATGCTCTACGCCATCATTTCTACCGACGTCGCCAATTCCCTGGAAAAACGCCTGTCGGTGCGCCCGGCCCACCTCGAGCGCCTGAAACAGCTGCAGGCCGAAGGCCGCCTGGTACTGGCCGGCCCGCATCCTGCGGTCGACAGCAACGACCCGGGAGACGCCGGTTTCACCGGTAGCCTGGTGGTCGTCGAGTTCGCATCCCTCGCGGCGGCACAAGCCTGGGCCGACGCTGATCCGTATGTGGCCGCCGGCGTGTACGCCCAAGTGCTGGTCAAGCCGTTCAAGCAAGTCCTGCCTTGATTCGTTGCGCGCTGAACCAATTGGCTTCAGCGCACTCCTAAACGCTCATTATTCCCGGTAACCTGCCGACAACGTTCTGAATATTCGTGTGGAATCAGGAGTTCCGATGCGCTTACGTCAGTTGTGTCTGTTGGCAGTGTTAATGATCGGGGCTACGGCCCACGCTGAAGAAACCTCGAACACCGGCAGTTCCACGCCCCTGTCCTTGAGTGCCGGCAGCCAGATCACCGATTTGCAGCAACGTTTGAAAGAAAGCGAACGGCAGCGGGAAGAACTGAGCAAGCAATTGCAAAGTGCTGACGCCACCCGGGAAAGTACCCAACTGAGTAAACTGCGCCAGGAGAACCAACGCCTGGCCCAGCAACTCAAAGAAGCACAGGGCAGTGCCTTGCCACGCTGGCTTACCGAACAACAGCAATGGTTCGTGACCGGCGGGGCAGTCGCGCTGATCGCCCTGTTGTGCGGGATCTTCGCCAGTGGCGGGCACCGGCGCCGTCGACAATGGCTAAATTGAGTGAGTCATGAGCGAGCTGTTACTGATAGATGATGACCAGGAGCTCTGTGAGCTGCTGACCAGTTGGCTGAGCCAGGAAGGTTTCCAGGTGCGCGCCTGCCATGACGGTTTGAGCGCACGCAAGGCTTTGGCCGAAGCCGCCCCGGCGGCGGTGGTGCTCGACGTGATGCTGCCCGACGGCAGCGGCCTGGAGCTGCTCAAGCAATTGCGCAGCGACCACCCGGAGCTGCCGGTGCTGATGCTCTCGGCCCGGGGTGAACCCCTGGACCGGATCCTCGGCCTGGAACTGGGCGCCGACGACTACCTGGCCAAACCCTGTGACCCTCGCGAACTGACTGCCCGCTTGCGCGCCGTGCTGCGCCGCAGTCACCCGGCCGCCGTATCTACCCAGCTGGAACTGGGCGACCTGTGCTTCAGCCCGGTGCGTGGCGTGGTCACTATCGATGAGCAGGAATTTGCCCTGACCGTGTCCGAGAGCCGCCTGCTGGAAGCCTTGCTGCGCCAGCCGGGCGAACCGCTGGACAAGCAGGAACTGGCGCAAATCGCCCTGGGCCGCAAGCTGACCCTGTATGACCGCAGCCTGGACATGCACGTCAGCAACCTGCGCAAGAAGATCGGCCCGCACCCCGATGGCCGGCCACGGATCGTGGCGCTGCGTAGCCGCGGCTATTACTACAGCCTCTAAGCACAACACCTGTCCCCTGTGGGAGCTGTCGAGCCTTGGCGAGGCTGCGATGGCATCACCTCGGTGCAACGGAGAGACCGCGGTGCCTGCATCGCAGCCTCGCCAAGGCTCGACAGCTCCCACACATGATCTCCCCTGCCGGGATAGTTTTGTCAGCCCCGCCCAAAATCCTCTTTACCCAAGCTTTACCCTACCCTGACTGCCGCTGACCTTGATCTCCGTAATCTACTCACATCCGGACTCACCGGAATAGAGACAGGAGAATCACCATGCGCAAGACCCTTATCGCTCTGATGTTCGCTGCTGCCCTGCCAACCGTTGCCATGGCCGCGGCCCCAGAAGGCCCAGGCCCGATGGGCGGCCCTGAAGGCCACATGATGGGTGGCCCAGGCCACGGCGGCGAACACGGCATGCGGGGCAAAGGTGGCCCTTTCAGCCAGCTTGATCTGACCCATGAACAGCGCCAGCAGATCGGCAAATTGATGGGCCAGCAATGGCACGCTCGCAAAGAGCTGGTCAAGAAGTACCTGGATAAACTCCCGGCTGCTGACCAGAAAGCCATGCAAGACGAAATGGCCGCCGGCAAACAGAAAACCCAGGCCGACATCCGTGCCGTGCTGAAACCCGATCAACAGAAGAAATTCGACGAGATCGTGAAGAAACAAGCCGAGCGCCGCGCCGAGTGGAAGGAATTCCAGGCCTGGAAAGCCCAGCAGCCGCAAAAAGCGCAATAATGATCTAGCTTCACTCCCAGCCCAGTGGCCACCGCCGCTGGGCTTTTCCTGTTTGAGGATTTCTTGTGCGTTCATTGTTCTGGCGCGTCCTTGCCAGCTTCTGGCTGGCCATCGCCCTGGTTGCCGGGTTGTCGATCCTGCTTGGGCATATGCTCAACCAGGACGCCTGGATTCTCAGCCGCCACCCCGGGCTCAATAACCTCGCGCAGGAATGGACGCAGCTCTATGAGGCTCAGGGCGAGGACGCCGCCCAGGACTTGTTGCAACAGCGCAAGCGCCAGTATCACATCGACGTGCAAGTGCTTAACGAAAGCGGCGAGCCCGTGGTGCGCGGCACCTTCCCGCGCCGGGCCGCCGCCCTCGAGGCCCGGCAAAACGACAGCCAGGACCGCCACCTGCCCTGGCGCCGCCTGACCGCCGAATACACCAGCGAAAAAACCGGCGACACCTACCTGCTGATCTACCGCATCCCTCACCCGGAACTGGACGCCTGGCACCGCAGCAGCCTGCTCTGGCCGCTGAGTGCCCTGGCGATTGCGCTGGTGGTGCTGACCCTGTTCAGCCTGCTGGTGACGCTGTCTATCACCCGTCCCCTCAGCCGCCTGCGCGGCGCGGTGCACGACCTGGGCCAAACCACCTACCAGCAAAACAGCCTGGCGCGACTGGCCAACCGTCGCGACGAATTCGGCGTGCTCGCCACCGACTTCAACCGCATGGGCGCCCGCCTGCAAAGCCTGATCGGCAGCCAGCGCCAATTGCTGCGGGACGTGTCCCACGAACTGCGCTCGCCCCTGGCCCGCCTGCGGATCGCCCTGGCCCTGGCGGAACGGGCCACGCCCGAGGCACGGGAGAAACTCTGGCCACGCCTGACCCGTGAATGCGACCGCCTGGAAGCACTGATCAGCGAAATCCTGGTACTCGCCCGGGTGGACGCCGACAACGCCAGCGCCGAAGACATCGACCTCAATCCGTTGCTCAGGACCCTGCAAAAAGACGCCCTGCTCAGCGCGCCGGACCAACCCGTGCAGCTCGATGCCGAAGCCGGTCTGCACCTCAAGGGCTGGCCGACCATGATCGAACGCGCGGTGGACAACCTGCTGCGCAATGCCCAGCGCTTCAACCCGCCCGGCCAGCCGATTGAAATGGACGCCAAACGCCAGGGCGAACGCATTGTGATCAGCGTGCGCGACCACGGCCCCGGCGTCGACGCCGAGCACCTCAGCCAACTGGGCGAGCCGTTTTACCGCGCCCCGGGGCAAACCGCCCAAGGCCACGGCCTGGGCCTGGCCATCGCCCGGCGCGCGGCAGAGCGCCATGGCGGCAGCCTGATCCTGGCCAATCATCCAGGCGGCGGCTTTATCGCCAGCGTGGAGTTGCCGTTGGAACCCGGGGTTGTCATTCAACCCTGATGATCTTCTATGATGGTCCTTCTCATAAGGAGGGCCTTTGATGACTGATCTGCTCACTCCCATCCAGGAAGCACTCGACTTACCCGTCACCGCGCTGGCCTTCACCGAGGCCGGCGCCCTGCCCTCGACCTTCGCCGTCACCGACCTGGCCAGCGCCAGCATCGGCGCAGCCGGCCAGGCGGTTGCCCGGTTGCTGTTGCAGCAAACCGGGCGCTTACCCGCGGTGACCGTCGATCGACGCCTCGCCTCATTCTGGTTTTCCTCGTCCCTGCGTCCCGATGGCTGGACCACACCGCCGCTGTGGGACCCGATTGCCGGCGACTACGCCTGCGCCGACGGCTGGATTCGCCTGCACACCAACGCACCGCACCATCGCGCCGCCGCCGAACGCGTACTCGGGCAGGCCGCTGACCGTGAGGCGATGGCCGCGAAGGTTGCGCAATGGAACGCTGCCGAGCTGGAACAAGCGATTGTCGAGGCGAACGGCTGCGCGGCACAGATGCGTTCGTGGCAAGACTGGCAAGCTCATCCTCAAGGTTTGGCGGTCAACCAGGAACCGCTGGTGCATCGCCACACCTTCGCTGCCCTCAGCGACAAACCCTGGCGGGGCTCGGTGGCGCGGCCCTTGGCGGGCATCAAGGTGCTGGACCTGACCCGCGTGTTGGCCGGCCCTACCGCCAGCCGTTTTCTCGCCGGGCTTGGGGCCGACGTACTGCGCATCGACGCCCCGGACTGGAACGAACCCGGCGTAGTGCCGGAAATGACCCTGGGCAAACGCTGTGCCCGCCTGGACCTGAAAAACGCCGATGACCGGCAAATCTTCGAAAGCCTGCTCAAGGACACCGACATTCTGCTGCACGGCTACCGCGCCGATGCGCTGGAGCAACTGGGCTACGGCGAGGCTGCGCTGCAAGCCCTCGCGCCCGGCCTGATCGACGCCAGCCTCAATGCCTATGGCTGGAGCGGCCCATGGCGCAATCGCCGGGGCTTCGACAGCCTGGTGCAGATGAGCACCGGGATTGCCGAGGCGGGCCGGCAGTGGAAAAAGGCCGACAAACCAGTGCCGCTGCCGTTGCAGGCCCTGGACCACGCCACCGGGTATTTGATGGCGGCCGGTGCGATCCAGGCCTTGAGCGAACGCTTGAAATCCGGGCGCGGCGGTTCGGCGCTGCTGTCGCTGGCGCGCACGGCGAAACTGCTGGTGGACGCCGGACAAGTTCAGGAACAACCGCCATTGCGGGGCGAAGAACCGAGTGACCAGGGCCTGGTGGTGGAGCAAACCGCCTGGGGCCCGGCCCATCGATTACTGCCCCCGGTGACCATCAGCGGCACACCGTTGCAGTGGGATTTGCCGGCTGTGGAGTTGGGCTCACATCGCCCTCAGTGGTGAGTGCAGCCCCTGTGGCGAGGGAGCTTGCTCCCGCTGGACTGCGCAGCAGGCCCTGTTTTTAGGGCCGCTTCGCGCCCCAGCGGGAGCAAGCTCCCTCGCCACAGGTATGCAGCATCAGTCTGCCCGGTTCAATGATGTCCACAAATGCTGCGCCGCATATGCCCTGAGCGGTCGCCAGGCCTCAGCCCGCGCCAGCAACTGGCGCGGGCTTACCGGCCCGCCCTCCAGCGCCGCCAACGCATTGATCAACCCGATATCCCCCGAAGCAAACGCATCCTGCTCACGCATCTGGCGCATGGCGATGTACTGCGCCGTCCAGTCACCGATCCCCGGCAATGCCACCAGCCGCGCCACCCCCTCCTTCAAACTTGCCTTCGGCTGGAACACCTGCGGGTCGTCCAGCAACGCCTGGGCCACCACCGACAAGGTACACCCGCGACTTTTCGGCATGCCCAGGCTCGCCAGGTCCGCCGCCGCCAACACATCGGCGGCGGGAAACACATGGGTCACACCGGTATGGGGCGTGACCAACGGCGTGCCGTACCGCGCCACCAACTTGCCCGCCAGCTTGATCGCTGCCACCACGGTGATCTGCTGACCCAACACCGCACGAATCGCCAACTCCAACCCGTCCCAGGTTCCCGGTACCCGCAGGCCGGGACGTGCCGCCACCAACCGCGCCATCAAGGGATCCGTCGCCAGTTGCCGGTTGATCACCTGTGGATCGGCCGACAGGTCAAACATGTCCCGCAACCGCCGCTCAATCTGCGGCAACGCAGCCGGGTCGGGAAAACCCACCGTTACCTCAAGCCAATCCCCGGCACCCGGCGACACACTGAGCCAACCCTGCTGACCGTCGACACTGATACTGCGCGAGTACACGCCGTCGTCCACGGTCTCCAACCCGCTGATGGCCCGGGCTGACAAAAAACCCAGCATCGCCGTCCAGTCATACGGCGCCTGATACGCCAGCTGAATCCTCACAACGACAACACCCCGCTGTACAACCCATACGCCGCCAGGCTCGCCCCGGCGATCACGCAGGCGAAAATGCCTTTTTCCAGGTGGGTAAACAAGGGCTGGCCCTGCTCGCGCTTGGCCAGGGCAAACAGAATCACCCCGGGCGCATACAGCAGCGCCGACAACAGCAGGTACTTCAAACCTCCGGCGTAAAGCAGCCACACCGCGTAAGCCAGGGCAACCAGGCCTACCAGCAAGTCCTTCATGCGTTCGCCATGGGCGCCTTCGTAGGTTTCGCCGCGTCCGCTCAACAACACGGCATAAGCCGCCGACCACAGGTAGGGCACCAGGATCATCGACGACGCCAGGTAGATCAGGGTGGTGTAGGTGCTTGCCGAAAACAGCGTGATCACCAGGAACAGCTGGATCATCACATTGGTCAGCCACAACGCATTGACCGGCACCTGATTGACGTTTTCCTTTTTCAGGAACGCGGGCATGGTCTTGTCATGGGCGGTGGCGTAGAGGATTTCGGCGCAGAGCAAGGCCCACGACAGCAGCGCGCCCAGCAGCGAAACCGCCAACCCGATGCTGATCAGCAATGCGCCCCAGGGCCCGACAATATGCTCCAGCACGCCGGCCAGGGATGGGTTTTGCAGGTTGGCCAGTTCCGGCTGGCTCATGATCCCCAGCGACAACAGGTTGACCAACACCAGCAGCGCCAGCACGCCCAGGAAACCGATCACCGTGGCCCGGCCGACGTCGGAGCGCTTCTCGGCCCGGGCCGAGTAGACGCTGGCGCCCTCGATGCCGATAAACACAAACACCGTGACCAGCATCATGTTGCGCACCTGGTCCACCACGCCACCGAAGTTCGGGTTGCTCAGGCCCCAGATATCCCGGGTAAAGATGTCGGCCTTGAACGCCACGGCGGCGATCACGATAAACATCACCAGCGGCACGATCTTGGCCACAGTGGTGATCTGGTTGATGAACGCCGCCTCCTTGATCCCGCGCATCACCAGAAAATGCACGGCCCACAGCAACACCGACGCGCAACCAATCGCCACCGGCGTATTGCCCTGGCCGAACACCGGGAAAAAGTAGCCGAGGGTACTAAATAGCAACACGAAGTAACCGACGTTGCCCATCCAGGCGCTGATCCAGTAACCCCAGGCGGACGAGAAACCCATGTAGTCGCCAAACCCGGCCTTGGCGTAGGCGTATACGCCGGAATCCAGTTCAGGCTTGCGGTTGGCCAGGGTCTGGAACACGAAGGCGAGAGTCAGCATGCCCACGGCGGTGATGCCCCAGCCGATCAACACCGCGCCTACTTCAGCCCGCGCCGCCATGTTCTGCGGCAACGAGAAAATCCCGCCGCCGATCATCGACCCCACCACCAGGGCGATCAAGGCGTTGAGGCGCAGTTTTTCCGAGGATTGGGACATGGACACTCCTGAACAAAAACAACAATCGAGCCAACAACTGTGCACTCAACTAATTTACTAAGCCGACGCCGCGTTTATTAGATATAGCTAATAAAGACGCAAGCTTCATAACTTAAAGGCATGACAATAAACAGCGTTAAGGCGAATTTATAATTTAAATAACACTGCTCTGGAAAAGTTTGCATATCTGGAAATACGGGCTAGCTTCAAAGGTCCATGCTAATGAGAAAAGCTGCTGTTTGAAACGCAGAAACGCTCTACCACGAGCCTCTGCGGGGCACTTGAGCGCCCGCACCTTTCATCATAAGTCATTAATTCACAATGGAATGTGCCAATGAAGTGATCTGAGTCAGCTGTTTGATTAGCGCACGGATTTATTCTGTGGTCTCTCTTCTCCTGCATTGGAGTCATGCGATGTCTGAATCTCCCGGTAAACTTCGATTAGGTGCCCTGGTCGCACTTGTCGTGGGCTCAATGATTGGTGGCGGGATCTTCTCACTGCCGCAAAACATGGCCGCAAGTGCCGATGTCGGCGCCGTCCTGATCGGCTGGGTCATTACCGCAGTCGGTATGTTGACCCTCGCTTTCGTGTTTCAAACCCTGGCCAATCGCAAGCCCAACCTCGACGGCGGGGTGTATGCCTACGCCAAGGCCGGGTTTGGCGACTACATGGGTTTCTCGTCCGCCTGGGGTTACTGGATCAGTGCCTGGCTGGGCAACGTCGGCTACTTCGTGCTGCTGTTCAGCACCCTTGGTTACTTCTTTCCGATCTTCGGCGAAGGCAACACCCCGGCGGCGGTGATCGGCGCATCGGTGTTGTTGTGGGCCGTGCACTTCCTGGTACTGCGCGGGATCAAGGAAGCGGCGTTCATCAACCTGGTGACCACCGTCGCCAAGGTGGTGCCGCTGGTGCTGTTCGTGTTGATCGCACTCTTCGCGTTCAAGCTGGACATCTTCACCGCTGACATCTGGGGCGTGAAAAACCCGGACCTGGGCAGCGTGATGAACCAGGTGCGCAACATGATGCTGGTCACCGTCTGGGTGTTCATCGGCATCGAAGGCGCGAGCATCTTCTCGTCCCGTGCCGAAAAACGCTCGGACGTGGGCAAGGCCACCGTGATTGGTTTTATCACTGTGCTGCTGTTCCTGATGCTGGTGAACGTGCTGTCCCTGGGGATCATGACCCAGCCGGAACTGGCCAAATTGCAGAACCCGTCGATGGCCGCCGTGCTGGAGCATGTGGTGGGGCATTGGGGCGCGGTGCTGATCAGCGTCGGCTTGATCATCTCCTTGCTGGGGGCGTTGCTGTCGTGGGTGCTGCTGTGTGCGGAGATCATGTTCGCCGCCGCCAAGGACCACACCATGCCGGAGTTCCTGCGTAAGGAAAACGCCAACCACGTGCCGGTCAACGCCCTGTGGCTGACCAACGCCATGGTCCAGGTTTTCCTGGTGATCACACTGTTCTCGGCCAGCACTTACCTGTCGCTGATCTACCTCGCCACCTCGATGATCCTGGTGCCTTACCTGTGGTCGGCGGCCTATGCGCTGCTGCTGGCGGTGCGCGGTGAGACCTACGAAAACGCCCTGCGCGAGCGCAAGAAAGACCTGTTTATCGGTGCGGTCGCACTGATCTACGCGGTGTGGCTGCTCTATGCCGGCGGCACCAAGTACCTGCTGCTGTCCGCCCTGCTCTACGCCCCCGGCGCAATCCTGTTCGCCAAGGCCAAGCACGAGCTGGGCAAACCGATTTTCACCAATGTCGAGAAACTGATTTTCGCCGCAGTAGTCATTGGCGCCCTGGTGGCGGCCTATGGGCTCTACGACGGTTTCCTGACCCTGTAATTATTGTTCACTGGAGGATCTGTAATGACCACGGAAAAAGTGAAGTACGGCGTACATTCCGAAGCCGGCAAACTGCGCAAAGTCATGGTGTGCTCCCCAGGTTTGGCCCACCAGCGGCTGACCCCCAACAACTGCGATGAACTGCTGTTCGATGACGTGCTGTGGGTGGCCCAGGCCAAGCGCGACCACTTCGACTTTGTGACCAAGATGCGCGAGCGCGACATCGATGTGCTGGAAATGCACAACCTGCTGACCGACATCGTTGCCATCCCCGAAGCGCTGGACTGGATCCTGGAACGCAAGATCACCGCCAACCAGGTCGGCCTGGGCTTGGTCAATGAAGTCAGCTCGTGGCTGCGCAGCCTGGAGCCGCGCAAGGTCGCCGAGTTCCTGATCGGTGGCGTGTCGGCCGACGACCTGCCGAGCAGCTTCGGTGGCAAGACTATCGAGATGTTCCGCGACTTCCTCGGCCACTCCAGCTTCATCCTGCCGCCGCTGCCCAACACCCAGTTCACCCGCGACACCACCTGCTGGATCTATGGCGGCGTGACGCTGAACCCGATGTACTGGCCGGCGCGACGCCAGGAAACCCTGCTGGCGAGCGCCATCTACAAATTCCACCCCGAGTTCACCAACGCCGACTTCCAGGTGTGGTACGGCGACCCGGACCAGGAACATGGCAACGCCACCCTGGAAGGCGGCGACGTGATGCCGATCGGTAACGGCGTGGTGTTGATCGGCATGGGCGAGCGTTCCTCGCGCCAGGCCATCGGCCAGCTCGCGCTGAACCTGTTCAAGCACAAAGCCGTGGAGCGCGTGATCGTTGCCGGCCTGCCGAAGTCTCGCGCGGCGATGCACCTCGACACCGTGTTCAGCTTCTGCGACCGCGACCTCGTCACCATCTTCCCGGAAGTGGTGAACCAGATCGTCGCCTTCACCCTGCGCCCGGACGAGACCAAGCCCGGCGGCATCGACATCCAGCGCGAAAAAACCAACTTCCTCGACACCGTTGCCGCCGCCCTGAACCTCAAGGCCCTGCGCGTGGTGGAAACCGGCGGCAACAGCTTCGCCGCCGAACGCGAGCAGTGGGATGACGGCAACAACGTGGTGGCCGTGGAGCCTGGCGTGGTGATCGGCTACGACCGCAACACCTACACCAACACCCTGCTGCGCAAGGCCGGCGTGGAAGTCATCACCATCAGCGCCGGTGAACTCGGCCGGGGCCGTGGCGGCGGCCACTGCATGACCTGCCCGATCATTCGCGACCCAATCGACTATTAATATTTTGGCCTTGGCCGCTGCTTATCCAGCAGTGGCCAAGGGGATAACCGAAACCTAAGGAGATCCACCATGGCTTTTAATATGCGCAACCGCAGCCTGCTGTCGCTGATGCACCACACCACCCGCGAACTGCACTACCTGCTGGACCTGTCCCGCGACCTCAAGCGCGCCAAATACACCGGCACCGAGCGTCCGCACCTGAAGGGCAAGAACATCGCGCTGATCTTCGAAAAAACCTCGACCCGCACCCGTTGCGCCTTCGAAGTCGCGGCCCACGACCAGGGTGCCCACGTCACCTACATCGACCCGGTGTCGTCGCAGATCGGCCACAAGGAAAGCATGAAAGACACCGCCCGCGTCCTCGGTCGGATGTTCGACGCCATCGAGTACCGTGGCTTTGAACAGGAAATCGTCGAGGAGCTGGCCAAGTTCGCCGGCGTGCCGGTGTTCAACGGCCTGACCGCTGAGTTCCACCCGACCCAAATGATCGCCGACACCCTGACCATGCGCGAACACAGCGACAAGCCGCTGCATGACATCAGCTACGCCTACCTGGGCGATGCCCGCTACAACATGGGCAACTCGCTGCTGATGATCGGCGCCAAGCTGGGCATGGACGTGCGCATCGGCGCGCCGAAAGCCCTGTGGCCGCATGCTGATTTCATCAAGCAGTGCCAGGAGTTCGCTGAAGAAAGCGGCGCGCGCATCACCATCACCGAAGACCCGAAAGAAGCGGTGAAAGGCGTGGACTTCATCCACACCGATATCTGGGTGTCCATGGGCGAGCCGGTGGAAGCGTGGGACGAGCGTATCGAGCAACTGCTGCCGTACCAGGTCAACGCCAAGATGATGAAAGCCTCGGGCAACCCACGGGTGAAGTTCATGCACTGCCTGCCGGCATTCCACAACAGCGAGACCAAGGTCGGCAAAGACATCGCCGCGCGGTATCCGAACCTGGCCAATGGCGTGGAAGTGACCGAAGAAGTGTTTGAGTCGCCGGCCAACATTGCCTTTGAACAGGCGGAAAACCGCATGCACACCATCAAGGCGATTCTGGTGTCGGCGTTGGCGGATATCTAAACCAACACCGCTCTCACTGTCGGAACACACTCAATGTGGGAGTGCTTTTGTGGGAGCTGGCTTGCCTGCGATGCAGACGCCTCGGTATTTCAGATGTACCGAGGTGATGCCATCGCGGGCAAGCCCGGCTCCCACACAAGCCCGCTCCCACAGTTTGCCCTGTGTTCACAAGGCCGAATTTTAGAAGGATTGCATTATGCGTATCGTCGTAGCCCTGGGCGGCAACGCCCTTCTGCGTCGTGGTGAACCCATGACCGCAGACAATCAACGGGCCAATATCCGCATCGCCACCGAACAGATCGCCAAGATCCATAAAGGCAACGAGCTGGTGATTGCCCACGGCAATGGCCCGCAAGTGGGCCTGTTGTCGCTGCAAGCCGCGGCCTACACCCAGGTCTCGCCGTATCCGCTGGATGTGCTGGGCGCCGAAACCGAAGGCATGATCGGCTACATCATCGAACAGGAACTGGGCAACCTGCTGGACTTCGAAGTGCCGTTCGCCACGCTGTTGACCCAGGTCGAAGTCGACGCCAAGGACCCGGCCTTCCAGAACCCGACCAAGCCCATCGGCCCGGTCTATTCCAAAGCCGAAGCAGAAAAACTCGCCGCCGAAAAAGGCTGGGCAATTGCCCCGGATGGCGACAAATACCGCCGCGTGGTCGCCAGCCCACGGCCGAAACGAATCTTTGAAATCCGCCCGATCCAGTGGCTGCTGGAAAAAGGCAGCATCGTGATCTGCGCCGGCGGCGGCGGGATTCCGACCCTGTATGGCGAAGACGGCAAGCTCAAGGGCATTGAAGCCGTGATCGACAAAGACCTGTGTTCCTCCCTGCTGGCCGGGCAACTGGACGCCGATTTGCTGGTGATCGCCACCGACGTCAATGCCG
This sequence comes from Pseudomonas yamanorum, assembly GCF_013386765.1. Classification (GTDB taxonomy): domain Bacteria; phylum Pseudomonadota; class Gammaproteobacteria; order Pseudomonadales; family Pseudomonadaceae; genus Aquipseudomonas; species Aquipseudomonas yamanorum_A. Next base: position 21,859 of record NZ_JACARE010000012.1, read on the forward strand.
CGTTTATCGACTTCGGCAAACCCACTCAGAAAGCCATCGGCCAGGCGCACCCGGACGAAATGGAAAAGCTCGGCTTCGCCGCCGGCTCCATGGGGCCCAAGGTTCAGGCGGCATGCGAGTTCGCCCGCCAGACTGGCAAAACCGCAGTGATCGGTTCACTCTCGGACATCGAAGCGATCGTCCAGGGCAGCGCCGGCACCCGCATCAGTACCGCAAAACCTGGCATCACCTACCTGTGAAGTAGAGGAGAAACGCCTATGGCTACCTTTGAACCTGGTCACTTGCACATCGAACGCCACGCGCTGAACAAGGATGACTACAGCTACAACCTGTGCATCGACTACGAAGTCAGCCAGGACCCAAAGGAAGGCAAGGGAATGCTCTTCAAGATGCACGGTTCGGTGCAGGGCAAGGACCTCAAGGAAGAGTTTTTCCTGCCCAAGGACCAGTCGTTCGACTTCGCCCGGCACGCGATGAACATCGCGCAGAAATACGGCATGCCGAAGATTGCCGTGCTCAATGGGCAGATGCACAAGCAGTACGACCTGATGTTTGAAGATGTGCGGCATCAGCTGGATGTGAAGCCGGGCGACCCGATCAAACCTGAACACCTGGAATAACCCGATTTCATTAACACCGGCGATCCCCTGTGGGAGCTGGCTTGCCTGCGATAGCGGACTGACAGTTAATATTTTCAATGACTGATCCACCGCTATCGCAGGCAAGCCAGCTCCCACATTTTTGATCTCCACCACCGGTCAGGCATACTTGCCACCTCTCGCCCGCCAGAACCGCTAACCGCCCCATGCGTATCCACGTCAGCTTCATCGACCGCGTCGGCATCACCCAGGAAGTCCTGGCCTTGCTCGGTGGGCGCAATCTCAACCTGGATGCGGTGGAAATGGTGCCGCCCAACGTCTACATCGACGCTCCAACCTTGAGCGCCGAAGTACTGGAAGAACTGCGCGACGCACTGTTCAGTGTGCGCGGCGTGCAAGCCGTGACCGTGGTCGACATCCTCCCCGGCCAACGCCAGCACCTGCAACTCGATGCCCTGTTGGCCGCGATGACCGACCCGGTATTGGCCCTGGACAGCGCCGGCAAGATCCTGCTGGCCAACCCGGCCTTGATCGCGCTGTACGGCCGCGAGCCCGCCGGCGAAAGCATCAACGAACTGTTCGATGACCCAACGTTGCTGGCCACCTTGCTGGAACACGGCTTTCGCCTGGCCCTGCGGGAAATCAGCGTCAACGGCCAGACTTTGCTGCTGGACGCCACGCCGATCACCGACGCCGGCGCCCTGTTGACCCTGTACCAACCCAACCGCATCGGCGAACAACTGTCGGCGCTGCACCACGACCATGCCGAAGGGTTCGACGCGCTGCTGGGCGAGTCCCCCGCGATTCGCACCCTCAAGGCGCGGGCGCAACGGGTGGCGGCGCTGGATGCACCGTTGTTGATCCAGGGCGAGACCGGCACCGGCAAGGAACTGGTTGCCCGCGCCTGTCACGCCATCAGCGCCCGCCACAGTGCGCCGTTCCTGGCCCTGAATTGCGCGGCGCTGCCGGAGAACCTGGCCGAGAGCGAACTGTTCGGCTACGCCCCCGGCGCCTTCACCGGCGCGCAGCGCGGCGGCAAGCCGGGGCTGATGGAACTGGCGAACCAGGGCACGGTGTTCCTCGACGAGATCGGCGAGATGTCGCCGTACTTGCAGGCCAAGCTGCTGCGGTTTCTCAACGACGGCAGCTTCCGCCGGGTGGGCGGCGACCGTGAGGTGAAGGTCAATGTGCGGATCCTCAGCGCCACCCACCGCGACCTGGAAAAGATGGTCAGCGAAGGCACCTTCCGCGAAGACCTGTTCTACCGCCTCAACGTGCTCAACGTCGAAGTGCCGCCCCTGCGCGAACGCGGCCAGGACATCCTGCTGCTGGCCCGCTACTTCATGCAGCAGGCCTGCGCGCAGATCCAGCGCCCGGTCTGCCGCCTGGCGCCCGGTACCTACCCTGCCCTGCTGGGCAACCGCTGGCCGGGCAACGTGCGCCAGTTGCAGAACGTGATCTTCCGCGCTGCGGCCATTTGCGAAAGCAGCCTGGTGGACATCGGCGACCTGGACATCGCCGGCACCTCGGTGGCGCGCCAGAGCGATGGGGAAATCGACAGCCTGGAACAGGCCGTGGAAGACTTCGAACGCACCTTGCTGGAGAAGCTGTACGTCAGCTACCCGTCCACCCGCCAACTGGCCAGCCGCCTGCAAACTTCCCACACCGCCATCGCCCACCGGCTGCGCAAATACGGCATCCCCACAAAACCCTGAAGCAACTCGGTCAACCCTGTGGGGAGCCAGCTTTTGTGGGAGCTGGCTTGCCTGCGATAGCATCAACGCAGTGTGACTGACACACCGAGGTGCCAGCATCGCGGGCAAGCCCGGCTCCCACATTGATTGCATTCCAGCTCCGACATCAAAAGCGACCTGCACCTGTACTGAAAGCGCTACAGTGGAACGATATCGATACAACACCTTTCAACCGTCGCCATGCAAGGCTTTGATCCTCATAGGCTTTTTTTCGCCCTCCAACCTGTAGCGATATCGCTACAGCTGTATTTTCTACATCACCCCCAAAAATCAATAACCAATTGATTTATAAAGATAAAAAAACATTGGCCGCGTTTTTGCTAAGCAACTCCCCATTATTCCAATCCCGTCCACCAGACGAATCTGGCCCTGAGGAGTTTCCATGAGCGAGTTGCGCTTTACTGAAGATCACGAATGGCTGCGCGCCGAAGCCGACGGCAGCGTGACCGTGGGCATTACCGCTTTCGCGCAGAACGCGCTGGGTGATGTGGTTTTCGTGCAACTGCCTGAGCTACAGTCCTACGACAAAGGTGCAGAAGCTTCCACCGTTGAGTCGGTCAAGGCCGCCAGCGGTGTGTACATGCCCCTGGACGGCGAAGTCCTCGAAGTGAACGACAAACTGGACGGCAGCCCCGAACTGGTCAACGAAGACCCGATGGGCGAAGGCTGGTTCTTCCGCTTTAAACCGGCTGATGCCGATGCAGTAGCTAAGCTGTTGGATCAGGATGCGTACGACCGCCTGATCAAAGCCAACGCTGAAGCCTGAGGAGCGCGCCATGACTAATCTGACCACCGCCAACGAATTCATCGCCCGCCACATCGGCCCGCGCCAGGAAGACGAGCAACAGATGCTCGCCACCCTGGGCTTTGACTCCCTGGAAGCCCTGAGCGCCAGCGTGATCCCGGAAAGCATCAAGGGCACCGCCGTGCTGGGCCTGAGTGATGGCCTGAGCGAGGCCGATGCACTGGCTTCGATCAAGGCGATTGCCGCCAGGAACGAGCTGTTCAAGACCTACATCGGCCAGGGCTACTACAACTGCCACACGCCGTCGCCAATCCTGCGCAACCTCCTGGAAAACCCGGCCTGGTACACCGCCTACACGCCTTACCAGCCGGAGATTTCCCAGGGCCGCCTGGAGTCGCTGCTGAACTTCCAGACGCTGATCAGCGACCTCACCGGCCTGCCGATCGCCAACGCATCCTTGCTGGACGAAGCTACCGCCGCTGCCGAAGCCATGACCTTCTGCAAACGCCTGAGCAAGAACAAGGGCAGCAACGCGTTCTTCGCCTCGGTCCACAGCCATCCGCAAACCCTCGACGTGCTGCGCACCCGTGCCGAGCCACTGGGCATCGACGTGGTGGTGGGCGACGAGCGTGAACTGACCGACGTCAGCGCCTTCTTCGGCGCCCTGCTGCAATACCCGGCCAGCAACGGTGACGTATTCGACTACTTTGAGCTGACCGAACGCTTCCACGCCGCCAACGCCCTGGTGGCCGTGGCCGCCGACCTGCTGGCCCTGACCCTGCTGACCCCGCCGGGCGAGTTCGGCGCCGACGTGGCCATCGGCAGCGCGCAACGCTTCGGCGTGCCGCTGGGCTTCGGTGGCCCGCACGCGGCGTACTTCTCCACCAAGGATGCGTTCAAGCGCGATATGCCGGGCCGTCTGGTCGGTGTGTCCGTCGACCGTTTCGGCAAGCCGGCCCTGCGCCTGGCGATGCAGACCCGCGAGCAACATATCCGCCGCGAGAAGGCCACCAGCAACATCTGCACCGCCCAAGTGCTGTTGGCCAACATTGCCAGCATGTATGCCGTGTACCACGGCCCCAAAGGCCTGACCCAGATTGCCAACCGCGTTCATCACCTGACCGCGATCTTCGCCAAAGGCTTGAGCGCGTTGGGCCTGGCGGTTGAACAAGCCAGCTTCTTCGACACCCTGACCATCAAGACCGGCGCACAAACTGCCGCCCTGCACGACAAGGCCCGCGCCCAGCGCATCAACCTGCGTGTGGTCGATGGCGAGCGTCTTGGCCTGTCGGTAGACGAAACCACCTCCCAAGCCGACATCGAAACCCTGTGGAGCGTGTTCGCCGGTGGCAAGGCCCTGCCGGACTTCACCGCACTGGCTGCCAGCGTTGAAAGCACCCTGCCCGCCGCGCTGCTGCGCCAGTCGCCGATCCTCAGCCACCCGGTGTTCAACCGTTATCACTCCGAAACCGAGCTGATGCGCTACCTGCGCAAGCTGGCCGACAAGGACCTGGCCCTGGATCGCACCATGATCCCGCTGGGTTCGTGCACCATGAAGCTCAACGCCGCCAGCGAAATGATCCCGGTGACCTGGGCCGAGTTCGGTGCCCTGCACCCGTTCGCCCCGGCCTCGCAAAGCGCCGGCTACCAGCAACTGACCACCGAACTGGAAGCCATGCTCTGCGCGGCCACCGGTTACGACGCGATCTCCCTGCAACCGAACGCCGGTTCCCAGGGCGAGTACGCGGGCCTGCTGGCCATCCGCGCCTATCACCAGAGCCGTGGCGAAGAACGCCGCGACATCTGCCTGATCCCGTCGTCGGCCCACGGTACCAACCCGGCCACCGCCAACATGGCCGGCATGCGCGTTGTAGTCACCGCGTGCGATGCCCGCGGTAACGTCGACATCGAAGACCTGCGCGCCAAAGCCATCGAGCACCGCGAACACCTCGCGGCACTGATGATCACCTACCCGTCCACCCACGGCGTGTTCGAAGAAGGCATCCGCGAAATCTGCGGGATCATTCACGACAACGGCGGCCAGGTGTACATCGACGGCGCCAACATGAACGCGATGGTCGGCCTGTGCGCCCCGGGCAAGTTCGGCGGCGACGTGTCCCACCTGAACCTGCACAAGACCTTCTGCATCCCGCACGGCGGTGGCGGCCCGGGCGTCGGCCCGATTGGCGTCAAATCCCACCTCACGCCGTTCCTGCCCGGCCATGCCGCCATGGAACGCAAGGAAGGCGCGGTCTGCGCCGCACCGTTCGGCAGCGCAAGCATCCTGCCGATCACCTGGATGTACATCAGCATGATGGGCGGCGCGGGCCTCAAACGCGCTTCGCAGCTGGCGATCCTGAATGCCAACTACATTTCCCGTCGCCTGGAAGAGCACTACCCCGTGCTGTACACCGGCAGCAATGGCCTGGTGGCCCACGAATGCATCCTCGACCTGCGCCCGTTGAAAGACAGCAGCGGCATCAGCGTGGATGACGTGGCCAAGCGCCTGATCGACTTTGGTTTCCACGCCCCGACCATGTCGTTCCCGGTGGCCGGCACCCTAATGATCGAGCCGACCGAAAGCGAATCCAAGGAAGAACTGGACCGCTTCTGCGACGCCATGATCGCCATCCGCGAAGAGATTCGCGCAGTGGAAAACGGCACGCTGGACAAGGACGACAACCCGCTGAAGAACGCACCGCACACCGCGGCGGAACTGGTGGGCGAATGGAGCCACCCCTATAGCCGCGAGCAAGCGGTGTACCCGGTTGCGTCGCTGATCGAAGCCAAGTACTGGCCGCCGGTTGGCCGGGTCGACAACGTGTTTGGCGACCGCAACCTGGTGTGCGCGTGCCCGTCGATCGAAAGCTACGCGTGATCTGACTGACTGAACTCGGTCAAATGTAGGAGCTGGCCTTTGTGGGAGCTGGCTTGCCTGCGATGCGGGCACCTCGGTCTATCAGGTAGACCAGGGTGATGCTATCGCAGGCAAGCCAGCTCCCACACAAGCCCGGTTTCTACACTGAGCGAGCAAGTCTTCCAAAATAATAAGAAACCGGAGAACAACCATGTCCCTTAGCGTGTTCGACCTGTTCAAGATTGGCATCGGCCCCTCCAGCTCCCACACCGTCGGCCCGATGCGCGCAGCTGCCCGATTTGTTGAGGGGCTAAAGCGTGACAACCTGCTGAGCGCCACCAATGGCATCAAGGTGGAACTCTATGGTTCGCTGGGCGCCACCGGCAAAGGCCACGGCAGCGACAAGGCCGTGTTACTGGGCCTGGAAGGCGAACACCCGGACACCGTGAATACCGAAACCGTCGCCGCACGCCTTGCGCAAATGCGCGGTGACGGTCGTTTGAACTTGCTCGGCGAACACAGCATTGCGTTCAACGAGAAAGAACACCTGGCGATGATTCGCAAGCCTCTCGCCTACCACCCCAATGGCATGATTTTTCGTGCCTTCGACGCCGCAGGTATCCAGATCCGCAGCCGCGAGTATTACTCGGTCGGCGGCGGGTTTGTGGTGGATGAAGACGCTGCCGGCGCTGACCGGATTGTCGAAGACACCACGCCGCTGACCTTCCCTTTCAAGCACGCCAAGGACTTGCTTGGCCATTGCGCCACTTATGGGCTGTCCATCAGCCAGGTGATGCTGACCAACGAAAGCGCCTGGCGCCCCGAAGCGGAAACCCGCGCAGGCCTGCTGAAGATCTGGCAGGTGATGCAGGATTGCGTGGACGCAGGCTGTCGCAATGAAGGGATATTGCCCGGAGGCCTGAAGGTCAAGCGCCGCGCCGCCGCGCTGCATCGCCAACTGTGCAAGAACCCGGAATCGGCGCTGCGCGACCCGTTGTCGGTGCTGGACTGGGTCAACCTGTACGCCCTGGCGGTCAACGAAGAAAACGCCAATGGCGGGCGCGTCGTAACGGCGCCCACCAACGGTGCGGCCGGGATTGTGCCGGCAGTGTTGCACTACTACATGCGCTTTATCCCGGGTGCCAGCGAAGACGGCGTGGTGCGCTTCCTGCTCACCGCCGCAGCCATCGGCATCCTGTACAAGGAAAACGCCTCGATCTCCGGCGCCGAAGTCGGCTGCCAGGGCGAAGTCGGCGTGGCCTGCTCCATGGCGGCCGGCGCTTTGTGTGAAGTGCTGGGCGGCACGGTTTCCCAGGTGGAAAACGCCGCAGAAATCGGCATGGAACACAACCTGGGTCTTACCTGCGACCCGATTGGCGGGCTGGTGCAGGTGCCCTGCATCGAGCGCAACGCCATGGGCTCGGTCAAGGCCATCAATGCGGTGCGCATGGCCCTGCGCGGCGACGGGCAACACTTCGTGTCCCTCGACAAAGTCATCCGCACCATGCGCCAGACCGGCGCCGACATGAAAAGCAAATACAAAGAAACCGCCCGTGGCGGTTTGGCGGTCAACATTATCGAGTGCTGACGCCCACAAGCGCGTCCGCACGTTTTTCAGGAGCTGAATATGTCCACCGAAACCCTGTTGAAAACCCCGTTGCACGCTCTGCACATCGAGTTGGGCGCACGCATGGTGCCCTTCGCCGGCTACGACATGCCGGTGCAATACCCGCTGGGCGTGATGAAGGAACACCTGCACACCCGTGAACAGGCCGGGTTGTTCGATGTGTCCCACATGGGCCAGATCCGCCTGACCGGCGCCGGTGCCGCCAAGGCCCTGGAAAGCCTGGTGCCTGTAGACATCATCGACCTGCCGGTGGGCATGCAGCGCTATGCAATGTTCACCAATGAGCAAGGCGGGATCCTGGATGACCTGATGGTCGCCAACCTGGGTAATGACGAACTGTTCCTGGTGGTGAACGCTGCCTGCAAGGACCAGGACCTGGCCCACCTGCGCCAGCACATCGGTGACCAGTGCACCATCGAGCCGTTGTTTGAGGACCGCGCCCTGCTGGCCCTGCAGGGTCCGGCTGCCGTCAGCGTACTGGCGCGCCTGGCACCGGAGGTCAAGCACATGACCTTCATGCAATTCGCACCGACCCGCCTGCTGGGCGTGGACTGCTACGTCAGCCGCTCGGGCTACACCGGCGAAGACGGTTTCGAAATCTCGGTGCCGGCCGCCAGTACCGAGGCCCTGGCGCGCAGCCTGCTGGCCGAAACCGAAGTACAGGCCATCGGCCTGGGCGCCCGCGATTCCCTGCGCCTGGAAGCCGGCCTGTGCCTCTATGGCCATGACATGAACACCGAGACCACACCGATTGAAGCCAGCCTGTTGTGGGCGATCTCCAAGGCCCGTCGTGCAGACGGCGCGCGTGCCGGTGGCTTCCCGGGCGCCGACGCGATCTTCACCCAGCAACAAACCGGTGTGAGCCGCAAACGCGTGGGCCTGTTGCCGCAGGAGCGCACACCGGTGCGTGAAGGTGCTGAAATCGTCGACGAACACGGCACCGTGATCGGCAGCGTCTGCAGCGGCGGTTTTGGCCCGAGCCTGGGCGGCCCGCTGGCCATGGGTTACCTGGACAGCGCGTTCATCGCACTGGATACCGAAGTGTGGGCGTTGGTACGTGGGAAAAAGGTGCCACTGCGTGTAAGTAAAATGCCATTCGTGCCACAGCGTTACTACCGTGGTTGATTGACTGTTCCTATAAGTAACGCGGTTGCGTTAAAGCGCACTAATTTGTAACGCAACCGCCACATAAAAGTGCATTGACGATAGTCAATGTTATGTTCAGTCACCTATAACAAGTGACCAACTCTATCGAATAAACAAGCCCTCCATTGTTGACCGAAGTGTCACAAAGCCGAGCAAACGCTGGGCTTTTCCCGGGGCTTGTTTTTTCTGCCTTAGTTGGCGTAGAGTTTGACCACTGTGTTTGCATGGGTCGCTTGGAACCTGGACCTGGGCAGTAGCTGAAGTAGTTGTGCTACAACCCGTTCGACGTCTCTTACTTTCCTGCAACCCAGCCCAGTACTCTTTCATGTGAAAGGGGCTGTCATTAATTTTTTGCGTCAAGGAAATAAGAAAATGGCTGAACGTCAGAGCGGTACCGTCAAGTGGTTTAACGACGAAAAAGGGTTTGGTTTTATCACTCCAGAAAGCGGTCCGGATCTGTTCGTCCATTTCCGCGCTATTCAGGGCAACGGCTTCAAGAGCCTGAAAGAAGGCCAGAAAGTGAGCTTCATCGCGGTGCAGGGCCAAAAAGGCATGCAAGCCGACGAGGTACAAGCAGAGGGCTGATCTCTTCTGCGACAAAAAGCCTCTGATATGACATCAGGGGCTTTTTTATGGGCGCCGTACGGGTAAAAGCTCCGTAAAATGGCTTTTTTCTCAAGAGAGCCATGCCATGTCGAAACACCTGCTGAGCCCCCAAGGCGAGTTTCCCGCCGTAGGCCTGGGCCGTCGTCTGGCAGCGATGTTCTATGACTTCCTGTTGTGTACTGCCCTGCTGATCGTCACGGCCTTCATCTACAAGCTGGTGTGGATGGGGTTTGTCGGTGAGGCCAAGCTGCGGGCGCTTTCTGAGTCCGGCGCGCTGGATGGTGATCCGCTGTTGTCGACGATTTTGTTTTTTGTGTTGTTTGGGTTTTTTGCCAAGTTCTGGACCCATTCGGGGCAGACCCTGGGCATGCAGGTGTGGGGCGTGCGGGTGCAGAATGCTGATGGGTCGCGCATCAGCCTGTGGCAGGCGTTGTTGCGGTTTGTGGTGTCGATTGCTTCGTGGTTGTGCGTTGGGCTGGGGTTTATCTGGGCGCTGTTTGATAAGCACAAGCGTGGCTGGCATGACATTTATTCGGATACGCGGTTGGTGCGGGTTCCTAAGAAAAAGAAGTAGGTTTTAGATTGGGGGCATATCCGTTGCTGCGGTCAGGGCTGCTATGGGTTCCGCTCTTACAGCGGCTCACTTTTGAACAGCGCAAAAGTAAGCAAAACGCTCTTGCCCCACCACTCGGCACCTCGCTAATGCTCGGTGTGCCCTCAGCTCCGGTATTACTCC
>NZ_JACARE010000099.1 GCF_013386765.1 Pseudomonas yamanorum
AATATTGATACATCCAAAGTGTTTGGATTTTAAGAATTGTGTCCCTTATGATTGTTAAAATAAATGTTGTAAGAATCAATTCAACCAAAGGTCCAGTTGGACAGGACTTTGGAATCATTTGACTTAGAGTCACATGATGAATTAAGTTCTTAATAAAAGCACATGTGGCAAGAAATGAATCACCCAAAGATCCAAAGGATAGGATTTTGGAATCAGTTGACTTAGAGTCAACTGAAGATTGCAAGTCTTGAAAAGAATTAACAAAGTCATAAGTTTACATAGAGATGTAAAAGAGATGAGACTAGAAGCAACGAACACATCGGTTGCTGTGTGTTGCTC
>NZ_JACARE010000100.1 GCF_013386765.1 Pseudomonas yamanorum
TTTTTCTGTACGCAATTATACCTGTGATATTGAGCACCAAGCAATCTACCGTCCAAAAGGGGTAACTCTTTCTCCCTTGTTTTGAAATAATTTTTGTACAACGGGGACGTTGTACGGTTTTAAGTGTGGGGTGTGGACGGTCGAAAGAGAATTATTTTTGAAATTTTTTGCAGAAATGATCAATTTTTCAATTTTTAGCAATATTTTTGAAAATTTTTAATAAATTGGAATTTTGAAATGAATGGTTTGTGATTGTGATAGCATTAGTATTTTTCAAAAAATATACCATTTAGTTGTGATCATGCTATTGGTTAGTCAAATAAGTTGAGTTTTAAGAGTTAGAAGATTGAGATGTTTT
>NZ_JACARE010000101.1 GCF_013386765.1 Pseudomonas yamanorum
TAACTGACCTAACGAGGTGAAGACCTTTGATAATCAGCGAAATGCAACGCAAGCTTGCCACATGGGCAGCCACCGATCCGTCCATACGGATTCAACGGATGCTGCGTCTGATAACACAACCAGAATGGCTGGCTGAAGCGGCGCGGATCACGCTTTCATCAAAGGGGGCCCATACCCCCGGCGTTGATGGCGTGAACAAAACAATGCTACAGGCCAGACTGGCTGTTGAGCTGCAAATCCTCAGGGATGAATTACTCTCAGGCCACTACCAGCCCTTGCCCGCCAGACGGGTTTACATCCCTAAAAGCAACGGCAAACTGCGACCACTGGGTATCCCCGCGTTGCGGGATCGTATTGTTCAGCGGGCCATGCTGATGGCGATGGAGCCGATATGGGAGAGTG
>NZ_JACARE010000013.1 GCF_013386765.1 Pseudomonas yamanorum
TCTGCCGTCAACCCTTAATTCAGCTTTTCTATCAATCCATCCCGACAATCCCGAAATTCGACTATATAGAGAAGAATCCCGAACAAATTGAGCAATATATTGCCCATCGCCTAACAGTTAAGCATCATAGTCACTTCTGCTTCTTTAATATGACCTCGGACGAACACCCTCAATGACCACTTCACCCCGTAGCCTGGCCACGACATTGTTTCCGGTCGGCCTGCTACTCATTGCCATGGCCTCCATTCAATCAGGGGCATCGCTAGCCAAAAGCATGTTCCCTATCGTCGGAGCCCAGGGCACAACTACCCTGCGCCTGGTTTTCGCCAGCGTGATCATGCTGCTTCTATTACGCCCGTGGCGCGCCAAGCTGACAGCCAAGTCACTGCAAACCGTCATCGTTTACGGAATGGCGTTGGGCGGAATGAACTTCCTCTTCTATATGTCGCTGCGCACCGTCCCCCTCGGAATCGCAGTAGCCCTCGAATTCACCGGCCCGCTGGCAGTCGCCATCTATGCTTCGCGACGCGCTGTGGACTTTCTCTGGATAGCATTGGCCATCGTTGGCCTCCTGCTGTTGATCCCCACGGGAGAAGCCAGCAGCGGCATCGATCTCACTGGCGCAGCCTATGCACTGGGCGCTGGTGCATGCTGGGCGCTCTACATCCTCTTTGGACAAAAGGCTGGTGCCGACAACGGCGTACAAACTGCTGCCCTTGGCGTAATGATTGCCGCACTGTTTGTTGCACCGATCGGGATCGTCCACGCAGGCGCAGCCTTACTCACCCCCTCGCTGATCCCGATCGCCATTGGAGTCGCGGTTTTATCCACCGCCCTGCCCTACACCCTGGAGATGGTCGCCCTGACTCGCTTGCCTGCCCGCACATTCGGCACCTTGATGAGTATCGAACCCGCGTTCGGCGCCTTGTCAGGCCTGTTTTTCCTTCAAGAACACCTGTCCCTGGCGCAATGGCTGGCCATCACCTGCATCATCCTGGCCTCGGTTGGCGCAACCCTGACCATGCGTAACGAATCGAAGCCACTCGTTCCTGCCGATTGATTCAGGATTTGACGTAGCTCTGGCATTTGCCGCTCAATTAGGCCATGTTTAGGCCGTAACCCAGTGTCACTCATGGAGAATTTCGATAAGGACATCATGAACGCTACACTCGAGAGCGAGCAAAGCCAGCTTCGCGCAGTTAAGCGAGGCGGCTATTAAGGATAGTAATGAAGCGAATTTTGATGCTGTTCATGATTGTGGCAATCGCAGGTTGTGCCGCGACCACCAAGACTGAAGTGAAACGGGGAAAAAAAGGGCTGCATATCAACTGTTCGGGCCTGTCCTCCTCCTGGGATCAGTGCTACGCCAGTGCAGCCAACTCATGTGGCGCCAAAGGCTATAAAGTCATCGCCAAGTCGGGCGACAACGCCGAAGACCCGGGCGACTACCCGTTCGGCCTGAACCCTGCCGGCTACACCAGCCGGAGCATGATTGTCATCTGCAAATAACTGTCGACGCACTTACAGGCTCGACAGTTGCTGGCTGAGCACGTCGTAGTTCGATGACAGGACCTGCGCCTGCACCTGCGGATTGACCATCATCCGCGCCACCACCAGGGCGCCGATGCATTGCGACAGGATCGACCACGCCAGGTCCTCGCTACCCAGCGTTGCAGCCCAGCCCGCCTGTAACCGGCAAATCCAGTCCTGCGCCTGTTGGCGCACCGACACATCCGATCGCGCAATCTCTGCACCCAGGCTCGGCAACGCACAGCCGGCTTCCGACTGCTCCACATGGGCCATGCTCAAGTAAAACTTCAAACAGCGATCCAGCCGCTCCTTACTCTGCACCCCGGTGCCATTCAAGCGTTCGAGGCTATGGCTCAATTCGCGCTCGACAATCGAGCTGAACAACTCGTCCTTGGAAGCGAAGTGGCTGTAAAACGCACCGCCACTCAAGCCAATGGCTTTCATCAAGCCATCCACTCCAACACTGGAAAACCCTTCTTTTTTCGCCAGGGCCGCACTGCTGTCCAGCAGCTTCTCCCTGGTTTCCTGCTTATGGCTGGCTGAATATCGCATCACTTACCCCCGGTTTCGTCAGCTTGACGCCTGCCGAATCGTAGCATAACGTTCGTTTGGCAAACGATCGTTTACTAAAGGATTTCCCATGACGAACAACAAGAAAATCGTATTGGTAGTGGGTGCCGGCGATGCTACGGGTGGCGCCATCGCCAAACGCTTTGCACGCGAAGGTTATGTCGCATGCGTGACCCGGCGCAGCGCCGATAAACTGCAACCCTTGGTGGAAAGCATCCACGCGGCTGGCGGCGAAGCCCATGGCTTTGCCTGCGATGCCCGCAAAGAAGAAGACGTTATCGCGCTGATCGAGCAGATTGAAACCGAGCTGGGCCCCATAGAAGCCTTTGTCTTCAACATCGGCGCGAACGTGCCGTGCAGTATCCTGGAAGAAACCGCCCGCAAGTACTTCAAGATCTGGGAAATGGCCTGCTTCTCAGGCTTCCTAAACGCCCGGGAAGTGGCCAAGCGCATGGTCACCCGCAATCGCGGCACTATTCTGTTTACAGGCGCCACTGCCGGGTTGCGTGGCGCCGCCGGTTTTGCCGCATTCGCAGGCGCCAAACACGGGATCCGTGCACTGGCGCAGAGCATGGCTCGTGAACTAGGTCCGCGGAATATCCACGTCGCCCACGTGGTGGTGGATGGCGCCATCGACACTGACTTCATCCGCGACAACTTCCCGCAAAAGTACGCCCTCAAGGATCAGGACGGTATTCTCAACCCCGAGCACATCGCCGATAACTATTGGTACCTGCACAGCCAGCCTCGGGACGCCTGGACCTTCGAGCTGGACCTGCGCCCGTGGAATGAACCCTGGTAAGCACGCCCCATAACAATAAACAGCGAGTACCCAGCATGAGTAAAACCGTGGAATTTTTCTTCGACCTCGGCAGCCCTGCCACTTATCTGGCCTACACCCAGCTTCCTGGCCTGTGCGCTGCAACCGGCGCCCAGCTGATTTACAAGCCAATGCTGTTGGGCGGCGTGTTCAAGGCCACCGGCAATGCATCGCCGGTCACCATTCCCGCCAAAGGCCGCTACATGCTCCAGGACCTGGCGCGCTACGCCCAGCGCTACAACGTCCCGCTCAAGTTCAACCCGCACTTCCCCATCAATACATTGACGCTGATGCGTGCAGTCACCGGTGTCCAAATGCGCCAACCCGAGCGCTTCCAGGATTTTATCGACTGCCTGTTCCGAGCCCTTTGGATAGAAGGCCTTCACCTGGGTGATCCTGCTGTGGTGGCTGCGGTGCTGGCTGAACACGGCTTTGATCCCGAAGCAGTCCTGGCGTTGACGAATGACGACGCCGTCAAGGCCACCCTCAAGGACAACACCGAGCACGCCATCCAGCGCGGCGTATTCGGGGCGCCTACGATGTTCGTCGGCGACCAGCTGTTCTTCGGCCAGGATCGCCTGGAGTTTGTTCGCGAAGCGTTGGGCTAGATTTCAATCACCAAACGCCCTTGAGCGCCGCCTGCGAGTAACTCATAGGCGGCGTTTGCCGTGTGCAGGTCGAATTGACGCCCGTCGAGAATCGGCTTGAGCTTCCCGGCATCAATCAACCGCGCCGCCTCGGCAAGAATCTGCCCGTGGTGCTCGCGGCCCTTGCCCGTCAGCATCGGCAGCAGGGTAAACACCCCGGAATAGGTCGCCCCGCGAAACGATAACGGCGCCAGGCTATGAGAGCCCCAGCCAAGACAACTCAGCACATGGCCGTGATAAGTCCTGGCCGCCCGGAAGGACGCATCCAGCGTCGGCCCGCCCACCGTGTCATACACAATGTCAAAACCTTCGCCCGCCGTGTGCAAGGCTACATACTCCTCGACGGTCTGCTGTTGATAGTCGATAAACGTAGCGCCCAGCCCTTCGATCAGCGCCCGATGCCTGACGGAACCTGTCGCAAACACCTCTGCGCCAAACGCATTAGCCAGCTGCACCGCAACATGTCCTACACCACCCGCACCACCCTGGATCAGTACTTTATGCCCAGGGCCTACATGCGCACGGTCCACCAGCCCTTCCCATGCGGTGATCAGCACCAGCGGCAATGCCGCGGCTTCGCGCATGCTCAGGGTCACGGGTTTTCTCGCCAGCAGGCGTGCATCCACCACGGCAAACTCCGCCAACGAACCCTGGATGCCCCCCACTCCCGTCGCCAGGGCGTACACCTCATCGCCCGCCTTCCACTCGTTGATATCCGGGCCCACTGTCTCGATGATCCCCGCCAAGTCCAAGCCAATTACAGCTGGCAACGACTGACGGGCATGGGCTGCCTCGCCTGCGCGAATTTTCCCGTCCAACGGGTTGAGGCCACTGGCCTTGATCCTTACCAGCACCTCACCGTCACCCGGAGTCGGCCTGGGAATCATCGCCAGCCGCAACGGCCCGTTCGCCACATCCACCATCAGGGCACGCATTTGAGTTGTATCAGTCATGGTCGCGATCTCGATTCATCAGGAAGTGATCACCATGATGTGGCCGCCCATTCATGCCGATAAGACGCCAAGCCGCTATAGTGACCATGCTCATTTTGCATGAATCGGTAGCCCCATGGATAAGCTCAACGCAATGGCCATTTTCGTCCGGGTAATCGAGCGCGGGAGTTTCTCTGCGGTCGCCCGGGAGTTGCAGACCACTCAGCCCACCATCAGCAAAGTAATGCGGGCGCTGGAGACCGAACTGGGTGGCAAGCTGATTTCCCGCAGTACCCGCAAACTCTCCCTGACCGACGAAGGCCAACGCTATTACAGCCATTGCCGACAAATCCTCGCGGCAGTGGATGCCGCGGAACACAGCTTCCAATCCGGCAAGGAAGCCGTTGCAGGTCCGCTACGTATAGGTTCGTCGGTGAGCTTTGGCCGCCTGCACATTGCCTCGCGCCTGGCGGGATTTCTTGAGCGATATCCACAGGTCCAGGTTGACCTGCAACTCAACGACCAGAACCAGGATCTGGTCAGTGAAGGCCTGGACGTCACCCTGCGCATTGGCGAGTTGCCCGACAGCGGCCTGGTCGCCCGCCAGATCGGCACTACCCACCGAGTCACGCTCGCCAGCCCGGCCTACCTGGCCAAACACCCAGCGCCGCAAACCCCGCAAGCGCTGACCCAGCACAATTGCCTGCTGTTCAACCTGCTCAGCAGCCAGAACCAATGGGTTTACGATAGGGACGGGACGCGGCACAGCGTCAAGATCAAGGGCAACGCCCAGAGCAATAACTCCGAGGCAGTACGCGAGATGGTATTGGCAGGGCTCGGCATTGCGCTGTCGCCCCTATGGCTGTTCTTTGATGACCTGAACGCTGGTCGGGTGGTCGCGTTGCTGCAGGACTACATCCCGCAGTCGCTGCCGATTCATGCCGTTTCGGCGCCGAATCGTCGCCAGTCGGCCCGGGTCAAAGCGTTTATCGACTACATGGCCGATGCCCTGACCCAGGCGCCCGAGCTACAGCCCCTTAGATAGCGGCCGTACGCACCTGCAACCATTCCAGCGCCGCGCCACTGAGCAGCGGGCTCAGGCGCTCACGGACTTGCGCGTGGTAATCGTTGAACCACTGGCGTTCTTCCACCGTCAGCAGCGACGGCTCCAGACAACGGGTGTCGATCGGGCACAGCGTCAGTGTCTCGAACTTGAGGAACTCGCCAAACTCGGTCTTTCCCGCCTCACGGTTCAGCACCAGGTTCTCGATCCGCACACCCCACCGGCCAGGACGGTAAGTGCCTGGCTCGATGGACGTAATCATGCCGGCCTGCATCGCGGTTTGCGGTGCGGCGACGGCTTGATAAGCGATCACCTGCGGGCCTTCATGCACATTGAGGAAATAGCCCACGCCATGACCGGTGCCGTGGCCATAGTCCACGCCTTCGGCCCAGATCGGCGCGCGGGCGATGGAATCCAGCAGCGGCGAAAGAATGCCCTTGGGGAAATGCGCGCGGGACAAGGCAATCACACCTTTGAGCACACGCGTGCAATCGCGTTTCTGCTCCTCGGTTGGCGTACCAATAGGCACCATACGCGTGATATCGGTGGTGCCGCCCAGGTACTGGCCACCGGAGTCGATCAGCAGCAAGCCATCGCCTTCGATCAGCGCGTGTTCTTCTTCAGTTGCGTGGTAGTGCGGCATCGCACCATTGGCATTGAATGCAGCAATGGTGTTGAAGCTCAACGACACATAACCCGGCCGGCGGGTGCGCGCCGCCGTGAGGTGTTCATCAATGGTCAGTTCGGTGATGCGCTCACGACCCAACGCACTGTCGAGCCAGGCGAAGAATTCGCACAAGGCCGCGCCGTCCTGCTCCATGGCCTGACGAATATGCTCGGCGTCTGCCAGGCTTTTGCGCGATTTGGCCAAGGTGGTCGGGTTAAGCCCTTCGATCAGCTTGACGTCACTGCCGAGGTTTTCCAGCAACCCGGCGGTCACCCGCGCCGGATCGACCTGCACACTGGCGCCCGACGGAATGGCCTTCAACGCAGCGGCGACTTCGCTGTAATCACGCAGGGTCACGCCATCCTGCTCCAGCACGGCACGAAGCTCGGCATCGACTTTGCTCAAAGCCACAAACAATGTCGCCTGCTGCTGGCCGATCAAGGCAAACGACACAAACACTGGGTTGAATGAAACATCACCGCCACGCAGGTTAAACAGCCAGGCGATGTCGTCCAGGGTTGCGATGAAATGCCAGTCGGCGCCCTTCTCGCTCAATCTTTCGCGCAGGGCCGCGAGTTTTTCACCGCGGCTGACGGTGGCCTGGGGCGGCAAGTGTTGATAGATCGGCTGGTTCGGCAAGGTGGGACGGTCTTGCCAGACTTCGTTCAACAGGTCGATATCCGTGCGCAAGCGTGCACCCCGTGCCTCCAGCTTGCTGCCCAGGGTACGCGCCGAGGCCACGGCCATGACTGCGCCGTCCACCGCCACCACGCCGCCTTCCGGAGTCTGCTCCGCCAGCCATTCCAGCGGCCCGGGCTGGCCGGGTTGCAGCTTGACCAACTCGATTCCGCTGCCCTTGAGTTCCTTGGTCGCCTGCTCCCAATAGCGGCTGTCTGCCCATACACCGGCGAAATCAGCGGTGACAATCAGAGTGCCCACCGAACCATGAAAACCCGACAACCACTGCCGGCCCTGCCAGTAACCCGGCAGGTATTCGGACAAATGCGGGTCGGCCGACGGCACCAACAGGGCATGAATGCCCTCGCGGCTCATCAGTTCGCGGGTATGCGCCAGGCGCTGGGGAACCGTTCCATGGGTCAAAGGCTGTGTGCTCATCGTGTCTCCTGCTAACCACTAATAATTGTTATGGGGTCAAACGGCCCAGAACGCCGGTGCGCTGGCCAGTGCCGCCTTGATCAGTTGTACCGCCTGATCGATGTCCTGCTCGGTGGTAAACCGCCCGAGGCTCAAGCGAATGGTGCGACCCGCGCTGCGGGCATCGTGGCCCAGCGCCAGAAGCACATGGGATGGGGCATTGCTCGCCGAATTGCAGGCCGACGTGGCCGAGAACGCAATGCCCGCGCTCAAGGCGGCGGAGTTGAACTCGCCCTCGCTGAACGTCAGGCTCAAGGTGTGGGGAATGCGCTGGGTAAGGCTGCCATTGAGGCGCACCCCGGCAATCGTATTCAGTTGTTCCAGCAGGCGCTCGCGCAAGGCAACGATGGTCGCCTTTTCTTCTGCAAACGACGCTGCCGCTAACGCGAACGCTGTGCCCATGCCGGCGATCTGGTGAGTCGCCAGGGTGCCGGAACGCAAGCCGCCTTCATGGCCACCGCCGTGAATCTGCGCCAGCACTTTCTGCTGCGCACGCGGGCCGACGTACAGCGCGCCGATGCCCTTGGGGCCATAGAGTTTATGGGCGGAAAACGACATCAGGTCTACTGGCCATTCGGCCAGGTCAATCGCCACCTTGCCCGCGCCCTGCGCCGCATCCACGTGAAACAACGCTCCATGCTCGCGCACGCGCGCGCCGATCGCCTGGATATCGTTGAGGGTGCCCAACTCGTTGTTCACCAACATCAGCGACACCAGGAAGGTGTCTTCACGCAACGCTTCGCTAACCGCCTCGACGCTGATCAACCCCTCGGCATCCGGCACCAGGTACGTCACGGCAACCCCGGCTTCCTGCAACTGGCGAGCGGTGTCGAGCGTGGCCTTGTGTTCGATCTGGCTGGTGATGATGTGCCCACCGGCCACACCCCGCGCCTGGGCAACGCCCTTGATGGCGAGGTTGTTGGACTCGGTGGCACCGGAGGTCCAGACGATGCTTGCCGGCTCGGCGCCGACCAGTTCCGCCACTTGGCGCCGCGCCTGCTCAACCGTTTGCCGGGCCTGTTGGCCGAACGCATGGGAACTGGACGCAGGGTTACCGAAGTTGGCGTTGAAACCCAGGCACTCGACCATCACCTGGATGACCCGCTCATCCACCGGCGTGGTGGCGGCATAGTCGAAATACAGCGGACGTTTATTCATGACGTTAAAGACTCGCAGAGCATGTTCCCGAGAGCAGCGTCTCAGGGGCAGCGATCAGAAAGGAAGATGGTTTACCTGATCCCGTGCCGTTAAAGAAAGACCACTTTATTTAAAAGTGCGTAGGAACGCTCCTGAAATTCAGCTTAACAGGCTCCGGGAAACGGATGGCAAACAAAAAGCCCGAGGTTCCTGTAGGAAACCTCGGGCTCATCGACCTGGCCACTGACTCAGCTGGGGCGACCGTGCAGCGTTACACCGCGCTCGGCATTCATCTCGCCCTGACGGTCAAAACCAAAGCTTTTCTGTGGCTGGCCGGTCAGTTCGGCTTTCTTCTGTTGGTATTCATCAAACGACAGGCCTCGGCGGCTCAGGGCTTCCAGCGCCAGCTCCTTGCTTTCCTCAGCCGAGTAACCACGCAGTTCAGGCGACGACGGTGTCGCACAACCGGCAAGGACTGAGGTGACAAGCAATACGGAAATGGCGAGAAAACGGTTCATGGCGAAGGTCCTGCGAAACGGGTTGAAGTCAATGAGCACAGGCTACTCCCGCCCCTTCAAGGTGAAAAATCACGCGCCGTGATAGTCGCTATCAACCTTTGCGACGCTGGTGATAGCCGTACCATATATTCCATACAGGTCTATAAATATGGAAATACGTTCATTTACGGAATAAACACAACCCTCTATAAATGGCTTCAACGCTCACGCCACTGTTCGCCTGGCAACTGTTGCCCAGGCAACAGTCATTCAACAAAACACCAGGCAGACAACACCGCCATTTTCCAACACCTGGCCCACAGCCCGCGCCAGTCAAGGGCTACGCAGCTTGGTACAGCTCTTGCTCAAGCCCCGCTACTGCTCTTGCCCTGAGCCACTGTTGAAAAAGGAACTGTTGATGACCCGTCCACTGAATGTCGTTGCCCTCTCCGGCGGAACCTGGCGCCCGTCCCGCACCCTGGTGTTGACCCAGGCGGTGCTGGCCGAACTGGCCAATCAATTGCCGATCCAGACCACCCTGATTGAATTGGGCGACATTGCCCGGCCGCTGGGCGGCGCACTGTCCCGCCAGGAACTGCCCGCCGACGTCGAAGCCCAACTGCAAGCCATCGAACAGGCCGACCTGCTGATCGTCGCCGCCCCGGTGTATCGCGGCTCCTACCCTGGCCTGCTCAAGCACCTGTTCGACCTGGTGGACCTCAACGCCCTGATCAACACCCCGGTGTTGCTGGCGGCCACCGGCGGCAGCGAACGCCATGCGCTGGTACTCGATCACCAGTTGCGCCCGCTGTTCAGTTTCTTCCAGGCCTTGACCTTGCCGATTGGCGTGTACGCCACCGAGGCCGATTTCACCGATTACCAAATAACCAGTGAGCCCTTGAAGGCCCGCATTCGCCTTGCTGCAGAACGCGCCGCGCCGTTGTTTGCCGCGCATCCCACCTCTCTGCTGAAAATCGCTTAAGGATTTGTCATGGATGTTTTCTGGTTTCTGCCTACACACGGTGACGGTCATTACCTGGGCACCACCCAGGGCGCTCGCCCGGTCACCCTCAACTATTTGAAACAAGTCGCCCAAGCCGCAGATAACCTCGGCTACCACGGCGTGCTGATCCCCACCGGCCGCTCCTGCGAAGACTCCTGGGTGATCGCCTCGGCGCTGGTCCCGCTGACCGAACGCCTGCGCTACCTGGTAGCGATTCGCCCGGGGATCATTTCGCCGACCGTCTCGGCCCGCATGGCCGCCACCCTTGACCGCCTGTCCGGTGGCCGCCTGTTGATCAACGTGGTGACCGGCGGCGACCCCGACGAAAACCGCGGCGACGGCAGCTTCCTCGATCACAGCGAACGCTACGAAGTAACTGACGAATTCCTCAAGATCTGGCGCCGCGTGTTGCAGGGCGAATCGGTGGATTTCGAAGGCAAACACCTGCGTGTGCAGAACGCCAAGGCACTTTACCCACCGGTGCAGAAGCCGTATCCACCGCTGTACTTCGGCGGTTCCTCGGACGCTGCCCACGACCTCGCTGCCGAACAGGTAGACGTGTACCTGACCTGGGGCGAACCACCGGCTGCCGTCGCGGAAAAACTCGCCGACGTGCGTGAACGCGCCGCGCGCCATGGCCGCACCGTCAAGTTCGGGATTCGCCTGCATGTGATCGTGCGCGAAACCGAAGAAGACGCCTGGAAAGCCGCCGCCAAACTGATCGAACACATCAGCGACGACACCATCGCCGCCGCGCAAAAATCCTTCTCGCGCTTCGACTCCGAAGGCCAGCGGCGCATGGCCGCCCTGCACGACGGGCGTCGCGACAACCTGGAAATCGCCCCCAACCTGTGGGCCGGCGTTGGCCTGGTGCGAGGCGGCGCGGGCACGGCCCTGGTGGGCAACCCTCAGCAAGTCGCCGAGCGGATCAAGGAATACGCGGACCTGGGCATCGAAAGCTTCATCTTCTCCGGCTACCCGCACCTGGAAGAGGCGTATCGCTTTGCCGAGCTGGTGTTCCCGCTGCTGCCGGAGCCCTACGCGAGCCTGGCCGGGCGCGGCGTCACCAACCTCACCGGACCGTTCGGCGAAATGATTGCCAACGACGTGCTGCCGGCAAAAGCCTGAGCACGCTGAGATCTGCTGTATGTGGGAGCGGGCTTGCTCGCGAAAGCGGTGTGTCAGTCACCGAATTTGTTTCTGGGCCAGCGCATTCGCGAGCAAGCCCGCTCCCACATTTGGGCTTTATTGCCAAACAGACATTGAGGAACACCGCGTGACAGCCAAACCCAACAGCGTCCTGCCCTCACCGTTGCAGACCGCCAAACTGCTGGCCGCCGAATTCGCCCTCACCGCCGTCGAACGCGACGAACGTGGCGGCACCCCCAAGACCGAACGCGACGCCCTGCGCCAGAGCGGCCTGCTGGCGCTGAGCATTCCCACCCAATACGGCGGCCTCGGCGCCCGCTGGAGCGAGACCCTGGAGATCGTGCGCGAATTCGCCAAGGTCGACAGCTCCATCGCCCACGTCTTCGGTTTTCATCACCTGATGCTCGCCACCGTACGGCTGTTCTCCCGCCCGGAGCAATGGCAACCCTGGTACGAACAAACCGCACGCAAAAACTGGTTCTGGGGCAACGCCCTCAACCCGCTGGACACGCGCACGGTGGTCAAGGCCTTCGGCGGCTGGCGGGAATTTTCCGGCAAAAAGAGTTTTTGCTCCGGCGCCAGCGATTCGGAAATGCTGATCGCCTCGGCCGTGGATGAAAGCGCCGGCGGCAAACTGCTGATCGCCGCAATCCCCAGCGGGCGCAGCGGCATCACCTTGCACAACGACTGGAATAACATCGGCCAGCGCCAGACCGACAGCGGCAGCGCCTCCTTCGAACGGGTACGTGTGGAAGAGTCGGAACTGCTCCTGGACCCCGGCCCGCTGAGCACACCCTTCGCCTGCCTGCGCCCGCTGATCGCGCAACTGACCTTCACCCACATGTTCCTCGGCATCGCCGAAGGCGCCTTTGCCGAAGCCCGCCATTACACCCTGACCGAAACCCGGCCGTGGCATAAATCCACGGTGCAGGACATTCGCCAGGACCCTTACGTACTCAACCACTACGGCGAATTCTGGGTCGCGCTGGAAGGCGTGCGCCTGCTGGTGGAGCGTGCCGCCGAACTGCTGGACCAGGCCTGGGCCAAAGGCCCGAGCCTCAGCGAAAGCGAGCGCGGCGAACTGGCCATCGCCATCGCCACGGCCAAGGTTGCTGCCACCCGCAACGGCCTGGAACTGTGCAGCCGCCTGTTCGAAGTCACCGGCGCGCGCTCCACCCACGCCTCCCTGCGCCTGGACCGGCACTGGCGCAACCTGCGCACGCAGACCCTGCACGACCCGGTGGACTACAAACTCCACGAACTGGGGGACTGGGCGTTGAACCAGTCCCTGCCGATTCCCACGTTCTACTCCTAGAAGAGGTGCCCATGCAGCTTTTAACCTTACCGCCCTCGCCCGCTCTTGCGACCTCGATCCGCGCCACGGCCCAGGTCTTCGAAGACCCCAAATCCCAGGCGCTGCTGGCGCACATCCAGCAAGTCGCGCCGAGCGAAGCCAGCGTACTGATCATCGGCGAAACCGGCACCGGTAAAGAGCTGGTGGCGCGCCATATCCACAACCTCAGCGCGCGGCGCAACCGGCCGTTCGTGGCGGTGAACTGCGGCGCGTTTTCCGAATCCCTGGTGGAGGCCGAGCTGTTCGGCCATGAAAAAGGCGCCTTCACCGGCGCCCTCAGCGCCAAGGCTGGCTGGTTCGAAGAGGCGGACGGCGGCACCCTGTTCCTCGATGAAATCGGCGACTTGCCGATGGCGATTCAGGTCAAGCTGCTGCGTGTCCTGCAAGAGCGCGAAGTGGTGCGCCTGGGCTCACGCAAAAGCATTCCCATCGACGTGCGGGTGTTGGCCGCCACCAACGTTCAGTTGGAAAAAGCCATCAACGCCGGGCATTTCCGCGAGGACCTGTACTACCGCCTCGACGTGGTCAGCCTGGAGTTGAGCCCGCTGCGGGACCGCCCCGGTGACATCCTGCCGTTGACCCGGCACTTCATCGAAGCCTACAGCCAGCGCCTGGGTTACGGCCCGATCACCATCAGCCGCGAGGCCGAGCAGAAACTCAAAAGCTACAGCTGGCCGGGCAACATCCGCGAGCTGGAAAACGTGATCCACCACACCCTGCTGATCTGCCGCAACGGCGTGATCGAGCGCGACGACCTGCGCCTGTCGAACATGCGCATCGAGCGTCAGGACGACAACCAGCACGGCATCGACAACAGCGCCGAAGCCTTGCTGGAACGGGCTTTTCAAAAACTCTTCGAAGAGCAGGCCGGCGCCCTGCATGAAAAGGTCGAGGATGCGCTGCTGCGTGCCGCCTACCGCTTCAGCCATTACAACCAGGTGCACACCGCCAACCTGCTGGGCCTGAGCCGCAACGTGACGCGAACCCGTTTGATCAAGATCGGTGAACTGGCGGTAAACAAGCGACGCCCCGGCGAGAACGTACAGGGCGAGCGCATGCTGCACCTGTCAATTTAGGCGGCAGTGCAAGGCGTTGTCATGGCTGCGCTCGATGCTGCGCAGCACCTGGAACGAACCGAAGGTGACTGCCGTGGCCTGGTGGGCGCGGATCAGCGTCCAGAAATCTTCCTCACCGTGCTCAAAACACTTGAAGGCCGCCTCCCCGTCTTCGCGGGAGCGCCATTGCAGGTAGCTGAGCACCCGGCGTCCATCATCGCTGACCTGCACGCTGGCATTGATAAAGCCGCCATGGCCTTGGGCCAGACGCTCGCTTTGGGATGACAGGGCCGCCACCAAAGCCGATTGCTGCTGCGGTTCGATCTGGAACTCGACCATCTGGGTAAAACTCAGACGCTTCTCTGATACCTGCATGAACATTCCCCTCTCACTGTAGGCACAATCTTGCGATTCGATGCCACGCAGGGTAAAACCTCTAGTTAAGTCAAGGTCAAGGGCTTTTTCATGGTCACCAAAGAACTTACCGTCGGCCAACTGGCGGCCCGTAGCGGCGTGGCAGTCACCGCGCTGCACTTCTATGAAACCAAGGGGTTGATCAAGAGCAACCGCAACGCCGGCAATCAACGGCGCTACCCGCGGGACGTGTTGCGCCGGGTGGTGGTGATCAAGATTGCCCAGCGTTTGGGCATTCCCCTGGCGACGATCCATGAGGCGCTGCAAACCCTGCCCGATGGTCGCACGCCTAACGCGGCCGACTGGGAGCGACTGTCTGCGCTATGGCGTGAAGACCTGGACCAGCGCATCGACAAGCTGATGCTGCTGCGGGACAAACTCAGTGGCTGCATTGGCTGCGGATGTTTGTCGCTGCAGGCGTGCCCGCTGCGCAATCACGACGACGTACTCGGTGAGCGCGGGCCCGGGGCACAACTCTTGGAGCCCACCCCTGATCCCTGATGTGTGAACCCACTCAATGTGGGAGCTGGCTTGCCTGCGATGCAAGCACCTCGGTTTTTCTGGCAAACCGCAGTGATGCTATCGCGGGCAAGCCCGGCTCCCACAAAAGCCAGCGCCCACCTTAGATCGGTCTGGGTCTTAGAAACCCGGGGCAATCTGCCCTTTGTAGCGGGTCAGGATGAACTGGCGTACTTCATCGGAATTCAACGCCTTGGCCAGCTTCTGGATGCCCGGGTCGTTGATGTTGTCCGGGCGCGCTACCAGGTACTCGACGTACAGGCTCTTGCCCTTCTCGACGATCAACGCACTGTTGGTATCGATCCCCGCTTCCAGGGCGTAGTTGGCGAACACGAATGCCAGGTCCACCTGGCTCACCGAGCGGGCCAGCAATGCACCTTCCAGTTCACGAATTTTCAGGTGCTTGGGGTTTTCGACGATATCCCGCGGGGTGGCCAGGGTGTTGCTCGGGTCCTTGAGCTTGATCAGGCCGGCTTCATCCAACAGCACCAGCGCGCGTCCGGTGTTGACCGGGTCGTTGGGGATCGACACCGTGGCGCCGTCTTTCAACTCCGAGATATTTTTGATCTTGGTCGAATAAGCGCCGAACGGCTCGATGTGCACGCCCACTACCGGCACCAGATTGGTGTGCCGGGTCTTGTTGTAGTCATCCAGGAACGGCCGGTACTGGTAGTAGTTGGCGTCGATATTCTTCAGCGCCAGTTGTTGGTTGGGCTGGATGAAATCGGTGAAGACCTTGATTTGCAAGTCCACGCCTTCCTTGGCCAGCACCGGTTTGACGAATTCGAGGATCTCCGCATGCGGCACGGGCGTGGCCCCCACCACCAACGTCTCGTTGGCGACGGCATTCAGGGAGAAGACAGCAGCCAAAATGGCCAGGGATTTTTTCATGATTGCTCCGAAAGCAGTGGTTCTAGGAATAGGTTTCAACGGCGGCTGTAACGCGCCACCAGACGGTCGCCGGTCATCTGCAGGGCCTGCACCAGCACCAACAGCAGCAACACGGTGACCACCATCACGTCGGTCTGGAACCGCTGATAGCCGTAGCGGATGGCCAGGTCGCCCAGGCCACCGCCGCCAATCACCCCGGCCATGGCGGTGTAGTCCACCAGCACAATCGCGGTGACGGTGACCGCCGCCAGCAGGCCGCCCCGGGCTTCCGGCAACAGCGTGTGGCGGATCACCTGCCAGGTGCTGGCGCCCATGGATTGGGTGGCTTCCACCACGCCACGGTCGACTTCACGCAAGGCGGTCTCCACCAGCCGCGCGAAGAACGGCGTACAGCCCACCACCAACGGCGGGATCGTGCCGGGCACGCCCAATGAGGTGCCCACCAGCAAGGTGGTCACCGGGATCAGCACAATCAGCAGGATGATGAACGGCAGCGAACGCAGCACGTTCACCACCACCGACAGCGCTCGGTACACCAGCAGGGTTTCGTGCAACTGGCGCTTGCCGGTGAGGAACAACACCACCCCCAGCGGCAACCCCAGCAGCACGGTAAAACCCAGGGCGGCGCTGAGCATGCTCAGGGTTTCCAGGCAGGCCTGGCCGATGTCGGCCCAATAGATGTGTTTAAACAGCTCGGCCATGGTTCAAGACCAGTCGTGACGCGGGGGCTTGGCGCCGTTGAGCAACCAGTTGCCTACCACGTGGTACTTCCAGCGCACCGGGTCATGCAGGGTATGCACCCGGGCATTGCGCCAGTGACGATCGAAGTTGTGCTTCTTCAGGGTTGACCTTGTGCCGCCGAGTTCGAAGAGCTTGTTACTGGCTTCGATGGCGATTTCGGTGGTCAGCACCTTGGCCCGGGCGACAGCCAGGGAAGCGTGGGCGACGTTGTCTTCATCGGGCGCCGGGCGCGCGGCGTCGAGGGCTTTCCCGGCGCGCTCCAGCAAGGCTTCTGCCGCTTCCAGGCGAATATCCAGCGCACCCACCTGGATGATGGTCAGCGGGTCTTCACTGGCTTTTTCCACCCCGGCATCGATCCAAGGGCGGGCGAATTGCTGGACGAACTGCACCGTGTCGCGCAACGCGGCACGGGCGATGCCGGCGTCGATGGCAGCGGTGGTCAGTTGCGCGAAAGGGCCGGCCAGGGTCGGCGAATCGTAGGAACGATGGGTAGGAAACAGGTTGAACGCCGGCACCTTCAGGTCTTCGGCCAACACCGTACCGCTGGACGTGGTGCGCTGGCCCATGCTGTCCCAGTCATCGACCACCACCAGGCCTTCAGTGCCGCGGGGCACAAAGGCCAACTGCGCATTCTGCTGCTCATCCAGCGCCAGCACCGCCAGCCAGTGGGCGTACAGCGAACCGGTGCAATAGCCCTTGCGGCCGTTGATCACATAGCCGTCACCTTGCCGGCGAATGGTCGCCTGAATGTCCTGGACGTTCTTGCCGCCGGTTTCCGACAGCGCGTTGGCAAACCGATGCCCCTCCAGCGCCAGGCCAAAAAAGTACGCCTGCTGCTCGGGCGTGCCTTGCAGGCGGATGTCTTCCAGCAGGCAGTAATGGTTCTGCGGGATTTGCCCCAGCGACGGGTCGGCCGCCGAGATAATCGCAATTACCTGGGCCAGCACCGCGTAGGACACCTGGGCGCCGCCAAACTCGCGGGGCACGCTGATGCCCCACAGGCCGCTGTTGGAATACAAGTCGACCACGTCCGCCGGCACCTGGCGGGTGCGGTCGCGTTCGGCGTCTTGCTCCAGCAATACGGCGGCGACCTGGTGGGCAACGGCCAGGGCCTGGGCCTCGTCACGGATCAGCTCGGCGTGGGGCGTGTGAATCGGGTAATCGGCAGATACAGGCAGTACAGACATACAACGCTCTCGGGCGAATGATTTACCTGAGGCATTGCAGCTTCTGTGCCTGAGGCGCCAGGCTATCAAACACAAGGGTTTGCGCCTGATGTGCGCGCGGCAGACCGCCCACGGCGCAGCAAACTGCCGGTTTGCTGTTGTGTGGGCAACACCTCGGTGCGACTGATACACCGAGTTGCCTGCATCGCAGGCAAGCCAGCTCCTACAGTTGACCTGCATTGCCTGAAAGATCGGGCTTCAACACACTTCATGAACAACCCCTCCACGTTTTCCCCCTTGCCCCAGGCGCCGTGTGATTTCAGGATGCAGGCAATCATCACAAGGAGTCATTCCATGTTCGCCGGATTCCAAAAAGACCAGCGCCACGTCAACGGTGTGGACATCAGCTACCGCAAAGGCGGCGCGGGTCCCGGCCTGCTCCTGCTGCACGGGCACCCGCAGACCCACGTCATCTGGCACAAGGTCGCCGAGCAACTGGCCGAACACTTCACCGTGGTCGCCGCCGACCTGCGCGGTTACGGCGACAGCAGCAAGCCCGCCGCCAGTGACCATCACACCCACTACTCCAAGCGCGAAATGGCCCGCGACGGCGTCGAGTTGATGAAGGCCCTGGGCTTTGATGAGTTCTCGGTGCTGGCCCACGACCGTGGCGCCCGCGTCGCCCATCGCCTGGCCCTGGACCACACCAAGGCCGTGCAGCGCATGGTGCTGCTGGACATCGCCCCGACGCTTGCGATGTATGCCCAGACCGACGAAGCCTTTGCCCGCGCCTACTGGCACTGGTTCTTCCTGATCCGCCCGGCGCCATTGCCCGAGAGCCTGATCGAAGGCAACCCGGAACTGTACCTGCGCAGCGTCATGGGCAGCCGCAGTGCCGGGCTCAAGCCGTTCACCGACGAAGCCTTCGCCGAATACCTGCGCTGCCTGAAACTGCCCGGCACCGCCACCGGCATCTGCGAAGACTACCGCGCCGCCGCCGGCATCGACCTTGAGCACGACCGCGCCGACCTCGACAACGGCAACCACCTCAACCTGCCGCTGCTGGTGATGTGGGGCGCCGAAGGCACCGTCGGGCGCTGCTTCGAACCCCTCAAGGAATGGCAGAAAGTCGCCACCGACGTACGTGGCAAGGCCCTGCCGGCCGGCCACTACATCGCTGAAGAAGCTCCTGAACTGTTGCTGGGCGAAGTCCTGACCTTCCTTCGCTGAGGCTTTAGTAAACCGCTGATCTGATCGATCCCGCCCCGCAGGCTTGAAACAGCCTGCGACGGGATCTGCTTGCCCAAAAAACGTCTCGAGATAATAAAAATGACAATCAGAAAACTGCTGGGAACCCTGTATGTGCAGGTGATCATCGCCATTGTGCTGGGCGTACTGATCGGCAACCACTGGCCCCAGGTGGGCATCGACCTCAAGCCCCTGGGCGACGGGTTTATCAAGCTGATCAAGATGATCATCGGCCCGATCATCTTCTGCACGGTGGTCTCCGGCATCACCAGCATGCACGACGTGAAGCAGGTGGGACGTGTGGGCGGCAAGGCGCTGCTGTATTTCGAGATTGTCTCCAGCATCGCCCTGGTGATCGGCATCCTCGCCGCGCACCTGCTGCACCCGGGCGTGGGGTTCAACATTGATGTGACGACCCTCGACAGCTCGGCCATCGCCGGTTTTGTCGGCCAGGCCGAACATGGTGAAGGCGTCACCGGGTTCCTGATGCACGTGATCCCGACCACCTTCTTCGACGCATTCTCCAAAGGTGAAATCCTGCCGGTGCTGTTTGTGTCGGTACTGTTCGGCCTCGGGCTGGTGATGATCGGCGAGAAGGGCCGGCCGTTGGTGGGTGTGATCAACCAGGCCAGCGAAGTGTTCTTCCGCATCGTCGGGATGATCAGCCGCGTCGCGCCGATTGGTGCTTTCGGGGCGATCGCCTTCACCATCGGCAAATACGGCCTGGGCTCGCTGCTGCCGTTGCTGAAACTGGTGGGCACGTTCTACGTCACCGCGTTTTTCTTCGTGGCCGTGGTGCTGGGCAGCATCGCGCGGTATGTCGGCTTCAGCATCTTCAAGCTGCTGACCTACATCAAGGCCGAGCTGTTGATCGTGCTGGGCACCAGTTCCTCCGAATCTGCCTTGCCGCAACTGATCCAGAAACTCGAAAGCCTCGGCGCCTCCAAAGGCGTGGTGGGGATCGTGGTGCCCACCGGCTATACCTTCAACCTGGACGGCACCAACATCTATATGACGCTGGCGGTGCTGTTCCTGGCCCAGGCGACGAATATCGACCTGACGCTGGAGCAACAACTGACGCTTCTGGCGGTGGCGATGCTCACCTCCAAAGGCGCCGGCGCGGTGGTGGGTGCAGGTTTTGTCGCACTGGCCGCCAGCCTGGCGGTGGTGCCGACGGTGCCGGTGGCGGCGATGGTGCTGATCCTGGGGGTTGACCGTTTCATGGCGGAGTGCCGTTCGCTGACCAACATTATCGGTAATGCCGTGGCCGCCCTGGTGGTGGCTGCCTGGGAGGGTGAACTGGACCGCGAGAAGATGGCGCCCATCGCCCTCAAGCATGGCCGCCATGCGCGGGCTGCTGCGCAGGCGAAGATCGCTGCCGAGTAGACCTTAAGTACCAATCCCCTGTGGTGAGGGAGCTTGCTGTGGTGAGGGGGCTTGCTGTGGCGAGGGAGCTTGCTGTGGCGAGGGAGCTTGCTCCCGCTGGAGTGCGCAGCGCTCCCATCTTTTTTGGGGCCGCTGCGCAGCCCAGCGGGAGCAAGCTCCCTCGCCACAGCAAGCTCCATCCCCACAGTAAGCTCCATCCCCACAGCAAGCTCCCTTCCCATAGCAAGCTCCCTCACCACACCGGTGCTATTCTGGCGGCTCATGCCGCCACGCCTGTTTCTGATGACTAATAAGAAAGATACCGTGCCCCTACCTGAAGACCTGCGGGTATTCCTGACCGTGATCCGCAAGGCCGGCTTTGCTGCGGCTGCCGATGAACTGGGGCTGTCCCCGGCCTACGTCAGCAAGCGTATCCAGATTCTCGAAACCACCCTGGCCACCCGCCTGCTGCACCGCACCAGCCGGCGTATCGCCCTGACCGAAGACGGTGAGCGCGTGCAGCGCTGGGCCGTGCGCATTCTCGAAGACTTCCAGCAACTGTCCGACGAACTCTCCGACGCCCACGACAGCCCTCGCGGCCATCTGCATTTGTGCAGCAGCTTCGGCTTCGGCCGCAACCATGTGGCGCCGGCCCTGTCGCTGCTGGCTGAGCAATACCCGGACCTGGAGATTCGCCTGGACCTGTTCGACCGCGTGGTGGACATCGTCAGCGAAGGTTTCGACCTGGAGATCCGCGTGGGCGACGACATCCCCGGCCAACACATCGGCCGCCGGCTGGTGAGCAACCGCCGGGTGCTATGTGCCGCGCCCGCCTACCTCGAACGCCGTGGCATACCGCAGCACTTGGGCGATCTGGAACAGCACGACTGCCTGGTGCTCAAGGAACGTGACAACGCCTTTGGCATCTGGCACCTGGAGCGCGATGGCGTACAGGACAGCGTGCGCGTGCGCGGGCCGTTGTCGTCCAACAATGGAGAGATTGTCTTGCAATGGGCACTTGATGGGCGTGGGGTGTTGTTGCGGTCGATGTGGGATGTGAAGCCGCTGCTGGAGCAAGGGAAACTGGTGCAGGTGCTGCACGACTATACCCAGAGCGCCAACGTGTGGGCGGTGTATCCGACGCGCTTGGCGTACTCCGGGAAGCTGCGGGCGTGTGTGGAGTTTTTGCAGGAGCACTTCAAAGGGTTGTCGATCTGATACCCCGCTGAGTCCTGAACCCCATCCACAACCCCATGACCACCAGGGCGCTCAATGGCAGCCCGTGGAACAGCACAATCACCTGGGCCGGCGTCCACGTCAGGTAGAACGGCCCGACCACCAGCATGCCCACGCCGAAGCCGGCCATTTGAATCAGGGTCAATAGACTGAACAGCGGCAAGCGCAGGCTATCGGGTTCACTTTGCGCGCGGGAGACCAGGGCCACCTCGGATATACCGTCTCCCAGCCCGGCCCACACTACCAGTACCAACGCCAGCCACAGTTCGGTTTGCTGGAAGGTCAGGATAAAGCCGCTGGACATCAGCGCTACACCGGCCATGAACATCCGTTCCATGCCTTGGGTGCCACGGTTTTTTAGAACCGCACTGGCCAGGCGTGCGCCAATAAACTTGCCGCAAGCCCACACCGCCAGCAGATAGCCCATGACGGTGTTTGCCGTGTCGGGGGAAATGTACTGGGACAGCACCGGCCAGCCGACGTTATGGGCAGCGCTGCCAAGGGTATCGAGCATGCTGATCAGCAACATGGCGGCCAGCACCGGGGCGCCGCGCAAGCCTTTCTTCAGTTCGTGCCATTCCGCCGAGAGGCCGCGATGCACGGCCATGGCGACGGCGTACAGCCCGCGCAGCGGCAGGATCAAGCCGGCGGCCACAATATAAGTGGCGATGTTGACGGCAAACACCGCCTCGAACCCGCCGGTGGCGATCAACAGCCCGGACAGCAAACTGCCGAATACCGCACCAGTGGCAGCCGCTGAAGTGATCCACGCATTGGTGGAAACCCGCTGCTCAAGCGCGACCCAGGTCGGTAACTGACTATTCAGACCGATGGCAAAAAGCGAATTGCACAAGCCGATCCCGAAGGCGATGAAGGGCAGCACACTAAGCTGAAGGTCCGGGATCAACACCAGCAACGGCGTCAGCAACAGCGCCCGGGCCAGGTCCAGCCCCGCCAACGTGCCACGCCCGGCAAAGCGCCGAAAAAACGGGATGCCGAACAGGCTGGCGACAATGCCGCCGGTGACGCGGCATGCCAGGAAGAGGCTGACAAACACCACGCTTTGGCTGAGCCAGTAGACGTAAGTGGACAAGGCCACCATGTTGAGGAACGCGCCGAAATCCGAAACACCCCGGGCGAAGATGATCAGGCGGGCGTTTCGGGTCGAGAGGGCGAACTCGGGATTGCGGTTACACACGCTGAAATTCCTTTTTCCGTGACGGACCAACCTCCATGTCGCGGCCCACTTAAGCCCACGGTGCCCAACGTGTCAACGTAAGGTTCTGAGTCTAATTGGCGAACTGCCCCCCTGTGGGAACGATCGCATTGGAAAACTGCCCCTCCCCTGTAGGAGCTGTCGAGCTTCAGCGAGGCTGCGATGGGATCACCGCGGTACACCTGCAGCACCGCAGCGCCTGCATCGCAGCCTCGCTGAAGCTCGACAGCTCCCACAGGTGATCTTGCTCAGCTAAGCCAGGGATTGGCCGCCAGATGTTCACGTTCAAACGCCTTGATCTGCTCGCTGCGCTGCAACGTAGTACCGATAGCATCCAACCCCAGCAACAACGCAGTCTTGCGCAACGTATCAATCTGGAACGGAATCACCTGCCCATCCGCCAACCGAATCTCCTGGGCCTCAAGGTCCACACTGATCTGCGCCTGCTCAGGCTGGCTCACCGTCTGCCCCAGCCGCTGCAACACCGCCTCCTCCAGCGTGATCAACAGCACCCCATTACGCTGGCAGTTGTCATAAAAAATCCCGGCAAAGCTGCTGCCGATCAGCGCCCGAATGCCCATCTGCTTCAAGCCCCACACCGCATGCTCGCGGCTGGAACCACAACCGAAGTTCGGCCCCACCACCATAAAGCTCGCGCCCTGCCAGGCCGGCTGGTTCAGCACGAATTGCGGGTTAGGCTCGCCCGAAGGCAAGAAGCGCAAATCAAAGAACAACCCGCGATCCAGCCCGTTGCGGTCGATGCCCTTGAGAAACTGCTTGGGCATGATCACATCAGTGTCGATATTGGCCGCCAGCATCGGCGCGGCTTTGCCGGTGATGCGGGTAAAGGGTTGCAGGCTCATGTGCGGTCTCCAAAGTGGCGAATGTCCGTCAGGCGGCCGGTGATGGCGGCGGCGGCGACCATGGCCGGGCTCATCAGGTGGGTGCGGGCTCCCGCGCCCTGGCGGCCTTCGAAGTTGCGGTTGGTGCTGGAGGCACAGCGGTCGCCCGGCTCCAGCACGTCGTCGTTCATGGCCAGGCACATCGAGCAGCCGGACTGGCGCCACTCAAAACCGGCATCGATAAAGATCGCGGCGAGGCCCTCGGCTTCGGCCTGGTCGCGCACTTCAGTGGAGCCCGGCACAATCATCGCCCGCACATGGTCGGCCACGCGCCTGCCGCGCACCACGCTGGCGGCGTCCCGCAGGTCTTCGATGCGGGCGTTGGTGCAAGAGCCGATAAACGCGTGGCTGATGACGATCTCGCTCAAGGGCATGCCGGCTTCCAGGCCCATGTAGTTCAGGGCGCGGCGCATGTCCTGGCGCAGGATCAGGTCGCTGACGTCTTGCGGGTCCGGCACGCGGGCGCCGATGGGCGCGGCCTGGTCGGGGCTGGTGCCCCAGGTGACCATCGGCTCCAGCGCGGTGGCGTCCAGTTGCACTTCGAGGTCGAACACCGCGTCGGCGTCCGAGTGCAGTTGGCGCCAGCCCACCAGGGCGCGTTCCCACAATTCGCCCTTCGGCGCCCGGGGCTTGCCCTTGAGGTAGGCGAAGACTTTTTCATCCGGCGCCATGAAGGCACCGCGTGCGCCCGCTTCCACCGCCATGTTGCAGATGGTCATGCGGGCCTCGACGCTCAGGGCATCGATGGTCGAGCCACGAAACTCGATGGCGTAGCCGGTGGCGCCCGAAGCGCCGATCTTGCCGATCAGCGCCATGATCACGTCCTTGGAGGTCAGGCCGTGGGCCAATGTACCGTCCACGGTCACGCGCATGCTCTTCAGGCGTTTGTAGACCAGGGTTTGCGAGGCCAGCAAATGCTCGATTTCCGAGGTGCCGATGCCAAAGCCGAACGCGCCCAACGCACCGTAAGTGGTGGTGTGGCTGTCGCCGGCGGCGATCACCATGCCCGGCAGGATAAAACCCTGCTCCGGGGCGATCACGTGTTCGATGCCCTGGCGTTTGTCGAGGATGTCCAGCAGTTCAATCCCGAAGTCCCGGCAGTTTTCCGCCAGGTACGACACTTGCCGCGCGCCGCCCGCATCCGGCATGGCCGCGATGCGCTTGGGCGTGGTGGGGTTCACATGGTCGACCACCGCCAGCGCCGTGCCGGGGCGCCACACGCCGCGGCCCGCCTCGCGCAAGCCGTTGAAGGCCTGGGGGCTGGTGTATTCGTTGATCACCTGGCGGTCGATGTACAGCAGCACATGGCCCTGGTCATCCAGGCGGCACACCGTGTGGGAATCGATGTGTTTGTCGTAGAGGGTTCTGGCAGAAGTCATTATGGGGCTCGCTCAACGGTATGACCCCATCATAGGCAGCGCCCCCGCCCCATCAATCCCGCCTTGGTGATGACTCGAAACATGTTTCGTGTTGCATGAATGAGTATCTGAAACATTTACTTTCATATCCGCCTTAGGGTTTTGCGTTTCTCATCCGTCTTAACTTAGATACAGCCGCTCGCGTCAGCAAAAGCTACGGGTGGCGTTTTCCGGGCCTTTACTGCCCCCCTCCGATCAAGACCCTCATTCACATGTCGAAGAAGTCACGCTCAAAACTCTGGTTTCTCGTGCACAGCTGGCTGGCATTGCCCATCTGGTTCTTTGTGCTGATCGTCTGCGTCACCGGCACCCTGGCGGTGGTCAGCCAGGAGATCGTCTGGCTGGCCAACCCGGACATCCGCGCCAGCAAGCCGTCGGACGATGCCGAACCGCTCACCTACGACCAGGTGATCGGCGCCATCAAGCGTGCCGAACCCCAGGTGATCGTCGAATCCCTGAGCCGCCCGGACGAATCGCACTTCGCCCTCAGCGCCGACCTGAGCTACCCCGACGGGCGCTCGTTGGAGGTTTACGTCAACCCGTACACCGGGGTGATCCAGGGCATCAGCCCATCGTTCAACTTCCAGCAATTTACCCGTGCCCTGCATGGCTGGTGGCTGGTGCCGTTCACCAACGGTTACAGCTGGGGCTGGTACCTGGTCTCGCTGCTGGGCTTGCCGCTGTTGGCCTCGCTGGTCACCGGCCTCGTGGTCTACAAGCGCTTCTGGAAAGGTTTTTTCAGGCCAACGCTGCGCATTCGTCACGGTGCGCGGATTTTCTGGGGCGACTTCCACCGGTTGAGCGGCATCTGGTCGATCTGGTTTATCGCGGTGATCTCCATCACCGGCACCTGGTTCCTGATCCAGGCGATCCTGGGCGATAACCAGATCACCATTTCCAGCGAGCCGATCGTCCCGGCGATTGCCCGCGACAAAGTACCGATGTCCGCCCCGGGCGTGCCGGCGCCCATGATTCCACTGGACGAGGCGATCACCATCGCCACCCAGCGGATTCCGGGGCTTGAGGCCAGCTTTGTGAGCCTGCCCAGCAACGCCTACAGCCACCTGCGCATCGGTGGGCGTGGCTGGTACCCGCTGATGTTCCAGACTGCGGAAATCAACCCGTACAACGGCGAAATCGCCGCCTCGCACCTGCTGTCCGACCGATCGGCCCTGGAGTTCGTCACCGAATCCATGCGCCCGCTGCACACCGGGGATTTTGGCGGTATCTGGATCAAGCTGATCTGGGCCTTCTTCGGGCTGGTGTTGAGCATGATGGTCTTGAGCGGCTTGCTGATCTGGACCAAACGCACGGCCCTGGCCACCCTCAATGCCCTGAAACGTGAAGCCAAGGCGTCCCGTCAACCGGCGAAAATCCAGGCCTTGCAGGCTGAAACAACGGAGGCCAATTCATGAACAAGGCCACGACGATTCAACCGCCCTCGCCGCTGCGGGCCTTTTGGCTCAAGTGGCGCTTCCACATCAATATCCTGCTGTTGCTGGTGCCCCTGGGCTTCATGCCCAAGTACTTCGCCGACGCCGCGCTGTTTCGCGGTGACAGCGGCCTGGGTGAACGGGAGATCGGTGACGTACAGGTCGGCCCCTGGAGCCTGAAGCTCGCAGAGCTACGCAACGAGCCGCCGCGCCCCAACCCGGCGGGCCCGATGAAATCCTTCAACGCGGCCCTGTGCGACACCTGCACCGACCAGGTCAAGGCGACCTACCTGCGCATCGGCAAGCCCCGCAGCCTGCGGGCCGCCGGGGTGATTTTCTTCGGCACCCCGTACCGCATGGGCGCCGCGCTGCCGATCCCTGAACGCACGCCGCTGGACGCCGAAGTGTGGATCACCATGGAAGGCTGGGACGGTGCCATGCACCAGGCCTCCATTCCCTTGAGCCAGGCATCGCCGGCCACCATCGACTGGCTGAAAAAACGAGGAGTCAAACCATGACCTTGCAGCAATTGGCCCGCGCCTGTGGCGTGCTGATCCTCGGCGCCGGTTTCAGTACCGTCGCCCTCGCCCACAACCCGATGTGCGAATGCAAGGAAATCGCCGGCGAGCAGATCCAGTGCACCGGCGGTTTCTCCGATGGCAGCGGCGCCCCGGGCGTGACCCTGGACGTGATCGGCTACGACGAAACCATCCTGGTGCCCGGCAAGCTGGGTGAAGACTCGAAGTTGACCTTCAAGAAACCGTCCGCCGAGTTCTACGTGCTGTTTGACGCCGGCCCCGGCCACGTGGTGGAAATCGACCAAGCGGATATCCAGCCCCAATGAGCACGACTCACGTTGTTCGCCCGGCCGGTGCCGGGCACGAAACCCTTTACGTCCTGCTGCTGTGCCTGATCATCCTCGCCGTTGCCGGCACAGTGGTGGCCTTGCGCGGTGAAAGCCAGGAGATCGCTGCGGTACCGAGCCACCAGTTGGACGCCCGCCGCGACCTCAGCGCCGCCGAGCAAGGCATTTACGCCGACCTGCGGGTGACCCTGGACGAAATCCATTTGCTGCAGGAGGAGCACAGCGCCCTGCCGACGCCTGAACAACTGGCCGAAGAAGGCTTTGCGCCCTTCGCCCAGGACGCCAGTTCGGTGAGCCGTGGCGACCACCGCTGGCAGTTGCTGGACACCGCCTACCTGGGCCTGAGCCAGACCCCGGCCCTCAGCGGTTCGCTGCTGATGCGCATCAGTGGAGCCGAGCCAGATATCTGGCTCAACCGCAGCGCCAACCTCACCGCCCCCTCCGACCTCACTGACCAGGCGCTGATCAGCGCGGGTTGGCAGCAAGTGGTCGCGCAGTTCGATGCGGGTGTCACCCGCCAGCATCGTCATTGAATTCACGCTGTAGCCGAGAGAAGACCATGTCTATTTCATCTCCATTTTTACGCCTGGTGCTCGCGGGTTTGTTCACCTTGCTGCTGGCGCCAATGGCCAGCGCCGACCCTGCCAAACGCCTGCGCATCGGCATCACCCTGCATCCTTATTACAGCTATGTGGCCAATATTGTCGGGGACAAGGCCGAAGTCGTCCCGCTGATTCCGGCCGGCTTCAACCCCCACGCCTACGAACCCCGCGCTGAAGACATCAAGCGCATCGGCACCCTCGATGTGATCGTGCTCAATGGCGTGGGCCATGACGATTTCGCCGACCGCATGATCGCCACCAGCGAGCGCCCGGACATTCCGGTGATCGAAGCCAACGCCAACGTGCCGCTGCTGGCCGCCACCGGCAACGCCGCGCGCGGTGCCGGCAAGGTAGTCAACCCGCACACCTTCCTGTCCATCAGCGCCTCGATTGCCCAGGTGAATAACATCGCCCGGGAACTGGGCAAGCTCGACCCGGACAACGCCAAGACCTACACCCAGAACGCCCGCGCCTACGGCAAGCGCCTGCGCCAGATGCGCGCCGACGCCCTGGCCAAACTCACCAGCGCGCCCAACCCGGACCTGCGGGTAGCCACGGTGCACGCGGCTTATGACTACCTGCTGCGGGAGTTCGGCCTGGAAGTTACCGCCGTGGTAGAACCGGCCCACGGTATCGAACCGAGCCCGAGCCAGTTGAAGAAAACCATCGATCAACTGCGGGAACTGGACGTAAAAGTGATCTTCTCGGAGATGGATTTCCCGTCCAGCTACGTCGACACCATCCAGCGTGAGTCGGGCGTGAAGCTGTACCCGCTGTCGCACATTTCCTATGGCGACTACAGCGCTGAAAAGTACGAAGTGGAAATGACCGGCAACCTCAACACCGTGGTACGGGCGATCCAGGAGTCCGGGGCATGACGGCAGCGGAACATTTGAAGGTGGTCAGTGTTGGCCCGACCCTCGACTTCAATAAAGTGGCGCTGAACCTGGGCCGCACGGTGATCCTTGACGCGGTGAGTTTCCAGGTCCAGCCCGGCAGCATCCACGCGCTGGTGGGCCCCAACGGCGGCGGCAAAAGCTCGCTGATCAAAACCCTGCTGGGGCAAACACCGCACCAGGGCCAGTTGAGCCTGCACTGGCCCGATGTGCCGGGCACCATCGGCTACGTGCCCCAGGCGCTGGAGTTCGACCGCGGCTTGCCGATGACCGTCGACGACTTCATGGCTGCCATGTGCCAGCGGCGTCCGGCGTTTCTCGGGTTGTCCAAACATTACGCCGCCGCGATTGGCGAAGCACTCGAACGGGTCGGCATGCAGGACAAACGCAAGCGGCGCATGGGCGCCCTGTCGGGTGGTGAACGCCAGCGGGTGCTGCTGGCCCAGGGCTTGATCCCGGCGCCGCAATTGCTGGTGCTGGACGAACCGATGTCGGCGCTGGACGAAGCCGGCATCCAGGTGTTCGAGCGGCTGCTGAACGACTGGCGCCACGCCGGGATCACCGTGCTGTGGATCGAACACGACCTGGAAGCCGTCGGCCGCCTGGCTGACCGTGTTACCGGCCTGAACCGCCGCGTGCTGTTCGACGCCACGCCCAAGGAGGCGCTGACCCCCGACCGCCTGCTGACTCTGTTCTCCACCCATCCACGGAGCCCGGCCTTATGAGCTACGAAGCCTTTCGCTTGATGGTCCAGGGCTGGGCGTCTTCCGGGTATCTGCCGGAAGCGCTGGCCTATGGATTTGTGGTCAACGCCCTGCTGGCCGGGCTGCTGATCGGCCCGGTACTGGGTGGTTTGGGTACGCTGGTGGTGGTCAAGCGCTTTGCGTTCTTTTCCGAAGCCGTGGGCCATGCCGCACTGACCGGCGTGGCCGTGGGCATTCTGCTGGGGGAGCCCTACACCGGGCCTTACGGCAGCCTGTTCGGCTACTGCCTGCTGTTCGGCATCCTGCTCAACTACCTGCGCAACCGCACGGGCCTGGCGCCGGATACGCTGATCGGCGTATTCCTGTCGGTGTCCCTGGCCTTGGGCGCGAGCCTGCTGCTGATTCTGGCGGGCAAGATCAACGTGCACATCCTCGAAAACGTGTTGTTCGGCTCGGTGCTGACGGTGAACGGCAATGACCTGCTGGTGCTGGCGATTGTCGGCTCGCTGGTGATGGCCCTGGCGTTGCCGCTGTACAACCGCATCATGCTCGCCAGCTTCAACCCGCAACTGGCAGCGGTGCGCGGGGTGGCGGTGAAGACCCTGGACTATCTGTTCGTGATCCTGGTGACGTTGATCACCGTTGCCGCAGTCAAGGTCATCGGCGCGATCCTCGTAGGCGCGTTGCTGGTGATTCCGGCGGCCGCCGCACGCCTGTTGAGCCAGTCGCTCAAGGGCTTCTTCTGGATCTCGGTGGTGATCGCCACCGTCAGCACCCTGTGCGGGATTCTGCTGCCGATCATCTTCGACCTGCCGATTCCATCCGGTGCCGCCATCATCCTGGTCGCCGGTATCGCCTTCGCCCTCGCCGCTATCGCTCGCGGCACGGTCCCCAGCCTGAAAGGGAATCTTGGATAATGCGCACCGTTCTGAATCCACTGGCCCTGGCCATCGCCTGCTTGATCGCGGCTCCGGTGATGGCGGCTGACGCCGTCAAGCCCGCGCCCCAGGGTGTTCACGCGAGCAAGCCGGTGAAGGTCCTCGCCGCGTTGCCGATCACTTATGGCCTGGCACAAGTGCTGCTCAAAGGCACCGACGTGCAGCTTGAACGCGCGGCGCCGGCCAACCTGCCCGGCTCGCGGCAAGTCGCCTATTTCACCGGGCGCGGCGCGCCGGCGCTGAACACACTGGCGCTGGACGCCGATGCGGCCATCGGCCTGCGCTCGTTATGGCCCGACGACCCGCTGTACCCGGTGGCCCGGCGCAGCAATATCCGCATCGTCGAAGTCGACGCCGCTCGCCCGGTGGACGGCGGCTTGCCAGGGATTGCCGTGCAGCCGGGCGCCAGCGACGGCCTGAACAGCCAGCCGTGGCAAGCCAGCAACAACATGGGACGCATGGCCGATGTGATGGCCGCCGACCTGAGCCGCCTGGCACCCGGGGCCAAGCCGCAGATCGAGGCCAACCTGGCCGCGCTCAAGCAACGCCTGCTCAAGCTCACCGCCGACAGCGAGGCACGACTGGCCAAGGCCGACAACCTGACGGTGGTCAGCCTGAGTGATCACTTTGGTTACCTGGTGAGCGGGTTGAACCTGGAACTGGTCAGCACCGATGCGCGGGCAGACACGGACTGGACGCCCGAAGCATTGCAGCAACTGAGTGAAAGCCTGAAGGAGAATGAGGTGGCCGTGGTGCTGCATCACCGCAAGCCAAGCGATGCGGTACAGGCGGCTGTCACGGCGGGTGGGTCGAAGTTGCTGGTGCTGGGCACCGATGGCGCAGACCCGGTGGCGGAGCTGGAAGGCAATGTGGATCAGGTAATCAAGGCGCTGACACCTTAAGGACAAACGCGGTCAGTGTGAGAGCTGGCTTGCCTGCGATAGCGGAGTATCAGTCAACAGAGATGCAAGCTGACTCACCGCTATCGCAGGCAAGCCAGCTCCCACATTCGATCTTCACAACCTTCAAGGTATGGGTCAGCCAGCCAGCGCCTGGCTATCCATCTTCTGGCGCAGGCTCAGCGGGCGCATGTCGGTCCACACCTCTTCGATGTAGGCCAGGCACTCTTTCTTCATCCCGCTTTTGCCCACGGTACGCCAGCCTTCCGGCACAGCCTTGTAGTCGGGCCAGATGGAATATTGCTCTTCATGGTTGACCACTACCTGAAACAGGATGTCTTCGCGGTCGAATACTGAGGTCATTACGGTTCTCCGTCGGTGTAATGTAAGAAGGAACGTGCCAGCCCGCTAAAAAATTAGAGGCTGGCGACGGCTGCTGCCAGGGCGCGACCAAAAATCTCGGCCACGCGGTCGATTTCCACAGCGGTGATCACCAGCGGTGGCAGGAAACGCACGACGCTGCCGTGCCGCCCGCCCAGTTCAAGAATCAGCCCGCGCTTGAGGCATTCACGCTGCACCAGCGGCGCCAGTTGGCGATGCACCGGCGGATGGCCCTGGGTGTCGGGCGCGCCGGCAGGGTCCACCAACTCCACACCCAGCATCAGCCCGCGCCCACGAATGTCCCCCAACTGCGGGAAGTCGCGCTGCAGGATCCGCAGGTGTTCCCCAAGACGCTCGCCCATGGCCGCCGCATGAGCGGGAATGTCGTGGTCCTTGAGATAGCGCATCACCGCCGAGCCGGCAGCCATGGCCATCTGATTGCCCCGGAAGGTCCCGGCATGGGCGCCTGGCAACCAGGTATCGAGCCAGTCGCGATACACCACCACCGCCAGGGGCAGGCTGCCGCCAATGGCCTTGGACAACACCACCACGTCCGGGACGATGCCGGCATGTTCGAAGGCAAACATCTTGCCGGTACGGCCAAAGCCGCTCTGGATTTCGTCGACGATCAACGCCACGCCGGCTTGCTCGGTGATGCGCCGCAGGCCGCGCAGCCAATCGAGATCGGCCGGAATCACGCCGCCCTCGCCTTGCACCACCTCGACGATCACCGCTGCCGGCAGCAATACACCGGCCTCGGGGTCGTTAAGCAGGTTTTCCAGGTAGTGCAGGTTGACCTTCACCCCTTCCGCCCCGCCCAGCCCGAACGGGCAGCGATAGTCGTAAGGGAATGGCAGGAATTGCACGCCATTGCCGAGCAGTGCGCCCAACGGCTTTTTCGGCCCCAGGCTGCCCATCAGGCTCAGGGCGCCCTGGCTCATGCCGTGATAACCGCCCTGGAACGACAGCACCGTGCTGCGCCCGGTGGCGGTACGCACCAGTTTCAGCGCGGCTTCCACCGCGTCGGTGCCGGTGGGGCCGCAGAACTGGATCTTGGCTTCCCGCGCCAGCGCCGGCGGCAGCAGGCCGAACAGGTCCTGCACAAACTGGTCCTTGACCGGCGTGGTC
Source organism: Pseudomonas yamanorum (assembly GCF_013386765.1). Classification (GTDB taxonomy): domain Bacteria; phylum Pseudomonadota; class Gammaproteobacteria; order Pseudomonadales; family Pseudomonadaceae; genus Aquipseudomonas; species Aquipseudomonas yamanorum_A. The sequence continues at coordinate 32,542 of NZ_JACARE010000013.1, forward strand.
AGGTCCAGGGTGTGCAACGGCAATTCATCACTCAGCACCTGGCGAATCGCTTCGATCACCACCGGGTGGTTGTGCCCCAGCGCCAGGGTGCCGGCGCCCGCCAGGCAATCGATAAAGCTGCGGCCTTCGACGTCCTCGACGTAAATCCCGCGCGCACGCTTGAGGGCCAGGGGAATGCGTCGCGGATAACTGCGGGCATTGGACTCCTGCTGGCGCTGGCGGGCCAGCAGCGGGGTTTCGTCGAACTGATAGAGCGTTTCCGCAGGGACCGCCAGGGTCTCTTGAATACGGCTGGTAGCGACTGACATCTCTCGATCCCTCAATACGCTGATGATGGTGACCAAACTGCCAACCCGTTGGCGTCTGGCCCAAGGGCAGCGCACGGATTTCCTGTTCTGGAAACGCATCAGCGCGGGGAGGATTTACACCTGTGGTCGTTAAAAACCGCTTTAGCGGATTTACCCGACGACCCCGGTGTATTTTTCATTCAACGCATACAGGATGGCGCAGGTCTCCGCGTCCAGCCGCCCACTGTAGTCACAGGGGCGAAAATGCATCTGGAACGCGCGGACACGCTGCTGAAACCCCAGGCGATTTTTCGCCGGGGCGTACCCGTAGCGCTGGAACGCCCGTTCGACTTCAACCTCGGGCGGCAGGCCGATGTCGAACCAGCGTTGATAGGCGATCTTGGCGGTGTCCTCAAACCAGGCGCCTACGCCTGCTTCGAACAGGCAACGCCACGGCAAACGAGGCCCGGGGTCGCTCTTGCGCCAATAGGCAATGTCCGAGTGCCCGAGCATGTCGGTGGGGCCAATCGCCGGGTAGCGTGCCTGGATGTCATGAATCAGGGCAATCAACACGTCGACCTGCTCCTGCCCATACGCTGGAAAGCTGAACACACCGGCCTCATCCCGGGCCTGGTTGACGATTTCGATGCCGATGGAACTGCGGTTGAGGTTATCGCCCCCGGCCCAATGGCTGGCGCCCGCATGCCACGCGCGGTGGGCTTCATCCACCAGGCGGAAGACCCGCAACTCCTGATAACCCGCTGCGCGGTAACTCGGGTCATGGGGATCGGCCAACAGGTAGTGCGAACTGACGCCGCCGCAGGTCAGTGTCTGCAGCGACGAGGCAAAAGGCGCGGCGGTGTAGTGCACAATCACCTGGCGCACGGCTTCGCCGTTACGGCCGTTAAAGTCTGTTGCGGGGTACGTGGAATCGATGACCAACATGGAGGCTGTCCTTTTCAACACAGGCCGAATCATTCAGCCCGTTCAAACACAAAAAAATTACCGCCATCCTGAAGCGTTGCGCTTGAGGATGGCGGTAGCTATGTGTGCCGTGAAAAGAAGGTGTCAGCGACGCAGCGGCATGCCGAGGTCGACCCGCAGGCCATCGGCCTGGCTGTCGAATTTCAGCGAACATGAGCAGCGCTGCACAATCGCCTGCACAATCGCCAACCCCAGGCCGCAACCGGGGCTGTTGCCATTGCGCCAGAAGCGCTGGGTCAGGTGTTGCAAGTCTTCACTGGAAATCGGCGCGCCGTAGTCACGTACCCGGAACACCACGTTATCGCCCGCACTGGACACACTCAGCTCCACCCGGGTATCTGCCGGTGTGTGGCGCAGGGCGTTATCCAGCAGGTTGCGCAAGGCGGCAACGGCCAGGCCCACCGGCATTTCCACCGGCTGGTCAGAGAGGCTGTCTGCCAGCACCAGGTCAATGCGCTGATTGTCGCCACCGTTGGCATCCTGGATCGCCAGTTGAGCGACTTGCTCGGCGCTCGATTGCAGGCCGTCATCAAACGACAGGCTGCCTTCGACCCGCGCCAGCAGCAGGAGCTGCTCAAGGGTGCGGTGCAGGCGGTCGGCGCCTTCCTCGGCGTGGGCCAGGGACTGGTCACGGGCGGCGCCTTCGGTCATGCGCGCCACTTGCAGGTGGGTCTTGATCGCGGTCAGCGGGCTGCGCAGTTCGTGGGCGGCGTCGCCGGTCAGGCGGCGTTCGCGCTCGATGGTCTTGGCGATGCGTTGCAGCAATTGGTTCTGGGTGTCGAGCAGCGGCTTGAGCTCGCTGGGCAGCGGACTGATCTGCAACGGCTCCAGGGAGTCGGCACTGCGGCGCATCAAGGCGTCACGCATGCGGTTGAGCGGCAAGAGGCTTTGGCCGATCCCCAGCCACAGCAGGCACAGGCAGCCCAAGAGTGCCACGCCCACCGGCACCGAAGCCGCCAGCAGGATCGACATATTCAAGGCTTCACGCTCCACCTGCCGGTCGGCGGTGGTGATAAACAAATCGCCACGGGACAGGGTGAAGCTGCGCCAGCCCACGCCATCAATCATCTGGTCGCGAAAGCCGCTCTTGCGCGACTCCAGGCCCTGGTCCGGGGTGGTATGGCTGCGGGCAAGCACCACCCCGCGCAAGGAGCTGACCTGGCACGCCATGCCGCCGGGCACATTCAATTGTTCAGCGCTGAAATGCGCGCCCTCGCCCGTGCTGGACAGGCCCGGCATCTGCTCCATCAGCCCGGCCACCATGCGCGCCGAAGCCACCAGGCGCTGGTCCAGGGAAAACATCATCTGGTTGCGCAGGTCGTTGAGCATCCACGCGGCGGCCAGTGCCCAGATCAGCACGAAGGCCGCGCCGAGCTTGAAGGTCAGCCGCAGGCGCAGGCTCATCACGAAGCGTCCTCTCCACCGTCAGCCGGGCCCAGGCGGTAGCCCAGGCCGCGCACGGTTTCGACGATGCCGTTGCCGAGTTTGCGTCGCAGGTGGTGGATGTGCACGTTGAGGGCGTTGCTTTCCAGCTCGTCGTTCAAGCCGTAGACGCTGTCTTTGAGCTGCTCGCTGGAGAGCACCCGGCCGCGGTTTTGCAACAGGGCCTGCAACAGCGCCTGCTCGCGACGGGACAGGTCCACCGACTCACCACCCAGCAGGGTTTCGCGGCTGCTGGGGTTGTAGGTCAGGCGCCCGTGTTCGATCAGGTTGACGCTGCGCCCGGCGACCCGGCGCAACAGGGTGTGCAGGCGCGCTGCCAGTTCCCGCAGGTCGAAGGGTTTGAGCAGGTAGTCGTCGGCACCGGCTTGCAGGCCATCGACCCGGTTGGTCACCGAGTCACGCGCCGTGAGGATCAGCACCGGAATCTCCAGGCCCTGGCTGCGCAATTGCTGCAACAGCTTCAAGCCGTCTTCATCCGGCAGGCCGAGGTCGAGTACCATCACGTCGAACTCCGCCACCTTGAGCATCGCCCGGGCAGCGGCAGCCGTGCCGACGCGCTCGACGGTCAGCCCCTGGGCGCTGAGCCCGGCAACAATGCCGCTGGCGATCAGCTCGTCGTCTTCACAGACCAGTACGTGCATGGTGAACCCTTTGCAAAATGTGAGGGTGATTTAAAAGGCGGTGGATTAAGCGCGCATTATGCCGCCAACGCGCGTAAACCCGGATAATCCCTTCTTCTCTAGGATAGCCCGGTTAATCATCGGTTAATCAACGCCACACATTGTGTGTCCCACTTGCTTCGAACTAAGGCTTGATCATGCGGCATCTGTTTATCTTCCTGCTGGTAGTGTTTGCTGGATTCGCCCAGGCCGCGCCGGGCAACAATCCTTTCGAGACCAAACCCGATTTTCTCCCCGTGGGCAAAGCCTTCACCTTTACCTCCGAGCGTCTGGCCTCCGGCGAAACCCAGCTGTTCTGGCAGATTGCCGACGGTTATTACCTGTACCAGCAGCGCATGAAGTTCGACGGCCTGGCCGAAAAGCCGACGTTGCCCCAGGGCGAAGCCCATAGCGACGAGTTCTTCGGCGAGCAGCAAGTCTATCGCCAGGGCCTGGAAGTGAAGATTCCTGCCGGCGCCACCGGCCAGGTCAAGGTCGGCTGGCAAGGCTGCGCCGATGCCGGCCTGTGCTACCCGCCGCAATCGATCACCGTGGACCTGGGCGGCAACCCCGCCGTCGCCGCTACCGGCCAGGCCCAGGACCAAAGCCTGGCCAGCGGCCTGCAACAGCGCAGCCTGGGCTGGAGCCTGCTGGTGTTCTTCGGCCTGGGCCTGCTGCTGGCCTTTGCCCCGTGCTCCTTGCCGATGCTGCCGATCCTCGCCGGCCTTGTGGTCGGCAGCGGCGCCAGTCCACGCCGCGGCTTTGCCCTGGCCGCCAGCTACGTGGTGTGCATGGCGCTGGTGTATGCCGCCCTCGGCGTATTGGCCGCACTGCTCGGCGGCAACCTCGCCGCCCTGCTGCAAACCCCGTGGATCCTCGGCAGTTTCGCCGCGTTGTTTGTGATCCTGGCCTTGCCGATGTTCGGCTTCTTTGAACTGCAACTGCCGGCCTTCCTGCGGGACCGCCTGGATAACGTCAGCCGCAACCAAAGCGGCGGCAGCCTGGTAGGTGCCGGCGTGCTCGGCGCCTTGTCCGGCCTGCTCGTAGGCCCGTGCATGACGGCGCCCCTGGCCGGCGCCCTGCTGTATATCGCCCAGAGCGGCAACGCCCTGCATGGCGGCCTGATCCTGTTTGCCATGGGCATCGGCATCGGCGTGCCGCTGTTGCTGCTGGTGACCGTAGGTAACCGCTTCCTGCCCAAGCCCGGTACGTGGATGAATATCCTCAAGGGCATCTTCGGCTTCCTGTTCCTCGCCACCGCCGTGTTGATGATTCGCCCGGTAGTCGGCGAAACCCTGTGGCTTGGCTTGTGGGGTGTGCTGGCGCTGGTCATGGCCTATTGCGGCTGGCGGCTGGCCCGGGATTTCGGGCGCACCGCCATGCTGTTCGGTGCCGGCTCCCTGGTACTGGGCCTTTGGGGCAGCGTATTGGTGATCGGCGCGGCCGGCGGCAGCGACGACCTGTGGCAACCGTTGAAGGTCTACAGCGGCTCGCGGGTGGCCGCAGCCCCCACCGCCCACGAAGCCTTCATGACCATCAACGACCCGGCCGTGCTGCAAAGCCAGCTCGACAGCGCCAAGGCCCAGGGCCAATGGGTGCTGGTGGACTACTACGCCGACTGGTGCGTGTCGTGCAAGATCATGGAAAAACAGGTGTTCGGCAAACCCGAAGTCCTCGACGCCCTCAAGGATGTGCGCCTGCTGCGCCTCGACGTAACCGCCGACAACGCCGCCAGCCGCGAGCTGCTGGGCCGCTACAAGGTCCCCGGCCCGCCGAGCTTCGTCTGGATCGGCCCCGACGGTGAAGAGCGCCGCGCCCAGCGCATCACCGGCGAAGTCGACGCCGCCGCCTTCCTGCAACGCTGGACCCAAGCCCGGGAAGCCCTCTGATGCTGACACTGACTATCGGCACGTTCGCTATCGCCCTGAATCACTTGCTGCTGATCACGGCGTTGATCCTCGCCACCCTGGTGGGCTGGCGCGTGGCCAAGCGTGGCGGCGAGAACCCGGAGTCGGTGCTGTTCACCCTGTTCTTGCTGGGCATGCTCGCCGCCCGCGTCAGCTTTGTGCTGATGTACTGGACGTACTACCAGAATGACCCGCTGCAAATCGTCGACCTGCGCGATGGCGGCTTCCTCGCCTGGCCCGGCGTCATCGCGCTGGTCCTCGGCGCCTTGGTCTACGGCTGGCGCCGCCCGCTGTTGCGCAAGCCACTGAGCGCCGGGGTGATCACCGGCCTGGCGTTCTGGGCCTTGACCAGCCTGTCCCTGACCCTCTACGAAAAAGGCACCCAACTGCCGGACATTGCCCTGCGCAACGCCAATGGCGAAACCGTGCAACTGGCCGACTACAAGGGCGGCCCGCTGGTGATCAACCTCTGGGCCACCTGGTGCCCGCCGTGCCGGCGTGAAATGCCAGTACTGGAAAGCGCCCAGCGCCAGCGCCCGGACGTGACCTTCCTGTTCGTCAACCAGGCCGAAAGCATGCAAAGCGTCGCCACCTACCTGGCGACCCAGGGCCTGAACCTGGACAACGTGCTGTTCGACGCCAGCGGCCGCCTCGGCCAGGCCGTGGGCTCCATGGCCTTGCCCACCACCCTCTTCTATCAACCGGACGGTCGCCTGATCAACAGCCACCTGGGCGAGTTGTCCCAAGCCAGCCTGGCCCGCGCCATGGAGCGCTTCGAACCGATCAACGCCAAGCCGGCCCTGCCGGCCACCACAAGGAATTCGCCATGCTCCGCCTCCGCCACCTGCTGACCCTGTTGCCCCTGACCCTCGCTGCCACTTTGGTCCACGCCGAAGACTGGCCGGCGCCGATCAAGAACATCGAGGCCAAGGGTGCCAAGATCATCGGCAAGTTCGACGCGCCCAGCGGCCTCACCGGCTACGCCGCGCAGTACCAGAACCGTGGCATGGCGCTGTACCTGACCGCAGACGGCAAAAGCGTGATCGCCGGCAACCTGTACGACGCCGCCGGCAATGACCTGAGCACTGCGCCCCTGGAAAAACTGGTGTACGCGCCCATGGCCAAGGAGGTCTGGGCGAAGATGGAACACAGCAACTGGATCCAGGACGGCAACAAGGACGCGCCACGCATTGTTTATCTGTTCAGCGATCCGAACTGCCCGTACTGCAACATGTTCTGGGAACAGGCGCGGCCGTGGGTGAAGGCAGGCAAGGTGCAGTTGCGGCACATCATGGTGGGGATTATTCGTGAGGACAGCCCTGGCAAATCCGCCGCGCTGTTTGCCGCCAAGGATCCGCAGCAGGCCCTGGAAGCCCATGAGTCGGCCGGTAAAGGCAGCAAGTTGCAGGCGCTGGAAAAGATCCCGGCGGATATCCAGGCCAAGCTCGATTCGAACATGAAGCTAATGGATGAGCTGGAATTGTCGGCGACGCCGGCGATTTTCTATCTGGATGACAAGGGCGGTTTGCAGCAACAGCAAGGGGCGCCGTCGCCGGATAAGTTGGTGAAGATTCTGGGGCCGAAATAAGCGGCGACCGGTCTGACGCCATCGCAGGCAAGCCAGCTCCCACATTTTTGAATGTGTTCACAATCCAAAATGTGGGAGCTGGCTTGCCTGCGATGAGGCCGTCACAAACAGCGAAGATTCAGCGCCTTACAACCCCTCCAGCTCCGCCATCAAATCACTCAACCGATCCACCTTCTCCGCGCTGATCTCATTCGCCGCCAGCCCGTCGATATACCCCGCCAACTCCTCCACCGTGCTGCACTCGAACATCGCCCGCAACGGCACATCCCGCTGCAGCGTCTTCTGCACCCGTGAAGCAATCTGCGTGGCCAGCAACGAATGCCCGCCCAGCTCAAAGAAGTTGTCCTGCACCCCGACCCGCTCGACCTTGAGCACTTCGGCCCAAATCCCGGCCAACGTCTGCTCCAGCTCATTACGCGGCGCCAGATAATCCTGGCTGTGCAACTGGCCGATCTCCAGTACCGGCAAGGCCTTGCGGTCCAGCTTGCCGTTGGCGTTCAGCGGCAAACGGTCGAGCCACAACCAATGCAGCGGCACCATGTACTCCGGCAACTCGGCCCGCAGGCGCTGCTTGATGCGATCAAGGCGCTCGCCCGGGTTGAGCTGCGCATCAGTCGCCACCAGATAACCCACCAGATGCTTGCCATTGACGCCCTCCTGCACCCCGACGGCCGCATCGCGAACTTCCGGTTGCTCATGCAGGCGCGCTTCGATTTCGCCCAGTTCGATCCGGTAACCACGAATCTTCACCTGATGGTCGATGCGACCGACATATTCCAACACCCCATCACTGCGACGGCGGGCCAAATCCCCTGTTCGGTACAACCGGTCCGCACCAAATGGATTCGGCACAAACGCTTGCGCCGTGCGCACCGGGTCGCTGACATAACCACGACCCACACCGGTCCCGGCCACGCACAACTCGCCGACGGCGCCTTGAGGCACCAGCTCCAGCGCGCCGTCCAGCAGGTACAACCGGTTGTTGTCGGTCGGCGTACCAATCGGCAGATAGGTGCTACGGGTTGACGCCAGGTCGACGCGGAAGAACGCCACGTCGTCCGAGCATTCCGCCGGGCCATAAGCGTTCACCAGGCCAATCTCCGGATAACGCAGCAACCACTGGTGCGCCAGCTCCGGTGGCATCGCTTCACCGGTCGGCAGCATCCAGCGCAAACCCTCCAGGCTGATGCGATCCTGGGCGAGCATGCCCTGGATCAGCGACGGCACGCTTTCCAGTACGGTGATGCCCTGGGCCTGGACGTGAGCCAGCAAGCCTTGGGGATCATGGGCAAGGGTGTTCGGCACAATGTCCACCCGCGCCCCGAACAGTGGTGCGGCGAGGAATTGCCACACCGAGATATCGAAGCTTTGCGAGGCGGTCTGGGCGATGACATCGTCCTGGCCCAGGTTCAGGTACGGCACCTTGCTCAACTGGTTATTCAGCATGCCGCGCTGTTCCACCATCACGCCCTTGGGCAAGCCGGTGGAACCCGAGGTGTAGATCACGTAGGCCAGGTTATCCGGCGCGCTGTAGATGCCCGGGTTCTGCTCTGACCCCACCAGCTCCTCCCACACCAGCAGCCTCGGTCGCGAGCCACAGGCAAACTCTTCCAGCAACACCTGCGCCTGCTCAAGGCACGCCTCGGTGCACACCAGTAACGGCGTACGGCTGAGGTCGATGATCCGGCTCAGGCGCTGGCCCGGCAGCCCCGGATCCAGCGGCAGGTAACCCGCACCGGCCTTGAAGCTGCCGATGATCATGCCCAGCAAATCCAGATTGCGCTCCGCCAGCAACGCCACCGGTTGATCCAGCCCGACACCGGCGGCAATCAGCGCATGGCCCAGACGGTTACTGTGCCGGTTCAGCTCGGCATAGCTCCATTGCTGATCCAGGCAACTGGCGGCAATCCGTTGTGGATGCCGTGCCACTTGCTCCTCGAACAGCTCGACGTAACTGCGTTCCAGCGGGTATTCATGCTCGCTCTGGTTACAGACCTCCACCAGGAACTCACGCTCCTGTTCGCCAATCAGCGGCAAGTCGGCCATATCGCCGTGGAAGCCCTGCACCAATGCCAGCAGCAGGCGCTTGAATTCGCCGAGCATGCCTTGCACGGTGGTTTCATCGAAATAACGCTGGTCGTAAGACAGGTGCAAGCCCAGGTCATCCCCCGGGTAGCACACGGCGGTCAGGGGGAAGTTGGTGTGGGTGCGCCCGGAATCCGAGGTGGCATTCAGGCTTTGCGCACGGTCCAGCACCGAGACTTCCACCGGGGCGTTTTCGAACACGAACAGGCTGTCGAACAGCGGCTGCCCCTTGGGCAGTTCGCTGTGCTCCTGGATGGTCACCAGCGGCAGGTATTCATACTCACGCAGTTGCATATTGCTGTCGAGCAGGCCGCTCAACCATTGGCGCACGCTGCACTTCTGGTCGTCCTCAGGCAGCTGCACCCGCAACGCGATGCTGTTGATAAACAGCCCGACGGTGCGCTGCATCTCCGGCATTTCCACCGGGCGCCCGGCCACGGTGACGCCGAACAGCACGTCGCGATCACCACTCAGACGCCGCAGCACCAGGGCCCACGCCGCCTGGGCGAAGGTGTTCACCGTCAGTTGATGAGCCTGGGCCAACTCGCGCAATTGCGCACCGTCGCGCACATCCAGGCGGGTGTAGCAGTCCCCCACCACCATGCCGCCGCTGTGGCCGGCGTGTTCCCGCAGGAACGGCCGGTCGCTCGGGATCGGCGTGGTGCGTTCAAAGCCTTTCAGGTTCTGCTGCCACCACTGACGCGCCTCGGCCAGGTTCTGGCGTTGCAGCCAGGCGATGTAGTCGCGGTAACGCGGCGGCGTCGCCAGTTGCGCCTCGCGGCCTTCGCCGAGGGCCATGTAGATGTCGAAGAAATCGTTCATCAGCAGCGAGCGGCACCAGGCATCGATCAGGATGTGGTGGTTGCTCATCATGAACCAGTAGCGCGCCTCGCCCACGCGGATCAGCCGCAGGTGGAACGGCGCCTGGTTGAGCAGATCGAAGCCGGCTTCGCGCTCGCTTTTCAGCAGCGCTTGCAGACGCGGTTCCTGTTCACTTTCAGGGTCGACGCTCCAGTCGAGGTATTCGATCGGCGTGCTGCCTGGCTTGTGGATAACCTGCAGCATGTCTTCACCGACGTTCCAGCAGAACGAGGCACGCAACGCTTCATGCCGAGCGATCACCGCCTGCCAGGCCTGGGCAAAACGCTCCGGGTCCAGGGCGCTGTTGATGCGGTAGCGGTCCTGCATGTAGTAGAGGCCGGTGCCCGGTTCCAGCAGGGTGTGCAGCAGCAAGCCTTCCTGCATCGGGGTCAGCGGGTACACGTCTTCGATGGCAGTGGCCGGCACCGGCAGTGCATCGAGTTGCCCTTGGGTCAGGTGCGCCAGCGGGAAGTCCGACGGCGTGAGGCCGCCGGCGTCTGGCTTGAGGCAATGCTCGATCAGGCTCTGCAATTCTGCCAGGTAAGCGTCCGCCAGTTCAGCGATGGTCTGGCTGTCGTGACGCTCGCGGCTGAAGGTCCAGCGCAGCACCAGTTCACCGCCATACACCTGGCTGTCGACGCTCAGCTCGTTGGGCAGCGGCGCGTCCGGGTCGTGGGCGGTGCCGGCAAACTCCTCCAGCGGGTGGAACAGCGCATCGGCACCAAAGCTCTGGTCGAACTGGCCAAGGTAGTTGAAGGTGATGCTGGCCGTCGGCAACGCGGCCATGGTCTGGCGGCACAGGTCGTCGGCCAGGTAGCGCAGCACGCCATAACCCAGGCCTTTGTGGGGCACGCCGCGCAGTTGCTCCTTGATCGCCTTGATCGAGGCGCCCTGCCCGGCGGCTTCTTCGATGTGCAGCGGGGTCAGGCGCAGCGGGTAGGCACTGGTGAACCAGCCGACGCTGCGGGTCAGGTCGATCTCGTCGAACAGGGTTTCGCGGCCGTGGCCTTCCAGCTGGATCAGGGCCGATTCATGGCCGCTCCAGCGGCACAACACACGGGCCAGTGCGGTCAGCAGCAAGTCGTTGACCTGGGTGCGGTAAGCGCTCGGCGCCTGCTGCAACAGCTGGCGGGTGCGCTCGGCATCCAGGCGCACGCTGACGGTATCGGCGTCGCGATTGCGCAGTGAACCTTGCGGGCGATCCACCGGCAACTCAACGGCAGGGCCGGCCAACTGCTGCTGCCACACGTCCAGTTCTTCACGCAGGGATTCGCTGCCGGCATAGGCCTGCAAGCGTGTCGCCCAGTCGCGCAAGGCGCTGGTCTTGGCCGGCAGGCTGACAGGTTGGCCGTCGCTCAACTGGCGGTACACGGTCTGCAAATCTTCCAGCAACACGCGCCAGGAAACGCCGTCCACCACCAGGTGATGGATCGCGATCAGCAGGCGACGCTGGCCTTGAGGACCGTCTACCAGCAGCGCACGCAACAGCGGGCCATGGGCAAGGTTGAGGCTGCGTTGGGTGTCGGTGAACAGCGCGTGGCACTGCTCCATGTCCGCCACCTGGGCTTGCAACAGCAGGCCGCCTTCCGGCACCGCCAGGTGTTCGGCGTGCCAATGGGCATCGCGCTGGGTGAAGCTCAGGCGCAAGGCGTCGTGGTGCTCCAGCACCGCCAGCAGGGCTTGCTCCAGGCGATGGGGTTCCAGGGGTTGAGCCGGTTCCAGCAGCAGTGCCTGGTTCCAGTGTTGACGCTCGGGAATGTCGGTGTCGAAGAACCAGTGCTGGATCGGGGTCAGCCCGGACGCGCCGGTCAACACGCCTTGTTCGGCGATGACCTGCTCGGTGCGGGTCGCCACGGCGGCCAGGGTCTGCACGGTCTGGTGCTGGAACAGATCACGCGGGCTGAAATGAATCCCCGCCTGACGCGCGCGGCTGACCACCTGGATCGACAGGATCGAGTCACCGCCCAGTTCGAAGAAGTTATCGTCGAGGCCCACCTGTTGCACGTTCAACACCGCACACCAGATCGCCGCCAGGGTTTGCTCCAGCTCGTTGCGCGGGGCCACGTACTGTTGACGGTTCGCCTCGGGGTCCGGCTGCGGCAAGGCGCGGCGGTCGAGTTTGCCGTTGGCGGTCAACGGCATGCTGTCGAGGACGATCAGGTGCGCGGGCACCATGTAGTCCGGCAGCTGCGCCTTCAGATGGGCCTTGAGTGACTCACGCAAGGCGCCGTGTTCTTCGTCGCTGACCAGGTAGGCCACCAACTGTTTGCCACTCGGAGAATCCAGCGCCAGCACCACCGCTTCACGCACCGCTGCGTGTTCCAGCAGGCGGGTTTCAATTTCTCCCAGCTCGATACGGAACCCGCGAATCTTCACCTGATGGTCAATACGACCGAGGTATTCCACCAGGCCATCGGCCCGCTGGCGCACCAGGTCACCGGTGCGATACAGGCGACCGCCATTCGTGGCAAACGGATCAGCCACAAACCGCTCCGCCGTCATGCCCGGGCGCTGGTGGTAACCCTGGGCCAGGCCGGCACCGCCGACATACAACTCGCCGGTGGCGCCTTGCGGTACCAGGGCCAAATCCGCATCCAGAATGTATGCGACACGCGCGCCGATAATGCTGCCGATCGGCACGCTGCCGGCGCCCTCTTCCAGCGTGTCCGGAGCAAGACTGGCCAGCGGCATCACCACCGTTTCAGTCGGACCATAGGCGTTGAAAAACAGCGCTGGCTTGAACGCGGCGCGGATGCGCTGCAAGTGTTCGCCGGTCAAGGCTTCACCGCCGGTGATGCACATGCGCACCGGCAAGGTCTGGTTTTGCGTGGCCAGCCATTGCGCCAACTGACTGCCGTAGCTCGGGGTAAAGCCGAGGATATTGATGCGGTGCTGACGAATCAGCCCGCAGATTTCTTCCGCATCCCATTGGCCCTGGGCCCGCAATACAACCTGCGCGCCACTGAGCAGCGGCACCAGCAGACGCTCGGTGGCGGCATCAAAGTTGATGGAATAGAAGTGCAGCTCGCAGTCATCCGGGCGCATGCCGAAGCGCTCGATCACCGCCTGGCAATGCATGGCGATTTCACCGTGGGACACCACCACGCCCTTGGGCTTGCCGGTGGAGCCGGAGGTGTAGATCAGGTACGCCTGGTGTTGCGGCAGGCTGATGAAAGGCAGCTCGCCGGCCGAATAGCTGGCCAATGTCGGCAGGTCATCTTCCAGGCACCAGCGGCCGACGCTGGCGGGCAACTCGCCCAGCGCGTCGAACATCGCGGCGTCGCTGAGCAGCAGGCCGATGCCGCTGTCTTCGATCATGTAGTGCAGGCGGTCCAGCGGGTATTCCGGGTCCAGCGGCACATAGGCGCCGCCGGCCTTGAGGATCGCCAGCAGGCCGACGACCATCTCCAGCGAACGCGGCAGCGCCAGGCCAACCCGCACCTGCGGGCCTACGCCACGTTCGCGCAGCATCCAGGCCAGGCGATTGGCGCGGCTGTCGAGTTCGCTGTAGCTCAGGGTCTGCCCGGCAAAGGTCAACGCCGGGGCGTCGGGACGGGCCAGGGCCTGCTCGCTGAACAGGTGATGGATGCACTGGTCGAGGCGATGTTCGCCGGCTTCAATGCCGAGGCTGTCTTGCAGCGAACGCTGTTCGGCCGCCTCCAGCAACGGCAACTCGCTCAGGCGCTGGTGCGGATCGGCGAGCAAGGCTTCCAGCAGGTTTTTCCAGTGCGTGGCCATGCGGGCAATACGCGGCTCGTCGAACAGGTCGGTGCTGTAGGTCAGGCAGCAACCCAGGCGATGGTCGAGGTCGGTGACTTCCAGGTTGAGGTCGAACTTGGTGGCGCGGGCATCGTTGGCCAAGTACTCGACAGTCATCCCGGCCAGCGTGCGGCTTTGCTGGAACTCCCAGCGCTGCACGTTGCACATCACCTGGAACAGCGGGTTGTACGCCGCGCTGCGGGGTGGTTGCAGGGCTTCCACCAGGTGGTCGAACGGCAGGTCCTGGTGAGACTGACCTTCGATCACCGTGTGACGCACCTGCTCGAACAATTCCCCGACGCTCATTTGCCCGTTGAGCTGGCAACGCAGCACCTGGGTGTTGAGGAACGCGCCGATCAGCCCTTCGCTTTCCGGGCGAATGCGGTTGGCCACCGGCGCCCCGATACGCAGGTCGGTCTGGCCGCTGTAGCGGTAGAGCAACACGGCCAGTGTGGCGGTCATGGTCATGAACAAGGTCAAACCACGCTCGGCGTTGAAGGCACGCACGCGGGCGGCCAGGTCATCGCTCAAATCGAAACGGTACAGCTCGCCCTGGTGACTTTGCACCGGTGGGCGCGGACGGTCGCCCGGCAGTTCCAGCAGTGGATGCTCGGTGCCCAGTTGCGCGGTCCAGTAATCCAGCTGGCGCTGACGCTCGCCGGATTCCAGCCACTGCCGTTGCCACACGCTGTAGTCCAGGTATTGCACCGGCAGCGGCGCCAGCGGCGATTCGCGGTCGTCGATAAAGGCTTCGTACAGCGCGCTGAGTTCACGGGCAAAGATGTCCATGGCCCAGCCTTCGGTGACGATATGGTGCAGGGTCAGCACCAGGTAATGTTCCTGCTCACCGGCCTTGACCAGGCAGGCACGCAGCAGCGGGCCGGTTTCCAGGTTGAACGGTGTATGAGCCTCATGGTCGGCCAGTTGCTGCACACGCTGTTGGCGCTCGGCTTGATTGAACGCCGAGAAGTCCTGCCAATCCATGCGCACGCCGGTTTGCGCCGCGACCTTTTGCTGCGCCACGCCGTTGATGCTCGGGAAGGTGGTGCGCAGGGTTTCGTGACGCATGATCAAGGCCTGCAACGCCGCCTCGAAACGCCCCACGTCCAGCACCCCGCGCAGCCGCGCCATGCCGCCGACGTTATACGCCGGGCTGTCCGGTTCCATCTGCCAGAGGAACCACATGCGCTGCTGGGAATAGGACAGCGGCACCGGTTGGCTGCGGTCGACCTTGCCGATGGCCAGTTGCTGGTTGCGTTGGCCCGAGGCCTGGATCAGGCGGACCTGCTCGGCGAAAGCCCCCAACTCGCTGGCTTCGAACAGCGTGCGCAACGGCAGCTCGACGTCGCAGGCCTGGCGGGTGCGGGAGATGATTTGCGTGGCCAGCAACGAATGGCCGCCGAGGGCGAAGAAGTCATCCCGCAGGCCGATGCGTGGCAGGGCCAGCACTTCGCGCCAGATCCCGGCGATTTGCTGTTGCAGCGCTGTTTCGGGTTCGACGTGTTCACGCACTTGCCACACCGGTTCCGGCAAGGCACGGCGGTCGAGTTTGCCGCTGGGACTCAGGGGCATTGAGTCCAGGCGCATCAACTGCGCCGGCACCATGTACTCCGGCAGCTCGGCGGCCAGGGCGGTTTTTACGTCCTGTTCATCCAGCGGCTCGTTGGCGGTGTAGTAACCGATCAACTGAGCACCGGCAGCGGTTTCGCGCACCAGCACCACCGCTTGGGCGATGCCGTCGAGGGCCAATAGACGCGCTTCGATTTCTTCCGGTTCGACACGGAAGCCACGCAGTTTGACCTGCTGGTCCAGGCGACCAAGGTATTCCAGCACACCGTCGGCACTCCAGCGCACGCGGTCACCGGTGCGATACAGACGTGCGCCCGCCTCGCCCAACGGGTCGGCGACGAATCGTTCAGCGGTCAGCCCCGCACGCCCAAGGTAACCGCGAGCCAGGCCGATGCCACCAATGCACAACTCACCCGGCACACCTGCGGGCAGCGGATTGAACTGATCATCCAGCACGCGGCAGATCACGTTGCCCAGTGGCCGGCCAATCGGCGAGCGCTCGCCGTCTTGGGCCTGGCAATGCCAGTGCGTCACGTTGATCGCGGTTTCGGTGGGGCCATATCGGTTGTGCAACTGCACCGCCGGCAACTGCGCCAGCACCCGGTTGCGCAACTCGGCAGGCAATGCTTCACCGCCGGAGAACAGGCGTCGCAGGCTGGTGCATTCGGCGGCCAACGGTTCATCGACAAACAGCTGCAACAGCGGCGGCACAAAGTGCAGCGTGGTCACGCCGTGTTCCTGCACCAACTGGGCGATGCGATGCGGGTCGCGGTGCTCACCCGGCCCGGCCAGTACCAGCCGGCAACCGGTGATCAACGGCCAGAAGCATTCCCACACCGACACGTCGAAACTGATGGGTGCCTTTTGCATCAGCACATCGGTTTCATCCAGTGGGTAGGTGGCTTGCATCCACTGCAAACGCTCGGCCAGGGCAGCATGGGTATTGCCCACGCCCTTGGGCTGGCCGGTGGAACCGGAGGTGTAGATCACATAGGCAAGGTTGTCGCCGTTCAGGTGCAGGCCCGGCGCGTGGGTCGGCCAGCTTTCCAGCTTGAGGCTGTCCATGGCGATGACGCACACGCCTTCAGCCGTGGGCAGTTGCTCCAGCAGCGAGGTCTGGGTCAGCAGCAGTTGCACGCCGCTGTCCTTGAGCATGTAGGCCAGGCGTTCGGCCGGGTAATCCGGGTCCAGGGGCACGTAGGCGCCGCCGGCCTTGATGATCGCCAGCAGGCCGATCAGCAGTTGCGGCGAACGCTCGGCGGCGATGGCCACGCACACGTCCGGGCCGACGCCTTTGTCCCGCAGGTAATGGGCCAGGCGGTTGGCCTGGGTGTGCAGTTGGGCGAAGCTCAGGCTCGCGTCCTGCCACACCAGCGCCGTGCGTTCCGAGACCTGTTGGTTGAGTTGTTCCGGCAGCCACTGCTGCGCCGCCGCGCAAGGTGCTGCGCTCCACTGGTGTTGCTGGGAGTGCTCGTCGGCGTGCAGCAGTTTCAAGTCGCCGATGGCCTGCTGCGGTTGCTCGCACGCGGCTTGCAGCAGGTTGATGAAGTGCTCCGCCAGACGCTCGATAGTCGCGGCGTCGAACAGTTCGTCGGCGTAGTCGAAGGACAGGCTCAGGCGCCCGTTACGGTCTTCTTCGCTGTGCAGTTGCAGGTCGAACTTGGCTTCGCGGCTGTGCCACGCCAGCTCGTCGGCCAACAGGCCCGGCAGGCGGCGCAAGGCGCCGAGGTCGCGTTGCTGGTGGTTGAACATCACCTGGAACAGGCCTTGCTCGCGGGCTTGGGGGAAGGCTTCCAGCAGTTGTTCGAAAGGCAAATCCTGATGCGCCTGGGCGCCCAGCGCCGCGGTTCGCGTCGCCGCCAGCAACTCGGCGAAGGGCAGGCGCGCGTCCAGTTCGGCACGCAGCACGAGGGTGTTGATAAAGAACCCGATCAGGCCCTGGGTTTCCTGGCGCGGACGGTTGGCGCTGGGTATGCCGATGCGGATATCGCGCTGGCCGCTGTAGCGATGGAGCAGACTCTGGAACGCCGCGAGCAACAGCATGAACGGAGTGGATTCGTGGGCCTGGGCGGTCTTGCGAATGGCTTCGCCGAGGCTCGCGCTCAAACGCACACTGTGACGTGAAGCACTGCGCACATGTTGAGCCGAACGCGGATGATCGGTGGCCAGGCTCAGGGTCGGGTGTTCGTCGCCCAGTTGTTGTTTCCAGTACGCCAGTTGCCGCTGACCCTCGCCTTCGGCCAGCCATTGGCGCTGCCAACTGCCGTAGTCGGCGTATTGCAGGGCCAGGGCTGGCAGCTCAAGGGTCTGGCCCAGGTAGGCAGCGGCGTACAGGCGGGCAAACTCATCGATCAATACGCTGAGGGACCAACCGTCCGCGATGATGTGGTGCAGCGTCACCAGCAACTGGTGGTCTTCGTCATCCAGGCGTACCAGCGTGACCCACAGCAGCGGGCCTTTCTCCAAATCGAGCTGGGTGCGGCCTTCGTCTTCGCGGATCTGGTTTGCGCGGGTTTCGCGCTCGGCGGCCGGCAGGTCGCTGAGGTCGATAACTTGCAGGTCGAAATCCACCTTGGCATCGACCCGCTGAAAGCCTTGGCCATCGCGCTCAAAGAAGCGCGTACGCAGGGCTTCGTGACGCTGGATCAGTTGCTGGAAGCTTGAGCGCACCGCGTCTTCGTCCAGCTCGCCACGCAAACGCAGGCCGCCGGGAATGGTGTAGGCACTGCTTTGCGGGTCGAGTTGCCAGGTGATCCACAGGCGGTTTTGCGCCAGGGATTGCGGCAGGTCTTCCTGGCGCGACAGGGCCTGGATCGCGCCTTGGGCGACACCGCCGTCCTGTTGCAATTGCGCGACGCCGGCGGCGAAGGCGGCCAGGGTTGGCGCTTCGAACAACAGCCGCAGGTTCAGCTCCAGGCCAAGGGTTTCCCGCAGCCGGGCGACCACCTGGGTGGCGCTGATGGAGTTGCCCCCCAGCAGGAAAAAGTGATCGTCGGCGGCGACTTGCGTCACCTGCAATTGCTCGCACCAGATCGCGGCAATTTGGCTCTGCAACTCGGACTCCAGCGCCGCATCAGCGGCCTGGGCCGGCACGCCGGGGAACTGCGCATAACTGTCGAGACTGCCATCCGCCAGGCGCGTGCGGCAGGCCGAACGCTGCACCTTGCCACTGGAGGTTTTCGGCAAGCCACCGGGATTGAGCAACACCACCACGCTCGGGGCTTCCTGGCAGGCCTCGGCCACCGCTTGGCGAATCGCCTTGATCAGCGCTTCGGGTGGCAGGATTTTCTGCACGCTACGGCTGATTTCCGCGGCGATGCCGATGCCTTCCTGGCCGTTGTCATTCACCGCAAACGCCGCGACCCGGCCCTTGCGCACCACTTCCACTTCGCGTTCGATGGCTTGCTCGATGTCCTGGGGATACAGGTTGTGGCCCCGCACGATCAGCAGGTCTTTGAGGCGGCCGGTGATGAACACTTCACCGTCGCGCATAAAGCCCAGGTCGCCGGTTCGCAACCAGGTGCGTCCTGCGTGCTGGACGAAGGTCTTGGCGGTGGCCTCAGGGTTGCGCCAGTAACCGTGGGCGATGCTCGGGCCGGTGGCCCAGAGTTCACCGACGGCATTGTCGGGGAGCGTCGCCAGGGTGGCGGGGTCGGCAATCAGCACCGCGTGTTCAGGCTGGCTGGTACCGCAACTCATGATCGCCGCGCCCTGCCCCGGCTCGGCGCGATTGGCGGCCAGGGCCTGTTCGTCGAGACGCAGGGCCGGGATACCCTGGCCACGAGTGCCGCCGGCAACGAACAGGGTGGCTTCGGCCAGGCCGTAGGACGCGAAGAAATTGTTCGGGGTAAAACCGCAGGTGGCGAACTTCTCGGCGAAACGCTCGAGGGTGTCGAGGCGGATCGGCTCGGAGCCGGAATACGCCACGCGCCATTTGCTCAAGTCCAGGCGCTCCAGCGCCGAATCACTGACCCGTTCGCTGCACAGCCGATAGGCGAAGTCCGGCCCGCCGCTGATGGTGCCGCCGTATTCGCTGATCGCTTCCAGCCAGCGCAGTGGCCGGCCGAGGAAGTACGCCGGCGACATCAACACGCACGGCACGCCGCTGAAGATTGGCTGCAGCAGGCCGCCGATCAGGCCCATGTCGTGGTACAGCGGCAGCCAGCTGACGATCACGTCGTCGGGGTTCAGGTCGATGCCAAAGCCCCGGCGGATCAGCAATTCGTTGGCCACCAGGTTGCCGTGGGTGACTTGCACGCCCTTGGGCAACGCGGTGGAACCGGAGGTGTATTGCAGGAAGGCGATGTCATCGTCTTGCAAGTTCGGTGCGACCCAATTGCCCGCGATTTCGGGGCTGAGGCTGTCGACGCACAGCAACTGCGGCGCGCCTTCGAGTTGCAGCAGCGCATCACCGAGGCTGGTGGTGGTCAGCAGCACGCTTGGCTCGGCGTCCGCGATGATCGACAGCAGCCGCTCCTGATGATGACGGCGAGTGGACTCCGGCGGGTACGCCGGCACCGCGATCACCCCGGCGTACAGGCAACCAAAAAACGCCGCGACGTAGTCCGGCCCGCTGGGGAACAACAGCACCGCACGGTCACCCAACCCGGCATTGGCCTGCAAAGCGGCGGCGATGGTGCGGGCACGCAGGTCGAGGTCGCGGTAACTGAGGACAGCGCCCTGCTCGGCCGTCTCGGCGAGGAAGCGCAACGCCAGTTGATCCGGGGTTTGCGCGGCGCGGCGTTGAAGGGACTGAACCAGGGTGCGGGGAAGTTCGAAGGCGTCCATCGTGGGGTTCCTGCCTGAAATCGGCTTACTGGGAAATCGGGGAATGTGTGGCCAGGGGGCTTGTTCAGCCGGCTGCCCGGGCCATCTGCCGCGCGGCGTCATTGCGCCAGCGGGCCAGGTGTTCGTCGGCGTAACGCCGCACACAGCGCAGTACAGAACTCTCGTGCTGCACCAGGAAGAAGTGGTGACCGTCGAACATGTCGAGGGAAAAACCGCTGGCGGTGTCTTGCTGCCAGTCCAGCAATTGATCGGCGGTCACTGTGTCTTGCTTGCCGCCGAATACATGGATGGGCAGCCTCAGCGGCTCGCGCTCGCCATACTCGAAACTGCCGCACAGGAGGAAGTCAGCCCGCAGGATCGGCAGCATCAACTGCATCAGCTCGGCGTTAGCCAATACGTCCTCGCCGGTGCCCTTGAGTTCACGCAGGCGGGCGATCAGTTGCTCGTCGTTTTTCTCGATGGCGTATTCGCTGACATCGCGGCAGGCCGGGCCGGCGGTGCCGGACGCGAACAACGCCAGTGGCTGCGGTACACCCCGCTCACGCAGGGCATGGGCCAGTTCGAACGCCAGCAGGCCGCCGAGGCTGTGGCCAAACAAAGCGTAAGGGCCGTCCAGCTCGGCGCTGATCTCATCGGCCAGTTGCCCGGCCAGGGCCTTGATGTCGCGCTGCAGCGGCTCGTCCATGCGCATGCCGCGCCCCGGCAACTCCAGCGGGCGCACCTGCAACCACTCGGGAAGCGCCCGCCGCCAGCGGCTGTAGACCATGGCGCTGGCACCGGAATAAGGCAGGCAAAACAGGCGTAATCGAAGCGGCGTGTTCATTTCAGACCACCCCGACCCACACGATAAAAACCCATTTTGTACTCCTCCAGGCGCTGATCCTTGGCCGGTTTGTTAACTGGCCTTTCACCCATGAGAACGGATGGCACCTGGAAATAATTAGTCAGCGAGACGCGGTTCACACCTCTCGATAAAGCATAAGATTAGTTCGTCTTCTCATTTGACAATCATTATCATTAAGCATAATTTGTTGCCCGATGTGTAGGAGGCCTCAGCAAGGACGCCCTCCCCCAACCTTCTCTTGCAACTAGGTGATTTCCATGACGGAACAAGTATCCACAGGCAGGTGCGACTCACCCCTCCTTCAGGCCTTTGTCGATAACCGGCTGATCCTGGTCAAGATCGCCGCGCGTATTACCGGCTGCCGCTCTCGCGCCGAAGACGTGGTGCAGGACGCCTACTTCCGGTTGCAATCGGCACCGACCATTACGTCCTCGTTCAAGGCGCAGCTCAGTTACCTGTTCCAGATCGTGCGTAACCTGGCCATCGATCACTACCGTAAGCAGGCGCTGGAGTTGAAGTACTCCGGTACTGAAGAGGAAGGTTTGAATGTGGTTATTCACGGGGCTTCACCTGAGACTTCGCACATCAATTTCTCCACCTTGGAAAACATTGCGGATGCATTGACCGAGTTGCCTCAGCGCACGCGGTATGCGTTTGAGATGTACCGGTTGCATGGGGTGCCGCAGAAGGATATTGCCAAGGAGCTTGGGGTTTCGCCGACGTTGGTGAACTTCATGATTCGGGATGCGTTGGTGCATTGCCGGAAGGTTTCCGGGACTCACAGCGACACGTTTGCGCGGCGGGTTTGATTGGCTCTGCTGTTGAGTACATATCCGATATTTGGGTGATGGCTTAGATTGGTTCCGCTCTTACAGCGGGTCACTTTTGAAAGGAGCCCAAAAGTAACCAAAAGGCTCTTGCCCCACCACTCGGTGCCT
>NZ_JACARE010000102.1 GCF_013386765.1 Pseudomonas yamanorum
GGGCCGCAGAGCCCCAGTTTGCTGTGATATTACGCAGTCCAAGCCAGATCAGTTTAGTTGCCGCATCGTCAGTCGGGAAGTGACCGCGGGTCTTGATGATCTTGCGTAGCTGAGCGTTGATGCTCTCGATCGCGTTGGTGGTATAGATCACTTTCCGGATGGCCGGCGCGAAAACAAAGAATGGAATCACTCGATCCCAAGCGCGCCTCCAGGCGGCCACGACCGTTGGATACTGCTTGCCCCAGGGCCCGTTTTCAAATTCATCCAATGCCTTCTCAGCCGCTTCTGCGTTGATGGCCTGATAAATCGGCTTCAGAGCTTTGGCCAGTACTCGACGCTTGTCCCAAGCCGCGTAGTCCAGGCTGTTGCGGATCAAATGCACAATGCATGTCTG
>NZ_JACARE010000014.1:0-153715 GCF_013386765.1 Pseudomonas yamanorum
CGCTTTAGATTTTGATGTTGCCTTTGCTTCACCACACTCAAGCCGGCCTGTAGGCCGCTGTGCTCTGGCTTTTGATCTTGATTTTGATCTTAGGCGCCCCGTTAAACCACGCTGGCCGAACGCAGGTAGTACGGAGCGGGTAAACCGGCAGGACGCCGGTTTAGCCGCGACGGGGCAGGGACGCCCCGTCGCGGCGGCCCGCGGAGTGATACCGGAGAGAGGGCACACCGAGCCTTAGCGAGGTGCCGAGTGGTGGGGCAAGAGCGTTTTGCTTACTTTTGCGCTTTTCAAAAGTGAGCCGCTGTAAGAGCGGAACCAATAGAAGCCGTTACCTAAATAACGGATATACACGCTAGGTCGCACTCAGCTCGGTGATAGCTTTGATCAGCACATGGATATCTGCCGCGGACGTCAAGAACCCCGGCGTCACCCGAATACAACTGCCAAACGAAGCCCCGCTGCGGGTCGTGGTAAACAGGTCATATTCCTTGAGCAACCGATCCGCCATCACCTGCTGATCCGGCTGATCAGTGAACTTGAACGAGGTAATCGCGCAATACAGCCGTGGATCATCCGGCGTCAGCACTTCAATCCCCGGCAACTGCCGCACCTCACTCACCCACAAATCCCGCAGGTAATTGAGCCGCGCGCCCTTGGCCTTCGACCCACCCAGCAAACGATGCTCTTCGAACACCAGCGGCAAGGTCATCAGCGCCGGGAAATTCGGCGTGCTGTACGGCGTACGCGCCCGTACATCGGTGACCGGGTAGTGAAACTCACCCATGTCCGGATCAATGTCCGCCAACCGTTGCGGGTCGATGTAGATAAAGCCCAGGGTCAACGGCGCACCGATCCACTTGTGCAGGTTGAAGCCGGCAAACGCGATACCCAACTGCGCCAGGTTGAACTCGATCTGCCCCAACGCATGGGCGCCGTCCAGAATCACATCCACCCCGTGTTCCCGGGCCGCCGTGGCAATCGCCTCCACCGGCATCACCAGCCCGGTGCGGTGGGTCACGTAGGTCAGCGCCAGCAATTTCAGACGCGGGTAGCGCACGAACGCATCACGATACGTCTGCACCAGGCTGTCGAAACTTGCCGGATGTTCGTGGGCAATCTCGACCACCTCCACCCCGCGATGCTTCGCCAGCCAGCGCATGGCACCCTTCACGGTGTCGTATTCCAGGTCGCTGATCAGCACCTGGTCGCCCGGCTGCAAACGGTTGTAATTGCGGATCAGCGACTGCAACGCATCCGAAGCGCAGCGGGTGAGGGCGATCGCTTCAGGGTCGGCGTCCATCAATTGCGCCAACTGGTCACGGATCTCGACGTTCTCGCCCTGCTCGAAACGCTGGCGCACATGGATCGAGTTGCTGCGGTTGATGAAGGCTACGTGGTCCTGATACTGCTCAAGTACCGCGCGGCTCATGCGCCCGAAGTAACCGTTTTCGAGGTTGATCGGGCCAGGCTCCAGGTCGTAGCGCTGGGCGATTGCGTGCCAGTGTTGTTCGTCGCGGGTACTGTCCATGTGCGTGCTCTATTAATGACGAGGGGCTGGCTTGCCGTGTTTGGCGCGTAGCGGTTCCAGCAGTTCGGATAAACCGTTGTGGTCGATTTCCTGCATCAGTGCCAGCAACCCGCCCAGCTCACCGTGGGGGAAACCCTCACGGGCAAACCAGTTCAGGTAAGGGCCAGGCAAGTCGGCAATGATCCGGCCCTTGTACTTGCCGAAGGGCATTTCGCGGGTGATCAGCAGTTCAAGTTTTTCAGGGTTCATTGGGGCTTCAGGTGTTTGAGTCGATGCCTTGGAAAATACAGGCATTCTGCATGGAGGCCAAATGACAGATCATGCAAATAAAGCGGATACAGATTTTCGGGTAATCTATAACTTGTTGAAATATATGAATTAATTCGTTTTTCAAAAGCTGGCACGGGCGCTGCAATTACTAAGACACGTTTCTTAACCCGCGAAGGAATTGAAAAATGACTGATATCAACAAAGAATCGATCTCCGTACTCAATGACCTGATCGAGACCAGCAAAGACGGCCAGGAAGGCTTCAAGACCTGCGCAGAAGACATCAAGCACCCAGAGCTCAAAGCCCTGTTTGCCAAACGTTCCGCTGATTGCGCCACCGCCGCTGCCGAACTGCAGACCGCCGTTAAAGCCTTGGGTGGCGACCCGGAAAAATCCGGTAGCGTCGCCGGTGCCTTGCACCGTGGCTGGGTCGACGTGAAGTCGCTGGTCACCGGTAAAGACGAAGAGGCTGTGCTGAACGAAGCCGAGCGCGGTGAAGACCATGCCCTGAAGGCTTACAAAGAAGCGATCGAGAAGATCAACAAGCATAACCTGCTGGGTATTCGTGACCTGGTGGAGCGCCAGTTCCACGGTGCGCAACGCAACCACGACCAGGTGAAAGCCCTGCGTAACCAGGCACGCGCTCAGTCTTGAGCCCGGCCTGAATAAAAAAAGCCCCGCAGATGCGGGGCTTTTTCATGGGCGATGGGTCAGCCGATGCTGATGGCCGGCAGTTCGGTCAAGGTCACGGTCTGCTGCTTGCGCGGCGCCAGGATCTCGGCTTCGCCGTCCACCACCAGCTCATCGCGCTGGTTGAACACGCGGGTGGCGATACGCACGCGAAACTTCGGCAGCTTCTCGAGGATTTCCAGACGCACGGTCAGGGTGTCGCCGATCTTTACCGGCTTCTGGAAGCTCATTTGCTGGCCGATGTAGATGGTGCCGGGCCCAGGCAGCTCACAAGCGACCGCGGCGCTGATCAGGGCGCCGCTGAACATGCCGTGGGCAATGCGCTCCTTGAACATGGTCGCCTTGGCGAATTCGGCGTCCAGGTGCACCGGGTTGTGGTCGCCGGACATTGCCGCGAACAACTGGATATCGCGCTCTTCGACGGTCTTGCTGTAGCTGGCGGTCTGGCCGACTTCGAGGGCTTCGTAAGGCGTGTTGGTAACCTGGGTCATCAGATGCTGCATCCTGTGGCTAATCAATAAACTTAAAATGTTGATTTTAAACGAAAAATCATTCGCAGCGAGTAGGGCGGCGCAGCACTGCTGCCTGGGCCAGCCACGCCAGCACATCGGCTGTGACCGCATCACGGTTGGTTTCGTTGAATAATTCGTGGCGCGCCTGCGGGTAAATGCTCAGCTCCAGGTTCTGGCAGCCGGCTTCACGCAACGCGTTGGCCAGGCTTTTGAGACGCTTGCCTTCACTGACCGGATCACATTCGCCGCCCATTATCAGGATCGGCAGGCCCGGGTCGATCTGAGCGAGATTGGACGCTTTGCTGATTTGCTGCAAGCCACCCAGCAGGTCGATCCACAGCTGGTTGGTGCAGCGAAAGCCGCAGAGCGGGTCGTTGACGTACTTGTCGACCTCGGCCGGGTCGCGGCTCAGCCAGTCAAAAGCAGTGCGATTGGGTTTAAACGCCTTGTTGAACGATCCAAATGACAGGAAATCGATCAGTGCACTGCGCCCCCGCAAACCCTGGCGCAAGCGTTCAACGTGGGCAATCACCTTGGCCGCACCGTACAGCGCCACCGGTTGGAAGTTAGAACCACTGAGAATCGCGCCGTTGAGGCTCGCGCTGTGGTGCAGCAGGTACGCCTGGGCAATGTAGCTGCCCATGCTGTGGCCCAGCAGAATGATCGGCACCCCCGGCGCCTGCTGGCCGATGTGCTGGTTGAGGCTCGCCAGGTCGCCCACCACTTTGTTCCAGCCATCTTTCTCGGCAAACAGCCCCAGGGTGCCCTCGTCGGCAGTACGCCCGTGGCCGCGCTGGTCGGGTGCGTACAGGCCGTAACCGGCGTCACACAACGCCTGGGCCAGGCGGGCATAGCGCCCACTGTGCTCGGCCATGCCATGGGCCAGCATGATCAGCGCCTTGGGCGGTCCGTCCGGCAGCCATTGGTTGACATACACCCGACTGCGGTCATTCGCGGTCAGCCAGAAAGTGGTGTGGTTCATGGCGCTTCCTTTGCTCAGGGTCGTTGCAGTGTATCGCTCATCTGCCGGCGGCTGCTGGATCAGCGCAAGCCTTGGCGGGGAGATTCACACAATCAATGACGCATCTTGTTGTATTTGCCTGATTGACCATAGCTGCTAACGTCCCCAAAGCTCCGCTTTCATCGCAGCATTAAAAGCGGCCGGACCACTCAGGTAAGAGGACAAGAATAATGCAACCTGATTTCTGGAATGACAAACGCGCGGCCGGGGTGCCCAACGAGATCGACCTCACGGCCTACAAGTCGGTGATCGAAGTTTTCGAGCGGTCCTGCAAGACCTTTGCCGATCGTCCGGCGTTCAGCAACATGGGGATCACCCTGACCTACGCCGAGCTGGACCGCCGCAGCGCAGCGTTCGCCGGTTACCTGCAATGGCACACCGACCTCAAGCCGGGTGATCGCATTGCGGTGCAGATGCCCAACGTCCTGCATTATCCGATTGCCGTGTTCGGTGCCTTGCGCGCCGGGCTGATCGTGGTCAACACCAACCCGCTCTACACCCCGCGGGAAATGCGCCACCAGTTCAAGGACGCCGGCATTCGTGCGCTGGTGTACCTGAACCTGTTTGGCTCGCGGGTTGAAGAAGTGAGCAAGGACACCGAGATCGAGTACCTGATCGAGGCGAAGATGGGCGACTTCATGCCCGCCGCCAAGGGCTGGCTGATCAACACCGTGGTCGACAAGGTCAAGAAGATGGTCCCGGCGTACAACCTGCCGCAGGCCATTTCCTTCAAGCGCGCCCTGAGCATGGGTGCGGGCCAGGCGCTCAACCGCCACCCGGTGACCCTCGATGACATCGCGGTGCTGCAATACACCGGCGGCACCACTGGCCTGGCCAAGGGCGCCATGCTCACCCATGGCAACCTGGTAGCCAACATGCAGCAGGTGCGGGCGTGCATGTCGCAGCTGGGCGACGACGGCCATCCACTGATCAAGGAAGGGCAGGAGGTGATGGTGGCGCCGCTGCCGCTGTACCACATCTATGCCTTCACCGCGAATTGCATGTGCATGATGGTGTCGGGCAACCACAACGTACTCATCACCAATCCCCGGGACATCGGTGGCTTTATCAAGGAGCTGAAAAAGTGGCGCTTCACCGGGCTGCTGGGGCTCAACACGCTGTTTGTGGCACTGATGGACCACCCGGATTTCAAGACCCTGGATTTCTCCCACCTCAAGCTCACCAATTCCGGCGGCACCGCGCTGGTCAAGGCCACGGCTGAGCGCTGGCAGCAACTCACCGGCTGCGCGATTGGTGAAGGCTACGGGCTGACCGAAACCTCACCGGTGGCCAGCACCAACCCGTATGGCGGCAAATCCAAGCTGGGCACCGTGGGTATTCCGGTGCCGGGCACGGCGATGAAGATCATCGATGACAACGGCGCGGAGTTGCCGCTGGGCGAGCGGGGCGAGCTGTGCATCAAGGGCCCGCAGGTGATGAAGGGCTACTGGCAGCAACCGGTGGCGACCGCCGAGACGCTGGACGCCGAAGGCTGGCTCAAGACCGGCGACATTGCGGTGATCGACCCGGATGGCTTTGTGCGCATCGTTGATCGCAAGAAGGACCTGATCATCGTCTCGGGTTTCAACGTGTACCCCAACGAGATTGAAGACGTGGTGATGGCGCATCCGGCGGTGGCCAGTTGCGCGGTGATCGGCGTGCCGGACGAGCGTACCGGCGAGGCGGTGAAGCTGTTTGTGGTGGCGCGTGCCCAGGGCGTGAGCCTTGAAGAACTGAAGACCTACTGCAAGGCCAACTTCACCGGCTACAAGGTGCCCAAGCACATTGTGTTGCGTGACTCGTTGCCGATGACGCCGGTGGGCAAGATCTTGCGCAGGGAATTGCGCGACATAGCCTGATCTGAAACAGCGTCAAAAAGGTGGGAGCTGGCTTGTGTGGGAGCCGGGCTTGCCCGCGATGCAGGCACCTCGGTGTATCAGGTACACCGCCGTTATGCCATCGCAGGCAAGCCAGCTCCCACATTGTTTTTTTCGCCCTGTAGAGCCCATTCCAGAGCCTTTTTTTGCGCTATAGAATCTTTGCTCTAAAAGTGACCATTAGATATTCTTGAGTCATGTTTATGACCGTAGGGGCCTCTTTTGGCTCTAGGCGGCCCTTGGCAAAGCTGCTACTCTCGGCGCGCTTTGTGACCTCTTGGCCTGCTTTTAACCGCCAGACTCACCCAAAAACAAACAAATAATAATCGCATCAAATGCGATGAATGAATTCGCGTCGCTGAGGAGTGGGCTTCCATGATCGAAGACTTTTGGAAGGATAAGTACCCCGCCGGGATTGCTGCAGAAATCAATCCAGACGAGTATCAGAATATTCAGGCGGTACTGAAACAGTCCTGCCAGCGCTTCGCCAACAAACCGGCTTTCAGCAACCTGGGCAAGACACTCACCTACGGTGAGCTGTACGAACTGTCCGGCGCCTTTGCCGCCTACCTGCAACAGCATACCGACTTGCAGCCCGGTGATCGAATCGCCGTGCAGCTGCCCAACGTCCTGCAGTACCCGGTCGCTGTGTTCGGTGCCATCCGCGCCGGCTTGATCGTGGTCAACACCAACCCGCTGTACACCGCGCGGGAAATGGAACACCAATTCAACGACTCCGGTGCCAAGGCCCTGGTCTGCCTGGCCAACATGGCGCACCTGGCTGAAAAAGTCGTGCCCAAGACCTCCGTCAAGCACGTGATCGTCACCGAAGTCGCCGACCTGTTGCCGCCGCTCAAGCGCCTGCTGATCAACAGCGTCATCAAGTACGTGAAGAAGATGGTCCCGGCGTATCACTTGCCCAAGGCGATCAAGTTCAACGACGTATTGGCCAAGGGCCACGGCCAGCCGATCAACGAAGTCAGCCCCGCCAGCGACGAAGTCGCCGTGCTGCAATACACCGGTGGCACCACCGGCGTGGCCAAGGGCGCGATGCTGACCCACCGCAACCTCGTGGCCAACATGTTGCAGTGCAAGGCGCTGATGGGCTCCAACCTCAATGAAGGTTGCGAGATCCTGATCACCCCGCTGCCGCTGTACCACATCTATGCCTTCACCTTTCATTGCATGGCGATGATGCTGATCGGCAACCACAACATCCTGATCAGCAACCCGCGCGACCTGTCGGCGATGGTCAAGGAACTGTCGAAGTGGAAGTTCAGCGGCTTTGTCGGCCTGAACACCCTGTTTGTTGCCCTGTGCAACAACGACGCCTTCCGCAAGCTGGATTTCTCGGCGCTGAAAGTCACCCTGTCCGGCGGCATGGCCCTGCAACTGGCCGCGGCCGAGCGTTGGAAAGCCGTCACCGGCTGCTCCATCTGCGAAGGTTACGGCATGACCGAAACCAGCCCGGTGGCCACCGTGAACCCGATCCAGAACATCCAGATCGGCACCATCGGCATTCCGGTGCCGTCGACCCTGTGCAAGGTCATCACCGATGACGGCGTGGAGTTGGCGCTGGGGGAAGTGGGCGAGCTGTGCGTCAAGGGCCCGCAAGTGATGAAAGGCTACTGGCAGCGCGACGAAGCCACCGCCGAGATCCTCGACAGCGAAGGCTGGCTGAAGACCGGTGACATCGCGATCATCCAGCCGGATGGCTACATGCGCATTGTCGACCGCAAGAAGGACATGATCCTGGTCTCCGGTTTCAACGTTTACCCCAACGAGCTGGAAGACGTGCTGGCGGGCCTGCCGGGCGTGCTGCAATGTGCGGCCATTGGTGTGCCGGACGAGAAGTCCGGGGAACACATCAAGATCTTCATCGTGGTCAAGCCGGGCGCCACCCTGACCAAAGACCAGGTGATGGAGCATATGCGCGCCAACGTCACCGGCTACAAGGTGCCCAAGGCCGTGGAGTTCCGCGATGCACTGCCGACTACCAATGTTGGCAAGATTTTGCGCCGTGAACTGCGGGATGAAGAGCTGAAGAAGCTGGGTCTGAAGAAGTAATTCGCCCCACAACAAAAAGCCCCGCAGATGCGGGGCTTTTTATTGAACGCTGATTCCACCACTTGAAATGCAATCCAAATGTGGGAGCTGGCTTGCCTGCGATAGCGGTGGGCCAGTCACAGCAGTGTGAGCTGACCCACCGCTATCGCAGGCAAGCCAGCTCCCACAGGTCTAAACCGTGAACTGCGCAAAGCTCACGCCAGCACCGGCCGGGCGTACATCCTTGAGGAACGAATCCTTGTCGGCACTCAGCTCCAGGGTGATCTCCGGCTTGCGCTTGCCAGCATTGCGCACCACCAGACCTTCAAGCTTCTCGCGCAAAAACACCGTTGGCACCTTCAAGTGCAACAACTGGTCGCTTTCGGCGTTGTGCATCAACAAGTGAATCCACTCGTACTGGCCCACGGCAATCCGGCCCACCGGCAGGTCGAACCACCAGATGTTGCGTTTGCGGTCCAGGTCGGTGAAGTGGCAGTTGTTGACGCCGAGTACGGCACCGCCCAGTTCCTGGTTTCTGCGGGCAATGGCCTGTGCTTTATTGAGTTTCATAACCTTCCTACGGGATCTGTTATCCAGCGCTTGCGCCTGGATGTGCCCGGCATTCTCGTGGGTTGGCTGCAAAACATAAAGCCAAACCTGTACGCCGCGATGAAATGCCGCTCAAAAAATAATTGAAACTCTCGGGAAAGGCCCAGGGTCAACCTCTACGTAGTGACCAAAATCCTTGATTGTTCCCAGGAGAAATACCATGAGTAGCACATCGGATAAGGCAAAAGGTTTGGCGAACGAGGCCGTTGGCAACATCAAGCAAGGTGTTGGCAAAGTCACCGGCAATGACAAATTGCGGGCTGAAGGTGTGGTTCAGGAAAAGAAAGGCGAAGTGCAAAAAGCCGTCGGCGACACCAAGGACGCGGTAAAGAAAGCGGTCAAATAGTCCCGACCCGGCTGACTGCACTCCAGCAGCCCGACGGCCATCCACGGATGGCCGTTTTTGTGTCACCTGCGGTAATTAAAGTTTGGAAATTGTTTCGAGGTCGCCAAATGGGCTACCTTGATGTAGTAAACGGCCCCTGAGTCGCCCACTAACTCATCTTTTTTGCGGCGAAAGGAGACGCTATGATTTTTCCGGTATTACAAGGCTTGCCCCTGCACAAAGTGCTGGTGCGCACCGTCAAAGAATTCGTCGATGACGAAATGCCGACGTACGCCTCGGCACTGGCCTACCAGATGCTGTTCTCGCTGTTTCCCTTCCTGCTTTTCCTGATTGCCCTGATCGGTTTCCTGCACCTGCCGGACTTCTTCACCTGGCTGCGCATGCAGTCGGAACTGGTGTTGCCGCCCCAGGCCCTGGAGCAGGTCAACCCGGTGATCGACCAGTTGCAGCAATCCAAGGGCGGCCTGCTGTCGGTGGGTATCGTGATTGCGCTGTACACCGCTTCGGCGGGTGTGCGCCTGATGATGAGCGCGATGAATGCCGCCTACGACGTGGTGGAAGGCCGGCCGATCTGGAAGCGTTTCCCGCTGTCGGTGTTCTACACCATCGGCATCGCCGGCATGCTGTTGGCCGCCGCCGCCTTGATGGTGCTCGGGCCGCAGGTGATGGAATGGCTGGCGGGGCAGATCGGCATGCAGGAATTCGTGGTCACGTTGTGGACCATCCTGCGTTGGCCGCTGATCGTGATCCTGCTGATGTTCGCCGTGGCCTTGATGTACTACGTGATGCCTGACGTGAAGCAGAAATTCCGCTTCATCACCCCGGGTTCGGTGCTGGCGGTGGTGGTCTGGATCATCGCTTCCCTGGGGTTTGGCTACTACGTCAAAACCTTTGCCGACTACAACGCCATGTATGGCAGTATCGGCGCGATCATTGTGTTGCTCCTGTACTTCTACATTTCCGCCGCCGTGCTGTTGCTGGGGGCGGAGATGAACGCGGTGATCGAACACATGTCGGCCGAAGGCAAGGACCCTGGTGAAAAGGACTTTGGCGAGCACGACGACAAACAACATGTCTCAGGCCTTGGCCGGGACCACTCACTCAAGCCCACTACCGACGAAGTCTGATCGATGATCCGTGAAATCCTGAAAATGGGCGATGAGCGCCTGCTGCGTATTGCCCCGCCGGTTCCGCCGGAAATGTTCGACAGCCCCGAGTTGTGGCAACTGATTGACGACATGTTCCAGACCATGGAACACGTCGGTGGCGTCGGCCTGGCTGCGCCGCAGATAGGTGTGGACCTGCAACTGGTGATCTTCGGATTCGAGAGCAGCGAGCGCTACCCGGACGCGCCCGCCGTGCCCCAGACCATCCTGATCAACCCGCTGATCACGCCGCTCAGCCCGGTGCTGGAAGAGGGCTATGAAGGCTGCCTGTCGGTGCCTGGCTTGCGTGGTGCGGTGGACCGTTACCAGCAGATTCGCTACGAAGGGTTTGACCCCAAGGGCGAGCCGATTGTGCGGATTGCCGAGGGCTTCCATGCGCGTGTGGTACAGCACGAGTGCGATCACCTGATCGGCCGGCTGTACCCGTCGCGGATTACTGATTTCAGCAAGTTCGGGTTTATCGAAGTGATGTTCCCGGACATGGATCCGACGGCAGACGAATAACCGGCGATCCCTGTGGTGAGGGAGCTTGCTGTGTGGAGGGAGCTGCTGTGGTGAGGGAGCTTGGTGTGGCGAGGGAACTGCTGTGGTGAGGGAGCTTGGTGTGTGGAGGGAGCTTGCTGTGGCGAGGGAGCTCCCTCCACACAGCAAGCTCTCTCATCACAGACGGTGTGGTTTATTTTGCGGGCTTCACAAACCGCAACGTCATCCGGTCCGACTCACCAATCGCCACATACTTCGCCTTGTCCTTCTCCCCCAACGTCAACGCCGGCGGCAAGGTCCAGACGCCATCCGGGTAATCCTTGGTGTCTTTCGGGTTGGCATTCACCTCGCTCTGCCCCTCAAGCTTGAACCCCGCATCAGTCGCCAGTTTCACCACATACGCGGTGGTCAGGTACCCGCTGTGCTTGATGTCTTCCAGTGACGCCCCGTCCTTGGCCCGGTGATCCACCACCCCCAGCACGCCGCCCGGTTTCAACACCTTGAAGAATGCCTGGAACATCGCCGGCGCCGTATCCGCCATCACCCAGTTATGCACGTTGCGAAAGGTCAGCACCGTGTCCGCCGAGCCCGGCTTGCCCAGCACCGGCACCTTGGGGTCGAACTCGGCAAAGCCGGCCTTGGAATAATGCACCGGGTCTGCGGCGAATTTCTTCTTCAGGTTTTCCTCTGACGTACGCGCATAAGCACTGCTGCTCGGCGCCTGCACCGCTGCGATGTAATGGCCGTTGTCCTTGAGCAGCGGCGCCAGCACTTCGCTGTACCAGCCGCCACCCGGGGTGATTTCGATCAGCGTCTGGTTAGCCCGCAGGCCAAAGAATTCCAACGTCTGCTGGGGATGACGATAAACATCCCGCGCGCTGTTGGCCGGTACACGCCAGCTGCCGGCGAGCACGGTTGCATATTGCTCGGCGGAAACCGGGGTTTGGGCTGCCTGGCTCAAGGCCGGGGTGAGGAGGGCTGCAAGGGATAAGGCTGCAAGGGTCGCTTTCATGATCATCCTGTAATGGGCCGCTGGTGCCGCCGAGGCTAGCATGGGGCCCGCGACCGCTGATCACACTTTATTGAAGGTCGACCTCACCAACGGTTCTAAGCCCATGGCGATCATGGGCTTGTTGCGTTTGTAACGTACCAGGCGCTCCGACAAGGACTGCGGGAGCACGGTGTCCTGGGTAAAACCGAGGCGCTGGTAAAAGCCTTCCAGCTCCGGATGGCACAGCAGCCACAGCGTGCCCTCGACGCCGGCAGCGGCGCCCTGTATCAGCCGCGTTGCCAGCCCCTGGCCACGCAACGCCGGGTCGACAAACAAGCCGGTCAGCCATTGCCCGCCCACCACCGGCGTGAGGCACAGGCCCG
Source organism: Pseudomonas yamanorum (assembly GCF_013386765.1). Classification (GTDB taxonomy): domain Bacteria; phylum Pseudomonadota; class Gammaproteobacteria; order Pseudomonadales; family Pseudomonadaceae; genus Aquipseudomonas; species Aquipseudomonas yamanorum_A. The sequence goes on from NZ_JACARE010000014.1 coordinate 11,922, forward strand.
CGACAATCTCGCGGCCCTTGGCCACCCACAACTGGCCGCCCTTGAGGGCTTTCATCGGTGAGTTGTGGCTGCGGTAAAACTTGTTCAGCAGCGGCCACAATGGCTCTGCCAGTCGATCGATGTGCAACTCGGGCATGGTTTTCAAACACACAGGTTCCGGGGCTGCGGATTATAAGTCGGGCAAAGCGCCTTCTGCTGGTCAATAGGTGTTATACCCAGTGTTACATCCCCTGTAAGTGGAGCACGCATCATGGCCAAAGGTCTGAATTCCAAGAAAGCTGACAAGAAGAAACCGGCAAAGACCGCCGATGAAAAACGCGCCGACAAAAAGGCCAAGAAAACCGACAGCAATCTGTTCGGTCATTAAGTTCTAAGCTCAGCACCAAACGATCTGCAAGATTTTCCCGCCCCATTGCACAGAGCAGGATGAAGCCGACTTTTTCGTCGGCCACGCCTGCCCTGAGCTGCCGATGTCCAACTACCTTGATGAAACCCACAGCCTCGAAATCGAAGCCCTGGGCCGTACCTTGACTGCCCGCACCGAGTGGCCGACCTGGCTGCTGTTGATCGGCGTGTATGCCGGCTGGTTTGCCGTGATCCTCGGCAGCCACTGGCTTGGCCTTTGGTTGAGCACCGCCTTGTTGATCCCGCTGGTGGCGCTGTGGATGTCTCTGCAACACGAACTCCTGCACGGCCATCCCACTCGCTTCAACGCCCTGAACAAAGTCCTCGGCTACGCGCCGTTTGCCGTCTGGTACCCCTACACCCTGTACCGCAACTGCCACCTGGTGCACCACAACGACGAAGACCTGACGGTGCCCGGCGTCGATCCGGAAAGCCGCTACCTGAAACAGCAGCAGTGGGATGCCAGTTCGCTGTTCGAGCGCACTTTGCACTGGCTGACCAAGACCGTGGTCGGGCGCTTCCTGCTGGGTTCGCCGCTGGCGCTGTGGAAGCTGGCGCGCAACGAGTTCAGGCGCCTGCGCCAAGGCCAGCGCCAGGCGTGGTTGATGTGGTTGAGCCATGGCGCGGTGACCGTGTTGATGCTGGCCTTCATCGCCCAGTACAGCGTGCTGCCGGTGTGGCACTACGTGGCGCTGGTCAGCGTGCCGGCCTTGTCGGTGGCGGCGATCCGTTCCTACTATGAACACCGCCCGCACCCACAACCGGAACAGCGCACAGTGCTTAACGAAGCCGCCTGGCCGTGGACCTGGCTGTTCCTCAATAACAACCTGCACCTGGTGCATCACGACTTGCCCAAGCTGCCGTGGTATTTGCTGCCCACCGTCTACCGCGCGCGCCGCGAACAATGGGTGGCGCGCAGCGGCGGGTTCCTGGTGCAAGGTTACGGCCAGTTGATCGGCCGCCACGGGCTCAAGGCCATCGACAGCCCGCGGCACCCTTTTGCCTGAGAGACGACCATGAGTGACCGCTACGCCGAACTGCTGATGTACGTGGCGCCGCAGCAGGTGCAACAGGCCAACGAACGTTGGCTTTCGCGCATCCTCGAACGCCTGGGCGCGACCCGCCGCCAAGCCGATCACCTCGACCTGCGCAGCCTGTGGCGCGCCCCCGAATTGCTGCTGACGCAAACCTGCGGCTACCCGCTGATGACCGAGCTGCGCGGGCAAGTCCAGGTCATCGGCCGCCCGCGCTACGAGTTGGCCCACAGCAGCGCCGGCGAGCATTGCAGCCTGCTGCTGACCCGCGACGACAACCCGCGCACCGCCTTGGCCGACTTCTACGACAGCCGCGGCGTGATCAACGGTCACGACTCCAACAGTGGCATGAACCTGCTGCGCGAACGCCTGGCGCCGTTGCAGCAGGGCGGCCGGTTCTTTGCCGAGGTGGGCATCAGCGGCGCCCATCGCGAAAGCCTGCGCTGGCTGCGGGAAGACCGTGCGGACCTGGCCGCCATCGACAGCGTGACCTTCGACTACCTCGCCCGCTTTGCGCCAGAGGAAGTGGCCGGGCTGCGGATCGTCAGCCGCAGTGCGCCCAGCCCGACGTTGCCTTACATCAGCGCGCTGGGCGCAAGTGAAGCCCTGCGCGAAGTCATGAACCTGGCCTTGCAGGACTTGCCCGACGTGGTGCAAACCCTCGGCGTACACGAAGTGCTGCCCGCCACCGAAGCCGATTACCAGGTGCTGCTGGATTACCGGCAGCAGGCCGAAGCCCTGGGTTATCCGAAGCTTGAATAAGGTTATATAAAAATACCTTTTAAATATTATTAAAGAATAAGCAGCCTTGCTAGGATCGCTCCACCGGAACACCGGACATAACGCGCAACCTACTCAGATGGAGCCACTATGTCCGGCGCCGACACTTCTCACAGCGACTACGTGGGCGGATTATTCCGCAGTCATTACGACTGGCTGTGCAGCCGTTTGCACCGCCATCTCGACTCCCGTGCCCACGCCGAAGACATCGCCGCCGACACCTTCGTCCAGCTCCTGAGTTCCCCGGGTGTGGCGCCGATTCGCCAGCCCCGCGCCTTGCTCACCACCATCGCCCAGCGCCTGATGTACCAACTGTGGCGCCGGCGTGACCTGGAGCGCGCCTACCTCGACGCCCTCGACCAGGACGAAACCTCGCCGGCGCCATCCCCTGAGGATCTGGCGCAAATGCTCGAAGCCCTGCAGGCCATCGACCAGTTGCTCGACGGCTTGCCGGCCAAGGTCAAGGCGACCTTCCTGCTGTCGCAACTCAATGGCCTGACCTACCCGCAAATCGCGGCCGAGCTGGGCATCTCCCAACGCTCGGTCAGCGACTACATGACCCGCGCCGTCAATCGCTGCCTGCGGCTGTGCCTGGAATGAGCGACGAACTGATCGACAGCGCCACCCGCTGGGTAGTGCTGCTGCGCTCCGGCGAGGCGAGTGCTGCCGACTGGCAGCGCTACCACCAATGGCGCGCCGCAGACCCGCGCCACGAAGCCTTGTGCCAACAACTGGAAACCCGCCTCGGCGTGTTTCAGATTCCCCACGCCCAAGGCGTCAGCGGCAAGGTGTTGCAGCAGGCACTGGACGCGCCCTCCAGTCGCCGCACGGTATTGCGCGGTGCCCTGGTGGGCGCCGGTCTGATGCTCGGCGCCGGCTGGCTGGCCCGGCCGATGGTGGAAGATTTGACCGCCGACATTCGCACCGGCACCGGCGAGCGGCGCACCGTGGAATTGGCCGATGGCAGTGAGTTGCTGCTCAACGCCCGCAGCGCCGCCGACATTCAATTCGACCCGCAACGCCGCGTCGTCCGCCTGCGTGACGGCGAGTTGCTGGTGAAGATTGCCAGGGACAGCAACCGACCGTTTTTCATCCACACAGATCAAGCCCGGCTGCATGCCTTGGGCAATCGCCTGTTGCTGCGCGAGCGCGAAGGGCAGGGCCACATTGTTGCGCTCAATGGCGCCCTGGAGATCGACGGCCAGAACGGCGAGCGCCTGCAACTGGAGGCCGGGCACGAAGTGACTTACGACCGCTTCGGCTTCGGCCCGGTGCTCGCCAGTTCCTCGGGTGCGACGGCGTGGATCGACGGTTTCCTGCAAGTGCGCGACCGCCCGCTGGTGGAGGTGATCGATGCGTTGCGCCCTTACCACAATGGTGTGCTGCGCCTCGATCCGGCGGTGGCGGGTTTGCGGGTCAGCGGCCTGTATCGCCTCGACAACCCCGACCAGATCCTCGACACCCTGGCTCGCACCCTGCCGATCCATATCACCCGCCGGACCGGCTTGTGGGTGACTGTCAGTGCCACATAAAAACGGTTCGCCTCGGTCAATGTGGGAGCTGGCTTGCCTGCGATGCAGACACCTCGGTGCCGCAGTTGCACCGAGTCGATCCCATCGCAGCCTCGCTAAAGCTCGACAGCTCCCACATTTGATCGAGTCGCGTCCAAAGGTCGGTTCTAACGACATAACCAAACGATCTGCAAGTTTTGCCCCGGCCATCCCACATCACTCCCGTAGGCGCTGCGGGGAGCAGCGCCCAGGAGTTTCATTGGGGGGAGCCAACATGAACCCATTCAACCGTACACCGCTTCGAGCCTTTGCCCTGGTGCCGTTGGCCAGCCTGTTCCTGTCGTTCGCTGCCAGCGCCGAAGACGCGCGGCAGGTCTACCACATTGCACCCGGCCCGCTGGATGAAGTGCTGCTGAACATCAGCCGTCAGAGCGGCCAGGTGATTTCCTTCACGCCGCAGTTGGGCAACTATTCCTCCGCCCGTGTCGACGGTTCGCTGTCGGCGCAACAGGCGGTAGACGCCGCGCTCAAGGGCACCGGCCTGCAAGTGCAGGTCAGCCCGGACGGGGCGTTCATCATCAAGGAAGGCGCCAAAGCGCTGCCTGCCAGCAACAACATCAAGGCGCAAACCGCCGAAGCCCAGGCGCCGACCCTCGATCGCGTGGTTGCCATCGGCACCCGGCGCAGCGACGCCACGGCCCTCACCAGCAGCGCCCCGGTGGATGTGATCAACGCCGAAGAACTCAAGCAAACCGGCGCCACCAGCCTCAACCAGGCGCTGTTCCAGTTGCTGCCCTCGTTCAACTTTCCACAGAACAACAGCGCCACCCGCGGGCAAGACCCCAAAGGCGCGTCCCTGCGCGGCCTGTCGCCCGACCAGACCCTGGTGCTGATCAACGGCAAGCGCCGGCACACCTCGGCGGTGGTGAACATTTCCGGCGGCGTGCCGTTCATTGGCGCGCAGCCGGTGGACCTGGACATGATCCCCATCAGCGCCATCGACCACGTCGAAGTGCTGCGCGATGGTGCCTCGGCGCAATACGGGTCTGACGCGGTGGCGGGTGTGGTCAACATCGTGCTCAAGGAGCGCGACAGCGGTGGCGGCATCAACACCCAACTGGGCAAGTACGCCCAGGGCGACGGCTTCAGCAAAACCACCGACGGCTGGTACGGCATCGGCTTGCCGGGGGACGGTTTCCTGACCCTGAGCTTCAACACCCTGAACAACAAACCCGATGACATCGGCGACAAATACGTCGCCGACGGCCAGGTACAAGACCCGCGCTGGGGCGGTGCCGGGCGCGACAAATACAACCTGGCGGCCAACGCCGAAATCGGCCTGAACGACCAGTGGCGCCTCTACAGTTTCGCCACGTTCGGCCAGGACACCTCGGTGAACAACACGCCACCGCTGCTGGCCAGCAGCCCGAACAACGTCGCCGGGATCTACCCCAACGGCACCATCCCGAAATACCGCTACCGCTATGAGGACGGCGCAATCACCGTCGGCACCCGCTACGAAGACGAGAGCATCGGCCGCTTCGATTTGAGCGCCACCTATGGCCGCGACGAGCACGACGAACTGGCCTTCAACACGGTCAACCCGAGCTATGGCCTGAACAGCCCGACCAAGTTCAACGTCGCCACCCTGGTCAACGACCAGACCAACATCACCCTGGATTACGCCAAGGACCTGGACGTCGACTGGTCGAGCCATCCGCTCACCGTGTCGGCGGGCGTGGCCTACCGGCATGAACAATATCGGCTGGAGGCGGGCGACTACGATTCCTACTCCTATGGCGGCATCGACGGCGTGCAGGTGGGCGCCGTGCAGGCTTCGGGCCTGACCCCGGACGACGCTGGCACCTTCAAGCGTGATGTGGGCGGCGTGTACTTCGGCCTGGAAAACCAGGTCACCGACAAGCTTCAGGTGGGCATCGCCGGGCGTACCGAGCACTACTCGGACTTCGGTTCAGCCACCACCGGCAAGCTCTCGGCGCGCTATGACTTCACCCCGAAAGTCGGCCTGCGGGCCACGGTCAACAACGCCTACCACGCGCCAAGCCTGGGCCAGATCGGCACCTCCTGGACCACCACCACCAACCTCGACGCCAACGGCAACCCGGTGCTGACCCGCATGTTGCCGGCCGACAACCCGGCCGCCCGCGCCCTGGGCGCCCAGCCGCTGAAGCCCGAGAAATCCACCAACCTCTCCCTGGGCCTGGTGCTGCGCCCGACCGACCAGGCGTCGCTGACCATCGACGCCTACCAGATCTCGATTCGTGACCGCCTGCTGTTCAGCGGCGGCATCTCCGGGCCGCTGGCCGAGCAGATCCTCAAGGATGCCGGCTACGGCCAGTACTCCTGGGCGCAGTTCATGACCAACGCCGCCGACACCCGCACCCGCGGCGTCGACATCGTGGGCAAGTACAACCTGGACCTTGAACAGTTCGGCAACCTGAACCTGTCGGCGGGCTACACCAAGGCCCGTACCACCATCGAGAAAGTCCACGAAAACCCCAACGGTTTCGAAGTGCTGACCCGCGAATCCCGAGGCTTCCTGGAGCACGGCTACCCGGAAGACAAACTGGTGTTTGGCGCGGTGCACAAGCTCAACCAATGGACCATCGCCCTCAACGAAACCCGCTACGGCAAGTACCGCAAATATGCGCCCAGCGAAGCCAACGCCCAGTACGACCAGACCTTCGGCGCGCAATGGACCACCGACCTGGACGTGAACTACGCCTTCACCAAACAACTGCGGGTGTCGGTGGGCGTCAACAACCTGTTCGACAGCAAGCCGGACGACTACAACACCCGTTTGCGCCAGACCCCGGGCCAGCAATACAGCTACCTGTCGCCGACGGCGCCGGAAGGGGCGTTTTACTACACGCGGCTCAGTTATGACTTTTAAACCCTGATCTTGAAGGGTGTGGAGGTCAAATGTGGGAGCTGGCTTGCCTGCGATTGCATCACCTCGGTCTGCCTGAAAAACCGAGGTGTCTGCATCGCAGGCAAGCCAGCTCCCACACTGACGCTGCCCACTTTGGACCTGTTTTGAATCTCCAAGAGGCTACTCATGAGAACACTAAAAAACCTGCTCGGTGGCTCGCTATTGGCACTCACCGTCCTGGCCCAGTCCGCCACGGCCGCCGAACCCGTCAAACCGATCCACTTCGGTGACATCACCTGGGAAAGCGGCAGCCTGATCACCGAAGTGCTGCGCCTGATCGTCGAGAAAGGCTACGGCCTGCCCACCGACACCTTGCCCGGCAGCACCGTGAGCCTGGAGGCCGCCCTGGCCAAGGACGATATCCAGGTGATCGGCGAAGAATGGGCCGGGCGCAGTCCGGCGTGGGTCAAGGCCGAAAGCGAAGGCAAGGTCTTCGGCCTGGGCGACACGGTCAAAGGCGCCACCGAAGGCTGGTGGGTGCCGGAGTACGTGATCAAGGGCGACGCCGAACGCGGCATCAAGCCCCTGGCCCCGGAGCTTAAATCCGTGGCCGACCTGGCCCGCTACAAAGACGTGTTCCGCGACCCAGAAGACCCGACCCGTGGGCGCTTCCTCAACAGCCCCACCGGCTGGACCTCGGAGATCGTCAACAGCCAGAAAATCAAGGCCTATGGCCTGACCGACAGCTTCGTCAACTTCCGCACCGGCTCCGGCGCGGCGCTGGATGCCGAGGTGGCTTCGTCGATCCGCCGCGGCAAACCGGTGCTGTTCTACTACTGGTCGCCGACGCCGCTGTTGGGCCGCTTCAAGCTGATCAAACTGGAAGAGCCACCGTTCAACGCCGAAGCCTGGAAGACCCTGGCCGACGCCAACAACCCGCACCCCATCGGCACCCGTTCGATGCCGGCGCACCTGGCGATTGGCGTGTCGGCGCCGTTCAAGGCGCAGTACCCGCAACTGGTGACGTTCTTTGAAAAGGTCGACCTGCCGATCGACCTGCTCAACGGCATCCTCGCGCACATGGCCGAGAAACGCACCGCGCCACGCCTGGTGGCCGAAGCGTTCCTCAAAGAACAGCCACAGGTCTGGCAGCAATGGGTGCCGGCGGACGTCGCGGCCAAGGTCAAGGAGAGTCTCTGATGCGCAAACTCATCGCAGCCACACTGTTGGCGTTGTGCGCCGGGCCTCTGCTGGCGGCAGAGCCGGCCACCCTGCGCGTCGGCTACCAGAAAAGCTCGGTGAGCATGGTGCTCGCCCGTGAGCATCACCTGTTCGAACAGGGGCTGCCGGGCACCAAGGTCGAGTGGATCGAATTCCTCGGCGGCCCGCCGCTGATCGAAGCCTTGAACGGCGGCAGCATCGACATCGGCAACATCGGCGACATCCCGCCGATCTTCGCCCAGGCGGCCGGGATCGACATGCAGTACATCGGCGTCGAGCCCAATGACGGCCGCACCGAAGCCATCCTGCTGCCCAAGGACAGCACGGTAAAAAGCGTGGCCGAACTCAAGGGCAAGCGCGTGGCGCTGCTCAAGGGCTCCAGCGCCCACAACCTGTTCCTCAAAAGCCTGCTGCGTGCCGGCTTGCAATGGAAGGACGTGAACGTGGTGTACCTGTCGCCGTCCGACGGTCGCGCGGCGTTTGAACAAGGCAAGGTCGACGCCTGGGTGGTGTGGGACCCGTACTACTCGGCGGCCGTGGTAGACGGTTCGGCGAAGGTGCTGGGGGATGGCCAGGGGCTGAACCCGGCGGGCAGTTTTTTCATCGCCAGCGGCCCGTTTGCCAGGCAGCACCCACAGGCGATTGCGGCGATCCTCAAGGTGTTTGCCCAGGCGCAGCGGTTGTCCCTGGACCAGCATGACCAAAGCGTCGCGCTGATGGCCAAGACCCTGGGCCTGCAGCCGGCGGTGGTGGAGAGTTACTTCCAGCACCGCTCGCCGACGCCAAGCCGGCCACTGAACGCGACGGACATCGCCACCCAGCAAGGCACGGCGGATGCGTTTTTTGCCAACGGCCTGATCCCGAAAAAGGTCGATGTGCAGCAAGTGGTGTTCAAGGCTCCGTAACGTTATCCCTGTGGCGAGGGAGCTTGCTGTGGGGAGGGACCCTGCTGTGGTGAGGAGCTTGCTGTGGCGAGGGAGCTTGCTCCCGCTGGGCTGCGCAGCGGCCCCAAAATCCTGGGAGCGCTGCGCACTCCAGCGGGAGCAAGCTCCCTCGCCACAACAAGCTCCTTCACCNNCTGCGCAGCGGCCCCAAAATCCTGGGAGCGCTGCGCACTCCAGCGGGAGCAAGCTCCCTCGCCACAACAAGCTCCTTCACCACAACAAGCTCCCTCACCACAACAAGCTCCTTCACCACAGCAAGCTCTCTCCCCACATAAAAGCGTCATCAGCGCCGACCTTCGTAACCCATCAGTGAGCAGACCATGCAACCGATCTACATCGACTTTCTCAACGGCCTGGACATCGACGAACTGGCCCTGACCAACGACGAAATCCTCAACGCCATCGAATCCAGCCTGGCCATCCAGGGTCGCAGCGAGGCGGTGATCGAGCCGCGCATGCACCTGATTCCCGGCGGCGCAATCAACGGCCACTTCAACGTGCTGCGCGGCGTATTGGGCGGCGCGATCGGCTACGCCGGGGTCAAGGTGGTGGGGGATTTCGTCGACAACTACCGCAAGGGCCTGCCCTCGGAACTGGCGATTCTCAACCTGCTGGACCCGGCCACCGGCATCCCCAAGGCCATCCTCGACGCCTCGGCAATCACCGACATGCGCACCGGCGCAGTTACCGCCATCGGCGCCAAATACCTGGCCCGGCCCGACAGTAAAATCCTCGCGCACATCGGCGCCCGCGGCACCGCCTATTGGAACGTGCGGCTGCTGGACCACCTGTTCGACTTCGACGAAATCCGCGTGCACTCGCGCCGCAGCGAAAGCCGCGAAGCCTTCGCCGAACGCCTGCGCCGCGACCTCGGCAAGCCGGTGATTGTCACCGACGATTGGGAGTCCACGGTGCGCGGCGCCGACATCGTGGTGGAGGCTTCACGCCTGGACCAGCCGCAACCCTTGCTGCACACCGAGTGGATCAAACCCGGTGCGTTCGTGGTGCCCTACGGCACCATGAGCGCGGTGGAACTGTCGTTGACCGACATCATGCACAAGTTGGTGGTAGACGATTGGGGCCAGTGCAAAGGCGGGATGTTTGGCGCCTTGCGCGCTCATGTCGACGCGGGAAAACTCAGCGCCGAGACCTTGCATGCCGAGTTGGGGCAGATCGTGGCCGGCTTGAAAACCGGCCGGGAAAACCCGCAGGAAACCATCCTGTTCTGGCACCGTGGCTTGAGCCTCAGCGATATCGCGTTGGGCCACGCATTGCTGGAAAAATCCAGGCGCCTGGGGATCGGCCAGCGGCTGCGCTGGGCATGATTCACTTCGATCCCGCGGGTTTGGCAATTGAGGATCTGCTGTCAATTGCCCGGCAAGACGCGCCGGCTGACTTCAGCGAAGCGGCCCGCCAGCGCATCGACGAAGGCCATCAACTGTTGCTGCGTCTGGTGGCGACAGGCACGCCGATTTACGGCGTCACCACTGGCCTTGGTGCGGCAGTGGATACGCAGGTCGCGCCGGTGCAGGCCAGCATTCCACTGGGGCGTGCGGTGGGGGTGGGGCGCCTGGCCAATCGACAGGAACTACGGGCAATCACCGCAGCTCGCCTGGCCGGATTGGCTCAAGGGCGTTCGGGTATTTCACCGGGTGCAGCGCAGGCGCTGTTGGCGTTACTGAACTCCGGCGTCGAGCCCGAGGTGCCGTTGCTCGGTTCGTTGGGCGAGAGCGACCTGGCGCCGTTGGCGCATTTGAGCCTGGCACTGAATGTGCCGCTGACGGGCAAGGATGGTCTGGCGCTGGTGTCGGCCAATTCCGCGAGTATCGGCCTCGGCGCGTTGCTGGTGGCCGAGGCCGAACAGGCATTGCAGGCCGTGTTGGCGGGGCTGGCGTTGTCGTGTGAAGGCTATCGGGCCAACCTCAGTCCGTTCCAGCCATGGGCTTCGCGGTTGCGTCCGGCGCCGGGGCAAAGCGGGCAATCAGCGGCCTTGTTGGCGTTGCTGGCGGGCGGCGAATTGGCCGATAACCCACGCCGGCTCCAAGACCCGCTGAGCTTTCGTTGTGCCACGGTGGTTCAGGGCGCGGCGCAACAGGCAGTGCAGGCATTGCGCGAGTTGATCGAACTGGAACTGGCCAGCGGTGCGGACAATCCGGCGTTGATCAGCGAAGAGGCGCTGGTGCTCGCCACGGCGAATTTCGACAGCACACATTTGGCGCTGGCGGCCGAAGGCTTGGGCCTGGCCTTGAGTCGCGTGGCGGTGTGCAGCGCCGAGCGGATTGCCAAGCTGTTGTCGCCGGCCTCCAGTGAACTGCCGCGCTTTCTGATCAACCAGCCCGGGCATGTGGGCATGGCTGCGTTGCAGCGCACCAGTTCGGCGTTGGTGGCGGAGATCGGGCACTTGGCCAATCCGATCCCGGCGGTGAGTGTGCCGGTGGCGGATCGCGTGGAAGATTATGCGGGGCAGGCGCTGGCGGTGGTCGAGAAGACCCGGCAACTGGTGCAGCGTGTGGTGTGGCTGGGCAGTATCGAATTGATCGTGGCGGCGCAGGCAGTAGACCTGCGCGGCAGCGTTGAACTGGGCGAGGGCACCCGGCGTATTCATCAGGCGGTGCGCAGCCAGGTGGCGCACCTGGATCAGGATCGCTCCGGGTCAGTGGATGTGTTGGCGTTAAGTGCATTCATTGAAAACGCTGGCTTGAACCCCATTCTCTAAATCAAAGAAGCTCAACTGTGGGAGCTGGCTTGCCTGCGATAGCGGTGTTGGATTCACCATCGCTATCGCAGGCAAGCCAGCTCCCACATGTTTGACTGCATTTCAGGTCATGGATTTTCAGCGGCCAGGGCGGCAATCACTGCCGGGCGTTCACCGATCCGCTGTTGAAACTTCGCCAGCGCCGGCCACTGCTGCAAATCGATATCAAAAAATGCTGCCCAGCGCAGCACCACAAACAGGTACGCATCCGCCACCGAGTACTGCGCGCCCAGCAGGTAATCCTGACGCTCCAGTGTCTGCACCAGAACCGCAAACCGCTTGAACAGCGTGGCCTTGAACAGCGCCTTCACCTCAGCGGGAATCGCGTCCTTGAACAACACCCCCAGCCCGCCATGAATCTCGCTGGAGACAAAGTTCAGCCACTCCTGCAAACGCACCCGCTCCCAACTGCCATTGACCGGCACCAGGCCCGCCGCCGGCACCTGGTCGGCCAGGTATTGCAGGATGGCGGCGCCTTCGGTCAGCACCTCGCCATTGTCCAGTTGCAGCGCGGCGACATAACCCTTGGGGTTGATCTGCAAGAAATCATCACCGTCAGCCGTGAGCTTTTTCTGGTTGTCGACGCGAATCAATTCAAACGGCAGGGCCAGTTCCCGCAACACGATGTGGGAGGCGAGGGAACAGGCATTCGGGGAAAAATACAGCTTCATCAAGGTAACTCCGCAGGACAGTTGCCTTCAGTCTCACGGGCGTGGCACCTTGCGTAAAATTAATCTTTCAGAATCCTGCCATAAGGACAGCTACTGTCATGATGAACCTGATGCACTGGCGCCTGCTGGTGGCGGTGGCGGACAACGGCAGTATCACCGCCGCCTCTGAACGGGTGGGCATGACCCAGTCCGCTGCCAGCCAGGCGATGGCCGCTATCGAAGCCAATCTCGGGGCGCAGTTGTTCACCCGCGAGGCGCGCCAGACCGTCCCCACCGCCTTGGGCTTGCAAGTGATCGAGCAGGCGCGGGTGATGCTGGGGGCCTTGCAGGCGATTCGCACCACGGTGGATGAAGCGCGGCCGATGCTGCGTGGGACGATTCGCATCGCGAGTTTCCCCATGGTGCTGGCGGTGTTTCTGCCGCCGCTGCTGCGCCGGTTCAACCAGCTTTACCCGGGCATCGAGGTCACGGCCCTGGAAGTCACGGACGATGAAGTGAACACCTTGCTCGACGCGAACCTGATCGACCTGGGCGTGGTGCTCAACCCACCGTCGGAGCGCAGTGCGGCGGTGCTGGGGCGCGATAACTGGGTGGCCGTGCTGCCGATGGCCCATGTGTTTTCCCGGCGCCCGGCCCAGGCCACGGTCACCCTGGAAGAGCTGGTGGAGCAACCGTTCGTGCTCGCCACCGGCGGCTGCACCGTCAACGCCCGCAGCCTGGCCCAGGAAGCCGGCCTGGTGTTGCGTGAGGTGCGGGTGGAGGTGCGGGAATGGAACAGCGCCTTCAGCCTGGTGCGCGAAGGTGTCGGCGTGACACTGGTACCCGAGATGACCCTGCCTGCCCAGCGTCACGGCTTGCGCATCATGCCGCTGGCGGAGCCGGTGCACCGCGAGTTTGCGTTGGTGACATCACGCCACCAGCCGCCTTCCGCAGTGGTAAATGCTTTGTTGCAAATGCTGGCTGACTAGTGGCCTTGCATAGCGCCAACGCCTGTCTATGCTCACCCAGAACCGTTGATGACGCTCGGCATATAAAGCGTTTCGGATAGGTTTCCCCATAAAGGTCTGCGATCAAGATTCAAACCGTGAATGGAATGCGCCCGCGTGGGCGTCGGGATAATAAAGGGTGATCTGACATGTTCAACCGCCAACACAAATCCGACCTGCTGGAAATCGAACGCTTCTCCTGTGCCCTTACCGAAGCCAAAGCCAAATTAGCCGCCATCAGCCGTTCCATGGCAATGATCGAGTTTGATCGCGACGGCATCGTGCTGGATGCCAATGAAAACTTCTGCAAGACCATGGGCTACAGCGCCGAGGAAATTCGCGGCAAGCATCACCGGATTTTCTGCGAAGAGGCCTACACCCACACCGACGCCTACGCCAAGCTCTGGCGCGACCTGGGCCGTGGCGAGCCCCTCAGCGGCACCTTCATGCGCTTGAACAAGCATGGCCAGGAAGTGTGGCTGGAAGCCAGCTACATGCCGGTGCTCGGTGCCGACAACCAGGTGCAGAGCGTGATCAAGGTCGCCTCGGACATCTCCGCACGGATTCACCGCGAGCATGAAAACCAGAGCCTGATCGACGCCATCGGCCGCTCAATGGCGGTGATCGAATTCACGCCACAGGGCCAGATCCTGAATGCAAACGATAACTTCCTGAAGACGGTGGGCTATTCCCTCGGCGAAATCGTCGGCCAGCACCACAGCATGTTCTGCCATCGCCAGGAAACCGAGTCGCCGACCTACAAGGCGTTTTGGGCTTCCCTCAATCGCGGCGAGTACCACTCCCATCGTTTCGAGCGCAAAAACAAATACGGTCAGACGCTGTTTTTGGAAGCTTCCTACAACCCGATCTTCGATACCAACGGGCGCCTGTACAAAGTGGTGAAGTTCGCCAGTGACATCACCGACCAGGTCACCACCCTGCGCACGGCTGCCGACTCGGCCCACGCCACCTCGGTGCAGAACGACGCCTGCGCTCGCAAGGGTTCGGAAGTGGTGCAGCAGACCGTACAGATCATCGAAGAAATTTCCCGCGACCTGAACGAAGCCGCCGTGAGCATCGACGCGGTCAGCAAGCAGTCGGACATCATCGGCAGCATCGTCCAGACGATCCGTGGCATCGCCGACCAGACCAACCTGCTGGCGCTGAACGCCGCAATCGAAGCGGCCAGGGCGGGTGAGCATGGGCGAGGGTTTGCGGTGGTGGCGGACGAGGTGCGCAGTCTGGCGGCGCGCACCAGCCAGGCGACGATCGAGATTGTGGACGTGGTGCGCAAGAACCACGACCTGTCGATCAGCGCGGTGTCGAGCATGCAGTCGAGCTTGAGCCGTACGGGGCTTGGGGTGGAACTGGCGAATGAGGCGGGGCAGGTGATCCTGGAGATTCAGGAAGGGTCACGGCATGTGGTGGATGCGATCAGTCAGTTCAATTCGACACTTCAACTGCAGTAACCAGCATTCATGCCTGACACATACCTGTGGCTAGGGAGCTTGTTGTGGCGAGGGAGCTTGCTCCCGCTGGGCTGCGAAGCGGCCCCAAAATCTTGGGAGCGCTGCGCACTCCAGCGGGAGCAAGCTCCCTCGCCACAGCAGCTCCCCAGCCACAGCAAGCTCCCTAGCCACAGCAAGCGCCCCAGCCACAGGGCTTATATGGTCAGGGCTTAGATCGCAGCCAGGGTCGCTTTCACGTTCTGCGCCTGCGGGTCAGCCGTCTTCGCCGCTACCTGCTGCGCCTGCTGCTCTTTCACGCGCTCTGCCACTTCCTTGGAAATCGCGTCCTGCTTGTCCTGCGGCATGTTCTTAACATCATCTTCGGTCAAACCCTGTTCCTTGAGCAGTTGCTCGCGGATGCGCTCGGCCGGGCTTTTCTTCATGTAGTCGGTGAAGTCACTGCGGGCCGACGAGGTGGAGTCGGTCTTGGGCACATCGGTGGTCGACGTGGTGGCAGTGGTGGCCTGCAACTGCACGCGGGTCTTGGCGAAGGCCGCATTGATGTTGTCTGCAGTGGCGTCGGCGGCGGCCTGGGTGGTGGACACGCCGGTGGCACCCTGGACGTTTTGCGCGGCGCCGCTGTACAGCGCGCTGGCCGCGGCGTTGGCCGGGTCCATGTCGGCGCGTTTGATGCGTTGGATCGTCGACTGAGCCTGGGGATTGTTGTTGATCAGCATGATCAGGACACCTGTGGATGTGAGCGGTGCCACAGGTGGAGCAATTAGCGTGCCCAATGATATGGCCCCGTGTTTACGGGGCTTTTGGCCGCTACCGTCGGCAAGGCTTGGCGTGCCGACGGCCATTGTTTGCCGCTAGTGGGCAATGTTCTCCAGCGCCAGGTTGCGGGTGCGCGGGCCGAACCAACTGATGGTGATCATCACGATCAACATGCTGCTGGCGATAAATGCCAATACGCCCGGCGTGCCGAGGTGCTCGAGGATCACCCCGATCAACAGGCTGCTGAACACCGTCGACAACCGGCTGAAGGAATAGCAGAACCCCACGGCTCGGGCGCGGATGTTGGTGGGGAACAGTTCGCTCTGGTAGGAGTGATAACTGAAGCTCAGCCAGGCGTTGCAGAAGGTGATCATCACCCCGCAGAACACCAGCCCCACGGCGGTGGTTTGCAGCGCGAACAAACTGCCGAAGATCACCGCGCCAAGCGCCGAGCCGACGATCTGCCATTTGTTTTCAAACCGGTTGGCCACCTTCACAAACAGCAGCGGCCCCAGCGGGTAGGCGAGGGTGATGATGAAGGCGTAGCCCAGACTGTGAGTCACGCTCACACCCTGGCCCGACAGCAGCGCCGGCAACCAATTGCCGAAGCCGAAAAAGCCGATGGCCTGGAACACATGGAACACAATCAGCATCAACGCCCGGCGCCGGTACGGCGGTTGCCAGATATCGGCGAAGCGCCCTTGGCCCTGCACGCTGACGGCTTGCGGTTCCGGTTCATCCAGTGGCTTGCCGTGGTCCTTCTGGCAGCGTGCCTCCAGGTTGTCCATGATCTGCCCGGCTTCGTCGAAACGACCTTTTTGCGCGAGCCAGCGCGGTGATTCCGGCAGGCGCTTGCGCAGTTGCCAGATAAACAGCGCAAACACCGCACTGCTCAGCACTACCCAGCGCCAGCCGGAAACCCCGAACGGCGCCTGGGGCACCAGCCACCACGACATCAGCGCCACCGCCGGCACCGACAGGAACTGGATGAAAAACGCAAAGGCAAACGCCGAACTGCGCATGCGCTTGGGCACCAGTTCCGAAAGATAGGCGTCGATGGTCACCAGCTCGATGCCCAGGCCGATGCCCACCAGGAAGCGCATGCAGATAATCCCCAAGGCGGAGGTCTGGATGCCCATCAACACGGTGGCGACGGTGTACCAGATCAACGCAAAGGTGAAGATCGCCCGGCGCCCGTAGCGGTCGGCAATCGGGCTGAGCAGGCTGGCGCCGAGGAACAGGCCGAGGAAGGTCGCCGAGGCAAAGGCCGCCTGGTCGGAGAAGCCGAATACGCCTTGGCTGCCGGTGTGGAAAATCCCGTCGCTGATCAAACCGGGGCTGATGTAGGCGGTCTGGAACAGGTCGTACAGCTCGAAAAAACCGCCAATCGACAGCAGCGCCACCAGGCGCCACACAGTGGCGACGGCGGGCAGCCGGTCGATGCGCGCGCTGATGTGGGCGGCGCGGATCGGGTCGATGCCGTCTGCGGTAGAAGGGGAAGACATGGGCAGAAAACTCAGTAAGTGATCGGGATCTCGAATTCCTGGAACGCATCATCCACCGGTTGGTAACCCAGCACACGGGTGGTTTCGCTGAGGTCCAGGCGTTTGAAGCGGTTATTGGAAATGCCGTGGGCGATCAGGTGTTTCACCCCGACGGTTTCCACCGAGCGTTGCAGCAACTGCACGGCGTCCCGCGGGCTGAGCCAGGCGCTGAGGTCGCGGGCGTTGTTAAGGTCGTGGGTTTCGGGGAATTCAAATGCGCCAATGCGCAGGGCGATGGTGGAGAGCGGGGTCTTGGCGGCGTAATAACCGCACAGGGCTTCGCCGTAGCATTTGCTCACGCCGTACAGGTTGGCGGGCAGTACGGGCATGCCGGGGGTGATTTGCCGGTCTACCGGGTAGCCTTCGATGGTTTGCGCGCTGCTGGCGAACACCAGGCGTTTTACCCCGGCGGCCACGGCGGCTTCGAACAGGTAGGTGGTGGCCAGGATGTTGTTGGGCAGCAACTCGTCGAAGGTGGCGCTGGCGTGGGGGATGCCGGACAGGTGCACGATCACGTCAATGCCGTCGAGCAGGGCGGCGAGGGTGGTTTTGTCGCTCAGGTCGGCGTGTACGAAGCGGTGTTCGCCCAGGGCAAAGTCTGGTTCGATGCGGTCGGTGAGGGTGAAGCGGTAGCGGTCTTTCGAGGCTTCGAAAAATGTCTTGCCGATGCGACCGCAGGCGCCGGTGAGCAGTACGTTGAGTCCTTTCATTTTTTATCCTTAGTTGTGACCATCAAGGGCGAAGGTCTGGAAGCCGGGGCGTTGGCTGAGGCGTTCGTAGTAAGTGCTGACAGCAGGGTAGGACGAATGCTCCATGGGTGTCATCCGCCAGCGGTGTACCGACAGGCCGATCAGGATATCGGCCAGGGTGAAATCTTTACCGGCCACGTAGGCGCCGGTCTTGATGAGTTGCTGTTCCAGCAGGCCCATCTTGTCGTTCCAGCCTTTTACGCCGGCTTTGATGCGCTGCGGGTCCTGGTAGTCCGGGTTTTTGCGTACCAGGGCGTGGAAGGCGTAGCCCCAGGACGGGTTGAGTTCGGTGGCTTGCCAGTCCATCCACTGCTCGACCCTGGCCCGGGCGGCGGGTTCGGCGGGCAGCAGGTCGTGGCGTTGGTGCAGGCCTGCGAGGTAGCGGCAGATGGTGTTGGATTCCCACAGTACGCCGTTGGCATCGATCAGTACCGGGACTTGGGCGTTGGGGTTCAGGGCCAGGAATTCGGGGGATTGGGTGGGGGTGAAGCCGATGCCCCAGTCTTCGCGGTCGTAGGGGATATCCAGTTCCTGGCAGGTCCACAGGACTTTTCGCACGTTGATGGAAGAAGTGCGACCCAGGATTTTCAGCGAATGGCCCATGGTGCTTTCCTGACGAGGGTGAGAAGGCAGGGGGCAATTTAGCAGGGGTATGGAGCGACGACGATTAAAAATGTGGGAGCTGGCTTGCCTGCGATAGCATCACCTCGGTATGGCTGATACACCGAGGTGCCTGCATCGCAGGCAAGCCAGCTCCCACATTGACCGCGTCCGGGCCCTTAGCAGCGCGGTGATTCCTGGTCCATCAGCTTGCCCATCAGCAATACACCCAATTCACTCAACTGGTGAATGGCCAATGCCGTGTCGCGGTCTTTGCCGGTGAGTTCATCAGACAGGTCGAGCAATAACGTGCTGACCGAGGAAAACGTCTCATAGCTGTTGACGATCAGGCTTTCGCTGCTGACGTCGGTGCTGACGGTGAATAAGGAAGGAGGATTCGGAGTTGCTTTGAACATATGCGGGATCTCTAACTGGGCCACCACCTGATCGCTACTAAACGAAAGGGTGGCGGCTGCACGCAAGTTAGTAGACCGGTAACCCCACACAAAACCCGGCGCGCCACGAGGGCGCCCTGCGCACAGCCACCATCAAGCACAGACAGGTAAGTCCGACAGATGACGCTCATGCACATTTGTATGGGGCTGCTCAGGCTACTAAACCCGATCACTGAGAAATTCAGCGACCGGGCAACCTTAGAGAGCCCTACCCAGGCGCACAAGCCGGCGGATTCTGACGTACCTGTAGGCAATGGGACAAGGCGCTGCCATCAACATCAGTCACTTCCTACAGCTACCGCCTAGGTGCTCTCGCGCACCTTCAGCTCAAACCCCATGTCCACCACCGGCCGGGCGATCTTGTTGCCCGCCATCACCGTCAACAAATGCTCCGCCGCACGCCGGCCAATGGCTTCGCGGGGCGTACTGATGCTGCTTAAACGCGGCACCATGAACGAGGACGACGGCAGGTCGTTGAAGCCCAACACCGAGATCTGCTCCGGTATCTTGATGCCATGACGCAGCGCTTCCAGTAACGCGCCCTGAGCCAGGTCGTCGTTACCAAAGAAGATCGCGTCCACGTCCGGATGGCTGGCCAGCAGTTGCAGGAACAACTCGCCGCCCAGGCCCAGCGACGACGGCCGTGGCGTCAGTACTTCCAGTGCCGGGTCGTACAACCCCGCCTGTTGCAACGCCCGACGAAAGCCTTCACCGCGCAATAACGTGCGCTGGTCCAGTTGCGCACCGATGTAGGCCAGGCGCTTGCGACCCCGTGAGATAAGATGCGCCGCCGCCGTTTCCCCCGCGTTCAACTGCGAAAAGCCTACGCAGTTCAGGCCGGCATTCGGGTCCAGATCCATCATGTACACACACGGCACATTGCTCGATTCCACCATGCGCCGGGCACTTTCCGTACGGTCAAACCCGGTCAGCAGCAAACCCCGTGGCTGATAGGCCATGTAGTTGCGCAGCAGGTCTTCTTCTTCATCGCGGGAATAATGGGTGTTGCCGATCAGCACTTCGAAGCCCTTGGGCCGCAGCACCTGGTGGATGGCTTCCAGGGTTTCGATAAACAAAAGGTTGGACAGCGACGGCACCAGCACCACCACCGACTGGCTCTGGGCCGACGCCAGGGCACGGGCGGCCGGGTTGACCACGTAGCTCAGTTCGGCGGCAGCTTTTTGCACTTTTTCCACCAGTTCGGTGGCCACGGTGCTGATGCCGCGCAAGGCCCGGGAGGCGGTAATCGGGCTTACGCCGGCCAGGCGCGCGACTTCATTGAGGGTAGGGCGGCCCGTGGTGCGGGTATTTTTATCGTTCTTGGGAGTCATCAGGCGGCTTGCCAAACAAAAATCGAGGCACTAAGGTAGCGCTGTCTCCAAGACCCTGCAAATTCTTGAACGTCGGGATGCCTGTTCCCGTTCAAACCTTTGGAGCAGATGCACGCGTCACTCCATAAAAATGACAAGACGGCGCGGGAAAAGCCTGTTTTTGCACTAGCCTTACAGCGTGCAAAGGTAGCGCTATCTGCGTCTTGAGGTGTTTCATGAGTCAACCTGTTACTGCCCTCGTGATCATGGGTGTTTCCGGCTGTGGCAAGTCCAGCGTTAGCGAGGCCTTGTGCCTGCTGAACGGCGCCACTGCCATCGAAGGCGACAGCTTTCACCCCGCCGCGAACATCGAGAAGATGAGTGCCGGCCATCCCCTTAACGACGACGACCGCGCCGGCTGGCTCGACATCCTGTGCGATGAACTGCGCCGCTCGCTCAAAGCCGGCGAGCATCCGGTGCTCACCTGTTCGGCCCTGAAGAAGAAATACCGCGACCACCTGCGCGAAGCCGCGCCGGGCCTGGGGTTTGTGTTTCTGGAGCTGACCCGCGAAGTCGCCGCCGACCGTGTGTCCCATCGCCCCGGCCATTTCATGCCGGCAAGCCTCATAGACAGCCAGTTCGCCACCCTTGAATCGCCGGTGGGCGAGCCATTGACTCTGGCCCTCAACGCCAGCGTAGACAGCGTCGAAGAGCTGGCCGAGCAAACCAATGCCTGGTGGCTCGAACACGGCTTTGAACCAACCCAATAATTTTTTGCCGGACAAGATAGCGCTGTCCGCCTGCACTGAATTGTTTACCCGCTTTAATAACAACAACAAACAGGAGAGACCCCCATGTTTGGCTTGTCCCACGATACCTACCTGCTACTCGATGCAGTGGTCACCATTATCGGCCTGATCGTGTTGATCACCCGGTTCAAAGTCCACCCGTTCCTGGCGCTGATCATCGCCGCAGGCTTCCTCGGCCTGACCTCGGGCATGCCCGTGGACAAGATCATCAAGGCCTTCCAGGACGGCTTTGGCGGGGTGCTCGGCTTTGTCGGGATTATCCTCGCGCTGGGTACGATGCTTGGCAAGATGATGGCCGATTCCGGCGGTGCCGATCAGATCGCCCAAACCCTGGTGCGGGCCTTCGGCAAGGAGAAGGTGCAGTGGGCCATGATGTTCGCCGCGTTCCTGGTGGGCATTCCGCTGTTCTTCGAGATCGGTTTTGTACTGCTGATCCCGCTGGTGTTTATCGTGGCGCGCCGCACCGGCGTGTCGCTGATCAAGATCGGCATCCCGCTGCTGGCCGGCCTGTCGGCGGTGCACGGCCTGGTGCCACCGCACCCGGGCCCGTTGCTGGCGATCGGCGTGTTCGGTGCCGACATCGGCAAGACCATTCTCTACGGCCTGATTGTCGCGCTGCCTACAGCCATCATCGCCGGCCCGCTCTACGGTTCGTTTATCGCCAAGTACATCCCGGGCAACCCGTCCCAGGAGCTGGTGGACCAACTGGCCAGTGAGCAGCCGGAGTCCAAGACCCTGCCGAGCTTCAGCATCACCCTGATCACCGTGCTGCTGCCGGTGTTCCTGATGCTGCTGAAAACCTTTGCCGACGTCGCCCTGCCGGACGGCCACGTGATCCGCAACTGGATGGACATGATCGGTCACCCGATCACCGCCTTGCTGCTGGCCTTGCTGCTGTCGCTGTACACCTTTGGCCATCGCCAGGGCATCGGTTCCAAGCAAATCCTCAAGCTGCTCGACGCCAGCCTGGCGCCGACTGCGGCGATCATCCTGATCATCGGTGCCGGTGGTGGTTTCAAGCAGATGCTGGTGACCAGCGGCGTGGGTGATGTGATCGGCCATATGGCGGTGACCGCGCAGATCAACCCGATCCTGCTGGCCTGGCTGGTAGCGGCGGTGATTCGTGTGGCCACTGGCTCCGCGACCGTGGCGACCATTACCGGCGCCGGCATTGTGGTGCCGGTGGTGGGGATGATTCCTGGCGTGAACCGCGAGTTGCTCGTATTGGCGACGGGGGCGGGCTCGTTGGTGCTGTCTCACGTCAACGATGCGGGGTTCTGGCTGGTGAAGCAGTACTTCAACATGACCGTGGCCGAGACGTTCAAGACCTGGACGGCGATGGAGACCATCCTGTCGGTGGTGGCGTTGGGCTTTATCATGTTGCTGTCGTTGGTGGTCTAACAGGCACACCGCAAAACAAATGTGGGAGCTGGCTTGCCTGCGATAGCATCACCTCGGTATGGCTGATATACCGAGGTGCCTGCATCGCAGGCAAGCCAGCTCCTACATAGATTGGGTTTCTACCGTTAGATTGGGTCAGGCGTCAGCTTTTTAACCAGCCCATCCGCCCGGAACATCGCCCGGATGCCCCGCACTGCCTGGCGAATCCGGTCCTGGTTTTCGATCAGCGCAAATCGCACATGGTCGTCGCCATATTCACCAAAGCCAATCCCCGGCGACACACACACCTTCGCCTCAAGCAGCAACTTCTTGGCAAACTCCAGCGACCCCATCGCGGCATACGCCTCGGGGATCTTCGCCCAGACGTACATCGATGCCTTCGGGTTCTCGACCATCCAGCCCAACTCATGCAGGCCTTTGACCAGTACGTTACGCCGCTGGCGGTACTGCTCGGCAATGTCTTTCACGCACTGCTGATCGCCTTCCAGCGCGGCAATCGCCGCCACTTGCAGCGGGGTGAAGGTGCCGTAGTCGTGGTAACTCTTGATCCGCGCCAGGGCGTTGACCAGTTCCGGGTTGCCCACCATGAAACCAATGCGCCAGCCGGCCATGTTGTAGCTCTTGGACAGGGTGAAAAACTCCACCGCAATGTCCTTGGCGCCCGGCACTTGCATGATCGAAGGGGCTTTCCAGCCGTCGTAGACGATGTCGGCGTAGGCCAGGTCATGCACCACCAGCACGTCGTACTGCTTGGCCAGGGCGATCACTCGTTCGAAGAAGTCCAGCTCCACGCACTGCGCGGTGGGGTTGGACGGGAAACCGAGGATCATCATCTTCGGCTTGGGAATCGAGCCACGGATAGCGCGTTCCAGTTCAGCGAAGAAATCCACGCCGGGAATCAGCGGCACCGAACGCACCTGGGCACCGGCAATCACGGCACCGTAGATGTGAATCGGGTAGCTGGGGTTGGGCACCAGCACCGTGTCGCCCTGGTCCAGGGTGGCCAGCATCAAGTGCGCCAGGCCTTCCTTGGAACCGATGGTCACGATGGCTTCGGTTTCCGGGTCGATGTCCACTTCGTAGCGGTCTTTGTACCAGCGGGAAATCGCCCGGCGCAGCCGCGGAATGCCTTTGGAGGTGGAGTAACCGTGGGTGTCTTCACGCTGGGCGACGGTGACCATTTTTTCCACGATGTGCGGTGGAGTGGCGCCGTCGGGGTTACCCATGCTCAAGTCGATGATGTCTTCGCCGCGCCGACGCGCAGCCATCTTCAGCTCGGCAGTGATATTGAAAACGTAAGGGGGGAGTCGATCTATGCGCGCAAAGCGGCGCGGCGAACTTGGTTCGGCCATTGTTGCCTCGAAATACGTAAGCGCCCGGAACCGTCCGAGCGACGTCGGCCACTGCGGTGGCCTGCGGGGCAGACAATACGGTCGATGATGGCCAATTGTCCAGATGCGGCTGTAAAAATTTCTGCTTGGAGTACGGCCGGGATATGCCCCTATACTCTACGCGGGTTTGTTCCCTCATAAGAAGGAGACTGTTCAGATGGATCAACAGACAAAACTGCCGTTACAGCCGCGCATGGAAGAGGGCAAGGCCCTGGTGATCGCGGGTGTGCAAGGGCGTTACTCGAAAGCCACGATTGGCGATATTCCCAAGTTATGGGAGTTGTTTGACAGCTGCTTCAGAGAGATCAAGAAGCGCGTGGGCGGCGTGACTTACGGCGTGTGCTACAACGCCAGGCACGATGAATTCGACTACCTGGCCGGTGTTGAAGTCCCGACCAAGGGCGATGTGCCGAGCAACTTCCAGTCGATTGAAATACCCGCCCATCGTTATGCCGTGTTCCCGCACTACGGCCCGGTGCAGGCGCTGGCGCAGACCTATGAACGTATCATGTTCGAGTGGCTGCCGGGTTCAGGGTACAAGGTGGTCGGGGCTGATTTTGAGCGCTACAGCGCCGACTTCGATGTGGATAAGGGCACGGGCTCAGTAGAAATTTGGATTCCGATCGAAGCTGAGTCCTGATGGCTTGAAACACCGGGTGGGAGCGCCTCCCACCCGGTGGCCGTGACTCAGGTGTCGTTGAGCAGACGCGTGATATAGGTGTAGTAGTTCTCGTTGGGGCCGGACACCAGGAATTTTTCGCCAGGGTGCTGCAACTCTACGGTGTCTACAAAAGCCCTCCCCGGGCCGCTGCTCCTTGTGTAGGCCAGCGCCACACCTGCATTCCCAAAGCTTTGATCCTTGCGTGCATCGCGGGTGTACCTCACCAGTTTGGTGGTGAACCCCGTTGCTTGTTCCCGAGCCAATACCACGACTTTTCCGTCGCTCTGGACCACGTGGCAGACATAGGAGCCGTCTTCCACGTCGCTATGCAGCACTGCGCCTTGATTGAACGTATGGTCCGGTTGTCCATTGGCGGTGAAACCGGCCACGAAATTTTGGGTTTGCCGCAGTTTGGCGTTTGACCCGGCGACGGTGATTCGATCCTGATCGTCGACCACGATACTGAAGATACATAACGGGTTGTCGGCATCTGCAGAGTTCAGCTCAACATGGCCGGCGGTGCCAAACAGGGGGTCGAGTTTCCCAGTATCGTCGTAGCAACTGATAATGGCTTTGTCCTTATGGGTACCGACCACCAGAAGGCGGCCGTCCTTGCGAAATGCCAGGTCATGCAATGCTGTGCCGGGAACATAAACACGCCATTCTCTATTTGGTAATGAGCGCTTTGATGCATCGCCGGCGATTTTGAAAATATGACTGTCGTATTGGGAGGTCCTGAATGCCACAAAGACTTCCCCGTCACTTTCACGAACCTTCAGACCCCATTTTTGTATCAGGTCGTCTACGATGGTCTGGAAAAGTGGAACCGTGCCGTTAAGGGATGGGGCGAAGTCCAGGTCCGGCATGCCTTCTCGAGTGAACCGGGTGACGTAAGCATCATAATGAGAGGCGCTGTGTAGTCCCCATAGCACCAGGTATTTGCCATCGGCTTGCACAGTCATTGCAGCGAACAGGCCGTTTCCCCGAAGAGAAGTGGTCGCGAGTTCTTTCTCGAAATACCCGTCGACGTCGTGTTTTACCGCTTCGAAAGCGTATTCGGTTTGTGTGCTGTGCTTGATTCCTGCCGTGATCAGGGTTTGGTCGTCGAGCAGACGGGTGAATCCGGCGAGTGGTTCCAAGCGAACGATACCGTTGTGGTCTGTGCCAAAGCTGGTATCCAAACTGCCGGCAATGTTTAGGGCGTTGGTCATGATGGAGCTCCTTGTGAGTGGCAAGTTATCCACACCTGCTCCTTCAACATCACGAAGCGACAACGTCGGAGCAGCAGTACACACCACAAACCGCAGGGCGGATAGCTGTTAGAAATAACAGGTAGGGCGCACACAAGGGGCCGGCGAGGCGTTCGCAGCCTCCTCTCAATACAGTGTGGCCTTGACCCGCTCCGGCATTTCCCGGTCATAGGCTTCGGCGTCAAATGCCCCGTCATTCAAGCGCTTGTGAAACGCCCCGGCGCTGGGCAGTGCCGAGCGATCCAGATGCTTTTCCGGGTTCCAGCAATCGGAGCGCACAAACGCTTTGGAGCAATGGAAATACGCCGCCTCCACCTGCACCAGAATCACCGAGCGGGCCGCTTTGCCATTCACCGCAAAGCTCTCCAGTAACTCGGGCTCGATGGAAATCTGCGCGCGACCGTTGACCCGCAAGGTCTCGCCAATTCCCGGGATGATGAACAGCAACGCAATACGCGGGTCCACCACCAGGTTACGCAAGGTGTCGAGGCGGTTATTCCCCGGCCGATCCGGAATGGCCAACGTGCGCTCATCGATGATTCGTACAAACCCAGGCACATCGCCACGGGGCGAGCCATCAATGCCGTCCGGGCCGGACGAACTGACCACCACCAGGGGAGAGGCGCGGACCATGGCCTGGTAATCCTCGTTGAGAAACGGGATTTCCTTGCGCACGGCCCGCTCGTGGGGGAGGCCGTAGAGGGATTCGAGTTGTTCCAGCGTGGTCAGCATTGGGACTCCTTATCGATCGGTCAGGGGATGTGTTCAGCCACCGAAGCTGCGGTGATAGCCTTGCGCTGATTGTCGTATGGCCTGCACAACGTTAGGGGCCTGGCGGCAATAATCGTCTTCGCGCTTGAGAACAACTTCAAGAGTTTGGAGCAGTGCCCGAATTCGCTCCTCGGGTTTTTCCACCTCACAGGTTCTGGCGAACTCAAGGATGCCCAGGCGTGAGGCAAAAAATGACTTGTTGCCGGCAAGGTCCAAGGCGAGCGCATCCTCGGGGATGTAGGCGGTGGTATTTGCGATGTCGTAAGCCGGTGCAAGCCTGGCATCGCTGTTGATTGGGTTGCTATACAGCAGGCCGAAATTCTTCAGGTGGGCGTCGCCGTTGCCCACGATGCAGCTCAAGGCCACGCTGTCGAACAACTGGTCGAGAGAGCTGCGTTCATGCTCGATCGCACAGTAAAGACGCACGGCCTTGGCAATCATGTTGTAGCTCTTGCTGTATTTCTGCTCGGCAGACAGGCCCATCAGGGTGGTCATGTCTTCAAAGCCCAGAGGGTTGAGGTGCTCATCCCGATCAAAGCGCCGCATGATGAAGAGCTTATGATTCTGAGACAGGTAGAACGGCGGCACGGGTATGCCTGCGTCTCTGGCAATGGACATGCACAAGTATTCGTTAATGGCCAATCCCGGAAACTCGTCGCGTCCGCTTTTGATAATCAGATCATGAGTTTTCGAGGTGAATTTCTGCTCCGATGTTTGTGGCTTTTCGGGCACCAGTACCTTGGGCTGCACGCCAGAAATCCCTGCTCGCAGGATGTATCGGTCCACC
The DNA here is from genome assembly GCF_013386765.1 of Pseudomonas yamanorum. Lineage (GTDB taxonomy): Bacteria > Pseudomonadota > Gammaproteobacteria > Pseudomonadales > Pseudomonadaceae > Aquipseudomonas > Aquipseudomonas yamanorum_A. Next base: position 39,075 of record NZ_JACARE010000014.1, read on the forward strand.
AAGTCGGCAAAAAGATCTTCCGCCCCGTCCCAGGCGAGAATTTCGTCGAGGTTTTCTCCCGTCGACGGAGCGCCGTTGCGCTGAATCAACTCATTGACTTGGTCCGAGGAAACGAAGACCCGGCCGATAGGCGCACTGCTACCGGACAATGCCAGCAGTAGCATAGGGTCTACCCTGACTGTCTTGGCGAGGCGATTGCGAAGCTGTTCCAGCACGAAGCCTTCTGGCAGGTTCATCTGGAAGATCGGGTGCAACTCTCGTCGGCGGTATTCATCCGCGCGAACGGGCATTACCAGGCTGAGTGCGCTATGAGGCGGCGCGTTATCGCCGTAGCGGAAAAGATAGTCGCCAGCACTGGTGAATACGCTGCCGCTGGCACCCTGAGGGGTATGAACTTGAAGCTTCGGGCTATTCATTAAACAAGTCCTCCACTTCTTCCAGTGTCGGCATGGTGGCAGGTAGCAGCTTTACTTCACTGCCCAAGGCGGCAATCACTCGAGCGTAGGCGTGCATGGAGACCGTCGGGCTGCCCTGCTCGATTTCAATCAGTTTTTGCCGAGTGACGCCCGCTAAACGGGCCAATTCCGCTTGTTTATAGCCTCGATTGAGCCGCATCGTGCGCAATTGGCTGCCGATTCTTTTGATGATGACAGAAGGGTCCATGTCTCGTAACCATTACATATGCATTAATAAGTTATGTATACGTTACATTTTGACGTTGTCAAGATTCTTGAGTCCAAACACCCACGCCAATCGGCGCTCATACCCAATCCGCCCCTTATACGCCTCCCCGCTGTCCACCCAGCCCTGCTGCAGATACAACCCCATCGCCGCCACATTGTCCGTATCCACCGACAGCTCCAGCGCCTTGATCTGCGGCCAGACCAGGCGCGCGGCGGCGGGCAGGGCTTGCAGGCAGGCTTTGCCGAATCCCAGGCCTTGTTGATGGCGGTCGACTTGCAGGGCGTGAAGGGTGGCGCTGTGTTCATCGGCCCAGTGGGGCAGGCACGGCGGGCGTTTGAGCAGCAGGAAGGCCACGGGAGTCTCGTCGGCGAGGAGCGCAAAGCCCGCCACACCGGGGCTCGGATTGACCAGCAGGGTGTTCAGCGCACAGTAGATATCGCCGGAAAACGCCAGTTGTTCGGGATGCACTTCCAGGGCGTTGAGTTGCTGTTGTTGCAGGGCAGTCAACGTCTCATAGGGAACGAGGCGGGTTTCCATCGGCGTGGCATCCGAAATCCTACAAAGAAGCGCGGATTCTAGCGGGTTTGCGGTAATCGCAATTATTTTTCGCGGGGCTGTCGATCAGCCGATATCCCACTCGACTAAGGGTGTCTTCAGTGATTTTTCCCGCAAGGAGTATCGCCATGAATGCCCAGGTTAAAACTGATATCAGCCGTTTGATCGAACAATGGCAGCAAGCCGTGATGGCCAAGGATATCGAGCGTATTGTCAGCTTCTACGCCGATGATATCGTCTCATTCGACGCCGTTGGCGCCCTGCAATTCAAAGGCAAGGCCGCCTACCGCGCCCATTGGGAGGCGTGCATGAAGGTGTGCCCCGGCCCCGGTATTTTCGAGTTTCATGAACTGCATATCGTGCCGGCCGCCGAGAGTGCGTTTGCCTTCTGGCTGGCCCGTTGCGGCGGCGCCGGGCCGGACGGGGTGGTGAAAGCGTGCTGGATGCGGGTGACCGCCGGCTACCAGCGCATCAACGGCCAATGGCAGGTGGTGCATGAACACTGGTCGGCGCCGTTCGACATGCTCACCGGCACCACCTTGTTCGAGCTGGAACCCTGATCGCCGGGGACTATAGTTGAGTGTCCGAAAACGGAGAATCCCATGAAATACCTCTGCCTGATCTATAGCAACGAACAGGTGCTGCACGACTCGCCAGACAGCCCCAAGGACCCGGAATGTTTTGCCTATGCCGAGTCCGTGATGGCCAGCGGGCGCATGCTCGCCGCCGAGCCGCTGGAGTCGGTGACGACCGCCACCACCGTGCGCATGCGCAACGGCAAGCTGTCGATCACCGACGGGCCGTTTGCCGAAACCAAGGAGCAGCTCGCCGGGTTTTATCTGATCGAAGCCCGTGACCTGAATGAAGCGATCCAGGTGGCCGGCGGCATACCGGCTGCCCGGGTCGGCAGTGTGGAAGTACGCCCCGTGCGCGAATTGAATCTCTGATCACAACAATAAAACTCAGGAGGTTTCCCATGAGCAATCAACCCAGACCCGCCGAATTTGAACTGTCTATCAGCCGCTTGATCGATGCCCCTCGCAGCCGTGTGTTCCGCGCCTGGACCGAGCCAGCGTTGTTGCAGCAGTGGTGGGGCCCACACGGCATGACCACGCCCGAGTGCGAAATGGACCTGTGGGTGGGTGGGCAGTTTCGCACGCTGATGCGTGCACCCGACGGCAGCGAGTACCCGACGCAAGGTGTGTTTCTCGAAATTACCGCACCCAGTCGGCTGGTGTTTACCGACGCCTTCACGCCTGGCTGGATCCCTTCGGGCCAGCCGTTCATGACCGCCGAAGTGACCTTTGAAGACGTCGACGGCAAGACCCTCTACACCGCCCGCGCCATGCACTGGAGCGCCGAAACCAAGCAGGCCCACGAAGCCATGGGCTTTCACGAAGGCTGGGGCCAGAGCCTGGACCGCCTGGTGACGCTGGTGACCGAAGGCCTGCGCGATTGACGGTTCAAGCCCGGGTAGAAGCGGTTTATCGCAGCGAATCGCGGCGCATCCTGGCGACCCTGATTCGCCTGCTTGGCGATTTCGACCTCGCCGAAGAAGCCTTGCACGAGGCGTTCTTCGTCGCGGTCGAACGCTGGGAGCAGGACGGCGTGCCCGACAATCCCCGGGCCTGGCTGGTCTCCACCGGGCGCTTCAAGGCGATTGACCGTTTACGTCGCCAGGCGCGTTTTACCCCGTTGTTGCAGGCGCAGGCCGATGCGCTGGAAGCCGCCGACTGGAGCGTTGAAGACGTGGAAGACGACCGCCTGCGCCTGATTTTCACCTGTTGCCACCCGGCACTGGCGGCGGACGCCCAGGCGGCGCTGACCCTGCGTGAGATCTGTGACCTCACCACCGAAGAAATCGCCCGGGCGTTTCTCGCCACGCCGGCCACCATCGCCCAGCGCATCGTGCGGGCCAAGGGCAAGATCCGTGAAGCGAAAATCCCCTATCAAGTGCCCGCCCTGGCGGAGTTGCCCGAGCGCCTGGACAGCGTGCTGCGGGTGATTTACCTGGTATTCAACGAAGGGTATTCGGCGTCCATGGGCGCTGATTTGACCCGTGAAGACCTGACCCGCGAAGCGATTCGCCTGGGCCGCTTGCTGATGGAGTTATTGCCGGAGCCGGAAGTGATGGGCTTGCTGGCGTTGATGCTGCTCCACGAATCCCGGCGCCCGGCGCGCACCTCGGCCGGCGGTGAGTTGGTGCTGCTGGATGAGCAGGACCGTTCGCTGTGGGACGCTTCGTTGATCGCTGAAGGATGTTCCCTGGTGGAGAAATCCCTGACCTCGCGACGCTTCGGGCCCTACAGCCTGCAGGCGGCGATTGCGGCGGTGCATGCTGAAGCCGTGAGCGCTGATGAGACCGACTGGCCGCAGATTGTCGGGCTTTACGACGTGTTGTTAGGGGCGGTGCCGTCGCCGGTGATCGAGCTGAATCGCGCGGTGGCGGTTGCGATGCGCGATGGGGCGCAGGCGGGATTGCAGTTGGTGGACGGGATTCTGGCGCGGGGGGAGTTGGTGGACTATCACCTGGCGTACTCGGCGCGGGGTGAACTCTGTCGGCGGTTGGGGCGGGTGGACGAGGCGCGACTGGCCTTTGAGCGGGCGCTGGCATTGACCCGGCAAGCGCCCGAACAGCGCTTCATCGAGCGGCGCCTGGCCGAACTCAAATAGCCTGTAGGAGCTGGCTTGCCAGCGATAGCGGTGGGTCAGCCATACATCTGTTGCTGATACATCGCTATCGCAGGCAAGCCAGCTCCTACAGTGGATTTGTGTCGTCTGGCTTGGCTTCTTACGGCTGCTGACGCGTCGCCGCCAACACGATCTCGCGAATGCACACATGCTGCGGTTGCTGGTAGGCATAGGCAATCGCCGAGGCCACATCATCCGCGCTCAGCACGGTGCCGCCCATGTCCTGTTTCCAAGCCTGGTAGCCGGTCTTGATCGCTTCATCAGTGGTGTGGCTCAGCAGTTCGGTTTCCACCGCGCCCGGGGCAATGGTGATAACGCGCACATTGTGCGGCGACAATTCTTCCCGCAGGTTTTCCGAAATCCCATGCACCGCAAACTTGGTGCCCACATACGCAACGTGGTTGGGGAAGGTCTTGCGCCCGGCCACCGAGCTGACGTTGATGATGGTGCCGCCCTTGCGCTCGACCATGCTGGCGGCCACCGCATGAATACCGTTCAGCAGGCCTTTCACGTTGACGTCGAGCATCTGGTCCCACTGTGCCGGGTCCTGTTCGCTGACGGCGCCCAGCAGCATCACGCCGGCATTGTTGATCAGCGCATCGGCCGGGCCGAATTGGGCTTCGGCTTCTTTCACCGCCGCCACCAGCGCGGCGCGGTCGGTGATGTCGACGCCACGACTCAAGGTGTTCGGCAGCTCCAGGGCATTCAGCCGGTCGATGCGACGGGCCAGCAGCAACAGCGGGTGGCCGGCGGCCGACAGCAAGCGCGCGGTGGCTTCGCCAATACCCGAACTGGCGCCGGTGATGATGATCAATGGCTTGCTCATGGTGGAACTCCTGAAATAAGAAAAACAAATAACTGAACGTGGGCCGCAGTATATTTAGCCCTTGGTTGGCTGAAAAATGCCTTATTTCTCTGTCTGTCATCGGTATTAACTATGGATGTGCGTCATCTCAAGGCGTTTCTCGCGGTGTTCGAAGAGCGCAATATCACCGCCGCCGCCCAGCGCCTGTTCATCAGCCAGCCGACGTTGTCGGTGACCATCAAGCAACTGGAAGAAGAGTTGGGCGTGGCGCTGTTTCTGCGCCAGCCCCGCGGGGTTGAGGTGAGTGATGAAGCGCGGGTGCTATACCCGCAGGCGCGGCGCATGGTGGCCGAGGCCGATGCATTGAGCCGGCTGTTTCGCGGGCGCGAAAATCGCATCGCCCTGGAATTGGGGGTGGAAGGCGACATTGCCGACAGCCAGATCGAAACCTTCCTGCGCATGGCGCACCAGGGCCTACCCGGTTTGCTGCTGACCTTGCAGGAAGGCTGCGAAGGCGAAGGGCGCCTGGCGGTGGAGGAAATGTGCTGCGAGGACGAATTGTTCCTGCCGCTTTGGGAAGAGTCCTACGTCATGGCACTGCCGGTTGCGCACCCGATGGCGGCGGGTGGAAAAGACCAGGCGTGGGCGCCGATTGAAGACTGGATCACCTGCCCGCAGCATGATTCCCACCAGCGTTTGATGGCGTTGTATGGTCGCTCGCCCCAGGCGGTGGCCGGGCATGCGGGTTCGTTGACCCAGGCGTTGCACATGGTGGCGGCCGGTGTGGGCGTGGCGATGTTGCCGCAGTCGCTGGCGGCGGAACGGGCCGGGGTAGTGATTCGCCCCTGGCACCTGCCGGCACCGACGCGCCGGGTGGGGTTGTGCTTTGCCGCCCAGGCTCTGGAGTTGCCGGCGTTGCGGGCGCTGCATGAGTATTTCCAGAACAACCGCCCGCCGCAAATTCAATGTGGGAGCTGGCTTGCCTGCGATAGCGGTGGTGACTGACACACCGCTATCGCAGGCAAGCCAGCTCCCACATTGGATCTTCATTGTTCCGAATAGGGTGGTCCGGCGTTATTCCAGCATTTTGCCCAGCAACCAACTGCCCGCCGGGCCCGGCGGGTGCTGGCGTGACCACAACGCATCCACCGCCACCGACCTTGGCCAGCCCCGGGCCTTGATTTCACACAGGTGGCCGCCGCCAAACCGCTCCACCAACCAGCGTGGCAGCGGTGCCCAGCCGAAGCCCAGTTGCGCCATTTCCATCAGCATCAGGTAACTCGGCGCCGACCACACACGGCCAAGGCCACGGGTTTCATTCGGGTTGATGATGCTCGCCAGGCGCAGTTCGCGGTGTTTTTCCAGGGTCTGCTGGTCGATGTCCGCAAGGTTCGCCAGTGGATGTTTGGGTGAGACAAACAGCGCAATTTCCGTACGCTCTTCCACGGCGGTGCTGGTGAGGTCCGGCGGGTAGACTTCCTGCATCTCGATAAACGCAATCTGCGCCCGGCCGCTTTGTACCAGGGCGATCAAGTCTTCGCATTCGGCGATCAGGCATTCCAGTTCCAGGTCCGGGTAGCGCTGCTCGAACGCGCTGAGGGCGGTTTCGAAGCGGTCCGACTGATAGGTATCGGACATGGCGATACTCAGCTTGGGCTCCAACCCCTGGGACAACTGGCTGGCCGCCAACTCCAGGCGGCTGCTGGCCTCCAGCACCTGCTCGGCGCGTTGCAGCAGCACGTGCCCGGCCGGGGTCAGTGTCGGCTTGCGGCTGCTGCGATCAAACAGCACCACGTCCAGGTCAATCTCCAGGCTGGCCACCGCCGCGCTGACGGTGGACTGGCTCTTGCCCAATTTGCGCGCCGCCGCTGAAAACGAACCCTGGGTCGCCGCCTGGACAAACGCCTGAAGCACTTCATGGGAGGCCATGACTATCGCCTTGATCGATGGTTATTGGTTATGAAGTATCGGCTCAAGGGGTAATGATGGCAACCATCGTCACTCACGGAGAACGGGGCATGACACCCACCAAGTCGATTACTGAACGCGTTTGGCAGGCCATTGGTTTTGAAGGCCTGGCCTTGTTGATCTGTACGCCGCTGCTGGCGTGGATTATGGATAAACCGGCCCTGGAGATGGGCATGGTGACCCTGGCCATCAGCCTTATGGCGCTGGCCTGGAACGTGATTTTCAACGGCCTGTTCGACCGTCTCAAGGCGCGCCTGCAACTGTCCGGCGGGGTATGGACCCGCGTGCTGCATGCGTTGATGTTTGAAGGCGGCCTGGTGGCGATCTGCGTACCGTTGATTGCCTGGTGGCTGAATATCAGCCTGATGCAGGCGTTTATCCTCGACATTGGCGTGCTGCTGTTTTTCCTGCCGTACACCTATGTGTATCACTGGGCGTATGACGCGGTGCGGGAGCGGATCATGCAGAAACGCGAGACGAAACAACTCGCCTAGAAAAACCCGGGTAAACAAACCCGGGTAAACAACTTGCGTAGCAGCTGTCGAGCCTGGGCGAGGCTGCGTCGGGAGCGACTCGGTTCCGAGCCAGCCATCGGGATCGGCGGCGCGGCCTACGCAGCCTCGCCTGGGCTCGACAGCTGCTACGGGGGGGGAAGTCAGGTGAGTTTTAACGCGCTGACAAAATCGAGGAACGCCCGCACCTTGGCCGCCGGCAAATGCCGCGACGGGTAGAAGGCATACAACGGGAAGCGCTCGTCGGGCCAGTCGGGAAACAGCTCGACCAACGCGCCGGATTCGAGCGCAGGCATAAGCCCGAGGTCGAGCATCTGCGCCACTGCATGCCCGTGTTCGCACACGCTGTACAAGGTCCCGGCATCGTTGACCACCAGCCGCCCGCTGGTGGCGACGTTGATCTGTTCGCCGGGCCGGTGGAATTCCCAGCCAAACGGTCGGCCGGTCTGGGAGTCGCGAAAATCGATGCACACGTGCTGGCCGTCTTCCAGGTCCAGCGGGTGTGAAGGGCGGCCATGGCGCTCGAGATAGGCCGGCGAGGCCAGGGTCAGCACCCGCACTTCCATCAGCTGGCGCGCGATCAATGAGGAGGATTGCGGAATGCCAAAACGGATGGCCAGGTCAAAGCCATCCGCCACCAGGTCCCCGAGTTGATCCCGGGTGTGCAGGTCCAGTTGCAGCTGCGGGTATTGGCTCATGAATTCGCCGAGCACCGGCCCCAGCACCAGCCGCGAAAAGTACGGGTCGATATTGACCCGTAGCCGCCCGCGCACGGTCAGGGCGCTGTCGGCCGCGGAGCTGGCGGCCTCTTCCAGGCCGGCCAGCAGCGGGGCGATTTGCTGGTAGAAACGCCGGCCCTCGTCGGTCAATTGCACCGAGCGGGTGGTGCGGTCAAACAGGCGAATCCCCAGGCGTTTTTCCAGGCGCGAAATGGCCCGGCTGACCCCCGAAGGCGTCATCTCCAGGCTGTCGGCGGCGCGGGCAAAACTGCCGCTGTCGACCACGGCGGCCAGTACGCCCATGCCACCGGCCAGTCCTGGATCAAAACTCATGGGTGATTGCCTGTCAGGTATCCGAAAGCATTGATGCTAGCGGAGAATCCGAGCGCGTTACAGAAACATCCCGCCCGACGCTTCGACTCGCTGCCCGGTGATCCAGTTGCTGCCATCGGCCAGCAGGGTGGAGATCGCCCCGCCAATGTCATCCGGCAAGCCCGCGCGACCCAGGGCAGTGTTGTTGGCAACCATGGCGTTCACGTCCGGGTTGTCGCGCACCGCGCCGCCGCTGAAGTCGGTGGCAATGGCGCCGGGGGCCAGGGTGTTGACGGTGATGCCACGGGCGCCCAATTCCTTGGCCTGGTAGCGGGTCAGCACTTCCACCGCGCCTTTCATCGAAGCGTAGGCCGAGTATCCCGGCAGGCTGAAGCGCGCCAGGCCGCTGGAGATGTTGATGATGCGGCCACCGTCGCTGATCAGCGGCAGCAGTTTCTGGGTCAGGAAAAACGGGCCCTTGAAGTGGATCGCTACCAGTTGGTCGAACTGCGCTTCGGTGGTTTCGGCGAAGCTGGCGTGGGCGCCGATCCCGGCGTTGTTGATCAGGAAGTTGAAGTGCGCCTGGGCGAACACTTCCTGCAATACCGAACCGACCTGGGTGATGAAGGCATCGAAGGTCGAACTCTGGCTGACATCCAGTTGCAGCATCGCGGCCTTGCCGCCCAGCGCCTCGACTTGGGCGACCACCGCCTGGGCTTCGTCCGCCGCGCTGTGGTACGTGCCGATGATGTCGACGCCTTGTGCCGCCAGGTGCAGCGCAGCGCTTTTGCCCAGGCCGCGGCTGGCGCCGGTGATCAGTGCGATTTTACGGGTCATGGTTGAGTCCTCGGAGCGTGTGAGTGTTCGTGGGACTGAGTGTATTTGTCCGCCCATAACGTGATAAACAGAGCTATACCGGAATCACTGGCCGGATAAGGCGAACAATCCCATGAACAAACTTGAGCTGCTGCGCACCTTCGTGCGCGTCACCGAACTGTCGAGCTTCACCCAGGCGGGCGAGAGCCTGGGCCTGCCGCGCTCGACGGTGTCGGAGCATGTACAGGCGCTGGAAGAATTGCTGGGGGCGCGCCTGTTGCAGCGCACCACGCGCAAGGTCCAGGCGACCCAGGATGGCCGCGTGCTGTACGAGCGCAGCAAGGATTTGCTGTCCCATATGGAAGAGCTGGAAGGCTTGTTTCGCCAGGATGAGGCGCAGTTGGCGGGGCGAATCCGGGTGGACATGCCCAACGTCATGGCCCGCGAACTGATCCTGCCGCGCCTGCCGGAATTCATGGACCTGCACCCGCTGATCGAGCTGGAAATCAGCAGCACCGACCGCCAGGTTGATCTGCTGGCGGAGGGCTTCGACTGCGTATTGCGCGTGGGTGCACAGCCGGACCAGTCGGTGGTAGCCCGGTTGTTGTGCAGCATGCCGATGATCAACTGCGCCAGTGCTGCGTACCTGAAGCGCCATGGGGTACCCAAGACGCTCGCTGATTTGGCTCACCATCAACTGGTGCATTACGTACGGCCGCTGGGCTCACGTTCGCCAGGGTTTGAATACGTGCAAGGCAACAAGGTGCACCGGCTTCCCATGGCCGGGCGCGTCACGGTCAACAGCACCGACGCTTACCGGGCGGCGTGCATCGGTGGCTTTGGCCTGACCCAGGTGCCGGCCCTGGGCATTCACGATCAACTGGCCAGCGGCGAGTTGGTGGCGGTACTGCCGGACTATCCGGCGCCGGCACTGGACGTGTCCCTGCTGTACGCGGGCCAACGGCATTTGCCGCTGCGGGTGCGAGTGTTCATGGACTGGCTGGCCGCCACCTTGCAGGCCGCGCTTAACGCCGGGCAGACAACTGCTGCGGCGCCAGGAACGCATCGTGGAAGTAATCCCGAAACGCCTGCATCGCCGGGGTGAAGTCACGCTCGCGGTGCCAGGCCAGGCCGACGCTCATGGGCGTGACCTTGTCCGTCACGCTCACGGTTTCGATGCGCTTGCCTTCCAGTGACCAGGGGCGATGCACCAGGTCCGACAAAATCGCCACGCCGCTGCCGTTGGCGACCATGCTGCGCACCGCCTCCACCGAACTGGTGCGCAGCCGCACCCTGGGCGTTTGCCCGGCCTGTTCCCAATAGCGCATGGCGCTTTGTTCGGCTTCATCGACAGTGAGGAAAATGTACGGCTCCCGGGCCACGTCCGCGAGGCTGACGGCCGGGCGTTCGCACAACGGGTGATGGCTGGGCAGCCACAGGCGGCGCTCGGAGTTGAAGAGGATTTCCGAGACGATATCCGGGTGAGTGAGGTTGGCGGTGAGCACCACGGCCATGTCGAACTGGCCGTTGAGCAGGCCGTGTTCGATGGCCTGGCGTTCCTGTTCGAAGACCTCGATGGTCACGTCCGGGTGCCAGTGTTCCATGCGCTGCAAGTGGTGCGGCAGGAAGTAGCCGAGCACGGTGTAGCTGGCCGCCACCCGCAGTACGCCGCTGGCGCGGTAGTCGGGCAACGGGCTGTTCAGGGCATCGTCGACGCTGCGCACAATCACATAGGCGCGGTTCAGAAAATGTCGCCCGGCGTCGGTCAGGCTCATGCCTTGGGCCGAGCGCACAAACAACTGCGCGCCGAGCATCGCTTCCAGCTCCTTGATCGCGGTGGTCACCGCCGATTGGGAGATGTTCAGGTGAATCGCCGCCTGGGAGATCTGGCCGATTTCGGCGGTGGCGACGAAGTAACGGATTTGGCGCAGGGTCAGGGACATGTCGGGTATCTGATTTTCAGAAGATGACCCATCTGATAATAGATCTTCCCAAGGGGTCAAGCCGCAGCCTAATTTCCATGGCATGAACTTCAACGGAGCGACCCCGATGCAGGCAGTGGATTTCAACTCAGACATGGGCGAAGGCTTCGGCCCCTGGACCATCGGCGACGGCGTCGACAGTGAACTGATGGCCTACATCAGCTCGGCCAATATCGCCACCGGCTTCCACGCCGGCGACCCGGGCACCATGCGCCGTACCGTCGAGCGCGCCAAGCAGTTGGGCGTGGCGATTGGTGCACACCCGGGCTTTCGTGACCTGGTGGGTTTTGGCCGTCGCCACATCAATGCCCCGGCCCAGGAACTGGTGGACGACATGCTCTATCAGCTCGGCGCCCTGCGGGAAATCGCCCGGGCCCAGGGCCTGACGCTGCAACACATCAAACCCCACGGCGCGCTCTACATGCACTTGGCCCGGGACGAAGAGGCGGCACGCTTGCTGGTGGAAAACCTGCAACGGCTGGAGCCCACGTTGTTGCTGTATTGCATGCCCAATTCGGTGATCTGGCGGATCGCCAAGGAACTGGGCCAGCCGGTGGTGCGGGAGTTTTACGCCGACCGTGAGTACGATCTGTCGGGCTCCATCGTGTTTACCCGCAATGTGCGGGCGCTGGACCCTGCGACGGTGGCGGCGCGGGTGCTGCGGGCGTGTCAGACCGGGCTGGTGCGTACCGTCGAAGGGGAAGACCTGTTTATCGAATTCGATTCCATCTGCCTGCACAGCGACACCCCCGGCGCCCTTGAATTGGTGGAAGCCACCCGTGAAGCGCTGGACCAGGCGGGGATTGAAGTGCACACACCTCGCTGACCGACACCGGTGCCCAGACACCGGGTCTGACTGATTTTTTGCCTGCCTTTCTACAATGATTCCAAGAGGAACAGACATGGCCGAATCTTCCCCGATCCGCTACAGCTTTGGCGGTGATGAGCACCTGTTTGCCGAGGTCAGCGAGAGCATGTCCCTGGAGGCTTTCTTCAAGGGCATGGCCGTCACCCGCGCGGTGGAGCGCCTGGCCCTGGACGGTGTGCTGGACGTGTGCCTGGCGAATGCCTCGTTCCAGATCCGCTTCGACCCGGACCGCATCGCGCCCCATGTGCTGCTCGACGCGGTGCAAAGCGCCGAAGCCCAGGCTGTGGCCGAACGCACCTTGCACACCCGCATCATCGAAATCCCGGTGCTGTACAACGACCCCTGGACCCATGAAACCTTGATGCGCTTTCGCGACCGTCATCAAGACCCCACCGGTACCGACCTGGAGTACGCAGCGCGGATCAACGGCCTGGCGGATGTGGAGGCGTTTATTGCGGCCCACAGTGGCGCGCCGTGGTTTGTCTCGATGGTGGGGTTTGTGGCGGGCCTGCCGTTCATGTTCCAGATGGTGGAGCGCGAGCGGCAGTTGCAGGTGCCCAAGTACCTGCGCCCGCGCACCGACACGCCAAAACTGACCCTCGGCCACGGCGGTTGCTTCGGCTGTATCTACTCGGTACGCGGCGCTGGCGGTTACCAGATGTTCGGCGTCACCCCGGCACCGATCTACGACCCTCAGCAGCAGTTGGCGTACCTCAAGGAACACATGGTGTTCTTCCGCCCGGGCGACATCGTGCAATTCAAACCCATGGACCGCGACGCCTATGACCTGGCCGTGGCAGAAGTGGACGCGGGGCGTTTCGACCTGCGCATCCGCCCGGTGGAATTTTCCCTCGACGCCTTTCTCGCCGACCCCATCGGTTATCCGAAAACCCTGCAGGAGGCGCTGGCATGATCAAGGTACTCAAACCCGGCCTCGCCACCTCGGTGCAGGACCTTGGCCGTGAAGGTTATTACCACCTGGGCATCCCGCCGTCCGGCGCGCTGGACCAATACGCGTTGAGCGCGGCCAACCACCTGGTGGGCAACCCGGCCGGCGCCGCCGGTCTGGAATGCACGTTGATCGGGCCGGAGCTGGAATTTCAGCAGGACGCCCTGGTGGCGTTGTGCGGCGCCTTGATGTCGCCGCGCCTGGACGGTGTGGTGGTGCATCAGGACACCGCGTTTCAAGTGCGTGCCGGGCAAGTATTGCGCTTCGAATTTCCCAAGGCCGGTGCGCGGACTTACCTGGCGGTGGCAGGTGGCATTGATGTGCCGCTGGTGTTGGGCAGCCGCTCTACTTACACCCTTGGCGCCTTGGGCGGTTTTCAGGGCCGGCGGTTGGTGGAGGGTGATGAGCTGCCCGTTGGCGAGGCCAGCGGCAAAGGCCGGGCGGGCAATAGCTTGCCCATGGCGTTGCGCCAATCGGTGGGCGGCGACGTGACGCTACGGGTGGTGCCGGGGTTGTATTACGAGCGACTGACGCCCGCAGCAAAAACCAGTTTCTTTGCCGAGCCCTGGACAGTCGGTTCGGAAGCGGACCGCATCGGCTATCGATTCAAGGGCGGCAGTGCCTTGAGTTTTCAGCCACGGGAGCAGCCGTTTGGGGCTGGCTCGGATCCGTCGAACATCGTCGACAGTTGCTACCCCATCGGCTCGATCCAGGTGCCGGCCGGGCTGGAGCCGATCGTGCTGCATCGGGACGCGGTGTCGGGTGGCGGCTACGCGATGATTGGCACGGTGATCAGTGCCGATCTGGACCTGATCGGGCAGATGCAGCCGAACCAGCGAGCGGGGTTTGTGGCGGTGACGCTGGAGCAAGCGCTGGAGGCGCGGCGGGTGTACAAGAAGCGGCTGAAGCTGATGGGCGGGTTGTTCAATAGCTGAAAACACCGCCGAACCCACTGTGAGAACTGGCTTGTGTGGGAGCTGGCTTGCCTGCGATAGCATCACCTTGGTGTAACTGATACACCGCGGCGCCTGCATCGCGGGCAAGCCCGGCTCCCACACAAGCCAGCTCCCACATTTTCATCGGGTTGTGTCAGAACAACTTGGTAAACAACCAGTACAAGCTACCCGACAGCAAAATCGCCGCCGGCAACGTCAGCACCCAGGCCATCAGCAAATTGCGGATGGTCTTCATCTGCAAACCCGCCCCGTTCGCCACCATGGTCCCGGCTACGCCCGACGACAGCACATGGGTGGTGGACACCGGCAAGCCATACATGTCCGCCGCGCCGATGGTCAGCATCGCCACCATCTCCGCCGATGCGCCCTGGGCGTAGGTCAGGTGGGTCTTGCCGATCTTCTCGCCCACCGTCACCACGATACGTTTCCAGCCGACCATGGTCCCAAGGCCGAGGGCGATGGCCACGGCGATCTTGACCCACAACGGGATAAACCGCGTGGCGCTGTCAATCTGTTGCTTGAACAGTTGCAGCTTGTTCTGGGTGTCGGCGTCAAAGTTGCCGACCTTGCCCTTGTCCATCAGGCGAATGGTTTCGCTGGTCAGGTACATGTCGTTACGCACGTTGCCCACCGCTTCCACCGGTACGGCAGCGAGGGAGCCGTAGCTCTTCACTTCTTCGCCGATATGCCCGGTGATGGCGGCGAGGGCGGGCACCAGTTCCGGCGTGGCTTCCTTGGTGCGCACATAGGTCGACAAGGTGGCACGGGAATCGGCCGGTGCCAGTTGCGGGGCGCTTTTCACCAGGGCCGCCTGGGTGACTTCGGCCACGGCGGCGAACTGCAAGGACTCACCGGCCGGCATGGTGCGGTTCAGCGCGTAGGCCATCGGCAGGGTGCCCACCAGGATCAACATGATCAGGCCCATGCCTTTCTGGCCGTCGTTGGAACCGTGGGCGAACGACACACCGGTGCAGGTGGCGATCAACATGCCACGAATCCACCAGGGCGGCGGGGTGTCGCCTTTTGGCGCCTTGTACAGTGCACGGTTTTTCACGAAGGCCCGCAACGCCAGCAACAGCAAGGCGGCGAAGGCGAAGCCGATCAGTGGCGACAGCAGCAGTGCATAACCAATCTTGATCGCCTGGCCCCAGTCGACGCCGCTGGTGCCGTCACGCCCGTGCATCAATGCGTTGGCCACGCCGACGCCGATGATCGAACCGATCAGGGTGTGGGACGACGACGCCGGCAAACCCAGCCACCAGGTGCCGAGGTTCCACAGGATTGCGGCGATCAACAGCGCGAAGATCATCGCAAAACCGGCGGAGGAGCCGACCTGCAAAATCAACTCCACCGGCAGCAGCGCGATGATGCCGAACGCCACCGCGCCGCTGGACAGCAGCACCCCGAGGAAGTTGAAAAAGCCCGACCACACCACCGCGAAATGCGGCGGCAGCGAGTTGGTGTAGATCACCGTGGCCACGGCGTTGGCGGTGTCGTGGAAGCCGTTGACGAACTCGAAACCCAGGGCGATCAACAGCGCCACACCCAGCAGCAGGAACGGGGTCCAGGTGGTGACCACGGTGCCCAGTTCGTGCATGTCGTGCATCAGGCTGTAGGCGGTGAACAGCAGGCCCATGGCGAGTACGGCGAAGAAAATGATCACCGTCACAAGGCCGGGTTTCTTGTCCAGGCGCGGTTTGGGGTCGGTGGTGGCGGAGGCGGTGGAGGCGGTCAGGGAAGGGGTGGCCATGCCGGAGCATCCAGTGTTGAGGAAGGATATCCGTCATGATCATTGCAAAATGTTACAGAGATGCTGCGGTAAATCAGTGTTTAAGGAATTGGGATTGCCGCCGGTCTACAAAACACCGCATATCAAATGTGGGAGCTGGCAAGCCTGCGATAGCGGTGGTGACTGACACACCGCTATCGCAGGCAAGCCAGCTCCCACATTTGATTGCATTTCAGCTCTAGTAATCCCCGCGCTTGCGAAACGCCCAGCGCCCGGCAATCAACGTGAACGTGGCCACCAGCGCCACCAGAATCCAGAAGCCCTCGGGGTCCGTAGAAAGCGGCACGCCACCCACGTTCATGCCAAAAAAACCGGCGATGATATTGATCGGCAGCGCCAGCACCGTGACCACCGTCAGGGTAAACAGCGTGCGGTTGCTTTGCTCGTTGAGGTTGGCGGCGATCTCTTCCTGCAGCAGTTTGATCCGCTCCCCAAGCGCCGTCAGGTCGTTGATGATCAGCGCAAATTCCTCGGTGGATTTGCGCAATTCCTTAACGTCTTCCTTCTGCAACCATTGCGGTGGGCGGTTGAGCAGCCGCAGCAACGAGCCGGGCTCCAGTGCCAGCAGCCGTTGCAGGCGCACCAGCACCCGGCGCGCGGCGCCCAGTTCGGCACGGTTGGTGGACAGCCGCGACGACAGCAACTGATCTTCGATCTGGTCGACGCTGAGGCTGGTCTTGCGCACGATCTGCGTCAGCACCTCGCCCTGGTCCCGCAGCAAATGCACCAGCAATTCCAGAGGCGAACGAAACTGCTCACCGGCCTTGACCGACGAGCGCAGCTTGTCCACCGAGTGCAGCGGTTGCAGGCGGGCGCTGACCAGCAGCCGGCTGCGGGCGCAGACCCACAAGGTGGAGATGTCGGAAGACACCATGCTGCTGAAGTTGAACACCACGTCGTTGACCACCGCCAGCAAGGCCGAGTCCACGTGTTCGATACGGGTGGAGCGCGAGCCTTCGTGCAAGGCTTCGAAGAACTCCGCCGGCAGTTCCAGGTGCGCCTGCATCCAGCGCTCGCAGGCGGCGTGGGCGAGGTTCAAATGCAGCCAGAGGAATTCTTCGGGGTCACCGGGTTGCTGCAAGGCCGCCAGGGCGGTGGCTGAGTCAATCTGCTCGCCCTTTTCACCGGGGCGAAAACGAAAACCGTAAAGCAAGCCAAACAGGTCAGGGTCCTGGTGGCCGTGGTCGATGCTGTGGTTCATGGAGGCTCGCAGGGAAAGTGCCTGTAGGAGATTTCACAGGTTCACTTGCGTGCATCATGGCGACTGGATTTGACGGTTTTGTGACAGTTTGAGACAGGCGTCAGTCGCCCGTCGACAAACTGAAGCTGAATACCGTGCCGTCCTGCTCGTGGGATGACACTTCCAGGCGCCCGCCATGGGCATCGGCAATCTGTTTGACGATGTACAACCCCAGGCCCAACCCGGCCTGGGGCAGGGCGCCGGTCGGTCGGGAGTAGGGCTGGAACAGCAGTGGCATGGCCTGGTCACTGATCAGCCCACGGTTTTTCACCGTCAGTTCGAAGGTGCCGGCGTTGACCTGGGCGCTGACTTCCACCGGCCCTTCGGGGTTGCCGTGGCTGATGGCATTGGCCACCAGGTTGGAGAGCAATTGCGCCAGCCGTTCGCGGTCGCCGCGCACGCCGTCGAGGTTGCCGATGCGGGCGTGGATCAGCCGCGTTGGGTGCACGTGCTGCACCTCGTCCACCACATGCTGCAAGGTATCTTCCAGCCCGGAGCATTCACCGATGTTCACCGGGATGCCGCTGCCCATGCGCCCACGGGCAAAGTCCAGTACATCTTCCACCAACTGCGAGGCCCGGCGGCCGCTGGCGAGCATGTGTCGCACCAGGACGTCGGTGGCCGGGTCCGGGTGTTTGCGCAACAGGCGCTCGGCACCGACGTTGATCGCGAACAGCGGGTTGCGCAGGTCGTGGCCAAGCACGGCGATGAACTGTTCCCGCAGTTCGGCGGTTTCGCGCTCCTGCTGCAAGTCGGCCTCGGTTTGTTGCAGGCTTTCCTCGGCTTCGATTTGCAGCGACAGCACCCGGGCGAACGACTCCATGGTGGACTGGATGGTGCTGCTGCGCAGTTGCGCCGGGTTCGGGTCCAGGGCGCAGATGGTGCCGAAGAAACGCCCGTCGGTGCGGAACACCGGTACCGAGATGTAGCTTTCAAAGTGGTAGATGCGCGGTGTGTGGTGGTCGCGGTACAGCGGGTCTTCGCTGGCCTTGTCGATCACGATCGAGACGTGGGAGCCGCGAATTTCGTGGCACAGGGTGGTGGTCAGGTCCAGCTCGCCGCCGACCGGCAGGCCGAAGTCCAGGCGGTCGCGCACGGCGCAGGCGGTCCAGGAGTCATCGGTGACCCGGGCCACGGCGGCAAACCGCAGGCCGGTCATTTCGCTGATCACCTGGAGGATGGCAGGTACAGCACTGATTCGGCCAATGGTGGCAATGTCGGCGGCTTTTTGCCCCATGGCGAACGGTCTCGATCCTGATGCTGCTGGCGTTGTGCCTTGGCTGATGGTTGGGATTCTAGCGAGCTTGGCGGCACAAGGTACAAATTCGTTCACGGTAATTAGACTATTTGCTCTTCCGGGCGACGAGCGCGCATAAAAAAGCCGCGCGGCCCTTGGGGCGGCGCGGCTTTTGGGTGATTCAACTTATTTGTCTTGCTTGTTTTCCAGCACTTCGCCGGTCTTGGCATCCAGCTTCACGTCCCACTTCACGTTGCTGGTGTCACGCAGTTCGGTCTCGTAGACCAGGCGGCCGGCTTTGTCTTCCAGTTCGGTATCGACAATGGTGGCGCCCGGGTGCTGGGCCACGGCCTTGGCGTTGAGTTTTTCGAAATCCATGATGGCGCCGGATTTGAGCAGGCTTGGAATCTGGTCCGGGCGAACGTCTGCCTGGGCCAAACCAGCGGTGAGGGTCAGGGCGGCAGCGGCGAACAGGGCAGTGATGGTTTTCATGGTGTGATCCTTTGGGGTGAGCTGTTTAAGTGGGATCAGGTTAACCAGCGCAACTTAATTCACCCTTAAATTGCGCCGTTTGTTCAATCGGCCGCGAAGGCGGGGTTTCATGCTGGCGTCTCAATTATGGGAGACACAGATGAAACGGTTAATGACCTGGGTCTATGGGCCTGTGTTCTGGGTGGGGTTTATCGGTTGGGCGCTTTGGCTGGTGCAGGTGGACGCGCCGCAATGGCTGGGTCTGGTGTTCGTCACGGCGGTGGTGGTGTCGTTTATCGCTGAAGGGTGGATGCCTTATGAGCCTCAATGGAATCGTAACCAGGGGGATCGTCGGCGGGACATGATTCATGCACTGGTCAATGAAAGCCTCAATGCGGTGGGCCTGTTGAGCTTGCCCGTGTTGACCGCGCTACTGGCTTTCGACGGTGTATGGCCGCGCGCCTGGCCACTTTGGGAGCAGTTGCTGCTGGCGATCTTCATTGCCGATGCGGGCATCACCCTGATGCATTACGCCAGTCACCGGGTCGCCGCCTTGTGGCGCCTGCATGCGGTGCATCACAGCGTGCAACGGCTGTACGGCCTCAATGGTTTGATGAAGCACCCGTTGCACCAGATGCTGGAAGCCACGGCCGGGTTGGCGCCGTTGATCCTGCTGGGCATTCCCACGGATGTGGCGCTGCTGTTGGCCCTGGCGATTGCCATTCAACTGCTGTTGCAGCACTCCAATGTCGACATGCGCCTTGGGCCGCTGCGCTGGGTGTTCGCCTGGGCGCCGGTGCACCGTTTTCATCACATGAAGTATGGCCGGGCAGGGGATGTGAATTTCGGCTTGTTTTTCAACCTGTGGGATTGGCTGTTGGGCACCGCGTTTTACCGCCAGGACTATCGAATGGGCCAGGGCGACCTGGGGATTGGCAGCCGGCCGGATTTTCCGCGGGATTATGTGGCGCAGTTGTGTGATCCATTCAAAACGGTGCGCTTGAGCAAGGAGCCGCCGGTTCCCGTCGAGCTAGTCCAGGATGCGCACATGCAGGTTGCGCAACGATGCCCCGGCCGTGACGCCGAATAGCTGCTTCATGGTCCGGGAGAAATGCGCCGAATCGGCGAACCCGGCGCCATGGGCGGCCTCGGTCAAGGTGCCGCCGCCGAGTGCCAGCCCCAGCGCCACACGCAAGCGTCGCCACAGCACCAGGCGACGTACCGGCACCCCCAACTGGTTGGCGAACAAACGCTCCAGCTGGCTCAACGAAACGTGTGCGGCCTGGGCCAGGGCGTGGGCCGAGACCTTGCCGCTCAGTTGCTGGTCCAGCGCCAGCAATGCGCGCTCAACGCGGGCATCTTCCTGGGCGCGTCTGGGCAACTGCCGCAATGTGCGGTCGAGTGCTTCAAGGGACAGTTCGCTGTCGGCCAGGGCGGTTTGCAAAGAGGCAAAATCAAACGCGCCGGGCTCGGCATACACCATCAACACCTCACCGTCGGTGTGGAGGATGGCGTGGGGCATTCTTGAGGGGATAAACAGGCGATGGGCCGTGGTGACACGGCCATCGAGGCTGGCCGTGATCGGCCCGCCCGGGGAGAACATCAACTGATGGGCATAGTGTGCATGGGGCGCGGTATGCCCTGCCATGCCCTGGATCAGCCCGTAGTCAGGCCCCAGCCACAGGCGACCTGACCATTCGGGCGGCACTCAGTAACCGTTGTCCTGCAGCAGGTCGGCCACACTCGAGGACGGCCAGCGCTTGTAGTACTTCAGCAGTTCGGCGGCGCGGTTGGTGAAGATGCCATCGACGCCGGCCTTCATCACCTTGTCGAAGTCCACCGGCTCATCCACGGTGTACACGTGCACCAGCAGGCCCTTGTCGTGGGTCAACTGGTTCATCTCGGGTTTGACCAGGTCGGAGTAGCTCTGGTCGCCCAGGTTGGTCAACTGTGCCGATGGGCCGGTACCGATGGCGCCCAGGCTCTTGGCCTCGTCGATCCATTTTTCGAACTCGGCGGCGTCTTTCGGTTCTTGCTTGGCGTAGTAGGCGGCTTTGCTCGGCTCGCCGGATTCGGCGAAGGTCACCTTGGATTTCGGTTCGATGCTGCCTTCACCCACCCACAACAGCAGGATTTTCGGGGTGTTGGGCATCTCTTTTTGCAGTTCTTTCAGGCTGTCCTTCTCAAAGGTTTGCAGCACCACGCGGCCCTTGCCCTGGCCGACGCCGATGTTTTTCTGGGCCTGGTTGGAACCGGTGGAGCTCAGCCAGCCTTTATCCAGCAACTTGTTCTTGAGGTCGGCTTCGATACCCGGGAATTGCTTCGGCTCTTTGGTTTCGATGTACAGGCCGGGTTTGTGCTGCGGGTTGCCTTCGGCGATCTTGATGATTTCGTCCAGGCTCAGGATTTTCAAGCCGACGAAGCCAGGGCGGGCGCGGTCCGGGTAGGCGGCGTTGAACCAGCTGCCGGCGTCCAGGGTTTTAAGCTCGGCCCAGGTGAATTCGTTGGCCGGGCTGTCCTTGCGCTCGGGGAACTTGGTGGCGACGTCGGTGGTGCGCTGCAGGTTGTTGTCATGCAGGGCGAAGAGTACGCCGTCCTTGCTGCGTTGCAGGTCCATTTCCAGGTAGTCGGCACCCAGGTCGCGCGCGACTTTGTAGGCGGCTGCGGTGGATTCCGGAGCGTCGTAGGACGCGCCACGGTGGGCAATCACGGCAGGGTGCGGGATGCCTTCGTTGGTCGCGAGTTCGGTAGGGCTGATCGGGCTTGCCGCCTGCGCCTGGCCAAGGCCCAGCATCAGGGCCAGCAGCAGGGCACTCTTGGTAAACGTGACAGGCATATGCGAAGTCCTTTCGTGGAGGTAACTTTGAGAAGGGCTCCTTTTTAACAATTGAATGCGAATGGCGCTATCACCAAACCGACATTAACGTGTTCACGGGCCATTTTTCTGCGCTTTTGTGCTGTGCTATGCAGTACTCTTGGCCTCAGCTGCCCCATCAGAGGGCAGATTTTTCTGCCACGCGTGTAAACCATCTTTCCAGTCCAAGTAGGACTTTTCAGTGAGGTTTACCATGCGCATCACCTCCGAGCTTATCTGCCAGGCCGCCGACCAACTCCACGGTTTTGTCGGCCTGAACCGCAAGACCGGCCAGTACATCGTACGTTTCAGCGAAGACTCCTTCGGCATGGACGTGGCTGATGACGGCATCATCCCCACCGCCGAATTTGTCTGGCAGCCGGTTGACGCGCAGGCCATGACCTTGTCCCGCGAGCGGGTCCAATTGTTGCTGGACCAGAATATCGACGACCGCATCAACATCACGGAGCCGCTGCGGGTGTACATGCGCCGGGTGGAAATTCCACAGATCAGTGCGGTGCGCAGTCTGGTCAGTTGAGTGGCGCATAGCCCTGCGGCTGGAGCGCTTTTTGTGGCTAGGGAGCTTGCTGTGGCAGTGTGGCGAGAGAGCTTCTGTGGCGAGGGAGCTTGCTCCCGCTGGGCTGCGAAGCGGCCCCAAAATCTTGGGAGCGCTGCGCACTCCAGCGGGAGCAAGCTCCCTCGCCACAGAAGCTCCCTCACTACAGCAAGCTCTCTCCCCACAGAAGCTCGCTTGTCCAAATTGGGTGTTTTACACAGGTGGATGTTTCAGCGCTCGAACGCGTAAGACCGCTCCACCTTGCACACCCGCGTATGGCACGCCGAGTACCAGGTGGAGCGTCCCTGTTCGCGCACCTGGGTGTGTTCGGCGTGTTGCTTCCAGGCCAGGATCGCGGCTTCGTTGCTCCAGTAGGACACGGTGATGCCCAGCCCATCGTCCCCGCGCGCCGATTCCACGCCGAGAAATCCGGGCTGCTGCCGGGCCAGCTCCAACATGCGGTCGGCCGCTTGCCCGTAACCGTTGTCGCCTTCAGTGCGCAACGAACTGAATACCACGGCGTAATACGGCGGCGCAGGCGTCTTGGCGATCATGCGCACGCCCTCAGCAACGCAATGGCCAGTGGCGGAGTAACGCCCTTGAGTGCCGCACGTTCCGGCTGGAACAGGGTGGCGACAAAAAACGGATGGTCCAGCAATTCCACTGCCCGCAGGTCGCCCGCCGAGTCATGGCCGCTGGCGATCAGGTCGGCCTCCAGCAACGCGCTTTCGAAGTCAGGGTTGATGCCATAACGGCAACGGTAGCCTTCATGGACATCGAGTGTGCCGTAGGCCTCGGCGATGCGGGTAAAGGCCATCAAGCGGATGGTGTCTGTCGCTTCCACCAGGGCACAGGTCAGGGGCGTGAGCACCGCACGCGGCGAGTCGGGGGCCAGTTCGCCATGCTCGGCGTCGGCCCAGCCCAGCACGTTGCGGGCATATTCCAGCACCGCGTGTTGAAAACCGCCGCAGGTGCCGAGGAAAGGACGACGTTGTTCGCGGGCATAACGGATGGCCAGCAGGGCGCCGTCGAGGTCGCGGTAGGGGCTGGCGGGGACACACCAGAAGCCGTCGTAATGCTGCAATTGTTCGGTGGATTTGATCGTGTCGGTGGCCAGCCAGTCGAACCGCACCGTCAGGCCCAGCGCCTCGCCGGCCTGTTGCAACGCCAGGGGAATGGCCTGATGGGCGGTGACTTGGGCATCGTAGTCGCCGATCAAGGCGAGGTGCAGGGTGGTTTTATTCATTGCGGGTATCCGTGGCTTGTTGAGTCCTGGCGCTCACTATAGATTGGCGCTCACGCAATCAATATTGGCACTAACACACATGCTCAATGCAGCAACGCACTATCAAATCGACTACCCCGACCTTTCGCTGATCCTCGCGCTGGTGCGTGGCGGCACGCTCGCACGGGCGGCGGCGTTGTTGCGGGTGGATGTGTCTACGGTGTTTCGCGCGGTGCGACGGCTGGAGAAGGCGCTGGGCCAGACACTGTTTGAAAAGAGCCGCGCTGGCTACCTGCCCACCACCTTGGCCACCACCCTCGCCGGGCAGGCCGAACGTGCCGAACAGGCGCTGGAGGCCGCGCGTGTGGGCGTGGAGCAGGGCGGTGAAGTGATCAGCGGCACGGTGCGCCTGACGTGTACGGATTCGGTGTTGCAGTCACTGTTATTGCCGGCCCTGGCGCAGTTCATGCCCGGTTACCCGGCGCTGACCCTGGAGCTGAGCACCTCCAATGACTTTGCCAACCTCAGCCGCCGCGATGCGGATATCGCTTTGCGCCTGACCAAGGCACCGCCCGAACATCTGGTAGGACGTTGCCTGGGCACGGTGTCGTATCGGGTGTGTGCCAGTGCCGATTATGCCCGCCAGCATGCAGGCGCGGAGCTGGATGCCCTGAGCTGGATTGCGCCGGATGACTTCCTGCCGGATCACCCCACCGTTACCTGGCGGCGCCAGCACTTGCCGGGGGTGATGCCTGCCTATCGCTGCAACAGCATGGTGTCGGTAACCGAACTGGTGCGCGCGGGGCTCGGCGTAGCGGCGTTGCCGGATTACCTGCTGGGCGCGGGCCTGCACCCGCTGAGCCCGCCGTTGGTGGGGCACGACACGGCCCTGTGGCTGCTGACGCGCCCCGACTGCCGGGCGTTGCGCTCGGTGGTGACGTTGTTTGATCAGTTGGGCCAGCATGTGCGCTTGCCGGCGCACCCACTGTAGGAGCTGGCTTGCCTGCGATAGCGGTCTATCAGCCACCCATGTACTGGCTGACCCACCGCTATCGCAGGCAAGCCAGCTCCTACAGTGGGTGGGTGGCAGGGTCAGGTCTTGCGGACGAAGTGGTCATGCATTTCGCTGGTCAGCCCTTCGATGCGTTCGGTCAGTTGCTTGGTCATCTCGGTGAGCTTGGTGTTCTGCTCCAGCAGTTCCAGCAGTTGCTTGGTGGTCTGCGCCGCCTGGGCCTGGCGTTCGGTGTTGGCCACAGCCAGGGCCTCACGGTGCTGGGCGTCGGCGTCGGACTGGGCCTTGTCCCTTGCGGCCTGGCGGGTCTGGGCCAGCAGGATCAACGGCGCGGCGTAGGCCGATTGCAGGCTGAACGCCAGGTTCAAGAGGATGAATGGGTACACGTCAAAATGCGTGACGCCGGTCATGTTGAGCACCACCCACAGAACCACAATCGCCGTTTGTGCCCCGAGGAAGGTCGGGGTGCCAAAGAAGCGCGCAAAGGCTTCGGCTTTCAGCGCAAACGTATCGTTGCCAAAGGTCGGCGCGAGGTGGGCGTGTTTGCGGTGAAAGCGCAGGTGATCAACCTTGGCTTCTGTTTTCTCTTGGGTCATGGCGGGCTCGAATCCGTGGCGTAAGACAAGCCACCACTATAGACCGAGCCCTCCACCCGGCACATGAAGAAGCCTGTCGCTTACCTGTTGCCCCGTTCATTGGCAAACGCACTGACGGCCTGCACCGCCTCGCTGGTGCCTTCGCGAATCTGCAGGATCACCGTGCCGGCCTGGTTGGCCAGCTCTACGCCCTGTGCGGCGCGGTCCCGGGTGCCGTCCATGCTGTCGATGGCCTGGCGGGTTTCGCTCTGGATCATCTCGATCATCGAGGAAATCTCCGCCGTTGAACCGCTGGTGCGCGCCGCCAGTTGCCGCACTTCGTCGGCCACCACCGCAAACCCGCGGCCTTGCTCACCGGCCCGCGCGGCTTCGATGGCCGCGTTCAACGCCAGCAGGTTGGTCTGGTCGGCAATCCCGCGAATGGTGTTGACGATGGCGGTGATCTGTTGCGAACGCTCGCCCAGCTTGGCGATCAGCGCGGAAGAACCGTCGATATTGGCGGCAATCTCGCGCATGCCCGTGGCGGTCTGCTGGATCACTTCGGCGCCTTTTTCGGCGATGTCCCGGGTTTGCAGCGAGATGTGATAGGCCTGGGTCGCGCTGTGTGCATCAGCGGCGTGTTTCTCCACCATGGCCGTGACGTCGGAGGCGTATTTCACCACCTTGCACAGGCGCCCGCTGGCGTCGTACACCGGGTTGTAGTTGGCTTCCAGCCACAGGACCTGGCCGTTTTTGTCGATACGTTCGAACTGGCCGTTGAACAGCTCACCCTGGTTCAGCCGCTGCCAGAAATCGCTGTAGGCGCTGCTGTTGGCCAGTTCGGGTTTGCAGAACATGCGGTGATGTTTGCCCTGGACCTGCGCCAGGGTGTAGCCCATGCGATGCAGGAAGTTCTGGTTGGCGCTGATGATGGTGCCGTCGAGGTTGAACTCGATCACCGCCATGGCGCGGTCGATGGCCTGCAACTTGGCGTTGGCTTCGCTCTCGGCCTGCATTTTCGGGGTGACGTCCATGGCGTACTTCACCACTTTCACCACGTTGCCGGATGCGTCGCGCACCGGGTTGTAGCTGGCCTCCAGCCAGATCGGCTGGCCGGCGCCGGTCACTCGTTCGAAGGTGCCCGACTGGAACTGGCCATTGCGCAGGTGCGTCCACAGCTGGCCGTACTCGGCGCTGCGGGCAAAGGCCGGGGTGCAGAACAGGCGATGGGACTGGCCCACGACCTGGTCGGCGGTGTAGCCCATGGCCTTGAGGAAATTTTCGTTGGCCCGAAGGACAGTGCCTTGCAGGTCGAATTCGATCACGGCCATGGAGCGGTCGATGGCGTCGAGAAGGCCGGCTTGCTGGGTGATCGTGGCTTGCAAGGTACTGATGGTTTTTTTATGGGCGTTGAATAGCATGGTCGTGTGCTCGGGGGAAGCAAGCGTCAGGGATTTCCATGGGGGCGCCTGCCACCGTAGGGCTCAAGCCTACGGCAAACGTGCTCATTGCCAGCTTCCTTGTGCGGGCAGAAGGGTGGAACAGCGGATTCAGAGTGGTATGGCCGGCAAGAAGTTCTACGGCGGCCGACCAATGGCGGCATTATGCTATCGGTCGGTGACGCCTGCGTTTAATTCAGACGAGTTGTAGCGGGCGGGATTCAGGCGGTGTGGGCGACCACGTAGTCGCTGATATTGACCCGGTTACGACCGGTGTCTTTGGCGGCATACAGGGCCCGATCCGCTGCGTTGAGCCACATGGCCGCGTCGCTGAAGGCGGGCTGGAACGAAGCCAGGCCAATGCTCAGGCTGACCCGCAGCTCGGGGATTTCCGGATTACGGTAGTTGCTGAACACTTCGCGCATGCGCTCCATGACCTGCGCAGCCTGTTCCAGGGGCATGTCCGGAAGAATCACACAGAACTCATCGCCGCCATAACGCCCTGCCAGGTCGTTTTCCCGCAGGTTGCGTCGCAGCTCCAGGCTCAGTTGGCGCAATACCTGGTCACCGATGATGTGCCCGTAGCTGTCGTTGATCTGCTTGAAGTGGTCGATGTCGATCAGCGCGATGGTGGCGTGGACCTGCTGTTGCTGGCACTTGTGAAACTTCAGGTGCAGCAGGTCTTTCCACGAACCATGGTTGAGCAGGCCGGTGAGGCTGTCGGTGCGGCTCAGGGCACTCAGGGCGCGTTTGTGTTCCGACAGTTTGATCGCCAGGCGGTAGCAGACCATGCCCAGGGCCATGGGATACAGAGTCAGCATCGGCAGGCAGGCGTAGACCTGGACCAGGCTGACGTCGGGGTTGAAGGTGATCCCGAACAACAGCCAGGACACGCCGACGCCCACCCCTTGCGCCACGACGCCATGGAGGAACAGGCGTTTGCCGCCGGCGGCGACGTTGTTCATGGTCATCATCGACAGGATGGTCACGGCCGTCAGGGGCGTGAACTGGGTGGTGGCCGCCCAGAACCCGCCGAGCAGCGAGTCGTACAGCAGGTTTCTTCGTTCTGCCTTGTAGGGGAAGTCGGAGCGAGAGGAGAGTTGATACGCCAGGTGCGCCCAGCCAAAACCATTGAACAGCAGCAACGTCCACACCCAGCCTGGCATGTGCAGTGGGTAAAGCGCAGCGATGACACTGATGCAGCCGATGCCCAGGCCGATGATCCTTGGCCTGTAGATACGTCTGGCAAATGACAGCCCTTTGCCTGGTTGGTTTTCCATAAATTCCTGGGTCGATTTTTCTTTTGCAGGTACGGCAGCACACGTGATCGAGAAAACCACTGGTCGGATAATACGTGTGAATATTGTCAGTTATTCGCGTAGGAATAATCAGTGTCCTTCGAGGCCATTTGCAAAGGACACACGGCAAATCCGTCAAAAAACGACCTGGGATGTCGTTCCTGCAACAGGTCAGTGCTGCGGCACGACCTCATAGCCCGCCAGGAACAGGTCGATGGCCGACTCAATAACGTTCGCCTGGGCATCGGCATCCAGGGTGGGCTGGCCCAGGGTGATCTGTGGCCAGAAGGCGAAGGCCTTGAGCAGGCTTTGCACCTGATGGGCGGCGAAGCACGGGTCGGTGCAACTGAGCCGGCCGTCTTCCTGGGCGGCGCGTACCCACTGGGTGAAGCCTTCTTCACGCATGCTCAGGCGGTTGACCATGTCCTGGGCGCGTTCCGGCGAGTGGATGGTGGCGGCAATCGCCACCCGGGCCAGGTCGAGGAAGTTGGCGTCCGACATCATGGTCATCTTGGCTTGCAGCAGCCCGCGCAGTTGCTCACGCAGCGGGCGGTCACTGGCGTAGCTGACGTCCAGTTGCGCAACGCTGCTGGCCCACAGTTGATGCAGGATCTCGGCGAACAGCTCTTCCTTGCTCGGGAAGTGGTTGTACACCGTGCGCTTGGAAACCCCGGCGGTGGCAGCGATCTTGTCCATGCTGGTGACCTCGAAACCGTTGTCGCGAAACTCGGCGATGGCGGCTGCCACGATGGCTTCGCGTTTACGGTCGGTGAGGCGCAGGGGTACAGTCATGGGAGGATTCGGCTCTGAAGGGAAACTTACACTCGGTAGTTTACTTGCTCCCGGTTTTGTTGCAATCTAGAAACTACACTGTGCAGTGTAATTTTTAGAGCAGTCTGCAGGAGTTCCTCGGTAATGGCCACGATCTCAACCCGTCTCGACAGTTCTTCTACAGCGCCCAAGTCTTCCGAACAGCATCAAGGTCACTTCACCAACCAGAAGCCCATCCAGCATGGCGGCTTGGGCAAGACCCTGGGCATCATGTGGAAGATGCTCTTCCAGAAGCCTCGCAGCACGCGGCCGGTGGGTGAGATCCCGGTGCAGCCGCTGACCCGCGAGCAACTGTTTGCCGCCCCCGACCACAGCGTTTTCCGCCTCGGGCACTCCACTGTGCTGCTGAAAATGCGCGGCAAGTTCTGGCTGACCGACCCGGTGTTCGCCGAGCGCGCATCGCCGTTCAGTTGGGCCGGCCCCAAGCGTTTCCATCAGCCACCGATCAGCCTGGAGGAGCTGCCGCCGATCGAGGCGGTGATCCTTTCCCACAATCACTACGACCACCTGGACCACAAGGCGGTGGTGCAACTGGCGGACAAGACCCGCTACTTCCTCGCGCCACTGGGTGTGGGCGATACGCTGGTCAAGTGGGGTGTGGACGCCGGCAAGGTGCGGCAACTGGACTGGTGGCAGGGCACCGAAGTCGACGGGATTCGTTTTGTCGCAACACCGGCCCAGCACTTCTCCGGGCGCGGCCTGTTCGATGGTAACCAGACGCTGTGGTGTTCGTGGGTGATGATCGATGGCCCACGGCGGATTTTCTTCAGCGGTGATACTGGTTATTTCGACGGCTTCAAGCGCATTGGCGAGCAGTACGGCCCGTTCGATCTGACGCTGATGGAAACCGGTGCCTACAACGTCGACTGGCCCCACGTTCACATGCAGCCGGAAGAAACCCTGCAGGCGCATATCGACTTGAAAGGCCGCTGGCTGCTGCCGATCCACAACGGCACGTTCGACCTGGCGTTTCACGCATGGCATGAACCCTTCGACCGCATCATGGCACTGGCCTGGGAGCGTAACGTGTCGATCACCACGCCGCCGATGGGCCGGGCGTTCATGCTCAATCAACCGGAACGCGGGCAGGCGTGGTGGTTGGAAGTCGAGCATCAAGGCAGCGAAGAGCGCGTCAGCGGGTAATGGCCGTTTGATGCTGATGCCAGGGTTTTAAAACGAGCCAGTGCCAGCCATTTCCGACAGACACCCACCCCGTTAAAGGGATGCAATCACGCCTCGAAAACCCAATTCGAGGCGTGGGAGTGTATGGACGACAAGAGTAGGAAGGTCACGGCATCGGGCGCGCCGTGCCTGTTCAAGCAGCCCGTCTCGGGGGAGAGTCCTGGTCCCCCGTCCTGCGCACCAACCGCTGGCAAGGGCGTTGTGTTTGGCGGTAAGGCGGCGGGTGCGATCACCGACTCGTCCCCTCCCCAGGGCGGCCTGGAGTTTGGCATCTCCAGTGGGTACGGCCCAAGGTTCGACATCCCCGGTCCCATGATGCACACCGTGCGCGATGCCTCGTTATCACTGATCGCCCTCAGCGGCGTCGATCCCCAGGGGCCAGTGATGGTGGAGATCCCGCCGGTCGCCGACGCCGGTCATCTGAGACATACACCGTCCTTGGCAGGCAGCCGTATTGGCTTTGCCAGCGAGTATGTTGCGGGTGGTGTTCGGGAAACGATCAGGCACAGCGCGCACTTTGTCCTGGTACTGAACGCACTGCGCGCCGCCGGTGCGCAGTTGGTGGCCGTGACTGCACGGGTGGCGGACGACACGCGCCATTTCACCCTGGACCCGGGCAACGAAATTAATGATCGGGTCACGGAAAATCGTCTGGATGGGGTGGTGGCGGATGCGCACAGTGCCACTTTTGAGCAGGCATCCGCCGCGGGCAACCCAAGCTTTTGCGTGCCCGCCGGGATGGACGCCGAAGGGGTTGCGAGGGTTGTCTGGTTTTATGGCGCGCACTGGGCGGGTGATCGCCTGGCCGCGTTGGTACGAGGTTGCCGACAGGTTTTGGAGCACCTTGAAATGCCTACTCCGTATCGCGAGTGATCGTACGCGGCGGTAAGAGTTACCCCCGAGTCATTGAATGATTCGCCTCTTAGACTGAGGCCGGGATATCGAAGGGTATCCGCAACATTCGGACAGGCAGGGGAGCTATTTATGATCGGACCAGGTTTGGGCGCGGGGTGGGGAGCAGGTCTTTTCGAGGCGGTGGTTAACCCACCGCAGGCCTATCGCAGTGCCGACGAACTGGCGGCGGACATGGCCAGGCCCGACGGGCCCGGTTCGGCTTCGCTGGTGAGGGATTCGCTGAAGTTAATCGCCAACGTGGACAAGGGCTTGCAGGGCGGCAACGCGTTTATTGAAATCAATCCGGATGCCCTTGAGAACGCCCGTGCACTTGATCAGGAGCGTGCAGTTGGCAAGGTACGCGGGCCATTGCATGGCGTGCCGATAGCGCTCAAGGATGTTTTCGAAACAGGCGACAAGATGCAGACCAGTGGTGGCTCAATGGCGCTGGTGGGCAAGCCCGCTTCAAAAAATGCCAGGGTGGTGGACAACCTGCTGAAGGCCGGTGTGGTGATTATTGGCAAAACCAACATGAGCGAGTTGTCCAATTTTCGCTCTGACATATCGACCAGTGGCTGGAGTTCCAGGGGCGGCCAAACGCTCAATCCTCATCGATTGAATGGCCAGCCGGCGGGGTCAAGCACGGGCTCGGCCGTGGCGGTGGCCCAGGGGATGGTGCCTTTGGCACTGGGCGTCGAGACCAATGGTTCGATCATCGCGCCGGCGGCCTATAACGGTGTGATTGGTTTCAAACCCACTGTGGGTCTGGTGAGTACTGAAGGGGTAATGACCAGCTCCCGCCAGGACACGGTGGGGACCTTCACCCGCAATGTACGAGATGCTGCGCAGGCACTGGATGCCATGACCGAAACGGACCGTTACACCGCCGGGCTCAATGATGATGCCTTGAAGGGCAAACGCATTGGTTACACACCGTTGCCTGAGCTATCGGCAGATGACGCAGAAGACCCAGACATAAAAGCCGACCGGCAGCATTTTGCCGACGCTCTCAAATTGCTGCAGGCCAAGGGTGCGATATTGGTGCCAGTGGGGCGGCTGGCCGCAGGCTTATCCGGCGATATCCATGCCAGTTACAGCCTCGCCCTCTACGCCGACGTTAAGCAAAAATTTGAGGCTTACCTGGCCGGGCGCGAAGGTTTGCCGGTGAAATCCTTGTCCGAGCTGATTGAATTCAACGAGCGCAACAACGGCCCGGGGGTTCCCGATCAGGGGCTGCTCACCATGATCAAAGACCTGGATATCAGTGATGAAGTGCGGGAAGGGTTATGGGCCGCTATCGGTCCGATTTTCGAGGGCGCCCTCAAGACCCCACTGACCGAGCACAAGCTCGATGCAATCGTGTCGAACTTCCTTTCGGGCAGTTACTACTACGCAGCGGCGGCCGGTTACCCCGGAATATCCGTGCCCTCGGGCATGGACGATGACGGTATGCCGACGGCACTTCACTTCTACGGCGCGAGTTTGAGCGAACCCACATTGCTTTCGGTTGCCTACGGCTATGAGCAGGCCTCCCTGGCAATCAGGGAGCCTGCGTTTATTCCCGGGCCGGGCTAGTTCAACCCATAGCGTGCGGCGGGTTTGCGGTGCGACAGGTTCGGGCCCAGTGCCAGCCGTGCGCTTTCGTAAGCCTCCCAATCGGCGTTGTCCGACAGTGAAGGGATCGTTACGGCTTCACCTTGGGCCAGGCCGGCGAGGGCAGCGTCCACCAGGTTTTCCGTGGTCATCACCATGGTTTCCGGCAGGTTGTTCACCGGCAGGCCGGCAATGTCCCAGAACTCGGTGGCGGTTGCGCCCGGCAGCACGACTTGCACCACCACGCCCTTGTCGGCCAGCTCATGCTGCAACGATTCGCTGAAGGCCTGCACGAAGGCCTTGGTGCCGCCGTATACGCCGTTTAATAGCTTGGGGGCGAGGGCGACAATCGAGCCAATGTTGATGATCGTGCCGCGACCCTGGGCGACAAAGTTGGTCGCGGCCGCCTTGGCCAGGCGGGTCAGCGCCAGCACGTTAAGCAGGATCATCGCGTCCATCTTGTCGGCGTCGGAGTCCAGCAGCGAAGCCGTGGCGCCCACGCCGGCGTTATTGACCAGCAGGCTGATACGGCTGTCTTCGTGTACGACCTGGGCGATACGTGCGAGGTCGGCTGGCAGATTCAGGTCGGCGGCTATCACCTCGACGTTACGCTGAGTGCTGGCCTTCAGGCGGGTCGCCAGTTGCTCCAGGCGTTGCTGATTGCGGGCCACCAGAATCAGATCGTAGCCCGCGTGGGCCAGGCGGTCGGCATACACCGCGCCTATGCCGGACGAAGCACCGGTGATCAGGGCATAACCTTTATGGTGTGACATGGCAGTTGCTCCAAATGGCCGGGGAGAGGATCGGCCTTGTTGGAATCAAGATTATGGGTGTAATGTGGTGGCTGCAATGTCATATATCCCACCTTTAGAGACATGAGGTTTTGCCATGGTGTCCGTCGGTATCTTGCTGTTTCCCGGCTTTCAGGTGCTCAGCCTGTCCACCAGCAGCGTGTTCGAATTTGCCAACTTCGTGGTGGGTCGACCGTTCTATCGCGTGGACTTACTCTCTGAGCACGGTGGGCCGATCAAAAGCTCCATGGGCTTTGCCATTGATAGCCTGGCGTTCGGGCAGCAGGCCTATGACACGATCGTGGTGTTGGGGGACAACGAATTACTGGAGCCCACGCCGGGCATGGTGGCTTATTTGCAGGCGTCATTGACGGCGTCGCGGCGGGTCACGTCAGCCTGTACCGGTTCGTTCCACCTGGCCGCGGCCGGGCTGTTGGAAGGGCGCAAGGCAACCACCCACTGGTACCACGCCATGACGTTTCGCCAGCGCTACCCCAATGTGAAGCTGGATGAAGACCGGATCTTCACCGTCGACGGCCCGCTCTGGACATCCGCTGGCATGACCGCCTGCATCGACCTGGCCCTGGCCTTGGTAGAGCATGACCTGGGCGTGGAAGTGGCCCGCGATGTGGCGAAGAAACTGGTGGTCTACCATCGCCGTGCCGGTGGCCAGTCGCAGTTTTCGGCGCTGCTGGAACTGGACCCCAAATCCGACCGTGTACAAACCGCTCTGGCCTGGGCCAAAGGGCACCTGCAGGAGGACCTCTCGGTGGAGCAACTGGCCGAAGCCGCACACCTCAGCCCACGCCAGTTCAGCCGACTGTTTCGCGCCGAAACTGGCCAATCGCCGGCCAAGGCGGTCGAACACCTGCGTATTGAAGCGGCGCGGTTGATGCTTGAATCCGGCAGCCACTCCATCGACGTCGTTGCCCGGGAGACGGGTTTCGGAGACCCGGAGCGCATGCGTCGGGCTTTTTTACGGGCGTTTGGCCAGCCGCCACAAATGATCCGCCGAGCGTTGCAGTTGCAGGCGTGAGTTCATGGCCCCGACGCTATGCACCATTCGGCTGCGGGGTAGTTGGATCAATCGATGCCGCTGTTGAATCCAGAAACCGGGAGATGATGCTTTTGGTGGCGGGTTGTTCCAAAGCGCTGGCGCGACCCCGCACACTCATCCCCCACCCCGGCGCAAACCCCGGGAAAAACACCAACCCTTCAGCCTCCAGGCGAAACGCCACGCTCAGGCGGACTTCATCCTCCACATCGCCATGGCTCTCAAAGCGCTGGAGGGCATCCACGTCCACATCCGCTTCCCGGGCCAGGTCTTCCCGGCTCCAGCCCAGCATCAGGCGGGCCTGTACGCTGTGGCGTGGGGTGAATTGGTGAAGGACGATCTGCTGTTCTACGGTGCTGCTCATTGCCAGAGAGGACATGGGCTTTCTCCAGGTTCGACGGGGGAGGGCAAACTATACTGTGTTTTTGTACAGTTGTTTTGACCGCTCATCAACTGGATTTTTTCGATAGGGTTGCCGCCGCTCTATTTGGCTCCTTCCAGATAGTTACTCGGTGCATGACCGAGCACCCGCCGGAACATGCTGGAAAATGCCGCCGGGTTTTCATAGCCCAAGTCCAGCGCGATCCGGGTGACAGTCTCGCCGCTGGCCAGTCGCGCCAGGGCCTGCACCACGCAGGCGCGCTGGCGCCACTGCACGAAGCTCAAGCCGGTTTGTTGGCGAAAATGCCGACTGAAGGTGCGCAGGCTAAGGTGCGAGTGTTCGGCCCATTGAACCGGTGACTGGTGCACGTCCGGCCGCTGCAGAAACGCCAGGCACAAGGCAAGCAAGCGAGGCTCCTCCGGCAGCGGAATATGCAGCGGCAAGTGCGTGGCGCGGGCCAGTTCATGCAATAGCAGGCTGACCAGCGCACCGTCGCGCCCGGTTTCGTCGTATTCAAGGGGCAACTCCACCGCGTCCATCAACAGCTGGCGCATCAATGGCGAAATGCTGATGACGTGGCAGTTGGGCCCCAGGTCGGTGACGGCGTGCGGTTCGATATACAGGCTGCGCGTCGACACCCCGAGCATCAGCACTTCATGGGGCACTTGGGCGGGAATCCACACGGCGCGCTGGGGCGGCACCACCCAATTGCCTTCCTGGGTGCTGACTTGCATCACTCCGGTGGCGCCATACAGCAACTGTCCGCGTCGATGGCTGTGGCGCTTGAGCAGGTAGCCGTGGGGATAATCGGTGCCGATCGCCACTACGGTGCGGGGCGTCAGGTCCAGTTGAGCGATGGAAACGTTGCGCATGTGGCTGACTCCGAGAGTGGCAATATCTCACACATTATTGGCCGACCTGCGCAAGCGGGCCAAGTCTTGAGTCTCTATCGTCATCAGCTCACCCCGATGCTGAAGGCGATACTCGATGTTCTATCTATTACTGGCGCTGTTCGGCTGCATGACCGGCGTGACCGCGGTGCTATTCGGGTTCGGTGGCGGGTTCGTGGTGGTGCCGTTGCTGTACGGCATGCTCCAGCTCAGCCACGACGCGGGCGTGAGTGAATCGGCGATGCATATCGCGGTCGCCACCTCCACCTGCGTGATGATCGTCAATGCGCTGATCGCCACGGGAAAACATCGGCGCAAAGGTAATCTGATTCGTCATTACCTGTGGCCGTTGGGCGGGTTTATCGCGATCGGCGCGGTGCTGGGGGCGGGTGCCGCCATGTTCGCCAGCGGCAATTTCATGCGCTACGCCTTTATCGCTTACCTGGCGCTCACCATCGCCGATTGCCTGTTGCGCCGAGGCTTTCTCAGCCACGACAACACACTCCAGCCCCGGCGCCTGGGCGGTACTGAAGTGATGGGCGGCGGCATCGCCATTGGAGTGATCGCGACATTTCTCGGGGTGGGCGGCAGCGTAATGACGGTGCCACTGTTGCGCCGTTGCGGCTTGAGCATGTCCCAGGCCACGTCCATGGCCAACCCGTTGAGCATACCGGTGGCGCTAGCCGGTACGTTTACCTACATGGTCATGGCGGGATTTGCCAAGGTGGAATTGGGCGCGTGGTTTGTCGGCTATGTCGACTTGCTGGCGTTTGCCATCCTCACGCTGGGCTCGCTGCTGGGCATTCGCCTGGCCACCCCGTGGATCGGCCGCATCCCGGACGCGCTGCATGCGCGGGTGTATATCGGGTTGTTGGGCGCGGTGATGGTGAGCATGCTGCTCTAGCTTTCCAACCCCGGCGCCTCGCGAATAATCAGGTGGTCCAGGTTCTCGATATTCGCACTGAATACCCCGAACGTTTGCTCGGGGTTCTTCTTGCTCGGCACCTGCTTGAACTCCGGCGTTACCCCATAAAAGAAGCAATACAACGGCCGCTCACTGTCCACCGCCGCCTTGATCTGTTCCAGGAACACTTTGCGCTTGCGGTAGTTCTCGATCAGTTTTTTGCTCAGGTAAACGTTGATGGAGTAGGGCTTCTTGTCGAGCCAGGCCTTCTTTTCGAAGTCGATGCGAAAGCTGCTGGTGTAGTCCTTGATCTCCTTGATCTTGCCCCAGTAGATCAGGCCTTTGTTGTCTTGCAGGTATTCGATCTTCTTGAAAAACGTCCAGTAGGTCGCGGTGTGGTCGCCGACCTTCAAGGGCATGCTTTTAAGCTTGTCCTTGTCGCCGATATTGGACACGTAGCATTCCACCGGGTGGGCGAAGACGCTGGTCTTGTCCGGGGTTGTGTCGCTTGAGCTGTGAGACGGAGGGCTGCGGGTTGCCGGCGTTTTCGGTGGCTCTTGTGGGGTGCCGCCCTCGGCACCGATCAGCGGTGTCTTGCGTTCGTATTGGCGTCGGGTCAGGACAAATTCCGACGGGAAGTTTTCTTCCGGCCCATCCTCCGCTTCACCTTTTCCGGCGTGGCGGCTGGCGTAGCGGCAGCCGTCGATATGCCGGGTGCTGGGGATATTCTTGAAGTGCGGTGTGCGCAGGTAATTGACGTTTTTCGCGTTGAACGTGCCCAGCACATTCCCCGCCGCAAACGCCGCCCGGCATTCATCGTTGGGGCACAGGAAGCTGTCCTTGTCGGAGTCGAAGGCGGCGGTTTCGTCGAAATTCAGGTCGCGCACGTCATAGATCGACAGCTTGTCGTCGAGACTCAGGCTGTAGGCCGTGTCGAATTTCATGGGGCTCGGGTCCGTGAGATATTTCGCTATTAATAGCGGGATATCGAGCAAATATCAGTAGAAATTACGCACGGGCCACCACACGTCGTCCACTCAGGAAGCACAAGGTGCCGCCCACCGCCGTCAGCCCGCTCAGTACATAGAACATCGAAGCGGGCGATGCATTGATCAGCAGGTAGCCGCAGATCACCGGGCTCAATGCGCCACCAAATGCCGCCAGGTTTTGCGCCCCGTAATAACTGCCGCGCAGGGCATCCGGGGCGATGGTGTCGATAAACAGGAATTCGGACGGGTAGATGATCATCTCCCCGAGGGTGAACACAAACATCGCGACACACCACGACACCAGGCCGTCCGCCATGCTGAAGCCGATCAACCCGGCAATGAACAGCGAGGTGCCGAGCACGATCCAGTAGCGCAGCTGTTCACGCTTGAGGAACCGGCCGATCTGGTACTGCATCAGGATCACCGTGATGGCGTTGCATGCCAGCACGGCAGAGAGAATTTTCAACGCGTTCTCCGGCTTGTAGGCCACCAGCAGAAACTGTGACAGATACAGGGTGTAGCGCCCGTGGACAATGGTGCTCAACAGGCTGCCACTGGTGAACAGGATCAAGGTGCGATCGCTGCGCAGCGTCCTCAGGGTGCTGAGAAAACTCAAGGGTTTGTTGCTGTCGTCGCGCTGGGTCGGCGGGATGCCGATCATCAGGAACAGGCTGCCAAAGGCAATCGCGCTGGCGATCAGGAACGGCGCCAGGGGCATCTGGCCGGCAATCACCACACCGAGCATCGGGCCGGTGGCGTAGCCGACATTGGTCAGGGTGTAGCGCAGGGAAAACACCTTGGCGCGCTGGCCCACCGGCAGGTTCTCGCTGATGATCGCCTTGGAGCCGATCAGGAACAGCGCCGACGCGGCTTCGGTGATCACCAGGGTCAGGGTGGTCAGGTACAGGTTGCTGGCAAAGGTCAGTAACAGAAAACCGATGGAGCTGGAGAGCATCGCCAGGATCAGCAGCTTGCGCTTTTCCAGGCGGTCGATGATGTAGCCGCCGTAGAGGCCCAGCAGGGTGGCGATGAATACGGCGATGCCCATCAGCAAGCCGATGTCTTGCTGGTTGAGGCCCAGGCGGGTGCTGAGCAACAGCGCGAGTAGCGGACTGGTCATGGCGCGGCTGACGACGATGGTCACCGAGCAGATCATCAGGCGGCGGATTACCAGGGAGTACGTGGCCACGGTGGGGCGGATGTCCTTATTCTTGGGGCTGGTTACTATCTTTCATACACAGTTGTTCCCTGTGGGAGTCGGGCTTGCCCGCGATTGCGGTGTGTCAGTCAATATTTCTGGTGACTGACACACCGCAATCGCGGGCAAGCCCGGCTCCCACAGGGTTACGTGTTGTTACTGGCCGGCGTTGATGCTGATCTTCTGAACCGCACCTTGCTCCAGATCCCACTTCTTCAGAATCTTGCCGTAGGTCCCGTCATCAATCATGCCCTGCAGCGCTTCGCTGATGGCCGTGACCAATTCGGTATTGCTCTTCTCAATCCCAAGCCCCGTGAACTGCTTGGAAATCGCCAGGCCCACCGGCTTGTACTTACCCTTGTCCAGCGACATCAGGTAAGGAATGGTTTCGCTGCCCTGCATCGCCGCATCCAGACGGTTCTGTTGCAACTGCGCCCGGGCATCCGCCGAACCTTCAGTGCCAATCACCACGATCGCTGGCTTACCGGCCTTTTCGCAGTTTTCCTTACTCCACGCGGCAATTTCCGACGGCCAGGTAGTACGTCGGCTGGTGCCGACTTTCTTACCGCACAGGTCAGTCAATTCCTTGAGGTCTTCACGCTTGGCCAGGGTGTAGAACTGCGGGCCACTGGTGAAGTAATCGATAAAGGTCACCGCCTTTTGGCGCTCGGCGGTGTCGCTCATGCCCGACAGCACGATGTCCACGCGCTTGGTGGTCAGGCCGCTGAGCATTTGTTCGAAGCCGGTTTCCTGCCACTTGATCTTCACACCCAGGCGCTCGGCCAGGGCGTTGCCCAGGTCAAAGTCCAGGCCGGTGAGTTTGTTGGTGGCGGTGTCCTTGAAATCCATCGGCGGATAGTTCGGCACGATGGCCGCGCTGATCTCACCCTTGTCCTTGATCGCTGCCGGCAATGCCGCCAAAACCGAAGTGGAGGCCATCAGGCCTACGAGCAAACTTGGAAGAAACAGATTTTTCATGGGGGCGTTCTCGTTAGTTTTTTAGTTAAGTGCGAACGGCAGAAATAAAGCTTTGGGTACGCGGGTTTTGTGGGCTTATTAGAATTTCTTCAGGGCTGCCGGCTTCCACAATCTGGCCGGCATCCATAAACACCATGCGGTTGGACACTTCGCGGGCGAAGCCCAATTCATGGGTGACCACAATCATGGTCATGCCGGTGGTGGCCAAATCGCGCATCACCGACAGCACTTCTCCTACCAGTTCCGGGTCGAGAGCTGACGTGGGTTCGTCAAACAACATCAGCTTGGGGCGCATCGCCAACGCACGGGCAATCGCCACACGCTGTTGCTGCCCACCAGACAATTCCACCGGGTAGGCATTGCGCTTGTCCGCCAGGCCAACCCGGGCCAGCAACTCCAGTGCGTCCTCGGTGGCTTCCTTGGGCGAGCGCTTGAGCACCTGGCACGGGCCTTCGATGATGTTTTGCAACACGGTCATGTGCGGGAACAAATTGAATCGCTGAAACACCATGCCGGTGGCCAAGCGCTGACGGGCGATCTGTGATTCATTCAACTCATGCAGCTTGTTGCCGACGACCCGGTAACCCACCAGTTCGCCGTCGACCCACAGGCCGCCCTTGTCGATTTTTTCCAGCTGATTGACGCAGCGCAGCAGGGTACTTTTGCCGGAACCGGACGGGCCGATAATGCACAGCACTTCGCCTTGCTCGACTTCCAGGTTGATGTCCTGCAGCGCGTGATACTGGTCGTAATACTTGTTCAGGTTCACGGCCTTGACGATGCTTCTCATGGGCAAATCTCCTCAGTCAGGGCTTACGAACGCTTGCCGGCGCCGCGGGCAAAACGACGCTCAAGGCGGCTCTGACCGAATGAAAGAACAGTCACCACCGCCAGGTACCAGATGCCGGCAACAATCAGCAACTCCATGACCCGGGCGTTGGCGTAGTAGATGTTTTGCGCGTTGTGCAGCAGCTCCGAGTACTGGATCACACTCGCCAGGCTGGTCATTTTCACCATGCTGATGAACTCGTTGCCTACAGGCGGAATGATCACCCGCATCGCCTGGGGCAGAATCACCCTACGCAGCGCCTGAAGGCTCGGCATGCCGATGGACTTGGCGGCTTCGTACTGGCCGGTGTCCACCGACAACAGGCCGGCGCGCACCACTTCAGCGGTGTAGGCACCCTGGTTGATACTCAGGCCGAGGAGGGCGGCCACGAACGGCGTCATCAGGTCCACGGTGTCGATGCTGAACAGGCCGGGAATCGCGATCACCGGGAAAATCAGCGCCAGGTTGAACCACAACAGCAGTTGCAGGATCAGCGGTGTGCCACGAAACAGCCAGGTGTAGGTGATGGCCACGTAACGCAGGATCGGGTTGGCCGACATGCGCATGATGGCGGTGATCACCCCGATCACCACGCCCAGCGCCATGGCCAGGATCGACATGATGATGGTGTTCACCAGGCCCCAGATGATCGCCTCGGACGTGAGGAACTGACCGATGTAGGACCATTCGATTTGACCGTTGGCGAACGCACGCAGTAAGGCGGCCAGGGCGATCACGATCAACGTGGCAAAAAACATCCGACCGTAATATCGACGTGGCACGTGCTCGTACTGGGTGATATCGAACTGGTTCTCGGTCTGCTGGCGCTCGGCTTGCAAGCGCTCTGCCGGGGTTTGTTTCATGGTGACTCTCCAAAACAACGATCTAACTGGATACCAACATCCTTGTAGGAGCCCGGCTTGCCGGCGATTGCGCTCTCAAGAACGCCATCGCCGGCAAGCCGGGCTCCTACAAGGTGGGCGCTAAATTCGAAAGCCGGTGTAACTCTCTGCCCATTGCTGCTGGCCTGCCAGAGCCACCTTCAACCGCCCAATCTGCTCCCTCACCCGCTCCGGCGCCGTCCCACCCCAACCACTGCGCGCCGCAATCGCCGCTTCCAGGGTCAGGCACTCACGCACCTCAGGTGTCAGGCGTGTATCCACCTCTGCCAACAGCGCCGGCGAGGCTTCCCACAATTCAATCTCATGCTTCTCACAGGCCTGCACCAAGGCGCCGGTAATCTCATGGGCCTCCTTGAACGGCACACCGCGGGTGGCCAGCCAATCCGCCACCTCAGTCGCCAGGGTGAATCCCATCGGCGCCTGGCGCCGCAGCTCTTCCACCTGCACCTTCATCGTCGCGACCATCCCGGCCATCGCAGGCAGCACCAGCAGCAACGTATCCACGCTGTCCAACACACTGTGCTTGTCTTCACTCAAATCGCGGTTGTACGACAGCGGCAAGGATTTGAGCGTCGACATCAAGCCGGTCAGGTTGCCAATCAAACGTCCCGCTTTACCCCGCGCCAGTTCGGCAATGTCCGGGTTCTTCTTCTGCGGCATGATGGAGCTACCGGTGGCGTAGGCATCGTCCAACTGCACCCAGCGAAACTGGCGCGACGACCACAGGCAAAACTCCTCCGACAGCCGCGAAATATTCACCCCGAGCATGCCCGCCACAAACAGAAACTCCGCCACATGGTCACGACTGGCTACAGCATCGATAGAGTTTTCGCACGGCCCGGTGTAACCCATCTCCTTGGCGGAATGCTCTGGCTGGCGAGCAATCGCCGAACCTGCCATTGCTGCTGCACCCAACGGCGACAACGCCGTACGCGCATCCCAATCCACCAGGCGCTGCACATCCCGCAGCATCGATTGCGCATGGGCCAGCAAGTGATGGGCGAACACGATCGGCTGAGCCTGCTGCAAGTGGGTGAAGCCCGGGCAGATGCTCTCGATATGCTGCTCGGCCTGGTCCACCAGCGCCTGCTGCAAACCCAGCACCTCGGTGGTGATGGTGCGCGCGTGGTCCCGTAGGAACAGGCGCAAATCGTTGGCCGTCTGGTCGTTACGCGAACGCCCGGCGCGCAACTTGCCGCCCAGGGCGCCCAACCGCTCGGTCAACACCCGCTCGATGAAGGTGTGCACATCCTCGTCATCCAGCGTCGGGTGCAGGCGGCCAGCGGCAAAGTCCTCACCAATCCGGTCCAGCGCTTCCAGGGTGCGCAAGGTTTCCGACTCATCCAGCAACCCGGCCCTCTGCAACTCACGGGCATGGGCCCGGGAGCCGGCCAGGTCGTAGGGCGTCAGACGAAAATAGCGCTCAGGGCAACGGGACAGCGCCGCCAAAGCAGCAGACGGGCCGGACTTGAAACGAGCACCCCAGAGGCGATCGGTGGGCTGAGACATGGTGTTCCTCACGCTTGTTTTTAGAAGTGACAAGCCCGATGGACGTGGCTTGGCCTTATGGATTCGGAGGGCAGTAACAAAACAAAAAGTCCTGATCGAAGTGTCAGGTTCTCAGGGCGTTAAATCAGCCGGTAAAAGCTGTTCAACCCGCTATATTCAAGGTTGCCAAGGGCGGTTAAGTATGTTCATTATTGCCGCCCGGCGATGTTCATGGAGTAGGTCAAAGCCTGTTGAATATGGCACTTGAGGTCAACACGTATTATGGAAACCCCACTTTCCAATTCTGGAAACATACCGCCAAAACCCGGCACAAGACCTCCGCTGCAACTCAGCGGCCTGGACTTCAAATTGTTGCGGGTGTTCAAGGCTGTGGTCGAAGCGGGCGGCTTCAGCGCGGCGCAGAACGAGCTGAATGTGGGCCTGGCGGCGATCAGCAAACAGATTTCCGACCTGGAAATTCGCATCGGCATGCGCCTGTGTACACGAGGCCGGGAAGGGTTTGGCCTGACCGAAGAAGGCAAGTTGGTCTATCAGGCGTCCATTGAATTATTTGCCTCGGTGGACAGTTTCAGAGACAAGCTTAGTTCGGCGCAGAATGAACTGATCGGCGACCTTAGTGTGGGCGTTATTGATAACACCGTATCGGACGTTAATTCGCCGCTGATTAAAGCGCTGGGGAAATTACATACAGAGTCGCCGAAAATAAGATTACGCCTACATGCCTCGCAACTGGACGAAGTTGAACGGGGCGTGGTGGAAGGGCGGCTGATTGTCGGCATCGTGCCGGTGTACCAGCGACGGGAAGAATTCGATTATTTCCCGCTGTACGAAGAAAAGTCCCACGCGTACTGCGCCGTCGGGCATCCGCTGTTTGAAGCGAGTGACATCAATGCAGATGTGTTGCGCCAGCATGAAGTGGTCAACCATCGGTACGCGATCCACAGCGACAAAGCCAACTTCGTCAGCTACGACAGCCAGTCCGCCTCGGCCTCACAAGTTGAAGCCGTGGCCATCCTCATCCTCACCGGCCGCTTCCTGGGCTTCCTCCCCGACCACTACGCCACGCCGCTGGTGAAGGAAGGGCGCCTGCGCGTGTTATGCCCGGAACAGATCCACCTGAGCACGCCGTTCAACGTCATCCTCAAGCACAACACCCCGCGCAGCCCACTGGTAAAAGCCTTCGCGACGGCGCTGGGCGTGGATCTCAAAGCGCCAATCTAACGAACTCCCACCAACTCGAAGGATGTACAAAGATCACCTGTGGGAGCTGTCGAGCCCCAGCGAGGCTGCGATGGGATCACCTCGGTCTACCTGCAGACACCACCCACCCGCATCACCGCTGCAACTTGCCCAACTTCTTCTTCGAATGAAAATGCCGAAAATGCGCATCCTGCGCCGCCACCAACAGCTACCTGTTCGGCTACGCTCGTCGGGTAGCTGCTATAGAGCTATGCAATAGAGCACCTGCAAACTATCATTCCTACCTGTCTTCCCCTGCCTTGAGAGGTGTTCCTTATGTCTACTGGAACGATCTTCACCAATAACCGTACACAAAATATCCGTATCCCTGCTGACATGCGTTTTCCCGCTGGGGTGAAAACCGTAGAGGTGCGTGCCGTGGGGCGCGAACTGATTATTTCGCCGGTTGAAAACACTTGGGACAGCTTTTTCCTTGCAAGCGAATCGGTATCTGATGACTTTATGGAGGAGCGCGCCGACCAAACCCAGCAAGAGCGAGAGTCCTTTGATGATTAAGTACATGCTTGATACGAACATCGTGATCTACATCATCAAGCGTCGGCCTATGGAAATACTGGAAAAATTCAATGCGAATGTAGGGCGTATGGTGATCTCTTCGATCACCCTCGCAGAATTGATGCACGGTGCCGAAAAGAGCCAGTTTGTTGAGAAAAATACTCGAGCGGTGGAGGACTTCATCTCCCGGCTTGACGTCATTCACTACGATGACAAGGCCGCTTTTCACTACGGCTCGATCCGTTCCGATCTCGAAAAGAAGGGCACTCCAATCGGCGTAAATGACCTGCACATTGCGGGCCACGCCAGAAGCTCAGGATTGGTCCTGGTGACTAACAACGAAGGTGAGTTCAAGCGAGTGAATGGCTTGATCGTGGAAAACTGGATCGCCGCCTAGGGCAGTCAATCCAGGGCACACAGATAGGTTGTCCAGGCGATTCAGCGTTGCTTGATTCGTTTCTTCTTCGCATGAAAATGCCGAAAATGCGCATCCTGCGCCGCCGCCAACAACTCCCGATCCCCGCGCGTATCACCCCAGGCTCTGAGCCGATACTCCCCCAGATCCCCATAAACCGCCTCAAGCCGAAGCACCTTATTCTCACACCGGCAATTATTCCCGGTGAGCTTGCCCGTCAACACCCCGTCAACCACCTCAAGCTCAGTGCCAATCAACCTGATCCCAAGCCGATCCGCAAACGGCTGCA
This sequence comes from Pseudomonas yamanorum, assembly GCF_013386765.1. Lineage (GTDB taxonomy): Bacteria > Pseudomonadota > Gammaproteobacteria > Pseudomonadales > Pseudomonadaceae > Aquipseudomonas > Aquipseudomonas yamanorum_A. Next base: position 83,973 of record NZ_JACARE010000014.1, read on the forward strand.
GCACCAACGCCGGCGACGCCGAACACAGCGTCACCACCGCCCCGGACTTCAGCTCATCGGCCACCGATTGCAGCCCGGTTGGGCGCATCAACTTGTTCCAATACGCCTGGCAATACTCGTCCGCTTTCTGCTGAACCCACGCCTTGTCCACACCGGTCATAAAGGTGCGGATCAACTGCGCCTTGAGTTCATCACGGCTGATGACGCGCAACAGAAACTGCGCGCCAGGCACGGCCAGCTTCACCATCCTGCGCACGAATTCGCCTTTACCAAAGGCGAACTTCAGGAACGGCACGAAGCTGTCGTGGTGGGTCAGGGTGCCGTCGAAGTCAAAGACGGAGAGTACTTTGGCATCCAAGGGGCCGGATTCGAGCATGTCTGGGTTCACGGGCGGGTCTCGGTCCTATCTACTATTTTTTTGGAGGTGCATCTGCTCTGACAGCAAGAGTTTACTCCGGTATCAATCTGTTGATTTTGGAGTAAAGCCCTTTGGTGAAAACATCCCGGTCGCTCGACCGGTGACACCGCTGATGGCAATTGGGGCACAAGGCTACAGCATTGGTGATGCGATCCGAACCCTTCTGGGCGAGGTGCCTGACGTGATGTACTTCAAGAAATGGCTGACCGTCGACCTCGAAAGGCGCGTTCGAGCCGCAGCCTTCGCAGATGCCATTGGCTTCTTTCAGTACCCAGGCGCGCACCTTCGGGTCGCGAACGAAGGCGGTGCTGACGGTCGACACTTTCTGCGGCTGGGCAATGCCATCCGGTAACTTATGGAAAGGTTGTTGCTGCAGTTTGGATGCGCGGCGGATAAGCGTTTGCTCGTCTGCCGTTTGGGCGGCGTCTTCGGATTCGAATACACCGTGCGCCGCAAGCGCTTGGCGGATGCGTTGCTCTACGCCTGAGCCTACGTTCTTCGCAGGCTTATAACCCTCGATACGGTCCCAGCCCATACGCACGAGAACAGTGGAGATGTTTTGCATGCGGAACTCGATGGAACCCTTCGCGCGGCCTACCACCGGGCCTTCACGTAGCAGACGGTTTTCGAGTGCTTTGTTGAAAGGTTGGCCGTTTTTTTCCCATGCCAACATCTTCAAATAGGCCTCGACCGCCGCAGCCAATTCCGAGTCGTTCCAGTCCGTTTTGTCTTTCGTAATATCCATACAGCCGCCGAGGGTAGAAAACCCTCGGACGATACTGAGTGGCCATTATTACGTCTATGAAATTTCCTACGGCTCAGTCGGATTTGGCGGTCGTATATGCCAGGAAAATCGCTGCTTCATTCGGAAAGTCTGAGTCAGCTTTCGCCACCACGGCGTTCTTGCTGACTCCCTTCGGCAGGTTCTGGTCACCAACAGATACGGCATATCCCTGAGCCGTATCCAACCTTCATCTTGCCAATGCAGCAGGTTTAACGACATCCCCGGCCAATCCAGCATGCTTAGCAACGGCCGCTCGACCGTTCTTGGCTGACGCTCGTCTCGTAAAGTGGGGATAACTTCATGAGTGAGCCAACCACGTAGCAACCTGTTCTCCGGCGCGTAGTGATAGACCAGCAACGCGTAGGCGCCGGACTCGCTGATCATCAGCATTTCTTCCGGTTGACCGTGAAACAGCAATCGCAGGCTTTGCCGCTGATCCTGATCAAGCTTACGAGTCGTTCGCTCATCCAGATATAGCCCCATCAGCCGCCCCAGATCGCGGGCACAGAACCAGGGTTGGTTTTCTAAAAGAAGGGCATGAAGGTGAAGATTATGGCGAGTGAAAACGATGGCAATAGAAGGCTCGGGCGTGGCTACTTTCTTGGCCGCCGACAAGTCGAACAAATATTGACTAGGCATTTCCTATGACCTCTACGTGGATTTTGGGAGGGCCAGAGCCCAACGTAGAGAGCGGATTTAAGAAACTCCAACTTGCGTGGCCTCAATACAGTATTAATTCCGCATGAGTTCAGGCAGATTTTTGACTGTATGGGTGAGGCTGGCTTCTACGTTGGGCGTTTCTTAGGCACCGGCGGACGAGACTATCAGTATCGAAATTCGCATCAATCATTCTGTGGATGATCTTCGCGTAAGAAGAATCTTGTTCAGATCAACGAGCACAAAAAAGCCCTGAACAAGTCAGGGCTTTTTAATCTCACTTGGCTCAGGAATCAATCCCAGCTCAGCGCCCCACCAGTCTGATACTCAATAACCCGAGTCTCAAAGAAATTCTTCTCTTTCTTCAAGTCCATGATCTCGCTCATCCACGGGAACGGATTCGTCGTCCCTGGATACTCTTCCTTCAACCCAATCTGCGACAGACGACGGTTCGCGATGAACTTGAGGTAATCCTCCATCATCGCCGCATTCATCCCCAGCACTCCACGCGGCATGGTATCGCGAGCGTATTCAATCTCCAGCTGAGTCCCTTGCAGGATCATCTGGGTCGCTTCTTCCTTCATCTCGGCATCCCACAAATGCGGGTTTTCGATTTTGATCTGGTTGATCACATCGATACCGAAGTTCAGGTGCATCGACTCATCCCGCAGGATGTACTGGAACTGCTCGGCCACCCCGGTCATTTTGTTGCGACGGCCCATGGACAAAATCTGGGTGAAGCCGCAATAGAAGAAGATGCCTTCCAGTACGCAGTAGTAAGCCACCAGGTTACGCAGCAACTCTTTATCAGTCTCGACGGTACCGGTTTCGAACTTCGGATCGGAGATCGAACGGGTGTACTTCAAGCCCCAGGCAGCCTTTTTGGCGACCGATGGAATCTCGTGGTACATGTTGAAGATCTCGCCTTCATCCATGGCCAGGGATTCGATGCAGTACTGGTAGGCGTGGGTATGGATCGCTTCTTCGAAGGCCTGACGCAGGATGTACTGGCGGCACTCCGGGTTGGTGATCAGGCGGTAAACAGCCAGTACCAGGTTGTTCGCGACCAACGAGTCGGCGGTGGAGAAGAAACCGAGGTTGCGCATCACGATGCGGCGTTCGTCGTCGGTCAGGCCTTCGGGGTTTTTCCACAGGGCGATGTCGGCGGTCATGTTGACCTCTTGCGGCATCCAGTGGTTGGCGCAGCCGTCGAGGTATTTCTGCCAGGCCCAGTCGTACTTGAAGGGTACGAGTTGGTTGAGGTCGGCGCGGCAGTTGATCATGCGCTTTTCGTCAACGGCGACGCGGGCGGCGGAGCCTTCGAGCTCGGCGAGGCCTTCGGCGACGTCGAGTTTGTCGAGTGCAGCCTTGGCGCGCACGATGGCGGCGGAGTCGGCGGCGGTGACGGCGCGGGCTTCGATGGCGGCAGCAGCGCCGGCACCGTCGAGGCGGTCCATGTTGGCTTCGGTGGCGTGGCCGGCGTTGGCGCCTTTGGCAACTACTTCGCCGTCTTCTTCTTTGTCGAACTCGTCCCAGCTCAGCATGACGTGTCGTCTCCTGCGTGAGGGCTCTAAGGTGCCCGTGTGAAACCGGATGGTTGGGTGTTCACACGGCCCAAAGGCCGCGGTGGATCTTAAGGAATCGTTTGTTGCAGCTAGCGCACGCATTAAACGGAATCAGGGTTACGGGTGTTCTGCTTGAGGCTTGAGGGGCGGAGCAGTGCTTGCGAGCTCCAGCGGGGGCCTCAGGTCTGGCTCTTCATCCCAGTGTAAAGGGATATTGCAGGCCCGATTTACCCGCGCATTATAGGGAAAAATTCGGCTTTGTGTTGCGGCGGATGGCCACGGATCGCAGACAAAAAGCCTGCTTTTCGAGCCAGAGCGCGGGTTTGTTGGGGTTGGCTGGAAGGACGAGCGGTAGGATTTTTTTCGAGGGGGTGAAGCGGGGCGATGGTGGGGCCGGCTCTTTGCCGCAAGAACGATTTCTTGCGGCGAATAAGTTCAGGTTCAGTTCAAACTAACGAAGTTATTATCCGTTAGAGCAACCGTTACCCATCACTTGGTATTGAAGAATATGACGCTGACCTTGTGAGTCTTCATATTCCATTTTTACCGGTACAACTTGGCATACATTCGGAACTTCACTCATGGACAATACTTTGGCAACGTCCAGGTGGGTGCTGTAGGTGTAGTCTTCAACAATCGGAGTGCTCTGGCTGGCTACGTCAGTCGGGGCTTCGTCGGCCAGGGCGGCAGTGGCGCACAAGCTGCTAAGGGCCATAACTAATAACGCTTTCATTTGACTATTTACCTTTTGGCGGTCGAAAGGGGTCACGGGGCCCTTGTGAGGCCACGTGTGTAACTAGAGTTGGTAAGTTCGGATTAACGTGCCTTCGTGGGGGCTGTAACTTGGTTAATCACGGTGCCTTGGTTGGCGGAGTTGATTTTAGGCGCCTCGCTTATATTCATATACCCGTGCTTTTGATAAACACTATTGGCGGTTTTTGTAACAATCGCGAAATGAAGGTTTTTTCAGAAACCTGCAAAGCGCCACAGGCCGCGGGCCAGAGCGCCGCCAGGGTATAGGTGGGCAATTTGTAGGGGCTTGTTACTACCATCGTCGAATGGTTCTATAGGCTCGGCCCGGCTACAACAGGGCCATACAACAACAACTATGTCACCGAGGTAAGAAAGATGAGTGCGGCTTCTCTGTACCCCGTTCGCCCCGAAGTAGCAGCCAATACGCTGACCGATGAGGCGACCTACAAGGCCATGTACCAGCAGTCGGTGGTCAACCCCGACGGTTTCTGGCGCGAGCAAGCCAAGCGCCTTGACTGGATCAAGCCTTTCACCACGGTGAAGCAGACCTCCTTCGACGATCACCATGTCGACATCAAGTGGTTTGCCGACGGCACCCTCAACGTTTCCTACAACTGCCTGGACCGTCATCTCGCCGAGCGCGGCGATCAGGCGGCAATCATCTGGGAGGGCGATGACCCGGCCGAAAGCCGCACCATCACCTACCGCGAGCTGCATGAAGAAGTCTGCAAGTTCGCCAACGCCCTGCGCGGCCAGGATGTGCATCGCGGCGACGTGGTGACTATCTATATGCCGATGATTCCCGAAGCTGCGGTCGCCATGCTGGCCTGTGCCCGGATCGGTGCGATTCACTCGGTGGTGTTTGGCGGGTTTTCGCCAGAGGCCCTGGCCGGTCGGATCATCGACTGCAAATCCAAGGTGGTGATCACCGCCGACGAAGGCATTCGTGCCGGCAAGAAAATTTCCCTGAAGGCCAACGTCGACGACGCCCTGACCAACCCGGAAACCAGCAGCATCCAGAAAGTCATCGTGTGCAAGCGCACCGGCGGCAACATCAAGTGGAACCAGCATCGCGACATCTGGTACGAAGACCTGATGAAAGTGGCGGGCACCGTGTGCGCGCCGAAAGAGATGGGCGCCGAAGAAGCACTGTTCATCCTTTACACCTCGGGCTCCACCGGCAAGCCGAAGGGCGTGCAGCACACCACCGGCGGCTATCTGCTATATGCAGCCCTGACCCACGAGCGCGTGTTCGACTACCGCCCGGGCGAAATCTACTGGTGCACCGCCGACGTCGGCTGGGTCACCGGCCACACCTATATCGTCTATGGCCCGCTGGCCAACGGCGCGACCACGCTGATGTTCGAAGGCGTGCCGAACTACCCGGACATCACCCGGGTGGCGAAGATCGTCGACAAGCACCAGGTCAACATCCTCTACACCGCACCGACCGCGATCCGCGCCATGATGGCTTCCGGCACCGCCGCCTGCGAAGGCGCCGATGGCAGCAGCTTGCGCCTGCTGGGTTCGGTGGGTGAGCCGATTAACCCGGAAGCGTGGGACTGGTACTACAAGAACGTCGGCCAATCCCGTTGCCCGATCGTGGACACCTGGTGGCAGACCGAAACCGGCGGCAACATGATGAGCCCTCTGCCGGGCGCCCATGCGCTCAAGCCGGGTTCGGCGGCACGTCCGTTCTTCGGTGTGGTGCCGGCGCTGGTGGATAACCTGGGCAACCTGATCGAAGGCGTGGCCGAGGGTAACCTGGTGATTCTCGATTCGTGGCCAGGCCAGGCACGTACGCTGTATGGCGACCATGACCGGTTTGTGGACACGTACTTCAAGACCTTCCGCGGCATGTATTTCACCGGTGACGGTGCGCGTCGTGACGAGGATGGCTACTACTGGATCACCGGTCGGGTGGACGACGTGCTCAACGTGTCCGGCCACCGCATGGGTACCGCCGAGATCGAAAGCGCGATGGTTGCCCACCCGAAAGTCGCGGAAGCGGCGGTGGTGGGTGTGCCTCACGACATCAAGGGCCAGGGCATCTATGTGTATGTCACGCTGAAAAACGGCGAAGAGCCGAATGAAGCGCTGCGCCTGGAGTTGAAAAACTGGGTGCGCAAAGAGATCGGGCCGATTGCTTCGCCGGATGTGATCCAGTGGGCGCCGGGCTTGCCGAAGACCCGTTCGGGGAAAATCATGCGCCGGATTCTGCGCAAGATTGCGACGGCTGAGTACGACGGGTTGGGGGATATCTCCACCCTGGCGGACCCGGGGGTGGTGGCGCAGTTGATCGAGACGCACAAGACCATGAACGTCGCGTAAGGCGGGGTTGTAGGGCAAAGCCCCATTCGGCGTAGGCCGGGTGGGGCTTTTTTGTGAGGAGCGGCAAATGCCACTGCCAAGACCGGATTAATGTGGGAGCTGGCTTGCCTGCGATGGCGGCGTATCAGACCCCACTGTGTTGGCTGGCCCACCGCTATCGCAGGCAAGCCAGCTCCCACAGTGAATCGCATTCCAACTCCCACACCAATAAATATCGGTTTTCATCGTAGGAAGTTTCTGAATGTTACCGAGCCCCGCAAATGTGTAACCCCACGCCCAAACATGAGGCAAAGTGCTACGCCCATGCCCCGAAAACCCGCGTTTTAGACGCCCTGTAAAATTAGATCCAACGCTACACTTGCCGTGCTAGAAGGGTTTGCGAATAATAGGCCCGCAATTTGCAGCGTTAACAGGTTTAATATCTTTTGCCTCTGCATAAAATCCAGGGGCTGTCAATGTGCTGGAACCGCTTTCTCGGTGCTTCTGTAAATTGTTGTCGCATTGAGGAAATATCGGCTTCCGGCCTGTCGTTAGAATGCCGATCACTCGCTCGTCGTCGCCGATGTTGAACTGGCGTAGGACGCAGCAACGCTATTCGGTTTCACTCAGTCGCATCGTGGGCTCTGGCTCATACTGCTGTTTTGCCCTATACCGATGGAGTCCCAAGATGAAGAAACTCGTGCTGTTGGGCGCCCTGGCGCTGTCCGTGCTGTCCATGCAGGCTTTCGCCGAAGGCAAGCCCCTGAAGATTGGTATTGAAGCGGCTTACCCTCCGTTTGCCTCCAAGGCACCGGATGGCAGCATCGTCGGTTTTGACTACGACATCGGCAACGCCCTGTGCGAGCAGATGCAGGTCAAGTGCACCTGGGTCGAGCAGGAATTCGACGGCCTGATCCCAGCGCTGAAAGTGCGCAAGATCGACGCCATCCTGTCCTCGATGTCCATCACTGAAGACCGCAAGAAGTCCGTGGACTTCACCAACCGTTACTACCTGACCCCGGCTCGCCTGGTGTTGAAGGAAGGCACTGCCGTCAGCGATAGCCTGGATGAACTGAAAGGCAAGAAGATCGGCGTGCAACGCGGTTCGATCCACGACCGTTTCGCCAAGGAAGTGCTGGCTCCCAAAGGCGCCACCATTGTTCCTTACAGCTCGCAGAACGAAATCTACCTGGACGTGGAAGCCGGTCGCCTTGATGGCACCGTGGCCGACGCCACCCTGTTGCAGGAAGGCTTCCTCGACACGCCAGCCGGTAAAGGCTACGCGTTCACCGGCCCGGCCTTCACCGACGCCAAGTACTTCGGCGACGGCATCGGCATCGCCGTGCGTAAAGGCGACAAGGAAAACCTGGACCGTATCAACGCTGCAATCGCCGCGATCCGTGCCAACGGCAAGTACAAGGCAATCCAGGACAAGTACTTCAACTTCGACATTTACGGCCCAGAAGCCAAGTAAACCGTCGCAGCTGTCTGTCCGCAATGGCGCAAGCAACAGGGTCTCTGAAGTTTGCGCCATTTTTTCATCCCCCTTTTCGAGGACCTGAATCATGTTGAAAGGCTACGGGGCCGTCATCCTCGATGGCGCATGGTTGACGCTTCAGCTCGCCTTGTCGTCCATGGCCTTGGCCATTGTTCTGGGTCTGATCGGGGTCGCGTTACGCCTGTCGCCGGTGCGCTGGTTGGCCTGGCTGGGCGACCTGTACTCCACGGTGATCCGCGGGATCCCCGACCTGGTGCTGATCCTGCTGATTTTCTACGGCGGTCAGGACCTGCTTAACCGCGTTGCGCCGCTGCTCGGCTACAACGACTACATTGACTTGAACCCCTTGGCCGCCGGTATCGGCACCCTGGGTTTCATCTTTGGCGCCTACCTTTCGGAAACCTTCCGTGGCGCCTTCATGGCCATTCCCAAGGGCCAGGCCGAGGCCGGCCTTGCTTATGGCATGAGCCCCTTCCAGGTGTTTTTCCGGGTGATGGTGCCGCAGATGATTCGGCTGGCGATCCCTGGGTTTACCAACAACTGGCTGGTACTGACCAAGGCCACCGCACTGATTTCGGTGGTGGGCCTGCAAGACATGATGTTCAAGGCCAAGCAGGCGGCAGACGCCACCCGCGAACCTTTTACCTTCTTCCTCGCAGTGGCGGCGATGTACCTGGTGATCACCAGCGTGTCGTTGCTGGCCCTGCGTCATCTTGAGAAGCGCTACTCGGTAGGCGTAAAGGCGGCTGATCTATGATCTTCGACTACAACGTCATCTGGGAGGCCATGCCGCTGTACCTCGGCGGCTTGCTGACCACCCTGAAACTGCTGGCCATTTCGCTGTTCTTCGGCTTGCTCGCAGCCTTGCCCCTGGGCCTGATGCGCGTGTCCAAGCAGCCGATCGTCAATGGCGTGGCCTGGCTGTACACCTACGTGATTCGCGGCACGCCGATGCTGGTGCAGCTGTTCTTGATCTACTACGGCCTGGCCCAGTTTGAAGCGGTGCGTGAAAGCTTCCTGTGGCCACTGCTGTCCAGCGCGACCTTCTGCGCATGCCTGGCCTTCGCGGTGAACACCAGCGCCTACACCGCCGAAATCATCGCCGGCAGCCTCAAGGCCACGCCCCATGGCGAGATCGAAGCGGCCAAGGCCATGGGCATGTCGCGCTACAAGCTGTATCGCCGGATCCTGCTGCCATCGGCCCTGCGCCGGGCGCTGCCGCAATACAGCAACGAAGTGATCATGATGCTCCAGACCACCAGCCTGGCCTCCATCGTCACCCTGATCGACATCACCGGTGCCGCGCGCACGGTAAACGCCCAGTACTACTTGCCGTTCGAAGCCTATATCACCGCCGGCGCGTTCTACCTGTGCCTGACTTTCATCCTGGTGCGCCTGTTCAAGTTGGCCGAAGGCCGCTGGCTGAGCTACCTGGCTCCACGGAAGCATTGATATGGAACGTATCGATCACCTGTTGCCCTGGGGTCATCTGGGCTGCGAACGCCAGCTGACGGTGTTCCGTTTCGGCAGCGGCGAGCGCAAGGCTTATATCCAGGCCAGCCTGCACGCCGATGAATTGCCCGGCATGCGGGCCGCCTGGGAGCTGAAAAAGCGCCTGGCCGAACTGGAACAGCAAGGCGCCCTCAACGGCGTGATCGAACTGGTGCCGGTGGCCAATCCGATGGGCCTGGGGCAACTGCTGCAAGGCAGCCACCAAGGGCGTTTCGAGATCGGCAGCGGCAAGAATTTCAACCGCGATTTTGTTGAGTTGAGCGCGCCGGTTGCCGAGTTGCTCGAAGGCAAATTGGGTGATGATCCCCACGCCAACGTGCGCATGATCCGCCAGGCCATGAGTGATGCACTCAATGCATTGCCCGAGCCGAGCAGCCAGCTGCAAGGCATGCAGCGCATCCTGCTGAGTCATGCCTGCACCGCCGATGTGGTGCTCGACTTGCATTGCGATGCCGAAGCCGCGCTGCACATGTACGCGCTGCCGCAGCACTGGCCGCAGTGGCGTTCGCTGTCGGCGCATTTGAATGTGAAGGTCGGCCTGCTGGCGGAAGATTCCGGCGGCAGCTCGTTTGACGAAGCCTGTTCGCTGCCGTGGCTGCGTTTGGCCCGGGCGTTCCCCGAGGCGCAGATTCCGTTGGCCTGCCTGGCGACGACATTGGAGTTGGGCGGCCAGGCCGATACCGGCCGTGACGAAGCGATTTTCCACGCCGAAGGCATCCTGGCGTTCCTTGCCGAGCAAGGCTTGATAACCGGGGAGTGGCCGAAAGCCGCCCACGAACCCTGCGAGGGCCTGCCCTTCGAAGGCACCGAGTTGTTGTTCGCGCCCCACGCCGGCGTGATCAGTTACCTGCGTAAAGCCGGAGATGTGGTGGAAGCCGGCGACCCGATATTTGAAGTGATCGATCCCTTGTCCGACCGCGTCAGCATTGTTTGCGCGGGTACGCCTGGGGTGTTGTTTGCCGTTGAACGGCTGCGTTATGCCCAAGCGGGTTTCTGGCTGGCCAAGGTGGCGGGGCGCGAAGCGCTGCGGCACGGGCGCTTGCTCAACGACTGACCAACTGTTTTTGTGAGAACCGACCGCATGTACAAACTTGAAGTCCAAGACCTGCATAAACGCTATGGCAGTCATGAAGTGCTCAAAGGTGTGTCCCTGGCCGCCGCGGCCGGTGATGTGATCAGCATCATCGGGTCCAGTGGCTCGGGCAAAAGTACCTTTTTGCGTTGCATCAACCTGCTGGAGCAACCCCACGCCGGCAAGATTCTGCTCAATAACGAAGAGCTGAAACTGGTGGCCAACAAGGACGGCGCGATGAAGGCCGCGGACCCGAAGCAGCTGCAGCGCATGCGTTCGCGACTGTCGATGGTGTTCCAGCACTTCAACCTGTGGTCCCACATGACCGCCCTGGAAAACGTCATGGAAGCGCCGGTGCATGTCCTGGGCATGTCGAAAAAAGACGCCCGGGAAAAGGCCGAGCACTACCTGGCTAAAGTGGGTGTGGGCCATCGTAAGGATGCATTCCCCGGCCACATGTCCGGCGGCGAACAGCAGCGCGTGGCGATTGCCCGTGCGTTGGCGATGGAGCCTGAGGTGATGCTGTTCGACGAACCTACCTCGGCCCTCGACCCGGAGCTGGTGGGTGAAGTGCTCAAAGTGATGCAGGACCTGGCCCAGGAAGGTCGGACCATGGTGGTGGTGACTCACGAAATGGGCTTTGCCCGTGAAGTCTCCAACCAGTTGGTGTTCCTGCACAAAGGCATCGTTGAGGAGCGTGGCAACCCGCGCGAAGTGCTGGTGAACCCGCAGTCCGAGCGTTTGCAGCAGTTTCTTTCCGGTAGCTTGAAGTAAACAGGGCTGCTGTTATGCACTGAATTAGTGCAAGCTTCACAGCTTTAAGGCTGGCCCCGATCCCCTGTAGGAGCTGGCTTGCCTGCGATGGCGATGTGTCTGTGCCAGAGGTGCAAGCTGACCCCCCGCTATCGCAGGCAAGCCAGCTCCCACATTAGATCTCTATATGTTTTGAGATTTGTGTTGGTTTACGGGCTAGCATTGGCCTTTGTCTTCATTACTGTTTTTCGCTTCGGATAGCACTCCATGACTGCCCATCGAATTGGTTTCCTGATTTGGCCCAGCACTAAAGCACTGACGCTTGCGCTGGCTGAGGAGGCCTTGCGCGTTGCTCAGCGGGTGCATCCGGACGTGGTGTACGAACTCTCGTTCCTGCAGGCCGAGCCGCCGATGGATGGCGCCTGGCAACTGCCGGGCGAACCTTGGGCCGGCAAGCTGGAAGGCTTTCAAAAGCTGTTCCTGCTGGCCGATGAGCCACCGACCGTCATCGCTTCCCAACTGAGCACCGCCCTCAAGCAACTGGTGCGTGCCGGCTGCGTGATTGGCGGTTTGTCGGCCGGCGTATACCCGTTGGCCCAACTCGGTTTGCTCGACGGTTACCGCGCCGCCGTGCACTGGCGCTGGCAGGACGATTTTGCCGAGCGCTTCCCCAAGGTCATCGCCACCAGCCATCTGTTCGACTGGGACCGTGATCGCTTGACCGCCTGCGGTGGCATGTCGGTACTCGATTTGCTGCTGGCGGTGCTGGCCCGTGATCACGGCGCCGAACTGGCGGGTGCCGTCTCCGAGGAGCTGGTGGTGGAGCGCATCCGTGAAGGCGGCGAGCGCCAGCGTATCCCGCTGCAAAACCGCCTGGGTTCCAGCCATCCAAAGCTGACCCAGGCCGTTCTGTTGATGGAAGCCAACATTGAAGAACCGCTGACCACCGACGAAATCGCCCAACACGTGTGCGTGTCCCGACGACAGCTCGAGCGCATCTTCAAGCAATACCTCAATCGCGTCCCCAGCCAGTACTACCTGGAACTGCGCCTGAACAAGGCCCGCCAGATGCTCATGCAAACCAGCAAGTCGATCATCCAGATCGGCCTGTCGTGCGGCTTCTCCTCGGGGCCGCACTTCTCCAGCGCCTACCGCAACTTCTTCGGCGCCACCCCCCGTGAAGACCGTAACCAGCGCCGCAGCAGTAGCCCGTTTGAATTGTCGTCGGTGCCTTCCGAGCGCGGTTAAGTCAACTTTCGGGCCGGGCGGTTATGCGGGCTCGTTGTCGATAACGGCTGATTACGCGCCTGGCATGGTTGGACAGAGGGTTGCCGTCCAATTGGAGTGCGATAAAGATTTTCGATGGCACTTCGAGCAACTCGGAGCCGATATTGCGGATGGCGTTGTCGCGCAAGTCCGCGTCGGAAAGCCGTCTCAAGGACAGCAGTCCGGGCGGTATTTCCCGGATGCCGGTGCTTTGCAAGTCCAGGACTGTAAGGTGTTGCATATTGCCAACCCTCGGGGTGGTGCCCAGCAGGTTGTCGCTCAAGTCCAGGTAGGTAAGCAGGTTCAAATTGCCGAGTTCTTCAGCGCCCATGGGCGTCAGTTGAATCTCGCACTGTGGCAGGATCAGCTCCTGCAACTCGGGCATCTGGAACACTTGGCGAGGGATCTGCCGCAAGCGGTAGTTTTGGATCGACAGGCTTCGTAGCTTGGGGAACGCTTCCAGGAACCGGCTGATATCCGAGGTGGCGCTTTCACCCACCAGCGCCAGTAACGAGACGTGATCGAAATTCGCACTCAGGGTCGGCAAATCTCCCAGCAGCGTGTCTTCGAACATCAATTCGTGAGTGATATGGGGGCTGTTGTTCGACGTGTCGATGCTGGTTTCCCGACGCCAACACGCTTCGAGCCGCTCCTTTAGCCTGTAGCGTTTGACCTGCTCACGGGCGCGCCGGTCTTCACTCAACTCAAATTCCAGTGTGGGGTGCTGTGTGGGTACATCGATTCGCCATTCTTCAAGATCAGCCGTGAGCTTGTCGTATTCGGCCTCCAGGCGAGTCAGCTCCACCCGCGCCAGTCTCAGGTCGCCCGGCATGCCGAAGTAGTAGAGGTTGCAATCGTTGGTGCTGAAGGTGGGGTAGAGCAGCTTGAGTCGCTCGATATCGACTTGTGGTGCGCTGACTTCCCAGCGTTCGCCTGTTTGCTGGAAGTGCATTTTTACGCGCTCGATGGTGGCTTCGGGGAAGGGGTTTTCCCCCAGGTCAAACCCTGCACTGACCTCCTCCGGCAGGTCAAAAAACGTATCGGGAAGCTCAGTGATTCGGTTGTTGCTGAGGATTGCGCTTTCCAGCAGGGGGCGGGTCAGCAGGCCTGCAGGCAACTGGTCGATACCGGTGGACGACAGGTCCAGATGCTTGAGGTGAGCCATCGCGCTGACGTCGGGGGTGATGCCCAACGGGTTGCTGTAGAGATCCAGCGAGACAAGGCGTGACATTGACGCCAGCAATGTCTGGCTCTGTGGGGTCAGGCGAATGCTGCAACCGTCGAGGGTCAAGTCAGTCAGGCGAGGTAGGTCCGCCAGCCCGTCGGGAAGGGTGCCGAGTGGAAAGTTGCGCAGTTCCAGTTGGCGTACCTGAGGGAAGTGACGAATAAACCCATGAACGCCCATGCTGCCTTCGTCGCCTGCCAGGCCGAGTGAGGCGACATGGTCGAACCGGGCGGTCAAGGTTGGCAACTGTCCCAAAATGGGCTCTTCATATATCAGGCTGTAGTCGTTGCCGGCGTCTTCCTCCAACTCACTGCGGTCGGTCTCCCTGCGCCAGCAGCGCTGGATTTCGTCAGCGAAGGCGCCGCGCTTTTGGTGTTCGTATGTGTGTACGGCTAGTGGTAACGGTGCCTGGGTTTGCGGGTGCGAGCGAGGTGTTTCAGCGACCCAGGTTGATAGGTCCTGGCTCAATTGCCCGTATTCGGCCTCTAACTGGAGCAGCCCCGACCGTGCACCGCCGGGTTGGCGGTTGAGCTCGCGGATTCGCTCTCGGATTTGTTCGGCGCTGTGGCTGGGGTAGAGCTCCTGAGCTCGTTGTTCCAGCGAGCGTGGGGTGCCCGGTATCGGCGTGGGGTGCGCCGGGGACGGGTAGCCGTTGTTGCCTCCAAGCAAACGCTGGATGGTTTTTGCTGCAGGCGGACGAACCGGGCGTTTTTCCAGGAGTGGCAGCAGCCGATCTCTGGGCAGCACCACCTTGGCAATCCCTTCGCGCAGTTGCGTTCCTTGCCGTATGTGCAGGTTCAGGCTGTTGCGTTCGCTATCCGGCAGAGCCTGGAGCACCGCGTTGTAGAAGTCGGTGCTGCCGTGCAGGTGTTGGCCTTCACTGTCATACGCCTGGTAATGACCTTCTTCGTGTACCAATACCTTGCGTGGTGTGTCGGGGGCGCCGCTGATGTGGTCGCGCAGCGGGCCTTCAAAGGTGTGTTCACGGACCTCCAGGCGTACCTTGCCGGACCAGCCTGGCAGCCTGGGCAGTGAGTGTAGTGCCAATGTGTGGCTGTCCGGATTGTCGGGGGTGTGCAGGTACAGGCCTTCATAGGCGCGGTTCAGGCGGGTTTCCTGGCGGGCCCAGCGTGCCAGGTCTTGCAGGCGCTTTGGCACCCGGCCGGTGTTGAGTTCAAGGCGTTCTGCGGGGGTGGCTTGGGATGCCAGGATGTCAGCCATCGTCGCCGGCAGGCCTGGAGCGTTGTCCATCAGGTGTTGCGCTTGTGCAATTGCAGGGCGGTTTACGGCGCGGTAATGGGATTCAAACACGCTGTTTTTTTGTGTTTGGGCGGCCTTTGCGAGTTGTTGTCTTAACGTTCGAGCGCGCACCTCCAGTGCGCGGGGTGGCTGGCCAAACTCTTCACCCAGCAGGGTTTTGATCTCGTTCTCGTTCAGTGCCAGCAGGATCGTATTGAGCAGGTCACCGTTTTTCAGTTGGCCTTGGTTGATGACCACCTGTGGTGCACGCGGGGTCGGTGCGTAGTGCCATAACGTTTTCCCCTGGCTGTCGACCACGCGCAGCGTACGGGTCTGTGGCCATGCCTCGGGGGTGCAGAGCAATTGCAGTTGGGTCATGGTTGAAGCCTGGCGGTATTGCGCCGGATCATCGCTGCTCATTTGGCGGATGAAGGTGTTGATGTCCCGCTCGATCTTGAAGCGTTTCAAGGTGTCGGCCAGCGCCGGTGGGGGCGGCTGATGCTGGACGTGCATTGCGCGCAGGGTGCTTTCATTAATGCCACTCACGTGTTGGATGTGCTCCAGCTCGGCGGTGCTGAAGGGCTCGGCGGGGTGGCCCAGCCTGCGAAGCAGGGTGCTGTTGTCCCAATACAGAGGCTGGTCCAGCTCGCTGTACCAGGCACCGTTGCCGTTATGCCAGACCTTGGGTTGGTAGGCATTGGGGCGGCTGGGGTGAGTGATGCTGAAGGCGTCTTTGCCCGGTAGCCTATTGAGTGAATAGGGCGTGTTGTCGATGGGTACCGCCGCTTGGTCGAGATGCTGATGGACGCCTTGTTCATCGGCAATTGAAGCGTCGGGCAGCGGTGTCTTGCGAGCGTAAGGTTTCAGGTCGGGATGCCAGAGGCGCTGCTGGCCATCGGGAAGCTGCACCGGTTTGAGGCCGTCGATGAAATCCCATAGTTCCTGGGGCAGTGCTTTGCGCAATACATCCTCTGCAATCGGTGCGCCTACGGCGAACATGCCCAATTGAACGAGGGTCTCCAGCAACGTCATGAAGTGGCTCAGGGCCTCGTTTGTCAGGCCCTCGGCCCAGTCGATGATCGACTCGAAGGTCTCATCCAGCACCTGATACAGGGTGTAGCCGATCATCAGCGCCCCCAGTGGCGGAAAAAACGGCGCGGCGACAAACGCGGCGATCTCCAGCAACGTGGTGGCGACTTTTTGCAGGGCGTCCCAGCGCTGCCAGCGGGCCTTGCGGTTGGCACTGGCGGTGGAGACGGCAGTGACGGCGGCGTCATTGATGATCTTGTTGAGTGTCTGCTGGTACAGATGGGTCAGTACGTCGCCGCTGATTTTTTTCACGGCAAATTGCAGGTTGGGTTTGCTGACCGGTGTTTCACGCCAGGTGGGCATTGGGTCGGTCGCCACATGCTGGTGCCAGGTCACGCGGCTCAGGCGTTGGTGCAGGTCGGCGAAGAAATAGGCGCGATCCTCATGGGCCACAAAGCGGCTGAAAAACTGCTGGTATGGCCGGCCGCGCAGTTTTTGCGTGAGGTCCAGCATAAACGCGGCGGAGGAGGCGTATTGCTTGATCGGCGACTCGGGATCATCCGGAATATAGGCGACGACGGGCACCGCTTGCAGGTAGCGCTCAAGGTCCGGGGCAAACAGCACAATGCCGGTCAATCTGGCTGACATCATCGTCAAGTCGTGGGCCTGCCAGAGTTTGCCGTCCAGGCGCATGCCTTGCAGGCCGTCGACGATGCCTTCAATCAGGCGTTGCGAGGGGCTGCCCAGGTCCTGCTTCGACACCGCCATGTGCAGGGCGGCCTTGAGCATGGCTTTGCGGGCTGCGTCGACTTTCAGTTGCAGCACGTCTGAAGTTACGGGTTCCAGCAGCTGCTGCGCCAGATAAGTCTGATAGTGGCCACCGATATCCAGGGTGCGGCACAGCTTTATAAAGGCCTGGATGCTCATGCGCTGTTCGAGGGTGTCGAGGATTTCGAGTTGCCCCGCAGTGGCCGTTTCCTGCACGTAGGACGACGCGCTTTCATGGGCGTTGGCCTGGGTCTCGTCGGGTTCGAAATTGTGCAGGGCGGCTTCCAGCAATGACACGGTCCAGGTGCGGGCGGCGCCGGAGCGGATGGGAAACCAGGGGATACTGGCGGGAATGTAGAGGCGGATCAGAGTCTTCTCCACATCGGGCTCCAGGGCGAACTGGTCCTTGAGGGCCTTTTGCAGCATCGGGCGGGCGAAGTCGTTGATGTTCAGCACGTTGGCCAGCGCCTGGTCCACCGGGTTCTGTGCGTCCCAGGCGTGGCCAATGAGGGCTTTGAGGGTGCGGTGATCGGTGTCTGAGGCGCGGCCGTACCAGGCCGGGATTGTCGGCGCGGTGCCTTTGAGTTGACGGTGCCTTTCGGGGCTGGCGTTGCCCAGCCACGGGGGGACGGCCTTGATCAGTTGTTGATAGTGAGGGCTTGAAGTGCGGTCGCTCATGGCAGCGGTTCCAAATGGGATGAAGGCCAATGGGACCAAAGCGCGTCAAGGCACAGGCGGTGCATAGATGGTTTTTACCCGGCTGTACACAAATCGTCTTGCCGATGCCGCAAACCCCGCGCCAGCGTTTAAACTGCGCCATTGCGATGCTATTTGTCGCATTGGCGTAAACCCGCGAAAATCACGGGTTGGCGCTATAAGAAGTTGTCGCTTGGCGGCAAGGCCGCACTGAAAACTGTCCTTACAATCCCTGCATCGCCCGCCAGTTTCAGGCAGGCGTTCCTCTTCAGGAGACTCCGATGTCCGTTGAGCAAGCCCCGGTGCAACGTGCCGATTTCGACCAGGTCATGGTTCCCAACTACGCACCTGCCGCTTTCATCCCCGTGCGTGGCGCAGGTTCCCGCGTGTGGGACCAGGCGGGCCGAGAGCTGATCGACTTTGCCGGCGGCATCGCGGTCAACGTATTGGGCCACGCCCACCCGGCGCTGGTCGGTGCACTGACCGAACAGGCCAACAAGCTGTGGCACGTGTCCAACGTCTTCACTAACGAGCCGGCCCTGCGCCTGGCCCACAAGTTGATCGACGCCACCTTTGCCGAGCGTGTGTTCTTCTGCAACTCCGGCGCCGAAGCCAACGAGGCCGCCTTCAAGCTGGCCCGTCGTGTCGCGTTCGACCGTTTCGGCACCGAGAAATACGAAATCATCGCCGCGCTGAACAGCTTCCACGGCCGCACCCTGTTCACCGTGAACGTGGGTGGCCAGTCGAAGTATTCCGACGGCTTCGGTCCGAAAATCGTCGGCATCACCCACGTGCCTTACAACGATCTGGAGGCGCTGAAAGCCGCCGTTTCGGACAAGACCTGCGCCGTGGTGCTGGAGCCGATCCAGGGTGAAGGCGGCGTACTGCCGGCTGAGCTTTCGTACCTGCAAGGCGCTCGCGACCTGTGCGACGCGAACAACGCGCTGCTGGTGTTCGACGAAGTGCAAACCGGCATGGGCCGCAGCGGCGAGCTGTTCGCCTACCAGCATTACGGCGTGGTGCCCGACATCCTCACCAGCGCCAAGAGCCTGGGCGGCGGTTTCCCGATCGCAGCCATGCTGACGCGTGAAGACCTGGCCAAGCATTTGGTGGTCGGCACCCACGGCACCACCTACGGCGGCAACCCGCTGGCGTGCGCGGTGGCTGAGGCGGTGATCGACGTGATCAACACCCCGGAAGTGCTGGCCGGTGTTAATGCCAAGCACGACCTGTTCGTTTCACGCCTGGAGAAGATCGGCCAGCAGTACGGCATCTTCACTGAAGTGCGTGGCCTGGGCCTGCTGCTCGGTTGCGTGCTGAGCGATGCCTGGAAAGGCCGTGCCAAGGACATCTTCAACGCCGCCGAGCGCGAAGGCCTGATGATCCTGCAAGCCGGCCCGGATGTGGTGCGCTTCGCCCCGAGCCTGGTGGTGGAAGATGCCGATATCCAGGAAGGCCTGGACCGCTTCGAACGTGCGGTGAAAGCGCTGACGCAAGCCTGATGGACCGTTCGGCGCTTGAGTGATCGGGCGCCGAACACAAATTTTGTATGCCGGGCTCGGTCGATGTGGGCGCTGGCTTTTGTGGGAGCTGGCTTGCCTGCGATGCAGACGACCCGGTTTACCTGTTGCACCGAGTTGATGCTATCGCAGGCAAGCCAGCTCCCACAAAAGACTCCCCACATTGGATCTGTTTGAATTCAGGTCCCGTGCCCGGCATTTTTCCCTCTGTGAGTTTTTCGAGTTAAGGAGTGACACCATGCTGGTGATGCGCCCCGCGCAAATGGCTGATCTGGGCGAGGTACAGCGTCTGGCTGCGGACAGCCCGATTGGTGTCACCTCCTTGCCGGATGATGTCGAACGCCTGAGCGACAAGATCGCCGCAAGCGAAGCGTCCTTCGCCGCCGAGGTCAGCTTCAACGGTGAAGAAAGCTATTTCTTCGTCCTTGAAGACACCGACGGCGGCAAGCTGGTGGGCTGCTCGGCCATCGTCGCATCCGCCGGCTACTCGGAACCGTTCTACAGCTTCCGTAACGAAACCTTTGTGCACGCCTCCCGCGAGCTGAAGATCCACAACAAGATCCACGTGCTCTCGCAGTGCCATGACCTGACCGGCAACAGTTTGCTGACCAGTTTCTACGTGGTCCCGGAGCTGGTGGGTTCGCCGTGGTCGGAACTCAACTCCCGTGGCCGCCTGCTGTTCGTGGCCGGCCACCCGGAGCGCTTCGCCGATTCGGTGGTCACCGAGATTGTGGGCTACAGCGACGAGAACGGTGATTCGCCGTTCTGGGACGCGATTGGCCGCAACTTTTTCGACCTCAACTACGCCGCCGCCGAGCGCCTGTGCGGGTTGAAGAGCCGGACCTTCCTTGCCGAACTGATGCCGCATTACCCGATCTACGTGCCGCTGTTGCCGGACGCCGCCCAAGAAGCCATGGGCCAGGTGCACCCGCGAGCGCAGATCACCTTCGACATCCTGATGCGCGAAGGCTTCGAGACCGACCATTACATCGACATCTTCGACGGCGGCCCAACGCTGCACGCGCGGGTGTCGGGTATTCGTTCGATCGCCCAGAGCCGCGTGGTGCCGGTGAAGATCGGCGAGATGGCCAAGGGTGTCGGCCGCCAGTACCTGGTCAGCAACGGCCAGTTGCAGGATTACCGCGCGGTGATGCTGGAGCTGGACTACGCGCCGGGCAAGCCAGTGACCCTGGACCTGGAAGCCGCCGAGGCCCTGGGCGTAGGCGAAGGCGCGAGCGTGCGCCTGGTAGCGGTATAAACAGAGTTTCGCGGGTGGCTGACAACAGCGGCCCGTTTGAGGAGATAGCATGATCGTTCGTCCCGTACGCAGCAGCGATTTACCGGCCCTGATTGATCTGGCGCGCAGCACCGGCACCGGCCTCACCACCTTGCCGGCCAATGAAGAGCGTCTGACCCACCGGGTCGGCTGGGCTGAAAAGACCTTTCGCGGCGAAGCCGGGCGCGGTGATGCGGATTACCTGTTCGTGCTGGAAAACGATGAAGGCCGCGTGGTGGGGATTTCCGCCATCGCCGGTGCCGTCGGCCTGCGCGAGCCCTGGTACAACTTCCGGGTCGGCCTGACGGTCAGCGCTTCCCAGGAACTGAACATCTACCGCGAAATCCCGACGCTGTTTCTGGCCAACGACCTGACCGGCAACTCCGAGCTGTGCTCGCTGTTCCTGCACGCCGATTACCGCAACGGCCTCAACGGCCGCATGCTGGCCAAGGCGCGCATGCTGTTTATCGCGGAATTCCCGCAGCTGTTCGGCAACAAGATCATTGCCGAGATGCGCGGCATGTCCGACGAAGCCGGGCGCTCGCCGTTCTGGGAAAGCCTGGGCCGGCACTTCTTCAAGATGGAATTCAGCCAGGCGGACTACCTCACTGGTGTGGGCAACAAGGCGTTTATCGCCGAACTGATGCCGAAATTTCCGCTGTACACCTGCTTCCTGTCCGAGGACGCACGCAATGTGATCGGCAAGGTCCACACCGACACTGAGCCGGCCTTGAGCATGCTCAAGAGCGAAGGCTTCAGCTACCAGGGTTACGTCGATATCTTCGACGCGGGCCCGGCGGTGGAATGTGAAACCACCAAGATCCGCGCGGTACGCGACAGCGAAGCGCTGGTATTGGCAATTGGCACGCCGGGCGACGACGCCACGCCGTTCCTGATCCATAACCGCAAACGCGAAGATTGCCGCATCACCGCAGCGCCGGCGCGGTTGGCTGCGGGCACCCTGGTGGTCGATCAACAGACCGCCAAGCGCCTGCAACTGATCGCCGGTGATCAAGTGCGTGCCGTACCGTTGTCCGCTGCCCGGGAGTCGAAATAATGAATTCGTTGTATATCGCTGGTAGCTGGCTGGCTGGCCAGGGTGAAGTGGTTGAGTCGCTGAACCCGGTGACCCAGCAGGTGGTGTGGTCGGGTAACAGCGCCACCGTCGAGCAGGTCGAGTCCGCCGTTCAGGCTGCGCGCCAGGCGTTCCCGGCCTGGGCCAAGCGTTCCCTGGAAGAGCGCCTGAGCGTGCTGGAAGCCTTCGCCGCCAACCTGAAAAGCCGTGCCGACGAACTCGCCCGCTGCATCGGCGAGGAAACCGGCAAGCCTTTGTGGGAATCGGCGACTGAAGTCACCAGCATGGTCAACAAGGTCGCGATCTCGGTGCAGAGCTACCGTGAGCGTACCGGCGAGAAGAGCGGCCCGTTGGGCGACGCCACTGCCGTATTGCGCCACAAGCCTCACGGCGTGGTGGCGGTATTCGGCCCTTACAACTTCCCGGGTCACCTGCCTAACGGCCACATCGTGCCGGCCTTGCTGGCGGGTAACACCGTACTGTTCAAGCCCAGCGAGCTGACCCCGAAAGTCGCCGAGCTGACCGTGCAATGCTGGATCGACGCCGGCCTGCCGGCGGGCGTATTGAACCTGCTGCAAGGCGCGCGGGAAACCGGGATCGCCCTGGCGGCCAACCCGGGCATCGACGGCTTGTTCTTCACCGGTTCCAGCCGCACCGGCAACCATCTGCACCAGCAATTTGCCGGGCGCCCGGACAAGATCCTCGCGCTGGAAATGGGCGGCAACAACCCGCTGGTGGTGGACGAAGTGGCCGATGTGGATGCTGCCGTCTATACCATCATCCAGTCGGCGTTTATCTCGGCCGGCCAGCGCTGCACCTGTGCTCGTCGCTTGCTGGTGCCGGAAGGCGCCTGGGGCGATGCGTTGCTCGCTCGCCTGGTGGCGGTGAGTTCTACCATCGAAGTCGGCGCATTCGACCAGCAGCCCGCGCCATTCATGGGCTCGGTGATTTCCCTCGGCGCCGCCAAGGCGTTGATGGATGCCCAGGAATTGCTGCTGGCCAATGGCGCCGTGGCGCTGCTGGAAATGACCCAGCCACAGGCCCAGGCCGCGCTGCTGACGCCGGGCATTATCGATGTGACCGAGGTTATGGATCGCGCGGATGAAGAGCTGTTCGGCCCGCTGCTGCAAGTGATCCGCTACGCTGATTTCGCGGCGGCGATTGCCGAGGCCAACAACACCCAATACGGCCTGGCGGCCGGTTTGCTGTCGGATTCCGAAGCGCGTTACCAGCAGTTCTGGCTGGAGAGCCGTGCCGGGATCGTCAACTGGAACAAACAGCTGACGGGCGCTGCGAGCAGCGCGCCGTTTGGCGGCGTGGGCGCTTCGGGCAACCATCGCGCCAGCGCCTATTACGCGGCGGATTATTGCGCGTACCCGGTGGCCTCGCTTGAGACCCCGAGCCTGGTGTTGCCAGCGTCGCTGACCCCAGGCGTAACGCTTAAGTGAAAGTGACACTGATCTAATGTGGGAGCTGGCTTGCCTGCGATGGCATCACCTCGGGGTATCTGAATGACCGAGTTGCCCGCATCGCAGGCAAGCCAGCTCCTACACTTGATCGGGTTAACAGATACAGATCTGCACTTGATGCCTATAAAAATACAGATGTTCGTGGAGCCTCGCCGATGAAATCCTGTGAAGTCAATTTTGACGGTCTCGTGGGGCCGACCCATAACTACGGCGGTTTGTCCTACGGCAACGTCGCGTCCCAGAGCAACAGCCAGCAGTCCTCCAACCCGAAGGAAGCCGCGCTGCAAGGCCTGGCGAAGATGAAAGCCCTGATGGAAATGGGCTTCGTGCAAGGTGTGCTGGCGCCCCAGGAACGCCCTGATGTGGCCGCCTTGCGCAGCCTCGGCTTTGCCGGCACCGACGCCCAAGTCATTCAGCAAGCCGCCAAGCAAGCCATGCCATTGTTGGTAGCCAGCTGCTCGGCGTCGAGCATGTGGGTGGCCAACGCCGCGACTGTCAGCCCAAGCGCCGACACCGCCGACGGCCGCGTGCATTTCACCGCCGCCAACCTCAACTGCAAATACCACCGCAGCATCGAACACCCGACCACCAGCCGCGTGCTGGGGGCGATGTTTGCCGATGGGAAACACTTCGCCCACCACGCCGCGTTGCCGGCCGTGGCGCAGTTCGGTGACGAAGGCGCGGCCAACCACACCCGTTTCTGCCGTGACTACGGCGAGGCGGGCGTAGAGTTTTTCGTGTTCGGCCGCAGCGCGTTCGACACCCGCTACCCGGCGCCGCAAAAGTACCCGGCGCGCCAGACCCTCGAAGCCTCCCAGGCGGTCGCTCGCTTGCACGGCCTGCGGGATGACGGCGTGGTCTTCGCCCAGCAGAACCCGGCGGTGATCGATGCCGGTGTATTCCACAACGACGTGATCGCGGTGGGCAACGGCGAAGTGCTGTTCTATCACGAGGATGCGTTTCTCAATACCGAACAGATGCTCGGCGAATTGCAGGGCAAGCTCGGCAAACTCGGCGGCAATTTCCAGTCGATCTGCGTGCCCCGGGCCCAGGTCAGCGTTGAGGACGCGGTGCGTTCCTACCTGTTCAACAGCCAGTTGCTGACTCGCGCCGACGGCTCGATGCTGCTGATCGTGCCGGAAGAATGCCGCGCCAACGAGCGCGTCTGGCAGTACCTGCAAGGCCTGACGTCTTCGGGCGGGCTGATCCGCGAAGTCAACGTCTTCGACCTCAAGCAAAGCATGCAGAACGGCGGTGGCCCGGCGTGCCTGCGCTTGCGCGTCGCGCTGAATGAAACCGAACTGGCGGCGGTCAACCCAGGGGTTATCATGACGGCGCCGTTGTACGACACGCTCACCCAATGGGTCGACAAGCACTACCGCGACAGCCTGCGGGAAACCGACCTGGCTGACCCGCAATTGCTGCTTGAGTGCCGGACGGCACTGGATGAACTGACGCAAATCCTTAAACTGGGCTCGGTTTATCCTTTCCAGATCAATTAACGCCGCACGGCTGAGAACTATTTATGACCACCGACACCCTGAAACTGATCCTTGAAGACACCGACGGCACCCAGCTGGAAACTTCCTGCACCCGCGTCGCCGTGGTCTGGCAGGGCAAGGAGATCTGGATCCAGCACGACGGCCGCGGCCAACTGCTGATCGGCGTGGACGTGGAAGAAGGCGACGCGGAATACGCCAACCTGCTGATGCGCCCATTGGCCACCAACCTGATGAGCCTGCAACTGGAAATGGAACCGGCCGACGTTGAAGGTGATGACGACGATCACGTCCACGGCCCAGGCTGCAACCACTAAGGAAGCTGCGTATGCTCGCCCTCGGCAAACTGCTTGAACTGACCCTCGCCGGTCGCGAACCGGCGCAAAAAATTCAACTGACTGTCGACGGCGTGCAACTGCGCTGGCTCAGTGAGGGCGCGCTGGAAGTGCGGCCTCCTGAAGCGCGGGACAACGGCTGCGACGTGCTGCTGTCGTCCGGCATCCACGGCAACGAAACCGCGCCGATCGAATTGGCCGACCGCTTGCTGCAGGGCATTGCCCGCGGGGAGATCAAGCCCCGTACCCGTATTCTGTTCCTGTTCGGTAACCCCGAGGCCATGCGCCGCGGCGAGCGTTATCTCGAACTGGACGTCAACCGGCTGTTCAACGGCCGTCACGAACAAAACATCGGCCCCGAAGCCATGCGTGCCGCCGAGCTTGAACAGTTGGCCCGCACGTTCTTCAGCGTGCCTGGGCGTAGCCGCCTGCATTACGACCTGCACACCGCCATCCGTGGCTCGAAGATCGAGCAGTTCGCGCTGTACCCGTGGAAGGACGGTCGCCAGCATTCACGCCGTGAACTGGCGCGCCTGCGAGCCGCCGGCATGGAAGCGGTGCTGTTGCAGAACAAGACCTCCATCACCTTTACCGCGTTTACCTATGAGCAACTGGAGGCCGAGTCCTTCACCCTGGAATTGGGCAAGGCGCGGCCGTTCGGGCAGAACCAGGGCGTGGACGTGTCCCGCCTGGAAACCCGCCTCAAGCAGATCATCGAAGGCAACGAGCCGGCCACCGAGAGCCTTGATGGCCTGAAGCTTTTCAGCGTCTCCCGGGAAGTCATCAAGCACAGCGATACCTTCGTCCTGCATTTGCCGGCCGACGTGGAAAACTTTTCGGAGTTGGAGCTGGGTTACCTGCTGGCCGAGGACATTGCCAAGACCCGCTGGGTGATCGAGGAGGAGGGCGCACGCATCATCTTCCCGAACCCGAAGGTCAAGAATGGCTTGCGAGCGGGGATATTGATCGTGCCGACCACGGATGCGGGCCTGGCCTGAATCCCGAGACTGACTCGGTCAGAATGTAGGAGCTGGCTTGCCTGCGATGGCATCACCTCGGTACACCCGACAGACCGAGGTGATGCCATCGCAGGCAAGCCCGCTCCTACAGTGGTTTGCAGTGCTGCTTAAACCGCTACAGCCCGTGGTTCGTTGCGGCGCAGTGCGCGAACCTTGTGCAGGGTGTCGGCGCAGGTACGTGCCGCTTCCTGGCCCTTGTGCACGAAGTGCTCATAAAAGAATGTGTGGTGCTCGCTGCCGGCGTGGAAGTGGTGCGGGGTCAGGGATACCGAGAACACCGGCACTTCGGTTTCCAACTGAACCTGCATCAGGCCGCTGACCACCGACTGGGCTACGAACTCGTGACGGTAGATGCCACCGTCCACCACCAGTGCGGCCGCGACGATACCGGCATAACGGCCGGACTTGGCCAGCAGCTTGGCGTGCAGGGGCATTTCAAAGGCGCCGCCGACTTCAAAGAAATCGATGTCCGATTCCTGGTAGCCCTGGGCGATCATTTCGGCGAGGAAGCCTTTGCGGGATTGGTCGACAATATCCTTGTGCCAGCAGGCCTGGATAAACGCGACGCGCTCGCCGTGATGGTTTTTGCTTTTGCTGTCGATTGCGGTGGGTTGCATGTTCTGACTCCTGTTTAAGAAAAAAACAGGGCGTTATGAATCGAATGGGATTTAAGGGTACGGACAGCCTGCTCATGCAAACATGACGTCAGCGTTCGGCCCTTAGGTGCCAATCCCGTTCTCTCTTCATCCGGACTATGACCGTCGGCCCCGGGATCACACCGGGTCTGCTGACCTTGTCGCCGTGCTGCCGAGGCAGTTCGAGGCGCCAAGCGCTCGCGGGCTATGCACGTTGCGTGCAATTACCGCCGGTGGGGAATTACACCCCGCCCTGAGAACGTTGCCGCCAGAACCCTGGCGGCGGAGAGTTTTTATCATGGTTTTTCAGAAACTGCACGGTTGGTGTATCGATAACCTATATCGGTTTGTTTGGTTGGTATTCGATTGTGCAAGCACGGGGCTTGATATTCCGCGGGTTTGCCCGCAGTAATCGTTAACACAAGGAATGCTCCAATCCGCTAGAGGCTAGTTTGATGACCGTGATTGACCTGCGCAGCGACACAGTGACCCAACCGACCCCCGGCATGCTCGACGCGATGGCGACTGCCGCCAGCGGCGACGACGTCTACGGTGAAGACCCGAGCGTCAATCGCCTGGAAGCCGAATTGGCCAAACGCCTGGGGTTTGCCGCCGCTTTGTTCGTGCCTACTGGCACCATGAGCAATCTGCTGGCGTTGATGGCGCACTGCGAGCGAGGCGAGGAATACATCGTCGGCCAGCAGGCCCACACCTACAAATACGAAGGCGGCGGCGCGGCAGTACTCGGCTCGATCCAGCCTCAGCCGCTGGAAGTGCAGGCCGATGGTTCGTTGAACCTGGAGCACGTGTTGGCGGCGATCAAGCCGGACGACTTCCACTTCGCCCGTACCCGCTTGCTGGCGCTGGAAAACACCATGCAAGGCAAAGTGTTGCCGTTGGAATACCTGGCCGCGGCGCGAGCATTTACCCGTGAGCACGACCTGGCCTTGCACCTGGACGGCGCGCGGCTCTACAACGCGGCGGTCAAGCTGGGGGTGGATGCCCGGGAAATTGCCCAGCACTTCGATTCGGTGTCGGTGTGCCTGTCCAAGGGCCTGGGCGCGCCGATCGGCTCGGTGCTGT
Source organism: Pseudomonas yamanorum (assembly GCF_013386765.1). GTDB lineage: Bacteria > Pseudomonadota > Gammaproteobacteria > Pseudomonadales > Pseudomonadaceae > Aquipseudomonas > Aquipseudomonas yamanorum_A. The sequence goes on from NZ_JACARE010000014.1 coordinate 111,429, forward strand.
GCGGCTCCACGGCATTGATCGCCAAGGCGCGACGTTTGCGCAAGATGGTCGGTGGCGGCATGCGCCAGGCCGGTTCGCTGGCGGCGGCGGGGCTGTATGCCCTGGATCACCAGGTGCAGCGCCTGGCCGTCGACCACGCCAACGCCCAATGGCTGGGGGACGAACTGCGCGAGGCGGGTTATACGGTGGAGCCGGTGCAGACCAACATGGTCTACGTTGATATCGGTGACCGGGCCCAGGCCTTGAAGGCGTTTGCCGCCGAGCGTGGGATCAAGTTGAGCGCCGCGCCGCGCCTGCGCATGGTCACTCACCTGGACGTTAGCCGGGCGCAGATCGAGCAAGTGCTCGCGACATTTGTCGAGTTTTCCCGAAAATGACAGTGCAGACCGTCTAATTGACTGTTTCTATCACATAAACACGCTGTACCACGGGCAAAGGGCCGATATAATGCGGCCCTTTGCCGTCGCTCCGTCTGATGACGTTTAGCACTGGCCTTTGGCCGCAGCCTCCGTGGAAGAACCTAATGAAAAGCGCAGAAATCCGTGAAGCCTTCCTTCGCTTCTTCGAAGAGCAAGGTCACACCCGTGTCGCCTCCAGCTCCTTGATCCCAGGCAATGACCCAACCCTGCTGTTCACTAACGCGGGGATGAACCAGTTCAAGGACTGCTTCCTGGGCCAGGAAAAGCGCGCCTACACCCGCGCCACCAGCAGCCAGAAGTGCGTACGCGCCGGCGGCAAGAACAGTGACCTGGAAAACGTGGGCTACACCGCCCGCCACCACACGTTCTTCGAAATGCTGGGCAACTTCAGCTTCGGCGACTATTTCAAGAAAGATGCGATCACCTTCGCCTGGACCTTCCTGACCGGCGTGCTGAAGCTGCCGAAGGAAAAACTCTGGGTCACCGTCTACGCCACCGATGACGAAGCCTACGACATCTGGACCCAGCAGATCGGTGTGCCGGTTGAGCGCATGATTCGCATCGGCGACAACAAGGGCGCGCCTTACGCCTCCGACAACTTCTGGACCATGGGCGATACCGGCCCGTGCGGCCCATGCACCGAGATTTTCTACGATCACGGCGCCGACATCTGGGGCGGCCCACCGGGCTCGCCGGAAGAAGACGGCGACCGCTACATCGAAATCTGGAACAACGTGTTCATGCAGTTCAACCGCACCGCCGACGGCGTGTTGCATCCGTTGCCAGCGCCGTCGGTAGACACCGGCATGGGCCTGGAGCGGATCAGTGCGGTGATGCAGCACGTTCATTCCAACTACGAAATCGACCTGTTCACCAACCTGCTGAGCGCTTCGGCTGCGGCCATTGGCTGCGCCAACGACAATCAGTCGTCGCTCAAGGTCGTGTCGGACCACATCCGTTCCTGCGGCTTCCTGATCGCCGACGGCGTGCTGCCGTCGAACGAAGGCCGTGGCTATGTGCTGCGCCGCATCATCCGTCGCGCCTGCCGTCACGGTAACAAGCTGGGCGCTACCGGCAGCTTCTTCTACAAGATCGTTGCCGCGCTGGTGGCCGAGATGGGCGATGCCTTCCCGGAACTCAAGCAGCAGCAAGCCAACATCGAGCGCGTGCTCAAGGCGGAAGAAGAGCAGTTCTCCAAGACTCTGGAGCACGGCCTGAAGATCCTGGAACAGGACCTGGCCGAGCTTAAAGGCACCGTGGTGCCGGGCGACGTGGTGTTCAAGCTGTACGACACCTACGGTTTCCCGATGGACCTGACCGCCGACATCGCCCGCGAACGCGAGCTGACCATCGACGAAGCAGGCTTTGAGCGTGAGATGGAAGCCCAGCGCGTCCGTGCCCGTTCCGCCAGCTCCTTTGGCCTGGACTACAACACCCTGGTAAAGGTTGATGTAGCGACTTCGTTCATTGGTTATGAGGCCACCGTTGGCTCGGCCAAGATCGTGGCTATCTATAAGGACGGCAAGTCGGTCGACGTGCTGAACGAAGGTGACGAGGCGGTTGTAGTCCTCGACCAGACCCCGTTCTACGCCGAATCCGGTGGCCAGGTTGGCGACTGTGGTTTCCTGAGCTCGACGTCCGGTCGCTTTGAGGTGCGCGACACCACCAAGACCGGCGGTGCTTTCCTGCATCACGGCGTGCTGGTACTGGGCAACCTGACTGTCGGCGCGCCGGTGGACACTCAGGTAGATGCCGACGTACGGCATGCAACTGCTTTGAATCATTCGGCCACTCACCTGCTGCACGCTGCGTTGCGTCAGGTATTGGGTGAGCATGTGCAGCAGAAGGGTTCGTTGGTGGACAGCCAGCGCCTGCGCTTTGACTTCAGTCATTTCGAGGCGATCAAGCCTGAGCAGTTGAAGGCCCTGGAAGACATCGTCAACGCCGAGATTCGCAAGAACACCCCGGTGGAAACCGAAGAAACCGACATCGAGACCGCCAAGCAAAAAGGCGCCATGGCGTTGTTCGGCGAGAAGTACGGTGACGAAGTTCGCGTGTTGAGCATGGGCGGCAGCTTCTCGGTGGAGCTGTGTGGCGGTATCCACGCCAGCCGTACCGGCGACATCGGCCTGCTGAAAATCATCAGCGAAGGCGGTGTGGCTTCCGGCGTGCGTCGTATTGAGGCGGTCACCGGTGCTGCGGCCCTGGCCTACCTCAATGCAGCTGAAGAACAACTCAAGGAAGCGGCCAGCCTGGTCAAGGGCAGCCGCGACAACCTGATCGACAAGCTTTCCGGCGTACTGGAGCGCAACCGTCAGTTGGAGAAACAACTGGAGCAGTTGCAGGCCAAGGCGGCCAGCGCAGCGGGCGACGATCTGTCGGCTTCCGCGTTGGACGTCAAGGGCGTGAAGGTCCTGGCCGTGCGCCTGGACGGTCAGGATGGCAAGGCCCTGTTGGCCTTGGTCGATCAGTTGAAGAACAAGCTCGGCCGCGCAGTGATCCTGCTCGGCAGTGTCCATGAGGATAAGGTCGTTCTGGTTGCCGGTGTAACCAAGGACCTGACTGGCCAACTCAAGGCCGGTGATTTGATGAAACAAGCCGCCGCGGCAGTGGGCGGGAAGGGCGGTGGTCGTCCGGACATGGCACAAGGCGGTGGTGTAGACGCCGGTGCCCTGGACGCGGCCCTGGCCCTGACCGTGCCGTTTGTCGAGGCAGGTATTTAAGACGCTGTTAATGAGCTCGTGGTCTAGTCGCGGGCTCGGTCAGTGCTGGTTGATTGAATAATAGGCGCCCCTTTACGGGCTGAGGCGGCTTAGAAATGGCTTTGATCGTACAGAAATTTGGAGGCACCTCGGTCGGCTCTGTCGAAAGAATCGAGCAGGTCGCCGACAAGGTTAAGAAATTCCGCGATGCCGGCGATGACCTGGTGGTGGTGCTGTCGGCCATGAGCGGCGAGACCAATCGCCTGATCGATCTGGCCAAGCAAATCAGTGGCGATCAACAACCGGTTCCCCGTGAGCTGGACGTGATCATTTCCACCGGTGAGCAGGTGACCATTGCATTGCTGGCCATGGCGCTGAACAAGCGTGGTGTGCCAGCGGTGTCCTACACTGGCAATCAGGTCCGCATTCTGACGGATAGCGCGCACACTAAAGCCCGCATCCTGCAGATTGATGATCAGAAGATTCGCGCTGACCTGAAGGCTGGTCGTGTGGTGGTTGTCGCCGGTTTCCAGGGTGTCGACGAGCACGGCAACATCACTACCCTCGGTCGTGGCGGTTCCGATACCACCGGCGTGGCCCTGGCAGCAGCCCTGAAGGCTGACGAATGCCAGATCTACACCGATGTGGACGGCGTCTATACCACCGACCCGCGGGTTGTGTCCGTGGCCCAGCGCCTGGACAAGATCACCTTCGAAGAGATGCTGGAAATGGCCAGCCTCGGTTCCAAGGTGTTGCAGATCCGTGCCGTTGAGTTCGCCGGCAAGTACAACGTTCCGCTGCGCGTACTGCACAGCTTCAAGGAGGGTCCGGGCACCCTCATTACTATTGATGAAGAGGAATCCATGGAACAGCCGATCATTTCCGGCATCGCTTTTAACCGCGATGAAGCCAAGCTGACCATCCGTGGCGTGCCAGACACCCCGGGCGTGGCCTTCAAGATTCTCGGGCCAATCAGCGGCGAAAACATTGAAGTCGACATGATCGTGCAGAACGTTGCGCACGATAACACCACCGATTTCACCTTCACCGTGCACCGCAACGAGTACGATGCGGCGCAGAAGGTGCTGTTGAACACTGCGAGCGAGATTGGCGCCCGCGAAGTGGTAGGCGATACCAAGATTGCCAAGGTGTCGATCGTGGGCGTGGGCATGCGTTCCCATGCCGGCGTTGCCAGTCGCATGTTCGAAGCCCTGGCCAAGGAAAGCATCAACATCCAGATGATCTCCACCTCGGAAATCAAGGTGTCGGTGGTGATCGAAGAGAAGTACCTGGAACTGGCTGTACGCGCATTGCATACCGCTTTTGAGCTGGACGCTCCGGCCCGACAGGGCGAGTGAAGCGTTGCCAGGAAGGCGCGGTTATCCGCGCCTTTCATTTTTTTGTCGGGCGTGTGGTGAAGGCCTGTTCTTTTACCTGTGCTCGACAATACTTAGGCGGGTAGGGCTACGGCCATTTGGTTGTAGGTCGAATGCCTTTTTTTTGCAGACTGTTGTTCCCGAAATGAAATGCGTGAGGAGAAAGGTATGCTGATTCTGACTCGTCGATGCGCAGAAAGCCTGATTATTGGTGATGGCGAAATCACCGTGACCGTGCTCGGCGTCAAAGGCAATCAAGTGCGTATCGGGGTTAACGCTCCGAAAGAGGTGGCTGTCCACCGCGAGGAAATCTACCTGCGGATCAAGAAAGAGAAGGACGAAGAACCAAGCCATTAATTTTTATCGTTTTTTATGTTTGCAAACGGGGATGAAGCTGGTTAATATACGCCCCGTGTTGCGGAGAGCTGGCCGAGTGGCCGAAGGCGCTCCCCTGCTAAGGGAGTACACCTCAAAAGGGTGTCGGGGGTTCGAATCCCCCGTTCTCCGCCATTATTTGCTTAGTACGTTGCAATCTGGTTTTTTCGCTAAGTTGTTGAAACTAAACGAAAAAATAGCTTTACATAGAGATTGAACGGCCTATAATGCGCGGCAACAAATGCACTCGTAGCTCAGCTGGATAGAGTACTCGGCTACGAACCGAGCGGTCACAGGTTCGAATCCTGTCGAGTGCACCATTTAAGAGTTAGTTGCAGCAATGCAGGTAGCTTGGCTTCAACCAGTTGTGATCTGGTCTAAAAACACAATCTGCACTCGTAGCTCAGCTGGATAGAGTACTCGGCTACGAACCGAGCGGTCACAGGTTCGAATCCTGTCGAGTGCACCAAACAACAAAAAGCCCGCCTAGTGCGGGCTTTTTGCCGTCTGGGGTTTTTATTTCCCGCGGCGACTTTTTCTCTCGCCCATGTGTTTTCCTTTCGCGCTGCGTCGTCGCAGTTCATAGGTGCGGCCAATGCTCAGCTTTGTGTCGCAAGCGCTTGTTCTTTCCAGTTTTTTGACGTTAAAAGCGGCCGCCCGGTGTATCATTGCGCCCGTCAGCCCCGCCGGGGCTTGTGGAACACCTCCATGGACTTACCCAGTAGTTACTCAGTACCCCGTTCTACCAATCATGAATTGACTGATTGATCCTTCCGGCGTGCCCCGCTGCTGGGAGTGGAGTTCGCCTATGACCGAAGTTGAAGTAAAGAAAACACAAGAAAGCCTGCAGGATCGCCTGGCCCAAGTCGTCGAGTTGCTGCAGCGCCAGCGTGTGGTCGAAGACCTGACGCACCGCCAGGACGGCCCTAACCGTGACCGGGTCGAGAACCTGGTTCACCGGCAAAATCTCGTCGAGCTGCAACGCAAGCTCGATGACCTGCACTCCGCCGACGTCGCCTACATCCTCGAAGCCTTGCCGCTTGATGACCGCCTGACCCTGTGGCAGTTGGTCAAGGCCGATCGCGACGGCGACATCCTCCTCGAAGTATCCGACTCGGTCCGTGAAACCCTGATCGCCGACATGGACGATCATGAACTCCTGGCTGCCGCCAAGGACATGGATGCCGACGAACTCGCTGACCTGGCTTCCGAGCTGCCGCGTGACGTCGTCCATGAGCTGATGGAAACCCTCGACGGCCAGCAGCGTGAGCGTGTGCGCTCGGCGCTGTCCTACGACGAGGAGCAGGTCGGTGCGTTGATGGACTTCGAGATGGTCACCATCCGCGAAGACGTCAGCCTGGAAGTGGTTTTGCGTTACCTGCGCCGCCTCAAGGAGCTGCCAGGCCATACGGACAAACTGTTCGTGGTGGATTACGAAGGCATTCTCAAGGGCGTGCTGCCGATCAAGCGCCTGCTGGTCAATGACCCGGAGAAGAAAGTCGCGGACGTCATGGCCAGTGACCCGGTGAGTTTCCATCCCGACGAAGACGCCTACGACGCCGCCCAGGCGTTCGAGCGTTATGACTTGATCTCGGCCCCGGTGGTCGACAAGAACGGCAAGCTGATCGGTCGCCTGACCATCGATGAAATGGTCGACCTGATTCGTGAGGAGAGCGAAAGCGAAGTCCTCAACATGGCCGGTCTGCGAGAAGAAGAGGATATCTTTGCGTCGGTCTGGAAGTCCCTGCGTAACCGCTGGGCCTGGCTGGCGGTCAATCTGATCACCGCGTTTATTGCATCACGGGTCATTGGGCTGTTTGAAGGCTCCATCGAGAAGCTGGTGGCCTTGGCTGCACTGATGCCGATTGTGGCGGGGATTGGTGGTAACTCGGGTAACCAGACCATCACCATGATCGTACGCGCCATGGCGCTGGATCAGGTGGGTACCGGGCATGGCAAGCGCTTGATGCGCAAGGAGTTGGCGGTCGCGCTGATCAACGGCCTGGTGTGGGGTGGCGTCATTGGTATCGTGGCGTACCTGCTGTATGGCAGCTGGTCCCTCGGGGTGGTCATGACCGCGGCCATGACGCTTAACCTGCTGCTGGCGGCCCTGATGGGTGTTCTGATTCCAATGACCTTGGTGCGCCTTGGGCGAGACCCGGCCATGGGTGCCAGCGTGATGATCACCGCGATGACCGACAGCGGTGGTTTCTTCATCTTCCTGGGCTTGGCAACCATCTTCCTGCTTTGATCCTTTCCTCTGATCGAGGGGCGTCAGCCCCTTGATCCATGTCCCTTTCCCAAATCCCAGGCAAAAAAAAGCCAGCTCGTGGCTGGCTTTCAGCTTTCGGTTGCCAATCAGTTGGCTTCTGCGGCTGCCTCAACGTCGTGGGCGATAAGCGAGACGAGAGCATTTTGCTGGCGGTGGGAGAGCTGACGAAAACGCTGCAGCAGTTCGCGTTCGTGCAGTGACAGCTCGGGGCTGTCGAGGCGCATGCTCAGCTCGTCGCCCAGCGCACCTTCCTGAATCAGGCTTTGTTCCAGGCGTGCGATGATTTCGGAGTTCATGCTGCGGTGATGATTGCGAGCCACCTCGGCAATGCGTTCCCGCATTCCGTCTGGCAGACGTACGACGAACTTGTCAGCCGTACGGCTGGAATAAATTGCCTGTTTCAATGGGCGCATATATTTAACCGGTTAGTTCAGGGGAGCGGTTTTTGGAATTGGCCGCAAGATGCATGTTAGGACAAGACTTGCTGCCAAATGTTCAACCTGAATTGCAAAGAGGCCGCATCATGCCTCAGATTTGCCAGTTCCTTGGCGTCAATTCTGTGACAAATATTGAACCGGCTACCGGCTTTATGCCAGTACTCATTTCAAAATTTGCGGACTGGTTGGAAAACTTTTCCACGGTTGCACCCAAACGGGGGTCAAGGCCGCGGGCCCTAGGCGCAAAAGGCTTTTCGGGCGCACATCCTATAGCAATATGGCCTTTTGCCCTTAACTTTAAGATTAGTGGCTAATTGCCAATTTACGAGGTCGGAGCGACATATGGTCTGCTGTTCAGGCGAGTGAACCAAGCTGTGGCAGCTATTGGGGAGGGGGACGAACGGAGGGGTTCAGCGCAGTACGGGATCGAATTTGATACGGCGCCCAATGATGATTGCCAGTACCCACAGGCTGCCAAACACGCCGGCGACGACGAAGGCGACGGTCTGTGCGTCTTGCGACACTACGTTCAGGCCGAGGCCGGCAGCGGCCAGGGCCAGTGTCAGAAACAGCCAGGCAGACTTGGTCATGGAATACTCCGGTAAGCGGTTCAGAAAACCCAGTGTTCAGTCGAAGGGGCAGCTTGGGTGCCCTGGGTCAGTTGCAGCGGTGATTGCATGTTCGGCTTCATGACTGCCAGTTGCGGGCGTTGCTGCAGGTGATGGGGGATCGCCTGGCTGACCTGCGCCGCGTCATCAGAGGTGCTGGATTGAAAATGGAACATCACCAGCGCAGCCAATGCAACGGTATTGAGGGCTAGTAGAAGTGCGCTGTTCATGGGCATGTTCTCCGCAGGTGGCTGGGCCGGACTGTATTTGTAGGATAAAGGATTGCAGGCGTCGTGCCAGTCTTTATTTGATAATAAATCCTTTAAAATCAAATAGTTAAATACTGTCCAAGTTGCATCGATGTTGCAATTTGCAATGATGGCATTTTGGGGGAGTGCATTTTGCACGATGGTCGCGAACTGCCCGCAATCATTGAGTGAAATGCGACCTGGTGTCACGGGCTTAGGCCTACACTCAAAAAGCCCACGGACGACATGACAAAATTCACCTGCGCCGTTAACATGCACGCCGTCCGTCGCCGCGCCCATGGCCGGTTGGCTGTCATTAGTCCCAGTAGCTCAATTGGATAGAGCATCCCCCTCCTAAGGGGAAGGTTGGCCGTTCGAACCGGCCCTGGGACACCATTTCTATCTAGCTTTCAACGGATTTTGAGTTTTCTAAGATTGGCTGTACCAGCAGCGTACCAGCGTCAGGTTTACTGGTTGCCTCAAATCCGATTAATCAATAGCGAATTCAGCCAGTCGCTTTAGGCGTCACCCACAGACTCATCCTGCTTCAAAGAGCGAATTTGTCAGCGCTTCAAGCGCTTGAAAAAAAGACGGGGACTTAATGGATTTTGCCCAAGTTAATCTTTTTCTAGAAGCTAATCGCATTGGAGACTATGCAGGTCTGCTAGGGCTGCTGATTTCTTTTGTCGGTTTTTTCTTCACCATTAGAACCTCCCTTAAAACGAGAGCAGCCGCTGCTCACGCTTCTGCCGCAGTGGAAAGCATGAGGGGGGACCTTAGAAAAGGCGACACGGTGGCTGACTTTTCAAGCGCGATTGCTGTCATGGATGAGATAAAGCGTATGCATCGTTCTTCCGTTCTTCATTTACTACCGGATAGGTATTCTCATCTGGGCAGAATTTTGATCAGTATACGATCATCTAATCCGTTGCTAGACGATGTCGACCAAAGGGCTATTCAAGATGCCATTGTTCAGTTTGCTGCGTCTGAGAGAACAATTGAAAAGGCGCTTGAGACCAGCAGCGCAGTGTCTGCTGCCAGGATGAATTCCCTGGTATCCAAGCATTCAGAGGCCATACAGGAACTTCTGGTCAGGATAAAATCTGAGATTACAAAGGGCGACGAATCATGAGCTATCCAAAAATTGCTAGGCTGATTGAAACATTGTTGTCACAGACAGAGGCTGGAACTTTACAGTGGGCTCAGACTGAAAAGTCTGAAGTATTCCAAGCTTCCTTTCCGAGATATTCCATTCGGATCTATCCAGAAAACAGCAGCAACTTTCAGCCTGATTATTTTTTGCAAATACTTAATGAGGTTGGTGAAATTGTCGAGGTGGTGTCCGACCCCGACCTACGAGATGTGATGGATATGGCTTTCACTAAGATGCAAAATTTGTACGAAGGCGCGAGACGGAGCGCTATGGGTGTGGAGAGTGCGCTAGATGAAATTCTCGACTTTTTGGACCCGCTTGCGTAGGCATATTGCGGCCCCTTCTAAAAACTCCGCGAGTTCATCTGGGCAGTAGTGGATCATTTGACCCCATTGAGGCGGCCTTCAGATCCACTGTGTAATAAAGCGGATCAGAGACAGAATCGAACTGGCCATCCTTGGCCCTAATTTTATTGGGTTTGTGCGGTTTGATTGTTTTGTATGCCCCCAAATCTGCCCCCAAAAACTAGTGTCCCTATTCATTCCCATCAGAAAGGCCTCTCGCGGCCTGAATTCTTGCTACGAGATCTCCACGCGGTACAGGGCATTTATCAACCGGTGAGTATCGAGCGTCAGGGGCGATGTAATAGCTACGGCCGTGCTTAATTGGCGCTGGGACCAGCCGCCCATCCCTTGCCCACTTCCTCACCGTGTTCATACTCGGTACCGGGTCGAAATTCAAAGAAGCCCACGCCGCTAGAGTGATCATTTTCATATCGGTATCGGTTACTTTTTCTTATGCCCTGTCCTCAGCGTAGATCGAAGCCGAGATAATCATGCCTCCCCACCGGCGCCGGCCGATGCAGATCGGGACCGGGTTGCCACTTGCAGTGGTGTTCTTCGCACTCCCGAACGCATAGGACGGCGCGTTATCAGGTGAGGCGCTTTGTTTGAGCCCGGAAGCTTGAGGGCTGAGCAGTTGAACAACACCCCCGGCGAGGGTAGCTACTGCGAAGGGGCGTAACACCGGAAACCAATACGAGGCGACCAGAAGCACGGCGCCGAGGATGGTTTGCATAGCCCCAGCGCGCTTCGCGCCAGCGATCACCGGGACAATTCTGATTTCCCGGGTGCCGCCCAATCCAAGATCGGCCTCGCCAGTGTTCTTCCTGTTGCGGAAAATGGCAAATCGCAGGCCAAGCCTGCCGAGACGTGCGATTTCCTCGGCGAAGCCATCCACCGTGTTTTTGAGTGCCTTGAAGCCTTCCGCCGCACAGCCGCTGTCGAGGTGGTAATCCTTGAAGCGGAAGAATTTGCGCGCCAGAGAGCCGGACAAGTAGATCCGAGTCATTGGCGAGTAGTGCGCTGCTGTTGCTGCCATGGTCAGGCCCTCAATGCGTTGGGTTTAGGAGGTTCGGCGCCGATCAGTTCGGCCAGGATGATGCGAGCGGCTACCGCGTCCCTTCGAATATCTAACTCGCGAGCTGGGTTGGGATTCCAGGCTGCACAGTGGATTGAAGCGTCGGCACGGGCGCACTTGCGATCGGGTGTTGCCTTCCAAAGATCGGCGGAAATTCTTGCCTCGTCTTCTGTGAAATAGGGGCCGTCAAAAATCTCCCGGCCGCCTTTCACGATGTCGCTGACACCCCAAACTTTGTAACCGCCCAAAGTGCCCGGATGGTCTTCGAAATCAGTGGCCCTGCAGGCCTCGACGAACCTTTCTTGATGGGTCATATGCGACTCCAATTTTCAAAATCTAATTTTGACGGTGCGAAAAAACGGCTCGGGCGCGGTCTAGAAGCGAAAAGCTCCAAACTTTGGTACCGCCCCCTCCCCGATCGTAAAAAAGGCCCGCTCCGAGCGTTCGGGCGAGCCTTTCCGTGTTCCGGGACCTATCAGCCGCCGGCCGGCGGCGTGATATCCACGGACCGCACAGCACCGGTGGAGAACACAGCCAGGCCGGCACGCAGCTCGGCCAGCAGGGTGACCATGTTGCTGGTGAAGTTGTTGGCGTCCTCGCGGCTGAGCATCAGCGTAGGCTGTTCGCGGTCGAGCATTGCAACCTGCGAGGTGTCCAGGAGGAGGACGGTGCCGGCCGGCATCGAGCCGGAGGTGATCAGGGGAACGCCCCACAACACAGGTGGCGCCGGATCACGCGGGGAGCCAAGGACATATTGGCCATCAGCATCTCTCTCGCTGGAGATGTTGAACCAGTCGTTAGGGTTCATGATGATCAGGCGCGCTTGCCAGCCGCTGGTCTTCATGGCCGTCACGGCCTGGCCAATTGCGTCGACCGGTAGCAGGGTGCCAACGACAGCGTGGGGTACTGCGTAGCCAATCAGACCTTTGATCTTGCCTTTGCCGCCTGGGCCGGCGATCAAGCGAGCCTCCAGCTTTTCGAGCAGGCCATAGTTCAGCAGGTTGCCGATCTGCTGGCCCAGGGCCGGGGTGTCGTCCAGCACTTGCTTGGAAGCCCTAGTGAAGTGGGCAACCGTGGCGATGTTGGCGGTTTCCAGCTCAGCATCGATGTTGCTCTGTGCCTTCTGCTGGCCTTCCTCCTCCTGCTCCGTCGCGTTGTTGGTGTAATCCTTGAGCTGCATGTACTCGAAGGTGCTGGAGGTTGCCGGGAGCGATGGCAGGTAGTCCAGCAGGGATAGGTCCCGGCGTGGATCGTTGTGCAGGCCGGGTTGGCGCTGGGCCGTAGCCGAGTAGCTGGTGGAGCCGGTGATGCCCTGGCCTGCGTTGGTCAGGGCTTTGATGCTGATGCTGTCTACCGTTACTCGGCCGGTGGTGGGGCCGCCCGATTTCAAAGCGGCGAACTGGCCGGACTTGGTGAACTCCTCAGCCATCTTGCCCACCGCGTCAGTGCCACCCGCGGGGGCATCACCGCCGCGGCGCTGGCCTTTCTGCTCCAGGTCCTGCAGGCGGTCTTTCAGGGCGGTGATTTCTTTGACGGCGTTCTCGCTGAAATTCTTGATTTCAACGTCGCGGTCCTGGAGCTCTTTGAGGAGGAGCTCGCCAGCTTGATCGTTGCTCCCACCGGCTTTGGTGCGGAGTTCGCGGCGGGCATTGTTGCTCATAGCGTTAATCATAATGATGACCTTTATTTCCGGAATGGAGGACGCGCTTTGTCCACGCTGGGTGCGTGACTCTTGCGCTGTTGCTTGCTTTCGCGTCCCGCCGGACTCACTCCGGATCTGGCCTCATCAGTCATCGCGCAGCCTCGCGCCGTCGATGATTTCAAAGTTGTCGCGTCGGTGGCCACGGGCCTTACCGACAAGCCAATTCTATCTGCCCAGCGGGTGAGCGCAAGCCGAAAGCGGAGACGCCAGGGCAGAAGGCGACGAATTACGTGATCTGGAACAAGTCCGGTGAACTGCATGGACAGGGATCGAGGTACGCCGGCTGATCGAAGGTAGCGCTCCATAGCGCGACGCTGTGGTATGTCTCTTTTCATAAAATCTCCTGGTGCGGAAAACGGTTTTCCCCAACTGACTGCGCGATAAAACGTCTCGGGCGCGGTCTAGAAGCGGAAAGGCCCAGACTTTCGGCCCGCCCCCTCCCTTACAGCGCGAATCGCTCTCATTTGGGTGTTTTTAACTATTTTTCTCGGTGTTTTTTGCTTTCGCGGCGCCGGCGGGCAGTAACTCCATCTCGCGGGCGATATCTGCCACGGCCAGCCCTCGGTCTAGTGCGCGCTGGGCATCGCGAACCATTGCTCGTATCGCTTGGTCCTCCAGCCTGGCCGCCATGATCGAAGCCTTGCGGGCAATCATGGCGGCCAGCGCAGCGGGGAAGGGCGCGTGCTTAGGTCTGGCGTAGTCGTCTCTCATCGTTTCAAACCTCCATAAACACAATTTGTGGATGCGGGGTGCAGACGCCGCACCCCGTGGCCTGTAGCGGAATATGTGAATCTTGGAATCTAACGCCCGTCTGATCGGGATCTGGTCAAACGGCATTCCTGTCTAACTTCTAGTCCTCGCAGCTGGTGGATCCTCACCCGGCCTGTACGCCATACGCCCCGTGGCCTGTAGCGAAAAGCGCTTGTACGGGGATCAATAGCGGGTCAATCCAGCAATGGCGCAAATCTGCGCCATCACCCACGTCCCGAGGGGTATCGTTTACAGGCACGACACCCCGGGCTTTTACGATCTGGTCGCGTAAGTGGTGGGTATCCTCACAACTGAGGACACCTGCACCGGAGGACTAACAGTGAAGTAACGGTGCGAGCGTTACTTGTCCGTTACCCGGCGCCAGCATCGGGATGTATCCAGCTTTGGATGCATCCACCCCCGCAGGATCTGCACCCCGTACCTGGCTCAGAACTGAGCTGCTCGCAGCCATCACTTCAAGCTGACTCTCAACCCTCTTGAATGGCGCTCTCTCTGCTACGTAGATCAGATCCTTTCGAACCTCTTCTGCACACGGTCGGCACATACCGATCAATGTCCAAGGAAGCCATTCAACAACGAGGAAGTGGTATCCCCCTGCACGCTTACACTGGCCTGCATAACCATGGCTGCAACGCATCTGTTTGTAGGTTTGTGGTGCCATGTAATAAACCCCGGTGGTGGTAATTTAATAAGGGTGGGATTTTTTCCGTTTACACCCCCCCTCTGGAGGCCCCGGTTTCATTGAGTGATAGTGGGATTTTTTCCCAGTACCCCTCGGTGCGCCCATCACAACCGGACGCAACGGGACGCTTGGCCGGTGATGACTGGGATTTTTTCCCAGTACCAAGCGGAAAAAACCCCACCGGAGAATTCGAAATCAGATGAACTTGAAAGTCGGTGGTCCTGGCCTGACTTCGAGGTCTTTCCCCGGGCAATCGTCTATGGCTGCCCAGGTGATCGCGTAGAGTGCGCAGCGCGCTCTTCCGTGCTCGCGCCCCCCTTTCTGGTTCTCCCTTGTGCGAACGATCAGACCGGCCTCTATCAGTTCAGCAAGTGCTGACGCGAGCGTCTTGGCGTCCATCCCCTTGCCCTTTGCCAGGGTCGACGTTGTGCAGGACAGATCGCCGTTGTTCCGGCCGTTGTAGTTCCTGCCCAACTTGATGAGCACGGCTATCGCTTTGGGCGACAGGTTGTCGAAGGCTGGATGCACAAGCAGTCGGTAGGGCAGGGCGAGCACCCGTCCGCCGCCGAAGTCGACCTTGTGTTTTTTGACTCTGGCCATTACTCAGCTCACAGGCTGGCCGCGGGACTTCCACCAGCGGTGGAAGCCCTTGGCACTATTCAAATCAGGACGGCTCGCTGGCCAGGACGTACAGGCCAACCCGATGCGGCCGGCGGCCTGGCTCAGTGGTCTTGTAGATCCATTCCGTTTTTATTGAGTAGCCCCGATCTCTAAGCCATCGTACGGTGCTGGGCGGGTGGACAATGTCCAGTTCCTGGGTGGCAGCAATTGTTGATATGGGGCCCACGCGCAGGGCTCTTACTAAACGCTCCGCCTGGGCGCCCGAGGTGTGTGCGTCCGTGGCCTGGGCCGGGCAAGTCTGGCAATTTTTCATGTAGATGCCCCTTCCTCGAGAGCGGTCAGGCGGTCATCCAGGCTCTTAACGTCGTGCTCTAGCATCGACAGGTAATCGTCTGCCAAGTACTGCGCTAGACCGGCGAGGCGCTCCGCCCGCTGCTGATGGCCTGTTTTTATCGAATTGCTGATAGCGCAACCCAAGGCGCCGAACCAGGCCGTGTATTCAAGCGCAACCCGAAGGTTATCGACTGCCTCGCTGGCCTCGGCGCTGAATGGAGGCGTGATGTGTTTCTTGTCACGGGATTTTGAATCTGTCACGATTGTGTCCTCACGTTGGTGCCATCCAATGTTGCTTTACCCTGGCGGCGCGCCAACGCCGTCAGAGCTTCACCTTCCAATTCCACTTCGCTTTTCAGCCACGCCCCTCGTCTGGATAGTTCTTCTGCCACTATTGCCAGACCCCGCATAAGCCCATCAATGCGAAAGCCATCCAGGGCTCTTTTCCCCGCCTCGTCCTCCTGCTCCACCAAGTCATCTACCACTAACCTGGATACAGTCGTGATGAACACGGCGGCATCCTCCATCAGTTCGCTTGTTATCTGATTGCTCGTCAGTGACGCTAATCTGCTCATCTCGCGTTCTCCCTTGCTACTCGGTTAATCCAGATTTCGAGCTCGCGGATCAGGATTAGCCGCCGCTTGCCAGTCTTGAAAGACTGCAGATCACCAGCGGCGATTGCCTTGTAAATGGCGCTTCGGCTGTGCGCTGTCATCTTGGCCGCTTCATCGGGCCCAACCACCATGATTGGCGCTTGCGGGTTTTCTGTTTTGGTCGCGTTCTGGTCCACGTTTCTCTCCTGCTGGCTATGGTGTATTGCCAGATGTGGCCACCATAACTGACTAGAAAATCTCGTGTCCATATTTTTCTTACATGTATCGACACGTGGCGAGACACATTGACAAATGTTGACGCTGTGACATCCTCCGTTCAACTCCATACCTAACCACCGAGAAACCTGATGGCAAAGCCAGCCCCCAACAGAGCTAAAGCTGAAACTCTTTCGTTGCGCATATCGCCAAACTTAAAGTTAGGCTTGGAGTTGCTTTCTCGGCTGGAAGAGCGCTCTTTGACAACCGAAGTCGAGAAGGCGCTAGGGGAACTTTTCGACAGAACAATGGTGGACGTAAGTTATTTGGGGACAGGCACGGTAGAGAATAATGGCCGGTTCGAGGAAGTTTGTTTTTCTGAACTTATGGCGATAATTTATTCAATTGATGCGCCCACAAGACTGATGCGGACAGCCGTTCTACTCCCGAGAACCTTGACGCAGCGCGAGATTGCCTTGCTTGATCTTGCCTATGATGAGGAGCAACTTTTTGGTGATGCCCCTAATTATTTTTCATTAAATATCGGTCACGAGGAATTGCTCTCCGAGCTGACTAAAGAGTATTGCAGATATCATCAGCCTCTTGATTTAAAGGCTCTTAGGCGTAACTGGCAAACTCTAAACGATGCGATTGATTACGCACTTGATCATGGTAGTTACCCAGAAAAGATAATGCTGGTTTAACTACCCGATCAGGTCTACGGCCGCCGCCTTCGTGCCAGGGGCCAGGTGCGCATAGCGAAGGGTCATCTTGATGTCTGAGTGGCCCAGCAGGTCGCGCACGGTGTTCAGGGGCACACCGGCCATCACAAGGCGTGATGCGAAGTCGTGGCGCATATCGTGCCAGCGAAAGCCCTGGACCTCGGCGCGCTCAAGCAGCTTGAGCCAGGCGCTTTTCACGTCCTCCATACGCCCGCCGCCCTGTCCGGCGAACACGTAACCCACGCCATCACCCTGTTTTTGCCAT
Source organism: Pseudomonas yamanorum (assembly GCF_013386765.1). Taxonomy (GTDB): domain Bacteria; phylum Pseudomonadota; class Gammaproteobacteria; order Pseudomonadales; family Pseudomonadaceae; genus Aquipseudomonas; species Aquipseudomonas yamanorum_A. The sequence goes on from NZ_JACARE010000014.1 coordinate 128,343, forward strand.
TCCTGCAGCGTGGTGAGGGCTTCTTTGTTGGTGGGTATGTGGCGCGTTTCGCTGGTCTTGGCGGTGGCGCCCACCACGGTGATCGTCTTGGTGGCGAAGTTCACGTCCGACCACTTGAGACTGAACAGCTCCCCGCGGCGAACGCCAGTGTTTAGCGCCAGCAGGATCATCGGCTTGAGGTGATCGGTGAACGTAACTGCGCGCAGATCCTCCAGCGGCTGCCGATCGCGATCCTTGCGCCACTTGTTCGCGCTGTCCCTCTCGGCGCGCATCTGTTCCTGGCGAGCGTCCAGGGCGCCGCGCAGGCGCTCAGCCTCAGCCGGCGACAGATACCGGACCTGGCCCTTTGAATCGACCTTGAGTTGTTTCAGCCGCTCCAGCGGGTGTTCGCTGATCAGCCCCCACTCAGCGGCACGACTGAATACGCCGCTGATGGTCCCCATCTTGCGATTTGCGGTCGCCGGCTTGTTCCCGCCGGTGAGCCAGGACGTGCGCACCAGCTCGAGGTCGCGCCCGGTTATTTCGTTGAGCCGGCGAGCCATGATCGAGGAAAAGTTGTTGTCCAGGGTGTGCAGCGTTTTGTCGTAGCCCTTGTGGTGGGCCTTGAACCACGGCAAATAGGTGTCGTCGAGGAATTCACGCAGGGTAGGGGTGTTCGCGTTGCGGCGGTTCTGAGTGACCGCCAGGGGCTCGCCGTGTTCGTGCGCGTCTGCCAGGTAGCGGGCGGCCTCTGTTCTGGCCTGGGCGAGCGTCAGAGTGCCAACGCGACCCAGGGACCGCTCGCGGTTGCGTGCCCAGGAAACCATATACGCCATGTGCCCGCTCGGCTGCACCCTGATAAACAGGCCTGGCTGGTCCGTATCGAAGACACGATAATGCTTCTCCTGGGGCTGGAGACTGTTGATGAGTTTCTGAGTGATCTTGGCTTTCATGTCAGTACCAGCAGGCTACCAGCAGAATGCACAGTACCAGCCAGTTTTGGAATACACAACCACACGATAAGCCCCAGTATATGCGGGCTTCAGCCCGTATTCATTGGGCTTTGTTTGACCCTCCTAAGGGGAAGGTTGGCCGTTCGAACCGGCCCTGGGACACCAAATAACCGTTGCTGCCTCGCGGCCGAAACGTCAGAAAGCCCCGATCAGATTTATCTGGCGGGGCTTTTTTGTGGCCGAGCCCCAGCGCGCACCCGTCTTTTCAAACACCAACCGAACCTTGCCGGCGTTTCAGGTTCACACGGGAGGCAAGAGCGGGGCGGCGCAAGTATTCGTCTGCATCGTGTACCTCGCAGGTCATTGCGGAGCGTCTGACACGTAGCCAATTGGCATGAGCAAAATAATCCCCGGCAAGCGCATGTTTTGGCTGTCCGGACCTGACGACGCGGGACTATCATTCCGGTAGCCCTGAACCCCCACTGCAAGGAGCCGCTCGGAACGCCGATGCGCCAGATCTGGAAATCTTTTCGAGCCCTTTATTTTGCTTCCCTGATGATGCTGATTGGCTCCGGCCTGCTCAGTACTTACCTGGCCTTGCGCCTGGCGGCAGACCACGTCGACAGCCTGTGGGTCGGTGCGTTGATGGCTGCCAACTATTTTGGCCTGGTATTGGGGGGCAAGATCGGTCACCGCCTGATTGCCCGGGTCGGGCATATCCGCGCCTATGCCACCTGCGCCGGGATCGTCGGCGCGGCCGTGCTCGGGCATGGCCTGATCAATTGGCTGCCGGCCTGGATCGTGCTGCGGATGATCGTCGGCCTCGGCATGATGTGCCAGTACATGGTGATCGAGAGCTGGCTTAACGAGCAGGCAGACGCCAAGCAGCGGGGCGTGGTGTTCAGCGGTTATATGATCGCCTCCTACCTGGGCCTGGTGCTGGGCCAGTTGATCCTTGTGATGCACCCGCAGTTGGGGCTTGAGTTGCTGATGCTGGTCGCGCTGTGTTTTGCGCTGTGCCTGGTGCCGGTGGCGATGACTCGTCGCATTCACCCGGCGCCCTTGCATCCGGCGCCGATGGAGCCGCGCTTCTTTATCAAGCGGGTGCCGCAGTCCCTCAGTACCGTGTTGGGCGCCGGGCTGATCGTGGGTTCGTTCTATGGTCTGGCGCCGCTCTACGCGTCCCAGCAGGGGCTGACCACCGAGCAGGTCGGTCTGTTCATGGGTAGCTGCATTTTCGCCGGGCTGCTGGTGCAGTGGCCACTGGGCTGGTTGTCTGACCGCTATGACCGCGCGCTGTTGATTCGCTGCTTCGCCCTGTGCCTGGCGGTGGCCGCGTTGCCGTTGGCGATCATGAGCCAGGTGCCGCTGGAAGTGCTGTTTGTTGCCGGCTTTCTGTGTTCCCTGGTGCAGTTCTGCCTGTATCCGTTGGCCGTGGCGTTTTCCAACGACCACGTCGAGGGTGATCGCCGGGTGTCGCTCACGGCCATGCTGCTGGTCACTTACGGTGTTGGCGCCAGTATCGGCCCGCTGTTGGCCGGTGTGGTGATGAAGCTGTTTGGCAGCCATATGCTGTACGCGTTTTTCAGCCTGTGTGCGTTGATCCTGGTCTGGCGCATTCGGCCCAAGGCGGTCACCAACCTGCATCAGGTGGACGACGCACCGCTGCATCACGTGGCGATGCCCGACAGCATGTCCAGCTCGCCGCTGGTGGCGTGCCTCGACCCACGTGTGGACGAGCAGGTGGTGCAGGAGCAGATGCAGACCGCCGTTCCAGACCCTGGGCCCGAGGCAGGTCCCGAGCCGGTGGAGGATGAGCCGGCACCGGTCACCGAACCGCCGGAGCATCCCGACCCGGATGATCACCCCCATGACCTGAGCAGGGCGCGCCCCTGAACGCAAAAACGGGCAGTTCCCTTGAGGAACTGCCCGTTTTTTTGTCGCGACCTTTACTGCTTAAAGATCGTCGTCCTTGTCAAACCGGCGCGCTTCACGCTGCAGTTGGTAAACAAACCGCTCGACCTGACGCTGCACCAGACCGCTCATGTTGTGAAAGCGCACGCCGGCGAACGTGGTGTTGATCCTTTCTTCAAAGTGCAGGTAACGCAGTTCCACCGACGTGGTCATGCTGCCAAACGGCAGCGCCGCGATGAAACGGTCGTAGACCTGGCCCAGTTGCAGGCGCTCGGAAATATCCCCTTCGAAGCGCAATTTGCAGCCGGTGGCGGAAATATCCAGCAGCTTGCCGCTGATGGGCGCCTTGAGTTTATCGCCACCCAGCTCGACGCCTACCAGTTGAGCCAGCTTCAGGGCGGCGCGGAATGCATTGCGGCGCTGATGGTAGATCACTTCGTCGGGCATGCTGCCGCGGTAAATGCGGTGGCCGCCGGCTTCGTCAAGGGTCAGGGTGCCGTTGCTTTCCCAGGCCACCCGCACGCCATCGTGAAAACCTTCGATACGGAAAGCTTCGCCATTCTCAAGGTAGCGTTCGCCGTCACGCGGGATCATTTCGTCCAGGGCCAGCGACTTGCTGTCCCGGTCGACCTCGACCAGGTAGCTTTGAAAGCGCTGGTTGCGTTCGTGGAAGGTGATGATCAGCGGGTCGTGGCTCTCTTGCAGCATCCGCAAGGTGCCCGCGATTTCCAGCGGCGTGGTGAGTACCTTGGGTGGCTGCGGAGCATCTTCCGCGTTAAGGGTGTTGAACACGGTTCTTCCATCTCCAGACAAAATACGACTACACGCAAGTGCTGTCATTTTGCCAGCATGTGGCGCGCCTTGGATAGGGCGCACTCAAACTGGTTTCAGGCTTGGCTGCGGGTGCTTGGCTTGGCCAGGCGTGAGGTGGAGCCTTGAGCGTTGTAGAGGGCCGGAGGCTCGCCGCCGTGGAGGATACGCAACTGATTGGCGGTCGTGGCTTGTTGAAGCTGGATCGCCTGGCCGTTGACGGTATTGGTCTCCTGGCACAGGGTCAGCAACTGGTTGAGTTCTTTGCTCTGGGCCAGCAACTGGTCGCCGACCGTGGAGTGGCTGGCGAGTTGCTCCAGGCCTTTGTGGTCGGCAGGCAGGCCCAGGCTGACGAGAATCTGGCTGCGTTTCTTGCCGTGTTGTTCCAGCAGGACGATCAGCGATTGCTTGCGCGCCAGAATTTCTTCCAGCATGCGCATGTCGCGGCCGAACAGGGCCAGGGATTCTTCCCGAAGTAACTCCAGCAACTGCTGTGCGGGAGCCAAATCTTCAATGATCAGTTGTAGCAAGTTTTCGTCGTGCATGGCTGGCCTTGGGGTTTAAGCGTCCAAAAGCCTGGCGCAGGCCTTTGCCTAGCGCTCGGCTTCGAAGTTAAGCAGCTTGCTGGCTACACGGTTGCTGTCGACCTTATAGCTGCCATCGGCAATCGCCTGCTTCAATTCGGCCACGCGGGCTTTATTGACAACCGGCTGATCGCTCAGCGAGTCAGTGACCTTCTGCAACTGTTGAGCCTCATTGCTCAGGTGTACCGATTCCCCGCTTTGGCTGGCACCGGCCTGTTCTGTCTTGGCAGGCAGAGGCTGGGACTTGGCTTCAACGCCGTCTTTGGCACCGCTGGTGCGCGAAGAGCCGGGCGTTGGCAGGGCGTTATTCAAACGACTGAAATCGATGACCATGTTAAAAAAACCTCTGGGTATTTGGACGCTTGCCATGTTTTCGGCCATACCCGGACAAACTTTAGGCTCGATTGACAATAAACCTAGGCACGATGCTGCTGTGGGCACAGTGTAGGAAAAGCTGGCGTCCTATGCCAGCGATCTATAAAGCCACCTCAACCTGCCCCGGTGCAGTCACCCGGGCCTTGATCACGCGGTTGGAATTGAGGTTCTTGACGCGAATCTGTTCACTCATGCCGCCGTTGGACAAGGCTTCCCCCGGCATTTTTACGTTCAGGCCGCCGCTGCTGGCGGAAATCACCACCTGGTCACCTTTGCGCACCACTTCGGCCTGTTCAAGATTGACCAGGGTAATCACCTGATCGGTGACCATTGGTCGGGTAAGTTTCTGCCCGATGGCCTGGTCGACGGACGTGAGGTAGCTCTGGGTGATCAGGCTGATGTCCCGTTCACGCATCGCAACGTCCTCATAACCAATGATTCCAGTGCGTTTCAGTGGCCGGGTAACTACGACTACGTCGCGGAACAGTTTGACCTGGGCCGGCACATACACCGTCCAGGGCGAGGCGCCTTCACAGCGCACCTTCACGGTCACGCGCCCGATGGGTTGGGCCGGGCTTTCCAGGGATGCCGTCAATTCCCTGTCGCACATGGGCATGCGCAGGCGCGGATCCAGTTGGTTGACCTGGATTTCATAGCGCCCGGGCGTCTGTGTGGTGGCCAGATAATCTTCTACAGTGAACTCAAGAAAGCCTTGAGTGACGCCGATAAGCAGATCAGGCAAGGTGACGTTATCGGCACGGGCCGGTTGGCCCGCCGCCAAGGCAAGCAACGCCATCGAGACGCAGAGCAATCTGCGGTACTGTGGGGATCGGAGGCGTCGGGAAACTGTCGTTTTGATGTCCATGGCCAATAAAAAAGCAAAGCTCGTGCCGTTTAGTGTTGGGTACGCGTCGTACCCCTAAAGTTTTAGCGTAGGAGTCTGGGCATGGCCGGTGTAATGGATTCAGTAAACCAGCGCACACAGCTGGTAGGGCAGAATCGCCTGGAGTTGCTGCTGTTCCGTCTGGACGGCAAGCAGCTTTACGGGATTAACGTCTTCAAGGTTCGGGAAGTGCTGCAGTGTCCCAAGCTGACAATAATGCCCAAGTCCAGTCCCGTGGTATGTGGTGTGGCCAACATCCGTGGCGCGACCATCCCGATTCTTGACCTGGCCATGGCCACCGGTTCGGCGGGTTTGCAGGACCGCGAAAGTCCATTCGTGATCATCACCGAGTACAACACCAAGACCCAGGGGTTCCTGGTGCGCTCGGTAGAGCGCATCGTCAACATGAACTGGGAAGAGATTCATCCGCCGCCCAAGGGCACCGGCCGCGATCACTACCTCACGGCCGTGACGCGGGTCGACAACCAGTTGGTGGAAATCATCGACGTGGAGAAAATCCTCGCCGAAGTGGCCCCGACCTCGGAGGCGATTTCGGTCGGCGTAGTAGACGCCGAGACCGCGCACAAGGCGATCTCGCTGCGGGTGCTGACGGTGGATGACTCCTCGGTGGCGCGCAAGCAGGTGTCCCGTTGCCTGCAGACGGTCGGCGTTGAAGTGGTGGCGCTCAATGACGGTCGCCAGGCCCTGGATTACCTGCGCAAGCTGGTGGATGAGGGCAAGAAGCCGGAAGAAGAATTCCTGATGATGATCTCCGACATCGAGATGCCGGAAATGGACGGCTACACCCTCACGGCCGAGATACGCAACGACCCACGCATGCAAAAACTACATATCATCCTGCATACTTCGTTGTCCGGTGTATTCAATCAGGCGATGGTCAAGAAGGTCGGTGCCGATGACTTCCTGGCCAAATTCCGTCCTGATGACCTGGCATCCCGGGTAGTCGACCGGATCAAGGCAGCAGATCACGGCTAGGGGCTTTTTCCCTGGCGGTCACACGATTTAAGAGGCGGTATCATTGTCTACGGGTAATTTGGATTTCGAACAGTTCCGGGTCTTCCTGGAAAAAGCCTGTGGCATATTGCTCGGTGAAAACAAGCAGTACCTGGTATCCAGCCGTCTCAACAAACTGATGGAGCAGCAAGGCATCAAGTCCCTCGGGGAACTGGTGCAGCGGATCCAGGGCCAGCCACGCAGCGGGCTCAAGGAGATGGTGGTCGATGCCATGACCACCAACGAAACCTTATGGTTTCGTGACACCTATCCGTTTGAAGTGCTCAAGAACAAGGTACTGCCGGAGGCGATCAAGGCCGCTCCGGGCCAGCGCCTGCGTATCTGGTCGGCGGCCTGTTCGTCGGGGCAGGAACCGTATTCGATTTCGATGTCCATCGACGAGTTCGAGCGGACCAACATGGGCCAGTTGAAGGCCGGGGCGCAAATCGTGGCCACGGACCTGTCCGGCACCATGCTCACCAACTGCAAGACCGGCGAATACGACAGCCTGGCACTGGGGCGCGGGTTGTCCCAGGAGCGCTTGCAGCGCTTCTTCGATCCCAAGGGTGCGGGGCGTTGGGCGGTGAAGGCGCCGATCAAGAGCCGGGTGGAGTTTCGCTCGTTCAACCTGCTGGACAGTTACGCCAGCCTGGGCAAGTTCGACATGGTGTTTTGCCGCAACGTGCTGATCTACTTCTCGGCCGAGGTGAAGAAAGACATTCTGTTGCGCATCCATGGCACCCTCAAGCGCGGCGGTTACCTGTTCCTTGGCGCTTCCGAGGCACTGAACGGTTTGCCGGATCATTACCAGATGGTGCAGTGCAGCCCTGGGATCATCTACCAGGCCAAGTGATGAATGCTTGAGCAAAAAGGGAGGCCTGCACAGGCCTCCCTTTTTTTATGGCCGCAAAGCGGCAAGCCTTCATTGCCGCTTTACTGGCGTTTCGCGGAAACCCTTTGCCGCTTTTCTGGCATTGCCGCCGGCAATTTCCTCGCAAACCCTTGTAATACGGGCCTCGAGAGAATTGGCATGCCGATTGCTATAACCCTGTTACGAAAAGCAGGTCAGCCCCTAAAGGTTTCCGCCATGAGCATCAGCTTCGATAAAGCGCTCGGTATCCACGAACAAGCCCTGGGCTTCCGCGCCCAGCGTGCCGAAGTCCTGGCCAACAACATTGCCAACGCCGACACCCCGAACTACAAGGCTCGGGACCTGGACTTCTCTGCTGTGCTCGCCGCCCAGCAAGACAAGACCAAGAACGGCACCTTCGCCTTGAACATGACCAACAGCCGTCATATCGAAGCGCAGGGCCTGGGCAATGGTGACGAGTCACTGCTGTATCGCACGCCGATGCAACCGTCGATCGACCAGAACACCGTGGACGCCCAGCTGGAGCAATCGGCCTACGCCGAGAACTCGGTGAACTTCCAGGCCAGCTTCACCCTGCTCAACAGCAAATTCAAAGGGCTGATGTCAGCCCTGCGTGGAGAGTAAGCCATGTCCCTCGCCAGTGTTTTCAATATTGCCGGTAGTGGCATGAGCGCCCAGACCACGCGCCTCAACACCGTCGCCAGTAACATCGCCAACGCCGAGACCGTGTCCTCGAGCATTGACCAGACCTACCGTGCCCGGCACCCGGTGTTCGCCACCATGTTTCAGGGCGGCCAAGGCGGCCAGAGCGGCAGCGGTGATTCGCTGTTCCAGAACCAGGATGCCGCAGGCCAGGGTGTGCAGGTGCTCGGTGTAGTCGAAGACCAGAGCAACCTTGAAGCCCGTTACGAGCCGAATCACCCCGCCGCGGACGCCAAAGGGTACGTGTACTACCCCAACGTCAACGTGGTCGAGGAAATGGCAGACATGATTTCCGCCAGCCGCTCGTTCCAGACCAACGCGGAAATGATGAACACCGCCAAAACCATGATGCAGAAAGTCCTGACCCTGGGTCAGTGATAAGGGGCGCCAAATAATGGCCATTGTTGATACCAGTTCGACCAACACGGCGGTCCAGGACCTTTTCAACGCCAAGGTCCAGACGTCGACAGATAACACCAGCCTCGGCGACGCGGCCAAGGCGGCGTCGGGCGACCAGTCGATGGGCAAGGATGCGTTCCTGCAATTGCTGGTGACCCAACTTAAAAACCAGGACCCGCTGTCGCCTCAGGACAACGGCGCGTTTGTGGCGCAACTGGCGCAGTTCAGCAGCCTGGAAGGTATCAACAACCTGAATGACTCGGTGAATGCGATTTCCAGCAACTTCAGCTCCTCACAGGCGCTGCAGGCTTCGTCGCTGGTGGGGCGGTCGGTCATCACCCAGACCGACAAGGCCATGGTGGACACCAGCAAGAGCATGACCGGTTCCGTGGCTGTGACGGCGGCGACGGGCAACGTCTCCGTCAAGATCACCGACAAGGATGGCAACGTCGTTCGCACCATCGACATGGGTGCCCAGAGCGCCGGCAATTCCAGCTTTGTCTGGGACGGCAAGAACGATGCGGGTGAGACGGCACCGGCCGGTACCTACACCTTCAATGCCACCACCAAGAGCGACACGGGTGACTCGGTTGCCCTGGCCACCTCGCTGCCGGCAACGGTGACCAGCGTGACCCTGGGCACGAACGGCGCCGAAATGGTGCTCAATCTGGCGGGCGGCATGGGCAGTATCAAGCTGTCGCAAATTCAGACTATCGGTACATAGAGCCGGCTAATACGGCAAAAGGAGAGAACAATGTCTTTTAATATCGGCCTTAGCGGTCTCTATGCGGCCAACAAACAGCTGGACGTGACCGGCAACAACATCGCCAACGTCGCGACCACCGGTTTCAAGTCGTCCCGTGCGGAATTCTCGGATATCTATGCGGCGTCCAAGCTGGGCACCGGCCAGAACAGCGTCGGTAACGGCGTGAACCTGGCGGCAGTGTCCCAGCAGTTCACTCAGGGTGACGTCAACAACAGCGGCGGTATCCTGGACATGGCGATCCAGGGCGGCGGCTTCTTCGTGCAGAAGGGCAGCGACGGTTCGTTGGAGTACACCCGTAACGGTTCCTTCCGTGCGGACAAGGACGGTTTCATCACCGACAACACCGGTACCGCGCGCCTGCAAGGCTACGCGGCGGACGCCGATGGCAACATCCAGAAGGGTGGCTTGACCGACCTGGCGCTCAACCTGTCGTACCTGCCGCCGAAGGCGTCGAGCAAGGTGGACTCCACCAGTAACCTGAACTCCTCCGAGACGACGATCGATCAGACTGCGCACCCGTTTGATCCGACCAAATCTGACAGCTTCACCACTCAGTATTCCACCACGCTCTACGATACGCAGGGCAACGCGCATCCGATGGTGCAGTACCTGGTGAAAACAGACTCCAACACCTGGAAGTCCTACACCCTGATCGACGGACGCAACCCTGACGGCTCGCCGATCAGCGGCACCACTCCTGACGTCAAGGCGCCTGTGGCGTCGACACTGTCGTTTGACAGCTCCGGCAAACTCTCGGGGATCGTTACCCCGCCGGCCACTGCTTCCAATACCACCCTGACCATTTCCGACTGGAAGCCGGGCGGCCTGGTGAATGGTGTGTGGACGCCTAACGGTGCCGCCGCCAATACGGACGGTATTGCCGTCAATATGTCGAACATCACTCAATTCAACTCCGCTACCTACCGCAACCCGCCGACTACCGATGGTTACGCCACCGGTCAAATCACCGGCCTGAAAATCGACGGTACGGGTGTGTTGTTCGCCACCTTCAGCAACCAGCAGAGCAAGGCCATCGGCCAGATTTCCCTGGCCAGCTTCAACAACGAGCAGGGCCTGCAGCCAAACGGCGGGACCACCTGGAAAGAAACCTTCGCCTCGGGCCAGCCTGGTTTTGACAGCCCGCAATCCGGCACCCTGGGTTCGATCGTGGCCAACTCCCTGGAGAACTCCAACGTCAACCTGACCAACGAGCTGGTGGACCTGATCAAGGCCCAGAGCAACTATCAGGCGAACGCCAAGACCATCTCCACTCAAAGCACCATCATGCAGACCATCATCCAGATGACCTGATGCTGTCGCTTTAACCCGCAATACTGAAAGAGCCCCTCGTCGAGGGGCTTTTTTTTGCCTGTCGATTGGCCAGGCTTTCACTGGAGCACATGTTTTTGGTGGAACGCCCTACGCCTTTTTTGCCACCCACGAAGCCAAGAAGGGCGACGTCAATGGGGGGGGCAGGGCATGGCGCGAGTGTTGGTTTCAAGCGGTGCTATTGGTGGGGTGAGTCACTCAGGTCTGGGGGCGCGGTCGGAGCGGCCGGGCGATTTGAAAAATAATGGTGTATCTAACGAAGAGTCAGTCAAAAAACTGCTCAGGGAGCTGGACGACGCCGAGAAGACTTCCAAGAGCCAGACCGCTCAAGACCTGCGAGACAAGCTCAATGAAGTGCGAAAGGAGATGGGTGATGAGAAATTCAAGGAAATCCTCAATAAGCTGATTGAAGAGGCTTCCGGACAGTGGCTTGAGTTTCTCAAGCAACTGCTGAAGATGTTGTTCCCGGACGCAGATGACACGCCGCCGTCCCCTGCTCAGCCACCTTCACCATCGCCAGGCGGTCGCGGCGGCGGCGGCGGCAGGGTGGACAGGAATGATTTTCCTCCCGGCGAGTCGATGAGCAACAAACCCACCACCGAAGGGGCTAACCATTTCAACTACAAGCCCGACAACAGCAATCCCGGGAAAAAGCCCAGTACCGAGAAAAACCAGCCGGGCAATATCTGGAGCGGATTCAGTCAGGGGCCGGACGGCAATTGCATCACGGTATCAGCGATAAAGGCCGCCATGATGCAGTACGGCCAGAAGCCTACAGACGTGTTCAAGGAGGTGAAGGAGAACGGCAATGGTTTCGACGTCACCATGCGCGATGGATTCAAGCTGTTCGTGTCGCAGAACGAATTGCAGCAGGCCGCTAAGCAGGCTCGTTTCAAGGGTGATGATCCGGCCATGATGACCGATGCCAACTTTATGTATGCGGCAAGCGCAAAGCGGGCGCAGATTGAAAACAACGATGGCACAGCCGGGGGCAGTTTCCAGGCGGCGATGAACAGCCTCAACGATGGTGAATACGCACGCGAGGGCCTGGACCGCTTGGGCCTGAAGGGGCGCTACAGGCCAGCGACCGATGCCGAGCTGAGAAGCAGCAAGGTGGGGACGGTGGAATACAACGGCCATTCGATGGCCGTGATCAATGGCCAGATCGAGTTGTGGGGCAAGCGCGGCGGTGTACCTCAGTCGGGTACGGCGACCGTATTGTTCTAGGCAAAAGAAAACCCCCGATACGCCATGGGCCTATCGGGGGTTTTTCAACCCTGGGTGGTTAAGCCCAGGGTGGGCTCAGCTTACTGGCAAGCTTCGCAATCCGGCTCGTCGATCGCGCAGGCTTTAGGCACTGGCGCTGGACCGGCAGGTGCGGCGAGAACCGAATCATCACCGTGGTTGCCGCCGCTGGAAACAGCGTTCAGCTTACCGGTGTTGATAGTCGATTTCTCGGTGCTGGTGGCGGCCAGGGCACGGAGGTAGTAAGTGGTTTTCAGGCCACGGTACCAAGCCATGCGGTAGGTCACGTCCAGCTTCTTGCCCGATGCGCCGGCGATGTACAGGTTCAGCGACTGAGCCTGGTCGATCCACTTCTGGCGACGGCTGGCGGCGTCGACGATCCACTTGGTGTCCACTTCGAAGGCCGTCGCGTAGAGCTCTTTGAGTTCTTGCGGGATGCGCTCGATCTGCTGCACCGAACCGTCGTAGTACTTCAGGTCGTTGATCATGACCGAGTCCCACAGGCCGCGGGCTTTCAGGTCGCGAACCAGGTACGGGTTGATCACGGTGAATTCGCCCGACAGGTTCGATTTCACATACAGGTTCTGGTAGGTCGGTTCGATCGACTGCGACACGCCGGTGATGTTGGCGATGGTGGCGGTCGGTGCGATGGCCATGATGTTGGAGTTACGAATGCCTTTCTGCACACGGGCACGTACCGGCGCCCAGTCCAGGGATTCGTTCAGGTCAACGTCGATGTACTTCTGGCCACGTTGCTCGATCAGGATCTGTTGCGAATCCAGCGGCAGGATGCCTTTGGACCACAGCGAACCCTGGAACGTCTCGTAGGCACCGCGCTCGTCGGCCAGGTCGCAGGAAGCCTGGATCGCGTAGTAGCTGACCGCTTCCATGGACTTGTCGGCGAACTCGACCGCAGCGTCCGAACCGTAAGGAATGTGCTGCAGGTACAAAGCGTCCTGGAAGCCCATGATGCCCAGGCCAACCGGACGGTGCTTGAAGTTGGAGTTCTGCGCTTGTGGCACCGAGTAGTAGTTGATGTCGATAACGTTATCGAGCATGCGAACGGCGGTGTTCACGGTGCGTGCAAGCTTTACGGTGTCCAGCTTGCCGTTGACGATGTGGTTCGGCAGGTTGATCGAGCCCAGGTTGCAAACGGCGATCTCGTCCTTGTTGGTGTTCAAGGTGATCTCGGTGCACAGGTTCGAGCTGTGGACCACGCCCACGTGCTGCTGCGGGCTGCGCAGGTTGCACGGGTCTTTGAAGGTCAGCCATGGGTGGCCGGTTTCAAACAGCATGGAGAGCATTTTGCGCCACAGGTCTTTGGCCTGGATGGTCTTGAACAGCTTGATCTTGCCCGGGTACTGGGACAGGGCTTCGTAGTACTCGTAACGCTCTTCGAAGGCCTTGCCGGTCAGGTCGTGCAGGTCCGGTACTTCGGATGGCGAGAACAGGGTCCACGGGCCGTCATCGAAGACACGCTTCATGAACAGGTCAGGGATCCAGTTGGCGGTGTTCATGTCGTGGGTACGACGACGGTCATCACCGGTGTTCTTGCGCAGCTCGATGAACTCTTCAATGTCCATGTGCCAGGTTTCCAGGTAGGCACACACAGCGCCTTTGCGCTTGCCACCCTGGTTAACTGCAACGGCGGTGTCGTTCACTACTTTCAGGAACGGTACAACGCCCTGGGACTTGCCGTTGGTGCCCTTGATGTACGAACCCAGTGCACGCACCGGCGTCCAGTCGTTACCCAGGCCGCCGGCGAATTTGGACAACATGGCGTTGTCGTGGATCGCGTGGTAGATGCCCGACAGGTCATCCGGCACGGTGGTCAGGTAGCAGCTGGACAGCTGTGGACGCAGGGTACCGGCGTTGAACAGGGTCGGGGTCGACGACATGTAGTCGAAGGACGACAACAGGTTGTAGAACTCGATGGCACGGTCTTCTTTCTGCTTCTCTTCGATCGCCAGGCCCATGGCCACGCGCATGAAGAACACCTGCGGCAGTTCGAAGCGGATACCGTCCTTGTGGATGAAGTAACGGTCGTACAGGGTTTGCAGGCCCAGGTAGGTGAACTGCTGGTCGCGCTCGTGGTTGATCGCCTTGCCGAGTTTTTCCAGGTCGAAGGTGGCCAGGACCGGGTTCAGCAATTCGAATTCGATACCCTTGGCGATGTAGGCCGGCAGGGCCTTGGCGTACAGGTCGGCCATCTCGTGGTGAGTGGCGCTGTCGGCGACGTTCAGGAAGCCCAGGCCTTCGGCACGCAGGGTGTCCATCAGCAGGCGCGCGGTCACGAACGAGTAGTTCGGCTCACGTTCAACCAGGGTACGGGCGGTCATCACCAGGGCGGTGTTGACGTCGGTCAGGGCCACGCCGTCGTACAGGTTCTTCAGGGTTTCGCGCTGGATCAGGTCACCATCGACTTCTTCCAGGCCTTCGCAGGCCTCGGTGATGATGGTGTTCAGGCGGCCCAGGTCCAGCGGTGCAAACGTACCGTCGGCCAGGGTGATGCGGATCGACGGGTGCGCTTGTACGGCGGCTTCTTCGGCCGGGGAGCGTACGGCACGTTCCTTGGCGCGCGAGTCACGGTAGATCACGTAGTCGCGGGCAACTTTCTGCTCGCCGGCACGCATCAGGGCCAGTTCGACCTGGTCCTGGATTTCTTCGATGTGGATGGTGCCGCCCGATGGCATGCGACGCTTGAAGGTGGCGGTGACCTGTTCGGTCAGGCGCGCAACAGTGTCGTGGATGCGCGACGAGGCAGCAGCGGTGCCGCCTTCAACTGCAAGAAACGCTTTGGTGATGGCGACGGTGATTTTGTCATCGGTGTAAGGAACGACAGTGCCGTTACGCTTGATCACACGCAGTTGGCCGGGCGCGGTGGCGGACAGATCCAGGTTCGAATCAGCGGCCTGCGGCACGGAGCCTTGCGGGTTCTCGCGAGTTGTGTCGGTTTGCATGGGGGGTTGTCTCCACATTCTATATTTATTTGGGCACCATCACGGTGCCCACCGTTCCGTCCTGAAGCACTTACAACAGGCCTGGGCCTGGCATAACAACTTCGGGACAGGAGGAAGGGAGCTGTTCGCGCCGCTTCCATGCCGAAGTCTTCGGTTACAAGCCTGGGGGCTCTTTACCGTATTCCTGGTGGGTGACAGTTTCGTACTGCAACACCCGTACCGTTTTCGCCTGATCGGGGCTGAAAACGGCTGCCATCCGCGTGCGCGGTTTGGTCTTGCGAAAAAGGCTTAAGTTCAACCAAACAGGAGCAAGAAAGGACTTGAGTTTCTTGTCTGATTTGTGTTTGGTCTTTTCGCTGAAAACCCTACATGTAGGGTTTTTTTGGCGACGACCTACAAGATAATGCGTTTTGGGGGGTATGGCAACGCACTACCTGTGGATAACGCTGTGGGTAAAATGTGTATGAAACGTGGAACAGGCGTGTAGGCCGCAGTACTGCTGCATTGCACCGTTTGTCACCGGATATTCCGAGGTAAAAACATCCGGTTGAATTTTTGCGGGCGCGAACCCTATCACAAAAAAACACCATCTCCGAACCCATTTGCGCGCTTGTGCTACAGGGCTGACCCATGGCTACAATCGTCCCTTAGTCACGCGATAGCTTGTTCACTCCACATGACAACTGTAGGAGCGATCTTGCGCGCGAAGGACGCCAACAATAATGAGAACCGAGGTAAAGCATGGAGCAAGAAGCCTGGCAGGTCTTGATTGTCGAGGACGACGAACGACTGGCTGAGTTGACCCGTGACTACCTGGAGGGCAACGGCCTGCGGGTGTCGGTGGAAGGCAACGGCGCCCTCGCGGCAGCGCGGATCATCGCCGAACAGCCGGACCTGGTGATCCTCGACCTGATGCTGCCCGGCGAAGACGGCCTGAGCATCTGCCGCAAGGTGCGCGAGCGCTACGATGGCGTGATCCTGATGCTGACCGCGCGCACCGACGACATGGACCAGGTGCTCGGCCTGGACATGGGCGCCGACGACTACGTGTGCAAACCCGTGCGCCCACGCCTGTTGCTGGCGCGGATCCAGGCCCTGCTGCGGCGCAGTGAAAGCGTCGAACCAGCCACCCCCGAAAAACAGCGGCGCCTGCAATTTGGCCC
Organism: Pseudomonas yamanorum; assembly: GCF_013386765.1. GTDB lineage: Bacteria > Pseudomonadota > Gammaproteobacteria > Pseudomonadales > Pseudomonadaceae > Aquipseudomonas > Aquipseudomonas yamanorum_A. Next base: position 144,290 of record NZ_JACARE010000014.1, read on the forward strand.
GCTGGTGGTGGACAACGCCCTGCGTGAAGCCTGGCTGCACGAAGGCGGCATCGAACTGACCAGCGCCGAGTTCGACCTGCTGTGGCTGCTGGTGGCGAATGCCGGGCGGATCCTGTCCCGGGAAGAAATCTTTACCGCCTTGCGTGGCATTGGCTATGACGGCCAGGACCGCTCCATCGACGTGCGCATCTCGCGGATCCGCCCGAAAATCGGCGACGACCCGATCCACCCGCGCCTGATCAAGACCATTCGCAGCAAAGGCTACCTGTTCGTCCCCGAAGCTGCCGCTGACCTGCGCCCGTGAACTCGATCTTCCTGCGCATCTACGGCGGCATGTGCGCGGCGCTGATTCTGGTGGCGTTGCTCGGCGTGCTGGCCTTGCACCTGCTCAATGAAGTGCGCAGCGGCCAGTACCGCGAGCGCCTGGCCCACGGCACTTTCGCGCTGATGGGCGACAACCTGCAACCCATGAGCGCCATCGAGCGCCGCCGCGCCCTGGCGGTGTGGGAGCGCTTGCTGGGCATCCCGCTGGAATTGCAGACGGTGGCCGAGGCGCACCTGGACCTGAGCCAGCGCACCCGCCTGCAACGCGGGCAAGTATTGGTGGAGCAAACCGGGCCTCACGCGGCCAGGGTGCTGCGGCTGGTCAGCGACCAGGAGCAACTGTTGCTCACCGGCGAAGTGCAGCAAATCAGCGAACAACTGGCCCGTGCGACTATTTACCTGCTGGCCGATGAACTGGTGCGCTTCCCGGTGGCCGAGCAACCGCAAAAACTCGCGGACTTGAAAGAGGCCAAGGGCTTTGGTTTCGAGATGCACCTGATGATGCTCGATCAGGCGGACATGGATGACGACCAGCGCCGGCGCGTGTCGGAGGGCGATACGGTGATGGCCCTGGGCAAGGGCGGTGATTCGATCCGGGTGTTTGCCGGGATGGTCGGTACGCCGTGGGTCCTGGAAATCGGCCCGCTGTACCAGATGAACCCGTACCCGGCGCAATGGCTGATCCTGATCGCGCTGATCAGCCTGACCCTGATTGGCTTGATCGTCTATTTATTGGTGCGCCAATTGGAGCGGCGCTTGAGCGGCCTGGAAGCCGCCGCCACACGCATCGCCAAAGGCAGCCTGGAAGTGCGCGTGCCGGCCCGGGGCGCCGATTCGGTCGGCCGCCTGGCCGCAGCGTTTAATGGCATGGCCGAACACCTGCAACGCCTGCTGGCAATCCAGCGCGAACTGGTGCGTGCGGTGTCCCACGAGCTGCGCACGCCGGTGGCGCGCCTGCGGTTCGGCCTGGAGATGATCGGTGACGCGGCCACCCCTGAAGCACGGCGCAAGTACATGGAAGGCATGGACAGTGACATCCAGGACCTCGACGGGCTGGTGGACGAAATGCTCACCTACGCGCGGCTGGAGCAGGGTTCGCCGGCGCTGAATTTTCAGCGGGTCGACCTTAGCGCCTTGCTCGATCAGGTGATTGACGAGCTGTCGCCGTTGCGCCCGGAGATCAACGTGGCGCGGGGCATCTGCCTGTCATCGGCCCATTGGGACGATGCCTGGGTGGACGCTGAGCCGCGCTACCTGCACCGTGCCCTGCAAAACCTGGTGAGCAACGCCATGCGCCATGCCCAGGGGCAGGTGCTGATCAGTTACCAGGTGGGCCAGGTGCGTTGCCGCATCGACGTGGAAGACGACGGGCCGGGCGTGCCGGAAAGTGCCTGGGAGCGGATCTTCACACCGTTCCTGCGCCTGGACGACAGCCGCACCCGTGCGTCGGGCGGGCATGGGTTGGGATTGTCGATTGTGCGGCGGATCATCTATTGGCACGGCGGTCGGGCGTTGATCAGCAAGAGCAACAACCTGGGTGGCGCGTGTTTCAGCCTGAGTTGGCCGCGAGACCAGGAGAAACCCTGAAGCCCCGTGTCAAACATGCTTTTTTGTGGCGAGGAAGCTTGCTCCCGTTGGGCTGCGCAGCAGCCCCAAAATCAGGCGCTGACGGCCACCAAACTCAATAACTGCCCCCCATCCACCGCAAACTGCGCCTCCAGCTCCTTGCCATGGCACCACTCGGCGGACAAGTCCGTCAGCAACCGCAGCCGCGCATGGCCGGTATCCGACCATTCCAGCAACTCGGCATGTTCAAAATAAAAGCGCTTCTGCACGATCGGGTAAAGCGCCTTGAACAGGCTCTCCTTCGCCGAAAACGTCAACGTCACCACCTGCGCAATCTGCTCCCGCGGCCCGGCGGCCATGCGCTGCAATTCATCCGGTGTCAGGATTTCCCCGGCCAGGCGCTCCGCCCGCTCCAGGCTCAGCAGGTTTTCCAGGTCCATGCCCAGCCCGCGCCATTGGGCTTTGTGGGCGACGATGGCCGCCGCATGGCCGGTGCTGTGGGTGATCGACCCACTGATGTGGGCCGGCCAGACCGGCGCGCGGTCCTCGCCAATCGCCGGCACGCAATCCAGCCCGTCGAGCTGATGCAGCGCGGCACGGGCACACACGCGACCGGCAAGAAACTCCGCCTGCCGCTTGGCCACCGAACGCTGGATGCTCGCGGGCGGCGGCACGGCGCTGCGCTGGAAGTCGCCGATGGCCAGCAGGGCCGGGTCAAACCGGGTGCTCAGCAATACCGTACCAGGGAGGGCAATGGGTAGCGGCCAATGGGCATCAAGTGGGGTGCAGCAAGCGGGTAGGGAGTTCATGCCGGGTATTTTGCCGAGTTGGAGGGCCGCTGGATAGCCTGCGCCCGGGGATACGTAAATAACTCTTTACACAGTAGCCGGCCTCGGTTCAGCCCAGGTTCAGAGAGTGTTCAGGGGGAGTTCAGGGGGGGCTGCGTAGTCTGGCCCTGTACCCAAAGCCAAAGCGTGTGAGGTAGCACCATGACTGCGATCAAGAAGCTGATGTTGGCGTTAACCATGCTCAGTGCCACTGCTGGCGTGCAGGCCTCTGACGCGAGCTTCGCGGGTTTCTCCAAAGAGAAGAGCAAAAAGCCCTACAGCCTGCTTCAGCGGGTGAGCTTCGAAGATGCCGGCGAACAGGCTGCGCCTTGGGGCCAGTCCCTGGGCCAGTACACCCCGCATTCGGACTATCGCGTGGGCAATCAAAACCTGTCAGGTCACTTCAACGGCAGTAAACTGCGCCAGCAAGACCTGCAAGGCCGCTATGATATACCCCAGTCGGAAAGTTGATTTGCCTTGGAGAGCTTTATGAAATTGCTGGTTGTCGAAGATGAGGCGTTGCTGCGTCATCACCTGTTGACCCGCCTTACCGACAGCGGTCACGTGGTCGAGGCCGTTGCCAACGCCGAAGAGGCGCTGTACCAGACCGGGCAATTCAACCACGACCTGGCGATCATCGACCTCGGCCTGCCCGGCATGGGCGGCCTGGACCTGATCCGCCAATTGCGCGCCCAGGCCAAAACGTTTCCGATCCTGATCCTGACCGCCCGCGGCAACTGGCAGGACAAGGTCGAAGGCCTGGCCGCCGGTGCCGACGACTACGTGGTCAAGCCGTTCCAGTTCGAAGAGCTGGAAGCGCGGATGAACGCATTGCTGCGCCGCTCCAGCGGGTTTACCCAGTCGACCATCGTCGCCGGGCCGTTGCTGCTGGACCTCAATCGCAAGCAGGCGTCCCTCGACGAACAGCCTCTGGCGCTCACGGCGTACGAATACCGCATCCTCGAATACCTGATGCGTCACCATCAGCAAGTGGTCGCCAAGGACCGCCTGATGGAACAGCTCTACCCCGATGACGACGAGCGTGATCCGAACGTCATCGAAGTGCTGGTGGGCCGCCTGCGCCGCAAGCTGGAAGGCCCGGCCGGGTTCAAGCCGATCGACACCGTGCGTGGCCTGGGCTACCTGTTTAATGAGCGCTGCCGTTGATTCGCTCGTTACGTGTACGGTTGATGCTCGCGGCCACCACCCTGGCCGTGCTGTTTATGCTGGCCTTGTTGCCGGCCATGCAGGGCGCCTTCAGCCTGGCCCTGCAGGACTCCATCGAGCAGCGCCTGGCGTCGGATGTCACGACGCTGATTTCGGCTGCCCGGGTCGAAAACAATCGCCTGCTGATGCCCGCACAACTGCCGGATGAGCGCTTCAACCTCACCGACAGCCGCCTGCTGGGCTACATCTATGACCGCGAAGGCCATCTGGTCTGGCGTTCTCGTGCCACCCAGGAAGAAAACATCAACTACAAGCCGCGCTATGACGGGCGCGGCAACGAGTTCGCACGGATTCGCGAGGCCAACGGCCAGGAGTTTTTTGTCTATGACGTCGAGGTCAAGCTGCTGGGCGGCAAGAGCGCGGCGTTCAGTATCGTGGCCCTGCAACCGGTGCGCGAATACCAACTGACCCTCGAAGGCCTGCGGGAAAACCTCTACCTGGGTTTCGGCGCCGCCTTGCTGGTGTTGCTCACCCTGTTGTGGCTGGGCCTGACCTGGGGCCTGCAAGCGCTGCGCCGGCTGAGCCAGGAACTGGATGAGATCGAAGGCGGCACCCGGGAAAGCCTCAGCGAGCAACACCCCCGCGAACTGCTGCGCCTGACCGGTTCCCTCAACCGCTTGCTCCACAGCGAGCGTGAGCAACGCACCCGTTACCGCGATTCCCTGGACGACCTGGCCCACAGCCTGAAAACCCCGTTGGCGGTGCTGCAGGGCGTGAGCGAAGACATGGCCCAGCGCCCCGAAGACCGGGACCAGGCCTGGGTGCTGCAATCGCAGATCGAGCGCATGAGCCAGCAGATCAGCTACCAGTTGCAACGTGCCAGCCTGCGTAAAAGCGGCCTGGTGCGTCACCAGGTACGGCTGGAGCCCGTGCTGCAAAGCCTGTGCGACACCCTGGACAAGGTCTACCGCGACAAAGGCGTGAAGGTGGCTTTTGATTTGCCGGAAGAGTGCGACGTGCCGATCGAGAAGGGCGCTTTGCTGGAACTGCTCGGCAACCTGCTGGAAAACGCCTACCGCCTGTGCCTGAGCGAAGTGCGCATCAGCTTGCAGGAAAGCCTGGAAGGCACCGAGCTGTGCATCGAAGACGACGGCCCCGGCGTGCCACCGGACCAGCGTGCGCGAATCCTGCAAAGGGGCGAGCGGCTCGACCGCCAGCATCCGGGGCAGGGGATTGGCCTGGCGGTGGTCAAGGACATCATTGAAAGCTACAGCGCACGGCTGACCCTTGGGGATTCACCCTTGGGTGGCGCGGCGTTCAAGATTCACTTTCCGGCTGCTTGAATGCATCCAGGCTCAGTGAGCTTCCTGTGGCGAGGGAGCTTGCTCCCGTTGGGGCGCGAAGCGGCCCTCAAACCTGCCACCCAGTTCTCACAGGAATACACCGTTGGCTGCTTTGGGTCTGCTGCGCAGACCAACGGGAGCAAGCTCCCTCGCCACACATTTTGCATTCGCCTTCAGGTTTCCTGTGCTCTATAGGCCCCCGGCGTCAGCCCGGTCCACTTCTTGAACGCCCGATGAAACGCCGACGGTTCGGAAAACCCCAACTGCTCGGCGATTTCCTGCAACGACAAATCCGCCCGTCCCAAATGATAAATCGCAATGTCCCGGCGCAACTCATCCTTGAGTGCCTGAAAGCTGGTGCCTTCCTCCCGCAAGTGCCGACGCAAGGTCTGCGGGCTGATATGCAGGTGCTGGGCGACAGCTTCCAGGTCGGGCCAGGGCGTGCGGTCGCGGCTCAATAGACGCCGCAATTGGCTGCTCAAGCTGTCGCCTTCATCCGGCCGCGACAGCAGGTCGGCCGGTGAACGCTCAAGGAAGTGCTTGAGGGTGCGCTCGTCCTGCAACAGCGGCAGGCTCAGGTAGCGGCTGGGAAACACCAGGCTGCTGGTGGGCGCTGCAAATATCTGCGGGCAGGGGAACAGCAGGTCGTATTCGGTGGCATGGGGCGGCATCGGGTAGCTGAACGTGGCCTGGTCCAGGCGGATGCGCTGGCCAATCAGCCAACTGCCGAGGCGATGCCAGATCACCAGCAGGCATTCGCTGAGGAAGTGATCCGGGTCCCAGAGCTGCGAATCATCCAGGCTCAAGCGGGCCATTTCGCCTTCACGCGTCAGGCGCCAGCGCGGACCCTGCGGGAATAGGCTATAAAATAATAAGCCGCGTTCCAGAGCCTTCTCCAGGGTGCGGCAATGGATCAGCGCGTGGCACATCATGGCGAAGGTGCCGCGCTTGCTCGGGCCTTCGGCGAAACCCAGGTATTCGTCATCCAGCGCCAGCCACAGCATCTGCAGCAAACGCGTGAATTGCTCCGGGGCGATGCGGGCGCGGGGTTCGCTCAGTAGTTCCGGGGTAATGCCCACTTGCTGCAGCAGGCCCGAATAGTCATAGCCGGCCCGGCGTGCACCGCCGAGCGCGGCCCGGGCGTAGTGACTGGCGATGGTACGTTCACGCATAGAGGCCTCGTCCATTGAGTGGCGGATGTTAGCCACACCGGGCGAGTGCAACAAGGCGGATATCCGCCAAATTGTAGGACGGGATTGGGCAGCCAGGCGGAAATCCGCCACTGCCTGCAGGTGGAGCCTGAAGCTGAAAATACCCCGAGCGCTGATGTCTAAAGGCCTTCAGCGGTTTTCAAGGAAAGTGGCACGACGCTTGCGATAGGAGACGCAGATCTGCCGTGCGCAGCTCGCAAAAAACAAATCCCTCCAGTGCAGGAGGGTTCGCAATTCAAGTGTCGTGGGCAATGGCGGATATTTGCCACACGGGACGATTGAGGAACTTTGCAATGACGACTCGTCAGCCACTGTACAAATCCCTGTATTTCCAGGTGATCGTTGCAATCGTTATCGGTATTTTGCTCGGTCACTTCTACCCGCAGACCGGCGTGGCCCTCAAGCCACTGGGTGACGGCTTTATCAAGCTGATCAAAATGGTCATCGCCCCGATCATCTTCTGCACCGTTGTCAGCGGCATCGCTGGCATGCAAAGCATGAAATCGGTCGGCAAAACCGGCGGCTACGCGCTGCTGTACTTCGAAATCGTTTCCACCATCGCCCTGCTGATCGGCCTGGTCGTGGTCAACGTTGTGCAACCGGGCGCCGGCATGCACATCGACGTGGCTACCCTGGACGCCTCTAAAGTCGCTGCCTACGTGACTGCCGGTGCCGACCAGAGCATCGTTGGCTTCCTGCTGAACGTGATCCCGAACACCATCGTCGGCGCATTCGCCACCGGTGACATCCTGCAAGTGCTGATGTTCTCGGTGATCTTCGGTTTCGCCCTGCATCGCCTGGGTGCCTACGGCAAGCCGGTGCTGGACTTCATCGATCGCTTCGCCCACGTGATGTTCAACATCATCAACATGATCATGAAGCTCGCGCCACTGGGTGCCCTGGGCGCCATGGCGTTCACCATCGGTGCCTACGGCGTAGGTTCGCTGGTGCAGCTGGGTCAGCTGATGATCTGCTTCTACATCACCTGCATCCTGTTCGTGTTGATCGTGCTGGGTGGCATCTGCCGCGCTCACGGCTTCAGCGTCCTGAAACTGATCCGCTACATCCGTGAAGAACTGTTGATCGTACTGGGTACTTCCTCGTCCGAATCCGCACTGCCACGCATGCTGATCAAGATGGAACGCCTGGGCGCCAAGAAGTCGGTAGTGGGTCTGGTTATCCCGACTGGCTACTCCTTCAACCTGGACGGTACTTCGATCTACCTGACCATGGCTGCCGTGTTCATCGCCCAGGCGACTGACACCCACATGGACATCACCCACCAGATCACCCTGTTGCTGGTTCTGCTGCTGTCCTCCAAGGGCGCGGCTGGCGTCACCGGTTCGGGCTTCATCGTACTGGCCGCGACCCTGTCGGCTGTCGGCCACCTGCCGGTTGCCGGCCTGGCGCTGATCCTGGGTATCGACCGCTTCATGTCCGAAGCCCGCGCACTGACCAACCTGGTCGGCAACGCCGTTGCCACTCTGGTTGTGGCCAAGTGGGTGAAGGAACTGGACGAAGACAAGCTGCAAGTCGAACTGGCTTCCGGTGGTCGCGGTATCTCCGAGACCCGTGAAGAAGACGACCTGGGCGTGGCCGAAGGCCCGACCCCAACCGCCGTCAAGTAAGGCTGCACCGTTTGTGAAAAACCCATCTTCGGATGGGTTTTTTTATGCCTGTGCAAAACCACAACGGTCACTCCCGATGATGGTTTATGTGATTGCCGCTTGGGCTCAGGTTTGCCTACTCTGTGAGCTATCGAACCGGAATCGGAGTCTTCATGTCAGGTCCCTTGGCGTCCCTCAAAGTACTGGATTTCTCCACCTTGCTGCCGGGGCCGTTCGCCTCGTTGCTGCTGGCCGACATGGGCGCCGAGGTGCTGCGCATCGAATCCCCCACCCGCATGGACCTGCTGCGGGTATTGCCGCCACACGACCAGGGCGTGTCGGCCAGCCATGCCTATCTCAGCCGCAACAAGCGCAGCCTGGCCCTGGACCTCAAGCAGGCCGAGGCCGTGGCGATCGTGCGGCAACTGGTGGCGGACTACGACATCGTCCTGGAGCAGTTTCGCCCTGGGGTCATGGAGCGCCTGGGCCTGGGCTACGAGGCGTTGAAGGCGATCAACCCGAAGCTGATCTATGTCTCCATCACCGGCTACGGCCAGACCGGCCCCTACAAGGACCGCGCCGGCCATGACATCAACTACCTGGCCCTGGCCGGTATCGCCAGCTACACCGGGCGCCAGGACAGCGGGCCGTTGCCCCTTGGCGTGCAGTTGGCAGACGTGGGCGGCGGCTCGTTGCACGCGGTGATCGGCTTGCTGGCGGCGGTGATCGCCCGGCAGCAGAGTGGAGTGGGGCAGTACCTGGACGTGAGCATGACCGATTGCGCCTTCAGCCTGAATGCCATGGCGGGTGCGGGTTACCTGGCCTGCGGTGTGGAACCGGCGTGGGAGAACCAGGTGCTCAATGGCGGCAGCTTCTATGACTATTACCGCTCGCGTGAGGGGCGCTGGTTGTCGGTGGGCAGCCTGGAACCGGCCTTTATGCAGCAGTTGTGTACAGCGCTTGGGCGCCCAGAGTTGGCGGCGCAGGGGTTGTCGCCCAAGCCTGAGCAGCAGAAAGCCCTCAAGCTGGCATTGCAGGTCGAGTTCGAGAAACGCAGTTTTGATGACCTGTGTGCATTGTTTGCCGGGATTGATGCGTGTGTCGAACCGGTGTTGAGTTTGAGCGAGGCTGTCGAGCACCCACAGTTGAAAGCCCGGGAGTTGGTCAGCCAGGTACCGCGGGGCGATGGTTCCAGCCAGGCGCAAATGGCCTGCCCGCTGAAGTTTTCCGAGGGTTTGCCGGCGGCCAGGCACATTGGCGCGGCGGTGGGCGCTCACAGCGATGAAGTGCTGGCTGAGTTGGGATTCAGTGTTCAGCGGATAGACGATCTGCGGCGTGCCAAAGTGATTCAGTAGTGCTTGGGCTGACGCCATCGCAGGCA
>NZ_JACARE010000014.1:153757-370479 GCF_013386765.1 Pseudomonas yamanorum
CAGGCACCACAAAACTCACTCCACCCGGGTTTCCCCGGTAAACACCAAAGTCTGCCGACACCGGCGGCACAAATACCGTCGCCCCTGGCTCACCAACCCGTGACGCTGGGGCGAAAACGGGAAGTCGCTGTCGGCACACGGGCAGCGGTAGATATACCGCGTCACGCGCCGCCGCTGGATTTCATAGGTGTGGCAGCGATCCGGCGGCAGTTCGTACACCCCGCGCATGATCAACTGCCATTCCTCACCATGGGGCTGGATGCGCTCGCCGAACAATTGGTGGGCAATCAGGTGCGCCACTTCATGGGCGACCGTCTGTTTAAGGAAGTGCTGGCTGTTTTCACGGTACAGCTGCGGGTTGAAGCGCAGCAGGTTCTCGTGCAAATGCGCGACACCGGCCTTCTGGCCCCGCAGCTTGAGGCTGACCTGGGGGCGCTTGAAGCTTCGTTTGAAAAAGGATTCGGCTTGCAGGAAACAATCTTCGACGCGGGTATTGAGTTGCTCGGGCATGCTGTACATATCTCCAGAGATGTCCAGTATGCCGCAAACAACGGTGTATCCGAATCTGTCAGGCGCCGAATGGTCATGCATAACGCACAAAGCCACCTTGCGGTGGCTTTTCCTGCGGGTTGAACCGCGTCAGTTGGTGTAGATCGGGCCTACGCCCAGCCCCCAGACGATCACGGTAAAGGCCATGATTGCCACCAGTACCACCAGGCCTACCGCCAGTACCGAACTCGAAAACAGGAAGCCCTCGTCCGGGTGGATGTTCATGAAGGTCGGCAGCCCGACGTACAGCAGGTACACGGTGTAGCAAATGGCCGCAGTGCCAACCACCATGCCCAGCCACATATGTGGGTATAGCGCCGCCAGCCCGCCGATAAACAGGGGCGTCGCGGTGTAGGTGGCAAACGCCACGCAGCGCGCCATGCTGGGGTTGGCGTCATAGGTGCGGGCCATCCAGTGGATAAACGCGCCCATCACCGCCACGCCGCCGAGCATGGCTGCGTAGGACATGATGGTCATCCACAGCGCGCTTTCCACCGTCAGCATCACCGGCGCACGGCTGCCGATGACCCAACCTACCTGAGTGGTACCGATAAACGCTGATACCGCGGGGATCGCCGCCAGAATCAGCGTGTGGGTGAGGTACATGTGGCCGATGCTTTCTTCTTTATCGCCACGAATTTCCCGCCATTCCTGATCGGGGTGGGTGAAAAGTCCCACGACGTGATGGATCATGCCAGTCACTCCTGTCGTTATTACCATCGCCCCCCAGTGGAGCGCCCACGGGCCAATTGGCCTGAAAGGTCTGGATATATGTGCGACCTTATGTCGCAGTATAGGAACTGATGACCGGAAAAACTGTAAGGCTTTAGAGCAAATTGCGCTGTAAACATTGGGCTTAATCGCGCGGAGGTCTGTCAGGGGTAACCCCGGCAACTGTGGGAGCTGGCTTGCCTGCGATGCAGGCACCTCGGTGCTTCAGACAAACCGAGTTGATCCCATCGCGGGCAAGCCCGGCTCCCACCCAGGCCGGCTCCCCACTGGAACGGCGTCGCTCATAGTGGATTTTTTGCGTAAAATACCCGGCTTTTCGTCACACACCTTTCGCGGATCCAAGCGCCATGGGCACTCTTACGGTCAACCAGAACAAACTGCAAAAACGCCTGCGTCGCCAGGCTGGTGAGGCAGTCGCCGATTTCAACATGATCGAAGAGGGCGACAAGGTCATGGTCTGCCTGTCCGGCGGCAAAGACAGCTACACCCTGCTCGACGTGCTGATGCACCTGCAAAAGGTCGCGCCGATCAAGTTCGACATCGTCGCCGTGAACATGGATCAGAAGCAGCCGGGGTTTCCCGAGCATGTGCTGCCGGCCTACCTCAAGGAATTGGGGATCGAGTACCACATCGTCGAGAAAGACACCTATTCGGTGGTCAAGGAACTGGTCCCGGAAGGCAAGACCACCTGCTCGCTGTGCTCGCGCCTGCGCCGTGGCACGCTCTACACCTTTGCCGACGAAATCGGTGCGACCAAGATGGCCCTGGGTCATCATCGCGATGACATCGTCGAAACCTTCTTTCTCAACATGTTCTTCAACGGCAGCCTCAAGGCCATGCCGCCCAAGCTGCGGGCCGACGACGGGCGCAACGTGGTGATTCGCCCTCTGGCGTACTGCCATGAGAAAGACATCCAGGCGTACTCCGACCTCAAGCAATTCCCGATCATCCCGTGCAACCTCTGCGGCTCCCAGGAAAACCTGCAACGCCAGGTGGTCAAGGACATGCTCCAGGATTGGGACCGCAAGACCCCGGGCCGCGTCGACAGCATCTTCCGCAGCTTGCAGAACGTGCAGCCGTCGCAGTTGGCCGACCGTAACCTGTTCGACTTCACCAGCCTGCGTATCGACGAAAGTGCCGCATCGCGCTTCGTCAGCGTAGTGAACCTCTGAGCGTTTTCACCGCTCTGACAGACGGCGCTCCTGGGCGCCGTTTTCATTTCAATCCTTAGGAGAGGGCATGCGCGATTACAAGTGGCTGCACGAATATTGTCTGAACCGTTTCGGTTCGGCGGCCGAGCTGGAAGCCCATCTGCCTGTGCCCCTGACCCCGGCGCAATTGCGCAAGATCAGTGATGACCGCTACCTGTCGACCCTCTCGCTGCGGGTGTTTCGCGCCGGGCTCAAGCACAGCGTGGTGGACGCCAAGTGGCCGGCGTTCGAGCAGGTATTCTTTGGGTTTGACCCGGAAAAAGTCGTGCTGATGGGCGCCGAGCACCTGGAGCGACTGATGCAGGACACCCGCATCATCCGCCACTTGGGCAAGCTCAAGAGCGTGCCGCGCAATGCGCAGATGATTCTGGATGTCGAGAAGGAAAAGGGCAGTTTCGGCGCGTTGATCGCCGACTGGCCGGTGACCGATATCGTCGGCCTGTGGAAGTACCTGAGCAAGCACGGCCACCAGTTGGGCGGGCTCTCGGCGCCGCGCTTTTTGCGGATGGTGGGCAAGGACACGTTCGTGCCGAGCTATGACGTGGTGGCGGCGCTGAATGCGCAGAAGATTGTCGACAAGGTGCCCACCAGTCTTCGGGACCTGACCACGGTGCAGGGTGCGTTCAACCAGTGGCATGCCGAGAGCGGGCGGCCGATGTGCCAGCTGTCGATGATGTTGGCCTACACCGTCAACCATTGAGATCGCGTTGACGCTATCGCAGGCAAGCCAGCTCCCACATTTGACCGAGTTGTCATGGATGACAATGATCACTGTGGGAGCCGGGCTTGCCCGCGATGACTGACTGTCAGACGCTACAGGCCTTCCCCCGCCAACCGCCGATTCAACTGATGCCGGTACCGCACATACATCAACGCGGTGCAGAACACCGCCAGGCTCGCCAGCATTTCCAGCACGCCAAACCATTGCCGGTTCGGGTCATACGCGGCCAGCGCGCCCTTGATGAAGTAAAGATTCACCACAAAGCACATCCACGAATGCCCACGCGCGCTGCCCAAAATCATCCCCGGTGCCAGCAATAGCAGCGGCACCAGCTCGATCAGCAGAATCACCCACGGCCGTGCGCCATGCAGGTCGGCAAACACCAGATAGTAAACACACAACAACCCCACCAGACCCAGGAATGCCAGCAGGCTCAACGCCCGCATCGCCTTGACCCGTGGCTCCAGCCACGCCTGGGACGGTAGTGCCTTAGGCTTCCTGGCCACGGCCGTTCTCCAGTAGCGCGGCGGTCTTCGCCAGGCGCAGGCCGAGGGCGCGGCACAGGGCGATCTCGTGCTGATCCAGCGCGCGCTTGCCGTCGGCACCGGAATGGTGGCTGGCGCCATACGGCGTACCGCCGCCTTTGGTGTCGAGCAGCGCCTGTTCGCTGTAGGGCAGGCCGGTGATCAGCATGCCGTGGTGCAGCAGCGGCAGCAGCATCGACATCAGCGTGGTTTCCTGGCCGCCGTGCAGGCTGGCGGTGGAAGTGAACACACCCGCCGGCTTGCCCACCAAGGCGCCGGTCAGCCACAGGTTGCTGGTGCCGTCGAGAAAGTACTTGAGCGGCGCGGCCATGTTGCCGAAACGGGTCGGGCTGCCCAAGGCCAGGCCGGCGCAGTTCTTCAGGTCGTCGAGGCTGCAGTACAGCGGGCCGTCCACCGGAATGTCCGGCGCTACGGCTTCGCATTCGCTGGAGATGGCCGGCACGGTGCGCAACCGCGCCTCGAGCCCGGCTTGCTCGACGCCCCGGGCAATCTGCCGGGCCATTTCGCTGACCGAGCCGTTGCGGCTGTAATACAACACCAGCACATACGGCGCACTCACGAAACCAGCTCCAGGACATTTTCCGGAGGACGGCCAATCACAGCCTTGTCGGCGGTTTCGAGGATCGGGCGTTCCATCAGTTTCGGATGAGCGGCGATGGCGGCAATCAACTGCGCTTCGCTGAGGCTGGCGTCGGCCAGGTTGAGGGTTTTGTATTCGTCTTCGCCGGTACGCAGCAGTTGCCGCGCGCTGATCCCAAGCTTGCCCAGCAAGGCCTGTAATTGCGCGGCGTCGAGCGGGGTTTCCAGGTAGCGCACCACGGTCGGTGTCAGGCCACGGGCCTCCAGCAGTTCGAGCGCACCGCGGGATTTCGAGCAGCGCGGGTTGTGATAAAGCGTCAGATCGGTCATGTGCGGGTCGCATCTTGCGTAAGGTGGCGGGTATTCTACCCGCGCTGCGTCACGTCCTTAAACCATGAGAGGCGATCGGCCGCAGCCAATGTTCATTTTTACGAAGGATTACCCCATGACGAGGCGACTGTTAGGCGCATTGGCAATCATCGGCACACTGCTGCTCAGCGGCTGTGGCAATGACTATGGCGTTGACCAATACGGTCAGAAAGTGGCCGCCGAACGCCTGGACAAGCAATGGCTGGTGGTCAACTACTGGGCCGAGTGGTGTGGCCCGTGCCGTACCGAAATCCCGGAGCTGAATGCCTTGGCCGAACAGCTCAAGGGCCAGTCGGTGGGCGTATTTGGCGTGAACTTCGACAACGCCCAGGGTGAAGAACTCAAGAGCGCCAGCGAGAAGCTGGGCATCAAGTTCACCGTATTGGCGCAGAACCCGGATGAAATCTTCGATATTCCCCGCAGCGAAGCGTTGCCGGTGACCTACATCATCGATGACAAGGGCAAGGTGCGCGAGCAACTGATGGGTGAGCAGACGGCCGAGGGTGTGTTGGCCAAGCTCAAGGCGTTGCGCGGATAAATGTAGGAGCTGGCTTGCCAGCGATGCAGGCAACTCGGTCTGTCAGCCAGACCGAGGCGATGCCATCGCAGGCAAGCCAGCTCCCACAGAAGAGCGGAATCAGCCTTCTTCCAGCCACAACCGCAATGGCAGGCCATCCGCCGGCCAGAAACGGGTCTGTTCGATCGGCGAGATGTCCCAGCGTTGCACGCCTTGCAGGGCCTGGAAGAAACGGTGCTCCTGCTCCATCAGCGCTTCGGCGCAGAGTTTGCGGGTGCTGCCGACCTTGCCGAAGGTCAGCTTGTCGCCGTCCAGGGTGTAGGGCGCGAACCAATGGTTGCAGCCACCATTGCCGTAGGCCCGGCCATCGGCGCCGAGGGTCACGGTCAGGTGCGCGTAATCCATCAGCGGCCGTTCACCGATCCATTCCACCACGTAGCTGTGATCCTGCTTGAGCTTGACCTCGTCGCTGGCGCAGCCCGCGAGGCCTGCACCCAGCACGGCCAGCATCAGCACGGCTTTCATTGCGCGGCCTTCTGGCATTTCGGGCAGCGGTGCTTGTCGCCCAGGGTGGCCCAGCCCAGCTCGCTGACCCGCGCGGTGGCGGCCGGTTGCAGCGGCTCTTTGCTCAGCTTGGTTTCCACCGCGAATTCAAACTCCAGCACGTTGTCGCAGCTGTCGCAGTTGACCTTCCAGGTGTGAATCTCCAGTTCGCCGAACTTTGGCCCCTGGGCCATGGCGACCCACTGGCCTGCCGGGCGGATGGAGTAGCGCGCATCGCCTTCGACGGTCAGGCGCATCGACAGGGTTTTACTGCCGCGCAGGGTGACGATCAGAACGTCGCCGTTCTTGATCGAGCCACCGTTGCCGGTGACTTGATAACGGCCCGGCACCAGGGCGCGGCATTCGATCAGGGTGTGTTGCGGGCTCAGCAAGCTGAAGCGGAAATCGTGTTCGGCCATGGATCCTCCAAATAGGCGCGCCATCCTATCACGGGCCGCCACCCATCATGGCGCGGCTATGTGACCACTGATCATCCTTCGACGAGGTTTTGCGCCCGCCCATCAGCCCACGCCGCGATGTTGGCCAGGGTGGTGCCGGCAATCGCCCCCAGCGCCTCGCGCGTCAGGAAGGCCTGGTGCGCGGTGATGATCACGTTGGGGAAGGTCAGCAGGCGCGCCAGCACGTCGTCTTGCAGGGGCAGGTCCGAGCGGTCTTCGAAAAATAGCTGGGCCTCTTCTTCATACACATCCAGCCCCAGGTAGCCGAGTTGGCCGTCCTTGAGTGCGTCGATCAGCGCCGGGGTGTCCACCAGGCCGCCGCGCCCGGTATTGATCAGCATCGCGCCGGGCTGCATATGGGCCAGGCTCTGGGCGTTGATCAGATGTTTGCTGTCTGCCGTCAGCGGGCAATGCAGGCTGATGATCTGTGACTCGCCGAGTAACTGCGCCAGGCTCACGTAGCGCGCGCCAAGGGCTTCGACCTGCGGGTTGGGGTAGGGGTCGTACGCCAGCAACTGGCAGCCGAACCCGGCCATGATCTTGGCGAATGTGGCGCCGATCTGCCCCGTACCGACCACGCCGACGGTCTTGCCCACCAGGTCGAAACCGGTCAGGCCATGCAGGCTGAAGTCGCCGTCGCGGGTGCGGTTGTAGGCGCGGTGCAGGCGGCGGTTGAGGGCCAGGATCAGCGCGACTGCATGTTCGGCCACTGCATGGGGCGAGTAGGCCGGCACCCGCACGATGGTCAGGCCCAGGCGCTTGGCGGCGGCCAGGTCGACATGGTTGTAACCGGCCGAGCGCAGGGCGATCAGGCGGGTGCCACCGTTGGCTAGTTGCTCCAGCACCGGGGCGCTGAGGTCGTCATTGATAAAGGCGCAGACCACTTCGTGGTGTTCGGCCAGGGCCACGGTGTCGAGGTTCAGCCGGGCCGGTTGGAATTGCAGTTGCATGCCTGCGGGCAACGGTTGGGCGAGAAAACTGTCGCGGTCGTAGGTTTGGCTGCTGAAGAGGATGATGCGCATCAAATATTCCTTCTTGATGATTGAAAGCTGCTTTTGTGGCGAGGGGGCTTGTCTGTGGTGAGTGAGCTTGTTGTGGTGAGGGAGCTTGCTGTGGCGAGGGAGCTTGCTCCCGCTGGAGTGCGAAGCGCTCCCATGATTTTGGGGCCGCTGCGCAGCCCAGCGGGAGCAAGCTCCCTCGCCACAGCAAGCTCCCTAGCCAAAGACAAGCTCCCTCTCCACATTGCCCCGAAAGTTTACGCGCTCACCCGCGCCTCACTGGCCAGCCGGGCAATCGCCATGTCCAGTTCATCCAGGGCCGGCATGGCCTTGGCATCGTCCTGTTTGAGCAGGGTTTCGGCCCGTTGGCAGGCTGCGCGCAGTTGTGGCACGCCGCAATACCGGGTGGCGCCGTGCAGGCGATGAACCCGCTCGATCAGGGCGTTGCGGTCGTTGGCGTCACGGGCCACGCGGATCGCTTCCCGGTCAGCCTCCAGCGAGGCCAGGAGCATCGCCAGCATGTCCGCTGCCAGATCCGCCTTGCCGGCAGCCAGTCGCAAGCCTTCTTCATGATCCAGTACCGGCAGCTGCGTGGCCTGCCCGAAACTTTCGGCGCCGCGCTCCGGGCCTTGGTTGCGCAGGGCCAGCCCGGTCCATTTCAACACCACCTGGGCCAGTTGCCGTTCGCTGATGGGCTTGGTCAGGTAGTCATCCATGCCACTTTGCAGCAACGCACGTTTTTCGTTGGCCATGGCGTGGGCGGTCAGCGCGACGATGGGCAGCGGCGTGCCGTGGCGTTCGCTTTCCCATGAGCGAATCGCTTCGGTGCTCTGGCGCCCGTCCATGCCGGGCATTTGCACGTCCATCAGCACCAGGTCGAAGGCTTCCTGCTTCACCGCTTCGATGGCCGAGTAACCGCTTTCCACCGCCTGGACCTTGGCGCCCATGTCTTCCAGCAGGGTTTGCACCAGCAGCAGGTTGGCCGGGTTGTCGTCGACACACAGTACCCGTGGTGCGCGACTCGACAGCGGCTCGCCGGGTTCGCTGCGCAGCGGGCGCGGGCTGATCAGGTCGGCCAGGGCGCGGCGCAGCTTGCGGGTGCAGGCGGGTTTGGCCTGCAACTGACTGTTGGGGTTGGGCACCGACGGGTTGAACAGCAGCTGTTCGGTGGTGGGGCACAGCACCAGCACCTTGCAGCCCAGGTGCTCGAGGTCCCACAGGTGTTGGTTCAAACGCTCCGGTGGAATGTCGTTGGCGGTGATGCCCAGTACCGCCAGGTCAATCGCCTGTTCGGTCTGGTGGGCGCTGGTGATGCCGTTGGTCAGGCTCTCCAGGCTGTTGAACGGGGTGACTTCCAGGCCGCAGTCTTCCAACTGATGTTGCAGGGCCTGGCGCGCCAGCTCGTGGTTTTCCAGCACCGCCACGCGCCGGCCCAGCAGTGGCGCGCAGGGCAGGTCTTCGACGTCGTCGCGGGTTTTCGGCAGGTTCAGGCTGATCCAGAATTCCGAGCCTTCCCCCGGCGTGCTGTCGACGCCAATCTCACCGCCCATCTGTTCGATCAGGCGCTTGGAAATCACCAGGCCCAGGCCGGTGCCGCCGGGTTGGCGTGACAGCGAATTGTCCGCCTGGCTGAATGCCTGGAACAGCGCGCGCACGTCCTGGTTCGACAGGCCGATGCCGGTGTCCTGCACGCTGATGCGCAGTTGCACGCTGTCTTCCTGTTCGTCTTCAAGCATCGCGCGGGCAACGATGGTGCCTTCGCGGGTGAACTTGATCGCGTTGCTCACCAGGTTCGTGAGGATTTGCTTGAGCCGCAGCGGGTCACCCACCAGCGACAGCGGCGTGTCGCGGTAGACCAGGCTCACCAGCTCCAGCTGTTTGGCGTGGGCGGCCGGGGCGAGGATGGTCAGGGTGTCTTGCAACAGGTCCCGCAGGTTGAACGGGATGCTGTCGAGCACCAGCTTGCCGGCTTCGATTTTCGAGAAGTCGAGGATTTCGTTGATGATGCCCAACAGGTTGTCGGCGGACTTTTCGATGGTGCCCAGGTAATCCAGCTGGCGGGGCGACAGCTCGCTTTTCTGCAACAAGTGGGTGAAACCGAGGATGCCGTTCAGCGGTGTGCGGATTTCATGGCTCATGTTGGCCAAAAACTCCGACTTGATGCGGCTGGCTTCCAGCGCTTCCTTGCGGGCCAGGTCCAGCTCGATGTTCTGGATCTCGATGGTTTCCAGGTTCTGCCGCACGTCTTCGGTGGCCTGGTCGATGCTGTGTTGCAATTCTTCCTGGGCATTTTGCAGGGTCTCGGCCATGCGGTTGATGCCCGAGGCGAGGTGATCGAGTTCCTGGCTGCCCAGTGGCGGCAAGCGGGTTTCCAGATTGCCGTCCTTGAGCTGCGCCACGGCCTGCTTGATCAGGCCAATCGGCGAGTTGATCGTACGGCTGATGCGCAACGCCAGGGCTGCGGTGCAGATCAGGCCGATGGCGATCAGCAGCAGGCTGGCGAACAGGCTGCGATAGCCGCGCAGCAACATGCCATTGTGGGAAAGCTCCAGCTCGACCCAGCCCAGCAGGCGGTCGGACTCATCCGGGATCAGCTCACCGGCGAGGTTGCGATGGCGGCCGAACACCGGCAGCAGATAGCGGGTCGCGTCATTGCCGGTGCGCTGCAACAGGTGCGAACTGTTGCCGATGGG
This sequence comes from Pseudomonas yamanorum, assembly GCF_013386765.1. Taxonomy (GTDB): domain Bacteria; phylum Pseudomonadota; class Gammaproteobacteria; order Pseudomonadales; family Pseudomonadaceae; genus Aquipseudomonas; species Aquipseudomonas yamanorum_A. The sequence continues at coordinate 163,673 of NZ_JACARE010000014.1, forward strand.
CGGCTGGTTGAGCATGGTCGGGCCGGCATGGGCCAGGGGCGTGCGGTCGGGCCCGAGGAACGACACGGCGCGCACGTCGGTTTGTTCCAGGGACTGGGTGGCGATGCGTTCCAGCAGGTCGGTGTTTTTGGTGCCCAGTGCTGGTGCGACCAGCGGTGCCAGTTGCTCGGCGATCATCTCGCCCCGTTGCAGCAACTGCGACTGCAGTTCCGACAGTTGCATCCAGGTGAAATAGCCGCCCAGCAGCAACGCCATCAGGCTGGTAGGCAATAAGGTCAGCAACAGTACGCGGCCTTTTATCCCCATTCTTCTAAGCACGCCACTCTCCTGCTACCACACTGTTGTCGAAATTCCACGCAGGCATCCGGCCCGCGCCACCTGCGCAGTGTAGCCATTTGCGCGGTCTGGAATCTTGCAAATTAATGACCTGAGGCAAACCTTGGACCATCGGACGCCTGGCGGCGGTTGCTCATGGGGGGGCAATCTTGAATAATCAGTCATTGAGAATGACTTGCAGACGCTAATGAATCCCGTAGCACTTGGCTTACCCAGTATCCTGGCGATTGAAGATGATCCTGTGCTTGGCGCCTATGTCCATGAGCAGTTGGGCCGCTGTGGCTTCCAGGTGACCTGGTGCCAGGACGGCCAGCAGGGTCTGCAAATGGCCCGCGATCAAAGCTTCGACGTGGTGTTGATGGACATCCTGTTGCCGGGCATGGACGGCTTGTCGGTGCTCACGCATTTGCGCCAGAGCCATTCGATCCCGGTGATCCTGATGTCGGCCCTGGGCGCCGAAGCCGACCGCATCAGCGGCTTTCGCCTGGGGGCGGATGATTACCTGCCCAAGCCATTCAGCATGGCCGAGCTGCGGGTGCGCATCGAAGCCATACTGCGCCGGGTTGCCCTGGATCGGCGGCCGTTGCCGGCCCTGGCGACGGTGCGCGACGATGCCCTCGGCCTGCGGTTCGATGATGAACTGTGTGACGTCTTTCATCGGGAGCACTGGGCCGGGCTGACCCGCAGCGAATATCGCCTGCTGGAAACCCTGTACCGCAACGGCGAGGAAGTCCTCAGCAAAGCCTTCCTTTACCAGCATGTCTTTCAGCGCGGTTATGCGCCCCATGATCGCAGCCTGGACATGCACATCAGCCAGATTCGTCGCAAGCTCAAGGCCATAGGCTACAGCGAGCGGGAAGTGCGCACGGTGTGGGGCAAGGGCTATGTGTTGAGCGGTCACGATGACGGGCTTTAAGGCCACCCTCAAACGGCTGCCGGGCAAGCATTCGTTATTCTGGAAACTGGCCTGCCTGCTGATAGCCTTCTGCTTGCTGATGATCTGGCTCAGTTGGTCCTGGGGCCGGTACATGGAAGAGCAGAATGCCTTTCTGTCCAGTGAGGCCCGCGCCACTTTGAGCGGTTATGCGGCCGGCGCGGAACTGGCCTGGAACAAAGGCGGCAACGCCGGTGTAGATGCGTGGTTGAGCACCATGGGCAAGCACGAGCGCACGTGGCTGGGCGTTATCGGTAACGATCTGCAATCCCTGAGCAGCTACCCGCTGACAGACAAGGAAAGCCAGCGCCTGACCTTCCTGCGTGGCCTGGACTGGCCCGTCAGCCGGCATGCCAAAGGCCTGCCGTGGTTGAAAATCCCGTTTCCGGGTGACCCGGGTGCGGGATCCCTGGTGATTGAATTGCCACGGCGCTTTATGCCCGGGCAAAACCAATTGTTCTGGCGGATCGTGACCAATGGCGTGATTCCCGGCCTGTTCACCCTGCTGTTGTGCATCGGCCTTTACCGGTTGCTGATCATGCCCCTGAACCATCTGCGGGAGCAGGCCAATGCCTGGCGTGCCGACCAGCTGAGCACCCGGCTGTCCCGCGACACCACCAGCCGCCAGGATGAGCTGGGGGAATTGGGCCGCGCGTTTGACCAGATGTCTGAACGCTTGCAAGGCACCGTGGCCCTGCAACAGCAAATGCTGCGGGATTTGTCCCATGAGTTGCGCACGCCGCTGAGCCGCTTGCGCGTCGCCTGCGACAGCGAGCAGGACCTGACCCAACTGCGCGAACGCCTGGGCCGGGAAGTCGACGGCATGCAACGCCTGGTGGAAGACACCTTGCAACTGGCCTGGCTCGACACCGAACGTGCGCCGCTGCCCAAGGAGGACATCCAGGTGCAGGCGCTGTGGGACATGCTCCGGGAAAACGCCTGTTTTGAAAGTGGTTGGCCGCCGTCACGTTTACAGTGCGAACTTGAGGCTGACTGCTGGGTACGCGGCAATCTGAACCTGCTGGCCCAGGCGCTGGAAAACATCCTGCGCAATGCCATCCGGCATTCTCCGCAAAACGGGACGGTGCAATTGGGCGGGCAACGCGAGGGTGATCATTGGCACTTGTGGCTGGAAGACCAGGGCGGCGGGATCGATGAATTGGAGTTGGAGCGGATCTTTGCGCCGTTCACCCGGCTGGACGGTTCACGCCCTGGCGACGGCGGCTTCGGCCTGGGGTTGAGCATTGCGCGCAACGCCGTGCAGCGCCAGGACGGCAGCCTATGGGCGGTAAACACCGGCCAGGGGTTGCGCGTGCATATGCGCCTGCTGGCTCGCTAGCACTTACCCCCTGCGCTGTTTGCGTTTTTTCCACTGGCGGGCGACCCACCAGCGCCAGTAACCCATGGTCAGGCAATACCCCAGCGCCGCCATCACCAGCCCCAATACCACCGAGCCCAGCAGGAAGGGTTGCCACAGCGTCGACAGCTGCCCGCTGATCCACTCCCAGGTCAGCTCGTCGGGCATGCTGCGGGGCGGCACGTTCATCAGCCAGGCGCCCGTCATGTAGGTGCAGAAGAACACCGGCGGCATGGTGATCGGGTTGGTCAGCCAGACCAGGCTGACGGCAATCGGCATGTTGCCGCGCACGCTGATGGCGAGGACGGCCGCCAGCAGCATTTGCAAGGGAATAGGGATAAATGCCGCGAACAGGCCCACCGCCATGGCGCGGGCAACCGAGTGCCGATTGAGGTGCCAGAGGTTCGGGTCATGCAGCAATTTGCCGAGAAAGCGTAAGGACTTGTGTTCCCGAATGCTGGTCGGATCAGGCATGTACCGTTTGAATAAGCGCCGTGGCATAAGGGGTCCAGGTCAGTTCGAGGGGCAAGTATGCCCGCATTCCATGAACGGGAAATTCAGACTTTGTGACAAATAATAATAGGCCGCATTTACAGGCCGGCTAAGACTCAATGGGTCACTTTCAAGGAAAGATCCATGAGAACAGGGATGTTCGCACTCGCGCTGGGGCTGCTCGCCTTGCGCTTTTTACCCGTGTTGCCGTCCAGCGGCTGGCTGCTGTTGATGCCGGTGCTGGCCCTGATGTTGTTGCCTTTTCGTACGTATCCGCTGGCGTTTTTTCTGCTCGGATTGAGCTGGGCCTGCCTCAGTGCACAGTGGGCACTGGATGATCGATTGGCCCCGCGTCTGGATGGCCAGACCCGCTGGGTGGAGGGGCGTGTTACCGGGTTACCGCAGCAGACGGGCGACGGTGTGCGCTTCGAACTGACCGACAGCCGGTCACGCAAGGAGCTGCTGCCCAAGCATATCCGCGTGTCCTGGCGTGGTGGCCCGCCGGTTCAAAGTGGTGAGCGCTGGCGGTTGGCCGTCACGCTCAAGCGCCCCGCCGGCTTGCTGAATGCCGAGGGTTTTGACTATGAGGCCTGGTTGCTGGCCCAGCGGATTGGCGCCGCCGGTTCGGTCAAGGATGGTCAGCGGCTGGCGCCTGCGCGGCATGCCTGGCGTGACGGGATTCGCCAGCGGTTGTTGGCGGTGGATGCCCAAGGGCGCGAGGCGGGCCTGGCGGCGTTGGTGCTCGGGGATGGTTCCGGGTTGGCCGCCGAGGATTGGCAGGTCCTGCAAGCGACCGGCACCGTGCATTTATTGGTGATTTCCGGTCAGCACATTGGCCTGCTGGCGGGGTTGATCTATGGCCTGGTTGCCGGTCTGGCGCGTTACGGATGTTGGCCGAAACCCTTGCCGTGGTTGCCCTGGGCCTGTGGCTTGGCATTCGCTGCGGCGCTGGGCTACGGCCTGTTGGCGGGTTTCGAAGTGCCGGTGCAGCGGGCCTGCGTAATGGTGGGATTGGTCTTGCTGTGGCGCCTGCGCTTTCGTCACCTGGGCATCTGGTGGCCGCTGTTGCTGGCGCTGAATGCCGTACTGATCCTCGAACCGCTGGCCAGCCTGCAACCGGGATTCTGGCTGTCGTTTGCAGCGGTGGCCGTGCTGGTTTTGGCGTTCAGTGGTCGGCTGGGGCCGTGGAGTGCCTGGCAGGCCTGGACCCGGGCCCAATGGTTGATTGCCATCGGCCTGTTTCCATTGCTGCTGGTGCTCGGCCTGCCCATCAGCCTGAGCGGGCCGCTGGCCAACCTGGTGGCGGTGCCGTGGATCAGCCTGGTGGTATTGCCCCTGGCGTTGCTGGGTACGGCGTTATTGCCGCTGCCTTATATAGGTGAGGGGTTGTTATGGCTGGCGGGTGGCACGCTGGGCTGGCTGTTCAAGGCCCTGGCGCTGCTGGCGCAGTACGTGCCGGCCTGGGTCCCGGCGCAAGTACCGGCAGGCTATTGGCTGGTGAGTGCGTTGGGCGCGGTGCTGTTATTGATGCCCAAGGGCATCCCGTTTCGGCTGCTGGGGTGGCCGATGTTGCTGCTGGCGGTGTTTCCACCTCGGGAGTCGGTGCCCCATGGGCGGGTCGAGGTGGTGCAGCTGGATGTTGGCCAAGGGCTGTCGATCATCCTGCGCACCCGCAACCATGTGCTGCTGTATGACGCCGGGCCGCGCTCCGGCGAGTTCGACCTGGGCGCTCGTGTCGTGTTGCCCGCGTTGCGCAAGCTGGGGGTAGCGGAGCTGGACGTGATGCTGCTCAGCCATGCCGACGCTGATCATGCCGGTGGTGCATTGGCTGTCGCCCAAGGGATGCCGATCAAGCGTGTGATAGGCGGTGAAACAGAGCGGTTGCCAGTCTCTCTCGGTACTCAACCCTGTGTCAGCGGCGAGCAGTGGCAGTGGGACGGCGTGACGTTCGAGCTATGGCAATGGCCTGATGCGACGGACGGTAACCAGATGTCCTGCGTATTGCTCGTGCAGGCCAATGGCGAGCGGTTGTTGCTGACCGGGGATATTGACCGCGAGGCCGAGCGAGCATTGCTCGCCACACCCTTGGGCGCCCCTGTCGATTGGCTGCAAGCGCCGCATCATGGCAGCCGCAGCTCGTCTTCATGGCCATTCCTGCTGCGCCTGGCGCCCAAGGCCGTATTGATTTCCCGAGGCCGCAGCAATGGGTTTGGCCATCCGCATCCGCAGGTGCTGGAGCGTTACCAGGCCATGGGCAGCGCGATTTATGACAGTGCCGAACAAGGCGCGCTGCGCCTGCAACTGGGCAGCTTCCAGCCGCCGGTGGCTGTGCGCAGCCAGCGGCGTTTCTGGCGCGAGCGCCCGCCGCAAAACAGCGTTACCAAAGACCGGCCCCTGCGACAGGATGCTCTGGGGCAGGCCAGCCCTTCCACCGGACCCTTATGGTAAAGTGGCGCACTTTTTCGAGGGGACATTCACTGTGTGGGAATTGGTCAAATCCGGCGGCTGGATGATGTTGCCGATCATTTTGAGTTCCATCGCCGCACTCGGCATCATCGCCGAACGCCTGTGGACCCTGCGTGCCAGCCGTGTAACACCTGACCACCTGCTGGGCCAGGTCTGGGGCTGGATCAAGAACAAGCAGCTCGACAAGGCCAAGCTCAAGGAACTGCGCGCCAACTCGCCCCTGGGTGAAATCCTCGCCGCCGGCCTTGCCAACTCCAAGCATGGTCGCGAGATCATGAAGGAGTGCATCGAAGAGGCTGCCGCCCGGGTCATCCATGAGCTGGAGCGCTATATCAATGCCCTGGGCACCATCGCGGCCATGGCGCCATTGCTCGGGCTGCTCGGCACCGTGCTGGGCATGATCGATATTTTCAGCTCCTTCATGGGCTCGGGCATGACCACCAACGCCGCGGTGCTGGCCGGTGGTATTTCCAAGGCCTTGATCACCACGGCGGCGGGCCTGATGGTCGGTATTCCTTCGGTGTTCTTCCACCGTTTCCTGCAACGGCGCATCGATGAGCTGGTGGTGGGCATGGAGCAGGAGGCCATCAAGCTGGTGGAAGTGGTGCAGGGCGACCGTGACGTGGACTTCGTTGAGGGCAACGCGTGAAATTTCGCCGCAAGCAACGGGAAAACGTCGATATCAACCTGGCGTCGTTGATCGACGTGGTGTTTATCCTGCTGCTGTTTTTTGTCGTCACCACCACCTTTACCCGGGAAACCCAACTGCGGGTCGACCTGCCGGAAGCCGTCAGCGGCTCCCCGGCGGAAGACCAGCAGGCCAAGCAACTGGACATCGCCATCAGCGCCGATGGCGTGTTCTCGGTGAATAACCAGTTGCTGGAGAAAAACGACCTGGCCAGCCTGATGGATGCGCTGCAAAAAGAGTCGGGCGGTGATACCAACCTGCCACTTTCCATCAGCGCCGATGGCAATACCAAGCATCAGGCCGTAATCACGGCAATGGACGCTGCCGGCAAGCTCGGCTTCAGCCATTTGCGCATGACCACCGTCGAGGCGGCGAGCCAACCCTGATGGCCATCACCGATCGTTTGCTCAAGGCCTGGTACGAAGGCCATCCGGCGCTCGCGTTGTTGCAGCCGCTGGAATCCCTCTATCGCCGGGTGGTACAGCGCAAACGCGCGCGGTTCCTGGCGGGCGAGGGCGAGATCTATCAGTCGCCGGTGCCGGTCGTGGTGGTGGGCAACATCACCGTCGGCGGCACCGGCAAGACCCCCTTGATTCTCTGGCTGATCGACCATTGCCAGCGCAGCGGCTTGCGCGTCGGTGTGGTGAGCCGCGGCTATGGCGCCAAGCCGCCAGCGTTTCCATGGCGGGTCGAAGCCAGTCACACCGCCGCGCAGGCGGGGGATGAACCGCTGCTGATCGTGCAGCGCAGCGGCGTACCGCTGATGATCGATCCCGACCGCAGCCGCGCGGTAAAGGCGCTGCTGGCCAGCGAAACCCTCGACCTGATTCTCTCCGACGACGGCCTGCAACATTACCGCCTGGCCCGTGACCTGGAACTGGTATTGATTGATGCCGCTCGTGGGCTCGGTAACCGTCGCTGCCTGCCGGCGGGCCCGTTGCGCGAGCCGGTCGAGCGTTTGCAGAGCGTCGATGCGCTGCTTTACAACGGCGCGGGTTCTGACCGTGACGACGGTTTTGCCTTTCGCCTGCTGCCCACCACGCTGGTCAACCTGCACACCGGCGAACGCAAACCCGTCGATCACTTCCCGGCGGGGCAGCAGGTGCACGCGGTGGCCGGCATCGGTAACCCGCAACGTTTCTTCAACACCCTTGAAACGCTACACTGGCGCCCAATACCCCATGCTTTTGCCGACCACGCGCCGTATAGCGCCGAGGTCTTGAATTTCACACCGGCACTGCCGTTGGTCATGACGGAAAAGGACGCGGTGAAGTGCCGCGCCTTTGCCAGGCCCGACTGGTGGTACCTTGCGGTGGACGCGGCACCGTCACCGGCGTTTGTCGCCTGGTTCGACACGCAGTTGATGCGCTTGCTGCCCGCTCGCCTTTTGCCTTAAAACGCTGCTCTCCAGGACACACTCATGGACACCAAACTGCTCGATATCCTCGCTTGCCCGATCTGCAAAGGCCCGCTCAAGCTCAGCGCCGACAAAACCGAGCTGATCAGCAAGGGCGCCGGCCTGGCGTACCCGATCCGTGATGGGATTCCGGTAATGCTCGAAAGCGAAGCCCGTACCCTGACCACCGACGAGCGCCTGGATAAATGACCACCGCCTTCACTGTTGTCATCCCGTCCCGCTACGCCTCCACCCGCCTGCCCGGCAAACCACTGCAACTGATCGGCGATAAGCCGATGATCCAGCTGGTGTGGGAACAGGCCTGCAAAAGCAGCGCCGAACGGGTGGTGGTCGCGACCGACGATCCGCGCATCATCGAGGCCTGCAAAGGCTTTGGTGCCGAAGCGGTGCTGACCCGTGAAGACCACAATTCCGGCACCGACCGCCTGGCCGAAGTGGCCACCAAGCTGGGGCTGGCGGCGGACGCCATCGTGGTCAACGTGCAAGGCGACGAGCCGTTGATTCCGCCCTGCGTGATCGACCAGGTGGCCGCCAACCTGGCAGCCCATGGCGAAGCCCGCATGGCGACCCTGGCCGAGCCGATTGAAGACATCGAGACCCTGTTCAACCCCAACGTGGTGAAAGTGGTCAGTGACATCAATGGCCTGGCGCTGACCTTCAGCCGCTCCACCTTGCCATGGGCGCGGGATGCGTTTGCCAAGCAGCCTGACGTGCTGCCGGCGGGCGTGCCTTACCGCCGCCACATCGGCATCTACGCCTACCGCGCCGGTTTCCTGCATGACTTCGTCAGCTGGGGCCCGTGCTGGCTGGAAAATACCGAATCCCTGGAACAACTGCGGGCTCTGTGGCACGGCGTGCGCATCCACGTGGGCGATGCCCTGGAAGCGCCACCGGCCGGTGTCGACACCCCTGAAGACCTCGAGCGCGTTCGTCGCCTGCTGGGGGCCTGATGCAGGTTCTGTTCGTCTGCCTGGGCAACATCTGCCGTTCACCGACGGCAGAAGGCGTGTTGCGCCACAAACTGCGGGAAGCCGGCCTGGCTGATCAGGTTGAAGTGGCCTCCGCCGGCACCGGTGAATGGCACGTGGGCAATCCGCCGGACAAGCGCAGCCAGCGGGCAGCGCTGCAGCGTGGCTACGACTTGTCGGCCCAGCGGGCCCAGCAGGTCTCCCGGGCCGACTTTTCCCGCTACGACCTGATCCTGGCCATGGACCAGAGCAACCTGCGTAACCTCAAGGCCATGCAGCCGGCCCAGGGCAAGGCGGACCTGGATCTGTTCCTGCGCCGTTACGACTCGGTGGTGGATGAAGTACCGGACCCTTACTACGAAGGCGACCAAGGCTTCGAAACCGTCCTCGACCTGATCGAGCGCGCGTGTGACTTGTTGGTGATTGAATTGAAGGGCCGGTTATGACGTTGCAGGTGCAAGCCCAGGTTTCGCTCAAACCGTTCAACAGCTTTGGCATCGACGTGCGCGCCCGGCTGTTTGCCGAGGCCCATAACGATAGCGACGTGCGTGAAGCCCTGGCCTATGCCGCCGGGCATCAACTGCCATTGCTGGTGATTGGCGGCGGCAGCAATCTGTTGCTGACCCAGGATATCGACGCGCTGGTGCTGCGCATGGCCAGCCAGGGCATCCGGGTCGTGCAGGATGATGGCATCCAGGTGGTGGTTGAGGCCGAAGCTGGCGAAGCCTGGCATCCGTTTGTGCTGTGGACCTTGGCCCAGGGTTTTTCCGGCCTGGAAAATCTCAGCCTGATCCCCGGCACCGTTGGCGCCGCTCCCATGCAGAACATCGGCGCCTATGGTGTGGAGATCAAGGACGTGTTCGCCGGCCTGACCGCCCTCGATCGCCACACCGGCGAGCTGCGGGATTTCAGCCTGGCCGAGTGCAACTTTGCCTACCGCGACAGCCTCTTCAAGCACGAAACCGGCCGCTGGCTGATCCTTAGGGTGCGTTTTGCCTTGAGTCGCGCCGTGCATCTGAAGCTTGAGTACGGGCCGGTGCAACAGCGCCTGACCGAGCAAGGCATTACGCAGGCAAGCCCGAGCGACGTCAGCCGCGCCATTTGCAGTATTCGCAGCGAGAAACTGCCGGACCCGGCGGTGCTCGGCAATGCCGGCAGCTTCTTCAAGAACCCGCTGGTGTCCCAGGCGCTGGCCGCCGAGTTGCAGCTTCAATATCCAGACATGGTGGCTTACCCCCAGGCCGACGGGCAGATGAAACTGGCCGCTGGCTGGCTGATCGACAAGGCCGGCTGGAAGGGCTTTCGCGACGGTGATGCCGGCGTGCATCGCTTGCAGGCACTGGTGCTGGTGAACTACGGCGCGGCCACCGGCCAGGACATTGCCGGCCTGGCGCTGCGTATCCAGCAGGACATCGAACAGCGTTTCCAGGTGGTGCTGGAAATGGAGCCCAATCGCTATTGAACTAAGCTTGTTTTTTGACGCACCAAGCCCTGCATTGCAGGGCTTTTTTATTTGCGCTGAGTTAACTTAGCTGACTACTCATATTTTTATCCGCTCACGGAAGATTGGCAGGAGGCGAACGCCTGATGGACAGCGTCGATCTGAATGTATTGCGCAGCGTACTGGAATGGCGCCGCGCCGGGCAGCGGGTGGTGCTGTACAGCGTGGTCCAGACCTGGGGCAGCGCGCCACGTCCGCCGGGGGCCATGCTGGCCCTGCGCGGTGACGGGGTGGTGATTGGCTCGGTGTCAGGCGGGTGCATCGAGGATGACTTGATCGCCCGTTTGCAGGATGGCCGGCTGCCTGACGACGGGCCGCCTGTGCAGTTGGTGACCTATGGCGTCACCCGCGACGAGGCTGCGCGTTTTGGCCTGCCTTGCGGTGGCACCCTGCGCCTGACCGAGGAGCGGGTGGGGGATCCGGGTTGGGTGGCTGAACTGCTGGCGCGCTGTGAGGCGCACGAGATTGTCGCCCGCGAGTTGGACTTGGCCACCGGTGAGGTGGTGCTGAGCGGTGCGAGCAAGACCGATGTGGTCAGCTTTGACGGCGAGCGATTACGGGCGATTTATGGTCCGCGCTGGCGCCTGCTGTTGATCGGTGCGGGCCAGCTGTCACGGTACGTGGCGGAAATGGCGCGGTTGCTGGATTTCGAAGTGCTGATCTGCGACCCGCGCCAGGAGTTTGTCTATGGCTGGGAAGAACAGCACGGGCGTTTTGTGCCGGGCATGCCGGATGAAGCGGTGCTGAATATCCAGACCGACGAACGCACCGCCATTGTCGCGCTCACCCATGACCCGCGCCTGGATGACATGGCGTTGTTGACGGCCCTCAATTCCAGGGCGTTCTACATTGGTGCCCTGGGTTCGCGGGTCAACAGCCAGAAGCGCCGGGAAAATCTCGCGTCGCTCGGGTTGAGTGTGGACGCCATTGCGCGGCTGCATGGGCCTATCGGCCTGCATATCGGCAGCCATACACCGGCGGAGATCGCCTTGTCGTTGATGGCGGAAATCGTCGCCATCAAGAACGGGATTGATCTGTTGCAGAAAAAGCCGTTGCAGGCAGCCGTCAGTTGACGGGCATCACCGCGATCATCCTGGCGGCGGGGCAGGGCAGTCGTTTTCGGGCTGAGGCGGGTGCCGATCAGGACAAGTTGCTGGCGCCCTGTGTGGGCCGGGACGGCGTCACGCGGCCGGTAATCGAACAGGTGCTGGTGAGTTTGCCATCTGCCGTTGCAAAACGTTGGTTGGTGACGTCGCCGGATCGCGCGGAAGTCATCCGGTTGGCAAAGGTGCACGGTTGCGAAGTGCTGCTGTTGCGCTCGCCGGGCATGGGCGACAGCATCGCCGCCGCAGTGGCTGCCAGTGGGCCGTCTGCCGGTTGGCTGGTGGTGCTGGGGGATATGCCGTTTATCCTGCCTGCGAGTATCGGGCAGGTGATGGCAGGCGTTGGAGAGGACGGTATCAGTGTCCCGGTGCACGCAGGCCAGTATGGTCATCCTGTAGGATTTGGCCGTTCGTTCGGCCCGGCATTAATGGCACTGACCGGTGATCGCGGAGCAAAGCCACTGTTTGCCCATGCCTCGCTACAGGAAGTGGCAGTCGATGATCCCGGTGTGTTGTGGGATGTGGACGTGCCGGCTTTGCTGAACTACCGCTAGCTGATAGGCAGACATAAAAAAGCCCCGCCTGATCACTCAGGCGGGGCTTTTTAGTAGCCGATGGAATCAGACGAGGGGTTTAGGCTCGTGCTCTTCTTCCAGGGCTTTAGGCTGGTGCTCTACCACTTCTTCAACGGAACGCACGTTCTCGTCGATGACAGGGGCAGTGTGCTCAACCACGGCTTCGGTGACCGGAGCAGGGGCTGCTTCGACCACTTCAGCAACGGCTGGAGCTGCTTCGGCAGCGGCCTTGGCAGCAGCGGCGGCTGCTTCAGCTTCCTTGCGACGACGACGCACTTCACGCGGGTCGTTCGGCGCACGGCCGTTTTCGGTCAGGGCGCTGACTGGAGTGGCTTCAACCACCGGAGCGGCGACTTCGGCAACCACTGGCGCTTCAACCACTGGCTCAGGCTCGGCAACCACGGCAACAGGTTCCGCGGCGACAACCACTTCAGCGACTGGCGCTGGAGCTTCTTCGACGACTGGAGCCGGTGCTGGTGCTTCGACTGCTTCAACCACTGCGGCTGGCTCGGCGGTCCACTGGAACGCGGTCTGTTCTTCGCGAACTTCACGCACTTCAGGGGTTGGCTCTGCAACCGGTGCTTCAACAGCGGCTTCAACCACTGGCTGTTGTTCAACAACAACCTCAGGCTCGGCAACCACCTCAGCTACAGGCTGAGGCTCGCGAGCTTCACGAACGTGACGAACCGGCGCTACTTCCACTTCCACTTCCGGAACAGCTGGCGCTTCGACTGGAGTCGTTGCTTCAACTACCGGTGCTTCGACGACTGGCGTCTCTACAACGGTGTTTTCCTGGATGGCGGCGGTGGCGGCTTCAGCTTGCTCGTTGGCTTGGGCTTCAGCAGGTGCGCTGATGACCGAGCTGGCAACAGCGGCGGTAACGGCCAGGCCGGCAGCCAGTTCGGCGCCAGTCGGTTCGCCAGTAGCGGTAGCTTCGCCGGTCTCTTCCGAGCCTTCGATTTCATTGCCGTTGGCATCACGTTGACGCTCACGACGGTTGCTGCGACGACGCTGGCCACGGGAGCGGCGGCGTGGACGATCGCCTTCGGCGTTGTCCTGGCCGTCTTCCTGTTGCTGGTCGTCGTTGGACAGCAGCTCTTCTTCTTCACCGGCTGGAGCCGCTTGCTCGGCACGTGGTTGACGCTCTTCACGAGGAGGGCGTGGCGCACGTTCTTCACGGGGCTGGCGAGCTGGACGCTCTTCAGCGGTGGCAACGGTTGCAGCAGCGGCGGCTACGGCCGGAGTGGCATCCAGCGGCTCACGCAGTTCACGCACGCGTTCTTCGCGCTCGCCACGTGGCTTGCGGTCTTCACGAGGGGCGCGTGGAGTGCGCGGTGCACGTTCTTCGCGCGGTGCGCGCTCTTCACGGGCTACGGCTGGGGTTTCTTCACGGGCTTCGCGCGGTTGGCGCTCTTCACGTGGGGCGCGATCTTCGCGAGGTGCACGTTCTTCACGAGGCTTGCGCTCTTCGTCACGGCGACCGTTGCGATTGCGGCTCTGCTGGCGACCGTTGCGACGCTCTTCATTGCGCGCAGGGCGTTCAGTCACAGGCTTCTCGACCACAACCGGCGCAACCGGCTCTTCCTTGGTGGCGAACAGGCTGACCAGCGACTTCACCAGGCCTTTGAACAGGCTTGGTTCAGGCAGGGTAACTGGCGCGGCAACCGGAGCGGCAGCTTCAACCGGAACCGGTGCGTTGGCACGGGCTGGTGCGGTCTTGACGGCAGCTTCCTGGCGAACCAGGGTGCGGGTCGCAGCAGCTGGCTGGACTTCTTCCACTTCGGCAGCGGCAGCAGCGATTTCGTAGCTGGACTGGTTGACGTGGGCTTCCGGGCTGTCATCACGCAGGCGCTGCACTTCGAAGTGCGGCGTCTCGAGGTGATCGTTCGGCAGGATGACGATGCGGGCACGAGTGCGCAGTTCGATCTTGGTGATCGAGTTGCGTTTTTCGTTGAGCAGGAACGCAGCGACCGGGATCGGCACCTGGGCGCGCACTTCGGCAGTGCGGTCTTTCAGGGCTTCTTCTTCGATCAGGCGCAGGATCGCCAGGGACAGCGATTCAACGTCACGGATGATGCCGGTGCCGTTGCAACGCGGGCAGACGATGCCGCTGCTTTCGCCCAGGGATGGACGCAGGCGCTGACGGGACATTTCCAGCAGGCCGAAGCGCGAGATACGGCCGACCTGTACGCGGGCACGGTCAGCTTCCAGGCATTCGCGGACTTTCTCTTCCACGGCGCGCTGGTTCTTGGCCGGGGTCATGTCGATGAAGTCGATCACGATCAGGCCGCCGATGTCACGCAGGCGCAGCTGGCGGGCGATTTCTTCAGCCGCTTCCAGGTTGGTCTGCAGGGCGGTTTCTTCGATGTCGCTACCCTTCGTGGCACGCGCCGAGTTGATGTCGATGGACACCAGGGCTTCGGTCGGGTCGATCACGATGGAGCCGCCGGAAGGCAGTTCGACCACGCGCTGGAAAGCGGTCTCGATCTGGCTTTCGATCTGGAAACGGTTGAACAGCGGAACGCTGTCTTCGTACAGCTTGATCTTGCTGGCGTACTGCGGCATCACCTGGCGGATGAAGGTCAGGGCTTCGTCCTGGGCTTCAACGCTGTCGATCAGCACTTCGCCGATGTCCTGGCGCAGGTAATCGCGGATGGCGCGGATGATCACGTTGCTTTCCTGGTAGATCAGGAACGGCGCGGAACGATCCAGCGAAGCTTCTTTGATAGCGGTCCAGAGTTGCAGCAGGTAGTCGAGGTCCCACTGCATTTCTTCGCTGCTGCGGCCAAGGCCGGCAGTGCGCACGATCAGGCCCATGTCGGCCGGAGCGATCAAACCGTTCAGCGCTTCACGCAATTCGTTGCGCTCTTCGCCTTCGATGCGACGGGAGATGCCGCCGGCACGCGGGTTGTTCGGCATCAGGACCAGGTAGCGGCCAGCCAGGCTGATGAAGGTGGTCAGGGCGGCGCCCTTGTTGCCACGTTCTTCTTTTTCCACCTGGACGATGACTTCCTGGCCTTCGCTCAGGACGTCCTTGATGTTCACGCGGCCTTCAGGAGCTTTCTTGAAGTATTCGCGGGAGATTTCTTTGAGGGGCAGGAAGCCATGGCGCTCGGAGCCGAAATCGACAAAGGCAGCCTCAAGGCTTGGTTCGATGCGAGTAATCCGGCCTTTATAGATGTTGGCCTTCTTTTGCTCGCGTGCACCGGACTCGATGTCCAGGTCGTAGAGGCGTTGGCCATCTACCAGTGCAACACGCAACTCTTCGGGTTGAGTTGCGTTAATCAGCATTCTTTTCATGTTGTACCGTCGGTTTCCGGGCTGCCGGAAACGGCGTTCGGCACACACGACTTCTCACGGTCGGTGTCAGGTGCGTCAAGAGTGGTTGGCCACTCCAGTGTCCAGCAATACCCGCCAAAATGGGCGATATCGCGACGTACGCTTCCTGCTTGCTGTGGTGACTTAAGCACTCAGTCAGGAGGAGGAATCAACCGGCGACTGTGGACGAGATGAAGCGTCTAAATATAAGCCTAGTGCTACACGGTCCGACGGTTGTGCATCTCCACCCTACACGTATCCCTGATAATTCGGGTGCTGCCGCGCGCAGAATCCGCAGCGGGTTGGCATTTACCGTGTTCTCCAATGGGGAGAACACGCTCATGGCTAAACAAGACCGGGTGTGGGCGACTGTGCTCTCACTCAGCTCGTAACAGGCGTTGTTTCCGAAGCATTCGCCGTGGTCTGGCTCAAGACTGACTGCACTTTGTGAACTGGCCGTAAATATCGGCGCAAAAGGCGAGTAATCACTCTGCTTCTTGCACTCGCTTCAGGCCTCATGTCACCTGCGCTTGTTACAATCTCGAGCCTTCCAGGGTGGCGAAAGCCCCGTAGGACGGCCTCGCGTCCTGATGAATTGCGATGGTCAGGGCCGGCAGTTTGCCGCTAGTCCTCTGTCCAGGCCGCTTTTGGCGGCGTTCGCGACTATAGCAGCAATGATTAAGTGCTTCAATTCCATAAAAAATTGTTATCATCGCCGCCATGACGACTACCGCCCCCCAGACCCCCAGCGTCCAGCTGCTTGAGGTCTCGCCGGAATATGCCGGCCAACGCATCGACAACTTTCTTCTTGCCAGGCTCAAAGGCGTGCCCAAGACCTTGATTTACCGCATTTTGCGTAAAGGCGAAGTGCGCGTGAACAAGGGCCGGATCAAGCCCGAGTACAAGCTGCAGGCGGGCGACATCGTCCGTGTGCCGCCGGTGCGGGTGCCTGAGCGGGATGAACCGGTCCCTCTGGCCCAGGGCCTGTTGCAACGCCTTGAGGCGTCGATTGTCTTTGAAGACAAGGCGCTGATCGTGATCAACAAGCCTTGCGGCATCGCCGTTCACGGCGGCAGTGGCCTCAACTACGGGGTGATCGAAGCCTTTCGTCAGTTGCGCCCGGACGCCAAGGAGCTGGAGCTGGTCCACCGTCTGGACCGTGACACCTCCGGCCTGCTGATGATCGCCAAGAAGCGCAGCATGTTGCGCCACCTGCATGCCGCCCTGCGCGGCGATGGCGTGGACAAGCGCTACATGGCGCTGGTACGCGGCAACTGGGCAACCTCGATCAAGAGCGTCCGCGCGCCGTTGCAGAAGAGCAACCTGCGTTCCGGCGAACGCATGGTCGAGGTGGACGAGGAGGGCAAGGAGGCGCTGACCCTGTTCAAGGTACTGCGCCGCTTTGGTGACTTCGCCACCATGGTCGAGGCCAAGCCGGTCACCGGCCGTACCCACCAGATTCGGGTGCACACCCTGCACGCGGGCCACTGCATCGCCGGCGATACCAAATACGGCGACGAGGATTTCTCCAAGGAGATTCGCGATCTGGGTGGCAAGCGCCTGTTCCTGCACGCCTACATGCTCACCGTGCCGCTGCCCGATGGCGGCGAATTGAAGCTGCAAGCGCCTGTCGATGAGATGTGGGCCAAGACCGTGGAGCGCCTGAGTGTCGCACCTTGACTACAAGCTGCTGATCTTTGATTGGGATGGCACGTTGTGTAATTCCATTGGTCGGATTGTCGAGTCGATGCACGCTGCATCGACCCGTTCGGGTTACGCGTTGTGCGACGACCTGGCGGTCAAGGGCATTATCGGCCTGGGCCTGCCGGAAGCGATCCGCACCCTGTATCCCGAGATTGCTGACGATGAGCTGATAGCCTTTCGTCAGCACTATGCCGATCACTACATGGCTCTGGATGCCCAGCCTTCACCGCTGTTTGAAGGCGTAGCCCAGGCCATGGAAGCGTTTCGCGCCGACGGCTATCACCTGGCAGTGGCCACCGGCAAGGCCCGTCGCGGACTGGATCGGGTGCTCAAGGCCCATGGCTGGGAAAATTATTTCGACGCCACCCGTGCGGCGGATGAAACCGCCAGCAAGCCCCATCCTCTGATGCTCGAACAGATCCTTGCTCAATGTGGCGTGTCGCCTCGGCAGGCGCTGATGGTGGGGGATGCGTCGTTCGACCTGATGATGGCGCGTAATGCTGGCATGGACTCCGTGGCGGTCAGCTACGGCGCCCAGTCTGCCGAGGCGTTGCAGGCGTACGAGCCGAGACTGACGATTGACCGTTTTTCTGAATTGCAGGCCTGGCTCAGCCGGGCCCATTAAGTCTTTGCTGGGGTAGATGGCATGACCGACGAGTGGAAAGCGCCTGAGAAGGCCAATGCCGATAACAATGGCGATGACAGAAGCTGGAAGTTGCTGGAGAAGACCCTGCTGGCCAGTGTGCAGGAACAGCGTCGCTCCCGGCGTTGGGGGATATTTTTCAAGCTTCTGACCTTTATTTACCTGCTGGGCATGCTGGCGTTGTTCAGTCCGCTGATGGACATGGAAAAGAGCGCCACCCGTAGCGGTAACTACACGGCGTTGATCGAAGTGCGCGGGGTGATTGCCGACAAGGAGTCCGCCAGTGCCGACAATATTGTCAGCAGTTTGCGGGCCGCTTTCGAAGACTCCAAGGTCAAGGCCGTTATCCTGCGTATCAACAGCCCGGGTGGCAGTCCGGTGCAGTCGGGTTATGTGTATGACGAGATTCGCCGCCTGCGCGCCTTGCACCCGGACATCAAGCTGTATGCAGTGATTTCCGACCTGGGTGCCTCGGGCGCTTATTACATCGCCAGCGCCGCCGACCAGATCTATGCCGACAAGGCCAGCCTGGTGGGTTCCATTGGTGTGACGGCGGCCGGTTACGGCTTTGTCGGCACCATGGAGAAGTTGGGGGTTGAACGCCGTACCTATACGTCCGGCGAGCACAAGTCGTTCCTGGATCCGTTCCAGCCGCAAAAGGCGGATGAAACCCAGTTCTGGCAGGGCGTGCTGGATACCACTCATCGGCAGTTCATTGCCAGCGTCAAGCAAGGGCGCGGTGACCGGCTCAAGGATAAAGAGCATCCGGAGTTGTTCTCCGGCCTGGTCTGGTCTGGCGAGCAGGCGCTGCCGCTGGGCTTGATCGATGGCCTGGGCAGTGCCAGTTCGGTGGCGCGGGATGTGATTGGCGAGAAAGAACTGGTGGACTTCACGGTTCAGGAATCGCCGTTTGACCGTTTCTCCAAGAAGTTGGGTGCCAGCGTGGCTGAAAAGCTGGCGCTGTACATGGGCTTCCAGGGGCCGACCCTGCGCTGAGACCTCAACGCAGCACGGTTCAAAATGTGGGAGCTGGCTTACCTGCGATAGCATCACCTCGGTGCGACTGATGGACCGAGGTGTCTGCATCGCAGGCAAGCCAGCTCCCACATTTGTTTTGGGGTGTTCTCAGGGAATCTGCACGCCTTCGGCCAGCAGCATGTCCACCAGTCGAATCAATGGCAGGCCGACCAGGCTGGTAGCGTCCGGCCCTTCGGTGCTTTGAAACAGGCTCACCCCCAGACCTTCGGCCTTGAAGCTGCCAGCGCAGTCGTAGGGCTGCTCGATGCGCAGGTAGCGCTCGATGCGCGCTGCGTCCAGTGTGCGCATGTGTACGGTGAAGGGGATGCAGTCGACCTGGCAGTGCCCGGTGTCACTGTTCAGCAGTGCCAGCCCGGTGAGGAAGCTGACGCGCTTGCCACTCGCCGCCAGCAGTTGCTCACGGGCCTTCTCGAAGGTGTGGGGCTTGCCGATGATCTGGCCGTCGAGCGCGGCGACCTGGTCCGAGCCGATAATCAGGTGCCCCGGATGACTGCCGGCCAGGGCGCGAGCTTTTTCTTCGGCGAGGCGCTTGACCAGTTCCACGGCGGACTCGTCCGGGCGGCGGCTTTCGTCGATATCCGGCGAGCTGCAGATAAACGGCAGGTGCAGACGATTCAGCAATTCCCGGCGATAAACCGAGCTGGAAGCGAGTAATAAAGGCAGCATGGGCGTCTCCTCAAGGCAGTCGCGGATTCTAGCGGGGAGGCCCCGCGACGGACAGGGCTGAATTTCCTTTGACATGGGCGGGTGCATCCCTATAATGCTGCGCCTATGTTGAATGACCCGATTCCACCTCACGTTGACCCGCGCAAATTGGCTGATCGTGGCACTACCCTTCAAGGTGAAGTGCTGCTGGCCGATTTGGAGAGACTCTGCGACCCGCTTTCCGACACTGTCGGTACGGTGCAGGCTAAATTCATTTTTGAACGAGATGAACGTAAGTCTGTGGTAATCCACAGCTTTATCGACACCGAAGTCAAAATGGTTTGCCAGCGTTGTCTTGAGCTGGTCACCCTGCCGATCCACAGCGAATGCAGTTATGCTGTGGTGAAAGAGGGTGCGAATACCCAGTCGTTGCCGAAAGGTTATGACGTGCTGGAACTGGGCGAAGATCCTTTGGATCTGCAGTCACTGATCGAGGAGGAGCTTTTGCTCGCCTTGCCCATTGTGCCTGCTCATCATCCGGAAGAATGCCAGCAGCCGGCGGGTCTCGATGAGCCCGAACCGAGCGAGGACGAGGTAACGCGGTCCAACCCGTTCAGTGTATTGGCGCAGTTAAAGCGTGACCCAAACGTTTAGGAGTTAATCAATTATGGCTGTTCAGCAGAACAAAAAATCCCGCTCTGCCCGTGACATGCGTCGTTCCCACGACGCCCTGACGGCAAGCACTCTGTCTGTAGAAAAAACCACCGGTGAAGTTCACCTGCGTCACCACGTATCGCCAGAAGGCGTATACCGTGGCCGTAAAGTGATCGACAAGGGCGCTGACGAGTAATCACTTGTCTGCTCAAGTCATCGCGATTGACGCAATGGGCGGGGACCTCGGTCCCCGCAGCATTGTTCAGGCCTGCATTGCTTGCCTGTCTGCCACGCCCTCGCTGCACCTGACCCTCGTCGGTCAACCCTCCTTACTTGAAGAACTGATTGCCAGCCATCCGGCGGTGGATCGCGCGCGCCTGACGATTACTCCGGCCAGCGAAGCCATCACCATGGATGAAAAGCCTGCCCAGGCCTTGCGCGGCAAGCCTGATTCTTCGATGCGGGTGGCCCTGGAGCTGGTGCGCGACGGCAAGGCCCAGGCCTGTGTCAGTGCTGGCAACACCGGGGCGTTGATGGCGTTGTCCCGGCATGTGCTGAAAACACTGCCGGGAATTGATCGGCCGGCGATGGTTGCGGCGATCCCGACCCAGCAGGGCTACTGCCAGTTGCTGGACCTGGGGGCGAACGTCGATTGCAGTGCCGAGCACCTGCTGCACTTTGCCCTGATGGGCTCGGTGGCAGCCGAAGCGCTGGGTGTGGCCCGGCCACGGGTGGCCTTGCTGAATATCGGCACCGAAGACATCAAGGGCAACCAGCAGGTCAAGCTGGCAGCGACGTTGTTGCAAAGCGCGCGCGGCTTGAACTACATCGGTTTTGTCGAGGGTGACGGTTTGTACCGCGGCGAAGCGGACGTCGTGGTGTGCGACGGGTTTGTGGGCAATATCCTGCTCAAATCCAGCGAAGGCCTGGCGACCATGATTGCCGGGCGCATCGAGGCCTTGTTCAAGCGCAACCTGGCTTCGCGGCTGGTGGGCGCTTTGGCGTTGCCCTTGATGCGGCGCTTGCAGGCTGACCTGGCACCGGCGCGGCATAATGGCGCGAGTTTCCTGGGGTTGCAGGGTATTGTGGTGAAAAGTCACGGCTCGGCAGGGGTGCAGGGTTTTCAAAGCGCCATCCAGCGCGCCTTGATCGAGATCCAGGAAAACCTGCCGCAACGCTTGCACGGGCGCCTTGAGGACCTGTTGCCTTAGGCGAATCGGGCCGGAAATGCTTAAATGTGACCGGCCAGTTCAATTGACCATCCAATCTGTCAGTTTCTTGTGCTCCCACATGTGGGGCGCCAATTTCCGACGACCAGATCATTAGGGGCTTGTTACATGTCTACATCCCTCGCATTCGTCTTTCCAGGGCAGGGTTCGCAGTCCCTCGGCATGTTGGCCGAGCTGGGCGCGGAACATCCGCTTGTACTGGAAACTTTCAAGGAAGCTTCCGATGCCTTGGGTTACGACCTGTGGGCACTGACCCAGCAAGGGCCGGAAGAGCTGCTCAACCAAACCGACAAGACCCAACCGGCCATCCTGACCGCCTCCATCGCCCTGTGGCGCCTGTGGCTGGCTGAAGGCGGTGCGCGTCCGGCCTACGTCGCCGGTCATAGCCTGGGCGAATACAGCGCCCTGGTGGCCGCTGGCAGCCTGACCCTCGGTGAAGCGGTCAGGCTGGTCGAGCGTCGTGGCCAGTTGATGCAGGAAGCGGTTCCGGCCGGGCAGGGCGGCATGGCTGCTATTCTTGGCCTGGAAGATGCTGACGTGATTGCTGCCTGTGCCGAAGCGGCCCAGGGTGAAGTGGTCAGCGCCGTGAACTTCAACTCCCCTGGTCAGGTGGTGATCGCCGGTGCCAAGGCCGCTGTAGAGCGCGCCATCGAAGGCTGCAAGGCCCGTGGCGCCAAGCGTGCATTGCCGCTGCCGGTCAGCGTGCCGTCCCACTGCGAGCTGATGCGCCCGGCTGCCGAGCGTTTCGCCGAGTCCGTCGCCGCCATCAACTGGCAGGCGCCGCAGATTCCGCTGGTGCAGAACGTCAGCGCCGCCGTGGCTCCCGACCTGGAAACCCTCAAGCGCGACCTGCTGGAGCAGCTGTACAAGCCGGTTCGCTGGGTTGAGTCGGTGCAGACCCTGGCCGCCAATGGCGCCACTCAATTGGTAGAGTGCGGCCCGGGCAAAGTCCTGGCCGGCCTGAACAAGCGTTGCGCCGAAGGCGTGTCGACTTCCAACCTCAATACCCCGGATGCCTTCGCTGCCGCTCGCGCAGCCCTGGCCTGATAATTTCCGAACCTAGGAGAAGCCTGCATGAGTCTGCAAGGTAAAGTTGCACTGGTTACCGGCGCTAGCCGTGGCATTGGCCAGGCGATCGCCCTGGAGCTGGGCCGTCTGGGCGCTGTGGTCATCGGTACCGCCACCTCCGCCGCCGGCGCTGAGCGCATTGCTGCGACGTTGAAGGAAAACGGCGTTCAGGGCACCGGCCTTGAGCTTAACGTGACCAGCGATGAATCCGTGGCTGCCGTGTTGGCTGAAATCACAGCGCAATTCGGTGCACCGGCTATTCTGGTGAACAACGCCGGTATTACCCGCGATAACCTGATGATGCGCATGAAAGACGACGAGTGGCATGACGTCGTGGATACCAACCTGAACAGTCTGTTTCGCCTGTCCAAGGGTGTTTTGCGCGGCATGACCAAGGCTCGTTGGGGTCGAATTATCAATATTGGCTCCGTAGTGGGTGCCATGGGCAACGCAGGCCAAGTAAACTACGCAGCCGCCAAGGCCGGTCTGGAAGGTTTCAGCCGTGCACTGGCGCGTGAAGTGGGCTCGCGGTCGATTACGGTCAACTCGGTGGCCCCAGGGTTCATCGACACCGATATGACCCGCGAACTGCCTGAAGCGCAGCGTGAAGCGTTGCTGACGCAGATTCCGCTGGGCCGTCTGGGCCAGGCTCAAGAGATCGCGAATGTGGTCGCTTTCCTGGCATCCGACGGTGCGGCATACGTGACTGGGGCTACAATCCCGGTGAACGGCGGGATGTACATGAGTTAAATTGTGACGGATCGCTTCAAAAAAATGTCATACGAGCTGTCTAAAATCCGTTATAAAGCTGCAATCTATTTATAGGCAGATGGCCGATAGGGTACGAGGGTGAAGCTTTCAGTTGAAAAGCTGAAAAGCCTTTCTATACACTTACCCACTGGCCAGCTGCCTGAATTTGTCCATTAGGAGTGAAAACAAGGTATGAGCACCATCGAAGAGCGCGTCAAGAAAATCGTTGCTGAGCAACTGGGCGTTAAAGAAGAAGAAGTGGTAAACACTGCTTCCTTCGTTGAAGA
The DNA here is from genome assembly GCF_013386765.1 of Pseudomonas yamanorum. Classification (GTDB taxonomy): domain Bacteria; phylum Pseudomonadota; class Gammaproteobacteria; order Pseudomonadales; family Pseudomonadaceae; genus Aquipseudomonas; species Aquipseudomonas yamanorum_A. The sequence continues at coordinate 186,846 of NZ_JACARE010000014.1, forward strand.
CCTGGGTGCCGACTCCCTTGACACCGTTGAGCTGGTGATGGCTCTGGAAGAGGAATTCGAGACCGAAATCCCGGACGAAGAAGCTGAAAAAATCACTACCGTTCAAGCTGCTATCGACTACGTTACTAGCCACCAGGCGTAATAGTTTGTAATCGTCGCTTGCTGTGATGGAAAAACCGCACTGCCCTATGGCGTGCGGTTTTTTCCTTTAAGCCTGATGCAAAGTGTCGTCATTAGAAAAAGGAGAGTGCTGTGTCGCGTAGACGCGTCGTAGTCACCGGTATGGGTATGTTGTCGCCACTGGGTACGGATGTGCCGAGCAGTTGGCAGGGCATTCTGGCTGGCCGCAGTGGTATTGGTCTGATCGAACACACGGACCTTTCTGCCTATTCCACCCGTTTTGGCGGCTCGGTAAAGGACTTCAATGTCGAGGAATATCTCTCGGTCAAAGAGTCCCGCAAACTCGACCTGTTCATTCAATACGGCCTGGCAGCCGGTTTTCAGGCGGTGCGTAATGCCGGCCTGGAAGTTACCGACGCCAACCGTGAGCGCATCGGCGTGGCCATGGGTTCGGGTATTGGCGGTCTGACCAATATCGAAGAAACCAGCCGCACGTTGCACGATTCCGGCCCTCGTCGAATTTCACCGTTCTTCGTGCCTGGTTCGATCATCAATATGATTTCCGGTTTCCTGTCCATCCACTTGGGTGCCCAGGGGCCTAACTACGCCATTTCCACGGCGTGCACCACGGGTACTCACTGCATCGGCATGGCGGCGCGCAACATCGCCTATGACGAAGCCGACGTGATGATCGCCGGCGGCGCCGAGATGGCCGCCTGTGGACTGGGCATGGGCGGCTTCGGCGCGTCCCGCGCACTGTCGACCCGCAATGACGAGCCGACCCGTGCCAGCCGTCCCTGGGACAAGGGCCGTGACGGCTTTGTGCTGGCCGACGGTGCCGGTGCGCTGGTACTCGAAGAGCTGGAACACGCGAAAGCCCGTGGCGCCACCATCTACGCCGAGCTGATTGGTTTCGGCATGAGCGGTGATGCGTACCACATGACCTCGCCGCCGTCGGACGGCGCCGGTGCGGCACGCTGCATTACTAACGCGTTGCGTGATGCCAAGGTCAACATCGACCAGGTGCAGTACATCAACGCCCATGGCACTTCTACGCCGACGGGTGACCTGGCGGAAGCCGAGGCCATCAAGTCGGTGTTCGGCGAGCACGCCTACAAGCTGGCGGTCAGCTCTACCAAGTCCATGACCGGCCACCTGTTGGGTGCGGCGGGCGCGGTCGAGGCGATCTTCAGTGTGCTGGCCATCAAGGATCAGGTCGCTCCGCCGACCATCAACCTCGATGAGCCGGATGCAGGCTGCGACCTGAACTTCGTGCCGCACGAAGCGCAGAAGATGCCGATCGACGTGGTGCTGTCCAACTCGTTCGGTTTTGGTGGTACCAACGGTTCCCTGGTGTTCCGCCGGTTCGCCGAGTGATGGAGAGCTGGGTCGACGGTCAGCCGGCGGGCGCAGTGCCCCTGAAAGACCGTGGCCTGGCGTACGGTGATGGGTTGTTCGAGACCATTGCCGTCAAGGCCGGGCAGCCCGTGCTGCTCGACCGCCACCTGCAGCGCCTTGAAGAGGGTTGCAGGCGGTTGGCGATTGTTGCGGATCAGCCATTGATCCGCAGCGAATTGCTGGCCTATGCCGCCGCCCTCGGTGACGGTGTACTCAAGTTGATCCTGACCCGTGGCGACAGCCAGCGCGGTTATGGCATCAGCGCTGGCGCTCCCGCGCGGCGCATTCTGCAAGGCAGTCCGCCTGCCACTTATCCCCCGGAACATGCAGCCTCAGGCATTCGCCTGTTTGCGTGTACCACCCGTTTGTCCGAGCAGCCGTTGCTCGCCGGCCTCAAGCACCTCAATCGCCTTGAACAGGTGTTCGCCCGCGCCGAGTGGCAGGATGCCGAGCACGCCGAAGGTTTGATGCTGGATATGTCCGGCCAGGTCATCGAAGGCGTGTTCAGCAACCTGTTCCTGGTGCGTGACGGCGTGTTGCTGACCGCTGATCTGAATCGCTGCGGTGTCGCCGGCGTCATGCGGGCCGAGGTGTTGGCCCAGGCGCAGGCGTTGGGCATCCCGACGAGCGTGGCCGATATCAGCCTTGAGCAGTTGCAACAGGCTGACGAAGTCTTTGTGTGCAACAGCGTATATGGCATTTGGCCGGTGCGCGGATGTGCTGCGATGAGCTGGCCGGTTGGGCCGCTCACCCGTAAACTGCAGGGCATTGTTCGCGCACTATTGGATATTTGATTTGAGACGTAAATTTGTATTGCTGCTGGAGATCGGTCTGGTCCTGGCGGGTTTGCTGCTGGGCGCTTCTGCCTGGAAGCTGAACTCGGCCCTTGAACAGCCCCTGAACCTGACCCAGGAGCAATTGCTGGACGTACCGGCCGGTGCGACGCCCACCGGCACCTTCAATCGCCTGGAAAATGACGGCGTGCTCAAGGATGCGTTCTGGTTGCGTCTTTACTGGCGCTTCAACCTCGACGGCCAGCCGCTGCACAGCGGTGAATACCGCATGGCCCCGGGCCTCACCGCCGAAGGCCTTATCGGGTTGTGGCAGCGTGGCGAAGTGGTGCAGTACAGCATCACACTGGTGGAAGGCTGGAACTTCCGCCAGGTGCGCGCCGCCCTGGCCAAGCATGAAAAGATCGAGCAAACCCTGTCCGGCCTGACGGACAGCGAAGTCATGGAAAAACTCGGCCACCCAGGCGTGTTCCCGGAAGGCCGCTTCTTCCCGGACACCTACCGCTTCGTGCGTGGCATGAGCGATGTCGAGTTGCTGAAAAAATCCTACAACCGTCTGGACGACGTCCTCGCCCAGGAGTGGAGCAAACGTGCGGCCGATGCGCCGTACACCGAACCCTATCAAGCGCTGATCATGGCCTCGCTGGTGGAGAAAGAGACCGGTGTGCCGGAAGAACGCGGCCAGATTGCCGGGGTGTTCGTGCGGCGCATGCAGATCGGCATGCTGCTGCAAACCGACCCGACGGTGATCTACGGCCTCGGCGAGCGCTATACCGGCAAGCTGACCCGCGCCCATCTCAAGGAAGCCACGCCCTACAACACCTACGTGATCGCCGGCCTGCCGCCGACGCCGATTGCCATGGTCGGGCGCGAGGCGATCCATGCCGCGCTGAACCCGGTGGCCGGGAGCAGCCTGTATTTTGTCGCCCGTGGCGACGGCAGCCATATTTTCTCGGACAACCTGGATGCGCATAACGCCGCAGTGCGTGAGTTCCAGATGAAGCGTCGTGCCGATTACCGTTCCAGCCCGGCGCCCGCGCCGGCGGCAAAACCTGCGGACGCGCCCATGGATACTCCCGCCGAGCCGTCTCCCGCACCCGACGACGCCGCACCGCAAAGCCCGCAATGACTCTGACTAAGGACTGCCTGTGACTGGCTTGTTTATTACCCTGGAAGGCCCGGAAGGCGCCGGCAAAAGCACCAACCGCGAATACCTGGCCGAGCGCCTGCGCGCCGAAGGTATCGAAGTGCTGCTGACCCGCGAGCCCGGCGGCACGCCGCTGGCCGAGCGCATCCGTGAAGTGCTGCTGACCCCGGGCGACGAACAGATGAACCCCGACACCGAGCTGTTGCTGGTGTTCGCCGCCCGCGCCCAGCACCTGGCTGAAGTCATTCGCCCGGCCCTGGCCCGTGGCGCGGTGGTGATTTGCGACCGGTTTACCGATTCGACCTACGCCTATCAGGGCGGCGGCCGGGGTTTGTCCCTGGAACGCATTGCAACCCTGGAGACCTTCGTCCAGGGCGATCTGCGTCCCGACCTGACCCTGGTGTTCGATCTGCCGGTGGACGTCGGCATGGCCCGCGCCTCTGCTCGTGGCCGCCTGGATCGTTTCGAGCTGGAAACCCAGGTTTTTTTTGAGGCCGTGCGCAGTGCGTTTCTCAAGCGTGCTGAAGCCGACCCTGCCCGGTATTACCTGCTGGATGCCGCGCAGCCCCTGACTCAAGTACAACAGGCGATTGACGCCCTGTTACCGAAACTCGTGGAGCGTGTCCGTGGCTGAAGCCTACCCGTGGCAGGACAGCCTTTGGCAGCAACTGGCAGGCCGTGCCCAGCACGCCCATGCCTACTTGCTCCACGGCCCGGCGGGCATCGGCAAGCGCGCCCTGGCCGAGCGGCTGATGGCCAGCTTGTTGTGCCAGCGGCCCAACGGCCTGGAAGCCTGCGGGGAATGTAAATCCTGCATGTTGCTCAAGGCCGGCAGCCACCCGGACAACTACCTGCTGGAACCGGAAGAAGCCGACAAGGCGATCAAGGTCGACCAGGTGCGTGACCTGGTCGGTTTCGTGGTGCAGACCGCGCAGATGGGCGGGCGCAAGGTGGTGCTGATCGAGCCGGTGGAGTCGATGAACATCAACGCCGCCAACGCCTTGCTAAAGAGTCTGGAAGAGCCGTCCGGCGATACTGTGTTGCTGCTGGTCAGCCACCAGTCCAGCCGTCTGCTGCCGACCATCCGTAGCCGCTGCGTGCAACAGGCTTGCCCGTTGCCCAGCGAAGCGATGAGCCTGCAGTGGCTGGCCCAGGCGTTGCCGGAGTGCGGCGAGGCCGAGCGTGTCGAGTTGCTGACCCTTGCGGCGGGCTCGCCCCTGGCGGCGGTCAAGCTCCAGGCCCAGGGCGTGCGGGAGCAACGTGCGCTGGTGGTGGACGGCGTGAAGAAGCTGCTCAAGCAGGAAGTGTCTGCCACGCAACTGGCGGAAAGTGCCTGGAAAGACATTCCCCTGTTGCTGCTGTTCGACTGGTTCTGCGACTGGTCGAGCCTGATCCTGCGCTACCAGTTGACCCAGGACGAAAACGGCCTGGGCCTTCCGGACATGCGCAAAGTCGTGCAATACCTGGCGCAGAAGAGCGCCCAGGACAAGGTCCTGAACATTCAGGACTGGATCCTCGCCCAACGCCAGAAGGTACTCGGCAAGGCCAACCTCAACCGTGTGTTGTTGCTTGAGGCTCTGCTGGTGCAGTGGGTCGGCTTGCTCGGCCGGCGTTAATTTCAGTGGCCGACGGGTGTATCGTTGGCCAGACACTTCCCGTGACTCAAGTTGTAGATGCCCATGCTCGTAGATTCCCATTGCCACCTTGACCGCCTCGACCTGGCCCAGCACGGCGGTTCCCTCGATGCCGCCCTTGAAGCAGCGCGCCAGCGCGGTGTAGGGCACTTCCTGTGCATCGGCGTCAGCGCGCAAAACGCCGCCGACGTCAAAGCCCTGGCCGATCGTTATGCCGACGTCGACTGCTCGGTGGGCATTCACCCGCTGGACCTCAAGCCCGGCGAAGCCCCGGCCCTCGACTGGCTGCTCGGCGAACTCAATCACCCGCGCGTGGTGGCCATCGGCGAGACCGGCCTGGATTACCACTACGAACCGGAAGCCGCCGAGTTGCAGCAGGCCTCCTTCCGCCTGCACCTGCAAGCCGCCCAGCAAACCGGCAAGCCGGTGATCGTCCACACCCGTGGCGCCCGCGCCGACACCCTGACCCTGCTGCGCGAAGCCGCATTGCCCCAGGCCGGTGTGCTGCATTGCTTCACCGAAGACTGGGACATGGCCAAGGCCGCCCTTGACCTGGGTTTCTACATCTCCCTGTCGGGCATCGTGACCTTCCGCAACGCCGAAGCCCTGCGGGATGTGGCGCGCCAAGTGCCGGCCGACCGCCTGCTGGTGGAAACCGATTCGCCGTACCTGGCGCCGATTCCCCATCGCGGCAAGCCCAACCTGCCGGAATACGTACGGGATGTGGCGGATTACCTGGCGATGCTGCGGGGCGAGTCCTACGAGCGATTTGCCGAACAGACCACCGAAAACTTCAAGCGCCTGTTCCCGCTGGCCCACGTCGGCCACTGAATTTCAGGCAAAAAAAACCCGGGTTCTGGGGGGTGAATCCGGGTTAAGACCATTAGGAGTAAAACAAGGGCACACAGTCCGTCGGTACCCAGGTCGACGCGTCACTTGGGGGAGATGCCACGCCGACATTTCAAGTATTGATCAGTATCTGATTCAGTCCAGCCACATCTGATCGTTTTTTAAACAGATTTGGAATACGCCCGCTTCGGTTGAGTTCTCATTGATTGCGATGCACAGGCGGCCATCACCTGTTTTATTTCTGACTCAAATCGGCTTATTCGTTGGCGCGCTGTAAGTTAAGTGCAAAGGTTGTTCATATAGGCGTTGCCCAACGACCGTTCAGTCGGGATAATCCCGCGCACCGGGTAAAACGTTCCGACAAGCATGGCTTGGGGCACGCCACCCTCCCAATATCCACCTCTGCAGACCTTTTTCTTATGCACAAAGAACCCCGCAAGGTCCGTGAGTTTCGCCGCCGCGAGCAGGAAATTCTCGACACCGCACTCAAGCTGTTCCTCGACCAGGGTGAAGACAGCGTCACCGTCGAGATGATTGCGGATGCCGTGGGTATCGGCAAAGGCACCATCTACAAGCACTTCAAGTCCAAGGCCGAGATCTACCTGCGCCTGATGCTCGACTACGAGCGCGACCTGAACGAGCTGCTGCACTCGGCCGATGTCGACAAGGACAAGGAAGCGCTGTCCCGCGCCTACTTCGAGTTCCGCATGCGTGACCCGCAGCGCTACCGCCTGTTCGACCGCCTGGAAGAAAAAGTGGTGAAGGGCCATCAGGTACCGGAAATGGTCGAGGAGTTGCACAAGATCCGTGCCTCGAACTTCGAACGCCTGACCCTGCTGATCAAGGGCCGCATCAGCGAAGGCAAGCTGGAAGACGTGCCGCCGTATTTCCACTACTGCGCCGCCTGGGCGTTGGTGCACGGCGCCGTGGCGCTGTACCACTCGCCGTTCTGGAGCAATGTGCTGGAAGACCAGGAAGGGTTCTTCCAGTTCCTGATGGATATCGGCGTGCGCATGGGCAACAAGCGCAAGCACAGCACCGATCTGCCGAACGCCGAAACGCCGGCCACTTGAATCATTCGCCAGCGTGATGGCGATATGATTTCCTGCCCAGCGCAGTAACCCAGGAATATACTCAGGCAAGGACTCTTGCTAAAACTTGATTTTTCAGTCAGGTTTTAGCGCGCCCCCACATTATCCTCTGCCGGAGTGATCCATGATCGTTGATCGTCAAGGCAGGCGATTCCGCAATTTGCGGATCAGCCTGACCTCAGCCTGCAATTACGCTTGTACCTACTGCGTGCCCAACGGCAAGCGGCTGGTGGCTGCGCAGGATGAACTGTCGGCCGAGGCGATGGCGCGGGGCGTCGAGTACCTGATCGAGGCGGCGGGCATCGAGCGCCTGCGTATTACCGGCGGTGAGCCGCTGGTCAGCCCCAAGCTGGAAGCTTTCATGGGCGCGGTGGGGCAGATGGGCTTGAGTGATATCAGCCTGACCACTAATGGCCAACTGCTCGCGCGCAAACTGCCGCTGCTGGTGGACGCCGGGATCCGGCGGATCAACGTGTCCCTCGACACCCTGGACGCCGATGCCTTCCGCAGCATCGCCCGTGGTGGCGACCTGGCTACCGTGCTCGACGGCATGGACCAGGCCAGCGCCGCCGGAATCAAGATCAAGGTCAACATGGTGCCGTTGCGTGGCCAGAACCTCGACCAGGTGATGCCGCTGCTCGACTACTGCCTGGAGCGTGGATACGAACTGCGCTTTATCGAACTGATGCGCATGGGCCACCTGGCCAGCGACTCCAACGCATTCCTCCAGCAATTCGTCAGCCTGCAGCAATTGCTCAGCCTGATCGGCGAGCAGCACGAATACCTGCAAGCCAACGCCCCGGTGGACGCCACCGCGGTGCGCTACGAAGTGCCCGGCAAGGGTTTCTTTGGCGTGATCGCCAATGAAAGCGTGCCGTTCTGCCGCACCTGCTCGCGCCTGCGCCTGTCGTCTACCGGCTGGTTGCATGGCTGCCTGTCGTCGAGCAACCGCCACTACGTCGGCGACCTGCTGGACAAACCCCGCCACCAGGCCCTGCCGGCCTTGCAGCGCTTGTTGGTCAAGGCCCTGGGCGACAAGCAGGAAGTCGCATTCTCCGGCGGCGCCACCATCATGAAGATCATCGGCGGCTAGTCCCGCAAGCTGGCGCAAAATCTGCATCTCGTGCCCATTCGCCGGTTTTCCGTCACCGGCCTCTGGAGAATTAGGATGCGTAGTCTGGTTTTGGTGCTGGCGTCACTCGCGCTGGGTGGCTGCATGACCGTCAGTGATATGGCCGAAGGCACACGCTATCAGATGAGCGATGCCGGGCTGCTGGACCACAGCGATACCCGCCGCGTCAATTCGATCCGCATACAGCCGGACTCCTTTGTGTTTATCGCCCAAGGCGCGTTCACCCCGCCGGGCAGTGCCTATCCACGGCCTAACATCGTGGCCGAGGAAGCCTTCAACGGGTTTGTCGAATACTTCCCGATGGTCCGCCGCGCCCGCAAGCCGGAAGGCCTGGAACAGGCGATGTCAGAAGCCCGCGCGGCCGGCGCCCATTACCTGTTGTACTGCCGCTTCGCCCAGGCGGATGACCGTATCGGCAACGCCGATGAATGGTCTGACCAGGAGGCGGTGGATCGCCTGGGCCTCGACACCGGGACCATTCAGGTGATGTTGATCGAGACCAGCACCCAGTATTTGATTGATACTGTGCGGATTCGCAGTCGTGGCGGTTTACTGACGTTCCACGACAACAAGCCTGAAGATCTGATCGGCAAGCCCCTGGCGCAGTACGCGCGCAGCCTGTTGGGCATGAGCGATCAGTAAGTCACAAGGAGAGCTGCATGACCGACTCGGCCAAGGCCAACGACCTGTTGGCGCAATTGCCCAAGGGCAAGGGGCCCGCACCGGTGCATCTGTGGAACCCGGCGTTTTGCGGCGATATCGACATGCGCATCGCCCGCGACGGCACCTGGTTCTACATGGGCACCCCGATCGGCCGCAAGCCGATGGTCAAGCTGTTCTCCAATATCATCCGCCGCGATGGCGATGATTACTTTTTGATCACTCCAGTGGAAAAGGTCGGAATCAAGGTCGATGACGCGCCCTTCGTCGCCGTTAGCCTGGAAGTCGAAGGGCAGGGCGAAAGCCAGGTGTTGCGCTTTACCACCAACGTGGATGAACAGGTGGAGGCCGATATCGAGCACCCGCTGCGGGTGGTGATCGACCCGGACACCCAGGAACCCTCGCCGTACCTGCGGGTGCGCACCAACCTCGAAGCCCTGGTTCACCGCAACGCGTTCTACCAATTGGTGGAGTTGGCGGTAACCCGTCCGATCAACGGTAAGAACTGGCTTGGCGTCTGGAGCGGCGGGGTATTTTTCCCCATCGGCCTGGAGCCCTGAGGCTGATTTTTTCCTTCCCCTGAAATAATTCGCTTGCTGTAGCCGGGCGCTTTCGGTTATCAATTTGTACATGATTAGACATGTCCGATTTGATAAGAAAAAACGCGTCGTCGACGAGCTGATCCGCCGGATTGAGGGCGGAGTGATGGCTGACGGTGTCCTGCTGCCGGGCGAGCACCAGTTGGCGGAAGAGTTTTCCGTCAGCCGCGGCACCCTGCGTGAAGCCCTGGCTGAGCTCAAGCGCCGCAGCTACATCGCCACCCAGAGCGGTGTCGGCTCCATCGTCACCTTCGACGGCATGGTGCTGGACCAGCGCAGCGGCTGGGCCCAAGCCCTGGCCGACACTGGTGCGGTGGTGACCTCGGAAATCCTGCGCCTGGAAACGGTCACTCGCCCGGACCTGCTCAGCAGCCACGGTACCGACCAATTCGTCGCCCTCGACCGCCGCCGTCGCGCCGCCGACGGCACGTTCGTGTCCCTGGAGCGTTCGCTGATGCCCGCTTCCGGCGGCCTCGAAAGCCTGCCCCAAGTCGGCCTGATCGATAACTCCCTGACCATCACCCTGGCCGCCTACGGTTACGTCGGCGCCACCGGCAATCAGTGGATCGGTGCCGAACCCTTGAGCGAGGAAGACGCCCGGTTGCTCGCTCGCCCGGTGGGCACCGTGTTCCTCAAGGCCCTGCGCACCACCTACGACCGCCAGGACCGCTTCATGGAATCCGTCGAAAGTCTGCTCGACCCTCTGCACTTTCGCCTGCACCTTCAATTTGGAACACCCACATGACTGCCACTACCCGCGCCCTCGGCGCCTTCTACGGCCTGGCCCTGGGCGATGCGTTGGGCATGCCCACCCAGTCCCTGAGCCGCGAGCAGGTCAAGGCGCGTTTCGGTGCGATCACCGCCCTGGAAGATGCCGACGCCGATCAGCCGATCGCGCCGAACATGCCCAAGGGCTCGATCACCGATGACACCGAACAGGCGATCCTTGTCGGCCAGTTGCTGGTGGACGGGCAGGGCAAGATTGAACCTGCTGAACTGGCCCAACGCCTGATCGACTGGGAAGCCGTGATGCGCGCCAAGGGCTCGCAGGACTTGCTGGGCCCGTCCACCAAGCGTGCGATCGACATGATACTGGCCGGCCATACCCCGGAAGAGTCCGGGCGCTACGGCACCACCAACGGCGCCGCCATGCGCATCACCCCGGTGGGTATCGCGGCCGACGTCAACGACCCGGCGCAGTTTATCCAGGCGGTGATCCAGGCCTGCCAGGTCACCCACAACACCAACCTGGGCATCTCCAGTGCTGCAGCGGTGGCGGCGGTGGTGTCTGCCGGGATCAACGGTGTCGACCTGGGCGAGGCGCTGAACATCGGCACCCAGATCGCCCAGCAAGCGGAAAACCACGGCCACTGGATTGCCGGTGGGCGTATCGCCACGCGCATCAGTTGGGCCCGGACCTTGAGCGTCGACAGCGGCGACAAGGCCCTGTTTACCGACCTGCTCTACGAATTGATCGGCACCTCCGTGGCGTCCCAGGAATCGGTGGTGGTGTCGTTTGCCCTCGCGCAGCAGGTCGCGGTGGGTGAAGTGAACGCCTTCGAAGCCCTGTGCATGGCCGCCAGCCTTGGCGGCGACACCGACACCATCGCCGCGATTCTCGGCGCGATGCTCGGTGCGTGCCTGGGGATGCAGTGCTGGCCGGAGGCGATGATCGAACAGGTCAAACGCGTCAATGGCCTGGACCTGGAGCCGCTGGTCCAGGGGCTGCTCGATCTGCGCTGAGCACCGCAGATCAAAAAATGTCGGAGCTGGCTTGCCTGCGATAGCGGTCGATCAGTTGATGAATCATCGACTGACACCACGCTATCGCAGGCAAGCCAGCTCCCACATTGATCGCACCGAGTCAGGAAGACCGGAACAAAGATTCAACTTGCCAACCTGCCACAACCACAAAAAAACAGGCATCAGGAGCACCCCACCATGAGTACGTCCTCTTCCGGCCAAAGCGCCGGGCAATTGGAAACACGCGGCATCGAGCCGGTCCCGGAAGGCGAGTGCAACGGCCATCCGCTGCAACTGTTCTGGGTCTGGTTTGCGGCCAACATCAGCATCCTCGGCTTGCCCTTGGGCGCAACCCTCGTGGCGTTTCGCGGCCTGGCAATCTGGCAGGCGATCATCGTTGCGGTCCTCGGCGCTGCCGGTTCATTTGCGGTGGTCGGCATCATCTCCATCGCCGGCCGTCGTGGCCGTGCCCCGAGCCTGACCCTGTCCCGGGCGATCTTCGGCGTACGCGGCAATATCGGGCCGACTCTGGTGTCGCTGATGTCGCGCCTCGGCTGGGAAACCGTCAACACCACCACCGCCGCGTTCGTGCTGCTGTCGTTGTGCTCGATCCTGTTCAACTCGCCGGTTGCGGCCAAAAGCGCGCCGGTACTGACCCTGCTGTTCATCGGCATCTTCGTGCTGCTGACCCTCGCCGTATCCGGCCTGGGCCACGCCACCTTGCTGGTGATCCAGAAGTGGGCCACCTACGTGTTCGGCGCGCTGAATATCCTGGTGGGCGGTTTCCTTTGCGCCACCATCGACTGGAGCGCGGTGTTCAACGCCACGCCTGCACCGTTGAGCGCGATGATCATCGGCGTCGGCACCATGGCCGCCGGTACCGGTATCGGCTGGGCCAACGCCGGCGCGGATATGTCGCGCTACCAGCATCGCAGCGTCAAGGCCGTGCGCCTGGTGGCGTCGGCGGCCTTTGGTGCGGGGATTCCGCTGGTGCTGTTGATCACCCTCGGCGGCCTGTTGTCCGTGGGCAACAACGACCTGGCGTCGGCCACTGACCCGATCATCGCGATCCGCGACATGCTGCCGACCTGGATGGCGGTGCCGTACCTGATCACCGCGTTTGGCGGGCTGCTGCTGTCGAATAACCTGTCGGTGTACTCGGCAGGCCTCACCACCTTGACCCTCGGCTTGAAGGTCAAGCGTGTGCACGCGGTGATCGTCGACATTGTCGCAATCTTCGCCGGTTCGATCTACTTCATGCTGATCGCTGACAGCTTCTACGGCCCGTTCATCACCTTCATCTCGTTGCTGGCCGTGCCGATCACCGCTTGGGTCGGGATCTTCGTGGTCGACCTGATTCATCGCCACTACTACAGCCCCAAAGACCTGCTGGACGTGACGCCAAGCAGCGCCTACTGGTATCGCGGCGGGGTTGAGTGGCGTGCATTTGGCGCCTGGGCCATCGCGATTGTTTTGGGCTTCAGCTTCACCACCATCGGCACCACGGCCGAGAACATCTGGTTCGCCGGACCGCTGTCCGATTCGTGGCTGGGCCACAACGGCCTGGGCTGGATCGTCACCTTCCTGGTGGCCGGCGGGATTTATGCGGTACTGGGTGGCGCGGCTGATCGTCGCCCGGCTTTGGTAGAGAGCGCTAATGTCTAGATTGCTGCACAGCGGCCAGGTCATCGTCGACCTGGTCATGTCCCTCGACACGTTGCCCGCCACTGGCGGCGATGTATTGGCCAATTCCGCCAGCTTCGAAGCTGGCGGCGGCTTCAACGTGATGGCCGCCGCCCGGCGCAACGGCTTGCCGGTGGTCTATCTGGGCCGCCATGGCACCGGTCGCTTCGGCGACCTGGCGCGCGCGGCGATGCAGGCCGAGGGCATTGAAATGGCCCTGGCCGCCAGCGACGACAAGGACACCGGCCTGTGCGTGTCCCTGACCGAAGCCACCACCGAGCGCACCTTCATTTCCCATATCGGCGCCGAAGGCGACTTGCTGGCGCAAGACCTGGCCAATGCCGTGCCCCGTGCCGACGACTATGTGTACGTCAGTGGTTACAGCCTGCTGCTGGAGGGCAAGGCCAAGGCGTTGCTCGACTGGCTGTTGGCGTTGCCGAGGGCGATCACAGTAGTGTTCGACCCGGGCCCATTGGTGAAGGCGCCGGACTCGGCCTTGATGGTCGCCCTGTTGCCGCGCATCGATATCTGGACCAGCAACGGTCCGGAAGCCTTGGCGTTTACCGGCGCCAGCGATCTGGCCGGCGCCTTGCTCAAGCTCAACGGGCATCTGCCCGCCGAGACCTTGCTGGTGGTGCGCGACGGGCCGAATGGCTGCTGGGTCAGCCGTCACGGCCAGGCCGAGCATGTGCCGGGTTTCAAGGTCAAGGCAGTGGACAGCAACGGTGCGGGCGATGCCCATGCCGGGGTGTTTATCGCGGGCCTGGCCAACGGCCTGGCACCGGCGGCTGCGGCACGTCGCGCGAATGCGGCGGCAGCACTGGCGGTCACGCGCTGGGGCCCGGCCACCTCACCGGGCACGGCGGAAGTGGACGCGTTGTTGAGTGCGGGCTGATTCGGCAGAATAGCCGGCATTGAGCACGGAGCGACGCCATGACCCAGAACATCTACGACACCGAGGTTTTCTTCGAGGGCTACAGCAAGATGGGCCGCTCGGTGGAAGGCCTCGCCGGCGCCCCGGAGTGGCCGGCGTTGCAGGCCATGCTGCCGCCGATGTCGGGGCTGAACGTGGTGGACCTGGGTTGCGGCTACGGTTGGTTCAGTCGCTGGGCCCGGGAGCAGGGCGCCGAGCAGGTGTTGGGGCTGGACGTGTCCCACAAGATGCTGGCTCGGGCGAAGGAGATGACGTCCTCTTCGGGCATCACTTACGCCATTGCCGACCTTGAGCAACTTGAGCTTCCCACCGCCACTTTCGACCTGGCCTACAGCTCGCTGGCCTTCCATTACATCGTCGATCTCAAAGGCCTGTTCGCGCGTATCCATCAAACGCTGGTGCCGGGCGGGCGGTTGGTGTTTTCCATCGAGCACCCGATCTTCATGGCGCCCCGGCAACCGGGTTGGCTGATTGATGAGCAAGGGCGCAAGAGCTGGCCGGTGGACAGTTACCAGCTGGAAGGACCACGGGTGACCAACTGGTTGGCGGATGGCGTGATCAAGCAACATCGCACCTTGGGCACGTTGCTGACGTTGTTGATCGAGGCGGGTTTTACCTTGAGCCATGTCGACGAGTGGGGCCCGAGCGAGGCGGACCTGAAGGCCCGCCCGGCACTGGCCGAAGAACTGGAACGGCCGATGATGCTATTGGTCGCCGCTCACCGCTGACACCGCTATTGGCCTGCTTCGCTTTCCAGCTTGCGGGCCGCTTCCACGCCGGACGCAGTGAGCTTGATCGGCAGGTTCAGCGCGTGTTCCCCGGCATCGTTGCAGGTCACATGGCCTTCCTTGATCCACCCGCGGTCCTGCAAGGTGGCCAGGGCGCTGGCCACCACTTTTTCACCTCGGTAGTTGTCCAGCACTTCCTTGCCCAGCCCACTGGGATGGGCGTGGAGCAGGCGGGTGAGGACTTCTTTTTCGAGATTGTGATCGACGTTCATGCATACCTCTTCACTGGGAAATGGTTGGGTGTTCGTCTTTGCTGCGCGTTAAGGCGCTGGCTGTTTTGGCGCGCCGGGGATGTTTGAGTCATCACCTTTGTTGATCGATGGTGAAGTGGCGCCCGGGCCCATTTTGCCGTTAGGCACCGCACCGCTGTTGCGATTGGTATCGTTACCTTGGGTGTGCGGGTCTTTGCTGTTGTCGATGATGGCGCCGCCGTTGGTGTCCATGCCGGTGCCCATCGAGTCCTTCGACTCCTGGGTGGCCGGGTTGGGCGGGCTGCCGACCGGGTCTGTCGGGCCAGTGCTGGAACCTGTGGAGGCGGCAAAGCTGCTCAGCGAAACCGCAGACAGCAAACCGGTGAGGGCGAGGGCGGCAAATTTGGAAGTCGTCATGATGGTGTCTCCATATGATTAATGTCCTTACCTGATATTGGTCCGCCCCTGTTTGCGATTCGTGCCTCGATACCGACGAACGGTCTTAGGTCGCTTGTAAGATTTTGTGTGATGCGATTCGACGCCAGATCAAGCGCGCCACCGTGATCAACCAGTTGAGCGACGCCACGGCCATCACGCTCATCAACAGGGTCGACATGCCGTATTCGACGATGACCTTGCCCGCCAGCAACGGGAAACCGAACACCCCGATAAAGTACGCCAGGCTGAACAACAGCAACGCCTGGGACGTAGTGCCGGCAGGTGCCTCGTTGGCCGCCAACCCGTTGATCACCGAATACGTCAGGCCATAACCCACGCCCAGGGTGACCGCCGCCAGCAGGTAGCTGAAGTTGCCACTGACCTTGAACCCGAACAGGAAAATCGACACCAGCATCAACCCGGACAACACACACGCCGCCCAATACGGATCACGCCTGACCACGATGCTGGCGATCAGCAGGCGGCTGGTAATCGCCGCGCTCATGAAGCCCAGGAAGAACAGCGAATAGTCCAGCCCGTGCAGCGCCGCGTAGCTGGTCTGGAAACTCGACAGCCCGCCAAACACACAACCGCCGAGGCCCACCATGATGATCGCGAACACCGCCCTGGACGACAGCACCTTGCGCGTGGCCGACCACGAAATCTTGGACACCGGCGCAGTGTGCTGACTGAGTGCCGCACCCAGCCGCCAGAAAATCACCACACCCACCAGGCTCGCCAGCGCTGCGATGTGGAACGCCGCCGTCAGCGAGAAATCCAGGGCACTGGCCGCCCGCCCCAGCAGCGGCCCGGAGCCGATCCCGGTCATCATGCTGCCCGACAGCAGGGCGAAATACTTGGCCCGTTGCGCCGGCTCCACCAGCATCGCCACGATGATCGGCCCCAGTGTGTAGAACACGCCCCAGCCCAAGCCCAGCGACAAGCCAAAAAACATCAGCCCTTCGCCAAACCCCGGCGCCAATGCAAAGCCCAGGCACGCCACCACCAGCAATATGCCGAGGAGGGCGATCGAGCGGGCAGCCCCCAGCATGTCCGCCAGATGGCCGGAAACCAGCACCGCTACAAAGGTGCTGAGCATCGCCATGGAGATCACGCTGCCGGCGTCGTGTTCGTTGCCGCCACGGGCATGGATCAGCAGCGACAGCAAGAATGTCGAACCATATGACAAGGAAAGCAGGTAA
Source organism: Pseudomonas yamanorum (assembly GCF_013386765.1). GTDB lineage: Bacteria > Pseudomonadota > Gammaproteobacteria > Pseudomonadales > Pseudomonadaceae > Aquipseudomonas > Aquipseudomonas yamanorum_A. Next base: position 203,246 of record NZ_JACARE010000014.1, read on the forward strand.
CTGGCGAGGCAGAAAAGGGCGAACAGTTTCCCGCCAACCGCAGGGGAGGAGTGCATGAAGAGGCCTTGCGTCTGTTGGATTTATGGCCAACTTTTTACCATGCACAGCCCGAGGGTTTGTTCTGTGGTTAGCGGTTCTTGCATTAGCTCGCAGCGGAGTATGGCGTGCCGATTTCTTCGATGAACAGGTCCATGAATCCCTTCAGCCGCTCATGCCGGATCAGCGCCAGGCGTTGCCCGGTCGGCGTCTGAAATCCGTCCGCCAGATGCAGAAGCTTGGTCTGGAAATGGTCGAGGCAAAAGCGCTTGTCGTCGTACTCGCGGTGCCGTGCCGTTGGGTCTGCCGGGTCATACAGCCCGCTGCCCATGCGCCCGGCGATGTAAAACGTGCGGGCCACGCCGATCATGCCGAGGGAATCCAAACGGTCGGCGTCCTGCACAATCTTCGCCTCAAGGGTCAGCGGCGTCAGGCCCGCCGAAAAGCTGTGAGTCTCGATGGCGTGGGTCACCGCAGCAATCGTCTCGGGCTGCCATCCCAGCCCCTGCAAAATTTCACCGGCCTTGTCCGCCGCCAGTTTCGATGCCTTGGACCGCGACGGCGAATTCTTCTCCACCGCCACGCAGTCATGCAGCAGCACCGCCGCCAGCAGCACTTCAAGTTCGCCGCCTTCCTCGGTCTGGATCGAGCGCACGTTGTGCCACACCCGCTGCAAGTGGGACAGGTCGTGGGCGCCGTCTTCCGAAGGCTCGAGGGCGTGGGGCAATAAAGTCGCGGCGAGGTCGGTCAGTGGCGTGAAGGGCATGGGGATTCTCAATGGTCGATAGCCTGCAGGTTAGCCGCGAAGCAAATTGCACTGCAATCGGTCATTAAACCGCCTTAGTATGTGTGCTCTTTTCCCTGACAAGGCCAGTCCATGACCATCGAGATTCGCCCCGCCGTGCCCAGCGATGCTGCGCAGATCCTGACCTTCATCACCGAGCTGGCCGACTACGAGAAAGCCCGTCACGAAGTGATTGCCAGCGTGGTGGACATCGAGCGCAGCCTGTTCAGCGAAGGCGCCACCGCCCATGGCCTGATCTGCCTGCGGGATGGTTTGCCGATCGGCTTTGCGGTGTTCTTTTTCAGCTACTCCACGTGGCTCGGCAGCAACTGCCTGTACCTTGAAGACCTGTACATCAACCCCGAACAACGCGGCGGCGGGGCGGGCAAGAAATTGCTGCGCCACCTGGCGAAAATCGCCTGCGACAACGGCTGTGGGCGTTTCGAGTGGAGTGTGCTGGACTGGAACGAACCGGCCATCGCGTTCTACAAATCCATCGGTGCCCAGCCCCAGGAAGAGTGGGTGCGCTACCGCATGGAAGGCGACGCCCTCAGGGATTTCGCGCAGGGCTAGCGCCCTGTAGGAGCAAGCTTGCTCGCGAAGAACCAAAGAGCGCCGCGGGGTTTCAGATTGTCCGCGCGTTAACGCCCTTCGCGAGCAAGCTCGCTCCTACAGAAAACAAACCGGCCTTCGTGGCCGTTTTTTTATGATTTTGTTCACTATATGGGATGATAATTTATATATTGAGATATTCGGGTTTCTGGGTTTATAGTCTTCTGCATCAGCACTCACTACCAAAAACAAAACAGGTGAAGCGATGCAGGCACAACCGTTGTCGTTACCCCCGGTGCCCGAGCCGACTTACGGCGAGCGACTGAAGAACAAGGTCGTGGTCATCACCGGCGCTGCACAAGGCATTGGCGAGGCCATCGTGGCTTGCTTCCAGGCGCAGCAGGCGCGGCTGGTGATCGGTGATATCCAGGCTGAAAAGGTCGAGCAAGTCGCCGCCCATTGGCGCGAACGCGGCGCCGAGATCTACGCGCAACCCGTCGACATCACCTCCAAGGATCAATGGCGTGCCCTGGTGGACGTGGCCATCGAACGTTTTGGCCGTGTCGATGTGCTGGTCAACTGCGCCGGCGTCAACGTGTTCCGCGACCCGCTGGAAATGACCGACGAAGACTGGCGCCGCTGCTTCGCCATCGACCTCGACGGCGCCTGGTACGGCTGCCGCACCGTGTTGCCGCACATGATCGAGCAGGGCATCGGCAACATCATCAACATCGCCTCCACCCATTCCAGCCACATCATTCCCGGCTGCTTCCCGTACCCGGTGGCCAAGCACGGCCTGCTCGGCCTGACCCGCGCACTCGGCATCGAATACGCGCCCAAGGGCATCCGCGTGAATGCCATCGCGCCGGGCTATATCGAAACCCAACTCAACGTCGATTACTGGAACGGCTTTGCCGACCCCCACGCCGAGCGTCAGCGCGCCTTCGATTTGCACCCGCCCAAACGCATCGGCCAGCCGATTGAAGTGGCAATGACGGCCCTGTTTCTGGCGACCGACGAGGCGCCCTTTATCAATGCCACCTGCCTGATGATCGATGGCGGGCGGTCGGTGATGTACCACGATTAAAACTTTTCCAAATAACAAGAAGAGGTGGTTCATGTTCAAGAAGACACTAGGCACCCTGGCACTCACGATGGCACTCAGCGGCCTGGCTTCTGCCGAAGAAGTGAAGATCGGCTTCCTGGTCAAGCAAGCCGAAGAACCCTGGTTCCAGACCGAATGGGCCTTCGCTGAAAAAGCCGGCAAGGACCATGGTTTCACCGTGATCAAGATCGCCGTGCCCGACGGTGAGAAAACCCTTTCCGCCATCGACACCCTGGCCGCCAACGGCGCCAAGGGCTTTGTGATCTGCCCGCCGGACGTGTCCCTCGGCCCGGCAATCATGGCCAAGGCCAAGCTCAATAACCTGAAAGTGCTGGCGGTGGACGACCGCTTCGTCGACGCCAAGGGCAAGCCCATGGAAGACGTGCCTTACGTCGGCCTGGACGCCTACAAGATCGGCCAGAAACAAGGCGAAGCCATGGCCACCGAAGCCAAGCATCGCAACTGGGACTGGAAGGACACCTACGCCGTCATCAATACCTTTGACGAACTGGAAACCGGCAAGAAACGCACCGACGGTTCGGTAGAGGGCCTCAAGGCCGCCGGCCTGCCGGTCGACCATATCCTGTTCACCGCACAGAAAACCCTCGACGTGCCGGGCGCCATGGACTCCACCAACTCGGCCCTGGTGAAACTGCCCAGCGGCGCGAAAAACCTGCTGATCGGCGGCATGAACGACAGCACCGTACTGGGCGGCGTGCGCGCCACCGAAAGCGCCGGCTTCAAGGCGCCGAATGTGATCGGCGTGGGCATCAACGGCACTGACGCTATCGAAGAGCTGAAAAAATCCGACACCGGTTTCTACGGCTCGATGCTGCTCAGCCCCGACGCCTCCGGCTATAAAACCGCCACGGCGATGTACGAGTGGGTCACCAAGGGTACGGAGCCGGCCAAGTTCACCGCACTGGATAACGTCACCCTGATCACCCGCGCCAACTTCAAGGAAGAGTTGAGCAAGATTGGTCTGTGGAAATGAACAGCGAAGCCCTGCGGTTTAACGGCATCGGCAAGGAGTTTCCCGGGGTGAAAGCCCTGGCGCAGATCAGCTTTGAAGCGCGGCCCCATTCGGTGCATGCGCTGATGGGCGAGAACGGCGCGGGCAAGTCGACCTTGCTGAAAATCCTCGGCGGTTTTTATCCGCCCAACAGCGGCAGTTTGCAGTTGGGCGAGCGCAGCGTGAGTTTCAAATCGGCGGCCGACAGCATCGCCAGCGGCATCGCGGTGATTCACCAGGAGCTGCAACTGGTGCCGGAAATGACCGTCGCCGAGAACCTGCTGCTGGGGCATATGCCATCGCGCTTTGGCGTGGTCAATCGCGGCGCGATGGTGCGCAAGGCACGGGAACTGCTCAAGGGCCTGGCGGATGAAATCGATCCGAACATGCGCCTGGGCAGCCTGTCCCTCGGCCAGCGGCAACTGGTGGAAATCGCCAAGGCCATGTCGCGCAATGCCCATGTGATTGCCTTCGACGAACCCACCAGCAGCCTCTCGGCCCGTGAGATCGAGCGGCTGATGGTGATCATCGCAAGGCTGCGGGATGAAGGCCGGGTGATTCTCTACGTGTCGCACCGCATGGAAGAAGTGTTCCGGATTTGCGATGCGGTGACGGTGTTCAAGGACGGGCGCTTTGTGCGCACGTTCGAAGACATGGCGCAGTTGAACGTCGACCAGTTGGTCAACTGCATGGTCGGGCGCGACATCCAGGACATCTACAACTACCGGCCTCGCGAGCACTTCGGCGAAGCGCTGCGGGTGGAAGGTTTGCTCGGGCCGGGGTTGCAGGAACCGGTGAGCCTGCAGGTGAACAAGGGCGAGATCCTTGGGCTGTTCGGCCTGGTCGGGGCAGGGCGCACGGAGCTGTTGCGCCTGCTGGCCGGGCTGTCCCGCAGTACCCAAGGCGCGCTGGTGTTGCATGGTGAAGCGCAGACGTTCAAGTCGCCGCGGGATGCGATTGCAGCGGGTGTGCTGCTGTGCCCTGAAGACCGCAAGAAGGAAGGCATCGTGCCCCGCGCCAGTGTCGCGGAGAACATCAACATCAGTGCGCGCCGTGACCATGCCCGCTTCGGGTGGCTGATCCAGGGCGGCTGGGAGCGTGCCAACGCCCAGCGGCAGATCAGCGCGCTGAACGTGCGCACGCCGTCTGCCGACCAACCGATTCTGTTCCTGTCGGGCGGCAACCAGCAGAAGGCGATTCTGGGTCGTTGGTTGTCGATGCCGATGAAAGTCTTGCTGCTGGACGAACCGACGCGCGGCATCGATATCGGTGCCAAGTCGGAGATCTACCAGATCATCCACAACCTGGCGGCCAGTGGCATTGCGGTGATCGTAGTGTCCAGCGACCTGATGGAAGTGATGGGCATTTCCGACCGCATCCTGGTGATGAGCGAAGGCGCCCTGACAGGCGAATTGACCCGCGACCAAGCGGACGAAGCACGGCTGCTGCAACTGGCTCTTCCGCGTACGCGGGACTGAAGAATACGAGAGGTAGGTATGTCACAGGCAAAAACCGCGAAAGGCTTCTGGCCGGGCTTCAACCAGCGCAAGTTTCTCGATGATTGGGTCATGCTGCTGGCGGCCTTGAGCATCTTTGTGCTCAGCGCCATTTTCATCGACAATTTCCTTTCGCCGCTGAACATGCGCGGCCTCGGGCTGGCGATTTCCACCGTCGGCATTGCGGCCTGCACCATGCTGTTTTGCCTGGCATCGGGGCACTTCGACTTGTCGGTGGGCTCGGTGATCGCCTGTTCGGGCGTGGTGGCGGGGATCGTGATCCGCGACACCGACAGCGTGTTCTTCGGCGTGTCGGCGGCGTTGGCCATGGGCCTGGTGGTGGGGTTGATCAACGGCATCGTGATCGCCAAGCTGCGGATCAACGCTTTGATTGCGACGCTGGCGACCATGCAGATCGTGCGCGGTCTGGCGTACATCTTTTCCAACGGCAAGGCGGTGGGCGTGATGGACGAAGGCTTCTTCGTCTTCGGCAACGGCCAGCTGTTTGGCGTGCCGGTGCCGATCATCATCACTGTGTTGTGCTTTGTGTTTTTTGGCTGGCTGCTGAACTACACCACCTACGGGCGCAACACCATGGCCATTGGCGGCAACCAGGAAGCCGCGCTGTTGGCCGGGGTGAATGTTGACCGCACCAAGATCATCATCTTCGCCGTGCACGGGGTGATTGGAGCGTTGGCCGGGGTGATCCTGGCGTCGCGCATGACCTCGGGGCAGCCGATGATTGGCCAGGGGTTCGAGCTGACGGTGATTTCGGCGTGCGTACTGGGCGGAGTGTCGTTGAGCGGCGGGATCGGGATGATCCGGCATGTGATTGCCGGGGTGCTGATTCTGGCGATCATCGAGAACGCGATGAACCTGAAGAACATCGACACCTTCTACCAATACGTGATTCGTGGGTCGATCCTGTTGCTGGCGGTCATTATCGACCGCATGAAACAGCGCTGACTTCGGGAGTGATAAAGCTTGCTGTGGCGAGGGAGCTTGCTGTGGCGAGGGAGCTTGCTCCCGCTGGGCTGCGTAGCAGCCCCAATACCAAACACCTCACCCATCCAGGCAAAACGCGGTCGCCTGTTTCAGGGCCGCTTCGCGCCCCAGCGGGAGCAAGCTCCCTCGCCACAACAGTCGCGACCGACCATAATGCTCGCCGTTTTCGTACTTCCCAATAGGCCCGATATGCAGGAAAACGCCCAAACTCCCGTCAAAGAAGCCGCGCCCACCGGCACCCAGACCCTGCTGCGTGGCCTGGGTGTGGTGCAGGCCGTGGCGGCTGGCGCGCGGGATCTCAAGGAGATTGCCAAGCGCATCGGCACCACCCGCAGCACCACCCACCGCCTGGCCAGTTGCCTGGTGGAAGAACGCTACCTGCGCGTGGTGCCGCAAGTTGGCTACCTGCTGGGCCCCAAACTGATCGAGCTGGGTTTCCAGGCCCGTGAAGAGTTGCCTTTGGTAAGCCTCGCGGTGCCGTATCTGGACGAGTTGTCGGCGTTGACCGGCGACACCATCCACCTGGCCATTCGCGAATACGACGACGTGCTGTACCTGCACAAGAACCCAGGCCGCAACGGCCCGGAGATGCGCTCGCGGGTAGGCCATCGCATGCCGCTGGCGCGCACCGGGATCGGCAAGGCGTTGCTGTTGGATGACAGCGTGGAAGAGTGGCAGCGCCTGTATCAGGTCAGCCTGCCCACGGGCGGCAAGAACCTGCAGTGGCCGCAGCACCCCGAGCAATCCTGGGCACAGTTTGAACAACGCATGCAGGAATACGTGGCGGGCGGTTATGCGTTCGACCTGGAAGACAACGAACCGTCGATCCGTTGTGTCGCGGCACCGGTGCGCGATGCCAGCCGGCGAATCGTCGCCGGCATCAGCATCGCCAGTACCGTGCCCTACATGCCACTGGAAAAAATGGCCGAGCTGATCCCTGTGATCAAACAGGTCGCAGCGCGGCTGTCAGCGGAGTTGGGCGCGAAGGCCTGATCTTCCCCCCCCCGTAGCAGCTGTCGAGCCTTGGCGAGGCTGCGTCTGCGGTGTATCAGGTACACCGCGAACGCAGCCTCGCCAAGGCTCGACAGCTGCTACGGGGCGGGGGCGGCGGCGGGGGCGGTTTGTCAGGCCTTCAAGGTCGCCATGTCGATCACGAAGCGGTACTTCACATCACCGGCAATCATGCGGGTGTAGGCTTCGTTGATCTGGCGGATGTCGAGCATTTCGATGTCGCAGGTGATGCCGTGCTCGGCGCAGAAATCCAGGACTTCCTGGGTTTCGGCAATGCCACCGATCAACGAACCGGCCAGTACCTTGCGGCCCAGCACCAGCTTGGCGGCGTTGACGGGCGGGTCTACCGGCTCGATCAAACCCACCAGGATATGCACGCCGTCAAAGCGCAGCACGTCGAGGTACGGGTTCAAGTCGTGCTGCACCGGAATGGTGTCCAGCAGGAAATCGAAGTGCCCGGCAGCGGCTTTCATCTGGGCCTCGTCGGTGGACACGATCACGTGATCGGCGCCCTGGCGACGGCCTTCTTCAGCCTTGCTCGCGGAGCGGGTGAACAGCGTCACTTCCGCGCCCATGGCCTTGGCGAACTTGATGCCCATGTGGCCCAGGCCGCCCATGCCCAGCACCCCAACTTTGTCGCCGGCCTTCACGCCGTAGTGCTTGAGCGGCGAGTAGGTGGTGATGCCGGCGCAAAGGATCGGCGCGGCGCTGGCCAGGTCGAGCTTGGCCGGGATCTTCACCACGAAGTGCTCGCTGACCACGATGCTGTCGGAGTAGCCGCCCATGGTGTTGCTGCCATCGACCCGGTCCGGGGTGGCGTAGGTCATGGTCGGGCCTTCGAGGCAGTATTGTTCGAGGTCCGCGTGGCAGGCGTCGCAGTGACGGCAGGAGTCGACCATGCAGCCAACGCCCACCAGGTCGCCGATTTTATGCGCGGTGACATTGGCGCCGACGGCGGTGACTTTGCCGACGATCTCGTGGCCCGGCATCAGCGGGTACACGGCGATGCCCCATTCGTTGCGGGCCTGGTGGATATCGGAGTGGCAGACGCCGCAGTAGAGGATTTCGATCGCCACGTCATCGGCGCGCGGGCTGCGGCGTTCGAAGGACATGGGGGCGAGGGGAGTGGTGGCCGATTGAGCGGCGTAACCGATAGCGGTGTACATGCAGAAACCTCGCAGGAGCAGTGACAGGTGAGGTGGCGCATTCTCCGCGCCGTGCCTGGGGGCGGCCATGGCGATTGCTCCGAGTCTCATGCCTATTCGTCCGGGAGTGCCCCCGGATTGGATCACTGTGGCGCCAGACCTGCGATGATGGTCACATCCCCTTTTCCGCGAAGTTTTTGCCATGCTGTTGACCCGCCATGTCGACGCCAATGCCGCGTTGGTTGCCCTGATCGAACCGTTGACGCCCCGCGATGGTTTCTCGCCCACGAACCTGCCCGGCGTGCAGGTATTGCGCGCCAGTTGCGACGTGGCGCGCGGCCCGCAGATTTATGAGCCGAGCCTGATGATCGTGGCCCAGGGCAGCAAGGTCGCCTACCTGGGCCCGCGTACCCTGGAATATGGCGCCGGGCATTACCTGATCCAGGCGATGCCGGTGCCGTTCGAATGCGAGACCTTTGCCATGCCCAATGCGCCGCTCTTGGGCGTGACGGTGGGGATTGACCGGGTGGTGCTCGGCGAATTGGTGATGGCGATGGGCATCCAGAGTGGGCCACCGCCGGCGGCGCAGACGTTGGAGTCGATGAGTTCGGTGGTGCTGGATGACGCGATGCGTGGCTGTGTCGAACGGCTGTTGCAGTGCCTGCACGATCCGCTGGAGAGTCGGATCATGGGCCCGGCGCGGGTGCGGGAATTGTTGTTCACCGCGTTGCGCGGGCCACAGGCGGATGTGCTGCGGGCGCTGGTGGAGCAGCAGGGGCAGTTTTCCCGGGTGGCGACGTCGTTGAACCACCTGCATGCGCATTACGCCGAGCCGCTGAATATCGAGACGCTGGCGGGTTATGCGCACATGAGTGCTTCGACTTTTCATGAGCACTTCAAGCGCTGCACGCTGTTGTCGCCGGTGCAGTACCTCAAGCGGTTGCGGTTGCTCAAGGCCCAGCAGTTGCTGCTGGTGGAAGGCATGGGCGTGGCGCAGGCGGCACACAGCGTGGGGTATCAGAGCACGTCGCAGTTCAGCCGGGAATACAAGCGCTACTTCGAGCGCAGCCCCGGGGATGAGCGGGCGGCGTAACTCTTGTTGATTCCCGTAGCAGCTGTCGAGCCTTAGCGAGGCTGCGTCAGCCGCGACTCGGTTCCAGATCAGTGGCGCGCCCGACGCAGCCTCGCCGGGGCTCGACAGCTGCTACGAACAATGGGCTACAAAAAAGGCCCCCATTTGGGAGCCTTCTGTTCAAGCAGCGGATTTACATATTCGGATAAGTCGGCCCGCCCGCGCCTTCCGGTGTCACCCAGGTGATGTTCTGCGAAGGGTCCTTGATGTCACAGGTCTTGCAGTGCACGCAGTTCTGGGCGTTGATCTGGAAGCGCTGCTCGCCGTCTTCCTTGGTGATCACTTCATACACGCCGGCCGGGCAGTAGCGCTGCGCCGGTTCATCGTAGAGCGGCAGGTTGGTGCCGATCGGGATGCTCGGGTCTTTCAGCTTCAGGTGGCACGGCTGTTCTTCTTCGTGGTTGGTACCGGAGATGAACACCGAGCTCAGCTTGTCGAAGCTCAGCTTGCCGTCGGGTTTGGGGTAGTCGATTTTCTTGCTGTCCTTGGCCAGCTTCAGGCAGGCGTAGTCCGGCTTGGTGTCGTGCAGGGTGAACGGCATTTTGCCGCCGAGGATGTTCTGGTCGAACCAGTTGAAGCCGGCACCGATGATCGGGCCGAACTTGTGCATCGCCGGGCCGAAGTTGCGGCTGGCGAACAGTTCTTCGTACAGCCAGCTGTTCTTGAAGCTGTCGACGTAAGCGGTCAGTTCGTCGCCGCCTTCGGATTCGGCGAACAGGCGGTCGGCCACGGCGTCAGCGGCGAGCATGCCGGACTTCATGGCGGTGTGGCTGCCCTTGATCTTGGCGAAGTTCAGGGTGCCCAGGTCGCAACCGATCAGCGCGCCGCCCTTGAAGACCATTTTCGGCAGCGAGTTCAGGCCGCCTTTGCAGATGGCGCGGGCGCCGTAGCTGATGCGCTTGCCGCCTTCCAGGTACTGGGCCAGCACCGGGTGATGCTTGAGGCGCTGGAACTCGTCGAACGGCGACAGGAAGGTGTTGCTGTAGGACAGGTCGACGATCAAACCGACGACCACCTGGTTGTTTTCCAGGTGATAGAGGAACGAACCACCGGTGTTTTCGGCGCTCATGATATCCAGCGGCCAGCCGGCGGTGTGTACCACCAGGCCCGGTTGGTGCTTGGCCGGGTCGATTTCCCAGATTTCCTTCAGGCCGATGCCGTAGTGCTGGGCGTCGGCGTCGCTGTCCAGGTTGAAACGCTGGATCAGTTGCTTGCCGATGTGCCCGCGGCAACCTTCGGCAAACAGCGTGTACTTGCCACGCAGTTCCATGCCCGGGGTGTAGACGCCTTCTTTTGGATGACCTTCACGGTCGACACCGAGGTCGCCGGTGATGATCCCGCGCACCACGCCGTTCTCGTCGAACAGCGCTTCCTGGGCGGCGAAGCCCGGGTAGACTTCCACGCCCAGGTTCTCGGCCTGCTGGGCGAGCCAGCGGCACAGGTTGCCCAGGGAGATAATGTAGTTGCCTTCGTTGTGCATGGTCTTGGGCACAAAGAAGTCTGGCACCTTGGTGGAAGCTTCGCTGGAGCGCAGTACATAGATGTCATCACGCACAACAGGAGTGTTGAGCGGCGCACCGAGTTCTTTCCAGTCCGGGAACAATTCGTTCAGGGCGCGGGGTTCAAACACGGCACCGGACAGGATGTGAGCGCCGACTTCGGAGCCTTTTTCGACCACGCAGACGCTGATTTCCTTACCGGCTTCGGCGGCCTTCTGCTTCAATCGGCAGGCGGCAGACAGGCCTGCCGGGCCAGCGCCGACGATGACCACGTCGAATTCCATGTATTCGCGTTCCACAGGCTATCTCCTACTCAAGGCTCAACGGCTTTTTTTCTAATGGGTGGAGGTTCGGTGATTCGTCCCACAATGCCTGCAGAAATCTCATGCAAGGGGCAGGGGACGACCCACCTTTCTCTCTAGGTGGCGCATTATATCTACACCACTCTCAGCGTCCAATACAAACGTTTGTTTGAATTGCCCGCAGGCTAGGTAAATCAAAGAGGCGCGGCTTATGACTGGCTATTTTGCCGTATTGACCAGAATAGGCGTTCCGGTCAATATACGGTCGGTTTTGCGCTTACCGTAGGCAGACTGCAGGTTTCAAGAGCACGTCCAAAAGCAAGACAGGTGACGCGCGCCCAAACGATGGCGCGCAGTTTACACGCTGCGATAAAGAATGACTTCTTGGTCACCACTGACGAACGGTCATCACTTCCCGTGAGCAAGGTCATCCGCCGAAGTTTTTGGAGGTGCCCTTGTGTGCCGATGAGCATCAACCGCCAGGTTCGCCTAGGCGACTTTCTTTTCACCGGAGAGTAACGAGGAATCCATGAAGGTTCTTGTAGCTGTCAAACGCGTTGTCGATTACAACGTGAAAGTTCGCGTCAAGGCGGACAATTCCGGCGTCGACCTCGCTAACGTCAAGATGTCGATGAACCCTTTCTGCGAAATCGCCGTGGAAGAAGCCGTACGCCTGAAAGAGAAAGGCGTTGCGACTGAAATCGTCGTCGTTTCCATCGGTCCGACCACTGCTCAAGAGCAGTTGCGTACCGCCCTGGCGCTGGGTGCCGATCGCGCCATCCTCGTCGAATCCGCTGAAGAGCTGACTTCCCTGGCCGTTGCCAAGTTGTTGAAAGCTGTTGTCGACAAGGAACAGCCATCGCTGGTGATCCTCGGCAAACAAGCCATCGACAGCGACAACAACCAGACTGGCCAGATGCTGGCTGCACTGACCGGTTACGGCCAGGGCACCTTCGCCTCGAAAGTCGAAGTGAGCGGCGACAAGGTTGCCGTGACCCGCGAAATCGACGGCGGCGCGCAGACAGTTTCCCTGAAACTGCCAGCCATCGTCACCACCGACCTGCGTTTGAACGAGCCGCGTTATGCGTCCCTGCCAAACATCATGAAAGCCAAGAAGAAGCCTCTCGAAGTGCTGACTCCGGATGCTTTGGGCGTTTCCACCGCCTCCACCAACAAGACCGTAAAAGTCGAAGCGCCGGCTGCACGCAGCGCGGGCATCAAGGTCAAGTCGGTGGCTGAACTGGTCGAGAAACTGAAAAACGAAGCGAAGGTAATCTAATCATGACTATCTTGGTAATCGCAGAACACGACAACAAGGTTGTGGCCCCGGCCACCCTGAACACCGTGGCCGCTGCCGCCAAAATCGGTGGTGATGTCCACGTCCTGGTCGCCGGCCAGAACGTTGGCGCCGTGGCTGAAGCTGCTGCAAAAATCGCTGGCGTGAGCAAAGTACTGGTTGCCGACAACGCGGCCTACGCTCACCAGTTGCCGGAAAACGTTGCCCCGCTGGTTGCAGAGCTGGGCGCTGGCTACAGCCACATCCTGGCTGCCGCCACTTCCAACGGCAAAAACATCCTGCCGCGCGTTGCTGCGCAGCTGGACGTTGACCAGATCTCCGAGATCGTTTCGGTCGAAAGCGCCGACACCTTCAAGCGTCCGATCTACGCCGGTAACGCCATCGCTACCGTGCAGTCCACTGCTTCGGTAAAAGTCATCACCGTGCGTGCCACCGGTTTCGACCCGGTTGCTGCTGAAGGTGGTTCGGCTGCGGTTGAAGCTGTGGCTGCTGCCCACGACGCTGGCACTTCCAGCTTCGTTGGCGAAGAACTGGCCAAGTCCGATCGTCCGGAATTGACCGCTGCCAAGATCGTCGTTTCCGGCGGTCGCGGCATGCAGAACGGCGACAACTTCAAGCACCTGTACGCCCTGGCCGACAAGCTGGGCGCTGCGGTCGGCGCTTCCCGCGCTGCCGTCGACGCAGGTTTTGTACCGAACGACATGCAGGTCGGCCAGACCGGCAAGATCGTCGCGCCACAGCTGTACATCGCGGTCGGTATCTCCGGCGCGATCCAGCATTTGGCCGGTATGAAGGACTCCAAAGTGATCGTTGCGATCAACAAGGACGAAGAAGCGCCGATCTTCCAGGTGGCTGATTACGGCCTGGTGGCGGACTTGTTCGAAGCCGTACCCGAGTTGGAGAAGCTGGTCTAATCCAGCCGCTTCACTTATAAAGAGCCCGGTCTTTTGACCGGGCTTTTTTTTGCCCCAACCACGACTTTCTGTAGGAGCGAGCTTGCTCGCGAAAAACCTGAGAGCGCCGCGTTAAGCCAGGCACCCCGCGTTATCGTTAACGACCTTCGCGAGCAAGCTCGCTCCTACAAATAACTGACGGAGAACCACGCCATGGAATTGCGCCTCTGGGCCCTGCTACTGGGACTGTCGCTGCTGCCAACAGTGTCGCAGGCCGCCGGCAAATGTGATCGCCTGGTGATCACCGGCAGCCCGGACGCACCGCCTTATCTGTGGCGCGATCCCCAGGACCCCACGCACCTGATCGGCGCCACCGCGGACATATTGCAGCAAGTGGCCAAGGACATCGGCGTGAAAATCGACCTGCTGTACGGCGGCAAACGCTCCCTGGCGCTGGAGGAAGTGCGCAGCGGGCGCATGGACATCCTCGCCGATGCGCCGTTGACCCTCGACGCCCTGGACGCCCTCGACTACATCCACCCGGCGCTGGTGCAAACCGATTACCTGGTCTGGACCCGCAAGGATTCGGCCCTGGCCTACAACCAGGCCAGCGACCTGCATGGCTACAAGGGCGCGGTGTCGGAACGGGCGCGCCTGAGCCGTGACTTCGAAACTTTCGCCGGTGAGCAACTAAGCCTGCAACGCCTGCCCAGCCTGACCCCGGCGTTCCAGAAACTGCTGCTGGGGGAAGTGGACTACGTGCTCGCCGGACGTTATTCCGGCATGGCCATGGCCCAGACGTTGGGCATGAGCAACGACCTGATGGCGCGCGAAGTGCCCATCGACCAGCCGGGCCTGTACCTGGCGATTTCCCACAACTCCGCCTGCAACGATCCGTGGTTGCGCGGACAGCTCGCCAAAAAGATGACAGAATTGCCCGCGTCCGGTCTGGCGGAAACCGCGCTGCAGAGCAATCTTGCGCGCTGGAAAGCGCAGTTGCAGCAACCCGTCGGCACCCCAACAAAGTAGGGATTTTCAGTGACTATTCGACCTCTTTTCGCGGCCCTCGCCGTTGTAGCTCTGGCGGGATGTGCAGCCGATCCTGCGCCGAATGAACAAATGCGCCTGACCCAGCAAGCGCTGGAACAAGCCAACGCCGTGGGCGCTGTCGCTGCTGACTCGCCCGAGCTGAAACTGGCTGAAGACAAGTTCACCCAGGCCCAGGCCGACATGGCCGATCAATCCTACAAGGACGCCCGCATGCAGGCTGAAGAAGCCGAGCTGGACGCCCGCCTGGCAGAAGCCCGGGTGCTGACCCGCAAAAGCCAGGAGCAACTGAACGTGCTCAACACCCGTATCACCCGCCTGCGCAAGCAACTGCAGTTGGGAGATGCCCAATGAGCTCGCTGATCCGAGGGTTGAGTTGTGTGGCGTTGCTGGGCAGTGTGCTTGGCGGTTGCGCGACGCATCCCGACAGTAACCTCGCCTTGCAACAGGCGAGCGGTGACTTCCAGAAGGTCAAGGAAGATTCGAATGTGCTGCGTATCGCGCCCAAGGACGTGATCCGCGCCGGTGAATCCCTGGCCCGCGCCGAGCGTTTCTCCAGCTTCTGGGGCAGCGGCGCCGATGTGGCGCATTACGCCTACCTGAGCCAGCGCTATAGCGCGATTGCCCGGGAACACACCGAGCAGGCGCTCAACCAGGAGCGCGGGGTCAAGCTGGAGCTGGAACGCCAGCGTCTGCAACTGGCCCTGCGGGAAGCCAAGCTGAGCAGCGTGCAGCAACAGGGCAAATGGCTTGAGGCACAGATCGCCAGCCTGACCACCGTGCAAACCGATCGTGGGTTGGTGATGACCCTGGGCGACGTGCTGTTCGACACGGGCGAGGCAGAGCTGCAAAACTCGGCCAACCGCACGGTGCTCAAGGTCGTACAGTTCCTGCAATTGAACCCCAAGCGCCGGGTGCGTATCGAGGGTTACACCGACAATACCGGTGGCGGGCCGGAAAACCTCAAACTGTCCCGGGACCGCGCTCAGGCGGTGGCGGACGTGCTGAATGACCTGGGCATCGATGAAAGCCGCATCCAGGTAGAAGGCTACGGCGACCAGTACCCGGTTGAAGCCAACGCTTCAGAGCGGGGCCGGGCGCAGAACCGCCGGGTAGAGATTGTGTTCTCCGACGAGAAAGGCCAGCTGGGCGCAGCCCGCTGAACCAGATGCTCAGGCTGCACACTGATCCCTGTGGGAGCCGGGCTTGCCCGCGATGCAGGCGGCGCGGTCTTCCAGGTACACCGTGGCGATCCCTTCGCAGCCTCGCTAAAGCTCGACAGCTCCTACAAGAGTTTTGTGGTGTACGAGAGATGGCGTTTCAAAAAGCCCGATCAATGATCGGGTTTTTTGTGCCCGCAATTCAGTTCACCACCCTTACAGTTTTTTCTATCACTGCCGCCCGTGCTCGACTATTGTGGCAACTGTCCCCGTACACTTCTAAACTGTGCCGGTATGTTTCACACAAAAATAAAATACCCGTGAAATCGAGTGCTGCGTCATGACCAATCTGTTGCTTTACCAACGTATCGCCCAGCAACTGGCTGAAGATATCCGCCGCGGTGTGTATCAACCGGGCGAGCGCGTGCCTTCGGTGCGCAAAATGAGCTCCCAGCTCAACGTCAGCCACGCCACCGTGTTGCAGGCCTACGCGAACCTGGAAGACCAGGGTTTGATTCGCGCGCGGCCGCAGTCCGGGTACTACGTGCACCAGACGCCGGCGCTTACCGCGCCCACGCCGGACATCGCACGGGTCGAGCGTCCAGGGTTGGTCACCCGCAGCAGCATCATTCAACAGGTGTTGGTGGAGTCCCGTCGCGAAGGCGTGTTCCCGCTGGGTGCCGCCGTGCCCAGCGTTGACTACTTGCCCGTGCGTGCGCTGCATCAGCAACTGGCCAAGGTCACGCGCTTTCAGAGCCCGCGGGCGTTCAGCTACATGTTCAGCCCCGGCTTTGAGCCGCTGCGGCGCCAAGTGGCGATCCGTATGCGGGATGCCGGCGTAGTGGTCGACCCGTCCGAAGTGGTGATCACCCACGGATGCGTGGATGCGTTGCAGATGTCGTTGCGGGTGCTGACGCGGCCCGGCGACCTGATCGCCGCCGAATCGCCGACGTATTACGGCCTGCTGCAACTGGCGGATCTGCTGGGCCTCAAGGTCATTGAAATCCCCAGCGACCCGGCCACCGGCATGAGTCTGGAAGCCCTGCAACTGGCGGCCAACCAATGGTCGATCAAGGCCCTGGTGCTGACCACGCGCCTGAGCAATCCCCTGGGCGGCACCATGCCCGAAGAGCGGCAGAAACAGTTACTGCGCCTGGCGTCGGATTTCGATATCCAGGTGGTTGAAGACGACATCTATGGCGAGCTGATGTTCGAGCTGGGCCGCACCAAGGCCCTGAAAGCCTACGACCGCCTGGACCGGGTCATCTACTGCTCCAGCTTCTCCAAGACCTTGTCACCGGGCATCCGCATCGGCTGGATGATCGCCGGCAAGTACCAGCAGGAAATCCAGCGCCTGCAAATGTTCAGCACCCATTCTGCCTGCAGCGTGACCCAGATGGGCACCGCTGCGTACCTGGAAAACGGCGGCTACGACCGGCATTTGCGCTATATCCGCCAGGAATACCGCAAGAACCTCAGCGCTTTCCAGCTCGCGGTACAGCAGTACTTCCCCGAAGGCACCCAGATGACCCGTCCGACCGGCGGTTTTATCCTGTGGGTCAGTTTGCCTGGGCGGGTCAATACCCAGGAACTGCACGTACGCGCCTTGCAGCAGGGCATCAGCATTGCACCGGGGCTGATCTTCAGTAATACGGAACAGTTCAACCACTGTATTCGCTTGAACTGCGGCACGCCGTGGAACCGCGAGGCCGAGCGCGCATTGATGACCCTCGGCATGCTGGCGAGCCAGTTGTGTCAGGAGACTGCGGCCGGTTTTTGAGGCGTGGAAAGGGGACATAAAAGGTAGCTGGCTATTTAGCATGCTTGTCATGCTGGCCCCAACAGGCGAGCATATGGCCTTCTGCCGTTAATGCTGCTGGCGATATGACTTATACCTTTCCTGCTGCACTGCTGATCTGCGTGTTAAGCCTGTGTAACGCTGGTGCCGTCGTGGCGGCTCCCGCCAGTGAAACAGCGCCTGCTGCCAGCACTCAGCAAAAGGCGCCGGCGAAAAAAGTGGCTCCCGCAAAGAAGGCGCCGGTGGCCAAGAAAGCACCGGCAAAGAAAGCCGCACCGGCTAAAAAGCGTGCGCCTATCGCCAGCAAATCCAAATCGGCCCACGAAGTCGCCAAGACTCAGCTGCCGCCAGCAGAGCTGGATTTGAGCCTGCCGTCGAACATGGTTCGCCACCTGCAACCCCTCGGCACCATGCCGCAGCCGAAGAATGTGCCGCTGCTGCCGCCGATGTTTGCCGAAAAGCCCACTGACAACAGCGCGTTCCAGATCAACGGGCGCCTGCTCAGCAATGAAATGCAGCTGCAACTGCGCAACGAAGAACGGCGCGAAGTGGAAGGCGCGGCACTGGATTTCCAGTTCAAGCAATAAACCCGACGAGTAAACGTGACGCGTACTCCTGACCTTCTGTCGCAGACTGGTCAGTCACTTTTGTTTTCGGTTAAAAACCCCTGTTAAGCCAATTTAAAACGTCTGTTTAAGGGCGTAGTCTTACGTGGCCATCAACACTGAGTTGTCGAGGATCTGTTCGTCATGAAATGCCGTGAAGGCTGTGGCGCTTGCTGCATTGCCCCATCCATCAGCTCTCCATTACCGGGAATGCCGGCTGGCAAACCTGCGGGCGAACGCTGCCTGCATCTGTCGGTCGAACAACTGTGCCAGTTGTTTGGCCAGCCTGAGCGGCCGGCGGTGTGCAGTTCGTTCCAGGCGGATATCGAGGTCTGTGGCAACAGCCAGGAAGAAGCGATCAGGTTGATCGGCTGGTGGGAACAGATGACGGCGGCTTAGTGGGCTGTTCAAAGTACTGAACTTCAACAATAAGGAATAAGACCATGGGTTCACTGAAACGAGTTGCGGTGTTGTGCGGTTTTACCGTTTTGTTTGCTGCTGCTGCACACGCTGAAGACTGGCAGACGGCCAAGGATGAGGACGGTATCAAAGTCTCCTTGAGCGAAATCGCCGGCTCCAAGTACAAGGCTTATCGCGGTGTGACCACCATCAAGGCACCGCTGGCCAAGATCCAGGCATTGCAGGAAGACGTGGCGGGGGCCTGTTCCTGGATCCACGAATGCAAGTCGCAGAAACTCCTCAAGCAGGAAGGCGACAAGAGCTGGACCTACACCCAGTTCAAGGCACCGTTCCCGGTGACCGATCGTGACTCGATCCTGGAAATCACCACCACCAAGGCCGCCGACGGCAGCGTGACCCGCAAGCTGTTGGAAGTGCCGACCTACCAGCCGGAAGTCAAAGGCTATGTGCGCGTGGCCCAGGTGGACGGTTACTGGAAACTGGTGCCCAAGGGCGACAACCTGACCGAAGTCACCTACCAGGTGCACACCGAGCCAGGTGGCAGCGTGCCGTCGTGGCTGGCCAACAAGTTTGTGGTGGACGCCCCGTTCAACACCTTGAAAGCCCTGAAAGAACACGCTGAGAAATAACAACAGCTGATCAGGTGCCTCCTGCCTTGAGTGGAACGATCTTCGAGCCCCCAAGGTCCAGATAGATGTAAGCCCACCCATGGGTTTTATCGAGGAGGCACTGATGCAAACGTGGAAAATTACCTTCGTTGATGATCATGGCGTGAAGTCCGTAGAGCAGTTCGTCTGCGGCGAAAAGCCAAGCCTTGAAGAGGCTGCCCATATGATCCGGGCGAAGTTGCTGCCAGTGGCTGCCGAACTGGACCTCAACGACCTGGAAGGCCGCACGGCCGAGCCCACGGTAAAAAGTCTGAAAGACCAGAACAGTATTCAAATCCTCGACATTTCTCCCGCCGCCTGAACATTTCCTGTACGTGTTTAAACAGCCTCTGGTGGAGCTGATAGCTTCGCGCTACTCTGCAATGGAGATCAGCGAATGAATCGCTAAGGTCTGGTCTTGTCAGCTACATGCTTGTCTCCCGGCGGCGACTTCATTGCCGTAACACCCGCGCCCTTGCAGCGCGGGCCTTGGGAAGCACGGAAAGTCTATCCATCGGTTTGAGGAGGACGTTTCATGAGCACAGCCTATCAAGAAGACATCAGCACCAACGTGTTGCGCCGCATGAAAGAGGGCGGCTTTGACTTCTCGCGTTTCCACCCCATCGAGTTCTACGCCATTTTCCCGGATGAGGAACGTGCGCGCCGGGCTGCGGGTCGGTTTCGTGGGGAATCGCTGAATGCCCAGGTCAGCGCGCGGGATGACGGCGCCTGGTACCTGGAACTGAGCAAAATCATGTTCGCCACCTACGACGGCATAGGAGACTTCGAGCAGGACTTTGAGGCGGTGGTCGAGCCCTTGGGCGGAATCATCGAGGGATGGGGCGTGAAACAGGAGGTGCGTGGGTTACCCATGTAGCGGCATGAACAACAACACAGCGTATCGGCTGACCTTTGGGTCGGCCGTTTTTGTTTCTGGCGCGGGAAAAATCCTGCACAAAAAAAAGCCACCCGAGCAGGGTGGCCAAAGGGAAGATCGGGCAGAAGGGGAACCGATCGGTACATCCCGTATCACGTTACCCCTTGAGAAAAAGATTTAGCTGTAGGAGGTGTCCTGTTCAGCTGATGAGCGCGATTATCCCCAGGGTTTGCCGGGCAGTGAAATCAACTCTGACTATGCTGTTGATAGTCATGGCCTGCATTGCAATGAGGCGCCGCCCATGACAGCGGGTATTTGCTGCACCGGGACGGTGCGGTGAGCGCTGAGCCTATATCCAACTGATTGATACTTAAGTGTTTATGCCGCTGGCACGGGCCTTGCGATGGTTCTTGCGTCCGGGTGACAAGGAGTACGGCATGATCCGCACTTATTACGATGAGATGTACGACGGGGCAGGGCAGGTGCGCCCCCATTACCGCGAATTTGCCCGCTGGTTGGCCGAGACGCCCCCTGAACTGCTGGCCCAGCGCCGGCGCGAAGCCGATTTGCTGTTTCACCGGGCCGGCATCACCTTCACCCTGTATGGCGACGAGCAAGGCACCGAGCGCCTGATTCCCTTCGACACGATCCCCCGCAGCATCCCGGCCAGTGAATGGCGGATTGTCGAGCGCGGCTGTATCCAGCGAGTCAAGGCGCTGAACATGTTCCTCGCCGACCTGTATCACGAACAACGCATCATCAAGGCCGGGATCATCCCCGCCGAGCAAGTGCTGGCCAACGAGCAATATCAGTTGGCGATGCAGGGCCTGGACCTGCACCGCGATATCTATTCCCACATCTCCGGCGTCGATCTCGTACGCGATGGCGACGGCACTTACTACGTCCTCGAAGACAACCTGCGCACCCCCAGCGGTGTCAGCTACATGCTCGAAGACCGCAAGATGATGATGCGCCTGTTCCCCGAACTGTTTGCCGCCCAGCGCATCGCGCCGATCGATCACTACCCCAACCTGTTGCTCGACACCCTGAAAAGCTCCAGCCCGCTGGATAACCCCAGTGTGGTGGTACTGACGCCTGGGCGTTTCAACAGTGCGTTCTTCGAACATGCGTTCCTGGCCCGTGAAATGGGCGTGGAACTGGTGGAAGGCGCCGACCTGTTCGTGCGCGATGACCGTGTGTTCATGCGCACCACCGACGGCCCCAAGGCGGTGGACGTGATCTACCGTCGCCTCGACGACGCATTCCTCGACCCACTGGCCTTCAACCCGGACTCCATGCTCGGCGTGCCCGGCCTGCTGGCGGCGTATCGTTCGGGCAATGTGGTACTGGCCAATGCCATCGGCACCGGGGTGGCGGATGACAAATCGGTGTACCCCTTCGTCACCGAGATGATCCGTTTTTACCTGGATGAAGAGCCGATCCTGAAGAACGTTCCGACGTTCCAGTGTCGTAATCCCAGCGAACTGTCCCACGTGCTGGCCAACCTTCCGGAACTGGTGGTGAAGGAAACCCAAGGCTCCGGTGGTTACGGCATGTTGGTGGGCCCGGCAGCCACGGCGGCAGAAATCGAAGCCTTCCGCGCACGCATCAAGGCCAAGCCCCACGCCTACATCGCGCAGCCAACCCTGTGCCTGTCGACGTGTCCGACCTTTGTCGAAAACGGCATCGCCCCGCGGCATATCGACCTGCGCCCGTTCGTGTTGCAAGGCAAGGAAACTCGCGTAGTCCCCGGTGGCCTGACTCGTGTGGCGCTGCGGGAAGGTTCGCTGGTGGTCAACTCGTCCCAGGGCGGCGGCACCAAAGACACCTGGGTGGTCGAGGATTGAAATATGTTGAGTAGAACTGCCTCGGATTTGTATTGGATGTCGCGCTATCTGGAGCGCGCGGAAAACCTCGCGCGCATGCTCGATGTCAGTTATTCGCTGTCGCTGATGCCCCAGGACGGGCGCGGTGATGGCCTGCATGAACTGGCGATGCCGTTGCTGATCACCGGCACCCTCGACGATTACCGCGAGCGCCACGGTGAACTGCACGCCGAGCGCCTGCTGCACTTCTTCGCCCTGGATGCGGCGAACCCGGCAAGCATCTATAGCTGCCTGGGTGCGGCCCGCGCCAGCGCCCATGCGGTGCGTGGGCGAATCACCGCCGACATGTGGGAAAACATCAACGCCACCTGGCTGGAAATTCGCGACATCGCCCAGCAAGGCCTGAGCCGCTATGGCATGAGCCGCTTCTGTGAATGGGTCAAGGAACGTTCCCACCTGTTCCGCGGTGCCACCTACGGCACCATCATGCGCAACGACGCCTTTCGCTTCATTCGCCTGGGTACCTTTATCGAGCGCGCCGACAACACCCTGCGCCTGCTGGATGCCCGCTACGAAATGGCCGGCGACCAGGCCGAAGCGGTCACCGATGGTACGGCCCACGCCTACTATCAGTGGAGTGCGTTGCTGCGGGCGTTGTCGTCGTTCGAGGCCTATACCGAGATCTACCGCGACGCCCCCGGCGCCCGGCAAGTCGCCGAGCTGTTGCTGCTGCGCGCAGATGTGCCGCGTTCGCTGCGGGCCTGCAGTGAAGAGATCGACCAGATCCTCGCCAGCCTGCCCGGCATCAACGGTCGCCCGGCTCAGCGCCTGGCAGCCGAGATGGACGCGCGCCTGCGCTATACCGCCATCGACGAAATTCTCGAGGAAGGCCTGCACGCTTGGCTGACCGACTTCATCCCCCTCGTGCGCGAGCTGGGTGATGCTATTTACAGTTCCTACCTGGAGGCGGCATGAGACTTTCCATCAGCCACGAAACCACCTACCACTACGAAGACCAGGTGCGCGCCAGCATCCAGTACCTGCGCCTCACGCCCCACGACAGCGAGCGCCAGCATGTCCTCAGCTGGCAGCTGGACCTGCCCCGGCCGGTGCGGGCGCAACTCGACCCGTTCGGCAACATCCTGCATGTGCTGACCCTGGACGAGCCCCACGAAGCCATCATCATCGGCGCCCGTGGCCAGGTGGACATCGACGAATTGCGCGAGGCCGAGCATGAAAGCCAGTCGGCCTTCCCGTTCCTGCGCTGTACCCGCTTGACCGAGCCGGACGACGCCCTGCGCAGCTTTGCCGAAAAGCACTGCCATCAACGCCGCGACCGCAGCGCGCTGATCGACCTGATGCACGCGCTGAACCAGTACATGACCTATTCGCCGGGCTCCACCGAAGTCGACACCTGTGCGGCCAAGGCATTTGCCGGGCGCGCCGGGGTCTGCCAGGACCACACCCACGCCTTCCTGGCCTGCGCCCGCAGCCTGGGGATTCCGGCGCGGTATGTGTCGGGGTACTTGTACAGTGAAGACTGCGAGCACCTGGCCAGCCACGCCTGGGCCGAAGCCTGGCTGGATGACGCCTGGTACAGCTTTGACGTGACCAACCAACTGGCCCGGCCGGAGCGGCATTTGAAGCTGGCGGTGGGCCTGGATTACCTCGACGCTTGCCCGGTGCGGGGCATGCGCCGTGGGGGCGGGCATGAGCAGATGCATGCCAAGGTATTTGTGGCGCCGACACCGGTGATTTCGGTGCAGCAGCAGTAGGATTCCGGGAGAGAGAGCGCTTTCTGCAGCAGGAAAGCTCTCTGTGCCAGGAAAGCTTTTTGTGGCGAGGGAGCTTGCTCCCGCTGGGCTGCGAAGCGGCCCCAAAACCTGCCCCCGAGTTCTATCTGGAGAAATGTGATTGTCTGATTGGGGGCTGCTGCGCAGCCCAGCGGGAGCAAGCTCCCTCGCCACAGGTTTACCCGAGCCTTAAGGCTGCTTTCTGCCTGCCATATGCTTCAAATACCCCACCAACAGGTCCAGGTCCGCATCCGGCAGCACGCTGGCAGCAAACGCCGGCATCTTCGCCTGCGGCCAGTGGCGCATGCTTTGCGGGTCGCGGATGTAGCGCTTGAGGAAATCACCGGAAAAATATTCGGTGGGGTTGTAAGGAATATTCAGGTCCGGCCCCACCTGCGCATCGCCCGCGCCGTTCAGGCGATGACACGCCAGGCAGTTCTTTTGGAACAGCGCGAATCCTTGATTCACCGGATCATTCGGCGCCAGTTTCGGGTCCGGCAGCAACGCCGGAAAACGCTCCGCAACCGTCTTCAATTGCTTGATCCCGGAGATCTGAAACGGCCATTGCTCAGGGCTGATATTTCCGGCCTGCGGGTCCGTCCACACCAGGTAAAACGGCCCGGCGCCGGGTTTGCCATCTGCGAGCGGCGGCCACGGATGCGCCGGATCCTCCACTGCCAACCACGCCCGCGCGCCGCTTTTTGACAACAGCGGCGCCGCCGTCAATTCAGCAGCAAATCCGTCGAGGGCCACCGCCTGCAGATGGTTTTCCGGCTGGATGCCCGGTAACAGCGCTGCCAGCGGCACCGCGCGATACGTCATGTTGCGCTTGTAGGAAACGTCATCAACGATCTGCACCGTCTGCACGTCCGGGCGCTTGAGCAGCTCGGCTGTTTCCCAGGTTTTGCTGGCGTGATCCAGTTCGATGGTCAATTGCGCGGCGTGCGCCGGCAGAGCCAGCAGGAGGGTCAGGAGGACGATGATCTGTTTCAAGGAAGGGCCCGTTCTGGAGTGGCGATACGGGTTTAAGATACCGCAAAACAACCTGAAATCGGCGCGCAAAACGGCAGCCCCTGACGGGATCGCTATACGCAATATCCCGAAAGGTGCTGCCAAAGGCTGCGATCCTGGCGCTGTGTCTGCGCAGAATGTGGAGTGGAAGAGATCACCCAATAACCTTGGTCAGGTTGGGCAAGATCAGAATCAGGGTAGTGGCGAAGAGAATAAGTCCCGCCTGACGAACTTTCGAATGCTTGAACATGGCTGACTGCCTTTTGTTGTTATTCCTGAGCGTCAAATGCGTGCCGGTCGATTTAACTATGACGGTGCTACATGACTCTTTTCTTACAGTTCTTACAGGTGCTCCAGCAAAACCCGGCAGCAACCTTTTACTTCTCCTACAGATTCAACCTTAGAGCCCCCGTTCTGCATGGCTTAGATCCATTTCGTCTCATGACCTAGCGGAGTCTTATTAAAAAGGCATGAGGCCAATTGCCAGCCAGACGCCAGCCCTACGGCTAGACAGCTAAAACGATTAATCAGCCGATTCTCGTAGCCTCCTACCGTTCGTCTGAGCGCGCACGTCAAGGTCAATGAGCGGTTCGGTCATTGAATCCGGCGCCCCGGCGCCTAAGGTAAGGGCACGATTCGTTGCCCAGTGATTCGAGGACGTCATGACCCAAGCTTTGATCTTTGATGCGATACGCACGCCCCGTGGCAAAGGCAAGGCGGATGGCGCCTTGCACAGCGTCAAGCCGGTAAACCTGGTGGCCGGGTTGCTGACGGCGCTGCAACAGCGCACCGGCCTGGATACGCGGCAAGTGGATGACATCGTCCTCGGCTGCGTCACACCGGTTGGCGACCAGGGCGCCGACATCGCCAAGACCGCTGCCCTGGTGGCGGACTGGGACGTCAGCGTCGCCGGTGTGCAGATCAACCGCTTTTGCGCCTCGGGTCTGGAGGCGGTGAACCTCGGCGCGATGAAAGTGCGTTCAGGGTTTGAAGACCTGGTGGTGGTCGGCGGTGTCGAGTCCATGTCCCGCGTGCCCATGGGCAGCGACGGCGGCGCCTGGGTGCTCGACCCGCAAACCAATATGCACAGCCACTTCACGCCGCAGGGCATCGGCGCCGACCTCATCGCCACGCTGGAAGGCTTCACCCGCCAGGACGTCGATGCGTTCGCCCTGCACTCACAACAGAAAGCGGCGCGGGCAAGATCAGACGGCTCCTTCAACAAGTCGCTGATCGCGGTGCAGGACCAGAACGGCATCGTGCTGCTGGACCAGGACGAGTTCATCCGCGCCGATTCCACCCTCGAAGGCCTGGGCAAACTCAAACCCAGCTTCGAAATGATGGGCCAGATGGGTTTCGATGCCACGGCCTTGCGGGTCTACAGCCATGTCGAACGTATCAATCATGTGCACACACCGGGCAACAGTTCCGGGATCGTCGACGGCGCGGCGCTGATGTTGATTGGCTCTGAAGCGAAGGGCCGCGAGCTGGGCCTGCAACCCCGAGCGCGGATCGTCGCTACGGCGGTCACCAGCACCGACCCCACCATCATGCTCACCGGCCCGGCGCCGGCAACCCGCAAGGCCCTGGCCAAGGCGGGCCTGCGGGTGGAAGACATCGACCTGTTCGAGGTCAACGAAGCGTTTGCCTCGGTGGTGCTCAAGTTCATCAAGGACATGGGCATCGACGCCACCCGGGTCAACGTCAACGGCGGCTCCATCGCCATGGGCCACCCGCTGGGCGCCACGGGCTGCGCGATTCTCGGCACCCTGCTCGACGAACTGGAGGTGCGCCAGCAGCGTTATGGCCTGGCCACCTTGTGTGTCGGCGGTGGCATGGGTATCGCCACCATCATCGAACGCCTCTGAGCCTAAGGAATCAGTCATGACCGATGCCATTCGTTACGAAAAAGGCCAGGACCAGATTGTGGTGCTGACCATCGACATGCCCGGCCAGAGCGCCAACACCATGAACGGGGTGTACCGCGAGGCCATGGCGGCCACGGTCGCCCGTCTGGAAGCCGAGAAGGACTCGATTGCCGGGGTAATCATCACCTCGGCGAAAAAGACCTTCTTCGCCGGCGGCGACCTCAATGAATTGATCAAGGTCGACAAGCCCCACGCCAAGGCTTTCTACGACAGCGTGTTGCTGTTGAAGGCGCAGTTGCGCACCCTGGAAACCCTCGGCAAGCCGGTAGTGGCCGCCATTAACGGCGCGGCGTTGGGCGGAGGTTGGGAGATTTGCCTGGCGTGCCAGCACCGCGTGGCGCTGGACCACAAGTCGGTACAGATCGGCCTGCCGGAAGTCACCCTCGGGCTTTTGCCGGGCGGCGGTGGCGTGGTGCGCATGGTGCGTATGCTGGGCCTGGAAAAGGCCTTGCCCTACTTGCTGGAAGGTAAAAAGATTACGCCGCAGCAGGCGCTGCAAGCCGGATTGATTGACGAGCTGGCGGCAGACCGTGACGAGCTGCTGGCCAAGTCCCGGGCGTGGATCCTGGCCAATCCGGACGCGAAACAGCGTTGGGACATCAAGGGTTACCAGATCCCTGGCGGTACGCCGTCCAACCCGAAAGTCGCGCAAATGCTTGCCATCGCGCCATCTGTATTGCGTAGCAAAACCAATGGCTGCTTCCCGGCCCCGGAGAAAATCCTCTGCGCCGCCGTGGAAGGCGCCCAGGTGGATTTCGACACCGCGCACCTGATCGAAACGCGCTACTTCACCGAGCTGGTTACCGGGCAAGTGGCGAAGAACATGATTGGCACCTTCTGGTTCCAGCTCAATGAAATCAACGCCGGCAGCTCGCGGCCCAAGGGCTTTGCGCCGTATGTGACACGCAAGGTTGGCGTGCTTGGCGCCGGGATGATGGGCGCGGGCATTGCCTACGTCAGCGCCTCGGCGGGCGTTGAGGTGGTGCTGAAGGACGTCAACCTGGCGGCAGCGGAGAAGGGCAAGGCCCACTCGGCAGTGTTGCTGGACAAGAAGGTCAGCCGTGGGCAATTGACCGCCGAACAGCGGGAAACCATCCTCGCGCGGATTATCCCTACAGAATCCGATGCCGACCTCGCCGGCTGCGACCTGATCATCGAAGCCGTCTTCGAAGACCGGGAGCTCAAGGCCAAGGTCTCGGCTGCCGCGCAAAGCGTGGTGGGTGCCGACGCGGTAATCGCCTCCAATACCTCCACCTTGCCCATCAGCGGCCTGGCCACGGCGGTGCCTGACCAGGGCAAGTTTATCGGCCTGCACTTCTTCAGCCCGGTGGACAAGATGCCCCTGGTGGAAATCATCAAGGGCGCCCGCACCAGCGACGAAACCCTGGCTCGGGGTTTTGATTTCGTACTGCAAATCAAGAAAACCCCGATCGTGGTCAACGACAGTCGTGGCTTCTTCACCTCGCGGGTGTTCGGCACCTTCACCAACGAAGGCATCGCCATGCTCGGCGAAGGCGTGGCCGCTCCGATGATCGAGACCGAGGCACGCAAGGCCGGCATGCCGGTGGGACCGCTGGCGGTCTCTGACGAAGTTTCCCTCAGCCTGATGAGCCATATCCGCCAGCAGACGGCCAAGGACCTGCAGGCCGAGGGCAAGCCGTTACCCCAGCATCCGGCGTTTGCGGTGATCGATTTGTTGCTCAACGAATACAAACGCCCGGGCAAGGCCGCGGGTGGCGGTTTCTACGATTACCCGGCGGGCGGGCAGAAACACTTGTGGCCGGAGCTGAAAAGCCGCTTTGAAAAGCCCGGCCAACAGATCTCGCCACAGGACGTGCGCGACCGTTTGTTGTTCATCCAGGCCATCGAAACCGTGCGCTGTGTGGAGGAGGGCGTGTTGATGTCGACGGCCGATGCCAACGTTGGCTCGATCTTCGGTATCGGCTTTGCCGCCTGGAGCGGCGGGGCGCTGCAGTTCATCAATCAGTACGGCCTGAACGACTTCATCGCCCGGGCGCGTTACCTGGCCGAGCAATACGGCGAGCGCTTCACGCCGCCGGCGCTGTTGTTGGAGAAAGCTGCACAAGGTGAAGTGTTTCGGTGACCAAATGTGGGGCTTGCCTTGGAAGGGTATTTCAAGGCAGGCTCTGGGGGTGTTCATTATTCCCATCGCCGTGTCAGGTATTTTTTATGTCGTTACGCGTGTGCATCCTGGAAACCGATATCCTGCGTCCCGGGCTGATCGATCAGTACCAAGGGTACGGGCAGATGTTCAAGCGCCTGTTCTCCAAGCAGCCGATTGCCGCCGAGTTCGTCATCTATAACGTGGTGCAGGGTGAATACCCGGCGGATGAAGAAGTGTTCGACGCCTACCTGGTGACGGGCAGCAAGGCCGACTCCTTTGGCACCGATCCGTGGATCCAGACCCTCAAGACCTACCTGCTGGGCCGCCATGCCCGTGGCGACAAGCTGATCGGCATCTGTTTCGGCCACCAACTGCTTGCGTTGCTGCTGGGTGGCAAGACCGAGCGGGCGACCAAGGGTTGGGGCATGGGCATCCATGACTACAAACTGAACGCCAAGGCCCCGTGGATGAGCCCGGTGGTGGAAGAACTGACGCTGTTGATCAGCCACCAGGACCAGGTCACCACCTTGCCGGAAAACGCCACCGTGATCGCGTCCAGCGAATTCTGTCCGTTTGCGGCGTACCACATTGAAGACCAGGTGCTGTGCTTCCAGGGCCACCCGGAATTTATCCACGACTATTCCCGCGAGTTGCTGGAGATTCTTCAGACAACCTTGGGGGAGAAGGTTTACACCAACGGTGTGGCCAGCCTGGAACGAGACCACCACGGCGTCACCGTGGCGGAATGGATGATGCGGTTTGTGGCGCACAAACCAGAAGCCGGCGCGGCCTGACGCACAATAATGTAGGAGCTGGCTTGCCTGCGATGCAGACACCTCGGTTTTTCAGTAAAACCCAGGTGATGCTATCGCAGGCAAGCCAGCTCCCACAGTTTGATCTTCTGCACATTGAAGAGCGTGTTACAGCCAGCCTGAACGCTTGAAACTGGCCCACAACCCCGTACACCCCACCGCAATAAACCCCAGCACCGCAAAATAGCCGTAGTGCCATTGCAGCTCCGGCATGTTCTGGAAGTTCATCCCGTAAATCCCGGCCACCGCCGTCGGGAACGCCAGAATCGCCGCCCACGCGGCAAACTTGCGCTGCACCACGCTTTGGCGCTGGGCTTCCAGCAACACCCCAATCTCAATGGTCTGGCTGGCAATATCCCGCAGGGTGGTCAGGTCTTCCATCTGCCGCGTGACGTGAATCTGCACGTCGCGAAAGTACGGGCGCATGTTCTTGTCGATAAACGGAAAACTCAGCTTCTGCAGCTCCTGACTGATTTCCACCATCGGCGCCACATAACGCTTCAGCCGCAGCACATCGCGGCGCAAGCCGTGGAGTTTTTGGATGTCGTGTTCATTCAGGGAGTTGCACAGAACATTGCGCTCCAACTCATCGACCTCGGCATGAATCGCCTCGCTCACGGGCTGGTAGTTCTCGGTGACAAAATCCAGCAGCGCATAGAGTACGAAATCTTCCCCATGCTCCAGCAACAGCGGCCGCGCCTCACAGCGCTGGCGCACATAGCCGTAGGACGCCGAATGGCCGTTGCGGGCCGTGATGATGTAGCCGTTGCCGGCAAAGATATGGGTCTCGATAAACTCCAGCTTGCCGTTATCGCGAACCGGTGAGTAGGTCACGATAAACAGCGCGTCGCCGAAGGTTTCAAGTTTGGGGCGGCTGTGTTTTTCCAGGGCGTCTTCGATGGCCAGTTCGTGCAGGTTGAACTGGCGTTGCAGGTTGGCCAGTTCCAGGGCGCTGGGTTCTTCCAGGCCGATCCACACAAAGTGGTCGGGCTTGGCGGCCCAGGCCGCGCCTTCGTCGAGGGTGATATCGGTGACTTTCTTTCCGGCGCTATAGACGGCGGCCGCAACAACTCTACCCATGGTGCTGATCGCTTCTTTATTGGATGACAGTTGCTGGGCAGCTTAGCCTGAACGCGCCCTCTGTAGGAGCGAGCTTGCTCGCGAAAAACCTGAGAGCGGCGCTTTAATCCAGAAAGGTCGCGTAATCGTTAACGTCCTTCGCGAGCAAGCTCGCTCCTACAGGGGACCATTTCCAGTTCTCGATCCATGGCCTCAATACAGTCTTTCATTTGCTCGCGGCAAGTCTGCATTAACAGCGGCATGTCATCCATCGTCAGCCCCTTCGTAGGAATCGGCGGCAACGAGCGAATCAGAATATCGCCGCTGTTCCAGCGGTTGAGCTTCATCTGCTTCACATAGGTGCTGACACACACCTGCACAATCGGCACGCCCGCGGCGATAGCCATCTGGAACGCGCCTTTCTTGAACGGCAGCAGGGTTTCGCCGAAGTTGCGCGTGCCTTCCGGGAATACCCAGATCGAGGTGTCTGCATGCTGCAAGGTGTGGGTGGTGGTCAGCATCGAACGCCGTGCCTTGTGCGCGTTGCCCCGGTCAATCAACACATTGCCCGCCAGCCAGAACAACTGGCCGAACAGCGGCACCCACTTCAGGCTCTTCTTGCCGATACACACCGTGCGGTAGGGCACCACCGTGCCGAACACAAACAGGTCATAGTTGGACTGATGGTTGGCGATGATCACGCAACTGCTGGGCTTGTTGCGCAACGAGTCGACATCCGCCTTCACCCGCAAGCGCAACAGCCACATCGCCGGCACGGCATACAGGCGCGCGCAGTAACGACTGTTGTCCGGGTTAAACGGCCGGCAGATCCCCAGCAGCACGCCCAGCACGCCCGCAATCATAAAATGCAGGCCCATCAACAACATGCGTAACAAAAAAAGCATCGACACAGCCCATCGGGACAAAAGGTGGCGCAGTGTACGGATGTGCACTGTATTCGGCAATTGCCCCTATAGAGTCAGGAGATAGGCGATGTTTAAGCGCATGTTTCAACAAGACGTGACAGACACTGTCTAGAGCGGTTGTAGGCAATCCAGAATTCTTTGTAAGAAAAAGCCCGACTCAAGGTCGGGCTTCGATTCAGCAGGCGCAGGTTTGATTAACCCAAGTGGCCCTGATCCTGAATGATCGCGTCATCCAGGGCTTCCAGCAGCGCCTTACGCACCTTCAGCTTGGTGTGCTTGTGGGCGTTCATATTGATCTTCTTCAGTTGGCGAGCCGCCTCCAGCGCTGCGGCCTGCAACTCTTCCGGTGCGACCACCTTGTCCAGGAACCCGGCGCCCAATGCGTCCTGCGGGTTAAACATCTCGGCATTGATCACCGAGCGGTGGAAGGCCGACTTGCGCAGACGATCCCGTGCCAGCTCGATCCCGGCGTGGTGCATGGTCATGCCGATCATCACTTCATTCAGGCCAATGCTGAACGGCCCGTCTACACCAATCCGGTAATCCGCCGACAACAAAAGGAACGCACCCTTGGCCACTGCGTGCCCGGGGCACGCCACGATCACCGGGAACGGGTGCGACAACAGGCGGCGGGCGAGGGTGGAACCCGACGTCACCAGGCTCACCGCTTCTTTAGGGCCGGCGGTCATCACCTTCAAATCATAGCCCCCGGACAAAATCCCCGGCGTGCCCGTGATGATCACCACCGCCCGATCCTTCTCGGCCTGATCCAGCGCTTGATTAAACGCACTGACCACGGCCGGCGAAATGGCATTCACCTTGCCGTTGCTCAGGGTCAGGGTCGCGATACCGTCTTCGAGGTGGTAGGCAATCAACTCACTCATGACGCGATTCCTTGTAATGCTTGTAATAGAAGGACAGACGGCAGACGTTACCCACCGCGCCCGTCCTGGTAAAGCGCCATGACTGACTACCCAGTCAGACTTTTCCCGCATGCCCGCCCGCAGGCGGCCTTCAGCAGGGCGCAGCAGCTACTATAGACAAGCGCCGCGAGTGCCCGAGAATGGCAGAATCGCCGTGGTGTGCATGGCGCCGCAGAGGGCTGGAACGGCATAACCGCCTAAGCGCATGAAAATTCTGAAAAAAACCTTTGCCATCGGAAAAGCTTTCGACTACATTAGCGCGCCTCGACAGACTGAATCAGTTTGACGAGATACGGTGAAGTGTCCGAGTGGCTTAAGGAGCACGCCTGGAAAGTGTGTATACAAGAAATTGTATCGAGAGTTCGAATCTCTCCTTCACCGCCAAATTCGATGTAAACAAAACCCCTGATTTCGAGAGAAATCAGGGGTTTTGTGGTTTCTGGGGTTTGAATAGGTGGTTGTGCCAGGGAAAATTAAGCCAATGGGTTTAGGAGCACTGCGTAGCCATACGTCGCCCTATAACATCCAGCAAATCGCAACCATCGCGCAAAGGAATCGAACACAGCAGCGAAAAATCGCTAAGCACAACCGTATCGCTGCTGATCTCCACGCGCAGTGCCAGATTTTCAAGAACTTGAGTAACAGCACGAATTCGATAACCAGCAGCGTCCAGCAAAATGTCCAGTGGCGCAGTGGTATCTACAAAAAGGGCAGGTGTTTCGCAATCGTTGCTGGTGAGAGCCATGTACTGGATCATGCGTGAATCTCCGTTTGCTTAAGGAGAGCTGCCACACATTTGTTACCAAACAAAAGGGTGGCAGCTGTACGCAGGTTGGCGAACCGGACAAACTGGAAAACCGGCAGACCCGAAGGTCTCCCACGCACAGCTACCATCGAGCAGCTTATTGCGCGTAGGGGCATCCCGCAAACTTGGCCGGGAGGCCTCTGCCAATTTGTAGTCGAGTCGCCAAACCCGAGTCGCTATGAGAGCGACCTGCGAACTATATGCCCCACCTCACAAGCCCGGCAGGGCGCGCCTTCCGATTGATCCGTAGGAAATCACTCCGGTTGACGAGCTGCACGCTTTCAAGCCTGCACATACACCCAAGCCGTCAACCCCGAAGCCAACCCCACCGAAACCCGCTTATAGTCCGACACCTCATACGCATCCGCCGCCGCCAGTTCCTGCTCGGTGATCTGAAACACCATCCCCTCAACACTGTCCTCATTGCGCCCGCTAGGAGCAACGATCGGATGATGGGTCTTGCCACTGGCCGCCAACACCTCAGGATCCGTAATCTCCACCCAGCTTTTCGAGTACCCCAGCATCGCATCCTGCTGACCCACCAGCTCCCGGCCAAAGTTGGACAGTTGCACAGCCTTGTCCTGCAACGTGCCGTAGGAAAACAACAGCACGGGAAATTCGGTCGAGCGTTCCATCTTTATTCCTTGAAAAAGTTAAGCCAGCAAATCTTCGTAAAACGCACCATAAGCTCCGCTCGGGTGCGCAATTTGTATCTCAAGAATCCACAGCCCTTCATTCGGATACTGGTCAAAATCCCCAAGATCACCGCCACGATAAATCGCATGGGGGAAATCGCTGACGCGGTGCCCTTTGATGTCCAGGTTCAACACCCAGCCCATTTCCTTCGCTTGCTCTTCGGCAAAACGATACAGCTCCAGGCCGACGACTTTGCCGTTCCTCCAGCGCTGTTCAACCCGGTCAAACAATTCTTTTGCTGCGCTCGCGCAAGCGGCTATCTCGGGATTGCTACCGGTGCTGAATGTCGCCCCGGCATCCCCTTCATGCCCTTGCCACACGGCGCCCATGTCGATGAAGTAGATGTCGTTTTCCCCCAGAACCGGGTCGCCGTCGGAGCGTTCCTTGAAAGTTTTGAGGGTGTTGGCACCAAAGCGCACCAGCAGCGGGTGCCAGATGCGTTGCATGTCGAGGTCGGCGAGGACTTTTTTGCCGAGTTCGCGCGCTTCGGATTCGAGCATGCCGGGGCGGATGAGTTTGGACAGTGCTTCGATGGCGCGCCAGGTCATGGCCTGGGCGTAGCGCATTGAGTCGATGCTGTAGGCGACGCCCACAGCTTCCTTGGATGATTGTGCGGTCACCGGCTTTTCCTCGGCTTTATAGTGTCAGGCGTTATGCGTTTTACTATATAGCGATGGGGAGATGGAACTTAAATATGCAACCACGCCATCCCACCCAGCACCACACTCACGCCCCCAGCGGTATACGCCATGCGCTTCAACCATTCCTTCCTTGTCAGCAACGTAATCGCCGCCAACGAAATCGCGATCTGAATCGCGGTCATCGCCTGCGCCCAACGGTGATGCTGATGCAGTGCCTGCTCTGACTTTTCATCCCATTCCTTCGACGTCGCTTCAAGCTTTTCCGCCTGTTTGCGCACCTCTTCCTTCTGGGTTTTATAACGCTCGATCTCGTCGGCGTAGTGCTTGGCATCAACGCCCGGAATATGCGTCGCCAGCTCCGCAAGGTTCTGCCGGCTGGATTTGGCCTGGTAGTAGTTCCACTGGTTGGCGGCTTCGGTCTTGAAGATGGCGGCGTTGTTTTTGTCCATCGCCGCTTCACTTTCGGTGGAGCCGGCCTGGTAGCTGAGCATGGCGCCCACGGTGGCCATGATGGCGGTCATCACGGCAATGCGGCTGGCGAAATTGTCGCCCTGCCTGTGGGCATGTTCGGTGGTGTGTTCGACGTGTTTTTCGTGGGGGCTGGGGACTTCGAAGGCTTCGGACATGGGGGCGTCTATGAAGGGTTTGAGGGACTCTGATTCTTCACCAGCGAAGCTGTCTCAATCCTGTACGTAATGCTGCAAACCGGCCACCAGGGCATCAAAGGTGACGCGGCAACGCGGGCTGTTGCGCAGGTCTTCGTGCATGGTGACCCAGGTGTCCAGTTGCAGCGCGAATGCGTCGGGCAGGACCCGGCTCAGGCGGGTGTCTTGCCGGGCCAGTTTGACCTGGCAGCCACCGATGCCGGCGCCGGCGCGGATCAGGGCCAGTTGCGCAAGGTCGCTGTCGCTGCTGAGGGAAAAGGCGTTGCGCTCGAACCCTTTGACGGCCAGGCTGCGGATGAAGGCGCTTTCCTGGTCGTAGCCGATGACTGAGTGGGCGGTGAGGTCGTTCAGGCTCTGGGGTGTGCCGTGTTGTTGCAGGTAGTCGTTGCGTGCGTGCAGGCCGACTTCGATCACGCCGATACGTTTCGCCAGCAGTTGTTCCTGGCTGGGTCGGACCATTCGCACGGCGATGTCGGCTTCCAGTTGCAGCAGGTCCAGCAGGCGGTTGCTCAGTACCAGTTCGACCTTGAGGTGCGGGTGCTGTTGGCGCAGGCGGGTGATGATCGGCGGCAGGACTTCCACGCCGATCACTTCGCTGGCAGACACCCGCACCACGCCTCGCACTTCCGGGCCTTGAGGTGAAGCGGCACGTTCGAGGGCGGCGGCGGTGGTTTCCATGGTCTCGGCGTGGGTGCGCAGGGTGAGGGCGACGGCCGTGGGCAGCAGGCCGCTGGGGGAGCGGGTGAACAGGACGACACCCAGGGCTTTCTCCAGCGCAGCGATGTGCCGGCCCACCGTGGGCTGCGTAATGCCGAGCAACCGTGCGGCCCCCGACAGTGATCCCTCCTTGAGTACGCCGAGGAATGACCGGTAAAGCTCCCAACCAATATTCGATACCATGCATAAATGTATAGCGTCTGGATGATCTTCGGCAATTCCTCTATAGCCCGGCGACGAACAGAATCGCCCCATCAAGTAACCC
Source organism: Pseudomonas yamanorum (assembly GCF_013386765.1). Taxonomy (GTDB): domain Bacteria; phylum Pseudomonadota; class Gammaproteobacteria; order Pseudomonadales; family Pseudomonadaceae; genus Aquipseudomonas; species Aquipseudomonas yamanorum_A. The sequence goes on from NZ_JACARE010000014.1 coordinate 239,261, forward strand.
TCAGGGGAAAAAGCATGAACAAGGTTCTGGTGTTGGGCGCGACAGGCGGGATTGGTGGTGAGGTGGCGCGGCAGCTGTTTGCCGCCGGTTGGCAGGTATGCGCCCTGACGAGGGATGTGGATAAGGCCCACAAACAGAGCGCCGATTTCATATGGATAAAAGGCGATGCGCTGAATCGTGAGGAGGTTGTTGCGGCGGCGAAGGGCTGTTCGGTGATCGTGCATGCGGTGAACCCGCCCGGCTATCAGCGCTGGGCGGAGCTGGTGCTGCCGATGATCGACAACAGCATTGCGGCGGCTATCGCTGAAGGGGCGACGATTGTCTTGCCGGGCACGGTTTACAACTACGGTCCCGATGCATTTGCGCGGATAGAAGAGGACTCACCCCAGAACCCGCGTACCCGCAAGGGCGCGATCCGGGTGGAGATGGAGCAGCGTTTGCGCGAGGCCAGCCAGCATGGCGCGCGGGTATTGATCGTGCGGGCTGGCGACTTTTTCGGTGCCAAGGCCGGCAGCAGCTGGTTTTCCCAAGGCTTGGTCAAGCCCGCAAAGCCGGTGACCAGCGTGACTTATCCCGGCGCGCCAGGCGTGGGGCATCAGTGGGCTTATCTGCCTGACGTGGCAAGCACCATGGTGGCGTTGATTGCACGCCGAGACTCTCTGGATGCCTTTGCCCGTTTTCATATGGCGGGCCATATCGACGCCGATGGCCGGCAGATGAGCCTGGCGATTCAGCGGGTGGTGTCACGCAGGACCGGCCAGCAACCTGCTGTGCGTGCTTTCCCGTGGTGGCTGCTGAAACTGGCCGCACCCTTTGTCACCACCTTCCGTGAGATGCAGGAAATGCGCTACCTGTGGCAAACCGAGGTGCGCATGGATAACCGCCTCCTGGTACAGACATTGGGCAGCGAACCGCACACGCCTTTGGATGAGGCCGTCGAGGCGACGTTGGCGGGCATTGGCTGCCTGCCTAACGGCGCCTGATCAATCGCACATACACCGCGATATTGATTAACAGCACCAGCGCGCCCAGCCCCAGCTGGATCTGCGGCGTCAGCCCGGCCGGGTAGATTAGGGTCAGGATGTAATGCTCGATAAACCCGCCGCCATAACCGTCCTGCCCGGCCAAATGGCGAAACAGATTTTCCCAGCGGGTCAGCGGGCAGGGCAGGTGGAACACTTCCACCGCAACGCCCCACGCGGCAGCAGGCAAGTGCAGCCACATGACCGGCCGCCATTTAAGTGCGAGCAACCCGCCAAACAGCACAAACAAAATGAACGACAAATGAAACAGCACCAGGCCGTCGGCGGCAAAACGGTAGAGCATGATGGGGTTCGCTTTGTGAATGGATCAGGTCCCGAATTCTTCCTTCAGGAACTCGATAAACACCCGCAATTTCTTCGGTGTGTTCGTACGGTTGAAGTAATACAAATACAGCGCGCTGTGGGCAATCCAGTCGTCCAGCACCTCCACCAGCTCACCGCGTTGCAGATACTGCTCGACGCTGGAACGCGCCACGTAGGCAAAGCCGAACCCGTCCAGCGCGCCCCGCACCATCAACTCCACGTCATTGGTCGCCAGCCGGCCTTTTACCGTGACCCGCATTTGCTTGCCAGCTTTTTCAAAGTCCCAGCGGTGCAGCGAGCCGGTCTGCGCGCTGCGGTAGTTGACGCACTCATGCTCGAGCAAATCGTGGGGATGAGTAGGCAGCTTGCGCCCCTGCAAATACTCCGGCGTGGCCACGATGACGAATCGCAGCTGCGTCGCCACCGGCACCACCACCATGTCTTCGGCCAGCACGTGGTCGTAACGGATGCCCGCGTCAAAACCCTGGGCGACGATGTCCACCAGGCTGTTGTCCACCGCCACTTCCAGATTGATCCCCGGGTATTTGCGTAGGAAACGCTGGAGTAACGGTTGCAGGACCATTCTGCTGGCAGTGGAGGGAATGTTCAGGCGCAAGGTGCCGGCGGCGTCGACCGTGGCAGCGGCTACGCTGTGCAGGCTGGTTTGCAGTTCTTCCAGCAGCGGCGTGATCTTCTGGATCAACTGCTCGCCGGCTTCGGTCACGCTGACGCTGCGGGTGGTGCGGTTGAGCAATTGCACACCCAGCTGTTTCTCCAGGGCGCGCACGCGATGGCTGACGGTGGACACCGACAGGCTGTTGGCGTCGGCTGCCTGGGTGAAGCTTTTCGAGCGGGCAACCTGCAAAAACAGGCGCAGTTGCTGGAAATCGGGCGTATCCATTGTGTGGTATTTCCGAAAGGGCCTTGCGGATTATGCATCTTTTTAGCAAGAACTGCGGCGCGCATACTTTTCCTACACACACGAGGATTGGCCCTTTATGACGACTTCCACCGCAAAACCCGTCTGGTTCATCACGGGCTGCTCCACCGGTTTCGGCCGCCAACTGGCGTTGCACACCTTGAGCCTCGGCTACCCGACCGTGGTGACCGCGCGTAATCCGCAACAGGTGCAGGATATCGTCGCCGGCCACGAAGATAACGCCCTGGTCCTGAAGCTGGACGTGACCGACCAGGCCCAGGTCGAGGCGGCTGTCAAAGCGGCTGAAGCGCGCTTCGGCCATATCGACGTATTGGTCAACAACGCCGGTGTCGGCTACTTCGGCTCCTTCGAAGAAAGCGACCTGGATGATGTGCGCAACATGTTCGAAATCAACGTGTGGGGCTTGAGCGCCATGACCCGCGCGGCCTTGCCAGGCATGCGCGCCCGGCGTTCAGGCACCGTGGTGAACATTTCGTCGGTTGGCGGCATTGCGGCGTTCCCGTCGCTGAGTTTCTACAACGCGACCAAGTTTGCGGTCGAGGGCCTTTCCGAGGCGTTGGCCCAGGAGGTCGCGCCGTTGGGGATCAAAGTGTTGCTGGTCGAGCCAGGTCCGTTCCGCACCGACTGGGCCGGGCGTTCGGCCAACGAGGCGGCTCACGGGATTGCCGACTATAAGGAGACGGCAGTGGCTCGGGCCAACATGGTCCGCAACTACAGCGGCAAGCAGCCGGGGGACCCGGTGCGCGCGGCGATTGCCATCGTCAAGGCGGTGGAGGCTGAACAGCCGCCATTGCGCTTGCTGCTGGGCAAGGCTGCGCTGAACTTTGCGCGGGTCAAGGTGAAGGCGCTGAGTACGGATTTTGATGCGTGGGCTGACGTGACCGAGGGCGCTGATTTTCCTGAGTAAGTCTTATAGTTCCAACTGATCTGCGTTGATGCCGAATGCCTTTGCAATCTTTTCCCGTGTCGCCCTACGCGGTTTGTTGACCGCCTCCTGTTGGGCATACGCCGGTTGGGAAATGCCAAGGCGTTTGGCTACTTCCTCTTGTGTCAGGTTGAGGTGTTCGCGCCAGGCCCGGATGGGCGTGGCACCCTCTACGATACGGCTGACGACCGCATGTGGAATGAGATCCTGGTGGTTCTGCTGAGCCAAGTATTGCTCATAAGGGATCACCACAAAGGCAGGGTTCCCCTCGAGGTCGTTAATGATTTGTATGTCAGTAGGTACGTTCGTCACGTTTCTTTACCTCTTGAATGCTGATCACATGGATTTCCCCGTCCCAGTCGAAAAGTACTCGATAGTTGCCTGCACGCAATCGATAACCCTTGCTGTGGTTCACCAGCGTTTTGACGTTGGCGACATCAGGCATGTATTCGAGAGCAGACACTGCATCGCGAACTTGCCTTTGATGTTGTGAATGCAAGCGCAATAACTGCTTCACTGCTTTACGGGTCCAAAGGATTGAGTTCATCAGAGATTAATAAGTCTTTTATAAGTCTTGCAAGAGGTATTTTAACCAGCAGATGAGCTGCAGGTTACGTGTCTCTACAAACCCTAGACCGCTGCTGCAAAACGCAGCTTTTAAAACTGTTGCGTTGCATGACGACTTATTTTGCAAACACCACCGGTACCGTAAACCGCAGTTTGCTGCCCTCCGGCGGGCGCGGTACGGGGGAGGCGCGGCTGATCATGTCCAGCGTCGCCGCGTCCAACTCCGCGAAACCCGCCGAGCGAACAATGCTCGCACTCAGCACCTTCCCGTTGCTGTCGATTTCAAACCGCAAGTACGCCACGCCGCGGTCACCACGATCCCGGGCGTTTTGCGGGTAACGTTTGAATCGCTCCAGATGCGCCAGCAGTCGAAGCGCGAGGTGTTGTTCAGGTCCATGCCCCAACGCTTGTCCTTGGTGCGGTTGCGCAACGCGTCCTGGTAGGTTTCACCGAGCGGGTCGGCGTCGTCGTCATGGCCGTACAAAGGCGTCACCGTCACCAGGCCGTTGAACGCTTAGCTCTGGACCTTGGTGGTCCAGGCGTTGGCGCTGAAATGAATCAACAGGTTGTCTTCGGGCTTGAAGGTGTAGCGCACGGTGTAGGCGTTGATGCGCATGGTGCCGGGCTGCCATTGCGGCACGCTGCCGGAGGTATTGCGGATTACCTGGGACGGCATCACTTCGCCATATTCACCGTCGGTGTAGCGGTAGGTCAGCTCCAGCGCCTGGTCGGGCGAGGGCAGCACGGATTCGGTGTCGCTGGAGGTGTTGAACACTTCGCTGTCGGGCTTGAAGAACTTGGCTGCGCTGTTGGCTTCCTGGGTGACGTAGGATCAGAGCCGAAACCGCCGCGACGGCAAGTTAGTTGAGATTAATTATCAATACCGACCTTTAACGGTTGCTTGCAGCGCAGGCAGGCCGTTATTGTGCTGAATCCTTTTAGTTCTTTGCCCACGGATCTGTAGTGATGAATGCACCGCGTACCGCTGTCCCGATCAAGGCTGTGATTTTCGATATGGACGGGTTGTTGCTGGACACAGAAGGCATCTACACCGAAGTCACACAGATCATCGCCGAACGCTACGGCCGCACGTATGACTGGGGGATCAAGCAGCACATCATTGGTCGCGGTGCCCAGGACCTGGCCGACTACGTGGTCAAGGCGCTGGACCTGCCGATCACGCCTGCAGAATTCCTGGTGATCCGCGAGCCGCTGATGAGCGAGCGTTTCCCCAAGGCCTTGGGCATGCCGGGCGCTGAAGCGCTGGTGCGGCACTTGAAGGCGCATAACATTCCGATTGCGGTGGGCACCAGCTCGTCGCGCAACTCGTTTGGCCACAAGACCACGTTGCACCGTGAGTGGTTTGGGCTGTTCGACACCATCGTGACAGCGGATGATCCGGAAGTGGGGGCGGCCAAGCCGGCGCCGGATATCTTCCTCACGGCTGCACGCCGGTTGGGTGTAGCGCCGGAAGATTGCCTGGTGTTTGAGGATTCGCCGTTTGGCGTGACGGCGGCCAAGGCTGCGCACATGACCGCGATTGCGGTGCCGGATGAGGCGATGGCGGACAGCAAGTATCACCACGCCGACCAGATTATTCGCAAGCTGGCGGAGTTTGACCTGGCGGCGTATGGCTTGCCGCCGATGCGCTAATCCCTCTGAATAAACAGCGATCAAACTGTAGGAGCTGGTTTGCCTGTGATAGCGGTGTATCAGGCATGGATGTGCTGGCTGACACACCGCTATCGCAGGCAAGCCAGCTCCCACACAAACAGGTTTCACATCAGTCCTGCGGTGCCTTGGGCAGCGTCTTCTGCCGCAAAATATACACCGTCACCAACACCGCACTGGTCAGCATGAACCCCCGCGCCCAGATCAGCGGCACCAGGTAGCAGGAAAACCCGATACTCACCCACATCAACCCAATGGCATACACCTTGCCCTTGAGCGGAATCCCGTTGCCATCCAGATAGTCACGAATCCACGGCCCCAGGCGCGGGTGTTCCACCAGCCATTGGTAGAAGCGCGGGGAGCTACGGGCAAAGCAGGCGGCAGCCAGCAGAAGGAAGGGCGTCGTGGGCAGTACCGGCAGGAAGATGCCGATCACCCCGAGCGCCACGCTCAACCAGCCGATAGCCAGCAGAACGTAGCGCGTAATCACAGAGCGGTTGCCCATGGGCGCCACGGGCAACGGTCTTAGTGGTGGCGAGGCTTGAGGATCGCCGGCTTTTCGTCAGGTGCGTTGCACAGCAGGTACAGGGCGGTCAGCGCTTCCGGGATCTGAACGATCATGTCGTCCATCAGGTTGGCGTCCGAGGCAATGTCGGAGAATTCAGGTTGCTCGTCAAACAGGCCGGAACCGACCATGATCGGCAGCAGCATTTCGCTGACTTCTTCTTCAGCCGTCTCGAACCAGGCCTCTTCCCGCAGGAACACGCCTTCCATGAAGCCGATGCACCAGCCGCGCAGTTCGGAGTCGTCCGGGTCTTCACCCAGGTCCAGGTCGCAAGGCAGTTCGAACTCTTCATCGGAAGCCAGTTGACGGCCGATGTGAGCCTTGAGAGCCAGCAAGGTGGATTCGATTTCTTCGCGCTGGGCGGCGTCACTGTAGTGAGGCTCTTCGGAGAACAGGGCGTCGATCCATTCACGGTCGGGCACGACGTCGGAGCAGATCGACAGCGCGGTCAGATAGCCGTGGGCGGCCACGTAGTCCAGCGCCTCGTCGTGCAGCTCATCGGCATCGAGGAAGGCTTGCAGGCGGGTTAGTTGCTCAGCGAAGGACATTGACGGACTACCTTGGGAATAAACGATGGGCAATTCTAGGCTTTCTTGAGCGCCCAGGCCAGCCGCAGCACAGATTCTGTGGGAGCGGGCTTGCCCGCGAAGGGATCAAATGGGTCTATCTGACGGAATGCAACGTCAGCATCTCCCGTCCTGGCTATATCCTCAACGGCACCCTTTGCCGGGTGACCCTCGGGTATACTGCCGCGTTTTGTGATGCCCCTACAGGCCAAGCGCCAGTCGCGGGAAAAGTTCGCTTACGGATTATTTCCTGCTCAAGCGCGCTTTTTCGACCAGCCTGTACAGAGGGATTTCGGCGATATTTGGAGTTTTTCATGCTCGAGCAGGCTCAACGCGTCCTCAAGGACATCTTCGGCTACGACAGTTTTCGTGGCCGCCAGGGTGCGATCATTGAGCGCGTGGCCAACGGCGGCGACGCCCTGGTATTGATGCCTACCGGTGGCGGCAAGTCGCTGTGCTTCCAGGTGCCGGCCTTGCTGCGCGACGGCCTCGCGGTGGTGGTATCGCCGTTGATCGCCTTGATGGACGACCAGGTGGCCACCCTTGAAGAACTCGGCGTGGCTGCCGCTTCGCTGAACTCCACTCTCAGCGCCGAACAGCAGCGCGACCTCGCCGCACGGATCAAGCGTGGCGAAGTGAAGATGCTTTACCTGGCGCCCGAGCGCCTGGTGCAGCCGCGGATGCTGGCGTTCCTGCAGAGCCTGGAAATCGCCCTGTTCGCCATCGACGAAGCCCACTGCGTGTCCCAATGGGGCCACGACTTCCGGCGTGAATACTTGCAACTGGGCCAACTGGCGGAGCTGTTCCCCAACGTCCCGCGCATCGCCCTGACCGCCACCGCCGACAAACGCACCCGCGAAGAAATCGTCGACCGCCTGCACCTGCAGGACGCCGAGCGTTTCCTCTCAAGTTTCGACCGGCCGAATATTTTTTACCGCATTGTGCCCAAGGAACAGCCGCGCAAGCAGTTGCTGGCGTTTCTCTCCGATCGGCGCAGCGACGCCGGCATTGTCTACTGCCTGTCGCGCAAGAAGGTGGATGAGGTCGCCGCGTTCCTCAGTGAACAAGGCTACCCGGCGCTGCCGTATCACGCCGGCCTGCCCAATGACCTGCGGGCTTACCACCAGAAGCGCTTCCTCAACGAGGAAGGCCTGATCATGGTCGCCACCATCGCGTTCGGCATGGGCATCGACAAATCCAACGTGCGCTTCGTGGCCCACATGGACCTGCCCAAGTCCCTCGAGGCGTACTACCAGGAAACCGGGCGTGCCGGCCGTGACGGCCTGCCGGCGGATGCCTGGATGGTCTACGGCCTGCAAGACGTGGTGATGCTCAAGCAGATGCTGCAGAACTCCGAAGGCGACGAGCGCCACAAGCGCCTGGAACAGCACAAGCTCGACGCCATGCTGTCGCTGTGCGAAGAAACCCGCTGCCGCCGCCAGACCTTGCTCGCTTACTTCGACGAAGACATGCCCGAGCCCTGCGGCCACTGCGACAACTGCGTGGACGGCGTGCAGACCTGGGACGCCACCGAACCGGCGCGCCAGGCGCTGTCGGCTATTTACCGTACGGGCCAGCGTTATGGCGTCGGCCATCTGGTGGACGTGTTGCTGGGCAAGGACAACGAAAAGATCCGCAGCTTCGGCCACGAAAAGCTCTCGGTCTACGGCGTCGGCAAGGCCCGCGCTGAAGGCGAGTGGCGCTCGCTGTTCCGGCAGATGGTTGCCCGCGGCCTGGTGGACATCGACCTGGAAGGCTACGGCGGCCTGCGCCTGAACGACAGTTGCCGGCCGCTGCTCAAGGGCGAAGTCAGCCTGGAGCTGCGCCGCGACCTCAAGCCGCAGACCACCGCCAAATCCAGCACCAGCCAGGCCAGCCAACTGGTGCGCTTCGAAGAGCGCGAACAGTGGGAAGCCTTGCGCGCGCTGCGTAAAAAGCTCGCCCAGGAACACAGCGTGCCGCCTTACGTCATCTTCCCCGACTCCACCTTGCTGGAGATGCTCCGCGACCATCCCACTACCCTGGGCGAAATGGCCAGGGTCAGCGGCGTCGGCGCACGCAAGCTGGAGCGTTATGGCCAGGCCTTCCTCGAAGTGCTCGGCGGCCAGGTCGAGGCGCCGAAAGAAGTCGCCGATATTCGCCACGAGCTGATCAGCCTCGCTCGTGCCGGCATGACCCCGATCCAGATCGCCGGGCAGTTGCAGTGCTCGGAAAAGAACGTCTACACCTTGCTCGCCGAGTCCATCGGCAAGCAGCAGTTGTCGTTGGAACAGGCCCTTGATTTACCGGAAGATTTGCTCGGCGAAATCCAGGATGCGTTCCTGGATGGGGAAGGCGAATTGCCACCCGTTTCCGAGATTGCGCCGCTGTTTACCGGCCGTGTTCCCGAGGGTGTCTTGTACTGCGTCAGGGCTGCTTTGCAGTCTGAATTCGAGATTTGATGCCGTAGTTAGGACAATGTAACGAAACAGTACATACCAGGTCTTGCCTACTGGCATGGGTCATGCTTAGCTGACTAATAATTAGCCACACTTTATTTTCAGTCTAACCCATGAGTTTTTTATGCCGTTAACCGATCAACACCGTTTTGGCATGCAGTTGGCACAGATGTCCCGAGGTTGGCGTGCCGAGCTGGATCGTCGCCTGGCAGGTTTGGGCCTGTCCCAGGCACGCTGGCTGGTGCTGCTGCATCTGGCCCGTTTTACCGAGCCGCCTACCCAGCGTGAGCTGGCGCAAAGCGTCGGGGTAGAAGGGCCCACCCTGGCTCGTTTGCTCGACAGCCTGGAAGGCCAGGGCCTGGTGGAACGCCAGGCCGTGGTGGAAGACCGCCGCGCCAAGCGTATCGTGCTGTGTGACACCGCGAAGCCATTGATCGAACAGATCGAAACCATCGCCACGGCCTTGCGCCATGAGCTGTTTGTGGGCGTCGATGAAGAGGATTTGCGGGTGTGCATGCGGGTTCATGAGCACATCCTCGGGAACCTCGAGAAGTCCTGATCTCCGATACGCCGAAGATCAAAAAATGTGGGAGCTGGCTTGCCTGCGATAGCGGTGGGTCAGCCAGCACATCTGTGTCTGATACACCGCTATCGCAGGCAAGCCAGCTCCCACATCGGGTTCTGTGGTGTAGCTAGAACGTCTGCCCCAGGTTCAGATACACCGCCTTCTGGTTGTCATCGTTAAACCCATAACTGAAATTCAACGGCCCCAGCGGTGTATCAAACCCCAGGAAAACACTGGCCGCGTTGATGTATCCGCTGTCGTACTCATTGTCGTTGTTCCACGCCCGCCCACGTTCCAGTGACGCCCCGAGGTACAACGGGAAATCCAGCGGCAGATAAGACCGCGGCGTCAGCCGGCGATAGTAAACCGCGCGCATCAGGCTGATGTTCTGCCCGGCAATCGCATCCTCGCGGAACCCCGACAACTGCCGCGCGCCCCCCAGCAGGAAGCTGGAAATCACCACGTCCGACTGGTCCAGCGTACGCCCGTAGCGCCCGCCGAGGATCAGTGTGTCCGGCCCGCTGCTCATGGCCTTGTCCAGCTTGAACTCCCACTGCCGATAGCGCTGGTCGGAGCCCAGCCCCGGTTCGAACTCACGGAAGGCCAGGCCGATGTCTTCACCGGTGTGGGGAAAGTACACGTTGTCGAACGAGTCGAAGGAGTACTTCAGTTCGTAGAAGCCTTCGCTGAAGTTGATGCTCGGCGAATCCCGGTCGCCAATGCGCACGTCCGCCTTGCCCCAGGCCTCGCCCACGCCGAAACGAATCTCGCCGCTGTTGCCGATCTGCCGGCCCACGTTCAGCCCGAAGCCATAGCGTTCCAGGCGGTATTCGGAGATCGGGTTGTTGTCTTCAATCAGTTCAACGTTCTGCGCCTGGGCACTGATATAGGGCGCGACGAAGTAGCGCGAGCCGGTGTCCATCGGTTGATAGAACTCGCTGTACAGTTCCTGCTTGTCACCAATCTGCACCCGCGTCAGCCATTCGGCGCCGAGGCGGTTGATGCCGTTCATGCGGTAGCTGGCGCCGAGGTTGAAGGCGCTGTCGCCGCGCATGTCATCCGACAGGTTGAGGCCCAGGCGCAGGTAATCGGTGCCGCTGCGTTTGCCCCGGGCGCTGATGACCAGGGTGTTGTCCTTGCCCTTTTTCACCACGCGGTATTGCACCTGCTCAAAGTAGTCCAGGCCGTACAGGGTGCCCATGTCGGTTTGCAGGCGGGCCAGGTCCAGCGGCTCGCCGAGGTTCTGGCGGATGTAGTAACGGATCACCTCGTCGCCCACCTTGGAGTCGTTTTCCACCTTGATCGCGGTGATCACCGGGTTGCGCTCGCCGGGCGTGCGGGCGGCCACCAGCGAAGGGTCCACCGGCTCGGCCGGGCGCAGGTGGGCCAGGCGTACGTCGAGGGCGCGGGTGGCGCGGTAGCCGGCGTCGATCATGTCCTTGGCCCGCCCGAAGTCCGTTACGCCGTAGGCGGCCAACGGCGGCTGGATCAGCACGTCGCGGGGCGCCAGGGCCTTGAGTTGTTCCTCGGAGTTGCGCCGGGTCATCAGGGTGATGGACTGGTTGAGCACGTCCACCACGGTATTGAGTTGCTTGCGTGTGCGCAGCGGGGTGCCGATGTCGACGACGATGGCGATGTCGACCCCCATTTCCCGCGCCACATCCAGCGGGATGTTATCGGTCATGCCGCCGTCCACCAGCAGCCGGCCGTCCAGTTCCACCGGGGCAAACACCGCCGGGATCGACATGCTGGCGCGGATCACCTGGGGCAAGTGGCCTTTGCGGAACACCACCTTTTCGCCGCTGGTAATGTCGGTGGCCACGGCGCGGAAGGGGATCGGCAGCTTGTCGAAATCCCGCACGTTACTGGTGTGGGCGAACATGCTTTCCAGCAGCAAGGCCAGGTTCTGGCCCTGGATCACCCCCAGCGGCAGGCCGAGGCTTCCGTCATCGCGAAAGCTGAGTTTCTGTTTGACCAGGAAATCCCGGTCATCCTGCTTGCGCCGGAACGGCACGTCTTCCCGTGGCGGCGCATCGGACAGGGCGAGTTTCCAGTCGATGTTCAACGCGAGTTTTTCCAGCTCGTCGATCTTGTAGCCCGAGGCGTACAGCCCGCCGATCACCGCGCCCATGCTGGTGCCGGCGATTGCATCGATGTGGATGCCCTGTTCTTCCAGGGCCTTGAGCACGCCAATGTGCGCCAGGCCACGGGCGGCGCCGCCGGAGAGCACCAGGCCGATCTTCGGGCGCGGGTTTTCGACGGCTTGGACAAGGACAGGGAACAGGCACAGCAACAGGCAGGACAACAGGCGGCGCATCATCAATCTCAAGGCTGGGCGATAAAGGCCGGTATTATAGCCACTCGATCCTTTCAACCCGCCAAGCAGGAGCCTGTCAATTCATGTCAGCGGCCAAACCCGAAATTGTCATCACCTATTGCACCCAGTGCCAGTGGCTGTTGCGCGCCGCCTGGCTGGCCCAGGAACTGTTGAGCACCTTTGCCGATGACCTGGGCAAAGTGGCTCTGGAACCGGCCACCGGCGGCGCGTTTCGGATTACCTGCGACGGTGTGCAGATCTGGGAGCGCAAGGCCGACGGTGGCTTCCCGGAAGCCAAGGTGCTCAAGCAGCGGGTGCGCGACCAGATCGACCCGCAACGGGACCTGGGGCATAACGACCGCGTGCAATAAAAAGACGGCTATTTGCTGGCCATGCGCTGTTTGATCCAACTGACGACCACCGTCAGCACCAACCCGCCGACCCCGCCGCCGATGATGTTGCTGGCCAGCGCGGCCAGCGTCAGGTCAGTGGCGGTTTCAGTGCCGGTGATCAGCGAGACGAGTTGGCCCAATACCAGGCCGCCAACCCCGCCGACCAGGGTATTGAGCCCGGTGCCCAGGCTTTGTTTGCCCAGGCCCGCGATCTGCCCGCCGATGGCGCCGCTGATGATCTGAAGAACCAGGCTGATGAAGATTTCCATGGTGCAACCCCTGCATCGCGTTGATGGAGTGACCACTCGCTTGCAGCAACTTCAAAAAGCACCCGGGCTGTCGTCGAGAAGTCTGGATCCGTTGAACGACCACACACTGTCACGGACCCACAAAGTATAGATCAGGCCGCAGTGGCGGGTTGCTTGGCGGGTTTGGCGCTGCCCATCAGCCCGGACACCACAATGGCGACAATGATCAGCGCGCCGCCCATCAGCATGCGCAAGGTCGGGGTTTCGGCAAACAGCAGCCAGGCCACCGTGATGCCGTACACCGGCTCCATGGCGAATACCACCGCTGCGGTGCGCGCCTTGAGCACCGCGAGGCTGGCGACAAACAGGCTATGCGCCAGGCCGGTGCAGAACACCCCGAGCAAGCCGATCCACAGCCAGTCCAGCGCACGCACCTCGGACAGCCCGGGCGCCGCGACCGGTAACAAGCACAGCGCCACTACCACGTTCTGGCACAAGGCGGCCTGCACTGGCGGAATGCGCCCGCTGGCGCGGTTGTTCAATGACAGCAGCGAGAACAGCAAACCGGAACCGACCGCCCACAATAGGCCGCTGGTGGCTTGGCTGGCGAGGTTGAAGTCCGGGGTGACCAGCACCAGCCCGATGCTCACCAGCACCACCAGCAGGATTTCATTGGCGCGGATCCGCTCGCGGAAAATCAGGCCTTCGAGGATCACGGTAAATGCCGGGAAGGTGGTGAAGCCCAGGGTGGCGATGGCCACGCCTGCAATCTTTACCGCAATAAAGAAACTCACCCAATGCGCGGCCAACAGCAGGCCGCTGACCAGCAGGCGGCGCCAGTCCCGGGCTTGCAGCTTTTGCCAGGTGGTGTTGCTGGCAAAACGCGCGAAGATCGCCAGGGCAATCACCGCGAACGCGGCGCGGCCGAACACGATAATCGCCGGTGAAGCGGCCGCCAGTTTGCCGAACACGCCGGTGAGGCCAAACATCAATGCGCCGATATGCAGGGCGCCGAGGGCTGTGCGGGGAGTCATTGCGATCCTTAGGCAACGGGTTGTTTACAGGATCGCAGTCTAGAGGGTTGCAGGCATTCGCGTCTGTCGTCGAGCTCGCGGGTTTTGTCGCAGGACTCTTGTTTCAAAAGCCGAGGAGATCAAATGTGGGAGCTGGCTTGCCTGCGATAGCGGAGGGTCAGTCAATCAATTATTAGCTGATCCACTGCTATCGCAGGCAAGCCAGCTCCTACAGGAGACCGCGCTCGTCGAATGGCTCCGGGAGAGCTGCCAAACTCCCGCAACATCGCCGCGGCAAAAGCACTTTGCGAACCATAGCCAACCCGCACGGCAATCTCGCCGATGGGTAACTGGCTGTCGCGCAGCAAGCCACGGGCCATCTGCAAGCGCCGGCTGCGGATGTAGTCCATCGGCGTCTGCCCGCATTCCGCCACAAACCGCGCATGCAGGCGGGCGACGGACAGGTCGGCGATCTTCGCCAGATCTGCCACTTGCAACGGGTGCGCGGCGTGCCGCTGGATATGCGCATTGAACGCGGCATACGGCAGGCGCTTGCCCACCGGCGGTTGTGCGAGATTGAGGCTCGCCAGCAACAATACCGCACCTTGCTGGACGATCAGCGGATCGTCCACCGGGCTGCTCGCCAGCCACTGCACCAGTTGGCTTTGGCGGTGGTCGAGGGTCAGGTGTGCGCACTGGTCGAGCAAGCGGCGGCTGGCGTCGGCATGCTCGCCCAGGGATTGCGCCAACCAGTGTTCGTCGGGCACGTCCAGCACCAGGCAGCGGCTGCCATCGCGACTGATGCACGCGTGGTGGGCGGTGTAGGGCAGCACCATCACGCTGCTGTGCTGCACCTGGCTGCCTCGGCCATCCACCTCGAAGTCCAGATGCCCGGACAGGCCAAACACCAGCTGTGCGTGGTCGTGGCTGTGGGCGATGGGCTCTTCGACGTAGTGGCGTAGCGTGAGGTTGGGTCTCATCGCAATCTCCTGGGCAGGCCCGCAGTTTACATCGCTTCGCCGTCTGTGAGCGCTGTCATCAGACTGACGCAACACTGTCATGGGCTATTAACTCCATGGGCGCAAGCTCGCGAAAACACCGTGAGGCATGCCCATGACCAGCGCCGAACTCGCCAAGCCCAGCCGTAAGCAACGCGTGCGTACCCTGTGGATTTCCGACGTGCATTTGGGCACCCGGGATTGCCAGGCCGAACACCTTTCGCATTTTCTCAAGGGCTACCACGCCGACAAGGTCTACCTGGTGGGCGATATCATCGACGGCTGGAAGCTGCGCAGCGGCATGTATTGGCCCCAAGCCCACACCAACGTGATCCGCCGCCTGCTCACCATGAGCAAGCGCGGCACCGAGGTGATCTACGTCACCGGCAACCATGATGAGTTCCTGCGGCGCTATTCGAAGCTGATCCTCGGCAACATCCAGTTGGTCGACGAAGCGGTGCATGTGACTGCCGATGGCCGGCATTTGCTGGTGATCCACGGCGATCAGTTCGACGTGATCACCCGTTATCACCGCTGGCTGGCGTTCCTTGGCGACTCGGCCTACGAGTTCACCCTTACCCTCAACCGCTGGTTGAACCACTGGCGGGCGCGTTATGGCTACGGCTATTGGTCGTTGTCGGCGTACCTCAAGCACAAGGTCAAGACGGCGGTGAGCTTTATCAGTGATTTCGAAGAAGCGATTGCCCACGAAGTGACCAAGCGCGAATTGCACGGTGTGGTGTGCGGGCATATTCACCACGCGGAGATTCGCAAGGTGGGCGAGGTGGATTACCTCAATTGCGGGGATTGGGTGGAGTCGTGCACGGCATTGATCGAGCACTGGGACGGGCATATCGAGTTGTATCGGTTGGCGGATGCCCAGGCCAAGGAGGCGCAGCTCAAGGCCGAGATGGTTGTGGGCTAAAGACTGGCGCGGTCCGAATGTGGGAGCTGGCTTGCCTGCGATGCAGACGCCTCGGTCTGTCTGTAAAACCGAGTTGATGCTATCGCAGGCAAGCCAGCTCCCACATTTTTATCGGGTTTCTTCAGTTAGCTATTGGAGACATCGGCGATTGCCTCAGCCAGCAACGTCAACCGCGTCGCATCAATCCCCGCCACGTTTGCACGCCCGGAATTGACCATATACACGCTGTGCTTCTCCCGCAGTTGCTTCACCTGCTCGGCACTCAACCCGGTATAGGAAAACATCCCGCGTTGCGCCGCGATATGCGCAAACCGCTCCGACAAACCATGCGGCGCCAAGGCTTCCACCAACCCGGAACGCAACTGTGCAATCCGCGCCCGCATCGCTTCAACTTCCTCGGCCCACTGCTTTTTCAACCCGGTATCACCCAGAATGGTCGCCACTACCGCAGCACCATGATCCGGCGGCGTCGACCACAGGTTGCGCGCAATAAACGCCAGTTGGCTGCGCACATCCGTCAGTTTCTCGGCGTTCGTCGCGCACACAATCAGCGCGCCCACGCGGTCGCTGTACAGGCCAAAGTTCTTCGAGCACGAACTGGTGATCAACACCTCAGGCAGCTCAGCCGCAAACAACCGCACCGCCCACGCATCCTGTTCCAGGCCGTCGCCAAAGCCCTGGTAGGCAAAGTCGATCAGCGGCAGCAGCTCGCGCTCGCGGACGATGGTCAGCACCTGGCGCCAGTCGTCCTGTGACAGGTCGAAGCCGGTCGGGTTGTGGCAGCAAGCATGCAGCAACACCACATCGCCTTTTGGCACCGTGGACAGCGTGGCCAGCATCGCCGCCACATCCAGGCGGTTGTCGCTGCCCACATACGGGTAATGGCTGACCTTGAGCCCGGCCTTGGCGAAGATGGTTTCGTGGATCGGCCAGGTCGGGTTGCTCAGCCACACGCCACGGCCGGGCAGGCTGTGAGCGATAAAGTCGGCGCTCAGGCGCAGCGCGCCGGTGCCGCCTGGCGTCTGGGTGGCGCCGGCACGGCGTGCGCTCAGCAGCGGCGAACCGGCGCCCAGCACCAGCTCACTGACCAGCGCGCCGAACGCGGCATTGCCGTGGCCGCCGATGTAGGTCTTGGTGGTTTGTTGCTCCACCAGGCGCTGCTCGGCCAGCTTCACCGATTGCGGGATCGGTGTCAGGCCCTGGTCGTCCTTGTACACGCCCACGCCAAGATCGAACTTGTTCGGGTTCGGGTCCTGGGCATACAGCTCCATCAGCCCGAGGATCGGGTCGCCGGGCACCCGGCCAATCGCGTCAAAATGCATTACTTGCGGCCCTCGGCATCCTTGGCTACTTCGTCGGTGCGCGCGGCCATGATGAAGTCGTTGCGGTGCAGGCCCTTGATGGAGTGGCTCCACCAGGTCACGGTGACTTTGCCCCATTCGGTGAGCAGGCCTGGGTGATGGCCTTCAGCCTCGGAGATCACGCCCACCGCGTTGGTGAACGCCAGGGCGAATTTGAAATTCTTGAACAGGAAGACCTTTTCCAGCTGCATTACGCCGTCGCGTACTTCGATGTTCCAGTCGGGGATCTGCTTGATCAGCACCGGCAACTCTTCGTCGCTGACTTGCGGGGCATCGGCGCGGCAGGCTTCGCAGTGGGCTTGGTTCAACGTGGTCATGTGGGTATTCCTGAAATCGAGTGTTTGGAAAACGGTCGTCAGTGGCGTCACCCTAAAGCAACGCGCGGCCAGGGAACAGACTCACCTGGCCTTAAAAGCCGCGGTTCACGCCGCCTTGGGCTTGGGCGGGAATTTCGGCGCGTGCAGCCCCAGCTGCATCCCGCGCTCGACCATGCCCATGATGTCTTCCTGCGCCACTTCGAACAGGCGCTTGAGGTTGGGCAGGGCGAAGTACAGCGGTTGCAGGATGTCGATGCGGTACGGCGTGCGCATCGCTTCCAGCGGGTCGAAGGCTTGGTGCTCGGGCTCGTCCGAGAGGCAGTACACCGTCTCCTTGGGCGAAGACAGAATGCCGCCACCGTAGATGCGCCGGCCTTCGGGCGTGTCCACCAGGCCGAACTCGATCGTCATCCAGTACAGCCGCGCCAGGTACACGCGCTGTTCCTTGGTGGCGGCCAGGCCGAGCTTGCCGTAGGTGTGGGTGAATTCTGCGAACCAGGGGTTGGTCAGCAGTGGGCAGTGGCCGAAGATCTCGTGAAAAATATCCGGTTCCTGCAGGTAATCCAGCTCTTCGCGGGTACGAATAAACGTCGCCACCGGAAACTGTTTGTTGGCGAGTAATTCGAAAAAGGTCTGGAAGGGGATCAGCGCCGGTACCCGGGCCACTTGCCAGCCGGTGGTCTCGGCCAGCACTTTGTTGATTTCCGCCAGTTGCGGAATGCGGTCGTGGGGCAGGCCGAGCTTGTCGATGCCGTCCAGGTATTCCTGGCAGGCGCGGCCCTCGATCACTTTCAACTGGCGCGTGATCAGGGTGTTCCACACCGCATGTTCTTCGGGCGGGTAGTCGATAAAACCGTTCGCGTCGGGCTCGCGGGCCACGTACTGCGTCTGCTTCATGCTGCTCTCCTGCTAGGCATTCGTTCTTGTTATGTCCTGGGATGAGCCTATTGATACGCGCCTTGGGCCGGGAAGCCATCCAGGGTTGCGGGGTTATGTAGGAAAAGTTACCGAATTTCGTAAAGTTTTCGTTACGGTTTTGCGCTTTAACGCTGTGCGCAGTGATTTGTCGGTGTGAAAAGTCTTGCAGCTGTCACATAATCTTGACGATTATCTGCGCCCAGCGGCAAAAAGACGCAGCGCCTCCACCTTTTCGGGCCTCCTCATGCGTATCAAAGTGCATTGCCAGAACCGCATCGGCATCCTGCGGGACATCCTCAACCTGCTGGTGGAGTACGGCGTGAACGTCGCCAAGGGCGAGGTCGGTGGCGAGCATGGCAACGCTATCTACCTGTACTGCCCGAACCTGGTGAACCTGCAATTCCAGGCGCTGCGCCCGCAGTTCGAAGCGATTGCCGGGGTATTTGGCGTCAAGCGGGTAGGGCTGATGCCCAGCGAGCGTCGGCATATGGAGCTCAACGCGTTATTGGGCGCGCTGGAGTTTCCGGTGCTGTCCATCGACATGGGCGGCTCCATCGTCGCCGCCAACCGTGCGGCGGCGCAGTTGCTCGGGGTGCGGGTGGATGAGGTGCCCGGTATTCCGTTGTCGCGTTACGCCGAAGACTTTGATTTGCCGGAGCTGGTGCGGGCCAGTAAATCGCGGATCAATGGCCTGCGGGTCAAGGTCAAGGGCGACGTATTCCTGGCGGATATCGCGCCGCTGCAATCCTCCGAACATGACGACAGCGAAGCCATGGCCGGCGCCGTGCTGACCCTGCACCGCGCCGATCGGGTCGGTGAGCGTATCTATAATGTGCGCAAGCAAGAGCTGCGCGGCTTCGACAGCATCTTCCAAAGCTCCAAAGTCATGGCCGCCGTGGTCCGTGAGGCCCGGCGCATGGCACCGCTGGATGCGCCTCTATTAATAGAAGGCGAAACCGGTACCGGCAAGGAACTGCTGGCCCGCGCCTGTCACCTGGCCAGCCCGCGCGGGCAGTCGCCGTTGATGGCGCTCAACTGCGCCGGTTTGCCGGAGTCCATGGCCGAGACCGAGCTGTTCGGTTATGGCCCCGGCGCCTTTGAAGGGGCGAGGGCGGAAGGCAAGTTGGGGCTGCTGGAGCTGACGGCGGGCGGCACGCTGTTTCTCGACGGTGTCGGGGAAATGAGCGCGAGGTTGCAGGTGAAGTTGCTGCGGTTTTTGCAGGACGGCTGCTTTCGCCGGGTAGGCAGTGATGAAGAGGTGTACCTCGACGTGCGGGTGATCTGCGCGACCCAGGTGGACCTTTCCGAGCTGTGCGCCCGGGGTGAATTCCGCCAGGACCTTTACCACCGTCTCAACGTGCTCTCGCTGCATATCCCGCCACTGCGCGAATGCCTCGACGGGTTGCCGCCACTGGTGGACCACTTTCTGGATCAGGCCAGCCGGCAAATCGGCTGCCCGCTGCCCAAGCTGGCGCCGGCGGCGATGGACCGGCTCAGCCATTACCACTGGCCGGGGAATGTGCGGCAGTTGGAGAACGTGCTGTTCCAGGCGGTTTCGCTGTGTGAGGGCGGCACGGTCAAGGCCGAGCACATTCGCCTGCCGGACTATGGCGTGCGCCAGCCGCTGGGGGATTTTTCCCTGGAGGGCGGGCTGGAAGAGATCGTCGGGCGCTTCGAGAAGGCGGTGCTTGCGCAGTTGTATGCCGAGCATCCCAGCAGTCGGCTGTTGGGCAAGCGGCTGGGCGTGTCCCACACCACCATTGCCAACAAGTTGCGGGACTACGAAGTGCTCAAGGCCGAACGCGGTTAAAACTGTAGGAGCTGGCTTGCCTGCGATAGCGGTGGGTCAGCAAGACAGGTGGTAGCTGATACACCGCCATCGCAGGCAAGCCAGCTCCTACAGTTGATCTTTGTCGTTCTTGATACCTGCACTTGCCGTAAGCGGCATAAGTCCGCCGTTTTTTCGACTCTCTCCCTACCGCCTCAAGCCGCACTCCGCCAGCAAACCCCCGCCCCGCCTGGACTTTCCCTCATTTCAAAAAGTTGGTTCGCAAATTGCTTAAGCCTCATCAGTACAGCGGTGGGCGGCAAGCGTCCGTCAGAAAGAGGATAGAGCGTGGATAAGTACCTTTACGTGGCAATGACCGGCGCCAGCCAGAATGCACTGGCGCAGAAGGCCCACGCCAACAACTTGGCGAACGTTTCCACCAATGGTTTCCAGCGTGACCTGGAGCAGGCGCGCTCGATGCCGGTGTTCGGTGACAGCTTTCCGGCGCGGGCCTTTGCCTTGACCGAACGCCCAGGCACCGACTTTTCCCCTGGCGCGATGATTGAAACCGGTCGTGACCTCGACGTGGCCGTCAGCGGCGATGGCTGGATGGCCGTGCAAAACCCGGATGGCGGCGAGTCCTACGTGCGCAGCGCCAGCATGAACGTTGATGCACTGGGCGTGCTGCGGGCCGGCAACGGTATGCCGATCATGGGCAACGGCGGCCCGATTGCCGTGCCGCCCCAGCAGCAGATCGAAGTCGGCCAGGACGGCACCATCAGCATCCGCGCCATGGGCGAAGGCCCGCGGGTGATGGCTGAAGTGGACCGGATCAAGCTGGTGCAGCCCGACCTCAAGAACATGACCAAGGGCCTCGACGGCACCATCCACACCAAGGATGGCCAACCGGCCCAGGCCGATGCCAACGTCAAGTTGACGTCGGGCTTCCTGCAGGCGAGCAACGTGAACGCCGTGGAAGAAATGACGGCAGTACTGGCTCTGTCCAAGCAGTTCGAATTGCACATCAAGATGATGAACAGCGCCAAAGAAGACGACCAGGCCATGACCCGCGTCCTGGCGATGAGCTGATAGCAGCCACACCCTAATTTTTGTAGCGCGGCGCCATAAAACAGGCGCACGAAGGAGAAGAACATGCTTCCGGCTCTATACGTTGCCAAAACAGGTTTGTCCGCCCAGGACACCAACCTGACCACCATTTCCAACAACCTGGCCAACGTGTCCACCACGGGTTTCAAACGTGACCGCGCCGAGTTCCAGGACTTGCTCTACCAGATCAAGAAACAGCCGGGCGCCCAGTCGACCCAGGACAGTGAATTGCCGTCGGGCCTGCAATTGGGTACCGGTGTGGCGATTGTTGGCACCCAGAAGAACTTCAGCGCCGGTAACCTGCAGCAGACCGGCCAGCCGCTGGACTTGGCGGTCAACGGCAAGGGCTTCTTCCAGATCCTGCAGCCGGACGGCACCACCACCTACACCCGCGACGGTACGTTTCACCTGGACGCCAACGGCCAGGTCGTGACCGCCAACGGTTTCGCCCTGGAGCCGGCGATTGTTGTGCCGAACAACGCCCAGACCTTCACCGTCGGCAACGACGGCACCGTGTCGATCACCGTGGCCGGCAACCCGGCGTCCCAGGTGATCGGCAACCTGCAAACCGCCGACTTCATCAACCCGGCCGGCCTGCAGGCGATTGGTAACAACCTGTTCCTGGAAACCGCGTCCAGCGGCGCGCCGCAAATCGGCACCCCGGGCCTCAACGGTTTTGGTACCACCCTGCAAAGCACCCTGGAAACATCCAACGTCAGCACCGTTGAAGAGATGGTCAACATGATCACCACTCAGCGCGCCTACGAGATGAACTCCAAGGTGATTTCCACCGCCGACCAGATGCTTTCGTTCGTAACGCAGAATCTGTAATCAAGTCTATGGGGCGCCCTTGAAGGCGCCTGCAACACCGTGAGGTATGGGTCATGAATCGCTATGTTTCTGTTTTGGCACTGAGTGGGATTGCTGCGCTCGCGGGCTGTGTCGCCCCGTCGCCAAAGCCCAATGACCCGTACTATGCGCCGGTGTTGCCGCGCACGCCGCTGCCGGCGGCCGCCAACAATGGCTCGATCTACCAGGCCGGTTTCGAACAGAACCTGTACAGCGACCGCAAGGCCTTCCGGGTCGGTGACATCATCACCATCACCCTCAACGAGAAGACCCAGGCGAGCAAGAACGCCAACTCGCAGATCGGCAAGACCAGCAAGACCAGCATCGGCCTGACCTCGTTGTTTGGCGGTGTACCGAACACCAACAACCCGCTGGGCAGCGGTGACCTGAGCCTGGACGCCGGCTACAGCGGCGACCGCGCCACCAACGGCAAGAGTGCGGCGGGGCAGGGCAACAGCCTGACCGGTTCGATCACCGTGACTGTGGCCGACGTGCTGCCCAACGGCATCATCGCCGTACGCGGCGAGAAGTGGATGACCCTCAACACCGGTGACGAGCTGGTGCGTATTGCGGGCATGGTTCGCGCAGACGATATCTCTACCGACAACACCGTGCCGTCGACACGGATTGCCGATGCACGCATCACCTACTCGGGTACGGGTTCGTTTGCTGACGCCAGTCAGCCGGGCTGGTTTGACCGTTTCTTCCTTAGCCCGCTGTTCCCTTTCTAGGTGATCACTTTGAACTTCAAACAGCTGATGGCTACGATGTTGCTGCTGGCCCTGAGCGCTGTCGCCCAGGCTGAGCGCTTGAAAGACATCGCGAGCATTTCCGGCGTGCGGTCCAACCAATTGATCGGCTACGGCCTGGTGGTGGGGCTTAACGGCACCGGTGACCAGACCACCCAGACCCCGTTCACCCTGCAGACCTTCAACAACATGCTCTCGCAGTTCGGTATCAAGGTGCCGGCGGGTTCGGGCAACGTGCAACTGAAGAACGTCGCGGCGGTGTCCATCAGTGCGGACTTGCCACCGTTCGCCAAGCCCGGGCAGGTGGTCGATATTACTGTGTCGTCGATGGGCAACTCGAAAAGCCTGCGGGGCGGCACCTTGCTGATGACGCCACTCAAAGGTATCGACGGCAACGTCTACGCCATTGCCCAGGGCAACCTGGTGGTGGGTGGTTTTGACGCCGAAGGCCGTGACGGTTCGAAGATCACCGTCAACGTGCCGTCGGCCGGCCGGATTCCGGGTGGTGCCTCGGTGGAGCGCACAGTGCCGAGCGGTTTCAACCAGGGCAACAGCCTGACCCTGAACCTCAACCGTTCGGACTTCACCACTGCCAAGCGCGTGGTCGACAAGATCAATGAATTGCTCGGCCCGGGCGTGGCCCAGGCCATCGACGGCGGCTCGGTCCGCGTCACCGCGCCGCTGGATCCAAGCCAGCGTGTCGACTACCTCTCGTTGCTCGAAAACCTTGAGGTCGACCCGGGCCAGGCGGTGGCCAAAGTCATTATCAACTCGCGTACCGGCACCATCGTGATCGGCCAGAACGTGAAGGTTTCGCCGGCGGCCGTAACCCACGGCAGCCTGACGGTGACCATCACCGAAGACCCGATCGTCAGCCAGCCTGGTCCGTTGTCCAACGGCCAGACCGCGGTCGTGCCACGCTCGCGGGTGAATGCCCAGCAAGAAGCCAAGCCGATGTTCAAGTTCGGCCCCGGCACCACCCTGGATGAGATTGTCCGTGCGGTGAACCAGGTGGGCGCAGCGCCCGGCGACTTGATGGCGATCCTCGAAGCATTGAAACAGGCCGGCGCCTTGCAAGCCGACCTGATAGTGATCTGACGCCATGGCCATGGACATGCGCAAGAGCGGCCTGACCAGCACGGCGGACTCGGGTTCCTATTCCGACCTCAACCGGCTGAACCAGTTGAAGTTCGGCGACAAGAACAGCGATGGCAACATGCGCAAGGTTGCGCAGGAATTCGAGTCGCTGTTTCTTGGCGAGATGCTCAAGTCCATGCGTTCGGCCACCGAGGCCCTGGGCAAGGACAACCCGCTGAATACGCCGGCGGCCAAGCAGTATCAGGAAATGTACGACCAGCAGTTGGCGGTCTCGCTGTCCCGCGAGGGCGGTGGTATCGGCCTGGCGGACGTGCTGCTGCGCCAGATGCAGAAGAACAAGCCGGTGGACGCCCAGGCGGCCACCTTGCAAGGTCCGGCCACGCCTTCGAAGAAGGTGGATGTGCCTACGGAAATTGCCGCAGGTACCAAGGCCGATGGCCCGTTGGGCCGCAGCAATGGTCAGCGGCCATTGTGGGCCTATCGTGTAGCGGTGCCGGAAGGCACCAACAGCCACGCCAACGACATGGCGCTGATGAATCAGCGGCGCATCTCGTTGCCGAGCAAACTCACCGATCGCCTGCTGGCTGGCATCGTGCCGGGCACTGATGCCACCACCGTCGCCAAGGCTGCGCCGCTGCGTAACAGCGCCGCCGATGACGGTGTGGTCAACAGCACCGCCCGCAGCCTGGCCGCGATACCGCACGGGCAGATGCAGGTTTACGGCCGCGCCGTGGCCCAGCCACCGTTGGCACCGGCGAAAAAAGCCTTCAGTTCGCAGGATGAATTTGTCGCCACCATGTTGCCGATGGCCAAGCAGGCCGCTGCGCGGATTGGCGTCGACCCACGCTACCTGGTGGCCCAGGCCGCCCTGGAAACCGGTTGGGGTAAATCGGTGATGCGTGCCGAGGATGGCACCAGCAGCCACAACCTGTTCGGTATCAAGGCCGGGCAGAGTTGGCAGGGTGAACAGGCCCGTGCGATCACCAGCGAGTTTCGTGATGGCGCGATGGTCAAGGAGACGGCGCAGTTCCGTTCCTACAACTCCTACCAGGACAGCTTCCATGACCTCGTGACGTTGCTGCAAAGCAATGATCGCTATAAAGAAGTTGTGAAGTCAGCCGACAACCCGGAACAGTTTGTACGCGAGTTGCAAAAAGCCGGTTATGCAACCGACCCGGATTACGCCAGCAAGATTTCGCAGATTGCAAAAACGATGAACAGCTACCAGAACTACGCTGCCGCGGGCGCTTCCACTCATTTATAAGGTCTGAATCATGAGTTTGCTCAATATCGGGATGTCGGGGCTCAATGCCGCCCAGGGATCGTTGTCGGTCTTAAGTAACAACATCGCCAACGTCAACACCCCGGGGTACTCGCGACAACAGAGCGCTCAGACCTCGAATGCGTCGAACGCCTACGGCGGCGTATTTATCGGCACTGGCACCACCCTCGCGGACGTGCGTCGGGTGTACAACCAGTTTCTCACCTCGGCTTACCAGAGCAGCACGGCACTCGACAGCGACGCCAATGCCTACCTGGACCAGGCCAGTGCCATCGACAAGACGATGTCGGATTCAAACACCGGCATGTCCTCAGTGCTCAGTGCTTTTTTTGCGGCGGCGCAGACGGCTTCAGCCACCCCGAGCGATGTGTCCGCACGCCAGTTGCTGTTGACCAGCGCGCAGACCTTGAGCAACCGCTTCAACTCCATCTCCGGCCAGTTGACCCAGCAGAAACAAACGATCAACAGCCAGTTGAGCACCATGAGTGATCAGGTTAACAAGCTGACGTCCTCAATCGCCTCGCTCAACAAGCAGATTGCCCAGGCCCAGGGAACGTCCAGCAGTGCGCCGGCCAACCTGCTGGATTCGCGTGATGAGGCGGTGCGTTCGCTCAACGAACTGATCGGCGTTACCGCCACGGAAAAAAACGGCCAGTTCAGTATTACGACCGGTACGGGGCAGTCGCTGGTGGAAGGGGGTATTTCCAACAATATCTCTGCGGTGCCGAGTAGCACCGACAACAGCCAGTACACCATCCAGCTCTCGATGGGCGACACGTCCATCGACCTGGGCAACGTGGTCACCGGCGGCAGTATCGGTGGCTTGTTGCGCTATCGCAGTGACGTGCTGATGCCTGCCATCAATGATCTGGGGCGAATCGCGATTGCCACGGCAGACACGATCAACAACCAGTTGGGCCAGGGCCTGGACCTCAACGGCGAATTCGGTTCGTCGCTGTTCAGCGATATCAACAGCGCGGCCGCGATTTCCCAGCGCAGCCAGGGGGCGGCCGGTAACAGCGCGGGGTCCGGCAACCTCAACGTTTCGATCGCAGACAGCAGCCAACTGACGACCTTCGACTACAAAGTGACGTTTACCAGCGGCAACCAGTACAACGTCGTGCGCTCCGATGGCAAGGCCATGGGCTCGTTCGACACCACCACCACGCCGCCGCCGGTGATTGATGGTTTTACCCTGGCGTTGAATGGCAAAGGCCCGGTGGCTGCCGGTGACAGCTTCAAAGTCAGCCCCACGGCCAACGGCGCCACGGGCATCGGTGTCGACCTCAAGGACGCTAACAAGCTCGCTTTCGCCGGCCCCTTGGCGGGGAATGCGAGCACGACCAACACCGGTACCGGTACGTTCACGCCGCCTCAGTTGACGATCCCGCTGGATATTCATGGCGGCGCCGACACAGCCCAACTGCGCAGCGGTATCGAAAACTCGATGCCGGTGAAAATGCTGTTTGGCAAGCCGGCAGCCGATGGTACCCAGTCGTATACGGTGAGCGACGCGCAAGGCAACCCGATCGGCAGTGGCACCATCATCCCCGGTCAGGGCAACAAGATCAGCATCAACGTACCGATGCGTGATGCCTCCGGTGCGCTGATCCCGGGCAAGAGTTTCAGTTTCGACACCACTGTCGGCGGCTCGCCAGCCAATGGCGACAGCACCACCTTTTCGTTCAACGCTTCGGGCACCTCCGACAACCGCAACGCTCAGCAATTGCTGAACTTGCAAACCAAGGCCACGGTGGGCGTCGGCGACGGCACCACCGGGGTGAGCCTGGTCAGCGCCAACGCCCGTCTCGTGTCGCAAGTGGGTTCCAAAGCCAGTCAGGCCGCTACCGACACCACCGCCACCGGCGCGCTGTTGGCGGCGAACAAGGCCGCCAGCAACTCGGTTTCCCAGGTCAACCTGGATGAAGAGGCGGGCGACATGATCAAGTTCCAGCAGTACTACACCGCGTCGTCGCAGATCATCAAGGCTGCGCAAGAAACTTTCAGCACACTGATTAATGCCCTTTAAAGGAGTCTGGGACGATGCGTATTTCCACACAGCAGTATTTCGACACCAGCGCCAGCAAGTATCAGACTAACTATTCCGGTGTGGTGAAAGCCCAGGATCAGGCGAGCAGCGGTATCCGGGTGCAAACCGCCTCGGATGATCCGGTCGCCGCCGCACGCTTGCTGCAATTGCAGCAGCAGAAAGACATGCTCGGTCAGTTCAGCGGCAACATCAACAGCCTGCAGAACTCGATGAACAACGAGGAGACGGTGCTGAAGAGCATCAACACCGCCTTGCAGCGCGGTAATGAACTGGCACTGCGTGCGGCTAACCAATCCCTCAGCGATGCCGATCGTAAATCGATCGCCAGCGAGGTGGGGTCGCTTGAGGATCAGGTGTTGGGCTTGCTCAACTCCAAGGATGCCAACGGCAACTACATGTTTTCCGGGTCGAAAACCGACACGCCGCCTTACATCCGCAATAACGACGGCACCTACACGTATCAGGGTGACGAGACGCCGCTGAGCCTGCAGATCTCGGACAATTTGTCGATGTCGGCCGGTGATACCGGCAAGGCGCTGATGGAAAGCTCGACCAACACCGGCCGTACCCAGGCCACGTTGTTGCCGCCTGCGGTCAATGACGGCACGGTTGCGGTATCGGCGGGCACGGTGACCTCCGGCGTCACCTACACCAAGAGTTTTACCGACGGCCAGCCCTACAAGCTGACCTTCAGCAGCAGCACACAGTATTCCGTGACCGACAAAGACGGTAACGACATTACCTCCGAGATCCCTGGCAACGGCACCTTCGACGCAACGAAAGAAGGCTCCTCCAGCGTCAACCTGCGCGGCGTCAAGTTCGATATCAGCTTGACCCTCGGTGCGGATGTGGCGCCAGGCGCTGCCTCCGATGCGCTGGTGGCGGGCAAGGCGTTTACCCTGCAATCCAAGCCGGATACGTTCAGTGCTTCGCGTTCGCCAGGCAACGCGTCGACGGCACAAGTGACCGGTGGCCAGGTGACGGACCAGGCGGCTTATGCCAGCACGTTCCCCAACACCGGTGCGGTGATCAAATTCACCAGCGGCACCACGTATGAGGTGTATGCGCAGCCCTACACTCCAAACAGCAAGACCATCGCGACCGGGACCATGGCTGCCGGTGCCACCTCGATCAACGCGGCGGGCGTCACCTTTGATATCAGCGGTGCGCCAGGGGCGGGCGACCAGTTTGCGGTCAGCGCTGTCAGCAACAAGAACGAAAACGCGCTGGACACCCTGAGCCAGTTGCGTAAAGCCCTGGAAACCCCGGCGGACGGCAACCTGGTTGCGCAGAACAACCTCAAGGACGTCGTGGCCAAAACCATCGGCAACCTGAACAATGCCAGTTCGCAGATTGACCAGGTGCGCGGTTCCATTGGTGCCCGCCAGAACGCCCTGGACCTGCAGACGGATGAAAACACCAGCCTGGGGACTGCCAACACCAACACCATGAGCTCGCTGGGCAACGTCGACATGGGGCAGGCTGCGATCAACCTGCAGCTGCAGCAGACCATGTTGCAGGCCTCGCAGTTGGCCTTTGTGAAAATCTCTCAGTTGAGCCTGTTCAACAAAATGTGATGCCCGCGTCTGCAAACCTGCGGCTCACCCTGGAAACGGGGTGGGCCGTTGTTGTTTTTGGGGCTTGTATGTCCCCGTGTTTCGCACAAAGCGCAGAAAATTGAGTGACCTGTGAGTCATAAAGCGCATCTTCACTGTATCGTGTGAAAAGGATAAGTCGTCGCCAGGTCGTTGCGCGGTGGCTTTCGGCGAGATTTTGCGGGGTTATCCCCTTTATTGTCAGCGCCCCCCGAGGCAGTTCGCGGGGTGTTCTCCAGCTATTTAGTATTGGGAAGCCACAATGATTGGCATAAAAAGCATCGCCAGTTACGTGCCGGCAGACGGGATTGATAACTACGCCCAGGGTGCCAAATTCGCCAAGGATGAAGAATTCATCATTGGCAAGATCGGGTCGGCGTTTCTGCCGCGCAAGGATGCTGCGCAGGAGACCTCCGACCTGTGCGTCGAGGCGGTCAACGCCTTGTTTGCCAACAACCCCGATTTGAAGCGCGAATCCATCGACGCGCTGATCGTCGTCACCCAGAACGGCGACGAAGAGGGTTTGCCTCACACCGCGGCCATCGTCCAGGACAAACTGGGCCTGCCGACGCACGTGGCGGCCTTTGACATTTCCCTGGGTTGCTCCGGCTACGTCTACGGTATCTACGCGATGAAGGGCTTCATGGAAGCCACCGGCCTGAAAAACGGACTGTTGGTCACCGCTGACCCGTACTCCAAGATCGTCGACCCGGAAGATCGCAACACCACCATGCTGTTCGGCGACGCCGCGACCGCCACCTGGATGGGTGAAGACGCGCCGTGGCAGTTGGGCAAGTCCAAGTTCGGCACTGACGGTTCCGGTGCGCCGCACTTGAAGGTCAGCGATGGCGTGTTCTTCATGAACGGCCGCCAGGTGTTCAACTTTGCGCTGCTCAAGGTGCCTGCGCATTTGCATGAGCTGCTTAACGAATCGGATCTGAAGGCCGACGAGATCGACGCCTTCTGCATTCACCAGGGCAGTGCGGCGATTGTCGATGCCGTGGCCCGGCGTTTTGAAGATGCACCGGTGGACAAGTTCATCAAGGACATGGTCGAGACCGGTAACACGGTGTCGTCGAGCATTCCGCTGTTGCTGGAAAAGCACATGCTGGATTCCACCTGGAAGCGCGTCGCTATCAGTGGTTTTGGTGTTGGCCTGTCCTGGGGTTCGGCGATTCTGCACCGCCCTTGATGCCTTAAAGGCGCTGCACAAAAAAACGCCCATGGTCGAAAGATCATGGGCGTTTTTTATTTGGCGCCAGAAAAGCCAGCAATTGCTCAGGTTTGGCCTACTGTAAATGCTTGAATTACAAGGGGTGGCACGGCGCCAGTAAAAAAAATCAAAAAAGTCCTCAAGCAACCTGCTTTCACGACGATAACTATTACGAAGGTTCTCTAGGCCACACCCGGCGGTTGCCAGGGCCGGAAGCCGCAGTACACCACCCACGAGGATTTCGTCATGGCATTAACAGTAAACACCAACCTTGCTTCGTTGACCGTTCAGAACAACCTGAACAAGGCTTCCAGCGCCCTGCAAACTTCCATGCAGCGCCTGTCCTCCGGCCTGCGTATCAACAGCGCCAAAGACGATGCGGCCGGCCTGCAAATCGCTGGTCGTCTGACCAGCCAAATCAACGGCCTGGGCGTTGCTATCAAGAACGCCGGTGACGGTAACTCCATCGCGCAAACTGCTGAAGGCGCGATGCAGCAATCCACCAACATCCTGCAGACCATGCGTTCCCTGGCTCTGTCGTCCGCTAACGGCTCCCTCAGCGCTGACGACCGTAAGTCGAACCAGGCTCAGTACGCTGCTCTGAGTTCGGAATTGACCCGTATCGCATCGACTACTACCTTCGGTGGCCGTAACCTGCTGGACGGTTCTTTCGGTACTACCGCTTTCCAAGTAGGCGCGAACGCCAACCAGACCATCAACATGAGTCTGGGTAACGTAGCGGCCAGTAACATCGGTTCGCAGCAACTGCTGTCCAACGCTCAGACGCCAAGCCTTAACGGTGTTGCGGGCGGCACTATCACTGTGACCGGTGGTGGTCAGGTGTCGAACGCTCTGACCATCGCTCAAGGCGCGTCGGCCAAGCAAATTGCTGCCCAGCTTAATGGCGCAGTAGGCGGTCTGGCGGCCACTGCTAGCACTGAGCTTCAGTTCACGCTTCCTGCTGCTGGCTTTCCTACGGCCACTCCTAGCGGTAAGTTCGACCTTACAGTCGGCAGCGGTCCTACTGCCTCTACTGTTTCGTTCGTGGGTATCACCAGCGCTGCCGACCTGGCGGGTCAACTGAACTCCAACGCTGCCAAACTGGGTATCAGCGTTAACTTCAACCAGTCGACCGGCGCCCTGTCGATCAAATCCGACTCGGGTGAGAACTTCACCTTCGCCAATGCTGACACCGGTGCCCAAACTATCGGCATTGCCACTAAAGGCGGCGACGGTAAGTTCAATGCTACCGTGACCAACCTGGCCGCAACCAACCTGACCGCTACCGGCCAAGTTTCGTTGAACTCCAGCTCCAGCTACTCGCTGGCTGGCGGCGGCGTTACCGGTGTGTTCGGTGCTGCAGCTGCTACCGCTGTCAACTCGGCGCAAGTCGTCGTCAGCAATACCGACGTGACCACTGCTGACAACGCACAGAGCGCGGTAGACGTGCTTACCCAAGCACTGTCCACCATCGACTCCCAGCGTGCTGACCTCGGTGCTGTACAAAACCGTTTCGACAACACCATCGCCAACCTGCAGAGCATCTCGGACAACTCCACCGCTGCTCGTGGCGTGATCCAGGACGTTGACTTCGCTGCTGAAACTGCTCAGCTGACCAAGCAACAAACCCTGCAACAGGCTTCCACTGCGATCCTGTCCCAGGCGAACCAACTGCCATCCGCTGTACTGAAGCTGCTTCAGTAATAACGGCGCTTGGTAACTGACGGAAGGGCGCGTTTACGTGCCCTTTTGTCTTTTCCGTGATGAGGGGAATGGTCATGGACATGAGCGTCAAGCTGAACCTGTCTTACCCTGCGGCGGCGCCACAGAATGCACCTGCTCCCGTCAGTGCCGACTCGCAGAAACCCAAGGTGGACGCCGTTGCCGGCGCGGCAGATGCCAAGCAGTCATCGAGCCACACCGACCTGAAAAAAGCGGTCAAGGACATAAACGAATTCATCCAGGCTGCCCAGCGCAAACTGGATTTTTCCATTGATGACTCCACCCACCAGGTGGTGGTCAAGGTCATCGCCACCGAAAGCGGTGAGGTCATTCGCCAGATTCCTTCGGAATTGGCACTGAAACTCGCCCAGAGCCTTCATGACGCCAGCAGCTTGCTGTTTGACGCCAAGGTCTAAACTGGCATGAACTTTGTTGCGAAAACTGCCTAAAGCGTTGTTCGTCAATAAAGCATCAGCCCCGGATCAGGAGAAAGACGATGACAGTCGTAGCAGGTTTAACGGTCAACGGCCCGGGTACGGGTATCGATGTGCAAGGTCTTGTGAAGTCGTTGGTGGGGGCGCAAACCGCACCCAAGCAAGCGCAGATCGATAGCCAGACAAAAACGTCCACTGCGCAACTGACCTCGATCGGGAAAATCCAGGCGGCCCTGGATGCGTTCCGGGGCGCGCTGGACAACATGACAAAGACCGTCAACTTCAGCGGCTTGAGTTCGACGCTTTCGAACGACAAGCTCGCGACGGTCACGCTGGGGCCTGGCGCCGCCGCCGGCAACTTTACGCTGGGTGTTACCCAATTGGCCACGGCGTCAAAGGTCTCCTCGGCGGTGATTTCTGGCGGGCCGACGGCCGTTGTCAATTCCGGGGCTTCGGCGACGGTGTTTACGGTCTCCCAGTCCGGCAAGAATTACAGCGTCAGCGTGCCGCCGGGCGGGACCCTGCAGCAGGTGCGTGACTCGCTCAACTCGCAGTACGGTAATGTGGGTTTGAGTGCCAACATCCTGACTGACTCCAATGGTTCCCGATTGGTGGTCACGTCCTCGACCACCGGTGTAGGTAGCGACATCACCTTCAAGGGCTCTTCGGGCCTGGATACGGGCGCGACGGTTGTGGGCTCGGCACCGCAGAACGCCATATATAACCTGGACGGCAGTCCTCAAGAATCCACGAGCAATACCCTGCCCGACGCAATCAGTGGTGTGAGCATCACCTTGACGGGGGTTTCGGGGACTGATCCCGCTTCGACTATTAAAGTGTCTGCTAACGCCGCCACCCTGAAGTCGGCAGTCAAGGGTTTCACGGACACTTACACAGCGTTGGTCAAGGCTGTGAATGCCGAGACTCAGGTCACCACCAACGCCGACGGGTCCGTCACGCCAGGTGCGCTGACAGGGGATAGCTCGGTACGCACCATGATGTCGTCGATCCGCAACGTGATGAACTCGGTGACGGGTAGCGGTGCGTTCAAGTCACTCGCGCAATTTGGTGTGACGACGGACCAGACAACAGGCGCGCTGAGCGTCAGTGATGTGGCGTTTGACAAGGCGGCCCTCACTAACGGCTCTGACATCAACAGCATCTTCACTGGCCCCACAGGGCTGTTGGCAAGCCTGACGAATGCCACCGCCAACTTTGCGCTGAGCAAGACCGGGGTGTTCGCCCAAAAGTCCACGACCCTGCAGGACAACCTCAGGGACTTGACCGACCAACAGACCGCCCTGAACACGCGCTCTGATGCCCTGACGGCCTCCCTGACGGTTAAGTACAACGCGATGGACTCCCTGGTTGCCCAGCTCAAGGCTCAAGGCGACAGCGTAATGACCACGCTCAACTCGCTGAACAATCCGAAGACCACCTGACGGGGGCGCGGATAAAGCCCGCCCAAGGCGCTGTGTCACAGCGCCAGGCGGGCTAAAGTTTTGTGTAACGCCGTCGACATAATAATCAGCACCCACCCTTTTTAGTTGTCGCCTGTCACGAGGTAGAAACATGAATCCCATGAGAGCCCTTCGCCAATACCAGAAGGTCAACACCCACGCCCAGATCTCCGAAGCCAGCCCGCACCGCCTGGTGCAGTTGCTGATGGAAGGCGCGCTGGATCGTATGGCGCAGGCCAAGGGTGCGATGGCTCGCGGTGATATCGCGCAGAAGGGGCTGATGCTGGGCAAGGCGGTGGACATCCTCGTCGGGTTGCGTGACGGTCTTAACCCCGAGAAGACACCGGACCCGATCGCGCTGCAGCAGTTGGATAACCTGTATGCCTTCATGAGCATGCGCCTGCTGGAAGCCAACCGTCAGAACGACGCTGCTATGATCGATGAGGTCGCAGGTCTTTTGATTACGCTCAAGGAAGGCTGGGATGGTATTGCCACCGAGGTGCAGTAGGCCGACAGGCCTGAGGACGATGTCATGAGTCAAGCATTGCAAAAAATCGACGAGACCCGTGAAGCGCTGTCCGAGGCGTTGGCTGAACGCAACTGGAGTGCAATCGGCGAACTGGATTTGGGCTGCCGCGCGTTGATCGATGCTGCGCTTAACGAGGATTCGGCGGATGAGGCGGCGATTCGGGCAAAGCTGGAAGACCTGCTTTCGGTGTATCAGCAGTTGCTTGAAGCGACGACAGGGGAGCGTCAGGCTATTTTCGAAGAGATGTCGCAGTTCAATCGAGCTAAACACGCGTCAAAGGTTTACCATATGTTCGGCTGAAGGCTCAGTTAATCCGAACAAAGCGCGTCATAAATTTGACTGTGCACGATTTTTTGACTTAACTAGTGCTATTTTCAGACGTCAGAAAGCCGTAGCGCAGAAAATGCCTACAGCAATCTAGATTGCCCCAACTCGAGGGCATTAAGTTTTACTAGGGAAGTTGCTATTGCATGTGGCGTGAAACCAAAATTCTGCTGATCGATGACGATAGCGTTCGGCGCCGCGATCTTGCGGTGATCCTGAATTTTCTTGGCGAAGAAAATCTACCCTGCGGCAGCCATGACTGGCAGCAGGCGGTCAGCTCTTTGTCGTCGAGCCGTGAAGTCATTTGTGTGCTGATCGGGACGGTAAACGCTCCTGGCGCATTGCTGGGCTTGTTAAAGACACTGTCAACCTGGGATGAGTTCCTTCCGGTGTTGCTGATGGGCGATATTTCTTCCGTGGACCTTCCGGAAGATCAGCGCCGCCGTGTTCTTTCCACCCTCGAAATGCCCCCCAGCTACAGCAAATTGCTCGACTCCCTGCACCGTGCCCAGGTCTACCGCGAGATGTACGATCAGGCCCGCGAGCGCGGCCGTCACCGCGAACCCAACCTGTTCCGCAGCCTCGTCGGCACCAGCCGTGCGATCCAGCACGTGCGCCAGATGATGCAGCAAGTGGCCGACACCGACGCCAGCGTGCTGATCCTCGGCGAGTCCGGTACCGGCAAGGAAGTGGTCGCGCGCAACCTGCATTACCATTCCAAGCGTCGCGACGGGCCCTTTGTGCCGGTCAACTGCGGGGCGATCCCGGCAGAGCTTTTGGAAAGCGAACTGTTCGGCCACGAGAAGGGCGCCTTTACCGGTGCGATCACCAGCCGTGCCGGGCGTTTTGAGCTGGCCAACGGCGGCACCCTGTTCCTCGACGAAATCGGCGACATGCCACTGCCGATGCAGGTCAAGCTGCTGCGAGTCCTGCAGGAGCGTACCTTCGAGCGTGTGGGCAGCAACAAGACCCAAAGCGTTGACGTGCGCATCATTGCTGCCACCCACAAAAACCTCGAAAGCATGATCGAGGTCGGCAGCTTCCGCGAAGACCTGTACTACCGCCTCAATGTATTCCCGATCGAAATGGCGCCCCTGCGCGAGCGCGTCGAAGACATCCCGCTGCTGATGAACGAACTGATCTCGCGCATGGAGCACGAAAAGCGCGGCTCGATCCGTTTCAACTCGGCGGCGATCATGTCCCTGTGCCGCCACGGCTGGCCGGGCAACGTCCGTGAGCTGGCCAACCTGGTGGAGCGCATGGCGATCATGCACCCGTACGGGGTGATTGGCGTGGTCGAGCTGCCGAAGAAATTCCGCTACGTCGACGACGAAGACGAGCAGTTGGTGGACAGCCTGCGCAGCGACCTGGAAGAGCGCGTGGCCATCAACGGCCATACGCCGGACTTCGGTTCAACCGCCATGCTGCCGCCGGAAGGCCTGGACTTGAAGGACTACCTCGGCAGTCTCGAGCAAGGCCTGATCCAGCAGGCGCTCGACGACGCCAATGGCATCGTCGCCCGTGCCGCCGAACGCCTGCGCATCCGCCGTACCACCCTGGTGGAAAAGATGCGCAAGTACGGCATGAGCCGAAAAGAAGGTGATGAACAGGCGGATGATTGACGCCTGTTTTTCAAGCCGCTGAATTTTCAGCGGTTTTTTTTCGGCACGGGTATTGCTACAGCACTCGCAACGTTCCGTTTAACTGACGGTCAGCCAAGCGAGAGAGCATGATGCCCCACGCCGCCCAACTATCTTCGGTCCCCGACACTCAGGGGCCTGCCCCCTCCGTGGAACAGATCAGCCGCCTTGGACTTGAACAGGCGTTTTCCCTGTTCAACCAGATGTCCAGCCAGTTGACTGACTCCTACAGCCTGTTGGAAGCGCGGGTGTCCGAGCTTAAAGGCGAGTTGGCGGTGGTCAGCGCCCAGCGCATGGAAGAACTGGCCGAAAAAGAGCGCCTGGCCAACCGTCTGCAAAACCTCCTCGACCTGTTGCCCGGTGGCGTGATCGTCATCGACGACCAGGGCCGCGTGCGCGAAGCCAACCCGGCAGCCTGCGACATGCTGGGCCTGCCGCTGGAAGGCGAGTTGTGGCGTGAGGTCATCACCCGCTGCTTCGCGCCGCGAGAAGACGACGGCCACGAAATCTCCCTCAAGGACGGGCGCCGCCTGTCCATCGCCACCCGCTCCCTGGATGCCGAGCCCGGCCAGTTGGTGCTGCTCAACGACCTGACCGAAACCCGTCACCTGCAAGACCAACTGGCACGCCATGAGCGCTTGTCATCGCTGGGGCGGATGGTTGCTTCTCTGGCGCATCAGATTCGTACGCCGTTGTCCGCCGCGCTGATTTACGCCAGTCATTTGACTGATGAGCAATTGCCGGTCGCCACTCACCAGCGTTTTGCCGGTCGCCTCAAGGAGCGCCTGCATGAACTGGAGCACCAGGTTCGCGACATGCTGGTGTTTGCCCGTGGCGAATTGCCGCTGACCGACCGCGTCACCCCGGCCGCGTTGATGCAATCGCTGCAAGCTGCTGCCGCCACCCACATCCAGGAAGCGTCAGTCCGTTGGCAGTGCGACAGCCATCAAGGCGAGTTGCTGTGCAACCGCGACACCCTGGTGGGCGCGCTGCTCAACCTGATCGAAAACGCGACCCAAGCCAGTGGCCCCGGGGCGCGGCTCAAAGTGCACCTGTATAACCGCGGCGACACCCTGCGCCTGGGTATCAGCGACAGCGGTAGCGGGATTGATCCGGTGGTGCTGCAACGCCTGGGCGAGCCTTTTTTCACCACCAAAACCAACGGTACCGGCCTGGGCCTGACCGTGGTCAAGGCCGTCGCCCGTGCACATCAGGGAGAATTGCAGCTGCGTTCCCGGTTGGGTCGCGGCACGTGCGCGATGATCACGCTGCCGCTGTTTTCATGCGCTGTCGGCGCGGAGTAAAAGGTCATGGCTATCAAGGTTCTATTGGTTGAAGACGATCGCGCCCTGCGTGAAGCATTGGCTGACACGCTGTTGCTGGCGGGCCATGACTACCGGGCGGTCGGTTCTGCCGAAGAGGCCTTGGACGCGGTAGAGCAGGAGTCCTTCAGCCTGGTGGTCAGTGACGTGAACATGCCGGGCATGGACGGCCACCAGTTGCTCGGCCTGTTGCGTGCACGCCAGCCGCAATTGCCGGTGCTGTTGATGACCGCCCACGGCGCCGTAGAGCGTGCCGTCGACGCGATGCGCCAGGGCGCCGCGGATTATCTGGTCAAACCCTTCGAGCCCAAAGCCTTGATCGAACTGGTTACCCGGCATGCCCTGGGCACCCTGGGCGTTGCCGACGGCGAAGGCCCGATCGCCTTCGAACCGGCCAGTGCGCAACTGTTGGAGCTGGCGGCCCGTGTCGCCCGCAGCGATTCCACGGTGTTGATCTCCGGCGAATCCGGCACCGGCAAGGAAGTGCTGGCGCGCTACATTCACCAGCAATCCCACCGTGCCAGCCAGCCGTTCATTGCGATCAACTGCGCGGCCATCCCCGACAACATGCTCGAAGCCACTTTGTTCGGCCATGAAAAGGGCTCGTTCACCGGCGCCATCGCGGCCCAGGCCGGCAAGTTCGAACAGGCGGACGGCGGCACCATCCTGCTGGACGAAATTTCCGAAATGCCCCTGGGCCTGCAAGCCAAATTGCTTCGGGTATTGCAGGAGCGCGAAGTGGAGCGGGTGGGCGCGCGCAAGCCGATCCAGCTGGACATCCGCGTGGTTGCCACCACCAACCGCGACCTGGCGGGCGAAGTGGCGGCGGGGCGCTTCCGTGAGGATCTGTTCTACCGGCTCTCGGTGTTCCCGCTGGCCTGGCGCCCGTTGCGCGAGCGCCCGGCCGACATCATCCCGCTGGCCGAGCGCCTGCTGAGCAAGCACGTCAATAAAATGAAGCATGCCCAGGCGCGCCTCTCGGCCGACGCCCAGGCCTGCCTGGTCAGCTACCCATGGCCCGGCAATGTGCGGGAACTGGACAATGCGATCCAGCGGGCGTTGATTTTGCAGCAGGGCGGTTTGATCCAGCCTCAGGATTTCTGCCTGGCCATGGGCACAGGCGGCGCGCCGCTCCCCACGCTGGCGACCGCGCCGCACGTTGAGGCCGTGCCTGCCGAGTCCGCCGGTGCCTTGGGCGACGACCTGCGCCGCCGCGAATTCCAGATGATCATCGACACCCTGCGCTCCGAGCGCGGCCGCCGCAAAGAGGCCGCCGAGCGCCTGGGCATCAGCCCGCGCACCTTGCGCTACAAGCTGGCGCAGATGCGCGATGCCGGGATGGACGTGGAAGCCTACCTCTACGCCACTTGAGAATTCTCGAAGCCGACAGGGTTAGTCGCCTTTTCTTACGAATTGCCACGGAGCTGGCACCCTTGTTGCTACCACCCCAGTAACCGTTGCGTAGTGTCAAAAAATTGCGGGTCGTCGGAGAGAACGTTCATGAGCCAAGGTGTTGAATTCAATCGGTTGATGTTGGATATGCGGTCCATGCAAATGGATGCCATGTCTCAACCGAAATCCGCCGCGCAAGCCGTACCGGAATTGGGCCAGAGCAGCTTTGCCGACATGCTCGGCCAGGCCATCAACAAGGTCAGCGATACCCAGCAGGCTTCCAATCAGTTGGCGACCGCCTTCGAGATTGGCAAAAGCGGCGTGGACCTCACCGACGTGATGGTCGCCTCGCAAAAAGCCAGCGTTTCATTCCAGGCCTTGACCCAGGTGCGCAACAAGCTGGTTCAAGCCTATCAAGACATCATGCAGATGCCGGTTTAAGGACGATTTGAGTCATGGCAGAAGCAGTCGTGGATAACGCACCCGCCAAGGCAGACGGCAAGCCGCCGCTGTTTGGCCTGTCGTTCCTGGAAAACCTCTCCGAGATGACCATGCTGCGTCAGGTGGGCCTGATGGTCGGCCTGGCTGCCAGCGTGGCGATTGGTTTTGCCGTGGTGCTGTGGTCCCAGCAACCGGATTACCGCCCGTTGTACGGTAGCCTGGCGGGCATGGATTCCAAGCAGATCATGGAAACCCTGGCGGCAGCAGATATTGCCTACACCGTCGAACCGAATTCCGGCGCCCTGTTGGTCAAGGCTGATGACGTGGCTCGGGCGCGGATGAAACTGGCGGCAGCCGGTGTCACCCCGTCCGACGCCAATATCGGCTTTGAGATCCTCGACAAGGATCAGGGCCTGGGCACCAGCCAGTTCATGGAAGCCACCCGCTACCGTCGCGGCCTGGAAGGCGAACTGGCGCGCACTATTTCCGCGTTGAACAACGTCAAGGGCGCCCGCGTGCACCTGGCGATTCCGAAAAGCTCGGTGTTTGTGCGCGACGAGCGCAAGCCCAGCGCGTCGGTATTGGTGGAACTGTTTGCAGGCCGCTCCCTGGAGCCTGGCCAGGTATTGGCGATCATCAACCTGGTGGCCACCAGCGTTCCCGAATTGAGCAAGTCGCAAATCACCGTGGTCGACCAGAAGGGCAACCTGCTGTCCGACATGGCGGAGAACTCCTCGCTGACCATGGCCGGCAAGCAGTTCGACTACAGCCGTCGCATGGAAAGCATGCTGACCCAGCGCGTGCACAACATCCTGCAACCGGTGTTGGGTAATGATCGCTACAAGGCTGAAGTGTCGGCCGACGTGGATTTCAGCGCGGTCGAATCGACCTCCGAGCAGTTCAACCCGGACCAGCCGGCCCTGCGCAGCGAGCAGTCGACCACCGAACAACGCACCGCCAGCAATGGCCCGCAAGGCGTGCCGGGTGCCCTGAGCAACCAGCCGCCAACCCCGGCTACCGCCCCGCAAACCACCGGTGGCGCTGCCGCTACCGCAGGCGCAGTGCAACCTGGCCAGCCGCTGCTGGACGCCAACGGCCAGCAGATCATGGACCCGGCCACCGGCCAGCCGATGCTGGCGCCGTACCCGGCCGACAAGCGTCAACAATCCACCAAGAACTTCGAACTTGACCGTTCCATCAGCCACACCAAACAGCAGCAGGGCCGGATCAATCGCCTGTCGGTGTCGGTGGTGGTGGATGACCAGGTCAAGGTCAACGCCGCTGACGGCGCCGTCACCCGTGCACCGTGGAGCGCCGATGAATTGGCGCGCTTCACTCGCCTGGTACAGGACGCGGTGGGCTTCGATGCCAGCCGTGGCGACAGCGTCAGCGTGATCAACATGCCGTTCTCCGCCGAGCGTGGCGAAGTCATCGCCGAGGCAGCGTTCTATACTCAGCCGTGGTTCTGGGACATCGTCAAGCAAGTGCTGGGTGTGCTGTTTATCCTGGTGCTGGTGTTCGGCGTGCTGCGTCCGGTACTCAACAACATCACCGGCCATGGCAAAAAACAGCTGGCCCTGGCCGGTGGCGACGTCGAGTTGGGTGGCATGGGCGGTCTCGATGGCGAACTGGCCAACGACCGCGTGAGCCTAGGTGGCCCGCAAAGCATTCTGTTGCCGAGCCCGAGCGAGGGTTATGACGCTCAGTTGAACGCAATCAAGAGCCTGGTGGCCGAAGACCCGGGTCGTGTGGCCCAGGTCGTGAAAGAGTGGATTAACGCAGATGAGTGATGCTCGAGTCGCCGTAGCCAAACTCTCCCGGGTCGACAAAGCCGCCGTGCTGTTGCTGTCCCTTGGGGAAACCGATGCAGCCCAAGTGCTGCGCCACATGGGCCCCAAAGAGGTTCAGCGGGTAGGCGTGGCCATGGCGCAGATGCGCAATGTGCACCGCGAGCAGGTCGAGCAGGTGATGAGCGAGTTCGTCGAGATCGTCGGCGACCAGACCAGCCTGGGCGTCGGCTCCGACAGCTACATTCGCAAGATGCTCACCTCGGCCCTGGGCGAAGACAAGGCCAACGGCCTGATCGACCGCATCCTGCTGGGTGGCAACACCAGCGGCCTCGACAGCCTCAAATGGATGGAACCGCGGGCCGTGGCCGACGTGATCCGCTACGAACACCCGCAGATCCAGGCGATCGTGGTGGCGTATCTCGACCCCGACCAGGCCGGTGAAGTGCTTGGCCATTTCGACCACAAGGTGCGCCTGGACATCATCCTGCGCGTCTCGTCGTTGAACACTGTGCAGCCGGCGGCCTTGAAAGAACTGAACACGATTCTCGAGAAGCAGTTCTCGGGCAATTCCAACGCTTCGCGTACCACGTTGGGCGGCATCAAGCGTGCGGCCGACATCATGAACTTCCTCGACAGCTCGGTAGAAGGCCAGTTGATGGACTCGATCCGCGAGATCGACGACAGCCTGTCGGTGCAGATCGAAGACCTGATGTTCGTGTTCAACAACCTCTCCGATGTCGACGACCGTGGCATCCAGGCGTTGCTGCGCGAGGTCTCCTCCGACGTGCTGGTGCTGGCCCTCAAAGGCTCCGATGAAGGCGTCAAGGAAAAGATCTTCAAGAACATGTCCAAGCGGGCTTCCGAACTGCTGCGCGACGACCTCGAGGCCAAGGGCCCGGTGCGCGTCAGCGACGTGGAAACCGCGCAGAAAGAAATCCTCACCATTGCCCGCCGTATGGCCGAAGCCGGAGAAATCGTTCTCGGCGGAAAGGGCGGCGAAGAAATGATTTAAGGCGCCGCGCATGTCGAACAAAGATGAGACGCCCAGCGATCTGATTCGCGCACGGGACGTCGGAGGGTTCGACGTCTGGTCGCTGCCCAGTTTCGACCCGCATCGCCCGGAGCCTGAGCCCGAGCCGGTAGAAGAGCCCCCGGCCGAGATGGAAGAGGTGCCGCTGGAAGAAGTCCAGCCACTGACCCTGGAAGAGCTGGAAAGCATTCGCCAGGAAGCCTACAACGAAGGCTTTTCCACCGGCGAGAAAGACGGTTTTCGCAGCACCACCCTCAAGGTCCGCCAGGAAGCCGAGGTGGCGCTTGGCGCCAAGCTTGCCAACCTGGAGATTCTGATGGGCAGCCTGTTCAACCCGATTGCCGAGCAGGATTCCCAGATCGAAAAAGCCATGGTCGGGCTGGTGCAGCACATCAGCCGTCAGGTGATTCAGCGCGAACTGGCCCTGGACTCCACGCAAATCGAAAGCGTGATGCGCGAAGCCCTCAAGCTGCTGCCCCTGGGCGTCGGCAATGTGCGGCTGTACATCAACCCCCAGGATTTCGAACAGGTCAAAGCCTTGCGCGAGCGCCATGAAGAAACCTGGCGCATCGTCGAGGACGCCGCGCTGCTGCCCGGTGGTTGTCGAGTGGAGACCGAACACAGCCGCATCGATGCGACCATTGAGACGCGCATCAGCCAGATCATGGCCAAGCTGTTTGACCAGTTGCACGAACAGGCGCTGCACCCCGCAGAGCCGGACTTGAGCATCCAGCTGGACAGCCCGGATGCGCCTTGACCGCACCAGTTTCGCCAAGCGCCTGGGTGGCTATGCCGACGTCACCGAGTTGCCGGGCCAGCCGATCCTGGAGGGCCGCCTGCTGCGCATGGTCGGCCTGACCCTGGAAGCCGAAGGCCTGCGCGCCGCCATGGGCAGCCGCTGCATGGTGATCAACGACGACAGCTACCACCCGGTGCAGGTCGAAGCCGAAGTGATGGGCTTCTCCGGCAGCAAAGTATTCCTGATGCCCGTCGGCAGTGTTGCCGGGATTGCCCCCGGTGCCCGTGTGGTGCCACTGGCCGACACCGGCCGCCTGCCCATGGGCATGAGCATGCTCGGCCGCGTGCTGGATGGCGCCGGTCGCGCCCTCGACGGCAAGGGCGGGATGAAGGCCGAAGACTGGGTGCCCATGGACGGCCCGACCATCAACCCGCTCAAGCGCAACCCTATCAGCGTGCCGCTGGACGTGGGCATTCGCAGCATCAACGGTTTATTGACGGTGGGCCGTGGCCAGCGGCTGGGCCTGTTCGCCGGTACCGGCGTGGGTAAGTCAGTGTTGCTGGGCATGATGACGCGCTTTACCGAGGCCGACATCATCGTGGTAGGGCTGATCGGCGAGCGGGGTCGCGAGGTGAAGGAATTCATCGAGCACAGCCTGGGCGAAGAAGGCC
Source organism: Pseudomonas yamanorum (assembly GCF_013386765.1). GTDB lineage: Bacteria > Pseudomonadota > Gammaproteobacteria > Pseudomonadales > Pseudomonadaceae > Aquipseudomonas > Aquipseudomonas yamanorum_A. Next base: position 282,538 of record NZ_JACARE010000014.1, read on the forward strand.
TCAAGCGTTCTGTCGTGGTCGCCTCACCGGCGGATGACGCGCCACTGATGCGCCTGCGTGCCGCGATGTACTGCACACGCATCGCCGAATATTTTCGCGACAAGGGCAAGAACGTCCTGTTGCTGATGGACTCCCTGACCCGTTTCGCCCAGGCCCAGCGGGAAATCGCCCTGGCCATCGGCGAGCCGCCGGCCACCAAGGGCTATCCGCCGTCGGTGTTCGCCAAGCTGCCCAAGCTGGTGGAACGCGCCGGTAATGCCGAGGCCGGTGGGGGGTCGATCACCGCGTTCTACACCGTGCTGTCGGAAGGCGATGACCAGCAAGACCCGATTGCCGACTCGGCGCGGGGCGTACTCGACGGGCACATCGTGCTGTCCCGGCGCTTGGCCGAGGAAGGACACTACCCGGCCATCGACATCGAAGCCTCCATCAGCCGGGTGATGCCGTCGGTGGTCACCCCTGAGCACATGATGCGCGCGCAGCAGTTCAAGCAGCTGTGGTCGCGCTATCAACAGAGCCGCGACCTGATCAGCGTGGGCGCCTACGTAGCCGGTGGTGATCGCGAGACTGATCTTGCGATCGCCTTGCAACCGCAGCTGGTGACCTACCTGCGCCAGGGCCTCAACGACAAGATCAGCATGGGTGAAAGCGAGGCGCACCTGGGCACCATCTTCGCGCCGGCGCCGGGCGGATAAGCCATGGCCAACACCCGCGCCGCACGCCTTGCCCCGGTGGTGGACATGGCCGAAAAAGCCGAAAAGACCGCCGTCCAGCGCCTGGGTTACTTCCAGGGCCAGGTTCGCCTGGCGGAAAGCAAGCTGGGTGACCTGGAGCGCTTTCGCGGCGAGTATCAGCAGCAGTGGATCGAGCGCGGCAGCAAGGGCGTCTCCGGTCAATGGCTGATGGGTTACCAGGGCTTTCTCAACCAGCTTGAGACCGCTGTGGGCCAGCAGCGCCAGAGCCTGGCCTGGCACCAGGCCAACGTCGACAAGGCCCGCGACAGCTGGCAACAGGCCTATGCCCGGGTCGAGGGCCTGCGCAAACTGGTGCAGCGCTACATCGACGAAGCCCGGGCGCTGGAAGACAAGCGCGAGCAGAAGTTGCTCGATGAGCTGTCCCAGCGTCTTCCTCGCCAAAACCCCTATTAACCACGCCGCCGCTCCTACATGGATTTGCCCACTGCCCCATCACCTGCTAAACCTTGTTGCACATTGCCAATGACAAGGAAGCAGTCGTATGTCAGTCGAATCAGAAGTGTCCCTGGACGGGACGAAGTTGACGATCACCGTCAGGGGGCGATTTGATTTCGGTAGCCACCAGGCCTTTCGTGATGCCTACGAGCGGTTCTACAAGGTGCCCGAGATCTACGTGGTGGACTTGAAGGAAACCACCTACATGGACAGCTCGGCCCTGGGCATGCTCCTGCTGTTGCGTGACCATGCCGGTGGCGACAATGCCGAAGTGCAGGTGATCAACAGCAACTCCGATGTGCGCAAGATCCTCGCCATTTCCAACTTCGACAAACTGTTCGACCTCACTTGAGCGTCCTGGCCCCGGTCCTTGAGGCGCTGACGGTATTGATCGCCGAAGACAGCGCCGCCGACCTGCTGTTGCTGTCGACCATCGTGCGCCGCCAGGGCCACCAGGTGATCACCGCCAGCAACGGTGAAGAGGCGGTGGCGGTGTTCATCCGCGAGCGGCCGCAGTTGGTGCTGATGGACGCGCTGATGCCGGTGATGGACGGCTTCGAGGCGGCCCGGCAAATCAAGCAACTGGCGGGGGAGGCGCTGGTGCCGATCATCTTTCTCACTTCCCTGCGCGAGAGCGAAGCCCTGGCCCAGTGCCTGGATGCCGGCGGCGACGACTTCCTGGCAAAGCCTTATAGCCAGGTGATCCTGGCGGCGAAGATCAACGCCATGGACCGCCTGCGCCGCTTGCAGGCCACGGTGTTGCAGCAACGCGACCTGATCGCCCGGCATCATGATTACCTGCTGCAGGAACAGCGGGTGGCCAAGGCGGTGTTCGACAAGGTGGCCCACTCCGGCTGCATCAATGCCGCGCCGAATATTCGCTACGTGCAATCACCCTATGCGCTGTTCAACGGCGATCTGCTGCTGGCCGCCTACACGCCGTCGGGGGATATGCATGTGCTGCTGGGGGATTTTACCGGCCACGGTTTGCCGGCGGCGGTCGGCGCCATGCCGCTGGCGGAAGTGTTCTACGGCATGACCGCCAAGGGCTACGGCCTGGCGCAGACGCTGCGGGAGATGAACGCCAAGCTCAAGCGCATCCTGCCGGTGGACATGTTCTGTTGCGCCACCTTGCTGTGCCTCAGTGCCCAGCGACGGGCGGTGGAAGTGTGGAACGGGGGGATGCCCGAGGGCTACGTGCATGAAGTCACCACGGGCAAGCGCACGCCGCTGGTGTCGCGGCATTTGCCATTGGGTGTGCTGGCGGCCGAGGCGTTCGATGACCGCACGGAAGTCTGGCCGATGGCGTTGGGCGACCGGGTGTTCTTGCTGTCGGATGGCGTGCTGGATACGGCCGACGCCCATGAGCAGTTGTTTGGCGCCGAGCGTTTGCAGCAGGTGTTTGCCGCCAACCGCGAGCCGGATCGGTTGTTTGAAGAGATCGAACAGGCCCTGGCTGGTTTTCGCGGCGAGGTGCGCGATGACATCAGCATGGTGGAGATCAGCCTGCAGGCGGGGGAGGTTTTGCGTTCGCCGTCGGTGGTGTATTCCGACAGCGGCCAGTCGTCTCCGCTGGATTGGTCGGTCAGCTTTGAATTTCGGGCTGAGACGCTTAAGTCCTACAACCCTTTGCCCTATTTACTGCAACTGTTGTTGGAGATTCATGGGCTGCGGGAGCAAAGCGGTGCGTTGTATAGCGTGATGGCGGAGTTGTATTCCAATGCCCTGGAGCATGGCGTGTTGGGGCTGGATTCGCGGCTCAAGCGCGATGCCCAGGGATTTGCCGCCTATTACCGCGAGCGCAATCAGCGGTTGGCGCAGTTGAACAGCGGGTATGTGCGGGTGCACCTGAATGTGGTGCCGACCGGGGAGGGCGGTTGCCTGACGCTGCGAATCGAGGACAGTGGGGCGGGGTTTGATGTGGATAAGGTGCTGGCCAGGCCGCTGGATGTCGACCGTCTGTCTGGTAGGGGGTTGAGCCTGGTGCGCCAGTTGAGCAGCGATGTAGGCTGGTCCGACGGCGGGCGGTGTGTGTGCGTGGAGTTTTCATGGAAGGCTCTGGCATAATCCGCCGATTCTTGATCAAGGAGCGAACAAGTGGCAGAGATTCATCTGGACCCCGATGTGCTGACCGGCTTGCAGGAGGTCATGGAGGGCGAGTATCCGAAGTTGCTCGATACCTTTCTCGATGACTCGCAAAAGCGGGTAGAGGCGCTGCGCAGGGCTCGGGATGATGCCAAGGCCCTGGGGCGGATTGCGCATAGCTTTAAAGGCAGCAGCGGTAACCTTGGGGCTGTGCGGTTGGCTGAGCTTTGTCAGTTGCTTGAAGATAAGTCGGCCAAGCCTGTGGTTGCGGATTTGGGGCAGTTGGTGGATGAAATTGACCTTGAATTCGCGCTGGTCAGGCCGTTGTATGAGCATGAGCGGGAGCGGTTTGGGCTCTGACGCTGTTGGTGGGTATATCCGTTATTTAGGTAACGGCTACTTATGGTTTCGCTCTTACAGCGGGTCACTTTTGAAAAGCCGGAATGCCGGCCCAGTCAAAAGTAACCAAAACGCTCTGCCCGGTATGACTCACCCCACGCACATAGGTAACAGTTTTTTTAACTGGCACGGTCAACTGTGGGAGCTGGCTTGCCTGCGATGGCATCACCTCGGTGTATCTGATGTACCGAGTTGTCTGCATCGCAGGCAAGCCAGCTCCCACAGAAAAGCAGCTCTGCTTTCGCTCTGGATCTTGCTTTTAACACTCAAGCCTGCCGGCAGGCCGGTGTAAGCGCGGAACCCATATCAGCAACAACGAAATAACGGATATACATCCCAAAACCAAAACCTGGCCCAACTCTTGCTCTACCTCCAGTAACCGCACCCTCGACCCCTGTGCGGCGGAGACTCTATATATGGCAATCACCCCGAACTCGCTCCTTCAGGCGGCCCCTGCGGCCAAGCCTCAAGCGCCCGCTGCCAATCCACTGGTAGCGGCTGCGGACCCGCGGGACAAGGCCCCGGGCTTCGCTCAGGTGTTCGCCAACCAGGCTTCCGCGCCGGCGCCAAAACCTGCCGACAACACCACCAGGTCGACCCGCGACAAGCCGGCGGACAACAGCGCCAAGCCCGTCGCCACCAATGATAAGCCTGCCGCCGGCACCCCATCGGTTGCCGATAACGGCAAGACTTTGCCTTCCACCCCGCCGGCCAAGTCCGACACCCCGGACACCACCGCCAAGACCGACGACGCAGCCCCGGCAGACGACCCAGCCCTGGCCCAGCAACCCCCGGCCGACCCTGCCGTCGACCCGGCGCTGATGGCCGCGGTTGTCCCGGTTCCGGTCCCTGTAACGCCGGCGCCCGTCGAAACCCCGGCCCCGGCCGCAACCGCGACGAAAGACGACAAGTCCCAGCCTGTCGTGGCCCCACCGGTTGCCGCGACCGACGACGCCAAGCCCGCCTTCGACCCCGAAGCCGACCCGCTGGACGCGATGCCCGCCGTGCGCCTGGCCATGGAGCAGGGCGGACACGTTTCCGCCAGCAGTCAGAGCACCGCAAAAAATGCCCCGGTGCAGGCCTCGACCGACGATCAGCCCACCCTCGCGCAAAACTTTGCCACTGGCCTGGCCAATATGGTCGATCAGCAAGCGTCCAAGGACAGCACCGACCAGGGCGGCGACAAAGCCTTCGGCAGCCTGATCGACGGCGGCCTCAAGGACTTGAAGAGCGCCAGCAGCGACACCCGTGTCGATGACTTCGCCAACCGCCTCGCCGCGCTGACCCAGGCCGCCACGCCGAAAACCGCGAATGCCCTGCCGCCGGTGGCCAATGCGCCCCTGGCGATGCACCAGAGCGGCTGGACCGACGAAGTGGTGAACCGCGTCATGTACCTGTCCAGCGCCAACCTCAAGTCGGCCGAAATCCAGTTGCAGCCTGCTGAACTGGGCCGCCTGGACATCAGCGTGAAGATGTCCGCCGACCAACAGGCCCAGGTCACCTTCATGAGCGGCCACGCGGTGGTGCGTGAAGCCCTGGAAAGCCAGTCGGGCCGCCTGCGGGAGATGTTTGCCCAGCAGGGCATGGGCCAGGTCGACGTCAACGTATCCGACCAGTCCCGTGGCTGGCAGGGTCAGCAGGGCCAGGACCAGCAACAGCAGAACCAGGCACGCGGCGTCAGTGGCAATGGCGGGCGGGGTGATGGGGCTGATGGCGGCGGTATCGGTGAAGTGGCTGAAGTTGCGGCGCCGGTTGTGCAGTCCGTGGTCGGCTCCAGCGCGGTGGACTATTACGCCTGACCTGAGGTTGGCAAACATCCTGTGGCGAGGGAGCTTGCTCCCGTTGGAGGGCGAAGCCCTCCCAGGCTTTTCGCCGCCGCACACCTGTTTAAACCTTGCTCTCTGATTTGGGGCTGCTTCGCAGCCCAGCGGGAGCAAGCTCCCTCGCCACAGGGGTCGTCCCTGTTTCGTCAGTCTTCGTGACAACTCTGGCATAACACTTGCTCTTGCCTTTCCCCAGAACTATGAATCCCCGAATAGTGACGGATTATTGGCATGGCGAAGAGCGACGACGCAGCAAAAGCACCCGCAGGCAAGGGCAAGCTCAAGCTTATCCTGCTGATCGTACTGGGCCTGTTCCTGGCGATCGGCGTGTCCGTGGGGGCTACCTGGTACTTCATGCACAGTGCCTCAAGCAAACCGGCAGCGACTGCCGAGATCAACCCCAACGTCAAGCAACCGGCAATCTTCGAGCCGATGCTTCCGGCGTTTGTCGCCAACTTCAATCAGAACGGCCGTCAACGCTACCTGCAGGTGAGCATTACCCTGCTGGCGCGTAACCAGGCAGACCTGGATGCCCTCAAGGTGCACATGCCAGTGATCCGCAACAACCTGGTGATGCTGTTCTCCGCCCAGCCCTTCGACACCCTCGCCACCCCGGTGGGCCAGGAAATGCTGCGCCAGAAGGTCACTGCCAGCGTGCAGGAAGTGGCCCAGAAGGAAGTCGGCAAACCTGTGATCGAGCAGGTGCTCTTCACTAATTTCGTATTGCAGTAGGATCACGACATGGCCGTGCAGGACCTGCTGTCCCAGGATGAAATCGATGCGCTGCTCCATGGCGTCGACGATGGTCTGGTACAGACCGAAATGGCTGCCGAGCCCGGCAGCGTCAAAAGCTACGACCTGACCAGCCAGGATCGCATCGTCCGTGGACGCATGCCGACCCTGGAAATGATCAACGAACGGTTCGCCCGTTACACCCGCATCAGCATGTTCAACATGCTGCGCCGCTCGGCGGACGTAGCGGTGGGCGGCGTGCAGGTGATGAAGTTCGGCGAGTACGTGCACTCGCTGTACGTGCCCACCAGCCTCAACCTGGTGAAGATCAAGCCGCTGCGCGGTACGGCGCTGTTCATCCTCGACGCCAAGCTGGTGTTCAAGCTGGTGGACAACTTCTTCGGCGGTGACGGCCGTCACGCCAAGATCGAAGGCCGTGAATTCACCCCCACCGAATTGCGCGTGGTGCGCATGGTGCTGGAGCAGGCCTTCATTGACTTGAAGGAAGCCTGGCAGGCGATCATGGAAGTCAATTTCGAGTACATCAACTCGGAAGTGAACCCGGCCATGGCCAACATCGTCGGCCCCAGCGAAGCCATTGTGGTCTCCACCTTCCACATCGAACTCGATGGCGGTGGCGGCGACCTGCACGTGACCATGCCGTACTCAATGATCGAGCCGGTGCGCGAAATGCTCGATGCGGGCTTCCAGTCCGACCTCGACGACCAGGACGAACGCTGGGTCAAGGCCCTGCGCGAAGACCTGCTGGACGTCGATGTGCCTCTGAGCGCCACCGTGGCCCGTCGCCAGCTGCGTTTGCGGGATATTTTGCACATGCAGCCGGGGGACGTGATTCCCGTCGAACTGCCGGAAGAACTGATCATGCGCGCCAACGGCGTGCCGTCTTTCAAGGTCAAGCTCGGCTCTCACAAAGGCAACCTGGCGTTGCAAGTGATTGAACCGATCAACCGTCGCTGATCCACACTAATTTCTGCTCCGCCGAGGACATGTAATGGCTACTGAACACGAAAACACTTCCGCCGAAGACCAGGCCCTGGCTGACGAGTGGGCGGCTGCCCTGGAAGAAACCGGCGATGTCGGCCAGGACGATATCGACGCGCTGCTGGCGGCCGATGCGGCCACCGCCCCGGTCGGTAATCGCATTCCCATGGAAGAGTTCGGCAGCGTGCCGAAGAACAACGAGCCGGTGACCCTGGATGGTCCGAACCTGGACGTGATCCTCGACATCCCGGTGTCGATCTCCATGGAAGTCGGCAGTACCGAAATCAACATCCGCAACCTGCTGCAACTCAACCAGGGTTCGGTGATCGAGCTCGACCGCCTGGCCGGCGAACCGCTGGACGTGCTGGTCAACGGCACGCTGATCGCCCATGGCGAAGTGGTGGTGGTCAACGAGAAGTTCGGCATTCGCCTGACCGACGTGATCAGCCCGAGCGAACGCATCAAGAAGTTGCGCTGATATGAAGCGCTCATTGGTAGGTTTGTTATCGACGCTGCCCTTGAGCGTAATGGCAGCAGAGCCGGTCGCCCAGGCGGCCGCGCCGGCGCTGGGCAGTGGCGTGGGCGGGCAACTGACCCAGCTGGTGCTGGGTTTGTTGCTGGTGGTGGGGCTGATCTTCGTGCTCGCCTGGGTGTTGCGCCGCGTACAGCGCATCGGCCCGGGAAATGCCCAGGTCATCGAGCTGGTAGGTTCGCGTGCCCTTGGCCCGCGGGACCGGCTGGTGCTGGTGCAAGTGGGCGACGAGCAGATTCTGCTGGGCATCACCCCCGGCCGCATCACCCCGTTGCACGTGCTCAAGACGCCTGTGGAAGTGGCCCAGACTCAAGCGGCCACGCCGGAATTCGCCCAACGCCTCATGGAGTTGCTGGGCAAGGATCAGAAGGATAAGAAGTAATGCGCGTTTTATTGACGCTCATGCTGTTGCTCGCGGCGCCGCTGGCGTACGCGGCGGACCCGTTGTCGATCCCGGCGATCACCCTGGGTACCAATGCGGCGGGCGCGCAGGAGTATTCGGTCAGCCTGCAGATCCTGCTGATCATGACCGCGCTGAGCTTCATCCCCGCGTTCGTGATGCTGATGACCAGCTTCACGCGCATCATCATCGTGTTCTCGATCCTGCGTCAGGCCCTCGGCCTGCAACAGACGCCGTCGAACCAGATCCTCACCGGCATGGCGCTGTTCCTGACGCTGTTCATCATGGCGCCGGTGTTCGACAAGGTGAACCAGCAAGCCCTGCAACCGTACCTGGCGGAGAAAATGACCGCCCAGGATGCGATCGACAAGGCGCAAGGCCCGATCAAGGATTTCATGCTGTCGCAGACCCGTTCCAGCGACCTTGAGTTGTTCGTGCGGCTGTCCAAGCGTACCGACATCGCCAGCCCCGACATGGCGCCGTTGACCATCCTGGTGCCGGCGTTCGTGACCTCGGAGCTGAAGACCGCGTTCCAGATCGGCTTCATGATCTTCATCCCGTTCCTGATCATCGACCTCGTCGTGGCGAGTGTGCTGATGGCCATGGGTATGATGATGCTCTCGCCGTTGATCATTTCGTTGCCGTTCAAGATCATGTTGTTCGTGTTGGTGGACGGGTGGGCGCTGATTATCGGCACCCTGGCCGGCAGTTTCGGTGGGGTTTAGCGCATGACGCCAGAAGTAGCGGTCGACCTGTTTCGCGAAGCCCTGTGGCTGACCACCATGATGGTTGCCGTGCTGGTGGTGCCCAGTCTGTTGGTGGGCCTGCTGGTGGCGATGTTCCAGGCCGCGACCCAGATCAACGAACAGACCTTGAGCTTCCTGCCGCGCCTGCTGGTGATGCTGATCACCCTGATCGTCGCCGGTCCGTGGCTGGTGCAAACCTTCATGGAATACATCCTGCAGTTGTACGGCAGTATTCCGCAGTTGATCGGCTGACCCCGTGAATTCAATGCTGGCGTTGACCGACACCCAGATCAGCACCTGGGTGGCGTCGTTCATCCTGCCGCTGTTCCGAGTCACGGCCGTGCTGATGACTATGCCGGTGTTCGGTACCACCCTGGTACCGCGGCGCATTCGGCTGTACTTCGCGGTGGCGATCACCGTGGTCATCGTCCCGGGCTTGCCGCCGATGCCGCCGGTGAATGCCCTGGACCTCAGCGCACTGATGCTGATCGCCGAGCAAATCATTATCGGCGCCTTGCTGGGCTTCTCCCTGACGCTGTTCTTCCAGGCCTTCGTGATCGCCGGGCAAATCATCTCGATCCAGATGGGCATGGGCTTCGCGTCCATGGTCGACCCCACCAACGGCGTGTCGGTGGCGGTGATCGGGCAGTTCCTGACGATGCTGGTGACCTTGCTGTTCCTGGCCATGAATGGCCACCTGGTGGTGTTTGAGGTGATGACCGAAAGCTTCACCACCTTGCCGGTGGGCAACGCCCTGGTGGTCAATCATTTCTGGGAACTGGTGGGGCGCATGAGCTGGGTGCTGGGTGCCTCGTTGTTGCTGGTATTGCCGGCGATCACCGCGCTGCTGGTGGTCAACATCGCGTTCGGCGTGATGACCCGGGCGGCGCCGCAGTTGAACATCTTCTCCATCGGTTTCCCGTTGACCCTGGTGCTGGGCATGGGGATTTTCTGGGTCGGCATGGCTGACATTCTCAATCAGTATCAGCCGCTGGCCACCGACGCCTTGCAGTTTTTACGTGACTTGGCGCGGGCGCGGTAAGCCATGGCCGAGAGCGAGAGTGGCCAGGACAAAACAGAAGACCCCACGGAGAAACGAAAAAAGGACTCCCGGGAAAAGGGCGAGATTGCTCGCTCTAAAGAGCTCAACACCCTGGCGATCATGCTCGCAGGCTCCGGTGGCCTGCTGATCTATGGCGGTGGTTTGGCCCTGGACCTGATGGAGTTGATGCGCCTGAATTTTTCCCTGCCCCGTGACGTGCTGCTGAGCCCGGGTGCCATGGGCTTGTACCTGCTGCATTCGGGCAAGATTGCGATCCTGGCGGTACAGCCGATCCTGATCACCTTGCTGCTGGCGGCCTTGATCGGCCCGATCTCCCTTGGCGGCTGGCTGTTTGCCGCCGGCAGCATGGCGCCCAAGTTCAGCCGCATGAACCCGGGCCCCGGGCTCAAACGGATGTTTTCCACAAAGGCCTTGGTGGAGCTGCTCAAGGCGTTGGCCAAGTTCATTCTTATTCTGTTTGTGGCGTTGACCGTGTTGTCATCCGACATCGACGACCTGCTGCGCATCGCCCACGAGCCAATCGAGCTGGCGATCATCCACAGCGTGCAAGTGGTGGGCTGGAGCTCGCTGTGGATGGCCTGCGGGCTGATCATCATTGCTGCGGTTGATGCGCCGATCCAGCTATGGGAGAGCCACAAGAAACTGCTGATGACCAAGCAGGAAGTGCGCGACGAGCACAAGGACCAGGAGGGCCGGCCCGAGGTCAAACAGCGGATTCGCCAACTGCAGCGCGAGATGTCCCAGCGCAAGATGATGGCGTCGGTGCCCGACGCCGACGTGGTCATTACCAACCCGACCCACTACGCCGTGGCGCTCAAATACGACCCGGAGAAGGGTGGGGCGCCGATGTTGCTGGCCAAGGGCAGCGACTTCACGGCGTTGAAAATCCGTGAGATTGCCGTGGCCAATGACATTTTGCTGCTGGAATCGCCGGAGTTGGCGCGGTCGATCTTCTACTCCACCGACCTGGACCAGGAAATTCCGGCCGGGTTGTATCTGGCGGTGGCGCAGGTGTTGGCGTACGTGTACCAGATCCGCCAGTACCGCGCGGGCAAGGGCAAGCGGCCGGATCCGCTCAAGGATCTGCCGATTCCGCCGGATTTGCGTCGGGATTCCTGATTTTGTAGCGCCGCCCCCGGCCTCATCGCGGGCAAGCCCGGCTCCCACCTGTTGACCGCGTTCTCCCAGCCAACTCGCTCAACTGTGGGAGTCGGGCTTGCCCGCGATGGCGTCCGCCCAGGCAACAAAAATCTCCTGAGCGCTCCCGCAATTGCATCTGGCAACGTTTAAGTCGCAGACGAGGACGCTCGACGCCCGCCCGCTGCGTACCTGTCGGACGTTTCGCCATCACCCGCGAACGAGCGTGTGTGGCGAGGGAGCTTGCTCCCGCTGGGGTGCGAAGCGCCCCCAATAAAGCTATCGCGGTTATTCAGGCAAAACGCGTAAGCCGTTCTGGGGCTGCTGCGCAGCCCAACGGGAGCAAGCTCCCTCGCCACAGGTGATGGGTGTATGGCGGTAGCTCTTTGCTGTCCGTGGGACCGATCTGCCTCCTCAAGCAAAAGTTGGAAGGCTTCTTGCAATAGCGCCTCCAGGACGCCTCCCGGCGTCAAAAGTTTGCTTCAAGGACACGAGGAATACCGGTGGATCGCTCTCAAATGCTCAGCACGGCCCGTGGCACCCTGACTGACCTCTCGCGAGGCAATCTGGGTGTGCCGTTGTTGTTGCTGGTGATGCTGGCAATGATGATGTTGCCGATGCCGCCGTTCCTCCTGGACGTGTTCTTCACCTTCAACATCGCCCTGTCCGTAGTGGTGCTGCTGGTGTGCGTATACGCCCTGCGACCGCTGGATTTCGCGGTGTTCCCGACGATTCTGCTGATTGCCACCCTGTTGCGGCTGGCGCTTAACGTGGCCTCCACCCGGGTGGTGATGCTCCACGGCCAGGATGGCCACGCCGCCGCGGGCAAGGTGATCCAGGCCTTCGGTGAGGTGGTGATCGGCGGTAACTACGTGGTCGGTATCGTAGTTTTCGCCATCTTGATGATCATCAACTTCGTGGTGGTGACCAAGGGCGCCGGGCGGATTTCCGAGGTGAGCGCGCGTTTCACCCTCGACGCGATGCCCGGCAAACAGATGGCCATCGACGCCGACCTCAACGCCGGCTTGATCGACCAGAACCAAGCCAAGACCCGCCGTCTTGAAGTCGCCCAGGAAGCCGAGTTCTACGGTTCCATGGACGGTGCCAGCAAATTCGTGCGCGGTGACGCCATCGCCGGCCTGCTGATTCTGTTTATCAACCTGATCGGCGGCATGGCGGTCGGTATTTTCCAGCACGGCATGACCTTCGGCGATGCGGGCAAGGTTTACGCCCTGCTGACCATCGGTGACGGTTTAGTGGCGCAATTGCCATCACTGTTGTTATCTACAGCTGCGGCGATCATGGTGACCCGTGCTTCGGGCTCCGAAGACATGGGCAAGCAGATCAGCCGGCAGATGTTTGCCTCGCCCAAGGCGCTGGCCGTGGCGGCGGGCATCATGGCGATCATGGGTATCGTGCCGGGCATGCCCCATGTGTCGTTCCTGAGCATGGCCGCCATGGCCGCCGGTGGTGCCTACCTGTTCTGGAAAAAACAAAACAACATCAAAGTGATTGCCCAGCAGGAAGTGGCGCGCCAGCAGGAACTGCTGCCATCGCCGGCCCGGGCCCAGGAAACCAAGGAGTTGGGCTGGGACGACGTGACCCCGATCGACATGATCGGCCTGGAAGTCGGCTACCGCCTGATTCCCCTGGTGGATCGCAACCAGGGCGGTCAATTGCTGGCGCGGATCAAGGGCGTGCGCAAGAAGCTGTCCCAGGACCTGGGCTTCCTGATGCCCACCGTGCACATCCGCGACAACCTGGATTTGGCCCCGAGCGCCTACCGCCTGACCCTGATGGGGGTGATCCTGGCCGAAGCCGAGATCTACCCGGACCGCGAACTGGCGATCAACCCTGGCCAGGTATTCGGCAGCCTCAACGGGATTACCGCCAAAGATCCGGCTTTTGGCCTGGACGCGGTATGGATCGAAATCAGCCAGCGCAGCCAGGCGCAGTCGCTGGGCTACACCGTGGTAGACGCCAGCACCGTGGTTGCCACCCACCTCAACCAGATTCTGTACAAGCACTCTCACGAGTTGATCGGCCACGAAGAAGTCCAGCAACTCTTGCAATTGCTGGCCAAGGCCTCGCCAAAGCTGGCCGAAGAGCTGGTACCGGGGGTGTTGTCCACCTCGCAACTGCTCAAGGTGCTGCAGGCGCTGCTGGCCGAGCAGGTGCCGGTGCGGGATATTCGCAGCATTGCCGAGGCTATCGCCAACAATGCCGCCAAGAGTCAAGATACTGCCGCGCTGGTGGCCGCGGTGCGCGTCGGATTGTCGCGTGCAATCGTCCAAAGCATTGTAGGGCTTGACTCCGAGCTGCCTGTGATCACCTTGGAACCAAGGTTGGAACAAATATTGCTCAATAGTATTCAGAAGGCAGGGCAGGGCGCTGATGAAGGCGTGTTGCTGGAGCCAAGCATGGCCGAGAAGCTGCAGCGTTCACTGATTGACGCCGCCCAACGCCAGGAAATGGAAGGTCATCCGGTGATCCTGCTGGTAGCAGGGCCGGTGCGGGCGATGTTGTCGCGGTTTGGACGCCTGGCTATTCCGAATTTGCATGTATTGGCTTACCAGGAAATTCCTGACAATAAGCAAGTGACTATCGTCGCGACAGTAGGGCCCAACGGCTGAGGTAGTGGGATATGCAAGTGAAGCGTTTTTTCGCCGCCGATATGCGTCAGGCCATGAAACTGGTACGTGATGAATTGGGCGCCGACGCTGCGATTATCGGTAACCGTCGTATTGCCGGCGGCGTCGAGCTGACGGCTGCCCTGGATTACAAGCCCTCGGCCCTGGCGCCGCGTGTGCCGAACATGGAACTGGAAGACGAGCTGCGCAAGACCGCTTCGCGCATTGTCTCGGCCCAGGCTGAACTGAGCATGCGTGGCGACAGCGATGCCACCACCAATCGCCAGCTGTTTGCCGGCCTGCCGCTGACGGCGTCCGAGCCTCTGGTAGAGCCGACCTTCGTTGAACCGCCGCGTCCTGCTGCGCCCGCCCCGGCGCCGACGGTGGACCAGCGTGTGTTCGACTCGATGCGTTTTGAGCTCAACGGCCTGCGTGAATTGCTGGAAGTGCAGTTGGGCTCCCTGGCCTGGAACCAGTTGCAGGGCAGCCAGCCGCAACAGGCCAACCTGTGGCGTCGCCTGCAACGCATCGGCCTGTCCGGCCCGTTGTCCCGCGACCTGCTGCAACTGACCACCCAGATTGAAGACCCCAAGCAGGCCTGGCGCATGCTCCTGGCTCACCTGGCGCGGATGATCGTGACCCCGGAAATCGAACCCCTGGAAGAAGGCGGCGTGATTGCCATGGTCGGCCCTGCCGGCATGGGCAAGACCACCACCCTGGCCAAGCTGGCGGCGCGTTATGTGCTCAAGTACGGCGCGCAGAATATCGCCCTGGTGAGCATGGACAGCTACCGCATCGGCGCCCAGGAGCAGCTCAAGACCCTGGGCCGTATCCTCAATGTGCCGGTGACCCATGTCGACCCGGGCCAGTCCTTGGCCAATGCCCTCGACCCGCTGCTGCGCAAGCGCGTGGTACTGATCGACACCGCCGGCCTGCAAGCCAGCGACCCGGCCCTGCGCATGCAGCTGGAAAGCCTCGCCGGGCGCGGGATCAAATCCAGAAACTATTTGGTACTTGCCACCACCAGCCAGAAGCAGGTATTGACCGCCGCGTACCACAGCTACAAGCGCTGCGGGCTGGCGGGCTGCATCCTGACTAAACTGGATGAAACGGCGAGCCTGGGTGAAGTATTGAGCTTGGCTATCAGCCATGAATTACCGGTCGCCTACCTGACCGACGGGCCGCGGATCCCGGATGATTTGCATCTGCCGCGCCGTCATCAGTTGGTCAGCCGGGCTGTCAGCGTGCAAATGCAGGAAGAACCCAGTGAGGAAGCGATGGCCGACATGTTCGCTGACCTCTACCACAGCCCGAACAAACGAGTTGGCTGAGGTCAACATGAACACAGTGCAAAGTATCTACATCGATGGTCTGCCAGCAGTTCCCGCGGCCAACTTATGTAGCCTGCGTCTAAGCAAGACAAGGTAAAGAAATAAAATGGGCAGCATGCATCCCGTACAGGTGATCGCGGTGACCGGCGGCAAAGGTGGCGTCGGGAAAACTAACGTGTCAGTGAATTTGTCCCTGGCCCTGGCAGAGCTTGGCCGTCGGGTCATGCTGCTGGATGCTGACCTGGGTCTGGCGAACGTCGACGTTCTGCTGGGACTGACGCCCAAACATACCCTGGCCGATGTGATCGAAGGCCGCTGTGAGCTGCGCGACGTGCTGTTGCAGGGCCCCGGCGGGATTCGTATCGTGCCGGCTGCCAGCGGCACCCAGAGCATGGTGCACCTGAGCCCGGCGCAACACGCCGGCCTGATTCAGGCGTTCAGCGACATTGGCGACAACCTCGACGTGCTGGTGATCGACACCGCCGCCGGGATCGGCGAGTCCGTGGTCAGCTTCGTGCGCGCAGCCCAGGAAGTGCTGCTGGTGGTGTGCGATGAACCGACCTCGATCACCGACGCCTACGCCCTGATCAAACTGCTCAACCGTGACTACGGCATGAACCGCTTCCGCGTACTGGCCAACATGGCCCAAAGCCCGCAAGAGGGGCGCAATCTGTTTGCCAAGTTGACCAAGGTCACGGATCGCTTCCTCGATGTCGCCTTACAATACGTCGGCGCAGTTCCCTACGACGAGTGCGTACGCAAGGCCGTGCAAAAGCAGCGTGCGGTCTATGAAGCGTTCCCGCGTTCGAAGTGCGCATTGGCGTTCAAGGCTATTGCCCAGAAGGTCGATACCTGGCCGTTGCCCGCCAATCCCCGGGGGCATCTGGAGTTTTTCGTCGAGCGTTTGGTGCATCAGACGAGCGCAGGACCGGTGCTATGACAGCCAGCGGCTACAACCTTTACAAGAAGTCGGCACGTGACAGTCAGGTCGAGTTGATCGAGCGCTACGCGCCTCTGGTCAAGCGCATTGCCTATCACTTGCTGGCACGCCTGCCAGCCAGCGTCCAGGTCGAGGACTTGATCCAGGCCGGGATGATCGGCTTGCTCGAAGTGTCGACCAAGTACGACGCGAGCAAGGGCGCAAGTTTCGAGACATACGCGGGTATCCGTATCCGTGGGGCCATGCTCGATGAAGTGCGTAAAGGTGATTGGGCGCCGCGTTCCGTGCACCGCAATACGCGGATGGTGAGTGACGCAATTCGCTCAATTGAAGCAAAAACCGGTCGCGACGCTAAAGATCACGAAGTTGCGGCCGAACTCCAATTGAGTCTCGACGATTACTACGGGATTTTGAACGATACCTTGGGCAGCCGCCTGTTCAGTTTCGACGACCTTTTACAGGACGGCGAACATGAAGGGCTGCACGAGGACGGCGCGAGTGCCCATCTCGAACCGTCACGCGATCTGGAAGATGAACGCTTCCAGACTGCGCTGGCGGACGCGATTGCCAATTTGCCGGAGCGTGAGCGACTGGTGTTGGCGCTGTACTACGACGAAGAGCTGAACCTCAAGGAAATCGGTGAGGTCCTGGGAGTCAGCGAATCGCGGGTCAGCCAGTTACACAGCCAGTGCGCAGCCCGCTTGCGGGGGCGTTTGGGAGAGTGGCGAGCGCGCTGACAGGCAGTGTGGGGACACTGCGAACGATACCGTCCAGGCCTTGCGCCCGGACGGGCTTGGCCCGTGGTGCGCCCCCGGTAGTCCTTTTTGTGTAACGCCTGTTGATTGATATGGCGCGCCCAGGTGCTGGGCGCGTTTAAGACTGCTTGGAGGTCGAATTGGACAAGAACATGAAAATCCTCATCGTTGATGACTTCTCAACGATGCGGCGGATCATAAAAAACCTGTTGCGTGACCTTGGGTTCACTAACACGGTCGAGGCGGATGACGGCATTACGGCGATTCCGATCCTCAACAGCGGGAGCATCGACTTTCTGGTAACGGACTGGAACATGCCGGGCATGACCGGTATCGATCTGCTGCGCCACGTGCGCGCTGATGAAAAACTGCGCAGCCTGCCTGTGCTGATGGTGACCGCTGAAGCCAAGCGTGAACAGATCATCGAAGCCGCCCAGGCCGGGGTCAACGGCTACGTGGTCAAGCCATTCACTGCACTGGCCTTGAAAGAGAAGATCGAAAAAATCTTCGAACGCATCGGTCATTGATGCTGCCACGGGGGAGCTATGGAGCATAAAGAATCATCGCAGGCCGACTTCGAGTCGACCCTGAAAAAACATGCTCATCAACTCGTCGAAAGCCTTGAAAAAGGCCAGTTCGGTGATGCGGTGCAGTTAATCCATGAGCTCAACCAGACCCGTGACCGCGGCCTGTACCAGGAAGTGGGCAAGCTCACCCGTGAGTTGCACAGTGCGATCGTCAATTTCCAGATTGACCCGCACATGCCCCAGGCCGAAGAAATCTCGCAGATCACTGATGCCACCGAACGCCTGTCCTATGTGGTCAGGCTGACTGAGGCGGCGGCCAACCGCACCATGGACCTGGTGGAAAACGCCACGCCTCTGGTCAACGGCATGGCCAGTGAAGCCAAGGCCCTGAGCAACGATTGGGGCCGGTTCATGCGTCGGGAAGTGGGCGCTGAAGAGTTTCGTGAACTGGCGCGTCGGGTCGAGGGCTTTTTGTCCCGCAGCGAGCAGGAAAACCGCACGGTTTCCAGCAACCTCAATGACATTCTGCTGGCCCAGGATTACCAGGACCTCACCGGTCAGGTGATCAAGCGCGTGACCCAATTGGTCACCGAAGTGGAAAGCAACCTGCTCAAACTGGTGTTGATGGCGGGTCAGGTTGACCGGTTTGCCGGCATCGAACATGACCGCGAAGCGATCCTTTCTGAAAAAGATCCACAAAAACACCTCGCCAAGGGTGAAGGTCCGCAGATTCATGCCGATAAACGTGAAGACGTTGTATCCGGGCAAGACGACGTAGACGATTTGCTGTCCAGTTTAGGCTTCTAAGGAGCACACCCATGAGCTTCGGCGCCGATGAAGAAATCCTTCAGGATTTCCTTGTAGAGGCCGGCGAAATTTTAGAGCAACTGTCCGAACAACTGGTCGAGCTGGAAAGCCGACCGGATGATGCGAACCTGCTCAATGCAATTTTTCGCGGTTTTCACACTGTAAAAGGGGGCGCCGGCTTCCTCCAGCTCCACGAGCTGGTGGAGTGCTGTCACATCGCCGAGAACGTGTTCGACATCCTGCGCAAGGGTGAGCGGCACGTCGACTCGGAACTGATGGACGTGATTCTGGAAGCGCTGGATGCGGTCAACGGCATGTTCAGTGAAGTGCGCGAACGTGCACCCATCACTGCGGCCACGCCGGAACTGCTGGCCGCCCTGGCGCGCCTGGCGGAACCTGCGGCCAACGCGCCGGTGGTGGAAGCGGTGGCTGAACCGGTCGCCGAGCCTGCGGGCGACGTGACCGACAGCGAATTTGAACAACTGCTGGACTCGCTGAACGCCGTCAAGGCCGAAGCCGAAGCGCCCGCAGCCAGTGCGCCGGCGATGGTGCCGACCACTGAAGACATTACCGACGCCGAGTTCGAGTCGTTGCTCGACCAGTTGCACGGCAAGGGCCAGTTTGCCCCCGACGCGGTGGCCGCTGCGCCAGCGCCGACGGAAGCCGCGGCGCCTGCCAGCAATGAAATCACCGACGACGAATTTGAAGCGCTGCTGGACCAGTTGCACGGCAAAGGCTCGTTTGCCGCCGATGCGCTGCCGGAAGTTGCCGCGACTGCAACCGCTGCCGCACCGGTTGCCGCTGCCGTTGCCGCCGCACCGTCCGCCGATGGACTGATCTCCGATCACGAATTCGAAGCCTTGCTGGATGAGCTGCACGGCAAGGGCAAGTTCACCGAAGTCGCCGGCGCTGCTGCACCGGCCGCCAGTGCAGCCGCTGCGGTGGCAACGCCGGCTCCGGTGGCCGCCAAGGCCGCTGCTGCGCCGGTGGCTGCCAAACCTGCCCCGGCTCCCGCTCCTGCGCGTGCCGCCGCTGCCCCGGCTCCCGACAAGCAACCGGCCAGTGAAGCCGAAACCACCGTGCGGGTTGATACCGCACGCCTGGACGACATCATGAACATGGTCGGCGAACTGGTGCTGGTGCGTAACCGCCTGGTGCGCCTGGGCCTGAACAGCGCCGACGAGGCCATGCAGAAGGCCGTGTCGAACCTCGACGTGGTCACTGCCGACCTGCAGACCGCGGTGATGAAGACCCGGATGCAGCCGATCAAGAAAGTCTTCGGCCGCTTCCCGCGCCTGGTTCGCGACCTGGCACGCCAGCTCAAGAAAGAAATCAACCTGGAACTGGTGGGTGAAGAAACCGACCTCGACAAAAACCTTGTCGAGGCCCTGGCCGACCCGCTGGTCCACTTGGTGCGCAACGCCGTCGACCACGGCGTCGAAACGCCTGAAGAACGCGAAGCCTCGGGCAAGAGTCGCCAGGGCAAAGTGATCCTGGCGGCCGAACAGGAAGGCGACCATATCCTGCTGTCGATCACCGATGACGGCAAAGGCATGGACCCGGCGGTACTGCGCAACATCGCGGTCAAGCGTGGCGTGATGGACAAGGACGCCGCCGACCGCCTCACCGACACCGAGTGCTACAACCTGATCTTCGCCCCGGGCTTCTCCACCAAGACCGAGATTTCCGACGTGTCGGGCCGTGGCGTGGGCATGGACGTGGTGAAGACCAAGATCAGCCAGCTCAACGGCTCGATCAACATCTACTCCACCAAGGGCCAGGGCTCGAAGATCGTCATCAAGGTGCCGTTGACCCTGGCGATCATGCCGACCCTGATGGTGATGCTGGGCAACCAGGCCTTTGCCTTCCCGCTGGTCAACGTCAACGAAATCTTCCACCTCGACCTGTCGCGCACCAACGTGGTGGACGGCCAGGAAGTGGTGATCGTGCGCGACAAGGCGTTGCCACTGTTCTACCTCAAGCGTTGGCTGGTGGCTTCGGCCAAGCATGAAGAGCAGCGCGAAGGCCATGTGGTGATTCTTTCCGTGGGCACCCAGCGTATCGGCTTTGTGGTCGATCAACTGGTGGGCCAGGAAGAAGTGGTCATCAAGCCTTTGGGCAAAATGCTGCAGGGAACCCCGGGCATGTCGGGTGCGACCATTACCGGTGACGGTCGGATCGCGCTGATTCTCGATGTTCCGAGCATGCTCAAGCGTTACGCCGCACGGCGTATTTGATTCGGCCCGGGCAGGGCGGTTGTCCCTCGCCCGGCCTAACGGAGTGTTTATGGTAGTCAAGGTCCTGGTGGTGGACGATTCAGGTTTCTTCCGCCGCCGCGTCTCGGAAATTCTTTCATCGGATTCCAATATCCAGGTGGTCGGCACGGCCACCAACGGCAAAGAGGCGATCGATCAGGCCCTGGCCCTCAAGCCGGACGTGATCACCATGGACTACGAGATGCCGATGATGGACGGCATCACGGCGGTGCGGCACATCATGCAGCGCTGCCCGACTCCGGTGTTGATGTTCTCCTCGCTCACCCACGAAGGCGCCCGGGTCACCCTGGATGCGCTGGACGCTGGCGCGGTGGACTTCCTGCCGAAGAATTTCGAAGACATCTCGCGCAACCCCGAGAAGGTCAAGCAGATGCTCTGCGAGAAGGTGCACAGCATCTCCCGCAGCAACCGTCGCAGCCTGTTCAGTGCGCCGGCGCCAGCGCCCGTTACGCCACCACCGTCAGCCCCGAGCACCTTTGGGCGCCCGGCACCTGCGCCGGTTGCGCGTCCGGCTGTGGCTCCTGTGCGTGCAACTGCGCCCACCGCGCATTCGCCGGCACCCAAGCGCAAAGCCTACAAGCTGGTGGCCATCGGTACGTCCACGGGCGGCCCGGTTGCCTTGCAGCGGGTGTTGACCCAACTGCCGGCCAACTTCCCGGCGCCGATCGTGTTGATTCAGCACATGCCGGCTGCGTTCACCAAGGCTTTCGCCGAGCGCCTGGACAAGCTGTGCCGCATCAGCGTCAAGGAGGCCGAGGATGGCGACATCCTGCGTCCGGGCCTGGCGCTGCTGGCCCCTGGCGGCAAGCAGATGATGGTCGACGGCCGTGGCGCGATCAAAATCCTGCCGGGTGACGAACGCCTGAACTACAAACCGTGTGTGGATATCACCTTCGGTTCGGCGGCCAAGTCCTACGGCGACAAAGTTCTGGCGGTGGTGTTGACCGGCATGGGCGCCGACGGCCGTGAAGGCGCGCGCCTGCTCAAGCAGGGCGGCAGCGCAATCTGGGCCCAGGATGAAGCCAGCTGCGTGATCTATGGCATGCCGATGGCCATCGTCAAGGCCGACCTGGCCGACGCCGTCTACAGCCTGGACGACATCGGCAAGCACCTGGTGGAGGCCTGCCTCTAATGGATGTTTTGAGCCTGATTGGCATCATCATGGCGTTTGTCGCGATTATCGGCGGCAACTACCTCGAAGGCGGCCACCTGGGTGCCCTGGCCAACGGCCCGGCGGCGTTGATCGTGATCGGCGGCACCGTGGGCGCGGCGTTGCTGCAGTCGCCCATGAGCTCGTTCAAGCGCGCGATGCAGATCCTCATCTGGATCATCTTCCCGCCACGGGTCGACCTGCCGGGTGGCATCGACCGCGTGGTCAACTGGAGCCTCACGGCGCGCAAGGAAGGCCTGCTGGGCCTGGAAGGCGTGGCCGATGCCGAGCCCGACAGCTACGCGCGTAAAGGCCTGCAATTGCTGGTGGACGGTGCCGAGCCGGAAGCGATCCGCAGCATCCTGGAAGTGGATTTCTACACCCAGGAAAGCCGCGACATCAACGCAGCCAAAGTCTTTGAAAGCATGGGCGGCTACGCGCCGACCATCGGCATCATCGGTGCGGTGATGGGCTTGATCCACGTGATGGGCAACCTGGCCGATCCGTCGCAGCTGGGCAGCGGGATTGCCGTGGCGTTCGTCGCCACCATCTACGGCGTGGCCAGTGCCAACCTGGTGTTGTTGCCGGTGGCCAGCAAGCTCAAGTCCATCGCCATGCGCCAGTCGCGTTATCGCGAGATGTTGCTCGAAGGCATCCTCTCGATTGCCGAGGGTGAAAACCCGCGCTCCATCGAATTGAAGCTCCAGGGCTTCATGGATTGATGATGGATATCGATACGGCTTCCCGCTGGCGAACGGGCTTTTTGTGGCGAGCGAGCTTGCTCGCGTCGGGTTGCGCAGCAGCCCCAACACGGGCTACTCGGTTTCGGCAGGAGAGCAGCGGTGAGCTTGTTGGGGCCGCTTCGCGCCCCAGCGCGAGCAAGCTCGCTCGCCACGGTGAGCCCTATACCCAAAAACTCGGGGAGGTTCTATGAGCCGTCGCCGCCGCGAGCCTGAAGAACACGTCAACCATGAACGCTGGCTGGTGTCCTACGCCGATTTCATTACGCTGCTGTTCGCGTTTTTTGTGGTGATGTACTCCATTTCCTCGATCAACGAAGGCAAGTACAAAGTCATTTCCCAGGCGCTGATCGGCGTGTTCAGCGACGCCGACCGCGCGCTCAAGCCGATTCCCATCGGCGAAGAACGCCCCAAGACCGTGACCCCGGCCAAGCCGCTGGTCAACGACAGCGATGAAACCGCCGCCGGCATCGGTGGCACCAGCGACCCGCTGAAAAGCATCGCCGATGACATCAGCGCAGCCTTTGGTGATTTGATCGCTTCCAACCAGATGACCGTACGTGGCAACGAGTTGTGGGTGGAAATCGAGCTGAATTCCAGCCTGCTGTTCGCCAGCGCCGATGCGATGCCCAGCGACCAGGCATTCACCATCATCGACAAGGTGGCGGCGATCCTCAAACCGTTTGAAAACCCGGTCCACGTGGAAGGCTTCACCGATAACCTGCCCATCAGCACCGCGCAATACCCGACCAACTGGGAGCTGTCTTCGGCCCGCGCGGCGAGCATTGTGCGCATGCTCGCGATGCAGGGCGTGAACCCCGGACGCCTGGCGTCGGTGGGCTACGGCGAGTTCCAGCCGGTGGCCAATAACGCTACCGCTGAAGGCCGTGCGCGCAACCGTCGGGTGGTGCTGGTGGTGTCGCGCAACCTGGATGTGCGCCGCAGCCTGACCGGTACCGGCACTGCCAATGCAACACCGGATGCCGCCTTGAAGCGGGCTGGCACACAAACTGCACCAGCGCCCGTAAAGGCGCCGGTTCGCGGGAGTGCCGTCAATTCTCCGTCACCGGCTCTATAACCCCATGCAATTTCTCGGTCGAGCCTGTGCCTGCCGGGAGGAACAATCCGAATGAGAGTCTGGGCAGTTGCCAATCAAAAGGGTGGTGTCGGTAAAACCACCACGTCCATCGCCTTGGCCGGCTTGCTGGCCGAGGCCGGCAAGCGTGTGGTCGTGGTCGACCTGGACCCCCACGGCTCCATGACCAGCTATTTCGGCTACGACCCGGATGCCCTGGAGCACAGTTGCTACGACCTGTTCCTGCACAAGGGCAGCGTGCCGACCGACTTGCCGGGCCAACTGTTGCTGCCTACCAGCAATGAAAAAATCTCGTTGTTGCCGTCCAGCACCGCCCTGGCCACCCTTGAGCGCCAGTCGCCGGGGCAGAGCGGCCTGGGGCTGGTAATCGCCAAGACCCTGGCGCAGCTGTGGCAGGACTTCGACTACGCCATCATCGACAGCCCGCCGTTGCTGGGCGTGCTGATGGTCAACGCCCTGGCCGCCAGCCAACAGCTGGTGATCCCGGTGCAGACCGAGCACCTGGCCGTCAAGGGCCTGGAGCGCATGGTCAGCACCCTGGCAATGATCAACCGCTCGCGCAAACAGGCGCTGCCGTTCAGCATCGTGCCGACCCTGTTTGACCGCCGCACCCAGGCCTCCCTCGGCACCTTGCGCGTATTGCGTGATGCCTATCCGGACACCATCTGGCAAGGCTATATCCCGGTGGACACGCGCCTGCGGGATGCGAGCCGGGCCGGGCTTACGCCGTCGCAATTCGATGGCAAGAGCCGTGGTGTGCTGGCGTATCGGGCGTTGCTCAAGCACCTGTTGTCCCAACAACTTGTGGCGCAGGTGGCGTGATGACCCTAAACATCCCTGTAGGAGCCTGGCTTGCCAGCGATGCAGACGCCGCGGTTTTCCTGGCAAAACCGGCTCCCGATTCAAGTCCGGACACCCACAGGCCGATAACCTCTGAGTACAGGGTTGATGGGGCTTGCGCGTGGGCATACAGATGAACCGTCCCGTTGATTTCAAGACCCGGCCGCAACTGGCGCTGGAGTCCTATCTGGACGCCTTGCTCCAGGACGCCACCGAGGAAATGCCGGAACCGATCCTGATCCTCGATGAAGTCATCGAGCCTGAGCCGGCGGTTCTGGACGAGTTTCAATTGGCGGTCCTGGAAGAACAGGCCCGTGATGCGTTGGTGGTGCCCGTAGCGGTCCCGGTTGCCGTACCCGTGCCCGTGCCTGTTGAGGCTGTGGCGGTGATTGCGCCCGTGGTGGTGGAGCCGGTGGTTGAGGTTCACCTGCCGCCGAGCATCACCCCGCCGCCGGTGCAGGGCGATGGTCGCCCGGCGTGGGCCGCCGAGCCGTTCGAATGTTTGCTGTTCGACGTCGCCGGGCTGACCCTGGCGGTGCCGCTGGTGTGCCTGGGGTCGATCTACTCCCTGGAAGGCCAGGAGTTGACGCCGTTGTTCGGCCAGCCGAAATGGTTCCTCGGGATCCTGCCGAGCCAGCAGGGCAACCTGAAGGTACTGGACACTGCGCGTTGGGTGATGCCCGACCGCTACCGGGATGATTTCCGCCAGGGCCTGCAATACGTTATTTCGGTCCAGGGCTACGAATGGGGGCTGGCGGTGCATCAAGTCAGCCGCTCGTTGCGCCTGGACCCCAACGAAATCAAATGGCGCAGCCACCGCGGGCAGCGACCATGGCTGGCGGGCACTGTGATCGAACACATGTGCGCGCTGCTGGATGTCGCCGAACTGGCGGAGCTGATTGCCAGTGGCGCGGTGAAGGATATGCCGCTTAACAAACGCACTTGATAACAAGCGCAGCGCCCAGGCGCTGCCCAAGAACACACACCGTAACCAACGGTATTTGAAGGGGTCTGGAGTATGAACAAGTCAGTGTCCGCACAAGGTCTGGTGGATGATCCAATCCTGCAATGGGTCACCTTCAAGCTGGATAACGAGTCCTACGGCATCAACGTGATGCGCGTGCAGGAAGTCCTGCGCTACACCGAAATCGCCCCGGTTCCGGGTGCCCCAAGCTACGTGCTGGGCATCATCAACCTGCGCGGCAACGTGGTGACCGTGATCGACACCCGCCAGCGTTTTGGCCTGGTGCCGACCGAAGTCAACGACAACACCCGCATCGTGATCATCGAAGCCGACAAGCAAGTGGTCGGGATCATGGTCGACAGCGTGGCGGAAGTGGTTTACTTGCGCCAATCTGAGGTCGAGACCGCGCCGAACGTCGGTAACGAAGAATCGGCCAAGTTCATCCAGGGTGTCTGCAACAAGAACGGCGAACTGCTGATTCTGGTTGAGCTGGACAAGATGATGAGTGAAGAAGAGTGGCAGGATCTGGAGAATATCTGATTGTTCCTTGAGGTAGCGGTGATCGTCCTGGCCATCCTATGGGCCGGGACCCTGGGCTTCCTGCTGCGCTATGTGCGCCAGCAACGGGAATTGGCCTCTCGACAGGTCGAGCGCGACGCTGTGCGCGACCGGCGGATCCTGGAGCTGGCCAAGCGGGTCGACAACTTCCAGCAGAGCGCTGTGCGTGTGGGCGATGAAGTGCACGAGCTGCGTGCGGTGCTTGCGCCGTTGCCGGACAAACTGTCGGCACTGGAGCAGCGCGACCCGTCGAGCCTGTCGTTCGCCCAGGCGGCGAAGCTGGTGGGCATGGGCGCCACGGTAGATGAGCTGACCCAGTCCTGCGGGTTGACCCAGGCCGAGGCGCAGTTGATGAGCAAGTTGCACAAGAGCAACTGAAGGTTACGGGCTGCAAGCGGGGTTGCTTGCAGCTTATAGCTGATGCCGGTTGCTCAGCCATTCGGCCATGGTCGAGTCCTCCAGGGCGTATTCGCCACGGTTGGCTTTCCAGACCAACTCCTTCTCCCGCAACACTTCCAGGGCTTTCTGAACGTTTGGCGTGCTGGCGTTCGGCTCAGCCTGGGCCAGTTCCAATTTGCTGTTTATATCCTGGAAGGTTTTTTCCGCAAAAGGCGAGAACGCTTGCTTGCCCAGGGTTCGTTCACCCATCACTTCCAGCACTGCTTGTTGCAAGGGTGACAGGTCGTTGTAGGCGCTCTCGTAGTCGCTCCAGATTCCGGCCTGGTGATTGAGTGCCCCGGTCCTCAGCAATTCGCCCAGGTTGCTGGCTTCGCCAAGGCCCACGCTGACTTCGGTCAACAGTTTGTTGAGCATTTCCGGGCGTCGGCCGACGAGCTGGAATGCGTAGTCCATGTCCTCAAGGTTGAACTGGTTGGTCGCGGCCAGGCGCTGGTTCCACAGGTCCGTCACGAACTCGACAAAATCCCGGCTCAGCAGCGGAAACGGCGTGATATGGGCGCCGAAGAACGGTTGTTTGCTCTTGAGTACCAGGTTGGCCAGCTTGTCCCGGCTGGACCCGGTGAAGACCAGTCGCAGGCCGTCTGCCGTGCTGCCGCCGTTGAGATGGTCCCGTGCCGCCTTGAGCGCGAACATGGCGTTCACGCCATTTTCGCTGTTGAGGGCATGCTGGGCCTCGTCCACGATCAGCACGATCATTTGCCCCGAGATTTGGTGCAGCACGTCCAGGGCATGGGCGAGCGTGGTGCCGGCGGGCAGTTGAGGTTTGGTGAAATCCCAGCTCAAGGTGCGCAGCAAGCTGATCTTTTCGATACCGGCTTTCTTGGCCGCTTTGCTCACCGCGCTTTCGAACTCGCCCAGGGCTTTGCCGATGGCGCCGGAAATCAGTTCGGCGGGGTCGATTTCGCGGTTCATCCAAAGGTCCACGTACACCGGCAGCCAGCCTCGCGCCCGGCATTCGGGGATGAGGTCGTTGCGCAGGAAAGTACTCTTGCCGGTACGGCGCGGGGCCGCTAGGAACATGCCGGAGCTGTAATCGGCAAATGACTCGCCTGCCAAATCGCGGGCGAGGGCTTCGGCGAGTAGCTTTCGACTGAGAATCGGGCGGGTAGGGCTCATGGGTTTATCCTGAACTATCGGGTTCGGGATAATCTATACCTTGAAAGATATAATTGCTATACATCGCCCCCTGTAGCGTTTGCTAGAGGGTGTCCTTGTCTTTTTTCAAGCAGGGATAGCGCTCGGCAATTGCGCCCCTCACCAGTCGAGCCGTACCAAATCGCCCTGCCGCAGGGTACTTCTCACTGTATGCCAGAACGATATCGACCAGGCTCCCCGGCTCCAGACGTTCCGGCATGCAGAGGTGGCGGTTTCGGGGGGTGAATTCGTCCATGTATTTTAAGGTGTCGAACACACCTATGGTGATGCCGAGGCAATAGGCGGCCTTGTAGGAGGGTGGTGCATCCAGGGACAGCTTCCTGCCTTCGCGACAGGCTGCGAGGTAGTCAGCAGCCTCGTCGCTGGCTGTTGCCGTCAGGGGAAACACACAAAGGTTCAGGGCTATCAGGATTGAAGTCCGTTTCAACTACCGCGCTCCGGGGTCAAGGGTCGGCGACAGGTTAATGCACCGTTGTTACGGTTTGGTAATCGTAACCTCTGTCCGTCATATACAGTTCTATAACCCCTTAGTATGAGTTGCTTTAACGGTGGCTAATACTGTAATAGTTGACAGTTTTTTTTTACTATCGACGGGCGTTTAATGAGGGTGACCCATGTAGCGAGGGTAAGAGGCTGAGTTATTCATTCACTGTTATATACAAAGGGGATTTGTGATGGAGATTAATGTTGATCGCCAGTTTGGCAATATAGAACATCTTGTGCCTGACACCGATTGGATCCCAGTTAATCGCTTTATCGGATATGTAGGCTATTCAGGTAGGCACTTGTACTTCACCTATCGCGATTTTTTGAATCCGGTACTCAACCCTTCCAAAACGGATCCTTTCATAGGAATGCGGGTTTCATTTTTACCTACTGGGGGGAGTCCCGGCAGCCCATCAGGCTATGTCGCCGCGGAAATTAGTCCGGTGCTCGCTCAGTAATCGTCACCGCGTTCCGTCACATCCCGCTCCACCGGCCCTGCATCCGGGTCATATCCCACCGGGAACTTGCCCTTCAATGTCCAGGCAAACGCAATGATCTCGGCGATGGTGCGGTACAACTCTTCCGGGATGCTGTCGCCCAATTCCATGCGTGCCAGTAATTTGACCAGCTCGGCATTTTCATAAATCGGTACTTCATTTTCCCGGGCCAGCTTGAGGATGGCTTCCGCCAGGGCGTCGTCGCCCTTGGCGGTGAGGGTTGGTGCTTGTTGCCCATCGTATTTGAGGGCAATGGCCTGGCGCGGCGGGTTGGGGTTTTTCATGCGGTTTCATCCACCCAACGTTGTTCCAGCCCGGTTTTCGGGCCCCGTGGCGGCGTGCCGAGGTGGCAGTCCAGGTCGCCGACGTTGAGCCCCGACGACACCAGGCGCTCCCGCAGGCTGCCCAGGTGGCTTTCGATCAGGCTGGCGGTGTAGGGCCGGGTGGCCCACAGCTGGCTCGACAGTTTGCCCTGGCTCAGTTGGGCCTGGACCTGCAACGGGCCCAGTGGCTCCATGTCGAGGGCCATTTCCACGCGCCAGAGCATCTGCTTGGGGTCCTTGCTGTCCTTGCGTTCCGGCTGCTCCTTGTCGGGGGCCGGTTCTTCACGCTGGAACTTGACCTGCAATGGCACGATGTCTTGCAGGGTACGCATGGGGATTTCCAGCTGCCAGGTGGTCAGGAGCTTGCCGTCGGCCGTGGTGCCGGTTTGTTCCAGGCTCGACAGCTGATGGCTTTGCAGGCGGGAAATGGCCCCGGCGGCGAGGCGCAGCAGGTTTTCCAGGTCGCTCTCGCCTTCCAGGCGTTGCATCAACCGATCCGGCAGGGGGAAGCCTGCGGGGGCTTGGCGGGCGCCGACCTGGCCGAGGGTGCCCAACGGGCTGCGCACGAAGCTGGGGAGCATCTGCGCCAGGGTGTTGGCCGCCAGGACCGCATTGAGGTTGGTGCTGGCGGGCAGGGCAGGCATCAGGTCGGCGACGAGGCGCAGCAGGGCGCCTTTCATGTCCAGAGGCGGTATCTGCGGGTTTTGTCCTGCCAGTAACTTGGCTTCGAGAAAGGTCCCGCTGTTCTGGACGATTTGCGCCAGTACCTTGGGATTGCTCACCTGGGCCAGGTCGGGCAGGGCCGCCAGCAAACGCGCGGCGGCGGCGCGCAGGTCGACCGAGGTGCTGTCGCTGCTGGTCGCCGGCAGGCTTTGCAGGGCGGTGAACACCACGTCCAGCGAGCCCTGGCGGCTTTGCTGGGTGGAGAGTTGCTGGGCCACGGCCAGTTGGTCCTTGAGACCGCTCAGCGGCACAAAACTCAAGGTTTGCGCACTTTGCACCACCGCGCTGAGCAGGCTGCCGATGCGCAGCGGCTGCGGGCTTTCGACGGTCAGGGTCGCGCCGCTGAGGACGCTGTTGAGCACCGACACCAGCGAGCGATACACCAGCGGCTGGTTGGCGCCCTGGGGCAGCGCCTGGGTGGTCAGCACCTTGCCTTGCAGCAGGGTGCCCACCGGCAATTGGTTGGTGTCGATACGCGTCAGTGCGGCAACGCTGGAGCTCAGCGCCTGCTGCAGGCTGATGGACAAATTGCCCGACGGCGTCTGGCTGACCTCCACCTGGGTGCCCAGGGGCAGCGGCTGGCTGCTGCTGGCCTGCACCAGGGTTTGCCGGCCACCTTCCAGGGTCAGCTTGAGCAGTAACTGAAACGCATCGCCACCTTGTTTAAGCGCCAGCACTTCGGCGTTCACGGTTTTCCCGGGGTCAATCAGGCCGATCTGCGGCTCCAGCAGTTTCAGCAGTTCACCCGCCGGCGGCGCGGGCGCGGGGCCGGCCGGCAGCGTCGGGGGAAGGGTCGGAAGATTGATCTCACCGGTCATCGTGCGCGTCGTCTCAAGGGAAATTGCCCTCTTTAGAGTAGGGCATCACATGTATAATGCCGCCCGTCTTCAAAGAGAGCGGTATAAACATCACAACTATTTGATCCAGCTCTCTAAAATCGGTCGCCAAAGCAGTTAATGTGCACCTCTTTAACGGCCGTTCCACCGCCGACTTGAACCGTAAAGGCCCGCGATCTCTTGACCAGCCCTCTTCTAGAAGCCGTAGCGCTCGCCTGTGAACGTGACCTGCGGATGCTGTTCGAACACCTCGAACTGCGTCTGGCGGGCGGCGACATGGTGCAGGTCAGCGGCCCCAACGGCAGCGGCAAGACCAGCCTGTTGCGCCTGCTGGCCGGCCTGATGCAGCCGACGGCGGGCGAAGTGCGGCTCAACGGCAAACCGCTGCACGAGCAGCGCACGGAACTGGCGCGCAACCTGATCTGGATCGGCCATGCCGCCGGGATCAAGGATGTGCTCACCGCCGAAGAAAACCTCAGCTGGCTCAGCGCCCTGCATCACCCCGCGAGCCGCGACGCCATCTGGCAGGCCCTGGCCGCCGTCGGCCTGAAAGGTTTCGAAGACGTTCCCTGCCACACCCTGTCCGCCGGCCAGCAGCGCCGCGTGGCCCTGGCCCGGTTGTATCTGGACGGCCCGCCGCTGTGGATTCTCGACGAACCCTTCACCGCCCTCGACAAACAAGGCGTCGCCCAGCTGGAAGAACACCTGGCGGCGCATTGCGAGCAGGGCGGCATGGTCGTCCTCACCACCCACCACACGCTGGCGCGCATGCCCGCCGGTTACCGCGACCTTGATCTGGGCCGGTGGTCGGTATGAGCGTATTTGCCCTGTTGGTGGCCCGCGAAGCACGGTTACTCTGTCGCCGCCCGGCCGAACTGGCCAACCCGCTGGTGTTCTTTGCAATTGTGATCGCGCTGTTCCCGTTGGCGGTCGGTCCCGAGACTAAACTGTTGCAAACCTTGTCTCCGGGACTGGTCTGGGTGGCGGCGCTTTTGTCGGTCCTGCTCTCGCTGGACGGGCTGTTTCGCAGTGATTTTGAAGACGGTTCCCTCGAACAGTGGGTCCTTTCGTCGCACCCCCTGCCACTTCTGGTATTGGCCAAGGTACTGGCACACTGGGCGTTTTCCGGCCTGGCGCTGGTATTGCTCGCGCCGCTGCTGGCGATGATGCTGGGGTTGCCCACCGAGTGCCTGCCGGTGTTGCTCCTTTCCTTGTTGCTTGGCACGCCGGTTCTCAGTCTACTGGGCGCCGTGGGTGCGGCGCTGACGGTTGGTTTGAAGCGCGGCGGCCTGTTGCTGGCGTTGCTGATTTTGCCTTTGTATATCCCGGTGTTGATCCTGGGCAGCGGCGCGTTGCAAGCCGCGCTCCAGGGCATGCCGGCGACCGGTTACCTCCTGTGGCTTGGCAGCCTGGCCGCCCTGGCGGTAACCCTGACACCCTTTGCTATAGCGGCTGGCCTGAAGATCAGCGTCGGCGAATAATGAGGTCTGACCAAGCGTTGTCTTAGTCAGTAAAGACCCTAAGCTCCTCGCAATGACGAGAAGCAACCGTGATGGAAACAGCATGAACTGGACCTGGTTTCACAAGCTCGGCTCGCCCAAATGGTTTTACGGCATCAGTGGCAAACTGCTGCCGTGGTTGAGCATCGCCGCTGTATTGCTGATCGGCATCGGCCTCGTCTGGGGCCTGGCCTTCGCACCGCCCGACTATCAGCAAGGCAACAGCTTTCGCATCATCTATATCCACGTTCCTGCGGCGATGCTGGCCCAGTCCTGCTACGTGATGCTGGCGGTGTGCGGCATCGTCGGCCTGGTGTGGAAGATGAAACTGGCGGACGTGGCCCTGCAATGCGCCGCGCCCATCGGTGCCTGGATGACCGCCGTGGCGCTGGTCACCGGCGCGATCTGGGGCAAGCCGACCTGGGGTTCGTGGTGGGTGTGGGACGCGCGCCTCACCTCGATGCTGATCCTGCTGTTCCTGTATTTCGGCCTGATTGCCCTGGGCAACGCCATCAGCAACCGCGACAGCGCCGCCAAGGCCTGCGCGGTGCTGGCGATTGTCGGGGTGATCAACATCCCGATCATCAAATACTCGGTGGAGTGGTGGAACACCTTGCACCAGGGCGCCACCTTCACCCTCACCGAAAAGCCGGCCATGCCCGTGGAAATGTGGGCGCCTCTGCTGCTGATGGTGCTGGGGTTCTACTGCTTCTTCGGCGCGGTGCTGCTGATGCGCATGCGCCTCGAAGTGCTCAAGCGTGAAGCCCGCACCAGTTGGGTCAAGGCCGAAGTGCAAAACAGCCTGGGAGCCCGTGGATGAGCTTCAACTCTTTCAGTGATTTTCTCGCCATGGGCCATCACGCCCTGTACGTCTGGACGGCCTATGGCATTTGCCTGGCGGTGCTGGCCCTCAACGTCGCCGCGCCGATCCTGGCCCGCAAGCGTTACCTGCAACAAGAGGCGCGTCGTTTGCGCCGGGAGACCGAAAAGTGAATCCGCTGCGTAGAAAGCGTCTGTTGATCATCCTGGCCATCATGGCCGGTGTCGGCATTGCCGTGACCCTGGCCCTGAGCGCCCTGCGGGAGAACATCAACCTGTTCTACACCCCGACCCAGATCGCCAACGGCGAAGCCCCGCTGGATACACGAATCCGTGCCGGTGGCATGGTCGAGAAGGGCTCGCTGCAACGTTCCGGGGATTCCCTGGACGTGAAATTCATCGTCACCGACTTCAACAAATCCGTGACCATCACCTACCGCGGCATCCTTCCGGACCTGTTCCGCGAAGGGCAGGGCATCGTCGCCCTCGGCAAGCTCAACGCCGACGGCGTGGTGGTGGCCGACGAAGTGCTGGCCAAGCACGATGAAAAATACATGCCGCCGGAAGTCACCAAGGCCCTCAAAGACAGCGGCCAATCCGCCCCGACCCCCGCCAAGGAGGGCTAAGTCATGACGTCCGCATTGTTTATTCCCGAGTTGGGCCAGTTGGCGATGATCCTCGCCCTGTGCTTTGCCATCGTCCAGGCCGTGGTCCCGTTGCTGGGCGCCTGGCGCGGTGATCGCCTGTGGATGAGCCTGGCCCAGCCGGCCGCGTGGGGCCAGTTCGCGTTTCTGGTGTTCGCCTTCGGTTGCCTGACCTACGCCTTCATGACTGACGACTTTTCTGTCGCCTATGTCGCCAACAACTCCAACAGCGCCTTGCCCTGGTACTACAAGTTCAGCGCCGTGTGGGGCGCCCACGAAGGTTCGTTGCTGCTGTGGGCATTGATCCTCGGCGGCTGGACCTTTGCCGTATCGATCTTCTCCCGCCAGTTGCCGCAGGTGATGCTGGCCCGGGTGCTGGCGGTGATGGGCATGATCAGCATCGGCTTCCTGCTGTTTTTGATCATGACCTCCAACCCGTTCACCCGTATCCTGCCGCAGATCCCGGTAGACGGCCACGACCTCAACCCGCTGCTGCAAGACATCGGCCTGATCGTGCACCCGCCGATGCTCTATATGGGGTACGTCGGTTTCTCGGTAGCCTTCGCGTTTGCCATCGCCGCCTTGCTCGGCGGGCGTCTTGATGCTGCCTGGGCGCGCTGGTCGCGGCCATGGACCATCGTCGCCTGGGCGTTCCTCGGTATCGGCATCACCTTGGGCTCGTGGTGGGCCTACTACGAACTCGGCTGGGGCGGCTGGTGGTTCTGGGACCCGGTGGAAAACGCCTCCTTCATGCCCTGGCTGGTGGGCACGGCGCTGATTCACTCGCTGGCGGTCACGGAAAAACGTGGCGTGTTCAAGAGCTGGACCGTGTTGCTGGCCATCGCTGCGTTTTCCCTGAGCCTGCTGGGTACCTTCCTGGTGCGTTCCGGCGTGCTGACCTCGGTGCATGCGTTTGCCTCCGACCCGGAGCGCGGCGTGTTCATCCTGATCTTCCTGCTGTTTGTGGTCGGCGGCTCGCTGACGTTGTTTGCGTTGCGCGCCCCCGTGGTCAAGAGCCATGTGGGCTTCAACCTCTGGTCCCGGGAAACCCTGCTGCTGGGCAATAACCTGGTGCTGGTGGTGGCGGCTTCGATGATCCTGCTCGGCACCCTGTACCCGCTGGTGCTGGATGCCCTGAGCGGCGCCAAACTGTCCGTCGGCCCGCCGTACTTCAACGCACTGTTCATCCCGTTGATGGCGTTGTTGATGGTGGTGATGGCGGTCGGTGTGCTGGTGCGCTGGAAAGACACCCCGGTGAAGTGGCTGGTGGGCATGCTCACCCCGGTACTGCTGGGCAGCGCCGCGCTGGCGGTGATCGCCGGGATTGCCTACGGCGACTTCAACTGGGCCGTGCTCGCCACCTTCATGCTCGCCGCCTGGGTATTGCTGGCCGGCGTACGCGACCTGATCGACAAGACCCGCCACAAAGGCCTGATCAAGGGCCTGCCGACCATGACCCGCAGTTACTGGGGCATGCAGGTCGCGCATATCGGCATCGCCGTGTGTGCCCTCGGCGTGGTGTTATCCAGCCAGAACAGCGCTGAGCGCGACCTGCGCCTGGCCCCCGGCGAGTCCATGGACCTGGCCGGTTACCACTTCATTTTCGAAGGCGCCAAGCACTTCGAAGGGCCGAACTTTACCTCCGACAAAGGCACCGTACGCGTGGTGCGCAATGGCAAGGAGATCGCGGTGCTGCACCCGGAAAAACGCCTGTACACCGTGCAAAGCTCGATGATGACCGAAGCCGGGATCGACGCCGGTTTCACCCGCGACCTCTACGTCGCCCTGGGTGAACCGCTGGGCGATGGCGCCTGGGCCGTGCGGGTCCACGTCAAACCGTTTGTGCGCTGGATCTGGTTCGGCGGCCTGCTGACCGGCTTCGGTGGTTTGCTGGCCGCGACGGACCGGCGTTACCGGGTCAAGGTCAAGAGCCGGGTGCGTGAAGCCCTCGGCCTGCAAGGAGCGCCAGTATGAAGCGTTGGTTGATGGTGTTGCCGCTGGCGGCGTTCCTGGTGGTGGCAGTGTTCCTGTATCGCGGGCTGTACCTGGACCCGGCCGAGTTGCCGTCGGCGATGATCGGCAAACAGTTCCCGGCGTTCTCGCTGCCGACCGTTCAGGGTGACAAGACCCTGACTCAAGCGGATTTGCAGGGCAAACCGGCGTTGGTCAACGTGTGGGGCACCTGGTGCATTTCCTGCCGCGTCGAGCACCCGGTGCTGAACAAGCTGGCGGAGCAGGGCGTGGTGATCTACGGCATCAACTACAAGGACGACAACGCTGCCGCCTTGAAGTGGCTGGCAGAATTCCACAACCCCTACCAGCTGGATATCCGTGACGAAGACGGCAACCTTGGCCTGAACCTCGGCGTGTATGGCGCCCCGGAAACCTTCTTCATCGACGCCAAGGGTGTGATCCGCGACAAGTACGTGGGCGTGATCGACGAAGTGGTGTGGCGCGAGCAACTGGCCGCCAAGTACCAGGCGCTGGTGGACGAGGCCAAGCCATGAAGCGTTGGTTAGCCGCCGCTGTATTGGGCTTGAGCATGGTCGGCGTGGCCCACGCCGCCATCGACACCTACGAATTTGCCAAGGACGGTGACCGCGAGCGTTTTCGCGAGCTGACCAAGGAACTGCGCTGCCCCAAGTGCCAGAACCAGGACATCGCCGACTCCAACGCGCCGATTGCTGCCGACCTGCGCAAAGAGATTTTCCGCATGCTCGGCGAGGGCAAGGACAATCAGCAGATCATCGACTTCATGGTCGACCGCTACGGTGACTTCGTGCGCTACAAGCCGGCGCTCACCGGCAAGACCGCGCTGCTGTGGTTCGGCCCCGCCGGGCTGTTGCTCGCAGGCTTAGTGGTAATGGCGGTGATCGTGCGCCGTCGTCGTGTCGCCCCGGCCGATGGCTCGGACTCGCTTTCTGTCGATGAGCGTCAACGCCTCGACCAACTGCTGGACAAAAAAACTGATGATTGATTTCTGGCTCGCAGCGGGTCTGCTGCTTCTGATTGCCTTGAGTTTCCTGCTGATCCCGGTGTTACGCGGCCGCCGTGCCCAGCGTGAAGAAGATCGCACCGCGCTGAACGTGGCGCTGTATCAAGAACGCGTGGCCGAACTGCAAACCCAGCAGTCCGAAGGCGTGCTGGATGCGGCCCAACTGGACAGCGGTCGCGCTGAAGCGGCGCGTGAGTTGCTGGCCGACACCGAGGGTGTGGAAAAGCCCCGGGAATCGCGCCTCGGCAAACCGTTGCCGTTGCTCGCGGCCTTTCTGGTGCCGGTGCTGGGCGTGGCGCTGTACCTGCACTATGGCGCCAGCGACAAGGTCGAACTGACCCGCGAATTCTCCCAGCCGCCGGTGTCCATGGAAGACATGACCCGCCGCCTGGAGCGCGCCGCTGCGGCCCAGCCGGACTCGCCGGAAGGGCTGTACTTCCTCGGTCGCGCCTACATGGCCCAGGACCGCTCGGCCGATGCGGCCAAAGTCTTCGAGCGCACCGTGGCCCTGGCCGGTCGCCAGCCGGAGTTGCTCGGGCAGTGGGCCCAGGCCCAGTACTTTGCCGACAACAAGCAATGGTCGCCCAAGGTCCAGGCCCTGACCGACGAAGCGCTGAAACTCGACCCGAAAGAAGTCACCAGCCTCGGCCTGCTGGGCATCGCCGCTTTTGAAGGCCAGCGTTACCAGGAAGCGATCGACTACTGGAAGCGCCTGCTGGCGCAACTGCCACCGGACGACAACTCCCGGGCCGCGCTGCAAGGCGGGATCGACCGCGCCGCCGAGAAGCTCAAAGAGAGCGGCGGCAGCGTGGCGCCGGTGAAGGCACACAAGCAGATGCAAGTACGTGTGGACCTGGCCCCGAACGTGAAGGCCAAAGCCTTGCCGACCGACAGCGTGTTCATCTTCGCCCGCGCCGTCAAAGGCCCGCCGGCACCGCTGGCCGCCAAGCGCGTGACCGTGGCCGACCTGCCGATCACCGTCGAACTGGGCGACAGCGACGCGATGATGCCGCAGTTGAAACTGTCCAACTTTCCCGAAGTCCAACTGGTTGCGCGCATATCCCGGGCAGGTGTTCCAACAGCTGGCGAGTGGATCGGCCGCAGCCAACCCTTGGCCAGCAGCACCACTGCGCTGCAGCAGCTGACCATCGACAGTCCGGACCACTAATTCGAGGAAATGCCCATGACCGCCATTGCGCGTATCACCCTGCTCAGCCTGGTACTGGGGCTGAGTGCTTGTGCGGTCCATCGGCCACCGTCGCCTACCGGGCCGACCATCCCGCCCACCGGGCCGTCGACTCAGCCGAGCACCCAACCTTCCGGGCCAGTGATCAAACCGTCGAAGCCGGTGCCGAGCTCTTCGCCAACCTTCGCACCGCCACCGGGTGCGGCCAGCCACTGGGACGGGAAGATGCAGGTGTACGTGCTGGACGAACAGGCCGATACGTTTTACCGCCAGCGCACCTACTACCGTTGGAGTAACGGCTGGAGCCGCTCCATCAGCCCGAACGGGCCTTGGGAAGAGACCGACGTCCATGGCGTACCGCCGGGGTTGAGCAAGCAATACGCGCAATAAGAAAAGGCGACCTTCGGGTCGCCTTTTTCATGAGCGTGAAATGCAATCAACTGTAGGAGCTGGCTTGCCTGCGATAGCGGTGTATCAGGTTATGAAATGGTTGCTGACACACCGCTATCGCGGGCAAGCCCGGCTCCCACAGGATCTCTACTGTTTTTGATATTCGGCCTGGCCTGCGGTACTGATCCAATGGATCACCCCCGCAATTACCCCCAGCATCACCCCGAACTCGACAATCCCCATCCAGCCCAACCGCGCCATCAACCAGCCGCTGACCGTGGCCCCCACCGCACCGCCAAAAAACGTCGCCGTCATGTACAAACTGTTGATGCGGCCCTGGGCTTTCGGGTCCACCGCAAACGCCCGGGTCTGGTTGGATACCAACCCCGACTGCACGCCGATATCCAGCACGATCACCCCAAGCACCAGCAGAATTATCGAGCTTTCCGCTCCCGCCAGCAGCAGGAACGCCAAGGTCACAATCCCGATACTCGCCCCAATCACCTTGCGTGAACCCAACCGGTCGGAAGCCCGCCCCCCGAGGGACGCCGCCAGCGCACCCGCTGCACCGATAATCCCGAAACCGCCGGCCCACGCGCTGCCCAGCTGCCACGGCCCATGAGCCAGCAACGCCGCCAGATTCACCCAGAACGCATTGAAGCAAGCCCACAACAACGCCTGCACCATCATCGACTGGCGGATCGGGCTGTTGTCGCGCATCAGCGGCCACAGCGACGCCAGCAGGCGAGGGTAGGACAGGTTGGTGCTCGGCACGCCCCGTGGCAGCAACCTGGCGGCGGCGATCCATACCGGGATCATGAAGGCCGCTTCCATCGCGTACACCGCCCGCCAGCCATAAGCCTCACCGACCACGCCGGCAATCGTGCGCCCGAGCAGAATGCCGACCATGATCCCGCTGACCACCGTCCCCACGTTGCGCCCACGCTCATGAGGCTGCGACATCACCGCCGCGAACGGCACCAATTGCTGCGGCACACAACTCACAATCCCCAAGCCAAAAGACGCCGCGATCAGCGCCCAGATGCCCGGTGAAAACGCCGCCGCCAGGGCGAAACAGAACGCCAGCGCGATCTGCCCCAGCACCAGTTTGCGCCGGTCAAAACGGTCGCCCATCGGCAGCAGCAAGGCGAGGCCGGTGGCAAACCCCAGCAGGGCGGAACCGGCCACCAGGTCGACGGTGGTCACGTCTACGCCCATGTCCGAGGCAATCAAAGGCAGGATCGGCTGGGTGCAGTAGATATTGGTGATCACCGCGCCGGCGATCACCGCCATCATGAGGATCTTGCCGCGCGGCGCGACCGCAGGCGCTGCAGGACTTTGGGAGGTAATCGGTTGGCCACTCACGGCACTCTCCTTCAATACAGGTCTCCGGGGGCGGAGATGAGTGGCCAACGTTACGCACTCGCGCTTGGCAGGATAATCCCCTAGGATCTGGAATCATCCTTCCAGAATTTGATAGGTTGCCATGAATCGCCTTGAATCCATGTCCATCTTCGTTGCCGTGGTTGATGCGGGCAGCCTGACTGCTGCAGCGCGGCGCCTCGACATGCCGCTGGCCAGCGTCAGCCGCAAGGTGGCTGAACTTGAGACGCACCTGAAGACCCGCCTGTTGCACCGCACCACGCGCCAACTGTCGTTGACCGATGCCGGCGCCTCCTACCTCGCGGCGTGCCGGCGCATTCTTGAAGACATCAGCGAGGCCGAGCGCGCCGCCACCGGCGAATACTCCCAGCCCCGGGGTGAGCTGGTGGTCACCGCGCCAGTGGTGTTCGGGCGGTTGCACATCGTGCCGGTGGTGGCGGAATTTCTGGCGCAGTACCCGGAGATCGACATCAACCTGATCCTCACCGACCGCGTCGTGCACCTGATGGAAGAGCACTGCGACGTGGCGGTGCGGATTGGCGAGTTGCCCGACAGCTCGCTCAAGGCCATGCAAGTGGGCACGGTGCGGCGCGTGGTGTGTGCCAGCCCGGCGTATCTGGCCGCTCGCGGCGTACCGGCTGAGCCTCAGGACTTGGCAGGGCATGACTGCATCACCTTTGAAGTGCTGGCGTCCCAAGGGGCGTGGGGATTTGGCGCGGGTAAAACCGGGGTCTCGGTGGCGGTGCATTCGCGGTTGTCGGTGAATACGGCGGAAGCGGCGATTGCGGCGGCGACATTGGGGGTTGGGGTGATTCGGGTGTTGTCGTATCAGGTGGCGGATGCGGTGCGGGAGGAGGCGTTGGCGGTGGTGCTTGAGGGATTCGAGTCGGCGCCGTTGCCCATCAGTTTGGTGCACAAAGGGCAGTCACCGTTGCCGCTGAAGCTGCGCGCGTTTCTGGATTTTGTGATGCCACGGTTGCGTGCTCGCACCGCCCAATAACACCGACGAATTTGAACCTGATGAAGATCAAAATGTGGGAGCTGGCTTGCCTGCGATAGCGGTGTATCAGTTCCTGAGATGTCGGCTATGAGTCAGTCATCGCAGGCAAGCCAGCTCCCACCTTAGATTTATGTTGCCGGTTGGATTTCGGTTTTGATCAGGCCACCGGGCACTCCCGATTCAGCGCCTCATCCACCAATAACTGCGCCATCTCCACCCATTGCGCCACCGCCAACACTTGCTTGCGGCTGGCCCCATCAAGATGCTCGGCACAGTCATAGGCGCTGACAGCCGCCGACTCAAGAATCTCGCTGGCGTTGCACAAGGCGACTTCAGTGCTGGGATCCGCACGTACAGCGAAGAGTTTGTCGCAGGGTGGTGAGCCGTACGCAGGTTGGTCGACCGGGGAATGGAAACCCGGTAGGGGCACGCCCTCCTGCGTACAACTCGGTCGACATATTGGGGAAGAATTCAATGACTAGCCGTAGGGAAAGTCTTGTTCAGAGCACGTGAGAAACGAGCTTTTCAACATTTCCAATGCCGGGCGAAGACCTTGTGGCGAGGGAGCTTGCTCCCGCTGGACTGCGCAGCAGGCCCAAGTCAGCCACCTCGGTACATCTGACAGACCGTGTTACCCGCGTTTGGGGCCGCTGCGCAGCCCAGCGGGAGCAAGCTCCCTCGCCACGGGTTGGGTATTCAGCGTCAGTTCCAACCTTTCATCAAACCTTCATCAAACGGTTTTACTCCAGTCATGTGCAAGTCATAGGGCTGACACAGCCCGCGCCTACTGTCGTTTGAACTCAAACGCAGCCACGGACGGCTGTTCAACCAGACAGAGAAGCCCATGACTCCAGCTATCCATGTCGATCATCTGAACAAGACCTTTGCGAAGAAATCCGCATTGGTCGACCTCGAACTTACCGTTGCCACCGGTGAGATGGTCGCGCTGATTGGCGCTTCCGGCTCCGGCAAGTCGACCTTGCTGCGTCACCTCGCGGGCCTGGCCTGTTGCGACAAGAACAATGGCGGCAGCGTCAAGGTGCTGGGCCGGGAAGTGCAGGCCAGCGGCCGGTTGAACAGCAAGGTGCGGCGCCTGCGCTCCGACATCGGCTACATCTTCCAGCAGTTCAACCTGGTCAACCGCCTGAGCGTGCTCGAAAACGTGCTGCTCGGTTGCCTGGGCCGCATGCCGCGCTGGCGTGGCAACCTCGGCCTGTTCAATGCCGAGGAAAAACAGTTCGCCATGGAGTCCCTGGCCCGCGTCGGCCTGGCGGACCTGGCCGCGCAACGTGCTTCCACCTTGTCCGGCGGCCAGCAGCAACGCGTGGCCATCGCCCGGGCCCTGACCCAGCGCGCCGAAGTGATCCTGGCTGATGAACCCATCGCTTCGCTGGACCCGGAGTCGGCGCGCAAGGTCATGGAGATCCTCGCCGACATCAACGGCCGCGACGGCAAGACCGTGGTGGTCACCCTGCATCAGGTGGATTACGCCATGCGTTATTGCCCGCGAGCCGTGGCGCTCAAGGGCGGACGAATTCACTTCGATGGCCACGCCAGCGAGTTGAGCAGCCAGTTCCTCAATGATTTGTACGGTGCCGATGTCGACACCAGCCTGATGTTTTCCGACCAGACCCGCACCACCGTCGTCCCTGCACGGTTGGCCCTGGCTCGCGCTTGAAACCCCAATAACGACCCACAGGAATCCTCTCCATGTTGAACCGTATCGGTCATGTGTTTCTGTCTGCCGTGCTGCTCGCCAGCGTGGCCATGGGCAATGCCCAGGCCGCCGACAAGGCGATCAATTTCGGCATCATGTCCACCGAGTCTTCGCAAAACCTCAAGAGCATCTGGCAGCCATTTCTGGATGACATGCACAAGAAGACCGGCCTCACCATCAACGCCACCTTCGCCTCCGACTACGCCGGCCTGATCCAGGGCATGCGCTTCAACAAGGTCGACGTGGCCTGGCTGGGCAACAAGGCCGCGATGGAAGCGGTGGACCGTTCCAACGGCGAAATCTTCGCCCAGACCGCTGCCGCCAATGGGGCCGCTGGTTACTGGAGTGTGCTGATCGTGCGCAAGGACAGCCCGATCAACAACGTCGATGACATGCTCAAGAACGCCAAGAACCTGACCTTCGGCAACGGTGACCCGAACTCCACCTCGGGCTACCTGGTACCCGGCTACTACGTGTTCGCCAAGAACCATGTCGACGCCGCCACCGCCTTCAAGCGCACCCTCAACTCCAGCCATGAAGTCAACGCACTGAGCGTGGCCAAGGGGCAGTTGGACGTCGCCACCTTCAACACCGAAAGCTGGGACCGCCTGGAAGTCACCCAGCCGGACAAGGCCGCCCTGCTCAAGGTGATCTGGAAGTCGCCACTGATCCCCGCCGACCCGATGGTGTGGAGCAAGGCCCTGAGCGACAGCGAGAAAACCAAGATCCGCGATTTCTTCGCCAACTACGGTGACACCGACGAAGAGAAGGCCGTGCTGAAGAACATGCAACTGGGCAAGTTCCTCAAGTCCAGCGACGACCAACTGCTGCCGATCCGCCAACTGGAGTTGTTCAAGCAGCGCACCACCATCAGCGCCGACGACAAGCTGGAAGCCGCCGACAAGGCCAAGAAGCTCGCCGACATCGACGCCGACCTGGCCAAGCTGCAAGAGCGCATTACCGAGCTGGACAAAAAAACCGCGGCAAACGGCTAACCCCCTGTA
Source organism: Pseudomonas yamanorum (assembly GCF_013386765.1). GTDB lineage: Bacteria > Pseudomonadota > Gammaproteobacteria > Pseudomonadales > Pseudomonadaceae > Aquipseudomonas > Aquipseudomonas yamanorum_A. The sequence continues at coordinate 325,377 of NZ_JACARE010000014.1, forward strand.
GGCCCGGCTCCCACATAAGCCTTGCCCACACACTTATTGAGAGTGACCCATGACTACCTTGCATGCTGAAGCAGTGGGCAAAAGGACTTGGCCGCAGTACCTCGGCTGGGGCCTGTTCCTGATCCTGCTGGCCTGGGCCTGGCACGGCGCCGAAATGAACCCGCTGGCGCTGTACCGCGACTCCGGAAACATGGCGACCTTCGCCGCCGACTTCTTCCCGCCGGACTTCCACGAATGGCGCTCCTACCTCAAGGAGATGATCGTCACCGTGCAAATCGCCCTCTGGGGCACGGTGCTGGCGATTGTCTGCTCGGTGCCGCTGGGCATCCTGTGCGCCGACAACATCACTCCATGGTGGATCCACCAGCCGCTGCGCCGGGTGATGGATGCCTTCCGTTCGATCAACGAAATGGTCTTCGCCATGTTGTTCGTGGTCGCGGTGGGCCTCGGTCCTTTCGCCGGCGTCCTGGCCTTGTGGATCAGCACCACCGGCGTGCTCGCCAAGCTGTTTGCCGAAGCCGTCGAAGCCATCGACCCGGGCCCGGTTGAAGGCGTCAGAGCCACCGGCGCCAGCGCCCTGCAAGAGGTGATCTACGGCGTGATCCCCCAAGTGATGCCGCTGTGGGTGTCCTACGCGCTCTACCGTTTCGAAGCCAACGTGCGCTCGGCGACGGTGGTGGGGATGGTCGGTGCCGGCGGTATCGGCGTGATCCTGTGGGAGAACATCCGCGCCTTCCAGTTCGTGCAGACCTGCGCGGTGCTGCTGGTGATCATCGTGGTGGTGAGCTGTATCGACGTGCTGTCCCAACGCCTGCGCAAGCAGTTCATCTGACGACGGAGGGGTGCCCCAGGGCGCTTTTTTTTAAGCATGCAGTTGTCTAGACAAGATGAGCCGGTGTACCGCGAACTCGCCGATATCCTGCGCCGCGAACTGAGCAGCTATCAGGCCGGCGACTTCCTGCCGGGCGAGGTGCAGCTGGCCGAACGCTTTGGCGTGAACCGCCACACCCTGCGCCGGGCCATCGATGAGCTGGTGTTCGAAGGCAGCCTGTTGCGCCGCCAGGGCAAGGGCACCCAGGTGCTCGACCGCCCGCTGATTTACCCGATGGGCGCCGAGACCTCCTACAGCCAATCGCTGTCGGCCCAGGGCGTGGGCGTGGAAGCGCTGCTGCTCAAGCGCCGCTACTGCTTCGCCAGCCGCGAAGAGGCGCAGCAACTGGGTATCGCCGAGATGGCGCCGATGATCGAGCTGCAAACCCTGCGCAAGCTCAATCACCAGCCGGTCAGCCTGATCCGCCACCGCTACTGCGCCAGCCGTGCGCCGTTGCTGGCGGACTACAACGGCGGCTCCCTGCGCCATTACCTGCGCGAGCGCGACCTGCCGTTGACCCGCACCCACAGCCTGATCGGCGCGCGCTTGCCCAACCGCGACGAAGCCGCGCTGCTGATGATGCCCCGGCACTTGCCGGCGCTGACGGTATTCACCCTTTCCCGCGATCGCGACGGCCGCCCGGTGGAGCTGGCGCAGTCCACCAGCCGTTCGGATCGCTTCCAGTACCAAGTGGTGACTTGATGGAGACCCCGATGAACCTGTCCCCGCGTCAACACTGGATCGGCGTGCTTGCCCGCGCCTTTCGCAGTGAATTGCTGCCCCATGAAGACGCCCTGCGCGACGTGGATTACCAACTGATCCGCGCCCCGGAAATCGGCATGACCCTGGTGCGCGGCCGCATGGGCGGCAACGGTGCGCCGTTCAATGTCGGCGAAATGAGCGTGACCCGCTGCGTGGTGCGCCTGGCCGACGGCCGCACCGGCTACAGCTACCTGGCCGGGCGCGACAAGGTCCACGCCGAGCTGGCGGCCCTGGCGGATGCGCATTTGCAGGGCGCGCACCCGAGCATCTGGCTCAGCGATTTGATCCGCTCACTGGCCAACGCCCAGGCCGAACGCCGGGCGCAGAAAGAGGCCGACACCGCCGCCACCAAGGTCGAGTTCTTCACCCTGGTTCGAGGAGAAAACTGATGAATGCCCAACTCTTGCAACCGGCGTTCGTAGACCCGGTGCTGGATGCCCAGCGCGGTTTTCGCGGCGCCCTCAAGGCCCTCGCCGAGCCCGGTTTGATCCAGTCCTTGCCCGCGGCGCCAAGCCTTGAAGGCCTGGCGCCGGCCACCTACGCGCTGTGCCTGGCACTGCTGGATACGGACACGCCGCTGTGGCTGGCACCGAGCTTCGACACGCCGCTGATTCGCGCCAACCTGGCGTTCCATTGCGGCTGCCCGCTGACCACACGCCGGGAAGAGGCCGCGTTCGCCTTGCTCGGCGAACAGGACTTGCTCGACCTCGGCGGCTTCGACCACGGCAACGACCGCTACCCCGATCAGTCCTGCACCTTGCTGGTCCAGTTGACCGACCTGGAAGCCGGTCGCGCCTTGAACTGGCAAGGCCCGGGGATCAAGACCCAGCGCCAGGTCAACCTGCCGGTGCCTCAAGCGTTCTGGCTGGAACGCCAACGCCGCGAAACCTTTCCCCGTGGCCTGGACGTGTTGTTCGCCGCCGGCCATCACCTGATCGGCCTGCCACGCAGTACCCGAATTGCACAGGAGCGTGCCTGATGTACGTAGCCGTCAAGGGTGGCGAACAGGCCATCGACAATGCCCACCGCCTGCTGGCGAAAAAACGCCGGGGCGATACCTCCATTCCTGAACTGAGCGTGGAGCAGATCCGCGAGCAACTGCCGCTGGCGGTCGCCCGGGTGATGAGCGAAGGCTCGTTGTACGACACGGAGCTTGCCGCACTGGCGATCAAGCAAGCGGCGGGGGACCTGGTGGAAGCGATCTTCCTGCTGCGGGCCTACCGCACTACGTTGCCGCGCTTCAGCCCGAGCCTGCCGATCGACACCGCGCAGATGTCGTTGAGCCGACGTTTGTCTGCGACGTTCAAGGACGTGCCGGGCGGCCAACTGCTGGGCCCGACCTTCGACTACACCCATCGCCTGCTGGATTTTGCGCTGCTGGCCGAAGGTGAATACCCGGGCCCGCAAACCGCACCGGATGCGACCTTGGAAGCGTGCCCACGGGTGCTCGGTTTGCTGGCCAAGGAAGGCCTGATCAAGAACGAATCCGACGACACCGGCAGCGTCGCCGACATCACCCGCGACCCGCTGGAATACCCGGCCAACCGTGCCCAGCGCCTGCAAGCCCTGGCCCGTGGCGATGAGGGTTTCCTGCTGGCGCTGGGGTACTCCACCCAGCGTGGGTACGGCCGCAACCACCCATTCGCCGGTGAGATTCGCATTGGCGACGTAGAGGTGTGGATCGACCCGCAAGAACTGGGTTTCCCGGTCTGCCTGGGCAGCATCGAAGTCACCGAGTGCGAGATGGTCAACCAGTTCGTCGGCTCGGCCACCGAGCTGGCGCAGTTCACCCGCGGCTACGGTTTGGCGTTCGGGCATGCCGAGCGCAAGGCCATGGGCATGGCCCTGGTGGACCGCTCGCTGCGGGCCAGCGAGTTCAACGAAGAGATCGTCTCGCCGGCCCAGCAGGAAGAATTCGTGTTGTCCCACTGCGACAACGTCGAGGCGGCGGGCTTTGTATCTCACCTCAAGTTGCCTCACTACGTGGACTTCCAGTCCGAGCTGGAACTGATCCGCAAACTGCGCCAACCGGCCGAGGGCACCCGCCATGAATGACCTGACTCAAACGCCTGCGCGTGACCCGGCGTACAACTTCGCCTACCTCGACGAGCAGACCAAACGCATGATCCGCCGCGCCTTGCTCAAGGCCGTGGCGATCCCCGGTTACCAGGTGCCGTTCGGCGGGCGCGAGATGCCGCTGCCTTACGGCTGGGGCACCGGCGGCATGCAATTGACTGCCGCGATTCTGGGGGCCGACGACGTGCTCAAGGTGATCGACCAGGGCGCCGACGACACCACTAACGCCGTGTCGATCCGCCGCTTCTTCGCGCGCACTGCGGGTGTTGCCACCACCGAAAGCACCCCGGACGCCACGGTGATCCAGACCCGCCACCGCATCCCGGAAACTCCGTTGCAGGCCGACCAGATCATGGTTTACCAGGTGCCTATCCCGGAGCCGCTGCGCTTTATCGAGCCGTCGGAAACCGAGACCCGCACCATGCACGCCCTCAATGACTACGGGGTGATGCACGTAAAACTCTACGAAGACATCGCCACCTTCGGCCATATCGCCACCAGCTACGCCTACCCGGTGATGGTGGATGAACGCTACGTGATGGACCCCTCGCCGATCCCGAAATTCGACAACCCGAAACTCGACATGAGCCCGGCGCTGATGCTGTTCGGTGCCGGTCGCGAAAAGCGCCTGTACGCGGTGCCGCCGTACACCCAGGTCAACAGCCTGGACTTTGAAGACCATCCCTTCGAAGTGCAGAAGTGGGAACACAACTGCGCCATCTGCGGCAGTCACGATTCGTTCCTCGACGAGCTGATTCTGGATGACGCCGGCACCCAGAGTTTTGTGTGTTCCGACACCTGGTACTGCGCCCAACGGGTGAAGGAGAGCAACCAATGATCCAGGCCCTGATGAAGCAACCACCGCTGAGCGTGCCCGCCGAACCCTTGTTGCAAGTGCGTGACCTGTCGCTGCTGTACGGCCCGGAAAAGGGCTGCCAGGGCGTGAGCTTCGACCTGTACCCCGGCGAAGTGCTGGGGATTGTCGGCGAGTCGGGCTCGGGCAAATCCACCTTGCTCTCGCTGCTCAGCGGGCGCCTGCCGCCCCAGGCCGGCAACATCGGCTATCGCGGCAAGGACGGCGAATGGCTGGACCTGTACAGCGCCAGCGAAGCCGAGCGCCGCACCTTGCTGCGCACCGAATGGGGCTTTGTCGAGCAGAACCCACGGGACGGCTTGCGCATGGGCGTCTCGGCCGGCGCCAACATTGGCGAGCGCCTGATGGCCCAGGGCGTGCGTAATTATCAGCAGCTGCGCGGCGCGGGTCTGGACTGGCTGAGCCAGGTGGAAATCGACCCGCAGCGCATCGACGACTTGCCCCGCACCTTCTCCGGCGGCATGCAACAGCGCCTGCAAATCGCCCGCAACCTCGTCTCCAGCCCGCGTCTTGTCTTCATGGACGAACCCACCGGCGGCCTGGACGTGTCGGTGCAAGCACGCCTGCTCGACCTGCTGCGTGGCCTGGTGCGCGAGCTGGACCTGGCGGTGGTGATCGTGACCCACGACCTCGCCGTAGCACGCTTGCTGGCCGACCGCCTGATGGTGATGCGCCGTTCGCGGGTGGTGGAAACCGGGCTGACGGACCAGATCCTCGACGATCCACAGCACCCTTACTCTCAACTGCTGGTGTCTTCGGTATTGCAGCCATGATGAATGCCCTGATCGAGGTCCGTGACCTCTCGAAAACCTTCACCTTGCACCAGCAGCACGGCGTGGTGCTGAACGTGCTGCGCGGGGTGGAGTTCAGCGTGAAAGGCGGCGAGTGCCTGGTGCTGCACGGCCAGTCCGGCGCCGGTAAAAGCACCTTGCTGCGCACCTTGTACGGCAACTACCTGCCGGCGGGCGGCAGCATCCGCGTGCAGCACCTCGGCGAATGGCTGGAGCTGGTGGGTGCCGAGCCCCGTGAGGTGTTGCAAGTGCGCCAGCAGACCCTCGGCTATGTCAGCCAGTTTTTGCGGGTGATCCCGCGTGTGGCTTGCCTGGATGTGGTGATGGAGCCGGCCCTGGCGCGCGGCTGGTCCCGGGACCTGGCGCGTTCCCGTGCCGAACTTTTGCTCAGCCGCCTGAACATTCCCCAGCGCCTGTGGCAGCTGGCGCCCGGCACCTTTTCCGGTGGCGAACAACAGCGGGTCAACATCGCCCGCGGCTTCATGGTGGCCTGGCCAGTGATGCTGCTGGACGAACCCACCGCGTCACTCGACGACAGCAATCGCCAAGTGGTGCTGGAACTGATGAACGAAGCCAAGGCAGCCGGTGCCGCCTTGATCGGCATCTTCCACGACCGCGCCGCCCGTGAAGCGGTCGCCGACCGCCATTTCGACATGACCCCCGCGCCTGTTGCCCAAGAGGAATACGCCCATGCCCGCTGAACAGATCCTCAGTAATGCCCAGGTCGTCACCGCTGACCGTGTGTTTCTTGGCTCGGTGGTGCTGCGCGACGGGCTGATCGTCGACATCGCCGAAGGCCGCAGCCAGTTGCCCCAGGCCCAGGACCTGGACGGTGATTGCCTGCTGCCGGGCCTGGTGGAGTTGCACACCGACAACCTGGAAAAACACATGACCCCGCGCCCCGGCGTGGACTGGCCGTCCACCTCGGCGGTGCTCAGCCATGACGCGCAGATCATCGCGGCCGGCATCACCACGGTGTTCGACGCGGTGTCCATCGGCGATGTGAACCCCAAGGGCAACCGCATGCAGAAACTGCCGGCGATGCTCAACGCCATTGCCGCGGCCGAAAGCGCCGGCCTGACCCGCGCCGAACACCACCTGCACCTGCGCTGCGAGCTGTGCCACCCGGACACGTTGAGCGTGTTTCGCGACCTGGTGGAAAACCCGCTGGTGCGCCTGGTGTCGGTGATGGACCACTCGCCGGGCCAGCGCCAGTTCGTGCTCGAATCCAAGTACCGTGAGTACTACATGGGCAAGTACCACCTGAACGACGAGACCATGGACGCGTTCATCAAGCTGCAAATGGCCAACTCGAAGGAATACAGCGACCGCTACCGCGCCGCGATCGTCGAGCATTGCCTGACGCGCGGGCTGTCGGTGGCCAGCCATGACGATGCAACCCTGGCACATGTCGAGGAGTCGGCGCGCTACGGCATGACCATCGCCGAATTCCCCACCACCCTGGAAGCGGCGCGGGGCTGCCAGGAACTGAACATGAAAGTTCTGATGGGGGCGCCGAACGTGGTGCGTGGCGGGTCCCACTCGGGTAATGTGGCCGCCGCCGGCCTGGCGGCCGAGGGCTTGCTGGATATACTTTCCAGTGACTACTACCCGGCCAGCCTGCTGCAGGCGGCGTTCGTGCTGGCCGATCAGCAGGACGGCGGCGATCTTTCCCGGGCGGTGAAGATGATCAGCCTGGCGCCGGCACATGCTGCGGGCCTGAGTGATCGCGGCGAAATCGCCGTGGGCCTGCGGGCCGATCTGGTGCAAGCGAAAAAAAGCCGCGACGGACTGCCAGTGGTCCAACAAGTCTGGCGACAAGCGAAGAGGGTGTTTTGATGGCGGGCAGGTTGATCTATCTCATCGGACCATCGGGTTCGGGCAAGGACAGCCTGCTGGATGCCGCACGACCGCGTTTGGCCGAGCGTGGCTGCCGCATTGTGCGGCGGGTCATCACCCGCTCGGCGGAAGCGGTGGGCGAGGCCGCGCAGGGTGTGAGCCCGGCGCAGTTTGCCGCGATGGAGGCCGAGGGCGCGTTTGCCCTCAGCTGGCACGCCAACGGGTTGGCCTATGGCATCCCCCGGGAGATCGACGAATGGCTGGCGGCGGGGCACGACGTGCTGGTCAACGGCTCACGTGGCCATCTGGCGCAAACCCGGCTGCGTTACCCGAACCTGCTGGTGGTGTTGCTGACGGTGGACCAGGCGGTGTTGCGCCAGCGCTTGCTGGCGCGGGGCCGCGAATCCCTGGCGGACATTGACCAGCGGCTGGCGCGCAATGCCCGGTTCGCCGACAGCTTGAGCACGGCAGCAGACGTGTTCCTGCTCGACAATTCCGGCCAGCTGGAACACACGGTCGAGCGCTTGCTGGGCTGCCTCGACGGGCAACCGGCATGCGCCTGACACTGCTGGGCACCGGTGACGCGCGGCAAGTCCCGGTGTATGGCTGCGAGTGCGCCGCCTGTGGTCTGGCCCGCAGCGACGAAAGCCTGCGCCGCCGCCCATGCAGCGCATTGATCGAGTGCGGCGACCAGCGCTGGTTGATCGACAGCGGGTTGCCCGACCTCACCGAACGCTTCCCGCCGCGCAGCTTCAACGGGATTTTCCAGACGCACTATCATGCCGATCACGCCCAGGGCCTGCTGCATTTGCGCTGGGGCCAGGGCCTGGTGATTCCGGTGCATGGGCCGGTGGATCCGGAAGGTTTGTCCGACCTGTACAAGCACCCCGGCATCCTCGATTTCAGCCAGCCGTTTGCCGAGTTTGAAACCCGCCGCTTTGGCGAGCTGAGCGTCACGGCGTTACCGCTGCTGCATTCCAAACCCACCTTGGGTTACCTGCTGGAAGGCGAGGGGCGGCGCATCGCCTACCTCACCGACACTGTTGGCCTTCCACCCGCCACCCGCGACTGGCTGCAACGCGAGCCGCTGGATGTGCTGGTGCTCGACTGCTCCATGCCGCCGCAGCCGCAGGCACCGCGTAACCACAATGATTTGACGCTGGCGTTGCAGTGCATTGAGGAGGTCGGCGCCGAATTGGGCGTGCTGACTCATGTGGGGCATACGCTGGATGCGTGGTTGTTGCAGCATCGGCGGGAGTTGCCGCGCAACGTCACCGTAGGCTGGGATGGGCGGGTGTTGTAGTGGGCTCGGCTTGGCCTGTTTGAAGATTCTGGCATGGAAGCCGTAGGACGAGCGTTTAGTTAAGAGTAAGAGTGTATTAAGTTCTAATGAAGTACTTTGCAGCGTTTGCGAGGGGGGCTAATTGTTTGGGTGGGATTTGTGAGTGGTGATTAGTGTGAGTGTAACTTTTTGCTTTGTTGAACGGTTCCAATTGTCTGGCGTCTTTTGATTTTCATTAAATTTCCATATATAAAACAATTGGTTGGGCGGGCGCGGTGAGTTGTTTTTGGGGCGAGTTTGTAAAGGTTGATGGCATTGCCAGGTAACTTGATACATGGTTTTTAGTGTGGCTGTTTTGAAATAAAGTGGTAGTTGGAATATTGCCTTTCTCTATGGAGACTTAACCAGGCTTTGACGGCTAAGTCGTCGAGGTTATGACTCGCATTTTGTGAGTTGGTTACTTTTAGTAGTGAGAGGCCTATTTTTTTTATGAATTCTTTAGTTGCTCCATCCTTCACCTGTTACTCACGAAACTCCGATATTGAATCGCTGGCCGTCCTTCCTGAAACGCCAGATCATACGGTCTCCGGTGCGGCGGCGAAAAAACCATCCTTCACGACGGATCAAGCGGCCGCGCACATCACCCGAGGGGGTTACAAGTTTCACGATCGAAATGACGATAAAAAAACAATCATCTCTTACAACTTTGCCGGTGGGTTTACCCCGCAACAAAAAGAGCGTGCCCGATTAGCGTTACAGTCATGGGCGGACTTGGCCAATATCACCTTCAAGGAAGGTGCCGCGGATGCGGATGGCTCAATGACCATTAAAGATATTCCTGGTTTTAGTGGTGGGTGGGCGTCACTTCCGAATAAACATATCTACAACGTTTCGGCCAATATTGGTACGGCGGATGCTGGCGGTACTCCACCGCTGGGCAGTTACTTTCCGTTTGTGACTTTGCATGAGCTGGGACATGCCATCGGTCTTGAGCACCCCGGTGGCTACAATGGCGGGGGCAGCTATGACAGTAACGCCGATTACGCGGAAGATACCAGGGCCCGCAGTGCCATGAGTTACTGGTCTGAGCGTAATCAGCCGGGGCATGATTTCAACTCGCGGATGCCTTCCGCTCCGATGATTGATGATATCGCGGCGATTCAGCGTGTTTATGGCGTGAATACTCAAACCCGGAATACCAACACCACCTACGGTTTTAATTCCAACACCGATCGAGACTTTTACAGCCTGAAAGACGGCACCGAGAAACCGATTTTTTCGGTGTGGGATGGCGGTGGCATCGATACGCTGGACTTTTCGGGGTTTGCACAGAATCAGACGATCAACCTCAATGCTGAGGCGTTCTCCGACATCGGCGGGCTCAAGGGAAACGTTTCGGTTGCGAAGGGCGTGGTGGTAGAGAACGCCATTGGTGGTTCGGGTAAAGACACCTTGGTGGGCAACCAGGTTGCCAATCGCCTGAAGGGCGGTGGAGGGGCAGATGAGCTGCTGGGCGGTGGTGGCGGGGACACCTTCATTTACGATCGGGCGAGTGACTCCACCCCCGAGAGCCCTGATCTGATCAAGGACTTTACCAGCGGTTCCGACAGGATTGACGTCTCTGGCGCGCTTAAGTCTGCCGGTATCAAGGCGCTTACCTTCGGTGCCTTGACGGGGCGGCCAGGCGATGCGGTCTTGAGCTTCGACCACAACACCGGAGAGGGAAGCCTGGCCATCGATTTTTCGGGAAATGGCAAGGCGGATCTCTATGTAAAAAGCAAAGGAGAGATCAAGCGTGGGGATGTCCTTGAACAAGGGGGCGAGCCGGATGATCCCAATCCCAATCCTGACCCCAAACCGGATCCGAAGCCCGACCCAAAACCTCGCAACACGGACACCACTTACGGTTTCAACTCCAATAGTGGTGATCCCACCACTAGCCTCACCTCCTCCAGTGATAAACCCCGTTTCACGGTAAAGGACGCCGAGGGTATCGATACGCTCGACTTCTCGGGGTTCAACCAGAACCAGATCATCGACCTTCATTCCGGATCGGCTTCTGACGTGGGTGGCATGAAAGCTAACGTCTTGATCGACGCTTCCAGCATCATTGAAAATGCCATTGGTGGTGCGGGCAATGATCTGTTGATCGGAAATCACGTGAGTAACCGACTCAAAGGCGGGGGGGGTTCGGACAAGTTGTGGGGCGGCGGTGGCGCTGACACGTTTGTGTATGAACAGATCAGTGATTCAACGCCTGAGGCGCCTGACCTGCTGATGGATTTCATCAGCGGCACCGACAAGATTGATGTGTCAAAACTCATGAGTGCTGCCGGCATCCGTAAACTGGATTTCGTCAGTGTGTTGACGGGCAAGGCGGGTCAAGCCGTTTTGAACTACGACTCGCAGTTCGACACAGCCAGTCTGGCCATTGATCTCAAGGGCGATGGCAAGGTTGATCTGTTGGTGAAAAGTATCGGCGAGATCAAGGCCGGTGATGTCCTGGTTAGTGACGGGGGGGATCCGAAGCCGGATCCGAAGCCAGACCCGAAGCCGGATCCGAAGCCAGACCCGAAGCCGGATCCGAAGCCAGACCCTAAACCGGATCCGAATCCGAATCCGAATCCGAATCCGGATCCGAAGCCAGACCCAAAGCCGGATCCAAAGCCAGATCCAAGACGAGAAGAGAAGGACGACACGATCTACGGCTTCAACTCCAACACGGGCAAGCCTCATATGACCCTGACGTCCGCCGCCGACAAGCCGGACTTCACCGTCCATGACAAGAGCGGTAACGATACCTTTGATTTTTCCGGCTTCACCCAGAGTCAGGTCATCAGCTTGAACGGGGGAACCCATTCCAGTGTGGGTGGGTTGAAAGATAATGTGTTTATCACCGAGAAAACCGTCATCGAGAATGCCATTGGTGGCGGTGGCGACGACAGGATGAGTGGCAATGAGGCAGACAACATCCTGATTGGCGGCGCGGGAGCCGATAACCTGACCGGTGGCGGCGGCTGGAACATCTTCAAATACAACGCAGCCTCCGACTCGACCCGCGAGCGTGCGGACCTGTTGATGGATTTCACCACCGGCAAGGACAAAATCGATTTGTCGCAGATGAGCAAGAGCGCGGGTGTCGATTTGAACTTTGTGGACAAGTACACCAGCAAGGCGGGCGATACGATCATCAAGTTCAATACGGTAACCGGGCGTTACTTGTTGGCAGTCGATTTGACCGGTGGAGGCAAAACGGAGTTTCTGATTAAAAGTACACGGATAATAAGCCCGGAGGATGTTATAGGCCTGACACTGAAGCCTGATACGTATCTTTGACGGCCTGGAACGTACACGGCGCTTTCTTGGGGTCCGAGAGGGCAGTTAATACAATCAGTGTCGGATACCGTGTTGATTGTGTGACTGTTATTGTTTAAGTACTTCTTCGGAAATAATATCGGGGTTGGTGAGTTGTACTTTCATATGGCAACTTATTGGTCCCGGTAAATAGGATTTCCGGGGCTTGTGGGCCGTGTATGGAAAGGCCCGTTATTTGGTCTTGTAAAGGATGTCATCACGTGATAACTGCCTCTCCCGTTTTTAATTTTTATGTACAAAACCCGGCAGTGCCGGCAACGCCGGGCAATCGTTATGCCGATAAGAGTGCCAGCACCGTGATTGGCCGGCCGGAACCCGAGCCGGGTGTTTCGGATACGGTCTACGGTTTTAACTCCAATACCGGCAACCGATCCATGAGCCTGCACTCTCTTAGTGGTGCGCCAAGGTTCACCGTACAGGACCGACGCGGAAACGATACCCTGGACTTTTCCGGGTTCAGCCAAAACCAGACGATTGATCTGCGTGATGGCGCGGCTTCCAGCGTGGGCGGCCTGCGTAATAACGTCTCGATAGGTAAAGGTGTGACAGTGGAGAATGCCGTAGGCGGCGCAGGCCACGACGTGTTGATTGGCAATAACGTCGACAATGTGTTGACCGGCGGTGCGGGCGGCGACGTTCTTTGGGGAGTGGGGGGGACAAATACATTCCGCTATGAAAAAGCCAGTGATTCTCCCTATTACAACGCGGACCTGATCATGGATTTTGTCAGTGGCAGAGACAAGATTGATCTGACGCAAATGATGAACGAGATCAATACGCCCTTGCGATTGGTTGACCACTACACGGGGCGTATTGGCGATACGGTGGTGAAGTTTAATCCGCAGAGTGGCCGCTACTTTGTGGGGGTAGACCTCACCGGGCGTTGTGAATCGAACTTCCTTATTAAAAGTGCCCGATTGGTAAGGCCTTCGGATTTGGTGGGTCCTGTTGTTGAGCGGCAACGTCCGGTGTAAGACTGTTTGCTGAGGCGCGTACAGTCTAAAGGTTGATTGCACTATGCATCCGCTCTGCAGATGTCCGCGCCTTGGTGTTTTTTGGATTGCTTAAAGTATGGGCATAAGTTTTCCTGGTTTACGGTATTCAGAGATATTGGGGTGTTTAGCTATTAGTTAAAAGGAGCGTGCTGTTTTATGAGAAGTTCTTATCCTGGGGCTATTGAATTGTCGCCCTACAACTTGCCGGTGTCTGACCCTGGGCCGTTCGGGGTGGGTGCCAATAACAAGCCGTCGTATACGACGGACCAGGCAGCCAAACACATCACCCGGGAAAACATGGCGTTCCGGGACCGCAACGGTGACCAGAAAGTTGACCTGGCCTACACCGTAGACAAGCGTTTCACCCCCCAACAGCAACAGCGCGTGCGCCAGGCCGTGCAGTCCTGGCAGGACGTCGCCAACATCAACTTCAAGGAACAGACCGGTGGCGCTGATGGCACCGTCAACATAAGAAGCAATCCAGGAGGCGACGGCGGCGTCGCCACGTTTCCATCGCGCTCCACCACCAGCACCACGGCCACGGTTGGCACGCGCAGTGCCGGTACTGCGCCGGCCCTGGGCAGTCATTTTTCGGTGACCACCGTGCATGAAATCGGCCATGCCATCGGCTTGCAACACCCGGGTAACTACAACGGTGGAGGCTCAACCTATCAAAGCGGCGCGGTGTACGCCGGAGACACAAAGGCCCGCAGTGTGATGAGTTACTGGTCGGAGAAAAACCAGCCCGGCCATGACTTCCAGTCACAGAACCCGTCGGCGCCGATGATGGATGACATTGCGGCTGCGCAGCGGCTTTACGGCGCGAACCACCAAACCCGCAATACCGACACCACCTATGGGTTCAACTCCAATACCGAGCGCGAAGCGATGACCCTCAAGAGCGCCAGGGACAAACCCGTTTTTTGCGTATGGGACGGCGGCGGTGAGGACACGTTGGACTTTTCCGGGTTCTCCCAGGACCAGAAGATCGACCTCAATGCCGAGTCGTTCTCCGATGTGGGCGGCCTGAAGGGTAACGTTTCGATTGCCAAGGGCTGTGTGGTGGAAAACGCGATTGGCGGTGCCGGCCGCGACACCCTGATCGGTAATCAGGCCAACAACCGGCTCCAAGGCGGGGCGGGGGCGGACACGTTGCGCGGTGGTGGCGGGGCGGACACGTTCGTGTACGACAAGGCCAGCGACTCCACACCCCAGAGTCCCGACGTGATCGAGGATTTTACCAGCGGCACCGACCGGATTGACGTCTCGGGGGCCTTGAAAGAGGCGGGCGTCAGCGCGCTGGTGTTTACCGACCGATTCAGTGGCCGGGCAAGCGAGGCGATGCTCACCCACGATGCGGCGACGGGTCGCTCCAGCCTGGCGATCGACCTGAAGGGCCGTGGCAGCGCCGACCTGCTGGTCAAGAGCAACGGCGCCATCAAGCCCGGGGATGTGATTTGGGACGGTAGAAAACCTGAAGTGCAGCCAATGCCGAGGGTCCAACCTACCCCCTTGGTGCAGCCGACGCCGACCCCATCGCCGCCCGTTGATTCGACGACAGGCACACTGGCCGCGTTAGGCGAGATGATCACGAAGACACTCTCACTGTTGTTGCAGTTATTGGGCACCGCGGCCAGGCCTTGATGGCGGCTACAGGTCATCCATGCCAAATCGCTCAGCCAACGCCTTGCGCCCCTTTGGCGTCAATCCCAGTGCCCGGCTGTCAAGGTCCTGGGTCACCCATTGGCGCCGGAGGAGACTCTGCAGCAAAGCAGCTCCCAGTGCGCCGGCCAGGTGAGGACGGCGCATGCTCCAGTCCAGGCACGAGCAGGCGAAACGACGCCGTTGGGTTCGCAGGGTGTCGACATCAACCCCTAATTCGGACATGGCTTTTTCGCCACCCGCCGTTAGCTGATAGGCATCAGCGCCTACCAGCCAGCCGGCCTCGATAAAGTGATCATGCAGGCGCACTGCCAACGTCCCGGCCATATGGTCGTAGCAGGTGCGGGCGAACTGCAATCGGCTGGGTGTGGTTGCAATGAACGCTATCGCGGTGTTTTGGCTGATCACCATCAACGCTTCAAGCACCTGGGCGATATGCGGGCCCGCAAGGCTGTAATAGCGATGCCTTCCCTGAGTATGCAGTTTAACCAGACTGTCTTCCTTGAGCCGTGCCAGGTGGGCGCTGGCGGTGGAGGCGCTGACCTCGGCGATGATTGCCATTTCGGTGCTGGTGCGCGCATGGCCGTCCATCAGTGCGCAAAGCATTTTGGTCCGTGCAGGTTCCGCAATCGCGCCGGCGACCCGGGAGAGGGCGGAGTCATCGTGGTGGGCATTCATATTTCGTTCCTGAACGAATCGTTGCCGTGTGCGGTGGCAGATAGTAGCGGTTCTTTAGGCACAGGATGTACTGAATGACCCCGCTGGAAGCTGCGACACACAACAACGCTTATGAGTATTACGCAGGCTTGAGGCTCAACGGCGAACTGCTGTTTGATGAAGGTCTCGGGCTATGGATCGCCAGCACTGCCAGGACGGTCGAGGCCGTGCTGACGCATCCCGATTGCCGGGTGCGACCACTGCATGAGCCGGTGCCTGCGGCCATTGCGCAAGGTGCGGCGGGGCAGGTGTTTGCGTCATTGATGCGCATGAATGAAGGCACACGCCATCGGTGCCCCAGGGCGGTCATCGAGCCGGCGTTGGCCTCATTGGCTACCGAAGATGTCGTGACTCGCATCGGTCCCCCAGCGGCTGATCTGAACGAATTCATGTTCACGTTTCCCTTGTCGGTGGTCGCGCATTGGTTGGGTTTTCCAGGCGATCAGTTGCGGGAAGTCGTCCAGCGGACTCGTGATTTTGTCGCCTGCCTTTCACCGTTGAGCAGCGAGGCTCAGCTGCGCGATGCGCACGCCGGGGCGAGCCGGCTAAGGGAAATGTTCAGCGGGTTGCTGGCGCAATCAGGGTTGCGGGAGCACATCCTTCGCAACTACGAAGCCAGTACCTGGGAAGACCCCGACGCATTGATCGCCAATCTGATCGGGCTGCTGTCACAGACCTGCGAAGCCAGTGCAGGTCTTATCGGCAACACCTTGGTCACACTGCATCGGCGCCCCGATCTGCTGGAACTCGTCCAGCGTACGCCGACCCTCACCATTGCGTTGGTCGAGGAGGTCGCCCGCTACGATTCTCCGGTGCAGAACACCCGACGATTCGTGGCCAGCCGCTGCACCATTGGCGACCGGACTCTGGAGGCTGGAGATACCGTGCTGGTGTTGCTGGCGTCGGCCAATCGGGATCCTGCGGCGAACCCGGAACCCGACCGATTTTTACTCGAGCGCCAGCAAGGACGAACCTTCAGTTTCGGCTTGGGAAGGCATCAGTGTCCGGGTCAAAAAATCGCGGTCAGCATTGCCGCGCAGGCGATCCAGGATTTACAGCGTCGTCAGCAACGTGTGCTGAGCAGCCCGTGTGCGTTCAGTTACTGGCCGTCGCTGAATGGGCGTATCCCGCGCTTTCACGGGTAAGGATCAGCGCAACACGCCCTCCACGAACTCGATAAACGCCCGGGCCTTGGCACTGATCATCCGGCCTGTGGGCAACACGGCCCACAAGTCCCGGGGCGGCAGTTCCCAGTCGGTGAGGACTGCCTTGACCTCGCCACTGGCGATCTCCGGCAGGAACATCCATTCGGCGGTCATCGCCACACCCTGGTGAGACAGCACCCCTGCGCGGATGCCTTCGGAGGACGTGACGCGCAGGCGCCCGTGAGCGACCACCGGGTATTGATGGGCACCTTGAGTGAAGGTCCAGCAGGTGCTTTCGCTCAAGCTATAGATCACCGCCTGGTGGTGCAGGAGGTCTGCCGGGGAGCGGGGTTCGCCATGGCGTTCAAAGTAGGCGGGCGTGCCAAAAATCCGGCAGGGGCTTTGGCCAATCTTGCGGGCCGTCAGGCCGGAGTCACTCAGGTTGCCGATGCGCAGTGCGACGTCGATACCTTCTTCCACCAGATTGAGCAGGCGGTCGTCGAGTACGACGTCGACGTTCAGGCCGGGGTGTTGCTCAAGGAAAGGGCCCAGGTTGGGGATGATCTGCAAGCGGGAAAAAGTTACGCCCGCGCTGACGCGCAGGGTACCCGACAGTCCGTGGCTGGCGCCTCGGGCGGCGTCGTCGGCATCGTTGGCCTCGTCGATCGCGCGCTTGGCCTTCTCAAAAAACGCCAGGCCCGCCTCGGTGGGCGTCAGTCCCCGGGTGGAACGCATCAGCAACCTGACCGCCAGCCGGGCTTCCAGTTGGGCAATGCCTTTGGACACGGCGGGCTGGCCAATGCCCATGCGTTTGGCAGCAGAGGAAAACGAGCCTGTCTCCACGACGTGAACGAAGGTTTCCATGGCGGTGAGGCGGTCCATCGGAATGTCCTTTTGGCGGTGGCGTTTCGGGAATCATGGGGTCTTTGGGAAAAGGGGGGAAGCCAATCGTGTGGCATAGAATTTATTCCCTGAGGGAATAGGGATTCTGCTGTATTTGGGCAAGACCGAGAAGGTCAACGTGACCTTGCCCGGCTATTTGATCCAGCGTATCGACCGCTATGTGCGCGAGCACAAAGTAAAAAGCCGCTCGTCATTTCTGGCGGATGCGGCTTTGGAGAAGTTGGTGCGGTTGTAGCTGGACTAGGCGGTGGCCACCGCCCCTTGCCGCGATGCACTCAAGAAGCGCAGCAAGGCCACCAACGGGAACGCGCTGCCCACCAGCATCACCCCCAGCCAGCCGCCGTGTTCGTACACGCTGCTGGCAATCGCCGACCCGAAGGCGCCGCCGATGAAGATGCTGGTCATGTACAGCGCGTTCAGTCGGCTGCGGCTGTTGGCGTCGAGGGCGTAGATGGCGCGTTGGCCGAGGACCATGTTCATCTGCACGCAGAAGTCCAGGACCACGCCGGTTACCGCCAGGCCAATCACGCTGTACAGCGGGTGTACGAAGGCGGGCAGGAAGCTCAACGCGGCAAACAGCATCGCCAGCAGTGAGGCGCGGTGGGTGTGGCCGGCATCCGCCAGGCGCCCGGCGATGGGCGCGGCGATGGCGCCCAGGGCACCCACCAGGGCAAACAGGGCGATCTGGCTTTGGCTCAGGCCATGGTTGCGGGACAGTTCCAGCGGGGCGGCGGTCCAGAACAGGCTGAAGGTGGCGAACATGCAGCCCTGGTAAAACGCCCGCTGGCGCAGCACCGGCTGGCGACGCAGCAAGGTGCCCAGCGAGCCGAGCAACTGGCCATAGCTGGCGGCGTGATCGGGTTGGCGCTTGGGGATGGTCAGCATCAGCACCACGCTGATAAACGCCATCAGGGCTGCGGCAGCCATGAACATGGCGCGCCAGCCGAAGTGGTCGGCCACCACGCTGGACACAGGCCGGGCCAGCAGGATGCCCAGCAGCAGGCCGCCCATGATGCTGCCGACCACCCGGCCACGGGATTCAGCCGGTGCCAGGTGCGCCGCCAGGGGAATCAGGATTTGCACCGACACCGAGCTGAAGCCGATCAGCAGCGACACCAGCAGGAACAGGTTCGGCTGTTCGGTGAAGGCTGCGCCCAGCAGGCTGGCAATGGCCACCACGGTGGTGATGATCATCAGCCGGCGGTTTTCCAGCAGGTCGCCCAGCGGCACCAGGAAGAACAGGCCCAGGGCATAGCCGATCTGGGTCAGGGACACGATCAGGCTGGCCATGGCCGGCGTGAGGCCGATGTCCGGGGCAATCAACTCGATGATCGGTTGGGCGTAGTAGATGTTGGCGACGATGGCGCCGCAACAGAACGCAAACAGCATCACCATGCCTCGGGTCATGGTGCTTGTAGCGTGGGGCGTAGCGTTCATGGCGTTCTCATAAAAGCGAAGAAAGAGGCGAGCGAGATTAAAGACTGGCCCGGGGCGGGAGTAGCCCGTTTGGGGTGATAACACTTATGCCGGGCATTAATGACTGAAACGTTAACTTTTGGGCTGAAGGTCGATGATACATTCAGGCACAACTGCATAAACAGGAAATCGACTGCCATGAAGATGACATTTAACCAGATGCTCCTGGCCTCAAGCCTGGCCGCGCTGATGACCGTGGGGGCTGCCCAGGCCCAGGATGCGCCGCGTGTGGGCGTGCGAGGTGCGATCACCGCGATGGACGGCGATGCGATGCAGGTCAAGGTCAACAGCGGTGAAGACGTCACCGTGCACCTGACCAAGGACACGCTGGTGCGCGCCGTTACCCTGGCGAAGATTGAAGATATCAAGCCCGGCAGTTACATCGGTTCGGCGGCCATGCCCAACGCGGATGGCACCCTGACGGCGCTGGAAGTCCACGTATTCCCGCCGGCCATGGCAGGCACAGGTGACGGGCACCGTGCGTTCGACCTGAAGGAAGGCAGCAGCATGACCAACGGCACCGTGGGTGACCTGGTGGTGAGCCATGGCCGGACGTTGACCGTGAAGTACAAGGGCGGCGAGCAGAAGATCGTGGTGCCGGATGATGTGCCGATCGTCAACCTGGAGCCGGGTGATCGCAGCTTGCTGAAGCCGGGGGTGAAGGTGGTGATGTTTGCGGCGAAGGGCGCGGATGGGAGTGTGACGGCCCAGGCGATTTCTGCGGGCAAGGATGGCGTGACGCCGCCGATGTAACGGCTGAACATGGAAACAAATGTGGGAGCGGGCTTGTGTGGGAGCCGGGCTTGCCCGCGATGCAGGCACCTCGGTCTATCAGACAAACCGAGGTGAGGCTATCGCGGGCAAGCCCGGCTCCCACAAAAGCCAGCTCCCACACTGGACTGCATTTTTTCAGTCAGAGCGGATTACTGCCCGCTGTAGATCTGGTCAAAAACCCCACCATCATTGAAGTGGGTCTTTTGCACGGTACGCCAGTCACCAAAGGTCTTCTCGACCGACAGGAAGTCGACTTTCGGGAAACGGTCGGTGTACTTGGCCAGCACTTTGGGGTCACGTGGACGCAGGTAGTTGTTGGCAGCAATTTCCTGGCCTTCCGGCGACCACAGGTACTTCAGGTATTCCTCGGCAGCCACTTTGGTGCCTTTCTTCTCGACCACTTTGTCGACGATCGACACCGGCGGCTCAGCCTCGGCGGATACGCTTGGGTAGATCACTTCGAACTGATCACGGCCGAATTCACGGGCGATCATTTCGGCTTCGTTTTCAAACGTCACCAGCACGTCGCCGATCTGGTTGGTCATGAACGTGGTGGTCGCCGCACGGCCACCGGTGTCCAGCACGGGCGCGTGTTTGAACAGGTCGCCGACAAACTTCTTGGCCTTTTCCTCGTCGCCGCCGTTCTTCAGCACATAACCCCAGGCCGACAGGTAGGTGTAGCGGCCATTACCGGAGGTCTTCGGGTTGGGCACGATGACTTGCACGCCATCCTTGAGCAGGTCCGGCCAGTCTTTCAGGGCTTTCGGGTTGCCTTTACGCACGATGAACACCGTGGCCGAGGTGAACGGCGCGCTGTTGTTCGGCAGGCGGGTGACCCAGTTGTCGGGTACCAGTTTGCCGTTGTCTGCCAGGGCGTTGATGTCGGTGGCCATGTTCATGGTGATCACGTCAGCCGGCAGGCCGTCGATCACCGAGCGCGCTTGTTTGCTCGAACCACCGAAGGACATCTGCAGGGTCAGCTTGTCGTCCGGGTGCTCGGCTGCCCAGTGTTTCTGGAAGGCGGCGTTGTAGTCCTTGTAGAAGTCGCGCATCACGTCATAGGAGACGTTGAGCAGGGTGACCGGGGCGGCCTGGACGACGCCAGCCAGTGCGAGGCCGGCGGCCAGGAGAGAGGCACTAACGAGTTTTTTCACTGCTCATTCCTTGTTGTTCGAGAAGGTTTTGGGACACATAGGGGCAATATGCCAGCGACTATAGCCGGGGGTGCATAGTCGCTTAAAGATTAAAAAGAACTTTGCTTATTCCACTTTCTTGAAAAGCGCGCTGCCACACCGTGAGCAAAACGCTGCATTGGGCTCATGGCTGTTTTTCTTGCACACCGGGCAATCGGTTTGCAGCTGTTCGCCGCGCATGGCGTTGGCCAGTTCGGCGGTGAAGATCCCGGTGGGCACCGCGATGATCGAATAACCGGTGATCATCACCAGGGACGAAATCACCTGGCCCAGCGGGGTCTTCGGCACGATATCGCCAAAGCCCACGGTGGTGAGGGTCACGATCGCCCAATAGATGCCTTTGGGAATGCTGGTAAAGCCGTGCTCCGGGCCTTCGATCACGTACATCAGGGTGCCGAACACCGTGACCAGGGTGCAGACGCTGACCAGGAACACCACGATCTTCTGCTTGCTGCCCCGCAGCGCCGACATCAGGTAGTTGGCCTGCTTGAGGTACGGGCCAAGCTTGAGCACGCGGAAGATCCGCAGCATCCGGATGATGCGGATGATCAACAGGTACTGCGCATCGCTGTAATACAGCGCCAGGATCCCGGGCACGATGGCCAGCAAATCCACCAGCCCATAAAAGCTGAAGGCGTAGCGCAACGGCTTGGGCGAGCAATACAGCCGCAGGCCGTACTCGATGGCGAAGATGATGGTGAAGCCCCACTCGATATACGCCAGCACGTTGGCGTAGTTGTCGTGGACCGCCTGGATGCTGTCGAGGATCACGATCACAAGGCTGGCGAGGATGATCAGCAGCAGGGTGCTGTCGAATCGTCGGCCGGCCGGGGTGTCGCTTTGAAAAACCATGACGTAGAGACGTTCACGCCAGTGTTTGTTGCTGTCCATTGAAGTCGCCTGAATCGAAGATCAGCGAAGCCTAGGGGGATTCGAAGGGGCTGTCCATGCGGGTTTTCTGCATCACCCGGTGACTGGCGCGCACCAGCCAGGTGGCGAGGATAAACGGTGCGGTCAGCGCGGGCAGGTTGAGGCCGGTGAAGCCAGGTGTAAGGATAATCGCCAGGAAGATACCGACCAGCGGCAACCAGGGTTGGCGCCGATGCTGGCTGAGGGCCAGGGCGACCAGCGCCGGGTTATAGCTGTGCAGGCCGAGCAGGGCGCCGGCGGGTTCGTCCATCAACAGGGCGAGCAGCACGCCGAGACTCGCGCCGATCAGCGCCCACACGGCGGCGCGGCGGCTGGCGATTAAAAGGCCGACGGCGATCAACAGGCCGGCCAGGGGTTGGTCCAGCAGGATGACTTGGGCAAGGCCATTAAACGGCGCGCAGAGCAGGGCCCAGGTGCCGGGTTCGCTGGCGGCGAATGCGGCGGGCGCAGGGGTGCCCAGCAGCAGCCAGCCGAGCACCACAAACGGTGCGGTATAGGCGGGCAGGTCGTCGGGGTTGGCGGCGCGTTTGAGCCATTGTCGGGTGAGGATGGCACCGAGGCCGCCGCAGGCGAGGATCAACGGCGGCAAGAGTGCCGACCAGGTGAAGTGCTGGCTGATCAGCAAGCCCAGCAGCACACCGTTGTAGCTATAGAGGCCGGCCTGGCGCTCGGCCTTGGGATAGCCGCGGCGCTGGGCGGTCAGCAGGCCGGCGACACCGCCCAGCAGTGCGCCGCCGAGCAGGGCCGGGGCGCCGATCAGGATTGCCAGCAGGCAGAGCAGGCCGCACAGCGGGTGGCGCTGGAGGAAAATCTGGCTGAAGCCGTTGAGCAGGGCTTCGGCCCAGTCGGGGCAGGGTTGGTTGGGCATGGTGGGTGAGTCTGAGGGACCGAGTTGCCCCCATCGCAGGCAAGCCAGCTCCCACATTTGAACGGGTTCACAAATCAAAATGTGGGAGCCGGGCTTGCCCGCGATGGGGCCCTGACAGGCGCTAGATCAATGTCTCGATACGCAGCGAGTTAGTCGACCCCGGTTGCCCGAACGGCACCCCCGCGGTAATCACCAACGTGTCCCCACGCTGCGCCATACCCTGTGCCTGGGCAATCTCCAGCGCCGTGGAACACACCTCATCCACCTGCCGCAATCGGTCATTCACCACCGAATGCACGCCCCACGCCACGCTTAACCGACGTGCTGTGGACAGGTTCGGCGTCAGGTTCAGGATCGGCACCGCCGGCCGCTCCCGCGCCGCCCGCAGGCTGGAGCTGCCCGACTCGCTGTAGTTCACCAGCACCGCCACCGGCAGGATGCTGCTGATACGCCGAATTGCGCAGCTGATGGCGTCCGACACGGTGGCATCGGCCTTGGGCCGGCTGACGTCCAGTTGGGTCTGGTAGTCAGGGCCGTTTTCCACCTGGCGAATGATCTTGCTCATCATCAGCACGGCCTCCAGCGGGTATTCGCCGGAAGCGGTTTCCGCCGAGAGCATCACCGCATCTGCGCCTTCCGCCACTGCGTTGGCCACGTCGGTGACCTCGGCACGGGTCGGTGCCGGTGAGAAGCGCATCGACTCAAGCATCTGCGTGGCCACCACCACCGGTTTACCCAACTGACGGCACACACCAATGATGTCCTTCTGGATTTGCGGCACGCTTTCTGCCGGCACTTCCACCCCCAGGTCCCCTCTGGCGACCATGATCGCGTCGCTCAGCGCGGCGATTTCCTGCAGGTGCTGCACCGCCGATGGCTTCTCGATCTTGGCCATCAGGAACGCCTTGTCGCCGATCAATTCCCGGGCTTCGCGGATGTCTTCCGGGCGTTGCACAAACGACAGCGCCACCCAGTCCACCCCCAGTTCCAGGCCGAAACTCAGGTCGCGGCGGTCTTTGGCGGTCAGCGGGCTGAGTTCGAGCAATGCCTGGGGCACGTTCACGCCTTTGCGGTCCGACAGTTCACCGCCATTGAGTACGGTGGTGTCGATGGCATCCACGTGCTTGGTGATCACCCGCAGGCGCAGCTTGCCGTCGTCCAGCAGCAGGTCCATGCCGGGCTTCAGGGCCGCGATGATTTCCGGGTGCGGCAGGTTGACCCGCCGCTGGTCACCGGGTGTCGGGTCCAGGTCCAGGCGCAGGGCCTGGCCGCGAATAAGCTGTACCTTGCCTTCGGCAAAACGCCCGACCCGCAGCTTCGGGCCTTGCAGGTCCATGAGGATGCCGAGGGGATAATTGAGCTGGCGCTCCACCTGGCGAATCCACTGGTAGCGCTGGGCATGATCGGCGTGATCACCGTGGCTGAAATTCAGGCGGAAGATGTTCACCCCGGCTTCCACCAGTTCGCGGATGTCATCGATGCTGTCGGTGGCCGGGCCCAGCGTGGCGAGGATTTTGACCTTCTTGTCAGGCGTCATGTTCAGGGGACTCTCTTTCAGGGCTTTCAAGAATCAGAATGGCGCGAAAATCGTTGACGTTGGTGCGGGTCGGCTCGGTGATGATCAAGCCGTCGAGGGCCGCGAAGTAGCCGTAGCCATTGTTGTTGTCCAGCTCATCGCTGGCGCTCAGGCCCAGGGCTTCGGCGCGGGCGTAACTGGTGGGCGTCATGATCGCGCCGGCGTTGTCTTCGGAGCCGTCGATGCCGTCGGTGTCACCCGCCAGGGCGTAGACGCCGGGCAGGCCCTTGAGGCTGTCGGTGAGGCTCAGCAGGAATTCGGCATTGCGCCCGCCACGGCCATTGCCGCGCACGGTCACGGTGGTTTCACCGCCGGAAAGGATCACGCAAGGCGCTGCCAGCGGCTGGCCGTGCTGGATGATTTGCCGGGCGATACCGGCGTGCACTTTGGCCACGTCCCGCGCTTCGCCTTCCAGGTCGCCGAGGATCAATGGGCTGAAACCGGCCTGGCGGACTTTCACCGCCACCGCTTCCAGGGATTGCTGTGGGCGGGCGATCAACTGGAAATGGCTGCGGGCGAGCACCGGGTCGCCGGGCTTGACCGTCTCCGACTCCGGGCTTTGCAGCCAGGTGCGTACGGATGCGGGGATTTCAATCTGGTAGCGCTTGAGGATCGCCAGCGCCTGCTGCGAGGTGCTGGGGTCGCCGACGGTAGGGCCGGAAGCGATGACCGTGGCCTGATCGCCCGGCACATCGGAAATCGCGTAGGTGTAGACCGTGGCCGGCCAGCTTGCCCGGGCGAGGCGGCCGCCCTTGATTGCCGAGAGGTGCTTGCGCACGCAGTTCATCTCGCCAATGGTGGCGCCGGATTTGAGCAGGGCTTTGTTGATCGCTTGCTTGTCCGCCAGGGTGATGCCGGCGGCGGGCAGGGCGAGCAGCGCAGAGCCGCCGCCGGAAAGCAGGAAGATCACGCGGTCGTCTTCGCCCAGGTTACTGATCAGCTCCAGTACACGCTTGGCCACGGCTTGGCCGGCGGCATCCGGGACCGGGTGCGCGGCTTCGACCACTTCGATTTTCTTGCAGGGTGCGCCGTGGCCGTAGCGGGTGACCACCAGGCCGCAGACTTCGCCTTGCCAGCAGTTTTCCACCACCAGCGCCATGGCGGCGGCGGCTTTGCCGGCACCGATCACGATGACACGGCCGCTGCGGTCAGCGGGCAGATAGGGTTCGAGGACTTGCCGGGGGTGGGCGGCGTCGATGGCTGTGGCAAACAGCTCGCGAAGCAGGTGTTGCGGATCGACCGACATAAGCGGGCTCCCGGGGATTCTTGTTATTAGAGGTGACTCAAATTCGATGTGAAATGCGGTCAAAAATGTGGGAGCTGGCTTGCCTGCGATAGCGGTGTGTCAGGCGATGAGTCAGTGTCTGAACGACCGCTATCGCAGGCAAGCCAGCTCCCACACTTGATTGCATTCCAAGGCAGGGGCGCTGTTGTTTACTTATCGCGAATCGAAAAATTCGCCATATGCTCCAGGCCCTTGATCAGCGCCGAGTGGTCCCAGTTGCCGCCACCGATGGCCGTGCAGGTGCTGAATACCTGTTGCGTACCGGCGGTGTTCGGCAGGTTGATCCCCAGCTCCTTGGCACCGGCCAGCGCCAGGTTCAAATCCTTCTGGTGCAGGTTGATGCGGAAGCCCGGGTCGAAGGTGCCCTTGATCATCCGCTCGCCATGCACTTCCAGGATCTTGGACGAAGCAAAACCACCCATCAGCGCTTCACGCACCTTGGCCGGGTCGGCACCGTTTTTCGAGGCAAACAGCAGCGCTTCGGCCACCGCCTGGATGTTCAGGGCGACGATGATCTGGTTGGCCACCTTGGCGGTCTGGCCATCGCCGTTGCCGCCCACCAGGGTGATGTTCTTGCCCATGGCCTGGAATAGCGGCAGGGCGCGTTCGAAGGTGTGCGGGTCGCCGCCGATCATGATGCTCAGGGTGCCGGCCTTGGCACCGACTTCACCACCGGACACCGGGGCGTCGAGGTAGCGCGCGCCGGTCTCGTTGATCTTCGCGGCAAAGGCTTTGGTGGCGGTGGGCGAGATCGAGCTCATGTCGATCACCACTTTGTTCGGCCCCAGGCCTGCGGCAACGCCGTCGGCGCGGAACAGCACGTCGTCGACCTGCGGGGTGTCGGGCACCATGACGATGATGAATTCGGCTTCCTGGGCCACTTGCTGCGGGTTGGCCAGGGCCACCGCGCCCGCGTTGATCAGTTCAGCCGGGGCCTTGCCGTGATGCTCGGACAGGAACAGTTGGTGACCGGCCTTTTGCAGGTTGGCGGCCATGGGTTGGCCCATGATGCCGGTGCCGATAAATCCGATTTTAGCCATGACGAAAATCCTCTCTTTATTCGATGTGAGAGCTGCTTTTTGTGGGAGCTGGCTTGCCTGCGATGGCATCACCTCGGTTTAACTGAGAGACCGAGTTGCCTGCATCGCAGGCAAGCCAGCTCCCACACAAGCCCTGCTTTCACATTGGGTTTTGTGTTGTTCAGTCAGATCGCGTTGTGGCTTTTGAGCCAGCCAAGCCCGGCTTCAGTCGTGGTCAACGGCTTGTACTCACAGCCGACCCAACCCTGATAACCAATGCGGTCCAAATGTTCGAACAGGAAGCGGTAGTTGATTTCACCGGTGCCCGGCTCGTTGCGCCCCGGGTTGTCGGCCAGCTGGATGTGGTTGATCTCATCCAGGTGGTTCGCCATGGTGCGGGCGAGGTCGCCTTCCATGATTTGCATGTGATAGATGTCGTATTGCAGGAACAGGTTGGCGCTGCCCACCTGCTCGCGAATCGACAGGGCCTGCGCCGTGTTGTTGAGGTAGAAGCCCGGAATGTCGCGGGTGTTGATCATCTCCATCACAAGCTTGATGCCCACCGCTTGCAGCTTGTCGGCGGCGTACTTGAGGTTGGCGACGAAGGTTTTTTCCAGGGTGGCGTCATCCACACCGGCAGGACGAATCCCCGCCAGGCAGTTGATCTGGGTATTGCCCAGCACCTGGGCGTAGGCGATGGCCAGGTTGACCCCGGCGCGGAACTCCTCGACCCGGTCCGGGTGGCACGCCAGGCCGCGTTCGCCCTTGGCCCAGTCACCGGCCGGCAGGTTGAACAGCACTTGGGTCAGGCCGTGGGCATCGAGTTGCGCCTTGATTTCAGCCGAGCTGAATTCATAGGGAAACAGGTATTCCACACCACTGAACCCCGCGTCGGCGGCGGCTTTGAAACGGGCAAGAAAGTCCTGTTCGGTAAACAGCATGGACAGGTTGGCGGCAAAACGCGGCATGGGGTTCTCCTTAATCGAGCAGTGAAATGGCAGTCGGCGCGTCGTTGCCCACCAGTGCCAGATCTTCGAATTCGTTGACAGCGTTGATCTCGGTGCCCATGGAAATATTGGTCACCCGCTCCAGAATGATCTCGACGATCACCGGCACCCTGAACTCCTCGATCATCTCCTGGGCCTTGCGCAGTGCCGGCTGGATCTGGCCCGGCTCGAATACGCGCAGCGCCTTGCAACCCAGGCCTTCGGCGACGGCCACGTGGTCCACGCCATAACCGTTGAGTTCCGGCGCGTTGAGGTTGTCGAAGGACAGCTGCACGCAGTAGTCCATTTCAAACCCGCGCTGGGCCTGGCGGATCAGCCCCAGGTAGGAGTTGTTCACCACCACGTGGATGTACGGCAGCTTGAACTGCGCGCCCACGGCCAGCTCTTCGATCATGAACTGGAAGTCATAGTCGCCGGACAGCGCCACAACCTTGCGGGTCGGGTCTGCCTTGACCACGCCCAGCGCTGCCGGGATGGTCCAGCCGAGCGGGCCGGCCTGGCCGCAGTTGATCCAGTGGCGGGGTTTATAGACGTGCAGGAACTGCGCGCCGGCAATCTGTGACAAGCCGATGGTGCTGACGTAGCAGGTGTCTTTGCCGAACACCTGGTTCATCTCTTCGTACACCCGTTGCGGCTTGACCGGCACGTTGTCGAAGTGGGTCTTGCGGTGCAGGGTGGCCTTGCGCTGCTGGCAGTCGTGGAGCCAGGCGCTGCGGTCCTTGAGCTTGCCGGCGGCTTTCCACTCGCGGGCCACTTCAATGAACATGGTCAGGGCGGAACCGGCGTCGGAAACGATGCCCAGGTCCGGGGTGAACACGCGGCCGATTTGCGTCGGCTCGATGTCCACGTGAATGAACTTGCGGCCCTCGGTGTACACCTCCACCGAACCGGTGTGACGGTTGGCCCAGCGGTTACCGATGCCCAGCACCACGTCCGATTTCAGCATCGTGGCGTTGCCATAACGGTGGGACGTTTGCAGGCCGACCATGCCCACCATCTGCGGGTGATCGTCCGGGATCGTGCCCCAGCCCATCAGGGTCGGGATTACCGGGATGCCGGTCAATTCGGCGAACTCCACCAGCAGTTCGCTGGCGTCGGCGTTGATCACGCCGCCACCGCTTACCAGCAATGGGCGTTCAGCCTGGTCCAGCAGGGCCAGGGCCTTTTCCACCTGGATGCGGGTGGCCAACGGCTTGGCCAGGGGCAGCGGCTGGTAGGCATCGATGTCAAATTCGATCTCGGCCATTTGCACGTCGAACGGCAGGTCGATCAACACCGGGCCCGGGCGGCCGGAGCG
Source organism: Pseudomonas yamanorum (assembly GCF_013386765.1). GTDB lineage: Bacteria > Pseudomonadota > Gammaproteobacteria > Pseudomonadales > Pseudomonadaceae > Aquipseudomonas > Aquipseudomonas yamanorum_A. Next base: position 354,094 of record NZ_JACARE010000014.1, read on the forward strand.
CATTTCATAGAAGGCTTTCTGGAAGGCATACGGCACCTGGCCGGGTTCCATCACCATGGTTGCCCACTTGGTCACCGGCTTGACGATGCTGGTGATGTCGACGGCCTGGAAGTCTTCCTTGTGCATCCGTGCCCGTGGCGCCTGGCCGGTGATGCACAGGATTGGGATCGAGTCGGCCCAGGCGCTGTACAGGCCGGTGACCATGTCGGTGCCCGCCGGGCCCGAAGTGCCGATGCACACGCCGATGTTGCCGGCCTTGGTGCGGGTGTAGCCCTCGGCCATGTGCGAGGCGCCTTCAACGTGGCGAGCAAGGACGTGATCGATGCCACCGACCTTCTGCAAGGCCGAATACAGCGGGTTGATCGCGGCGCCCGGGATACCGAAGGCGGTGTCGACCCCTTCACGGCGCATCACCAGGACAGCGGCTTCGATTGCTCTCATTTTGCTCATGGTTTTGGTGCCTCTTGCGTTTTGTAATTGTATACAAGTGGTGTTTGTCCGAAGTGTATTCACGGCGAGCGGGGCAGGTCAATCCATTTTCTTGGGTGGCCTTTACGTTCGTCGGAAGGCTTCTGGACAGGAATATTTCGACGTGTGGTGCGTATGTTTCGAAATATTGTATACAAAAAATAAATCTATTGTGTTCTATTTGTTGAATCCGGCTTCTGATCAAACAGAGCCCCACGGCTTTCCCATAACAAGATAAGGACGGCACCCATGAGCGCTTTAACCTTGAAAGTCGCAGTCAGCCTGGCCAGCCATGCCATCACCGCAGGCCGCGCCATTTCGGCGGCGCCGCTGACCATTGCGGTACTCGACAGTGGCGGGCATTTGATTACGTTGCAGCGCGAGGATGGCGCGAGCCTGCTGCGCCCGCAGATCGCCATAGGCAAGGCCTGGGGCGCGATTGCCCTGGGCAAGGGTTCGCGCTTGCTGGCGCTGGATGCGCAGCAGCGGCCAGCGTTTATTGCGGCGTTGAATAGTTTGGGGCAGGGCAGCGTGGTACCGGCGCCGGGCGGGGTGTTGATTCGGGATCAGGCGGGTGTGGTGCTGGGGGCGATCGGGATCAGCGGGGATACGTCGGATATTGATGAGCAGTGTGCGATCAGTGCGATCGAGGGGGTGGGGTTGTTGGCGGATGCTGGGGTTTCGGCTTGATTTGAGGTGACTGATGGATAGTCATCGCAGGCAAGCCAGCTCCCACAGTTGAATGTATTCACAAATCAAAATGTGGGAGCGGGCTTGCCCGCGATGGCGGCGACTCGGTCTACAGTCAAACCCAGATCGCATCCCACAGAGGGTAGTCGCCAAATTTCTTCACGAGCCCCGCTCTCAATGGGTTGGCCACGATATACCGGGCTATGCCCTCAAGGCTTTCTTCACGCCGCACGGCATGATCATGGAAGCCCGGTTGCCAAAGGCGCCCTTGACGCCCGGCAACAGCATTTACGATTCGGGTACTTTTGGATTTGACCTGGCGCATAAGGTCCGACAGCGAACCGTTTTCCAGCGAAATCAACCAGTGAAAATGATCAGGCATCACCACCCAGGCCAATGAGGTTGCCAGGCGTTGGCTTTGCGCAATTCTGAATTGCTGCACCACCAGTCTGCCTAGCTTGAAGTCGCTGAATATGGGCTCGCGATGCAGTGTGTTGCTGGTCAGAAGATAAATGCGGTTGGATTCGTTATAGCGCCCTGTGCGCAGACGACATGATGCGGGTAGATCAGGCATTCCGTTGCCCCTTTGCAGAATTGAGTTCTGAAAGGCTAGATGGGAATGTTTTAAGGGGTGTTCCAGGTTTTGGCAGGATGTGTCCGGGAGATAGCTATCGCGGGCAAGCCCGCTCCCACAGGGGACTTCTGTCGTTCATACATTCTGTGTCTGGCACAAATCCACTGTGGGAGCTGGCTTGCCTGCGATGCTCTTCAGTCCGGCTCACACCCTTTAAGCACCAACCGAATAATCGTCTGCGCCGCCGCCTCATAATCCGCCTCATCCAGCTTGACCTTCCCGGTCACCGCCGAAATCTGCCAGTCAAAATCCGCATAGGTCTGAGTCGCCGCCCAGATGCTGAACATCAGGTGATGCGGGTCAATCGGCGCAATCAGCCCTTTGTCCACCCAGCTCTGGATGCAGTCGATGTTGTGCTTGGCCTGGGCATTCAACTGGTCCACCTGCTCCGGGCTCAGGTGCGGTGCACCGTGCATGATTTCACTGGCGAACACTTTCGAGGCAAACGGCAAATCCCGGGAGATGCAGATTTTCGAGCGGATGTACCCGCTCAGCACGGCCGAAGGGTCTCCATCGGGATTGAACGGCGTGGAGGCCGCCAGGATCGGCTCGATGATGCTTTCGAGCACCTCGCGGTAGAGGTTGTCCTTGGACTTGAAGTAGTAGTAGACGTTGGGCTTGGGCAGCCCGGCCTTGGCGGCGATGTCGCTGGTTTTGGTCGCGGCGAAGCCCTTGTCGGCAAACTCCTCACTGGCAGCCCGCAGGATCAGTTCTTTGTTGCGCTCGCGAATGGTGCTCATAGACCAGGTCATTCCTTGCCAAGACAGGCGGTCGGGCATGGTAGCACCGGCTTTGCGCAGGGCTCAAGAATCGTGCTGCAGCCCTTGCGTGGCGGGGCGCCCAGCTGACTTTGTCTGTCTTGATGCTGAACGCATTCACGGTCGTACAGGCACAGCCCGGGCGCGCTGCTAGAGTTCAGGCAGCGAGCGGCCATTTAGCCTGGCCGCCCCTTCCTGATTTCGGCGTTCGAGAGAGAAACCCGTGGAGAAAAGCAGACGACGTACGTTCGCCTGGGCAGTTGGCACGTTGTTACTGGTAGCGTTGTTGATTGCCCTGGGTTTGCACTTCTTTGCAGGCGGGCACAAAGGCCGGCCTCCCGCCCCCGGCGAACCGGTGGCCGTGGTGCCGGTGGTGTTGCAGGACGTGCCGGTGTATATCGACGCCCTCGGCACCGTCACTCCCACCCGCAGTGTGACCGTGGTCACCCAGGTGGATGGCATCCTCAGCAGCGTGGAGTTCAAGGAAGGCCAGCACGTCACCCAGGGCCAGGTGATCGCCCGCATCGATGACCGTGCCCTCAAGGCCCAACTGGCCGTGGCCAAGGGCACCCTGGCCCACGACCAGGCGGTATTGAGCAATGCCCAGCGCGATCTGGCGCGCTACCGCGAACTGGTCAAGGCCGGCTCCACCAGCCAGCAAACCGTCGACACTCAGGCTTCGTTGGTCCAGCAACAGTTGGGCACCGTGGCCGCCGACCAGGGCAATGTGCAGAACCTTGAAGTGCAGGTCGGTTACTGCACCATCACCTCGCCGGTCGACGGCGTGGTGGGCCTGCGCCTGGTAGACCCCGGCAACTACGTCACCACCACCAGCACCACCGGCATCGTGGTGATTACCCAGATGAACCCGGCCACCGTGGTATTTGCGGTGCCCGAGGATGACCTGAGTGCAATCAACCAGGCCCTGGGCCGTGGCGCCGTGACGGTGCTGGCCTACGACCGCAATAAAAAAGCCTTGCTGGCCACCGGCAGCCTGTTGGCTCTGGATAATCAGGTGGACACCACCACCGGTACCATCAAGGTCAAGGCGCAGTTCGATGATTCGGGCAATGCGCTGTTCCCCAACCAGTTCGTCAATGCACGCCTGAAGGCCGACACTTTGACCCAGGTTGCCGTGGTACCCACCCGGGCGATCCAGCACGGCAGCAAGGGCGATTTCGTGTTCGTAGTGAATGGCGACAAGGCCAGCCTGCGCAATATCAAGACCGGCCCGTCCATGGGCGATGTCTCGGCGGTGCTCGAGAATGGGGTCAAGCCGGGCGAGCAGGTGATCACCGAAGGCGCCGACAAACTGGATGACGGTTCGGCCGTGAAGGTCGTCGCCCAGTGAGGAGCTGCCGAGCATGAACATTTCGCGGCCCTTTATCGAACGTCCCGTCGCCACCACCTTGATGATGGTCGCGGTGCTGTTGCTGGGGATGCTGGGGTACCACTTGCTGTCGGTGTCGGCCTTGCCCGAAGTCGATTACCCGACCATCCAGGTCTTCACCCAATACCCCGGCGCCAGCCCGGACGTGGTCAGTTCGTCCATCACTGCGCCGCTGGAGCGCCAGCTCGGCGAGATGCCGGGCCTCAAATCCATGAACTCCACCAGCTCCGACGGCGCCTCGGTGGTGACCCTGCAATTCGACCTGTCGCTGTCCCTGGACGTCGCCGAGCAGGAAGTGCAGGCCGCGATCAACGCCGCCGGCACCTTCCTGCCGGCCAACCTGCCGTACCCGCCGGTGTACAGCAAGGTCAACCCGGCGGATGCGCCGGTGCTGACCCTGTCCCTGACCTCCGACGTGCTGCCGCTGACCAAGGTCGAAGACCTGGCCGACACACGCCTGGCGCAGAAAATCTCGCAGATCACCGGCGTGGGCCTGGTGACCATCAGCGGCGGCCAGCGCCCGGCGGTGCGGGTCGAGGCGAACACCTCGGCACTCAATAGCCTGGGCCTGTCCATCGATGACCTGCGCACCTCCCTGGGCACGGCCAACGTCAACCAGGCCAAGGGCAATATCGACGGCAAGTTCCAGGCCTATTCCATCGGCGCCAACGACCAGCTGCAATCGGCCGAGGAATACCGCGACCTGGTGATCGCCTATAAAAACGGCGCACCGATTCGCTTGTCGCAAATCGCCACTTCCACCCAAGGCCCGGAGAACCCGCGCCAGGCCGCGTGGACCAACAGCACGCCGTCGATTGTGCTGAACATCCAGCGCCAACCCGGCGCCAACGTGATCGAGGTGGTCGACCGCGTGCAGCAATTGCTGCCCAAGTTGCGGGCCAGTTTGCCGGGCACCTTGAAGGTCGATGTGCTCACCGACCGCACCCAAACCATCCGCGCCTCGGTCACCGATGTGCAGTACGAACTGGCCATGGCCATCGGGCTGGTGGTGATCGTGATTTTCGCGTTCCTGCGCAACGTGCCGGCCACGATCATTCCCGCCGTGACCATTCCGCTGACGCTGGTGGGCACCCTGGCGGTGGCCTATGCATTGGGCTTCTCCCTGAACAACCTGACGCTGATGGCGCTGACGATTGCCATCGGGTTTGTGGTGGATGACGCTATCGTGATGATCGAAAACATCACGCGCTACATCGAGGCGGGGGACTCGCCGCTGGAGGCGGCGCTCAAGGGTTCGGAGCAGATTGGTTTCACGATTATTTCGCTGTCGATTGCGCTGATCGCAGTGATGATCCCGCTGCTGTTCATGGGCGATGTGGTCGGGCGACTGTTCCGCGAATTTGCCATGACCGTGGCCGTGACCATCGTGATCTCGGCGTTCATTTCCCTGACCCTGACGCCGATGATGTGCGCGCGGATGCTCAAGAACAAGCACGAGGAACGCCGTGCGGATTTCTTCGACCGCATCAACACCCACTACGTGCGTGGCCTCGACTGGGTGCTGGCCCACCGCACGCTCACGCTGGTCTCGGTGGTGCTCACCGCCGCGCTGACCCTGGTGACCCTGGTAATCATGCCCAAGGGCTTTTTCCCGGACCAGGACACTGGCCTGATCCAGGGTATTTCCCAGGCCGCGCCCACGGTGTCCTTCCAGCAGATGCAGACCGAACAGCAGCGCCTCGCCGCGCGAATCCTCAAGGACCCTGCGGTGCAAAGCCTGTCGTCGTTCGTTGGCATCGACCAGACCAACCCGACCATCAACCAGGGCAACCTGCTGATCAACCTCAAGCCCCGGGGCGAGCGTGACAGCGCCACCGAAGTGATCCGCCGGCTTTCCGATGCCAACGCCGACGACGCCGGCATCCGCCTGTACCTGCACTCGGTGCAGGACCTGACCCTCGATGCCACGGTGTCCACCACCAGCTACCGCCTGGGCCTGCAAGCCACCGACCCGGACGAGCTGGAACAGTGGACCACCAAGCTGCTGGCGGCGATCAAGCAAGACCCGATGTTCACCGACGTGCAAAGCCAGGCGATGCAGTTCGGCAACCAGATCCAGCTGACGTTTGACCGCGCCACCGCCTCGCGCCTGGGCATCACGCCCCAGGCGATCGACGACGTGCTGTACGACGCCTTCGGCCAGCGCCAGGTCTCGACGATTTACACCCAGCTCAACCAGTACCACGTGGTAATCGCCACCGATCATCCGCCGCGCAATTTGCCGGATTTGCTCACGGGCTTGTACGTGGACATTCCCGGTGGCGGCGTGGCGCCGCTGTCGAGCATGGCGACCATGCAGGTGGTGCGTACGCCCGTGACTATCAACCGTTTGGGTCAGTTTCCGTATGCCGACGTGTCCTTCAACCTCGCCCCGGGCCAGACCCTTGGCGCGGCGGTCACGCGGCTCAAGGACATCGAGGCCAAGGTCGGTTTGCCCTTGTCGGTGCAGGCCAACCTTGAAGGCGCGGCGGCCACGTTCGAGCAGTCGCTGTCGAACCAGGTGTTCCTGGTGGTGGCGGCGATTGTGGTGGTGTACCTGATGCTGGGGATTCTGTACGAGAGCTTCGTGCACCCGGTGACGATCCTTTCGACCCTGCTGTCGGCGGCGCTCGGGGCCTTGCTGGCGCTGCTGGTGACCGGTACGCAGTTCGACATCATTGGCTTGATCGGCATTGTGTTGCTGATCGGCATCGTGATGAAAAACGGCATCATGATGGTCGACTTCGCCTTGGAGTTACTACGTGAGGGCGGCCTGAGCCCTGTGGCGGCGATTCGTCAGGCGGCGGAGTTGCGGTTCCGGCCGATCCTGATGACCAGCATGGCCTCGCTGTTCGGCGCAGTGCCGCTGGCGCTGGGCACGGGGATTGGTTCGGAGCTGCGCCATCCGCTGGGCATCGCGATCATTGGCGGGTTGTTGCTCAGCCAACTGCTCACGCTGTTTTCCACCCCGGTGATCTTCCTTGCCATGCACAGCCTGGGGCAGCGCTTCAGCCGTCGCCCGGCTGAAGCGGTCTGATGGCGATGAACCTCAGCGCGCCGTTTGTTCGCCGTCCCATTGCAACCACGCTGATGGCGGCGGGCCTCGCGCTGTTTGGCGCACTGGCCTTCATGCTGCTGCCGGTGGCGCCGCTGCCGGAGGTGGATTTCCCGACCATCAGCGTCAGCGCCTCGTTGCCCGGCGCCGACCCGACCACGGTCGCCAGTTCGGTGGCCACGCCGCTGGAGCGCGAGTTCGGGCAGATTGCCGGGGTCACGCAGATGACCTCGTCCAGCAGCCTCGGCTCGGCGCGGATCATCTTGCAGTTCGACCTGAACCGCGACATCGACGGCGCCGCCCGGGACGTGCAGGCCGCGATCAACGCTGCGCGCAGCAACCTGCCCAGCGACCTGTCCGGCAACCCGACGTACCGCAAGGTCAACCCGGCGGACTCGCCGATCCTGATCATCAGCCTGACCTCCGACAGCGCCACGCCGGGGCAGATGTATGACGTGGCCTCGACCCTGCTGGAGCAGAAGCTGTTGCAGACCACCGGGGTCGGTGACGTGACGGTGGGCGGCGGCGCGCTGCCGGCGGTGCGGGTGGAATTGAACCCCGACCGGCTCAACCAGTACGGCGTCAGCCTGGAGCAGGTACGCCAGGTGATAAACGCCTCCAACGTGAACTTGCCCAAGGGCAACGTGGCCATCGGTGACCGCAACTACGGCATTGCCGCCAACGACCAGTTGTTCGATGAAAAGGACTACGGGCCGCTGGTGGTCAAGGCCCACAACGGCGACCTGATCCATATTTCCGACCTTGGTTACGTGCGCGAAGACGTGCAGGACCTGCGCAACTTCGGCCTGTCCAACGGCAAGCCCGCGGTGCTGCTGGTGGTGTTCAAGCAGCCAGGGGCTAACGTGATCGAGACGGTGGACGCGGTGAAAGCCTCGCTGCCGTTTTTGCAAAGCTCGATCCCGGCGACGATCAAGCTCGACTTGCTGATGGACCGCACCACCACCATTCGCGCTTCGTTGCACGACGTGGAAGTGACGTTGCTGGTGTCGATCCTGTTGGTGACCCTGGTGACGTTCGGCTTCTTCCGCGATTGGCGCAGCACCCTGGTACCGGCGATCGTGGTGCCGCTGTCGCTGCTGGGCACCTTTGGCGCGATGTACTTTCTTGGCTACAGCCTGAACAACCTGTCCCTCATGGCGCTGACCATTTCCACCGGCTTTGTGGTGGACGATGCGATCGTGGTGGTGGAAAACATCATGCGTCACCTGGAGCGCGGCAAGACCCGGGTGGAGGCCGCACTGGAAGGGGCGCGTGAAGTCGGCTTCACGGTGCTGACCATCAGCGTGTCCCTGGTGGCGGTGTTTATTCCGCTGCTGCTGATGGGCGGGATTGTCGGGCGGTTGTTCCGCGAGTTCTCGGTGTCGCTGTCGGTGGCCATCGTGATCTCGATGCTGATCTCCCTGACCGTCACGCCGATGCTCGCCAGCGTGCTGCTGCGCGCGCCGAAAGAGATTCACGCAGGCAACGAACACCCGGACTCGCGCTTTCACCGCTTCTACGATCGCACCCTGGGTTGGGTGATCGACCATACGGTGCTGATGGGCTTTGTCACGGTGCTGGTGATCGTCCTCGCCGGCGTGCTGTACGTGCTGGTGCCCAAGGGCTTCTTTCCCCAGGAAGACACCGGGCGCTTGCAGGGCAGCATCCTGGCGAACCAAAGCATTTCCTACGGTGCGATGCAGAAGGACTTCACCGAGATTAACCGCAAGGTGATGAAAAACCCGAATATCGAAACCGTCGCCGGGTTTGTCGGCGGCGGCGGAGGTGGCGGCGGGGCGGTCAACAGTGCGCAGATGTTTGTGCTGCTCAAGCCCTTGGGCGAGCGCAAGGACAACGCCACCGAGATCATCGGGCAAATCCGCCGCAGCCTCGGCGACCTGCCGGGCACCAAGCTGTATTTGCAGTCGGCCCAGGACATCACCGTGGGTGGCCGGCAAAGTGGGGCACAGTACCAATACACCCTGACCGCCGATGACCAGGAATCCCTGGATGAATGGGTGCCCAAGGTGGTGGAGGTGCTGCGCAAATTGCCGCAACTTACCGACCTGAATACCGACCAGCAGGACAACAGCCTGCTGGCCAATGTGCAGATCAACCGCGACACGGCGGCGCGCCTCGGGGTGAGTATCTCGGCGGTGGACCAGGCGCTGTACGACGCCTTTGGCCAGCGCCAGGTCGCCACCCTGTATCGCGCGGCCAACCAGTACCACGTGGTGATGGAAATCGCCCCGGAATACTGGACCGACCCGTCGGCGCTCAAGGGCATTTATGTGCCGACCGGCACCCAGGCCACGACCACCAAAGGCACCACGGCGGCGCCCAGCCTGACCACCGAACAGACCCTGGTGCCGCTGTCGGCGCTGGCGGATAACACGGTGGCGCGCACGGCGATTTCCATCAGTCACCAGGGCACGTTCCCGGCGGTGACGGTGTCGTTCAACCTGGCGCCGGGCACGTCCATCGGCCAGGCCACGGCGATGGTGGATGATGCGGTGAAGCAACTGCGCATGCCCGCCAGTGTGGTGGGCCAGTTTGCCGGTACGGCCCAGGTGTTCCAGTCCTCGGTGGCCAGCGAACCGTTGCTGATCGTCGCCGCGTTGCTCTCGGTGTATATCGTGCTGGGCATCCTCTACGAAAACCTGATGCACCCGCTGACCATCCTCTCGACCTTGCCCTCGGCCGGTGTCGGTGCGTTGATCGCCTTGCTGCTGACCGGCACCGAGCTGTCGATCATTGCGCTGGTGGGGGTGATTCTGTTGATCGGCATCGTGAAGAAAAACGCGATCATGATGATCGACTTCGCGATCACCGAGCGGCGAGAGTTCGGCCTCACGGCCAAGGAAGCGATTCGCCGGGCGTGCCTGATCCGTTTCCGGCCGATCATGATGACCACCCTGGCGGCGATCCTTGGCGCGCTGCCGCTGGTGCTGGGCACCGGCTACGGTTCGGAACTGCGCCGGCCGTTGGGGATTTCGATTATTGGTGGCCTGCTGTTCAGCCAGGTGCTGACGCTGTACACCACCCCGGTGATCTACCTGTGGCTCGACCGGGCGTCACAGCGCCTGGGTCGGCGTAAGGAAGCAAGGTTATGAACGTGAAATACAGCGTGCTTTGCATCAGCCTGCTGCTCGGCGGCTGCATGGTCGGGCCCGATTACCAGAAGCCCGCCATGGAGCTGCCGCAGACCTTCAAGGAAGGCGCCCAGTGGCAGCGCGCGGTGGCCAACCCCCAAGGGGCGATGGACAGTCAGTGGTGGCTGGCCTATCAGGACCCGGTGTTGAACGACCTGGTGGCGCGCTCGGCCAAGGCCAACCAGTCGATCATCGCGGCGGAGGCGGCGTACCGCCTGGCCCAGGCGCAGGTGGCGTCCAGCCGGGCCGGGTTGTGGCCGACGGTGGGCGTAGGGTTGTCGGGCTCACGGGGAACGGCAGGCAGCGGCAGCGGTACGTCGAGCACCGTTACCAACTCTGGCGGTATAGAGAACAGTGTCAGCGCCACCTTGACCGCCAGCTGGGAGCCGGACCTGTGGGGCCTGGTGCGGCGCGGGATAGAGTCCAGCCAGGCCACGGCCCAGCAATCCGACGCGTTGCTGGCCGGGGTACGGCTGTCCATCAGCTCCAGCGTGGCGAGCAACTACCTTGCGCTGCGGCAGATGGATATCGACGTGCGCCTGTTGCAGCAACAGCAGAAGATCAACCAGCAACTGCTGGACATGATCCAGGTGCAGTTCACCCAGGGCGTCGCCACCAACGACCAGTTGCTGGTGGCCCAGGACCAGCTCACCACCTCGATTGCCGACCTGCAGACCTCCCTGCGCGACCGCGAGCAATACGAACACGCACTGGCGGTGCTGGTGGGCGTGGCGCCGAGCGAGTTTGCCGTGGCAGCGCGGGATGACTACACCTTTGTGCTGCCGCGCCCGCCGCTGACCTTGCCGTCAACCCTGCTGCAACGGCGTCCCGACGTGGTGGCGGCGGAGCGCTCGGCCGCGGCGGCCAACGCGAAAATCGGCGTGGCCGAAGCCGCGTTCTTCCCGACCCTGGACCTCACCGCCGAGGCCGGTTATCGCGGCAGCGCGCTGGGCGGGTTGTTCTCCCTGCCCAACCGCATCTGGACGTTGGGCCCGGCGCTGGCGCAAACCCTGTTCGACGGCGGCGCCCGTGAGGCAGCGGTCAAGCAGGCCGAGGCCAGCTATGACCAGATCGCCGCGACCTACCGCGGCACCGTGCTCAGCGCCTTGCAGAACGTCGAAGACAACCTGTCGGCGATCAACCACCTGCAAACCCAGGCCGATGCCTTCCAGCAGGTGTACCAGCGCAACCAGCAGCTGTTCGGCAGCCAGCAAGCGCAACTGCGCGCCGGCACTGTCAGCCAGGAAGCCGTGCTGACCCAGCAGCTGGTATTGCTGCAAGCCGAGCAGAATCTTCGCGACACCCAGGGCCAACTCAGCCAGGGCAGTGTGGCGCTGATCCAGAGCCTTGGCGGTGGCTGGCACGTCGACGGACGCTGACAGGCTCGCCTGCCCGGTGTGCGCCGCGTTATTCTCGGCGCACTTTGAATCACGGGAAGCCCGAGCCATGGCAGGAAGCAGTTTGCTGGTATTGATCGACGACATCGCCGCGGTGCTCGACGATGTGGCCCTGATGACGAAGATGGCCGCGAAGAAAACCGCCGGCGTGCTGGGGGACGACCTGGCGCTGAATGCCCAGCAAGTCTCCGGGGTGCGCGCCGAGCGGGAAATCCCGGTGGTGTGGGCGGTGGCCAAGGGTTCATTCATCAACAAGCTGATCCTGGTGCCCGCTGCCTTGCTGATCAGCGCATTTGCGCCCTGGGCGGTCACGCCGTTGCTGATGCTGGGCGGCGCCTACCTGTGTTTTGAGGGCTTCGAAAAGCTCGCCCATAGCTTCTTCCACAAGCGCACCGAAGAGCAGGCGCACCTGGTGGAAGCCGTGGCGGACCCGGCGACGGACCTGGTGGCCTTCGAGAAAGACAAGATCAAGGGCGCGATCCGCACCGACTTCATTCTTTCGGCCGAAATCATCGCCATCACCCTCGGCACCGTGGCCGATGCGCCATTGATGCAGCAAGTGATCGTGCTGTCGGGCATCGCCATCGTCATGACCATCGGCGTCTACGGGCTGGTGGCGGGTATCGTCAAGCTCGATGACCTGGGCCTTTGGCTCACCCAAAAGCCTGGGCAGGCAGCGCGCAGCATTGGCGGGGCGATCCTGCGGGCGGCGCCGTACATGATGAAAAGCCTGTCGGTGATCGGCACGGCGGCGATGTTCATGGTGGGCGGCGGCATCCTGACCCATGGCGTGCCGGTGGTACACCACTGGATCGAAACCGTGAGCCAAAGTACCGGTGGCCTGGCGTGGCTGATGCCGACGTTGCTCAATGCGGTGGCGGGGATCATTGCCGGGGCCGTGGTGTTGGCGGTGGTCAGCGTGGTGGGTAACCTCTGGAAACGTGCGAGGGCTTAGGCATTTGATCGAGCGACGGCAATTCAGCGGGGGCATGAAAGGCAAGAACCTGCGCTACTTGAATGAAAACCCCTGCGAGGTCCGTCAAACCGTGCGAGCGGGATTTGTGTTGCTCGAACATTTCTCGCTGCCGGCATTTACCCAGGCGCTGGATACGCTGATCACCACCAACCTGCTGCGGCCTGCGTCGTTTTCTACCTCGACTTACGGCTTGCAGGAAGGCGAGGTGGTCAGCGACCTGGGGCTGGTGATTCGGCCCGATGGGCGGCTTGAGCCTTCAGTGCTTAAAGAGTTGGACCTGCTGGTGATTTGCGGTGGTTATCGCACCGAACTGAAGGCCACCGAAGAATTCATCCATCTATTGAAAAGCGCCTCGGAGCAGGGCGTGAGCCTGGCCGGATTGTGGAATGGTGCGTGGTTTTTGGGGCGTGCGGGGTTGCTGGGCGGCTACCGGTGCGCCGTGCACCCGGAACATCGCCCGGCCCTGGCGGAGTTCTGCAAGGCCACGCAGGTCAGCAGCGAGCCGTATGTGATTGACCGCGACCGGTTGACGGCGTCGAGCCCGTCCGGCGCGTTCCATATGGCGCTGGACTGGATCAAGGGGCTGTACGGCAAGGCGCTGGTGGAGGGTGTCGAAGACATCCTGGCGTTTGAGGAGTCGCGCTACCGGCGGGTCAAACCGACGGAAAACGTGTGCTTGAGCGCGCCGCTGCGCGAGGTGGTCAACCTGATGGACGCCAACCTCGAAGAGCCTCTGGAGATGGAACAACTGGCCATCTATGCCGGCCGCTCCCGGCGCCAATTGGAGCGCTTGTTCAAGGAACAGCTGGGCACCACGCCCCAGCGTTATTACCTGGAATTGCGCATCACCGAGGCCCGCCGCCTGCTGCAACACACCGAGCTGTCCCAGGTGGATGTACTGGTGGCCTGCGGGTTTGTTTCGCCGAGTCATTTCAGCAAGTGCTACAGCGCGTACTTTGGCTACAGGCCGTCGAAGGAAAAGCGCCTGGTCAAATAGCTGAACACGGCCAGTTCAGAAGGCACTGAAGATCAAATGTGGGAGCTGGCTTGCCTGCGATAGCGGTATGTCAGGTTGTGCTGCGATTACTGACCCATCGCTATCGCGGGCAAGCCCGGCTCCCACAGGAATATGCATTCCAGTGGGAGCCGGGCCCTTACCTTTTATTCGGCGATCTGCAACTTGCGCGCCTCGGTGTATACGTAGCGCACCTTTTCATACTCGAACGGCGAGTTCATCTGACCGTAGCGGAAGCTGGTCTGGTAGCGCTTGTCGACGGCGCGCAGGGCCCAGATTTCCGGGTGGTTTTCGCTGACCTTGGACACGTTCAGGAAGTTGATCTCGGTCTCGGCGCCGTAGTCCACCAGCAGGCCGGTGGTGTCCCGCAGGTTCGACGGACCAAACAGCGGCAGCACCAGGTAGGCGCCGCCCGGTACACCGTAGAAGCCCAGGGTCTGGCCGAAGTCTTCGCTCTGGCGTGGCAGGCCCATGGCGGTGGCCGGGTCCCACAGGCCGGCGATGCCGATGGTGGTGTTGAGCAGCAGGCGCCCGGTGGTTTCCAGGGAGCGATGGCCCTTGAGCTGCAGCAGGCTGTTCAACAGGTTGGGCACATCCCCCAGGTTGTTGAAGAAGTTGCTCACGCCGGTGCGCAGGAAGCTCGGGGTGACGTAGCGGTAACCGTCCACCACCGGCAGGAACACCCACTGGTCGAAGCGGTAGTTGAAGTGGTACACCCGGCGGTTCCACGACTCCAGCGGGTCGTAGACATTCAGGGCGTTGACCGACGAGCGCTCGAACTCACGCTGGTCCAGGCCGGGGTTGAACTTGAGGTGGCTCAGGGGCTCCTTGAAGCCGTCGGAGTCCACTACGGTCGGCGTGTGGGCCTTGCTGTTGTCGGCATTGGCCACGCCCGCGCACATCAGGGCGGCGAGCAGCAGAAGATATTTAGCCACGGAAGAACTCCAGCATGGCGTCGGCGTTGACGCGGTAGTTGAGGTTGCCGCAATGGCCGCCCAGGGGGTAGACGGTCAAGCGATCGCCGAAGGTTTTACGCAGGAAGCCAAGGTCGCCAGGGCCCAGGATGACGTCGTCGGCGTTGTGCATCACGGCGATTTTCGGGCTGTCGTGCAGGTAGTCCTTGAGGGCATACAGGCTGACCTGGTCAACCAGTTGCAACAGGCTGCCGCCGTCGGAGCGGGCGCGCCACATCGGGATCACCTGTTCGGTGAGGTAGCAGTCGAAGTCGCACTGCAGCGCACGCTTGAGGAACGGCGTGAGGCTGGTGCCTTCGCTGATCGGGTACTTGGGCGGGATGATCAGGCCGCGACGGTTGATCAGGTCCGAGGTGAAGGCAATGTCGGCCGCCGAGAAGCGGAACGAGGTACCGATCAGCATCGCCATCTGTTCGTTGGTCAGGTGTTCCTTGGAGTTCTGGAAGTCGTAGAGCAGCGCATCGTTGAGGTCGATGTAGCCCTTTTGCTGGAAGTAGCGGGTCAGCTTGTTCAACACCAGCTCATAGAAGGTGGTGCTGTTGTTGATGCCCTTGACCTCGGTTTGTACCAGCTTGTCGAGGTTGGTGATCGAGGTGTAGAGGTTGACCGGCGGGTTCAGCAGCAGGACTTTCTTGAAGTTGAAGCTGCGGCGGGTTTCGTCCAGCTTGCTGACGAAGGCTGCGTCGAGGGCGCCGAGGCTGTAGCCGGTGAGGTAGAAGTCGGTCACGGGCAGCGTCGGGTTTTGCGCACGTACGGCCTGCATCACGCGGTACATGTCTTCGGCGTCTTCCTGGCTGATGCCGGGGGTGGCGAAGCGCGAGGCGGCGGCGATGAAGTCGAAGCTGGTGGGGGACGACAGCTGGACGACGTGGTAACCGGCCTTGTAGTAGAGCTTTTTCAGGTATTCGTTGATGGTGCTGTCAAAGCGTGCGCCGGTGCCGGCGATCAGGAAGATCAGCGGCGCGGCGCGGTCTTGCTTGGCGATGCGGTAGGTAAGTTTCTTCACCGCCCAGAAGTTGTCGGGCAGGCTGAACTCGCGCTCGGGGCGCATCGTCAGGGTGTAGTCGGACTGATTGATTTCATCGTCGGACGGCAATTCTGGCCGCAGGTTCGGCGGGGTGGTGGCGATGGTCGCTTCAAACGGGTTGGTCAAAGGGTAGCCATAGCTGGCCTGGTCGATATCGACCGCCAGTGCTGACGCACTCAGAAAAAGGCTGCCCAACAGGGCCGCACAGCGCAAGGAACGGAGCATGACTAAATCCCTAAGAGGAAAACGTGCTGAAGTGGAGTTCGCAGGCTATGACCACCGCGTTGCTGCCGAAGTGCCAGCCCTCGGCACGAAAAGTCGGAAAAAACGTCGGAATCGGGGTAATAGTAGCCAGACGATACACTTTGGCACGCCTTGATGAACACTTATCTGCTTCCAAACCTTGCCAACGGCTGCCGGGGGATTAAGCTGGGCGCCGTTTTCGCCTATCGGAGTGCCCCATGTCCCGCCGTTTCCCGCTGATGCTGTTGCTTATCGCCCTGCCGCTTTGGCTGGCCGCCAGTTATGGCGCACGTTACGGATTCATGGAGGATGGCAGTTGGGTGGGCATCTGTGCTGACGAAGCCAGCCGCTGGGAATGCCAGGTGCGTTCCAACCTGGGGTTGATGATTCACTTCAAGGTGCTGGGCTGGGCGGCGCTGGTGACGTCGGTGCTGGCGTTTTTTGTGCCGGGCCGGGCAGGCTGGGGGTTGGCGGTGTTGGCGCTGGTGTTCGGGTTTCCGGCGTTGGCGTTGTACAACACGACCTTTGCGGTGTTTGCGTTGGTGATTGCGGGGTTGCGGTTGGTCAGGGCGCCTCGGGCAACCTGAGAGGGCCTCATCGCAGGCAA
>NZ_JACARE010000014.1:370530-399193 GCF_013386765.1 Pseudomonas yamanorum
CGCAGGCAACGCCACAAGGCTGCAACCATGAGCAGGCTCACCACCGCCCAACCCCACGCCTGCTGGTTCATCACCCCTTCACGGTACAACTGCGGCGCAATGCCGGCACCGATGATGAACGCCAGCAACGCGATCTCCCGACGCAGCCCGCTTACCGGACGCACCAGGTACACCAGCGCCGGCAGCACCAGCGCGGCACTCGGGAAGCTGCGATAACGCGGGTCAAACACCAGCGCCAGCATCATCACGGCACCGGCAAATCCGGCGATCGCCACCAGCCAGCCAGCGCGCTGCTCCAGCCAGTTGAACGCGCGTTCACGCCAACCTTCCCGTGCACTCAACGCCAGGGCGGCGTGGGCCAGGACGGCGAGGTTCAAGGCCACCAGCAATCCCGCCCACACCCACTCATCCGCGAAGCGCGCCGTTACCCGGTTCAATTCGGCCCAGGTGCCAATCGAGCAGGCAGCCACTGCACCGAGCAATGGCAACAACAAGGCCGCACGGGTGTTGCGCACACGACCGCCCAGCAGCAGCGTGCCCAGCAGGATAATCCCGCCAACCCCCAGCCACAGCGGCCAGTACGGCACATTGGTCACCGGGCCGGCGAGCACGCCCTTGTCCTGGCGATCGGCATCAAACAGGCCCCAGTAGCCGCCAACCGCACCTTCACTGGCGCGTTTCCACGGTTGGTCAAACGCTTCGATCAGGTTGTAGTGCCAGCCGTTGGCTTCGGCCATGGCCACGAACCCGCGCATGAACTTGGCTTCGTTGACCCGGCTCGGCACCGCGGTTTCCCGCTGGCGGCCTTCGCTCGGCCAGCCGGTCTCGCCGATCATCACGTCCTTGGGGGCGAACTTGTTGCCGAAGGTCTGGCGCACATCGCCCACATGCTTGAGCGCCTGGTCGATGCCCGACGGGTCATCTTCCCAGTAAGGCAGCAGGTGGATGGTCAGGAAATCCACCGCCGGGGCGATTTCCGGGTGTTGCAGCCAGAACTCCCACACATCGGCATAGGTGACCGGTTGCTTGATATGGCTTTTGACGTGATGGATCAGCGCCACCAACTGCTTGGCGGTGACTTCCTTGCGCAGCAAGGTTTCGTTACCCACGATCACTGACGTGATGACGTCGGGGTTGGCGTTGGCCGAGGCGATCAATGCCTCGACTTCCTTGGCAGTGGCCACCGGGTCGCTGCTGACCCACGCGCCGCTCATCAGCTTCAGGCCGTGTTTGCGCGCGAGTTCCGGCAAGGCTTCAAGGCCGGTCTGGGAATAGGTGCGGATGCACTCAAAACGGGTAGCCAGCAACGCCAGGTCAGCGTCCATGCGCTCGGGGCGCAGTTTGAACGGCTGGTCGAACGGCGATTGGTCTTTGTCGAAGGGCGTGTAGGACGCGCATTGCAGCTTGTGGCTGGCGCTGGCCACGTCCGGCAGCACCACGGGTTTGCCAAGGCCATACCAATAGCCGGCGAGGGCCAGTACACCGAGGATCAGGGCAAATATATAAGGCAGGAGCGCAAAGCGGGCAGTCGCGGGCATGATCAGGCCGTCAGGGGAGCAAAGGCGCGCATCTTACCCGGATTTGTGCCGTCCCAGTGGGACCGCATAATTTTGACATGCAAAGTTCGGGCGGGATCGTCGGTGAATGTCCTACAAATCATCTTGCTGGCGATGTGATGTCGTTTCTTGCTTACCTGAGGTCGCAGTCAGAGCAGGTCGCTTGTGGCAGCAGGTTGATGATCGAAGTGTCAGCCCTCCACTGATGAAGCACCCACGTGATCGATGCGCGTGAAGGGGGCGCGGTGCACCACATAACAACAGGTTGACGTCGCTCGGCATCCGCCGGGCGCAGCACTTTCGGGGAAGCACTATGAAGATGCGACGACTCTTGGGCGCAGCTGCCACTTTGGTAGTTGCGATGAGCTCCACAATGGCCAGCGCCGACAGCAAAACCCTGAGCATCGGCTATGTGGATGGCTGGTCGGACAGTGTCGCCACCACCCACGTGGCGGCAGAAGTGATCAAGCAAAAGCTCGGTTATGACGTGAAACTGCAAGCGGTCGCCACCGGGATCATGTGGCAAGGCGTGGCCACCGGCAAACTCGACGCCATGCTCTCCGCCTGGCTGCCCGTGACCCACGGTGAATACTGGGCCAAGAACAAGGACAAGGTGGTCGACTACGGCCCCAACTTCAAGGACGCCAAGATCGGCCTGATCGTGCCTGAGTACGTGAAAGCCAAATCCATCGAAGACCTCAAGACCGACACCACCTTCAAGAACAAGATCGTCGGCATTGACGCCGGTTCAGGCGTGATGCTCAAGACCGACGAAGCGATCAAGGCCTATGGTCTGGACTACAAGCTGCAAGCCAGTTCCGGCGCGGCAATGATCGCCGAGCTGACCCGTGCTGAAGACAAACAGGAATCCATTGCGGTCACCGGTTGGGTGCCACACTGGATGTTCGCCAAGTGGAAACTGCGTTTCCTGGACGACCCAAAAGGAATTTATGGTGCTGCTGAAACCGTCAACAGCATCGGCAGCAAAGGTCTGGAAAAGAAAGCCCCGGAAGTCGTGGCGTTCCTGAAGAAATTCCAGTGGGCCTCCAAGGATGAAATCGGTGAAGTCATGCTGGCGATCCAAGAGGGCGCCAAGCCTGAAGCAGCGGCCAAGGATTGGGTGGCCAAGCACCCTGAGCGTGTCGCCGAATGGACCGCTAAATAAGCCTCTTGTGGGAGCTGGCTTGCCTGCGATGCAGACGCCTCGGTGCACCTGATGTATCGAGGTGATCCCATCGCGGGCAAGCCCGGCTCCCACATTATTTCGCCCCAGCAATTATTCCTGCGCCTTCAATATCCCTCGCTACACTCCTTCTACTACTAAGGTCGTCTGGAACCTGTTCCTCAGCCGCATACAGTGGATACGTTCCAATAATAAAAAGCTGTGCTGCGAGGATAAAAACAATGAACGACAGCATTTACCTCTCGATTCAAAACAGCCCGCGTTTCAAGGAGCTGGTTAGTAAAAGGGAAAGGTTCGCCTGGATTCTCTCGGCGATCATGCTTGGGCTTTACTCCGCTTTCATTCTTCTGATTGCCTATGGGCCGCAAATACTGGGGGCCAAGATCAGCCCCGGTTCGTCCATCACCTGGGGAATCCCCATCGGGGTCGGGCTGATTGTGTCGGCCTTCATCCTCACCGGCATCTATGTACGACGCGCCAACGGCGAATTCGACGACCTGAACAATGCGATTCTCAAGGAGGCTGCGCAATGATCCGTCGTCTATTGGCTGTACTCGGCGCCTCGGCCTTTGCACCTGCCGTTTGGGCGGCGGATGCATTGACCGGCGAAGTGCATAAACAACCGCTGAATATCGCAGCGATCCTGATGTTCGTGGCCTTCGTCGGCGCGACCTTGTGCATCACCTACTGGGCGTCCAAGCGCAACAAGTCGGCGGCTGACTACTATGCGGCCGGCGGCAAGATCACCGGGTTCCAGAACGGTTTGGCGATTGCCGGTGACTATATGTCGGCAGCCTCCTTCCTGGGGATTTCCGCGCTGGTGTTTACCTCCGGCTACGACGGCCTGATCTATTCGATCGGCTTCCTGGTGGGCTGGCCGATCATTCTGTTCCTGATCGCCGAGCGCCTGCGTAACCTGGGTAAATACACGTTTGCCGACGTGGCGTCCTACCGCCTCGGGCAAACCCAGATCCGCAGCCTGTCGGCGTGCGGCTCTCTGGTGGTGGTGGCGTTCTACCTGATCGCGCAGATGGTCGGCGCGGGCAAGCTGATCCAGCTGCTGTTCGGCCTTGATTACCATGTAGCGGTGATCCTGGTGGGCATCCTGATGTGCCTCTATGTGTTGTTCGGCGGCATGCTGGCCACCACCTGGGTGCAGATCATCAAGGCAGTGCTGCTGCTGTCCGGTGCCTCGTTCATGGCGCTGATGGTGATGAAGCACGTCAACTTCGACTTCAACATGCTGTTTGCCGAGGCGATCAAGGTTCACCCTAAAGGTGAAGCGATCATGAGCCCGGGCGGCCTGGTGAAAGATCCGATTTCGGCGTTTTCCCTTGGCCTGGCACTGATGTTCGGTACCGCCGGCCTGCCGCACATCCTGATGCGCTTCTTCACCGTGAGTGACGCGAAGGAAGCGCGCAAGAGCGTGCTGTATGCCACTGGCTTCATCGGCTACTTCTATATCCTGACGTTCATCATCGGCTTCGGCGCGATCCTGCTGGTCAGCACCAACCCGGCGTTCAAGGATGCTGCAGGTGCCTTGCTCGGCGGTAACAACATGGCGGCGGTGCACCTGGCCAACGCGGTGGGCGGTAGTATCTTCCTGGGCTTCATCTCGGCCGTGGCGTTTGCCACCATCCTGGCAGTGGTTGCCGGCTTGACCCTGGCGGGTGCTTCGGCGGTATCCCATGACCTGTACGCCAGCGTGATCAAGAAAGGCAAGGCCAACGAGAAGGATGAGATTCGTGTATCGAAGATCACCACCATCGCCCTGGCAGTGCTGGCGATTGGCTTGGGTATCCTGTTTGAAAGCCAGAACATCGCGTTCATGGTAGGCCTGGCGTTCTCCATTGCCGCCAGTTGCAACTTCCCGGTACTGCTGCTTTCCATGTACTGGAAAAACCTCACCACGCGCGGTGCGATGATTGGCGGCTGGCTGGGCCTGGTCAGTGCCGTTGGCCTGATGATCCTCGGCCCAACCATCTGGGTTTCGATCCTGCACCATGAGAAAGCGATTTTCCCTTACGAGTACCCGGCGCTGTTCTCGATGATCATTGCGTTCGTCGGTATCTGGTTCTTCTCCATCACCGACAAGTCGGCGGCGGCAGAGAAGGAGCGTGCGCTGTACTTCCCGCAGTTTGTGCGTTCGCAGACTGGCCTGGGGGCGAGTGGGGCCGTTAACCACTAAGTTGTAACGGTTACAAAAAAAAGCCCCGGTCGTGAGATCGGGGCTTTTTTTTGCCTTTATTGGTAACAGATACGACAAAACTGTTTCTCATATCCGGTACAAATAAAAACGGCCTCCCTATCAAAGGAGGCCGTTTTCGGTGTGGCCAAGTAGCGGTTGGCTTACTTGCGGTCTTCCAGCTTGGTGATGTCACGCGACTCGTAGCCGGTGTACAGCTGGCGCGGGCGGCCAATCTTGTACGGGCTGGAGAGCATTTCTTTCCAGTGGGAGATCCAGCCTACGGTGCGCGCCAGGGCGAAGATCACCGTGAACATGCTGGTTGGAATGCCGATCGCCTTGAGGATGATCCCCGAGTAGAAGTCGACGTTCGGGTACAGCGAGCGTTCGATGAAGTACGGGTCGGTCAGGGCGATCTCTTCCAGGCGCATGGCCAGTTCGAGTTGCGGATCGTTCTTGATCCCCAGTTCCTTCAACACTTCGTCGCAGGTCTTCTTCATCACGGTGGCACGCGGGTCGCGGTTCTTGTAGACCCGGTGACCGAAGCCCATCAACTTGAACGGATCGTTCTTGTCCTTGGCCTTGGCGATGAACTTGTCGATGTTCGAGACATCGCCGATTTCATCGAGCATGGTCAATACGGCTTCGTTCGCACCGCCGTGGGCAGGGCCCCACAGTGCGGCGATACCGGCGGCGATACAGGCGAACGGGTTGGCACCCGAAGAGCCCGCCAGGCGCACGGTAGAGGTGGAGGCGTTCTGTTCGTGGTCGGCGTGGAGGATGAAGATCTTGTCCATCGCGGCGGCCAGCACCGGGCTGATCGGTTTGATCTCGCACGGGGTGTTGAACATCATGTGCAGGAAGTTTTCCGCGTACGTCAGGTCGTTGCGCGGGTACATCATGGGTTGGCCCATGGAGTACTTGTAAACCATTGCGGCCAGGGTAGGCATCTTGGCAACCAGGCGGATCGCGGAGATTTCGCGATGCTGCGGGTTATTGATGTCCAGGGAGTCGTGATAGAAGGCCGACAGGGCGCCGACTACGCCGCACATGACGGCCATCGGGTGGGCGTCGCGACGGAAGCCGTTGAAGAAGGTCTTCAACTGCTCGTGAACCATGGTGTGGTTCTTCACGGTGCTGACAAACTGGGCCTTTTGCTCAGCTGTTGGCAATTCGCCGTTGAGCAGCAGGTAGCAGGTTTCGAGGTAGTCCGACTGTTCAGCAAGCTGTTCGATCGGGTAGCCGCGGTGCAGCAAGATACCGTTATCACCGTCGATATAGGTGATCTTCGACTCGCATGAGGCGGTCGACATGAAGCCTGGGTCGAATGTAAAACGGCCCGTGGCCGTCAGGCCCCGTACGTCGATAACATCGGGACCAACGGTGCCGGTTAAAATGGGCAGCTCGACGGGGGCTGCGCCCTCGATGATCAACTGCGCTTTTTTGTCAGCCATGTGGCCTCCTATTTATGCTTCAAATCATCAGACAGACCCCCCACGCAGGGCCCGCACCACTATAGTGAGATAAATTCAGATGTCAATTTGCCTAAAGTCTTGCTCCAGAAGGCTTTAACCGTACTTTTTCCTCGAAATTACCTGCCATTTACGCCTTTTATGCCGCCATTGCAATGCGCTATTAGGGTGAGGAGTGCGCGTTGTCATTAGTTGCCTAACTGTCTATACTCGGCCTCCGACCGCCAGGGGCTTTTGGGCCCGTTTTGATGGGGGTCGCACTCCCTGGGTGGTGGTTACCTGACCAGTGCACTCCCCAACAACTTTGCCCTGATTGTTAGGGGCTCTTCAGTGTGAAAAAAAGCCGTGAATAGCCAACGACCTGTAAACCTAGACCTAAGGACCATCAAACTCCCCATCACCGGCGTAACGTCGTTCCTGCACCGTGTATCCGGCATCATCCTGTTTCTTGGCCTGGGCATCATGCTTTACGCATTGAGCAAATCCCTGGGTTCGGAAGAAGGGTACGCCGAGGTGAAGGCATGCTTGACCAGTCCGCTGGCCAAATTCGTCGCCTGGGGCCTCCTGTCCGCTCTGCTTTATCACCTTGTGGCCGGTATTCGCCACTTGATCATGGACATGGGTATCGGTGAGACGCTGGAAGGCGGCAAGCTGGGCTCGAAAATCGTCATCGCCATTTCCGTGGTGCTGATCGTTCTGGCGGGAGTTTGGATATGGTAACCAGCGTTACGAACCTGTCGCGTTCGGGCCTCTATGACTGGATGGCGCAACGTGTGTCTGCGGTTGTTCTCGCGGCTTATTTCATCTTCCTGATCGGGTACCTCGCGGCGAACCCTGGCATTGGCTACGCCCAATGGCACGGCCTGTTCGCTCATAACGGGATGCGCATCTTCAGTCTGCTGGCCCTTGTAGCCCTGGGCGCTCACGCCTGGGTTGGCATGTGGACCATCGCGACCGACTACCTGACGCCAATGGCGCTGGGCAAGTCCGCGACAGCAGTACGGTTTCTCTTCCAGGCAGTATGCGGCGTCGCGATGTTCGCTTACTTCGTCTGGGGTGTGCAGATTCTTTGGGGTATCTGATTCATGGCTAACACAGTTAATACGCTTTCATTCGACGCCATCATCATTGGCGGCGGCGGTGCCGGCATGCGCGCTGCGCTGCAACTGGCCCAGGGCGGTCACAAGACTGCCGTGATCACCAAGGTGTTCCCGACCCGTTCCCATACCGTTTCGGCCCAGGGTGGCATCACCTGCGCCATCGCCTCCGCCGATCCGAACGATGACTGGCGCTGGCACATGTACGATACCGTCAAGGGTTCCGACTATATCGGTGACCAGGACGCTATCGAATACATGTGCTCCGTAGGCCCGGAAGCGGTCTTCGAGCTGGAACACATGGGTCTGCCGTTCTCCCGTACCGAACAGGGCCGCATCTACCAGCGTCCGTTCGGCGGGCAGTCGAAAGACTTCGGTAAAGGTGGCCAGGCCGCCCGTACCTGCGCCGCAGCCGACCGTACCGGTCACGCGCTGCTGCACACCCTGTACCAGGCCAACCTGAAGGCCGGCACCGTATTCCTCAACGAATACTACGGCGTCGACCTGGTGAAGAACGAAGACGGTGCCTTTGTAGGCATGATCGTTATCTGCATCGAAACCGGCGAAACCTCTTACGTGCGGGCTAACGCCACCGTATTGGCGACCGGCGGTGCAGGCCGTATCTACTCGTCCACTACCAACGCCCTGATCAACACCGGTGACGGTATCGGCATGGCCCTGCGTGCAGGCGTTCCGGTACAGGACATCGAAATGTGGCAGTTCCACCCGACCGGCATCGCCGGCGCCGGTGTACTGGTTACAGAAGGTTGCCGTGGTGAAGGTGGTTACCTGATCAACAAGAACGGCGAGCGCTTCATGGAGCGTTATGCTCCGAACGCCAAAGACCTTGCCGGTCGTGACGTTGTAGCCCGTTCCATGGTTAAAGAGATCATCGCCGGTAACGGCTGTGGTCCTGATGGCGACCACGTGATGCTGAAGCTCGATCACCTCGGTGAAGAAGTTCTGCACAGCCGTCTGCCAGGCATCATGGAGCTGTCCAAGACCTTTGCCCACGTTGACCCGGCTGTTGCGCCGATCCCGGTTGTTCCAACTTGCCACTATATGATGGGCGGCGTTGCCACCAACATTCATGGCCAGGCGATCACCCAGGACGCCGACGGCGTCGACCAGATCATCCCTGGTCTGTTCGCAGTAGGCGAAGTGGCCTGCGTATCGGTTCACGGTGCCAACCGCCTGGGCGGCAACTCGCTGCTCGACCTGGTGGTATTCGGTCGCGCCGCCGGCCTGTTCCTGGAGCAGACCCTGAAGGAAGGCGTTGATTACGCTCGTCCACGCCAGTCCGACATCGACGCTGCCCTGGCACGTCTGGATGGCCTGAACTCGCGTACCGAAGGCGAAGACGTCGCCTCCCTGCGCAAAGAGCTGCAAAGCTGCATGCAGAACTACTTCGGTGTGTTCCGTACCGGCGAATACATGCAAAAAGGTATCGCCCAGCTGGCTGACCTGCGTTCGCGCATCGCCAACGTCAAGATCAACGATAAGAGCCAGGCGTTCAACACCGCTCGTATCGAAGCCCTTGAGCTGCAAAACCTGCTGGAAGTGGCTGAAGCGACCGCGATTGCCGCCGAGGTTCGTAAAGAATCCCGTGGTGCTCACGCTCGTGAAGACTATGAAGACCGCGACGACGAGAACTGGTTGTGCCACACCCTGTACTTCCCGGGTGACAAGCGCGTAACCAAGCGTGCCGTGAACTTCTCGCCGAAGACGGTTCCGACGTTTGAACCGAAGATTCGGACTTACTAAGGGTGGCTGCCATGTTGAAAGTCAGTGTTTATCGCTACAACCCTGATCAGGACGCTGCGCCGTTCATGCAGGAATTCCAGGTCGATACCGGTGGTAAAGACCTGATGGTGCTGGACGTACTGGCCCTGGTTAAAGAGCAGGACGAAGGTTTCTCCTATCGTCGCTCTTGCCGCGAGGGTGTTTGCGGTTCCGACGGCATGAACATCAACGGCAAAAACGGCCTGGCGTGCATCACGCCGCTGTCTGCCGTGGTTAAAGGCAACAAGCTGATCGTTCGTCCTCTGCCAGGTTTGCCGGTTATCCGTGACCTGGTCGTCGATATGAGCATCTTCTACAAGCAATACGAAAAGGTTAAGCCATTCCTGCTGAACGACACTCCGGCTCCGGCCATCGAGCGTCTTCAGACTCCGGAAGAGCGCGAGAAGCTGGACGGTCTGTACGAGTGCATCCTGTGCGCTTGCTGCTCGACCTCCTGCCCGTCCTTCTGGTGGAACCCGGACAAGTTCCTGGGTCCAGCTGCCCTGCTGCAAGCGTACCGCTTCCTGGCAGACAGCCGTGACACCAAGACCGCCGAGCGTCTGGCTTCGCTGGATGACCCGTTCAGCGTATTCCGCTGCCGCGGGATCATGAACTGCGTCAACGTATGTCCTAAAGGCCTGAACCCGACTAAGGCCATTGGTCACGTACGTAGCATGTTGCTGCAAAGCGGCGTGTAACTGACGTTGTAGTAAAGGCAGGACCGTTGTGCCCGTAGATGCTACGGCGCAGGCTTCAACCGGCGCCGTAGTTTTAACTTGAGCAGCGACTTACAAAGCCGCGGCTCTTATTTTGAAGAAATGAGACAAGCAGGGGCATTCGGGTTGGTACCCGAACTATCAGCGTGATCCTAAGTGGCTTGTTTTGGTCGCTGCACTTGGCCTTTTGCAAGCAAACTCGGTGTTTTCGCCGGTGGTGTCCCCAAATCGAGGGTGACCAAGCATGCAAGAAAGCGTGATGCAGCGCATGTGGAACAGCGGCTATCTTTCAGGTGGTAACGCTGCCTATGTGGAAGAGCTTTATGAGCTCTACCTGCACGACCCTAACGCTGTGCCAGAAGAATGGCGCACCAAATTTCAGACGTTGTCTTCAGACGGCAACGCTGCCACCGATGTATCGCACGCAACAATTCGCGATCAGTTCGTGCTGCTGGCAAAGAACCAGCGCCGCGCTCAGCCGGTTTCCGCCGGGAGCGTGAGCAGTGAGCACGAGAAGAAGCAAGTTGAAGTACTGCGACTGATCCAGGCCTACCGTATGCGTGGCCACCAGGCAGCCCAGCTTGACCCGCTGGGGCTGTGGCAGCGTCCTGCACCTGCAGACCTGTCGATCAATCATTACGGCTTGACCAATGCCGATCTTGATACGACCTTCCGTGCCGGCGACCTGTTCATCGGCAAAGAGGAAGCGAGCCTACGCGAAATTCACGAAGCGTTGCAGCAGACATATTGCCGCACCATCGGTGCCGAATTTACGCACATCACTGATTCCGAGCAGCGCCACTGGTTCCAGCACCGTCTTGAAGGCGTGCGTGGACGCCCGGTGCTGTCTGCAGACGTCAAGAGCCACTTGCTCGAGCGCGTCACCGCAGCGGAAGGCCTGGAAAAATACCTGGGCACCAAATACCCGGGCACCAAGCGTTTCGGCCTGGAAGGCGGCGAAAGCCTGATCCCGATGCTCGATGAGCTGATCCAGCGTTCCGGTTCGTACGGCACCAAGGAAATCGTGATCGGCATGGCCCACCGTGGCCGTTTGAACGTGCTGGTGAACACCTTCGGCAAGAACCCGCGCGAGCTGTTCGACGAGTTCGAAGGCAAGAAGAAGGTCGAGCTGGGTTCCGGTGACGTTAAATACCACCAGGGCTTCTCGTCCAACGTAATGACCACCGGCGGTGAAGTTCACCTGGCCATGGCGTTCAACCCATCCCACCTGGAAATCGTTTCTCCAGTGGTCGAGGGGTCGGTACGTGCGCGCCAGGATCGTCGTAACGACGCTACCGGTGAGAAGGTCCTGCCGATTTCCATCCACGGTGACGCGGCATTCGCCGGTCAGGGCGTGGTCCTGGAAACGTTCCAGATGTCGCAGACCCGCGGCTTCAAGACCGGCGGTACCGTTCACATCGTCATCAACAACCAGGTGGGCTTCACCATCAGTAACCCGCTGGACGCACGCTCTACCGAGTACGCGACCGACGTTGCCAAGATGATCCAGGCGCCGATCCTCCATGTGAATGGTGATGATCCGGAAGCCGTGTTGTTCGTGACCCAGCTCGCCATCGACTACCGCATGCAGTTCAAGCGTGACGTGGTCATCGACCTGGTCTGCTACCGCCGTCGCGGTCACAACGAAGCGGATGAGCCTAGCGGCACCCAACCGTTGATGTACCAGCAAATCACCAAGCAGCGCACCACCCGTGAGCTGTACGCCGACAGCCTGATCAAGGCCGGCGTAGTGGACGATGCACGTGTTCAGGCGAAGATCGATGAATACCGCAACGCGCTGGACAACGGCCTGCACGTAGTAAAAAGCCTGGTCAAAGAGCCGAACAAAGAGCTGTTCGTTGACTGGCGTCCGTACCTGGGCCACGCCTGGACTGCGCGTCACGACACCTCGTTCGATCTGAAAACCCTGCAGGAACTGTCTGCCAAGCTGCTGGAAATTCCAGATGGCTTCGTGGTACAGCGCCAGGTTGCGAAGATCTACGAAGACCGTCAGAAGATGCAAGCCGGCGGCCTGCCGATCAACTGGGGTTACGCTGAAACCATGGCGTACGCGACCCTGGCGTTCGAAGGTCACCCGATCCGCATGACTGGCCAGGACATCGGCCGCGGTACGTTCTCGCACCGTCACGCTGTGTTGCACAACCAGAAAGACGCGGGCACCTACATCCCGTTGCAGAACCTGTACGAAGGCCAGCCGCGTTTCGACCTGTACGATTCGTTCCTGTCCGAAGAGGCCGTACTGGCGTTCGAATACGGTTACTCGACCACCACGCCTCAGGCACTGGTGATCTGGGAAGCCCAGTTCGGCGACTTCGCCAACGGTGCCCAAGTGGTTATCGACCAGTTCATCACCAGCGGCGAGCACAAGTGGGGCCGTCTGTGCGGTCTGACCATGCTGCTGCCACACGGTTATGAAGGTCAGGGTCCGGAGCACTCCTCGGCCCGTCTGGAGCGTTACCTGCAATTGTGCGCCGAGCACAACATCCAGGTGTGCGTGCCGACTACCCCGGCCCAGATCTACCACTTGCTGCGTCGCCAGGTGATCCGCCCGCTGCGCAAGCCGCTGGTAGTGCTGACGCCGAAATCGCTGTTGCGTCATAAATTGGCCATCTCGACCCTGGAAGATCTGGCGGATGGTTCGTTCCAGACCGTTATTCCGGAAATCGACACCCTGGACGCGGCCAAGGTCACTCGCCTGATCCTGTGCAGCGGCAAGGTCTACTACGACTTGCTGGAAAAACGCCGTGCCGAAGGCCGCGAAGACATCGCCATCGTGCGGATCGAGCAGCTTTACCCGTTCCCGGAAGACGACCTGATGGAGGCCATCGCGCCTTACACCAACCTCACGAACGTGGTGTGGTGTCAGGAAGAACCGATGAACCAGGGCGCGTGGTACAGCAGCCAGCATCATCTGCGTCGCAGCATCGGCAACCATAAACAGGCACTGGGCCTGGAGTACGCCGGTCGTGATGCTTCTGCTGCACCTGCTTGTGGTTATGCATCGATGCACGCCGAGCAGCAGGAAAAACTGCTGCAAGATGCTTTCACTGTTTAACGCCTTCGCGCTGACTGAAACCGAATTTTAAGGACCCACAGATAATGGCTATCGAAATCAAAGCCCCGTCATTCCCGGAATCGGTTGCCGATGGCACCGTTGCCACCTGGCACAAGAAACCAGGCGAGGCCGTCAAGCGTGACGACCTGATCGTCGACATCGAGACCGACAAAGTCGTTCTGGAAGTGTTGGCTGAAGCTGACGGCGTGCTGGGCGCAATCGTTGCCGAAGAAGGCGCTACCGTTCTGTCGAACCAGGTACTGGGCTCGATCGAAGAGGGCAGCGCTGCTGCCGCGGCTCCTGCTCCTGCCGCCGCTGCACCGGCTGCTGCCGCAGCTCCAGCTGCTGCACCGGCTGCGGGCGGCGAAGATCCAATCGCTGCACCGGCTGCGCGTCAGCTGGCTGACGAAAACGGCATCAACCTGGCTTCCATCAAAGGCACCGGCAAAGATGGCCGCGTGACCAAGGAAGACGTGGTTGCCGCTGTTGAAGCCAAGAAAAACGCTCCGGCTGCCGCGCCTGCCAAGGCTGCTGCCCCGGCTGCCGCTGCTCCTGTGTTCGCTGCTGGCGACCGCACCGAGAAGCGCGTACCGATGACCCGCGTTCGTGCAACCGTGGCCAAGCGCCTGGTTGAAGCACAATCGAACATGGCGATGCTGACCACTTTCAACGAAGTCGACATGACCGAAGTCATGGCACTGCGTTCGAAGTACAAGGACCTGTTCGAGAAGTCCCACAACGGCGTGCGCCTGGGCTTCATGTCGTTCTTCGTGAAGGCGGCCACCGAAGCGCTGAAACGCTTCCCGGCAGTCAACGCTTCCATCGACGGCGGCGACATCGTTTACCACGGCTACGCTGACGTCGGCGTTGCCGTGTCCAGCGACCGTGGCCTGGTAGTACCGGTTCTGCGTAACGCCGAGCTGATGAGCCTGGCTGAAATCGAAGGCGGCATCGCCAACTTCGGCAAGAAAGCCCGTGACGGCAAGCTGACCATCGACGAGATGACCGGTGGTACCTTCACCATCACCAACGGTGGTACTTTCGGTTCGATGATGTCGACGCCGATCGTCAACCCGCCACAAGCTGCGATCCTGGGCATGCACAACATCCTGCAGCGTCCTATGGCGATCAACGGCCAAGTGGTTATCCGCCCAATGATGTACCTGGCGCTGTCGTACGATCACCGCCTGATCGACGGTAAAGAAGCCGTGACTTTCCTGGTGACCATCAAGAACCTGCTGGAAGACCCGGCTCGTCTGCTGCTGGATATCTGATAAAGCGGCGGTGAGCCGCACCACCGGCCCTGTCGCAAGGCAGGTCGGAGTGCGGCTCACGGCTTGAAGCTTTTAGCTAAAGAGGATTTTTTTTCATGTCGCAGAAATTTGACGTTGTAGTGATTGGTGCGGGCCCTGGCGGCTACGTAGCCGCCATCAAGGCCGCACAACTGGGCCTCTCGACTGCTTGCATCGAAAAATACACCGACAAGGAAGGCAAACTGGCGTTGGGCGGTACTTGCCTGAACGTTGGCTGCATTCCTTCCAAGGCGCTGCTGGACAGCTCCTGGAAATTCCACGAAGCGCAAGACGGTTTTGCCATCCACGGCATCAACCACGCTGGCGTGACCATGGACGTGCCAGCGATGGTCGGCCGCAAGGCCAACATCGTTAAAGGCCTGACTTCCGGCGTTGCAACCCTGTTCAAGGCCAACGGCGTCACTTCCCTGCAAGGCCACGGCAAACTGCTGGCCGGCAAGAAAGTTGAAATCACCAAGCCTGACGGTTCGACCGAAATCATCGAAGCCGAGAACGTGATCCTGGCTCCAGGTTCGCGTCCAATCGACATTCCACCGGCTCCGGTTGACCAGAACGTGATCGTTGATTCGACCGGCGCCCTGGAATTCCAGGCAGTTCCAAAACGTCTGGGCGTGATCGGCGCTGGCGTGATCGGCCTGGAACTGGGTTCGGTCTGGTCCCGCCTGGGTTCTGAAGTCACCGTGCTGGAAGCCCTGGACACGTTCCTGCTGGCTGCCGACACCGCTGTGTCCAAAGAAGCTCTGAAAACCCTGACCAAACAAGGTCTGGATATCAAGCTGGGCGCGCGCGTTACCGGTTCCAAGGTTAACGGCGACGAAGTAGTCGTGACCTACACCGACAAGGATGGCGAACAGACCATCACTTTCGACAAGCTGATCGTAGCCGTTGGTCGCCGTCCAGTGACCACTGATCTGCTGGCTTCCGACAGCGGCGTGAACATCGACGAGCGTGGTTTCATCCACGTTGACGATCACTGCGCTACCACCGTGCCGGGCGTGTACGCCATTGGTGACGTGGTTCGCGGCATGATGCTGGCGCACAAGGCTTCCGAAGAAGGCATCATGGTTGTCGAGCGCATCAAGGGTCACAAGACCCAGATGAACTACGACCTGATCCCGTCGGTTATCTACACCCACCCGGAAATTGCATGGGTCGGCAAGAACGAACAGCAGTTGAAAGCTGAAGGCGTTGAAGTTAACGTCGGCACCTTCCCGTTTGCTGCTTCTGGCCGTGCCATGGCAGCCAACGACACCGGTGGTTTTGTCAAAGTCATCGCTGATGCCAAGACTGACCGCGTATTGGGCGTCCACGTGATTGGCCCAGGCGCAGCAGAACTGGTTCAGCAAGGCGCAATCGGTATGGAATTCGGCACCAGCGCCGAAGACATCGGCATGATGGTTTTCTCCCATCCGACCCTGTCCGAAGCGCTGCACGAAGCCGCGTTGGCAGTGAATGGCCATGCCATCCACATCGCCAACAAGAAGAAGCGCTAAGCGAGATAATAAGAAACCACGGCGGTTGCCCGTCGTGAGCCTTGTGCGCAAGACTCACCGCGGAATATCCGCTGGACGCAGTCTTGCGCAGTTTCACCACCCAGGGTTCAGGCTTTTGGTGGTTTGACTGTGCAAGCAGCAGTCACAGGTGGCGCGGCACTCAATAAAGAGCGCAGCGCCGAATGCGCAGTACCTAACGAAGACGGTAATAAGCATGAATCTTCACGAGTATCAGGGTAAGCAGCTGTTCGCTGAATACGGCCTGCCAGTATCCAAGGGTTACGCAGTAGACACCCCGGAAGCAGCAGCAGAAGCTTGCGACAAAATCGGCGGCACCGAGTGGGTTGTCAAAGCCCAGGTCCACGCTGGTGGTCGCGGTAAAGCGGGCGGCGTAAAGCTGGTTCGCAGCAAAGAAGACGCCAAAGCCTTCGCTCAGCAGTGGCTGGGCAAGCGTCTGGTGACTTACCAGACTGATGCCAATGGCCAGCCAGTCACCAAGATCCTGGTTGAATCGTGCACTGATATCGCTAAAGAGCTGTACCTGGGCGCTGTCGTTGACCGTTCGAGCCGTCGCATCGTGTTTATGGCCTCCACCGAAGGTGGCGTGGACATTGAGAAGATCGCCGAAGAAACCCCAGAAAAAATCCTGAAAGCCACTATCGATCCACTGGTTGGCGCTCAGCCATTCCAGGGTCGCGAGCTGGCATTCCAGTTGGGTCTGGAAGGCAAGCAAGTTGCCCAGTTCGCCAAGATCTTCGTAGGTCTGGCCAAACTGTTCCAGGATCACGATCTGGCCCTGCTGGAAGTGAACCCGCTGGTGATCAAGGCTGACGGCGATCTGCATTGCCTCGACGCCAAGATCAACATCGACGCCAACGCCATGTACCGTCAGCCTAAGCTGAAGACTTTCCACGATCCGTCGCAAGACGATCCGCGCGAAGCGCACGCTGCCAAGTTCGAACTGAACTACGTAGCCCTGGAAGGTAACATCGGTTGCATGGTCAACGGTGCTGGCCTGGCCATGGGTACCATGGACATCGTCAACCTGCATGGCGGCAAACCAGCCAACTTCCTCGACGTAGGCGGCGGTGCCACCAAAGAACGCGTTACCGAAGCGTTCAAGATCATCCTGTCCGACTCCAACGTCGCTGCAGTACTGGTCAACATCTTCGGCGGCATCGTTCGTTGCGACATGATTGCCGAAGGCATCATCGGTGCAGTGAAAGAAGTCGGCGTTAAAATCCCGGTGGTTGTTCGCCTTGAAGGTAACAACGCTGAACTGGGCGCTAAAGTACTGGCAGAAAGCGGTTTGAACATCATCGCTGCTACCAGCCTGACCGACGCTGCTCAACAAGTTGTCAAAGCTGCGGAGGGCAAATAATGAGCGTCCTGATCAATAAAGACACCAAGGTTATTTGCCAGGGTATTACCGGTTCCCAAGGTAGTTTCCACACCCAGCAAGCCATCGAGTACGGCACCAAGATGGTTGGCGGCGTAACTCCGGGCAAAGGCGGCACCGAGCACCTGGGCCTGCCAGTGTTCAACACCGTGAAAGATGCTGTAGCTGCCACTGGCGCCACCGCCAGCGTGATCTACGTTCCAGCTCCTTTCTGCAAGGACTCCATCCTGGAAGCAGCATTCGGCGGCATCAAGCTGATCGTTTGCATCACCGAAGGCATTCCTACCCTGGACATGCTGGACGCTAAAGTTAAGTGCGACGAGCTGGGTGTTACCCTGATCGGCCCTAACTGCCCAGGCGTGATCACTCCAGGCGAATGCAAGATCGGCATCATGCCAGGTCACATTCACTTGCCAGGTAAAGTCGGTATCGTTTCCCGTTCCGGCACCCTGACCTACGAAGCTGTGAAGCAGACTACTGACGCCGGTTTCGGTCAGTCGACTTGCGTCGGCATCGGCGGTGACCCGATCCCAGGCTCCAACTTCATCGACATCCTGAAGCTGTTCCAGGAAGACCCGAAGACCGAAGCGATCGTGATGATCGGTGAGATCGGCGGTTCGGCTGAAGAAGAAGCGGCTGCCTACATCAAGGCACACGTGACCAAGCCGGTTGTTTCCTACATCGCTGGTGTGACTGCCCCTGCTGGCAAGCGCATGGGCCATGCTGGCGCAATCATCTCTGGCGGCAAGGGCACTGCAGACGAGAAGTTTGCTGCCCTGGAAGACGCAGGCGTTAAAACCGTGCGTTCGCTGGCAGACATCGGCAAGGCTTTGTCCGAGCTGACCGGTTGGGCTGTCAAGTAAGCCTCGCGCTTAGCTGACGCTTCACCCCACAAAGGCCACCTTCGGGTGGCCTTTGTGCTTTCTGGGGATTACTCATCGGTTGGATGGAATGACGCCGACCAACTTTGGGAGCTGGCTTGCCTGCGATGCAGGCTACTCGGTGTTTCGGACGCACTGAGGTGATGCTATCGCAAGCAAGCCAGCTCCCACATTTGATCGCATTTCAAAATTTAGATATGAAAACGCGACATAAAAATGTCGCTTATCGGACAGTTCGCCCCGCAACAGTGCGTTTGACCCGCAAATTCGTTAGGCTAGCCGCCTCTTTATGCGTGCGCATCCCAAAAGGAAGCCCCGCGCCAGACCCGTCAGTCCCCATCAGGACCGGCAGTATTTCCCTCATCCATAGGGAAGCCCTCTCTAAATTCCGATTCAGTAGTGTGGTATTTCCTCAAATGAAAGTGTTGAAAAGCCAGGACATCCTGGCGTTGGGCTTTATGACTTTTGCCCTGTTCGTGGGCGCCGGCAACATCATCTTCCCGCCTATCGTCGGTTTGCAGTCCGGGCCTCATGTCTGGATGGCGGCGCTGGGCTTCCTGATCACAGCGGTCGGTTTGCCGGTGATCACCGTGGTTGCCCTGGCCAAGGTCGGTGGTGGCATGGATGCGTTGAGCAGCCCGATCGGCAAGATCGCCGGTGGCTTGCTGGCAGCGGCTGCTTACCTCGCAGTCGGCCCGCTGTTCGCCACCCCGCGAACCGCCACCGTGTCCTTTGAAGTGGGCCTGGCGCCGCTGACCGGTGAGAGCCCGCTGGCGCTGTTCCTCTACAGCTCGGTGTACTTCCTGCTGGTGTTTTTCATTTCGCTGTACCCGGGCCGCCTGCTGGATACCGTCGGTCGCTTCCTGGCGCCGTTGAAAATTATCGCCCTGGCCGTATTGGGCATCGCCGCCTTCGCCTTGCCGGCCGGTGATGTGGGTGTCGCTACCCCTGAATACGTGGCTGCACCGTTCTCCCAGGGCTTTATCAATGGTTACCTGACCATGGATACCCTCGGCGCCCTGGTATTCGGCATTGTGATCGTCAACGCGATTCGCTCCCGTGGGGTTGAGTCGCCGAAACTGATCACCCGCTACGCGATCATTGCCGGGCTGATTGCCGGCGTGGGCCTGGCGTTGGTGTATATCAGCCTGTTCCGCCTCGGTTCGGGCAGCCATGAAGTAGCCGCCGGTGCCGCCAACGGCGCTGCCGTGCTGCACGCTTACGTCCAACACACCTTTGGTTCCCTGGGCAGCGGCTTCCTTGCCGTGCTGATTTCCCTGGCGTGCCTGGTGACTGCGGTAGGCCTGACCTGTGCCTGCGCCGAGTACTTCAGCCGTGTGCTGCCGCTGTCCTACAAGACCCTGGTGGTGATCCTGGCGGTGTTCTCGCTGTTTGTGTCCAACCTGGGCCTGACCAAGCTGATTGCGTTCTCGATCCCGGTACTGACCGCGATCTACCCGCCGTGCATCGTGCTGGTGGCCCTGAGCTTCTGTAAGGACTTCTGGCAGGAGCAAGGCCGGATCGTGGGCCCGGTAATGCTGGTGTCGTTCATCTTCGGCTGCATCGACGCGCTGAAGGGCGCCGGCCTGGCGGACTGGATGCCAGCGCAATTGGCTCACCTGCCGTTGAGCGAGCAGGGCCTGGCGTGGCTGGTGCCTTCGGTGATGACGCTGGTGGTTGCGGTGGTGATTGACCGCTTGCTGGGCAAACGCAGTGAAGCGATGGCTTAAACGTTTAGCCACTAACTTGTGCCGAGGTTAGTTCGAAGTTTCGAGCTGCCCGGCCGGGTTAAAAACACCGGACAAAGTAAAGCCCGCTATTAAGCGGGCTTTCTTTTGCAACATGACTTTTCAAGTCACAGTGTTCAAGTCGTCAGACTCAAGAACCGGTTGCAGGTGTTGCTTCTTTCGCAGCAGCTTCGTTCGATTCAGCCTGAGCTTTGGCAGCATCGGCGTTTTCTTTCGCAGCGTCGTTCACTTTATCCTGTGCTTTCGCCATGTCTTTTTGAGCTTGCTCAGAGTGCGCTGCGGCGTCTTGGGCTTTGTCTTCGGATTTTTTGTCGCAGGCAGCGAGGCCGAGGGCAGCAGCCAGCATCATGGAAATAGCTAAAGTCTTGCGCATGGGGTGTTTCTCCTTATTGAAGATATCTACTGGCCTTTCGAGCCTATGCCCAACGCTTAGTTCCTTAAATTTCACAGATATATAAGGCTTTTCCCTAGGGAACTTTCAGCAAGGTTGTCTACTCCGCCGGCTCCACACTAATAAGAGTCTTTAACGAATGACCGAAAATCCTCTTTTATCCCGTGCCACACGTTTTGTTTCTGCCTTGCGTCACTGCCAGGTGCTGGGCATCCAGGTGCATGCCGCCAGTGAGGACGGCATGACCCTGGTGCTGCCCTATGGCCCGCATATCGTCGGTGATCCACACACCGGAGTGATCCACGGCGGCGCGCTCACCTCCTTGATGGACACCGCCTGCGGCATGGCCACGTTATGCGTGCTGCCGGAATTCGAGGTCTGCCCGACCCTGGACCTGCGTGTGGACTACATGCACCCGGCCGAACCCCACAAGCCGGTGTTCGGTTTCGCCCAGTGCTACCGGGTGACCACCGACGTGATCTTCACCCGTGGCTTCGCTTATCAGGATGACCCCCAGCAGCCGATTGCCCATGTGGTGGGCACGTTCATGCGCATGGGCAAGCGCCTCAAGGGCAGCCAGGGCCTGGGGAATACGATCAAGGGAGAACAGGCATGACTCATCAGTTCAAGACCCGTCTGCAGCAAGCCCATGAGCGCGGCAACTATGAGGCGCTGCTGAACCTGATTCCCTACGCCAAGCTGATCGGCATCGAATGCACGCGTCTGGGGGATGAATTGCTGTTCCGCATGCCGGCCAACAAGGACAACATTGGTAACCCGATATTACCGGCGATCCACGGTGGGGTGATCGCGGGCTTTATGGAGCTGTCCGCCGCCTTGCATCTGCTGGTATTCACCGGTGCGCCGGGCGTGCCGAAAATCATCGACTTCTCCCTGGATTACCTGCGCGCCGGGCAGTTTCGCGACACCTACGCCAAATGTCAGGTGTGGCGCCAGGGGCGGCGGGTGGCCAATGTGGCGATTACCGCGTGGCAGAGCACCCAGTCCGAACCGATTGCCACCGCCCGTGCGCATTTCAAGATTGAGGAACCGGCCCGCCCTTGAAATCCTGGTCTTAGCCCCCAACTTTGATGACAACCCGCCGCCAACCCTCAAGGGCGCGGCCACTGCCATCCAATTGGAGTTTGATGACCATGAGTGTGGAAACTCAAAAGGAAACCCTGGGCTTCCAGACCGAGGTGAAGCAACTGCTGCACCTCATGATCCATTCGCTGTATTCCAACAAGGAAATTTTCCTTCGCGAATTGATCTCGAACGCCTCTGACGCTGTCGACAAATTACGTTTCGAAGCCCTGTCCAAGCCTGAGTTGCTGGAAGGCGGCGCGGAACTGAAAATCCGTGTGAGCTTCGACAAGGACGCTAAAACCGTCACCCTCGAAGACAACGGTATCGGCATGAGCCGTGACGATGCGATCACCCACCTGGGGACCATCGCCAAATCCGGCACTGCAGATTTCATGAAAAACCTGTCGGGCGACCAGAAGAAAGATTCCCACCTGATCGGCCAGTTCGGCGTGGGCTTCTACTCGGCCTTCATCGTTGCCGACAAGGTTGAAGTATTCAGCCGCCGTGCCGGTCTTGCCGCCAGCGAAGGCGTGCACTGGTCTTCCAAAGGCGAGGGCGAGTTTGAAATCGCCACTGTCGACAAGGCTGACCGTGGTACGCGTATTGTCCTGCACCTGAAGTCCGGTGAAGACGAGTTCGCCGATGGCTGGCGTCTGCGCAATATCATCAAGAAGTACTCCGACCACATCGCGTTGCCGATCGAGTTGCCGAAAGAACAAGCGGCGGCCGAAGGCGAAGAAGCCCCAGCCCAGGAATGGGAAGTGGTCAACCGTGCCAGCGCCCTGTGGACTCGTCCTCGTACCGAAGTCAAAGACGAGGAATACCAGGAGTTCTACAAGCACATCGCCCACGACTACGAAAACCCACTGAGCTGGAGCCACAACAAGGTCGAAGGCAAGCTGGAATACAGCTCGCTGCTCTACGTACCGGCCCGTGCTCCGTTCGACCTGTACCAGCGTGAAGCGCCGAAAGGCCTGAAACTGTATGTGCAGCGCGTGTTCGTGATGGACCAGGCGGAATCGTTCCTGCCGTTGTACCTGCGCTTTATCAAGGGCGTGGTCGACTCCAACGACCTGTCGCTGAACGTGTCGCGGGAAATCCTGCAGAAAGACCCGATCATCGACTCCATGAAGTCGGCGCTGACCAAGCGCGTGCTCGACATGCTGGAAAAGCTGGCGAAGAACGAGCCTGAGCAATACAAGGGCTTCTGGAAAAACTTCGGCCAGGTCATGAAAGAAGGCCCGGCAGAAGATTTCGCCAACAAGGAAAAAATCGCCGGCCTGCTGCGTTTCGCATCGACCCACGGTGACGACGGCGAGCAGAACGTTTCCCTGGCCGAGTACCTGGCTCGCGCCAAGGAAGGCCAGGACAAGATCTACTACCTGACCGGCGAAACCTACGCCCAGGTCAAGAACAGCCCGCACCTGGAAGTCTTCCGCAAGAAAGGCATCGAAGTGCTGCTGCTGACCGACCGGATCGACGAGTGGCTGATGAGCTACCTCAGCGATTTCGACGGCAAGAGCTTTGTTGACGTCGCCCGTGGCGACCTGGACCTGGGCAACCTGGATTCCGAAGAAGACAAAAAAGCGGCTGAAGAAGTGGCCAAGTCCAAAGAGGGCCTGGTTGAGCGAATCAAGACTGCCTTGGGCGATGCCGTCAGCGAAGTGCGGGTTTCCCACCGTCTGACCGACTCCCCGGCGATTCTGGCCATTGGCGAGCAGGACCTGGGCATGCAGATGCGTCAGATCCTGGAAGCCAGCGGTCAGAAGGTTCCGGATTCCAAGCCGATCTTCGAGTTCAACCCGGCTCACCCGCTGATCGAGAAACTCGACGGCGAGCAGAGCGAAGAGCGCTTTGGCGACCTGTCGCATATCCTCTTCGACCAGGCCGCCCTGGCGGCTGGCGACAGCCTGAAAGACCCGGCCGCTTATGTGCGCCGACTGAACAAGCTGTTGGTTGAACTGTCGGTTTAACACCGTTGTAGAAAAACCCGCTTCGGCGGGTTTTTTCGTTGTAGAGCCTTTCACCTGGAGTAAATGATGAGCCAAATCACCGTGCGTTCCGTGGTCTATCAGATTGATGGCCAGTCTTATGAAAGCCGCCTGGCATTTGATGCCAGTCATAAGGGCCCGCTGCCAGGGTTGTTGATGGCGCCGAACTGGATGGGTGTGAGTGCCGGCGCTGAAGAGATCGCCAAGAGCGTCGCCAGCAAGGGCTACGTGGTACTGCTTGCCGACCTGTACGGGCAAACTGTTCGCCCCTCGAATGGCGATGAAGCAGGGGCGGCGATGATGCCGTTGAAGAATGACCGGGTGCTGCTGAACAAGCGCATGCAAGTCGCGCTTGATCACCTGAAAACCCAGACCGAAGCGACGGTGGATACCTCGAAGCTGGCAACCTTCGGCTTCTGCTTCGGCGGCTGCTGCTCCCTGGAGTTGGCACGTACCGGTGCGCCGTTGAAAGCCGCCGTTTCGTTCCACGGCAGCCTCGACACGCCGAACCCGGCCGATGCGAAAAACATCAAGGGTTCAGTGCTGGTGCTGCACGGCGCTTCCGACCCGCTGGTGCCGAAAGAGCAACTGCCGGCGTTTGAAGACGAAATGAACGCCGCCGGTGTGGATTGGCAATTGCTGAGCTACGGCGGTGCGGTGCACTCGTTTACCGACCCCCACGCGAATGTGCCGGGCAAGATGATGTACGACGCGAAGACCGCTGCACGGGCCTTCCAGTCGATGCATAACTTGCTGAATGAAGTGTTCAAGGGCTGATAGCTCGGTTACTTGAGCGGGCCTCATCGCCGGCAAGCCAGCTCCTACAGTTGGAACGCATTCCAACTGTAGGAGCTGGCTTGCCGGCGATTGCTATCTAATCAGCGATAAATCTCTCAAGCCTTACTGTGGCAACTCAATCCGCTCACTTTCCCCCGGCACCACCGGCCAATCCCCGGCCGCCCAGCGCTGGCGAGCCTGCTCGATCAACGCCGGGTCACTCGCCACAAAATTCCAGTTGATCCGCCGTGGCCCATCCAGCGCCGCGCCGCCGAACACCACCAGATGGCAATCCGTCTCGGCAAACAGCGCGAGGCTTTCACCTGCCGGCAACACCACCAGGCTGTGCACCTCCAGCGCCTCACCCTCCAGGTGCGCTTCACCCTCCAACACATACACCGCCCGTTCCGCGTGCTCATCCGGGACCAGCAGCGTTGTAGCCGTCTGCATCCGCACCTCGGCATACAGCGTGGGCGACAACACTGGCACCGGCGATTCCAGGCAAAAGCCACTGCCGGCAATCAGGCGGATCTGCACGCCGAGGTTGTCACTCACCGGCAAGCTGGCGGCGGGGTGATGGCTGTAATGCCCTGGCCCTTGTTCATGATCCTTGGGCGAGGCCAGCCACACTTGCAGCCCGTGCAGGCTGAAACCACTCGCCTTGAGGGCTTCGGGGCTGCGTTCAACATGGGCAATGGCGCTGCCGGCGGTCATCCAGCTGACATCCCCGGCCTTCACCACCTGGTCGGAACCGAGGCTGTCCTTGTGCAGGAGTTCGCCTTCAAACAGGTAGGTCAGGGTCGAGAGGCCGATATGCGGGTGCTGGCGGATGTTCATGCCGGTGCCCGGGGCGTAGCGGGTTTGCAGCATATGGTCGAAAAACACGAAAGGCCCGACGCTGCGGCACTGCCGGGAGGGCAGCGGGCGCAGGATGGGTTGCCCTTCAACGTCTTCGGCGCGCGGGCGGATCACGGTCACTGTGGTCATGGTGCGTCCCAGTCTGAGCGGGTTGGATGCCCCTGAGCATAACCCGCTCGACGGGAGGTTGCCGCTACTGGCTGAAGGCGCCTTCCGAGAGCCGGGTCTCGATGGTGACTTCGGCCGTGGTCATCAGCTTGTGCACCGGGCAACGATCCGCCACGCGGTGCAGTTCATCGCGCTGCTCGTCGGTGAGTACGCCCTTGAGGGTCAGTTTGACGTTGAGCTTGTATTTGCCCTTTTGCTCTTCGGTGCTGTCATGGGTGACTTCCACGGTGACGCCGGTGAGCGGAATGTCTTTTTTCTGCGCATAGAGCTTGACGGTCAGGGCCTTGCACGACGCCAGCGCGGCGTCGAAGTAATCGTGGGGGGAGGGCGCCGAGTCGTCGCCGCCCAGGCTCTTGGGCAGGTCGGTAAACAGCTCGTGGTTATTGATATTGACGCTGTGGCGGAAGTTTTCGGCGTTCAGCGTATTCACGGTAACAGGCATGGCAAACCTCACAGGGTGGCAGGAAGAAGGTCATGCAGTTATAGAGCATGCTGGCACCTTGGTGTTCCCTGTTGTTTACCGCTGAACCCGCAGGCGCGGCTTGAGGTCTACCTTCATTAGCCCTTGTTTGAGATTCCCCTGTGCGCCGGACCCGCCTGAGTATTGCCCTGTTGCTGGCCGCCGCGAGCCTTGCGGTACAGGCCCGCGACTATGCCTACAGCGATGCGCACCTGCATTATGTCGACTTTTTCCAGGAGTCGGCGGGCATGGGCAAGTTGCTTAAGGCCATGGCCGACAATCGCATCGAGCATGTGATGATTTCCGGGATTCCCGTGGCCAAGAAGTGGCACGAAGACGAACCCAAGCGCCCGCGCTATTACGCCGGGGATGACGCCGACGCCTATTGGTACAGCGCCACCGACGTGTTCGTCGCCGATGCGGTCAATAAACTGAGCCCGGAGCAACGCCAGCGCTTTCATCCGTTCCTCAGCGGGTTCAATCCCAACGATAAAAACGCCGCGTCCCACATCCAGCGCATGCTCGACCTCAATCCTGGACTGTGGCAAGGCATCGGCGAAGTCTTCACCCGTCACGACGACCTGACCGCGCTCACCTCCGGCGACACCCCAAGGGCCAACAACGAGGCGATGACCCGCATCTACCACCTGGCGGCGGAGAACGATTTGCCGGTGATGGTGCATTCCAACATCACCTCCAAGCGTGAGAAAAATCCTTTGTACCTGGCGGAAATGGAGGAGCCACTGCGCAATCACCCGCACACTCGGTTTATCTGGGCCCACGCGGGCAGCAGCATGGAAATCCACCGCCACCAGACCCAGATGGATTTCTTGCTGCCGACTTTGGCGCGCCTGCTGGAGGCTTACCCCAACCTTTACGTCGACCTGTCCTGGAGCGTGCTCACGCCTTACTTGCTGGATGAGGCGGGAAAGCCACGTCCTGAGTGGGTAAAGCTGGTGGAGCGCTTCCCGGACCGCTTCATGCTTGGCTCAGACGTGGTAGGGCGCTTCAACAAGCTCGGTAAGGAAATGCGCAGCTTCGACCCGTTCCTCGATGCGTTGCCTGACGACGTGGCCAGAAAGGTCGCACGGGACAACTTCCTGGCGGTCCTGCCCAAGCCTCGGTGATGGCCTTCGAGTTCACCGAACGCTGAATCGCTACAGCCGGGGCGGGGCGATCATAAGGCGTTTTGATATCGCGTTTTCGTCTTACGCAAACCCCGTTTCTCGCCGATACCTTTCAAGAGCCCGCTGCAGGTGGATGCAGCGCTTTTGGAAGGATTCCTCGCATGAATATCAGAAGTCTGAATATTGCCCCTCGCGCCGGCCTGGGGTTTGGTTTGCTGGCGCTGATGGTGTTTGCCCTGGGCGGGTTTGCGCTGTTGCAGATGGGCAATATGCGCCAGCAGTCGGATCAGGTGGAAAACAACTGGCTGCCCAGCGTGATGGCGGTCGGCGAGATGAACCAGGACCTGCTGCGGGTGCGGGCCCTCACGTTGCGCCTGCTGCTCAACCGTGACCCGCAGGCGATCACTCAGAATGAACAGAAAATCACCGAGCTGAAAAATGGCCTGCACAAGGCTCAGTCCCTATACGAAGGGTTGATCGTGCTGCCTGAGGAGCGGGTGCTGTTCGATCGTTTTAAAGCCGAAGAAGAGCGCTACCTGCAACGTCAGGAGCAGGTGCTGGCGTTTTCCCGGGCCAATCAGCTCGAAGATGCGATCAAGGTAGTCAACGGCGAGATGAACCAGTTGGCCGACGCGTTGGCTGGCACCCTGCGTGAGCTGGTGACGCTGAACAAGGTCAGTGCCAATCAGGCGGCGAGCC
This sequence comes from Pseudomonas yamanorum, assembly GCF_013386765.1. Classification (GTDB taxonomy): domain Bacteria; phylum Pseudomonadota; class Gammaproteobacteria; order Pseudomonadales; family Pseudomonadaceae; genus Aquipseudomonas; species Aquipseudomonas yamanorum_A. The sequence continues at coordinate 397,989 of NZ_JACARE010000014.1, forward strand.
AGGCCCAAAGCGTGTTCGCCCAATCGCGCAGTTGGGTAGTTGGCATGATTGCCGTGACGGCGCTGATCACCATTGGCCTGGCGTTGCTGCTGACCCGCAGTATTGTGCTGCCGTTATCCCAGTCGCTGAAAGTCGCCCAGGGTGTTGCCAGCGGCGACCTGACGGGTGTGATCACCGTCAGCGGCAAGGATGAACCGGCGCGTTTGCAGCAGGCGCTGAAAAGCATGCAGGAGAGCCTGCGGGAAACCATTCGGCGTATTTCCGATTCGTCGAGCCAATTGGCGTCGGCTTCCGAAGAGCTTAGTTGCGTGACGGAAGACGCGACCCGTGGGCTGCATCAGCAGAGTCAGGAAATTGAGCAGGCGGCCACGGCGGTCAATCAGATGACGGCGGCGGTGGAGGAGGTGGCGAGCAATGCGGTGGCCACTTCCCAGGCGTCGCGGGAGTCTGATCGTATCGCTCAGCACGGTCGCGAACAGGTGCATCAGACGGTGTTGTCGATTGAGTCGCTGGCGGATGATGTGACGGCCAATGCGACTCAGGTGGAGGACCTGGCGCAGAAGGTGTATGGCATCAGCAAGGTGCTGGATGTGATTCGCTCGATTGCCGAGCAGACCAATTTGCTGGCGTTGAATGCTGCCATTGAAGCGGCGCGGGCCGGGGATGCGGGGCGGGGGTTTGCGGTGGTGGCGGATGAGGTGCGGGCGTTGGCGCATCGTACGCAGCAGTCGACCCAGGAAATCGAGCAGATGATCAGTGGGATTCAGCAGGGGACTGATCAGGCTGTGAGTTCCATGCAGCAGAGCAACACCCGGGCGCGGTCGACGCTGGATATTGCCAAGTCGGCGGGTACGGCGCTGGAGGAGATTGCTTCGGCGTTTACCCTGATTAATGAGCGCAACCTGGTGATCGCCAGTGCTTCGGAAGAGCAGGCGGCGGTGGCGCGGGAGGTGGATCGTAATTTGATGAATATTCGAGATTTGGCGCAGCAGACGTCGGCGGGGGCGAATCAGACCAGTGCAGCGAGTCAGGAGTTGTCGCGGTTGGCGGTGGATCTGAACACGATGGTGGCTAGGTTTTCGGTTTAGGTTTTTGGAGGGGGCATATCCGTTATTTAGGTAACGGCGGCTTATGGTTTCGCTCTTACAGCGAGTCACTTTGCAAAAGCGGCAAAGTAACCAAAGCGCTCTGCCCCGCCTGTCGGC
>NZ_JACARE010000015.1:0-133816 GCF_013386765.1 Pseudomonas yamanorum
CAGTCAATTTCGCAGTTGATTGTGCATTGCGAAAGCGAATGGCACCGGCCACAACGTTGGGACATTTTGGATGAGATCTTGGGCCACAGTGGTTCGACTCCGCATTTGAATTGGTTGGCGGAGAAAGAGCGGATCCAGGCGTTGAGTTGGTGGGGGGAGGTGGCTGAGAAAGTGGGGTTGCCTCCTTACGGGAAGGTGTATCACTTTCATCCGGTGGGGATAGTAGGGCATTTTTATGTATTTCGGCGGGAGAACTATCTGGCCGTGAGGCAAGGCCAAGTTACCTTTGATGCAGAGGGGAATGATATTTTGAATAGTCCTTATTTTAGCCGAAGTTTACATTGGCCGGGAGGGGCCTCTGGTGTGACGTTAGGACGTGGTTATGATATGCGTCACAGGACGAGTAGTGCGGTCTATGATGACTTGATTGCAGCAGGTGTTGAGTCAAACTCAGCGGAGAACTTTTCTCGTGGGGCTGGGCTGTCTGGTCAGGTCGCTCGTGATTTTGTATATACAAATAAATTGGGTTTTGGAGTTATTTCACTGGAGGCGCAACGCGTCTTATTTGAAGAGGTGATCTACCCGCGATATGAAGTGGCAGCTCAAAAAAGGTATAGCTCCGCTATGGCGTCAAACTCTGTGCCATGGGAACAGCTTGATGGGCTTGTTAGAGATGTCGCTGTCGACCTGACCTATCAGCAAGGCAGTCTCTGGGATAGGCAGTTACCATATGTCTTTGCAAACAATCGCGGTGTGTTGGCGCAATATATACGAAATACGCCGGAATTAGCGCAATATGAGAATGGTAGGAATAGAGCGCGGTATTTAATGAGTGGGGGGTTGAATTGAAGCTGCTTAAAAGTTGTGCTCTGCCAATAGTTACTTTTTTTTTAATGTTGGAGGTTCACGGGGCGACTCTGGAGGTAGTGGGGAGGGACAAGTCGTCAAAGTACTTATGGGGCGGGCATTACTCAAGAGACAGTGATTTGTGCACTGATCCTGGTAGTGGGGCTTCTTGTTCTGAAAAGTTTCGTGACGTTCTGGATATACAGCCCAATGGTCAGCGCTATCTTGTAAGTTTGAATAGTACGCAGGCGGCACAGCATGTGTGTTCTTTTACATTTCAGATGAATTATGTGAGTGAGGCGCTTGTGTATAAAACAGAGTTTGGAGACGTTGTGATAAGAAAGAATGACAGTTCGCTCAAGATTTACTCAAGTGGAATTGATCCGACAGCATTGGGATTAGCGGTATGTGGAGCGCACGCTGATATCGATGGCCTGGAGTTTTCTTTGGATAGCAGAATGGACTGATAAAATCACCAAAAAATCGGACACTCTCCTTGCTCACCACCTCGAACCCTCGCTATACCGGCGCTGTAATCCCTGAGCATCTTTCGACCAGCAGCATCATCAGTATCGCTGATGCGTCGGGGGAGGGTTATCAAGAGCCACCAGCCTATTTTGACTACCTCCCCAACGATGCTTTTTCCCCAGACTGTGCTAAAAAGGCTGCCATGGCGTATCAGCCCTTGAATTCCAAGGCTTCTGGCGCTCATCCTGTGCAACATCAGGCAGTACACACCGAAAACCTATTCGCTGTGGCGATGGTAGAGCAGATATGGAACAGCATTCCAACGCCTTGAAAGTGATGGTGATCGACGATTCGAAAACGATTCGCCGCACGGCCGAAACACTGTTGAAGAACGTAGGGTGCGATGTCATCACGGCCATCGACGGTTTCGATGCCCTGGCCAAGATTGTTGACCATCACCCGCACATTATCTTTGTCGACATCATGATGCCGCGCCTGGATGGCTATCAGACCTGCGCGCTGGTGAAGAACAACCCGGCGTTCAAGTCGACCCCGGTGATCATGCTGTCGTCCAAGGATGGTCTGTTCGACAAGGCCAAGGGGCGTATCGTCGGTTCTGATCAGTTTTTGACCAAGCCTTTCAGCAAGGAAGAACTGCTGAGCGCGATCAAGGCCTATGTGCCGGGCTTCGCTGCAGTAGAACAAGCACACTGACGGGGGCCCCACGAGGGCTTGCGTCTACTAAAGAAGTGGGGAAAACCATGGCACGTGTTCTGATCGTCGACGATTCGCCGACTGAAATGTACAAACTGACCGAAATGCTCGAAAAGCACGGTCACGAAGTCCTCAAGGCCCAGAACGGCGGCGATGGCGTCGCGCTGGCCCGCCAGGAAAAGCCCGACGCGGTCCTGATGGACATCGTCATGCCCGGGCTCAATGGTTTTCAGGCTACCCGCCAGTTGACCAAGGACCCTGAAACCGGGCACATCCCGGTGATCATCATCACCACCAAGGATCAGGAAACCGACAAGATCTGGGGCGAACGCCAGGGCGCCAAGGATTACCTGACCAAGCCGGTAGATGAAGAGACGCTGATCGCCACCCTGAACAAGGTGCTGGCCGGCTGACGGCACGTTCCCATGACCGAGTCGCAAACCGCCTTCGAGCTGCTGCTGGACATCGACCGCCGCTGCCGCTTGCTGGCCGCCGACCTGCCGTCCCAGGAAACCCGGCTGCACAGCTGGAGCGGTATCGGCTTTCGCTTGGGCGAGCAGTGGTACGTGGCGCCCATGGGTGAAGTCGCCGAAGTGCTGCACGAACCACGCTGCACCGTGATGCCCGGGGTCAAGCCGTGGGTCAAGGGCGTGGCCAACCTGCGCGGGCGCTTGTTGCCGGTGATGGACCTGGGCGCTTTCCTCGGCCTTGAGCGGTCGGTGGCGCGCAAACAACGGCGGGTGCTGGTGGTGGAATATCAGGACGTGTTTGTCGGCCTGTTGGTGGACGAGGTGGTGGGCATGCAGCATTTCGCACAAGACGCACTGCACACGAGCACCGTGGCCGGCGCGCCGTTTATCCAGGGCCAGTTTGACGGCGACCAGCTGTGGCAGGTCTTCAGCCCCTTCGCCCTGGCCCAGGCTCCAGGCTTCATGGATGTAGCCGCATGAGTACCGTTACCCCGGTCAAACCTCAGGAGGCGTCCCGCAGCCGCTCGCAGATCATCGTGCTGTTTATCGCGCTGATCGTGTTCATCATGCTGCTGTTCGCCAACTTCGCGTACCTCAACACCCAGTCCACCTACGACAAACAGTACATCGGCCACGCCGGTGAGCTGCGGGTGCTGTCCCAGCGCATCGCCAAGAACGCCACCGAGGCCGCCGCCGGCAAGGCCGCTGCGTTCAAGCTGCTGGGGGATGCGCGCAACGATTTTGCCCAGCGCTGGGGTTACCTGAAAAAAGGCGACCCGGCCACCGGCCTGCCCGCCGCACCCACCGCCGTGCGTGCAGAAATGCGTGCGGTGCAGACCGACTGGGAAGCCCTGCTGAAAAACGCCGATGCGATTCTGGCCAGCGAGCAAACGGTGCTGTCGCTGCATCAAGTGGCTGCGACCCTGGCGGAAACCGTTCCGCAGCTGCAGATGGAATCGGAAAAGGTCGTCGATATCCTCCTGCAACGCGGCGCACCGGCCAGCCAGGTGGCGTTGGCCCAGCGCCAATCGTTGCTGGCTGAACGTATCCTGGGGGCGGTGAACACCGTGCTGGCGGGCGACGAGACCGCCGTGCAGGCCGCCGATGCCTTTGGCCGCGATGCCAACCGTTTCGGCGTGGTGCTCAGCGGCATGCTCAACGGCAATCCCGGGCTGCGCATCAGCCAGGTTGAAGACCACGACGCCCGCGCCCGTTTGGCGGAAATTTCCGAGCTGTTCGAATTCGTTTCGGGTTCGGTGGATGAAATCCTCGAAACCTCGCCGCAGCTGTTCCAGGTGCGGGCTTCGGCGAGCAATATCTTCAACCTGTCGCAAACCCTGCTGGACGAAGCCTCGCACCTGGCCACCGGTTTTGAAAACCTGGCAGACGGGCGCACCTTCGACACCATCGGCGGCTACGTGCTGGGCTTGCTGGCGCTGGCCTCGATCATCCTGATCGGCCTGGTGATGGTCCGCGAAACCAACCGCCAGTTGCGGGAAACCGCCGAGAAGAACGAGCGCAACCAGAACGCGATCATGCGCCTGCTGGACGAAATCGAAGACCTGGCCGACGGCGACCTGACCGTCACCGCCTCGGTCACCGAAGACTTTACCGGCACCATCGCCGACTCCATCAACTATTCCGTGGACCAACTGCGCGACCTGGTGGCCACCATCAACCTCACCGCCGGCCAGGTGGCGGGCGCGGTGCAGGACACCCAGGCCACCGCCATGCACCTGGCCCAAGCGTCGGAGCATCAGGCACAGCAGATTGCCGAAGCCTCCACGGCGATCAACCAGATGGCCCAGTCCATCGACCAGGTCTCGGCCAACGCTGCCGAATCTTCGGCCGTGGCCGAGCGCTCGGTGGAGATCGCCAACAAGGGCAACGAGGTGGTGCACAACACCATTCACGGCATGGACAACATCCGCGAACAGATCCAGGACACCGCCAAGCGCATCAAGCGCCTGGGGGAATCGTCCCAGGAGATTGGCGACATCGTCAGCCTGATCGACGACATCGCCGAGCAGACCAACATCCTCGCCCTCAACGCTGCGATCCAGGCGAGCATGGCCGGTGATGCCGGGCGTGGTTTTGCGGTGGTGGCCGATGAGGTGCAGCGGTTGGCCGAGCGCTCTTCGGCAGCGACCCGGCAGATCGAGACCCTGGTGCGAGCGATCCAGACCGACACCAACGAAGCCGTGATTTCCATGGAACAGACCACCACCGAAGTGGTGCGCGGTGCGCGGCTGGCCCAGGACGCCGGGGTGGCGCTGGAAGAGATCGAAGGCGTGTCGAAAACCCTGGCGGCGCTGATCCAGAGCATTTCCAACGCGGCACAGCAACAGACGTCGTCGGCGGGGCAGATTTCCCTGACGATGAACGTGATTCAGCAGATCACCACCCAGACTTCGTCAGGCTCCACAGCCACGGCCGAGAGCATCGGCAACCTGGCGAAAATGGCCAGTCAGTTGCGGCGTTCGGTGTCGGGGTTCACCTTGCCGGCGGCGAAGCAGGTGGATGAGTGAAATACTATCTGCCAAGCACCACCGAACCCCTGTGGGAGCTGGCTTGCCTGCGATAGCGGTGTGTCAGTGCCGAAGATGCAAACTGATGCACCGCCATCGCAGGCAAGCCAGCTCCCACATTCGATTTCCATTGTGCTTGGAATCGTCATTCACAAAGCGACAAATGAATTCAGGCGGGAGCAGTTATGGTTGATCGGCACGACTACGTGGCCCTCGAATGGGTCAAGGGCGAGATTGCCGAAACCCTGAAACAGGCCCGTTCGGCGCTGGACGCCTATGTGGAAGACGGCACCCGCGAGGCCATCGGCCAGTGCCTGGAATGCATTCATCAAGTCCACGGCAGCCTGCTGATGGTCGAGTTCTACGGCGCGGCCCTGTTCGCTGAAGAAATGGAACAACTGGCCCTCGCCCTGCAAGGCGCGCGCGTCAGCCAACACGATGAAGGCATTCGCCTGCTGCAACAGGGCCTCGGCCAACTGCCGCTGTACCTCGACCGTGTGCACAGCGCCCGACGCGATTTGCCCTTGGTGGTGCTGCCGCTGCTCAACGACCTGCGCAGCGTGCGCGGCGAAAGCCTGCTCTCCGAGACCAGCCTGTTCAGCCCGCAACTGCTGGTGATCCCGCCGCTGCCCGAAGAGGCACTGGCCCAGCGCACGCCGCAGGATTTCCCCGGGCTGCTGCGCCAATGGCGGCAGATGCTGCAACAGGCGTTGGTCGGTTTGCTGCGCGAAGACCACGGCCCCAGCAACCTGGAAGACATGGCGCGGGTGTTCGCCCGCCTCGAAGCCCTGTGCCATGGTGCGCCGCTGTTACCGTTGTGGCAGGTGACCTCGGCGCTGGTGGAAGGCATGCTGATCGGCGTGGTCGCCAACAGCCCGGCGTTGCGCAGCTTGCTCAAGGCCAGCGACAAGGAACTCAAGCGCCTGCTGCACCAGGGCATCAGTGGGATCAACACCCCGGCCCCGGACGAGTTGCTCAAGAGCCTGTTGTTCTACGTCGCCAAAGTCACCCGACCGACCCCACGGATGCAAAGTTTGAAAGAACGTTATGGCCTCGATGAAGCCCTGCCCGACAGCGCCGTAGTGGACGCCGAACGCGCCCGCCTGGCCGGCCCGGACCGCGACGCCATGGGCTCGGTGCTGGGCGCGTTGTGCGAGGAACTGGTGCGGGTCAAGGAACGCCTGGACCTGTTCGTGCGCAGCGACCGTCAACACGCCTCAGACCTTGAGGCCTTGCTGGCGCCGTTGCGCCAGATCGCCGACACCCTGGCGGTATTGGGTTTTGGCCAGCCGCGCAAAGTGATCATCGACCAATTGGCGGTGGTGCTCGGCCTGGCCCAGGGGCAGCGCGAGCCCAACGACGCGGTGCTGATGGACGTCGCCGGTGCGTTGCTCTACGTCGAGGCCACGCTGGCCGGGATGGTCGGCACGGTCGAGCCGGAACGCCGCGAAGAAAGCCGCCTGCCCACCACCGACCTGACGCAGATCCACCACCTGGTGATCCGTGAATCCTGTCAGTGCCTGACCCAGGCCAAAGAGCTGGTGATCGACTGCATCGAGGCCCACTGGGACCGCCAGCGCCTGGAGTCGCTGCCCGAGTTGCTGACCCAGGTGCGCGGCGCCCTGGCGATGATTCCGCTGCCCCGTGCGGCGAGCCTGATGCGCGGCTGCAATGACTACGTCAACGAGCAACTGATGGTCGGCGAGGCCGCGCCTTCCGAGGCGCAGCTTGAGCATTTTGCCGATGTGCTCACCAGCCTCGAATACTACCTGGAGCGGATGCTCCAGGACCACGACGCCCCGGGCGAGCGTGTGCTGGAAGTCGCCGCCGAAGGCCTCGCAGCGCTGGGCTATCTGCCGGCCGAAAAACCCTGGCGCCAGGCACTGCTTGCCCAGGACGACTCGCCTTCGGAGCAAACCCCGTTTCTCGCGGACGCGCTGGCCAGCCCTACCTCACGCCTCAACCCTCCGGCCCTGCAACGCCCTGGCAGCTTGCTGCCACCGCCTGCTGACGAAGAGGGCATCGACGACGAACTGCGTGAAGTCTTCCTCGAAGAAACCGCCGAAGTCCTCGACGTGCTGCACCGCTACGTGCCCGCAGGCACCGCTAGCCTGGAAGACAAGGCCACCCTGAGCGAAATGCGCCGCGCCTTCCACACCTTGAAAGGCAGTGGCCGCATGGTCCGCGCTTTGGTGTTGGCGGAGCTGGCCTGGGCCGTGGAAAACCTGCTCAACCGTGTGCTGGAGCGCAGCGTCGCACCGGGCCCGGAGGTGCAAGCAGTGCTGGATGACGTGCTGGAACTACTGCCGGAGCTGATCACCGATTTCGCCGCCGATGCCCAGCGCCAGCGCGATGACGTAGACGAGTTGGCCGCCCGGGCTCACGCCTTGGCCAGTGGTGTAGAACCGTCGGCCACGGCCCTCGACCCTCAGTTGCTGGAGATCTTCCGCAACGAAGCCCAGAGCCACCTCGACAGCCTCAACCATTTCCTGCAGCAGGCCGCCGAGCACCTGCCGCTGCAAGTCAGCGATGAACTGCAACGCGCGCTGCACACCCTCAAGGGCAGCGCCTACATGGCCGGCGTGTTGCCCATCGCCGAGCTGGTGCGGCCGCTGGACCACCTGACCCGCGAATACAAGGCCCACCGCCTGCCGCTGGACCTGGATGAAATCGAATTGCTGCTGGAGGCCGAGGCACTGTTCCAGCGCGGCGTGCGCCAGCTGGACAGCGATCCCCACGCGCCCATCAATGGCGCGGCCGGGTTGATCGAACGCACGCAAACCTTGCTGAACAGCCAGCTTGAAGCCCTGCTGAATGCACCCAACACTGGCCTGCGCATCAAGCGCGACCCGCAGTTGATCGCCAACTTCCTGGCCCAGGGCATGGACATCCTGCTGGATGCCGAAAGCCTGCTGCGCCGCTGGCAACAGCACCCCGGTGAGCGCCAGGAACTGAGTGCGCTGCTGGACGAACTGACCACCCTCGGCGAAGGCGCGCACCTGGCCGACCTGCACCCGATGGATGAACTGTGCGAAGCCTTGCTCGACCTCTACGGCGCGGTGGAAGAAAGCAGCCTGGCGGTCAGCGAGCGCTTCTTCCACGAGGCCGAACAGGCCCACGAAGCCTTGATCAACATGCTCGACCAACTGGCCGCCGGCCAGGAAATCAGCGCCGCCCCCGCCCGGGTGCGAGCCTTGCGCGAACTGCTGGATGAAGGCCTCGACCCGTCTGCCACCGGCCTGATCAAAACCGACGGCAGCCGCGCGCTGAGCATCTCCGAACTGGGCGCCGCCACGGCGAAGCTGGACCAGGGCTTTGCGGTGGATGACGAGATTGTCGAGATCTTCCTTGAGGAAGCAGTAGACATCCTCGACAGCGCCGGCCAGTCCCTCAAGCGCTGGCTGCTAGACCCGGATAACGCCGCGCCGCTGTCGTCGTTGCAGCGGGATCTGCACACCCTCAAGGGTGGCGCGCGCATGGCTGAAATCGGCGCGGTGGGCGATCTGGCCCTTGAGTTGGAAAACCTTTACGAAGGCTTGGTAGACCGGCGCTACAGCTACTCCAGCGAACTGGGGAACGTGCTGATGGCCAGTCATGAGCGACTGGCGCTGCTGCTTGAGCAGTTGCAACACCAGCAACCGCTGAGCGACTCGTCCGAGCTGATCAGCCGCTTGCGTGAATTGCGCCACGGCACCGGGCCAGCCGCACCTGCAGCGGCAGTCGAGGTCGAGACGCCGGGCACTGATCCCGAGCTGCTGGATATCTTCCTCGAGGAAGCCGCCGACATCCTCGACAGCTCCGGCGCCGCGCTGTTGCGCTGGCAGGCCGAGCCGAAAAATCGCCAGGAAGTCGAGACCCTGCTGCGGGACCTGCACACCCTCAAGGGCGGCGCGCGCATGGTCGAGATCGGCCCGATTGGCGACCTGGCCCATGAACTGGAATTTCTCTACGAAGGCCTGTCGGCCGGGTTGCTGGCGCCTTCGGCTGAACTGTTCGCACTGCTGCAAGGTTGCCACGACCGCCTGGCGCAGATGATTGATGCGGTGGCGGCGGGGCTGCCGGTGGGCTCGGTGGACCTGCTGATCGAGCGGATCAAAAGCCTGGTGCATCCGGCTGAAGTGAGCGCCGCGCCAGTGGCGTTGGCGGCGACCAAAACCGAGGCCGCGCTGGCCAGCGATCCGGCCGCCGACATGGTGAAAATATCAGCCGACTTGCTGGATGACCTGGTCAACCTGGCGGGTGAAACCTCGATCTTCCGTGGGCGTATCGAACAGCAGGTCAACGATGCACGTGTCGCCCTCAATGAGGTGGAAACCACCATCGAGCGCATGCGCGACCAACTGCGCCGGCTCGACACCGAAACCCAGGGCCGCATCCTCAGCCGCCAGCAGGCCGAGGCCGAGCGCCTGGGCTACGAAGAATTCGACCCGCTGGAAATGGACCGCCATTCCCAGCTGCAACAGCTGTCCCGGGCCTTGTTCGAATCGGCCTCGGACTTGCTCGACCTCAAGGAAACCCTTGAGCGGCGCAACCAGGATGCCCACAACCTGCTGCAGCAACAGGCGCGCATCAACACCGAACTGCAGGAAGGCCTGATGCGCACGCGCATGGTGCCCTTCGAACGCATGCTGCCGCGCCTCAAGCGCATCGTGCGGCAAGTGGCGGGCGAGCTGGGCAAGGACGTGGAGTTCATCGTCGGCAACGCCGAAGGCGAGATGGACCGCAACGTGCTGGAACGCATGGTCGCGCCCCTGGAACACATGCTGCGCAACGCCGTCGACCATGGCCTGGAATCCCGCGAGGCGCGTCTGTTGGCGGGCAAGCCGGAAAAAGGCCGCATCACCCTGGACCTGACCCACGAAGGCGGCGACATCGTTTTCGACATGCGTGACGACGGCGCCGGCGTGCCACTGGAAGCCGTGCGACGCAAGGCGATCAAGCGTGGCTTGCTTGACCCCAACCTGGAGATCAGCGACCGCGACGTGTTGCAGTTCATCCTGCAACCGGGGTTTTCCACCGCCGAAAAAATCACCCAGATTTCCGGGCGTGGCGTCGGCATGGACGTGGTGCATGAAGAAGTGCGCCAACTGGGCGGTTCGATGGTCATCGACTCGACGCCGGGGGAGGGCGTGCACTTTCGCATCCGACTGCCGTTCACCGTGTCGGTCAACCGGGCGATGATGGTGCAGTGTGCGGACGATCAATACGCGATCCCGCTGAACACCATCGAAGGCCTGGTGCGGGTCATGCCCCATGAGCTGGAAGGGCACTATCAGCAAGACCCGCCGCGCTACGAATACGCCGGCCAGCGCTACGAACTGTTCTACCTCGGCGACCTGCTGCACACCGTCGGCCGCCCGAATTTGCTCGGCCAGTATCAACCGCTGCCGGTGCTGCTGGTGCAATGCAACGAGCGGCGCGTGGCGGTGCAAGTGGACGCCATGGCCGGCACGCGAGAGATCGTGGTCAAGGGCCTGGGGCCGCAGTTTGCCGGGGTGAAGAGGCTGTCCGGCGCCACCATCCTCGGCGATGGTCGCGTGGTGCTGATCATCGACCTGCTGGCGCACATCCGCGCGCGGCCACCGGCGTTGCCGGCCCAGGCGGCCGACGCACCGTTGATCCTCAACGACCCGCTGAAAAAGCGCCCGCTGCTGGTGTTGGTGGTGGACGACTCGGTCACCGTACGCAAAGTCACCAGCCGGTTGCTGGAGCGCAACGGCATGAACGTGCTCACCGCCAAGGACGGCATCGACGCCATGGCCGTGCTGGAAGAACACACCCCGGACCTGATGCTGCTCGACATCGAAATGCCGCGCATGGACGGCTTCGAAGTGGCCATCCAGGTGCGCGACGACCCACGGCTGATGCGCATGCCCATCATCATGATCACCTCCCGCACCGGGCAAAAACACCGCGACCGCGCCATGGCCATTGGCGTCAACGACTACCTCGGCAAGCCTTATCAAGAGTCGGTGCTGCTGGAAAGCATCGCGTATTGGAGCAAGTCCCGTGCTTGATCACCGCGCTACCCAACTCACCGGCTTGCTGCTGCCATTGGCTGACCGCCACCTGTTATTGCCCAACGTCGCCGTGGCCGAGTTGATCGACTTCCAGCGCGGCGAGCCTGCCAGTGATGCGCCGCCGTGGTATTTGCGGCAGGTGACGTGGCGGGATCGGCAGTTGCCGTTGATCAGCTTTGAGGCCGCGTGTGGCGAGTCGGGCGTGGTGGGGGAACGGGCGCGGATTGTGGTGCTGAACACCCTTGGAGGACGGCCGACGTTGAAGTTTATTGCGTTGGTGATCCAGGGGATTCCGCGCTCGTACAAGCTCGATAGCCAGTTGAGTTATGTGGATGTGCCGTTGTGCCCGCTGGAACTGGCGGCGGTGCAGGTGGGGGAGCATGTGGCGAAGGTGCCGGATTTGATGGGGTTGGAGGCGTTGTTGGTGGAGGCGGGGTTGGCCTGAGTGTAACCGTCAGTCAATCCGTGCAAACCGCTCGATTTTCGGTTGCTCCCGATGCTCTGCTTGCCATAGGTCATAGGCACTTTGCATCGATAGCCACAAACGAGCTTTGCTAATACCTGCTCGTTCAAGCCTTACGGCAAGGTCTGGGCTGATCGGCGCATGCCCGTGGAGGATTCGAGAGAATGTCTCTCTGGCGAAGCCAAGGCGCCGTGCCATTTCAGTAATGGTGATGCCTAAGGCCGGGATCACGTCCTCAAGCAGGATTTCACCGGGGTGGGGAGGGTTATGCATGTCCATATCGATGCCTTTACTCAGTGGTAGTCCAGATAATCGACCAGTTCTACCTGGTCGTTGAACATCCGGAAAATAATGCGCCAGTTACCGCTGATACTGACGGACCAGTAGTCGATCAGATCGCCTTTCAATCGATGAAACCGCCAGCCGGGCAGGTCCAGTTCATCACGGTGTTTGGCTCTATTCAGAACCAGCAATACACGACGCAAGCGTTTTGCATGGTCTGCGTTGATACCTTTGGTAGAACCAGTCTCAAAAAAGACCCTGAGGCCTTTATGTTTCCAGCTAACGATCATGGCGAGATTGTGATGTGATACATCACGCTCTGCAATGGCCTTGTGTCGGGTTTGGATGTCAGATTCATAACGCTCCGTCGGGACGTGATTCGGAGCGAAAAGGCTAGAGAGGGCGGTTCCGAGCAACAACCCGAAAAGTTCGTAGGAACAATCAGCTTGTGATTTACCTTCGGATTTTTCCTGCAACTTCTCGCGCTGTGCATGAACTTGTTGTGCCCTGCGATCGCGCCTAGTCTTCGTCCGTCATCGCAAAAAACGGTGACACGGACGTGCAAGTCCGACGAAACTGTTTAGGCGTACAAACGCCCAGCCATCCAACGGGCGTTTTTTGTGCTCGCTGCTTTATGGCGGCTGCGCGCAGGAGGTCTTCGGACCTGCTGGGTGTCCTAAACAGGCCCGGTCTTGCACACCTGCGCACGGTCGCCACCCTCATTCGCGTGCAAGCGAACGGTGGCGCTCCTTACTCATCTGTTTAGGAGTTTCATCATGTTCAAACCTACCCCCAATCCGCCCCACAACGCCGAAATCGAACGCCGCAAACTCCAGGCTGCCGCCGAGCGTGCCATGGATCATTACTTTCCGACGTCTGCTTCATCCTCACTTTTTACCGTCTCTCCCTCTCAGTCCACTGAAGCCTTGCTGGCCAACGCCTCTGAAACCTTTGCCTCACTCAACGCCCTGACCTCCAACCTGGCCTTTGAATTGGAAGGCTCGCAGCGCGGCGTGGTGCTGGCCATTCAACAGATGAGTGAGTTGGGGCAGTTGTTGGTGGATCAGGCACTGGAGCAGGTCGCCCCCACTTCCGCCGCCTAAACTTGATCGTTCCCAAAAAGGGACCCATCGTTCCCTTTTTGGGACTCTCGCCAGCACCACCGATCAAAATGTGGGAGCTGGCTTGCCTGCGATGCAGGCAACTCGGTCTTCCGGGTACACCGCGGTGATGCCATCGCAGGCAAGCCAGCTCCCACATTTGATCTCGGTGGGTCCCAATCCCGCGTTTGCTGATGAACCATTACTCCAATCGTAACGATCCACCGCCCAGCTTGATTGATGCCCCCCCAATACCCTCCTAAGGTACAGCCCACGACAGCACATCCCGTGGAGCGACCATGACAACAACAACTTCCCCCGACTCGCGCTGGACGCGGCGGCGCGACGAGAAGCAGCGCCGATTAGCGTTAGTGCGATCCTTCGCCGATGGCGCCGTGCTCCCCAGCGACCGCATCGTCGAAGCCCTGGAAGCCCTGATCCTCCCCGGCGACCGTGTGGTGCTGGAAGGCAACAACCAGAAGCAGGCCGATTTTCTCTCCCGCTCCCTGGCGAAGACCGACCCCGCCAAGCTCCACGACCTGCACATGATCATGCCCAGCGTCGGCCGTTCCGAGCACCTGGACCTGTTTGAAAAGGGCATCGCCCGCAAGCTGGATTTCTCCTTCGCCGGCACCCAATCCCTGCGCATCAGCCAGTTACTGGAAGACGGCCTGCTGGAAATCGGCGCGATCCACACCTACATCGAACTCTATGCGCGGCTGGTGGTGGACCTGATTCCCAACGTGGTCCTGTCCGCCGGTTTCATGGCCGACCGCGCCGGCAATATCTACACCGGCCCGAGCACCGAAGACACGCCCGCGCTGATTGAGCCGGCGGCCTTCAGCGATGGCATCGTCATCGTCCAGGTCAACCAGTTGGTGGATGACGTCACCGACCTGCCCCGCGTCGACATCCCCGCGAGCTGGGTCGACTTCGTGGTGGTCGCCGACAAGCCCTTCTACATCGAACCGCTGTTTACCCGCGACCCACGGCACATCAAGCCGGTGCATGTGTTGATGGCGATGATGGCGATTCGTGGCATCTACGAAAAACACAACGTCCAGTCCCTGAACCACGGCATCGGTTTCAACACCGCCGCCATCGAATTGATCTTGCCAACCTACGGCGAATCCCTGGGTTTGAAGGGCAAGATCTGCCGCAACTGGACCCTCAACCCGCACCCAACCCTGATCCCGGCCATCGAAAGCGGCTGGGTCGAAAGCGTGCATTGCTTCGGCACCGAACTGGGTATGGAAAACTACATCGCGGCCCGGCCGGATGTGTTCTTCACCGGCCGCGACGGCTCGCTGCGTTCCAACCGAATGTTCTGCCAACTGGCCGGCCAATACGCGGTGGACCTGTTTATCGGCGCCACCCTGCAAGTCGATGGCGACGGGCATTCCTCCACCGTCACCCGTGGCCGCCTCGCCGGTTTTGGCGGTGCGCCGAACATGGGCCACGACCCGCGCGGTCGCCGCCATGGCACACCCGCCTGGCTCGACATGCGCCACGACGACGCCCCGGAAGCCTTGCTCGAACGCGGCAAAAAGCTCGTGGTGCAGATGGTTGAGACCTTCCAGGAAGGCGGCAAACCGACCTTCGTCGAAACCCTCGATGCAGTCGAAGTGGCCCGCAAAAGCGGCATGCCCCTGGCACCGATCATGATCTACGGCGACGACGTCACCCACCTGCTCACCGAAGAAGGCATCGCCTACCTGTACAAGGCGCGTTCCCTGGAAGAGCGCCAGGCGATGATCGCCGCCGTGGCCGGTGTGACTGCCATCGGCATGCGCCACAACCCCAAGGACACCGCGCGCATGCGCCGCGAAGGCCTGATCGCGCTGCCCGAAGACCTCGGCATCCGCCGCACCGACGCCACCCGTGAGCTGCTGGCCGCCAAGAGCGTGGCCGATCTGGTGGCGTGGTCCGGTGGTTTGTACAACCCGCCCGCCAAGTTCAGGAGCTGGTAAATGCACGCACTTAAACTGCACGACCTGACCCTGGCGGAACGCCTGGCCGACATGGCCGTCGATGCGCTGATTGATGAAGCCGACCTGTCGCCCAAACCTGCACTGGTCGACCGTCGCGGCAACGGCGCCCATACCGATCTGCACCTCGGCCTGATGCACGCATCGGCCCTGTCACTGTGGCCGGCGTTCAAGGAAATGGCCGAGGCCGCTATCGAATTTGGCGAAGTTGGTTTGCCCTTGCGCGAAGCCCTCGGGCGCATCGGTCGCGAAGGCGAACAGGCGATGCTCGTCACCACCAACGGCGTGAATACCCACCGCGGTGCGATCTGGGCGCTCGGCTTGTTGGTCGCCGCCGTCGCCCTGCAACCCGAGTCCAGCAGTGCCAACGCCGTGACGTTACGCGCTGCCCGCCTGGCCTTGCTCAACGACCGCTACGCACCACAACCGCTGAGCCACGGCGCCCAGGTCGCACAACGCTACGGCGCTCGCGGTGCCCGCGAAGAAGCGCAACTGGGCTTCCCATCGGTGTTGCAACGGGGCCTGCCGCAACTGAAAAAAAGCCGCCTGCACCAATACGGCGAACAGAACGCTCGCCTTGATGCCTTGCTGGCGATCATGACCGACCTGGCCGACACCTGCGTGCTCTACCGCGCCGGCCCCGAAGGCTTGCAGGCCATGCAACAGGGCGCCCAAGCGGTGCTGGACGCCGGTGGCAGCGCAAGCCTCGCCGGGCGCCGCCAACTGCACGAGCTGGACCAGCAACTGCTGGCGCTGAATGCCTCCCCCGGTGGGGCCGCCGACCTGTTGGCCGCCTGCCTGTTTATCGACCGCCTCGACGGAGCGCTGTGATGGAAACCTTATCCTTTGAATTCCCCGCCGGGCAGCCCGCCAAGGGCCGTGCGCTGGTGGGTTGCGTCGGCTCCGGCGACCTGGAAGTGCTGCTGGAACCGGGCACTGCCGGCACCCTGACGATCCAGGTGCAAACCTCGGTCAATGGTGCGCAGCTGCGTTGGCAGCACCTGTTTGAACGGATCTTCCAGGAACAGACGCCGCCCGCACTGAACATCGATATCCACGACTTCGGCGCCACCCCCGGCGTGGTGCGCCTGCGCCTGGAACAAGGCTTCGAGGAGATCGGTCATGACTGACTTGCGCAGCAAACACAGCTTCGTCGAACTCGGCGCCCGGCAGCGGGCCAAGGCTTTGCTCGACGCGGGCAGCTATCGCGAATTGATCGATCCGTTTCAGCGTGTCATGTCGCCCTGGCTGAGCCGCCAGGGCGTGGTGCCTCAGGCCGACGACGGCGTGGTGATCGCCAAGGGCAGCATCGACGGATTGCCGGTGGTGATCGCGGCCATCGAAGGCAATTTCCAGGGCGGCAGCCTCGGTGAAGTGGGCGGCGCAAAGATGGCCGGCGCACTGGAGCTGGCCGCTGAAGACAATCGCAACGGCATCCCGACCCGCGCCATCCTGCTGCTGGAAACCGGCGGCGTGCGCTTGCAGGAAGCCAACCTCGGCCTGGCCGCGATTGCCGATATCCACGCCGCGATTGTCGACCTGCGCCAGTACCAGCCGGTGATCGGCGTGGTGGCGGGCAGCGTCGGTTGTTTTGGTGGCATGTCTATCGCGGCGGGCTTGTGCAGTTATCTGCTGGTGACCCGCGAGGCGCGCCTGGGTTTGAACGGCCCGCAGGTGATCGAACAGGAAGCCGGGCTTGAGGAGTACGACTCCCGCGATAGGCCTTTCATCTGGAGCCTGATCGGCGGCGAACAGCGCTTTAACAGCGGCTTGGCCGACCGTTATGTGGCCGACGATGTGGCGCAGATTCAGCAGCAAGTCACTGAACTGCTGCATCAAGGCTTGCCGGAAAAACAGCGCAGCCGTCAGGTCGAACATTATCTGGAACGCCTGGCCGCACTGAACGCCGAACCGCAAATCGACCCGGCGACGGTTCGCGATCTGTATCAGGGAGAACGCTCATGAGAGGTTTGCAGTGGTTCAACGCATTGAGCGGCGATGCTACGCCGGTGAGCGGTTTGCCGAACTCGCTGAAGGTTGCCGACGGTGTACTCGGTGATCAGCCGGTGCGGTTTATCGCGGTGGTCACTGACCCGGAAAACCGCTTCCCCCGCGCGCGCAATGGTGAAGTTGGTTTGCTCGAAGGCTGGGGCTTGGCCAAGGCGGTTGATGAAGCGATCAATACGGGCGACAAGCGCCCGCTGATTGCCATCGTCGATGTGCCGAGCCAGGCCTATGGGCGTCGCGAAGAAGCCCTGGGCATCCATCAAGCCCTGGCCGCCGCCGCCGACAGCTATGCCCGTGCCCGTTTGGCCGGTCACCCGGTGATCGCGCTGCTGGTGGGCAAGGCGATGTCCGGCGCGTTCCTCGCCCATGGTTACCAGGCCAATCGCCTGATTGCCCTGCGCGACCCCGGCGTAATGGTGCATGCCATGGGCAAGGCCTCGGCGGCGCGGGTGACCCTGCGCAGTGTCGAAGAGCTGGAAGCCCTGGCCGCCAGCGTGCCGCCGATGGCTTACGACATCGACAGCTATGCCAGCCTCGGTTTGCTCTGGGAGACCTTGTCGGTCAGCCAGATCGAGCAGCCAACCGCCGAAGACGTAGCGCGGGTCAGCGATTGCCTGGTGCACGCGATCAAGGACGTAGAGGCGGGCGGCCGTGACTTGAGTGGTCGCCTGGGCGCCACCAATCGCGCCGCCTCCAGCCACGTGCGCCAACTGCTGCGGGAGCAATGGTGAACGCTCACGACTTGCTCTGGGGCATGACCCCGGCGCATGCGCCCGCCGATGCGCCGGCCTGGGTGCTGGAAGCATTGGCCGCCGGGCATCCGGTGGTGGTGCGGCGTGCCATTGCGCCGCCGGGGCATGTGGCGGTGGGTGTACGCGGGCGCTTGCGCGAGCAGCGCTTCGCCGGCGTGATGCCGATGACAGCCGTGCAACGATGCGTGGTGCCGGAAGACCTGCGCGACGTGATTTCGCCAAGGGATTTACCGGCGTTGCAGGCCCTCGCTCAACTGCGCCCGGTGTTGGCGAAGGAGAGTTGGGGCGTCACCGGCAGCGCGGGTTTCGAGCTGGCCAGCGGTATTGAAGCGCTGCACGCCAAGAGTGACCTGGATTTGATTTTGCGCACGCCCGAGCCGCTTGATCGCGGTGATGCAGAGGACCTGCTGGCGATACTGGACACCGCGGTGTGCGCCGTGGACCTGCAACTGCAAACGCCTTTTGGCGCGGTCGCCTTGCGTGAGTGGGCCGGTGGTTCACGTCGCGTACTGCTGAAAAATGCCAGCGGCGCGCAGTTGGTGATCGACCCATGGCAGGCCGTGGCATGAGCAGCCTCCTGGCGTTCCCGGGGCAGGGCGCCCAGCGCGCGGGCATGCTCCAGCAGCTGCCGCGCGCGGTGCTGGACGAAGCCAGTGCAGCCTTGAACGAGGACGTGTTGAAGCTTGATTCCGCCGAAGCGCTGGCTTCGACCCGCGCTGTGCAGCTCTGCTTGTTGATTGCCGGCGTCGCCAGTGCGCGCTTGCTGGAACACACACCCGATTACGTAGCCGGCCTGTCCATCGGCGCCTATCCGGCTGCCGTGATTGCCGGCTCACTGGACTTTGCCGATGCGCTGAAACTCGTCAGCCTGCGCGGCGAATTGATGCAACAGGCGTATCCCCACGGCTATGGCATGACCGCCCTTATCGGCCCGGACCTGTCCACCGTCGAAGCCTTGCTCGCCCAGGTCCACAGCCCGCAAACCCCGGTGTACCTGGCCAATATCAATGCCGACAACCAGACGGTCATTGCCGGCAGCGACGAAGCGATGAAAGCAGTTGCCATTCTGGTGCGCGGCAATGGCGTCGCCAAACGCTTGGCCGTCAGCGTGCCGTCCCATTGCGCGCTGCTGGAAAAACCCGCCGAGGCCCTGGCCGAAGCATTCGCCCAAGTGACGCTGAAAACGCCGGCCATTACCTACCTGAGCAGCACCCGCGCCCGGCCGATCCACAACACCGAACACCTGAGGGACGACCTGGCTTTCAACATGTGCCGCGTCGTCGACTGGCGCGGCACCGTGCAAAGCGCCTACGAGCGCGGGGTGCGCCTGCACATCGAACTGCCTCCCGGCGCCGTGCTCACGGGCCTGGCGCGCCGGGTGTTCGAGCAAGGCACCGTCATCGCCTTCGAAGGCGCCCGCCTGGACACCTTGCAGGCCTTGCTGCGAGAGGAGGGAAACCATCACCGATAGAGCTCCACCAAGGCTGATGCTGGTCGGTCAAGAGATAGAGCGGGTCACCAATGACCTGTGGCGAGGGAGCTTGCTCCCGTTGGAGTGCGCAGCGCTCCCAGGATTTCAGGGCCGCTACGCAGCCCAACGGGAGCAAGCTCCCTCGCCACAGGTACGGTATTCATCTTTATCGGATCGGCATTGCCGCCCAAGGCTTTCGAAGCACAAAAACAACAATTTCGATGAAGCACTTTGAGGACAACCATCATGATTATTTACGGTGTGGCGTTGCTGGCGATCTGCATGTTGGCAGGCGTGATTCTGGGAGACATGCTCGGCGTTCTGCTAGGCGTCAAATCCAACGTGGGCGGGGTGGGGATCGCGATGATCCTGCTGATCTGCGCCCGGCTGTGGATGCACAGGCACGGCGGCATGACCAAGGAATGCGAGATGGGCGTGGGCTTCTGGGGTGCCATGTACATCCCGGTGGTGGTGGCGATGGCGGCCCAGCAAAACGTGGTGACCGCGCTGCACGGCGGCCCGGTGGCGGTGCTGGCGGCGATTGGTTCGGTGGTGGTGTGCGGTTGCACGATTGCCTTGATCAGCCGTACGCACAAGGGCGAACCGTTGCCCGATGAAGAGCCGCTGATTGCGGCTGCACCTGTCGTGGGAGGTCGCTGATATGTGGGAACTCATTGAGAAAGGCCTGGCCAATAACGGGCTGGTGACGGCGTTTGCATTTGTTGGCGTGGTGATGTGGATTTCGGTGGTGTTGTCCAAGCGCCTGACGTTCGGACGCATCCATGGGTCGGCCATCGCGATTGTGATCGGGCTGGTGCTGGCGTGGGTCGGCGGTACGCTCACCGGTGGGCAGAAAGGCCTGGCGGACGTGGCGCTGTTTTCCGGGATCGGGTTGATGGGCGGCGCCATGCTGCGGGACTTTGCCATTGTGGCCACGGCGTTTGAAGTGCAGGCCACCGAGGCGCGCAAGGCCGGCCTGATCGGGGCGATTGCGCTGCTGTTGGGCACGGTATTGCCGTTCATTGTGGGCGCGAGTATCGCCTGGGCATTTGGTTATCGCGATGCGATCAGCATGACCACCATCGGTGCGGGCGCGGTGACTTACATCGTCGGGCCGGTGACCGGGGCGGCGTTGGGTGCAAGCTCGGATGTGGTGGCGTTGTCCATTGCCACCGGGTTGATCAAGGCGATCCTGGTGATGGTCGGCACGCCCATGGCGGCACGCTGGATGGGCCTGGATAACCCGCGCTCGGCCATGGTGTTTGGTGGTCTGGCCGGCACGGTGAGCGGCGTGACGGCGGGCCTGGCGGCGACGGACCGGCGGTTGGTGCCGTATGGCGCGTTGACCGCCACCTTCCACACCGGGCTTGGGTGCCTGTTGGGGCCGTCGGTGCTCTACTTCATCGTGCGCGGAATTGTCGGCTAGATCCAATGGCCTCATCGCAGGCAAGCCAGCTCCTACAGTTGACCGAGTACTCCCAGGCAACTCGGTCAACTGTGGGAGCCGGGCTTGCCCGCGATAGCGGTCTCAAGCCTGGCGATTCGCGTACATCCGGCACTCTGCCAACAGCGCGAGCAAGTTCGGGTCGCGCTCCTTGGCTTTCAGAAACACCACGCCAATGTGCTGCTGCAAGCGGTAGCGCGGTTGCAGGGGAATCAGCTTTACCCGGTTCTCGTACACCGCCGCAATCCGTCCCGGCAGCAGCGCATACCCCACGCCCGAGCTGACCATGCTCAGCAGGGTGAAGATGTCGTTGACCTGCATCGCCACCTTTGGCTCGAACCCTGCCTGCTTGAACACGCGGTTGCCATCCTGGTGGGTGGCGAAGCCTTGGGTGAGGGTGATGAAGGTGGCGTCGCGCACGTCCGCCAGGTCGATCTCCTGTTCGCGGTCGAAAGGTGAATCCGCCGGGGTGGCGAGGAAGATATCGTCGGAGAACAGGGCGATCTGCTCGCAGTCCGGGTCGTTGGCGTGCTCGTCGAGTGAGATCAGGATCGCGTCGACTTCCATGTTCTTCAGCTTGTACAGCAAGTCGAAATTGGAGCCGAGGATCAGGTCGATATTGAGTTCGCTGCGGCGGATCTTCAGGCCCATGATCAACTGCGGCACGGTCTTCACCGTCAACGAGTACAGCGAGCCCAGCTTGAAGCGCTCGGCGGAGAAACCGGCGGCCTCGCGGGTCACCCGCACGCTGTCCACCACATCCTGCACCAGCTTCTGCGCGCGCTCTTCCAGCACATAGGCGCTTTCCAGTGGCGTGAGGTTGCGCCCTTCGTGCTTGAACAGCGGGCAGCGCAGGGCGTTTTCCAGGGAGTGGATCGCCCGGTGCACGCTGACGTTGCTGGTCTGCAATTCAGCCGCCGCCCGCGCCAGGTTACCGGTGCGCATGAACGCCAGGAAGATCTCCAGTTTCTTGAGGGTGAATTCTTCGTCGATCAGCATGGCCGTGACTCTTGTTCGAATGCCGTCGATTGTGCCCCTAAAACCAGTTCACTCCCAGCCATGCACTGCACAGGCCCAACACCACGCCGAGGATGATCAGCCAGATCGCATTGAGCCGCGTGTAATACACCACGGCGGCGCTGGCGAGGGTCAGTACCAGGCTGGTGGCGTTGTTTTCCAGGCTGTTCATCAGGATGTAGCTGGCGGCCAGGATCAGCCCGATGGATATCGGCAACAGGCTGCCTTTGACCCGCTGCACCCACGGCGTCTTGGTGTGTTTTTCCAGCCAGCCGGCGCCGACGTAGGTCAGCACCGAGCAGGGCACCAGCTTGGCGGTCAGCGCCACCAGCGCCCCCGGCAACCCGGCGGCTTGCTGGCCGATAAACACCAGGAACATGCCGTTGGGCCCCGGCAAGGCCTGGGACAGGGCGAAGAAGGCGACGAACTGGGCGTCGGTGATCCAGTTCATGTCGGTGACGGTGTAGCGGTGGATATCGCTCAGGGCCACGGTGTTGCCGCCAATCGCCATCAGCGACCACAGCGCGCATTGGATCATCAGGTGGAACAGTACGCTCTGCATCAGCCGGCCACCTTCTGCTTGCCCATGAAACTCAAGGCCAGGGAGCTTGGGATGCAAATCAGCAAGACCATCCACAACGGCAGCACCAGCACCGCCATCAACACGAAGGTCAGGACGAACGCGCTGTAATTTGCCAGGGTGCGCGGCATGGCCTTGAGCAGGCGCAAGGTGGTGCCGAGCATCAGCCCGGTGGCGATCGGCATGACCGCACCGAAGATCTGTTGCACCACGTCATGGCTCCACCATTTGGCATAGGCGAAGCCGGCCAGCACGGTGATCAGCGAGGGGAACAGATACAGCCCGACCACGGTCACAACCGCACCCGGCAAACCGTGCAGGCGCCGGCCGTAGATGATGCCGACGTTGGCGATGTTCGGGCCTGGGAAGAATTGGCCGGTGGTCAGCAGCTCGTTGAAGCCTTGCTCGCTGACCCACTGCCGGCGGTCGACCATCATCTGCCGCGCCCAGGGCATCACGCCGCCGAAGCCGAACAGGCCGACCATGGCGAAGTTGTAAAACAACTGCCACAGACTGGGATGAGGCTGGGCAGGTTCGAGGTCAGGCATGGGGATTACCGATGAGGTGCTTTTATGTAGGAGCTGGCTTGCCGGCGATAGCGGTGTATCTGCAGCAGATGTAGGGCTGACCCACCGCTATCGCCGGCAAGCCAGCTCCTACAGGATGAAGCGAATCATCCATCGGCGTGTGCATTTGGGCAAATGAAGAAAGGTTGTTACCTGATATTGGCCGGGTGACGTCAGAATGGTCTGGGTGATAACGGTTATTCGAGGTGAGTGACACATGTATCACGGGGAACGATTCAACGCCTGGAGCCATTTGCTCGGGGCGGTTGCGGCTTTTATTGGCGCAGTGTGGATGTTGGTGGTGGCCGGTATGGACGGCAGCCCCTGGAAGATTGTCAGCGTGGCCATTTACGGTTTCACGCTATTGGTGCTGTACAGCGCGTCCACCGTGTACCACAGCGTGCGCGGGCGCAAAAAAGCGATCATGCAGAAGGTTGATCACTTTTCGATCTACCTGCTGATCGCCGGCAGCTACACGCCGTTTTGCCTGGTAACGCTGCGCGGGCCGTGGGGCTGGACGCTGTTCGGGATTGTGTGGGGGCTGGCGGTGATCGGCATCCTGCAAGAGATCAAGCCCCGCTCCGAGGCGCGGATCCTGTCGATTGTGATCTATGCTGTGATGGGCTGGATCGTGCTGGTGGCGGTCAAGCCGCTGATTGCTGCGCTGGGGCCTACCGGGTTTGCCTGGCTGGCGTCGGGCGGGGTGCTGTACACCGTGGGCATTATTTTCTTTGCCCTGGAGGACCGCCTGCGGCACTCCCACGGGATCTGGCATTTGTTCGTGATCGGCGGCAGCCTGCTGCATTTTGTGGCGATCATGGGGTACGTTTTATAGCCGGTCCAATTGCTCCTGGGCGCGGCTGCCGAAAATCTCCAGCAGGCTCGCCAGCATGTGTGGCGGCGGTTCGTCGGCGCGGGTCAGCGCATACAAGGTGATGGGCAGCGGCGGCGCCAGCGGGCGAATGCAGGTGGTGGCCGGTGACGCGCCGAGGGCGGTGAACGGGTCGATCACTGCCAGCCCGGCGCCCGACTCGACCATGGCCCTGGCCAGTGAATAGGTCTGTACCGCGATGCTGACTTGGGGCGGCGGATCCACTGCCTCCAGGTAGCTGTCCAGCTTGGCCGACAACGGGTCGGCGCTGGACAGGCCAATCAACGGCGCGCCCGCCAAAGCCATCAGCGGCAGCGGCTTGCCCAATTCGTTTTCCCTCCAGTAACCCAGCGGCGCCAGCGCCACCAATACGCCGTGGGCCAACGCCTGGGCGCTCAGCCCCGGGTGATCGGGCGGCTGCAGGGTCAGCGCCACATCCACTTCACGCATCAACAGGTTTTGCACCAGCTCGCGGCTGTGGGCGCTGGACAGCTCGCAGGCGATGTCCGGGTAGCGTTGGGTCCATTCGCGAATGGCCGGCGGCAGCAACGACAAGGCCAGCGCCGGCGTCGCGCCAATACGCAAGCTCTGGCCCGGCGCGCGGCGCAGGTTTTGCGCCAGGCGCCGCACGCCTTGCAGGCTCTCGGTCACCCTGTCGACTTCCCGCTCCAGCGCCAACGCTTCCGGCGTCGGTTGCAGCTTGCCGCGGATGCGCAGGAACAGCGGGAACCCCAACTGCAACTCGGCGTGTTGCAGCACCTTGCTCACCGCCGGCTGCGAGACATGCAGCAGTTGGGCAGCGGCGCTGATGGAGCCGGTCTGGCGGATGGCCTGGAAGATTTCGATATGACGCAAGCGCATGGGCAGTCCATAACCTTTGTTTATGGGTGACCCATCTTTATTCATTGTTCCGCCGCTGTCACCTGCCCCTAACCTTCAACCCAGACAACACAGGGTTAAGGAACAGACATGGCTCAGCAGGTTTGCATCATCGGTGGTGGGGTTATCGGCCTGGCGAGTGCCTATGCGCTGGTGCGTGCCGGTATGCAAGTGACGGTGGTCGAGGCCCGGGAAACCCTGGGCAGCGAGACCAGTTTCGCCAACGGAGGGCAGTTGTCCTATCGCTATGTCGCGCCCCTGGCCGATAAAGGCGTGCCGCTGCAAGCCATCGGCTGGATGCTGCGCGGTGACTCGCCGCTGAAGCTGCGCCCACGCATGGACCCGGCCCAGTGGCGCTGGATGGCGTCATTCCTGGGGGCCTGCCGTGGCTCGGTGAACCAGCGCAATGCGGCCCATCTGCTGCGCCTGGCGTCCCTGAGCCAGAACACCCTGCAACGCTGGCGTGAAGAAGACCAACTGGGTGACTTCCACTGGCGGCGCAATGGCAAGTTGGTGACCTTTCGCACACTCGACAGCTATGAGCGCGCACTGAATAAAGTGACCGACCCGTTGCAACAGCAAGTGCTCTCGGCGGCGGACTGTGAACGGCTGGAGCCGACCCTGGACGGCGGCAGCTTTTTTGGCGGCATCTACACGCCCAACGAAGAGGTGGGCGACTGTCATGCCTTCTGCCAGCAGTTGGCGGCGCGGCTTGAAGCGTCGGGGCGCTGTACGTTCCTGCTGGGGCGCAAGGTGACGCGCATCCATCATCACGCAGGCCGTGTGCACTCGATTGAAATGGGCGATGAGGCGATGTCTGTCGAACACCTGGTACTGGCCGCCGGGCACCGCAGCCCCGAGCTGGCCTTGCCTGGCATGTCGTTGCCGTTGTATCCGCTCAAGGGGTACAGCCTGAGTGTGCCGATCGGCGCGCAGCATCGGGCACCGAACATCAGCATCACCGACTACGACCGCAAGATCGTCTACGCGCGCATCGGCGAGCAGTTGCGAGTGGCGGCGATGGTGGACATCGTCGGCTTCGACACCCGCCTGGAGCCCAAGCGCCTGGCGCTGATTAAACGCCAGGCCCTTGAGACTTTCCCGCTGGCCGGTGACTACCCGCATGCGGTCGAATGGGCCGGCATGCGCCCGGCCACACCCACCGGCGTGCCGCTGATTGGCGCCAGCGCCTGCAGCAACCTGTGGCTTAACCTTGGCCACGGTGCCCTCGGCTTCACCCTGGCCTGCGGCAGCGGCCAGGTGCTGGCCGAGCTGATCGGCCGGCACACCCCTTCCATTGACATGCAGGGCTTCGCGCCCCGCGCCGCTTGAGGATGCCTCGATGACCATCACCCGAATCAACAGTAATAGCCGCCTGTCTGGCGCCGTGGTTTTCCAGGAACTGGTGTTCCTTTCCGGCCAGGTGCCCGGCGAAGGGCGGGACGTGAAGACCCAGACCGAGGAGGTGCTGGCCAAGATTGATGCGCTGCTGGCAGAGGCGGGCAGTGACAAGGATCATCTGCTGAACGCGACCATCTACCTGAACAATATCGAGGACGGGTTTGCGCCGATGAATGAAGTCTGGTCCGCCTGGCTGTCGCCGGGGCAGGCGCCGACGCGAACCACGTTGCAGGCACAACTGGCCCGGCCCGATGTGCTGGTTGAGATCAGCGTCATTGCTGCCCGCCGTCCATAAACAACTGGAAAAACCAACGGAGAATAACAATGCAAAAAATCCTGTTGATGAGCTTCACCTTGTTGATGTGCATTCAGGCCCATGCTTCTGAAGCCCCACTGGAAGGCACGCTAAGCAAGATCGCCAACGCCAAGAGCATCACCCTCGGCTACCGCGATGCCTCCGTGCCTTTCTCCTACGTCGGTGACCACAGCGGCAAACCCATGGGCTACTCGGTGGAACTGGCGAACAAAATCGTCGAGCGCATCCAGCAGAAAACCGGGGTGCCGAAGCTCAACGTGAAATACAACCTAGTGACCTCCCAGACCCGCATCGCCCTGGTGCAAAACGGAACGGTGGACCTCGAGTGCGGCTCCACCGGCGTGACCGCCGAGCGGCAGAAGCAGGTGGCGTTTTCCTACGGGTTTATCTATGTGAAGGGCCAGTTGCTGACCGCCAACGACAGCGGCATCAAAAGCTTCGCCGACCTGCGGGGCAAGAACGTGGTGACCACCGCCGGCACCACCAACGAGCGTTTCCTCAAGAGCTACAACGTTGATCACAAACTGAACATGTCAGTGATCAGCGCCAAGGACCATGGTGAAGCCTTCCAGATGCTGCAATCGGGCCGGGCGGCGGCGTTCTACATGGACGACGCGTTGCTCTACGGCGAGCGCGCCAAGGCCAGGGACCCGCATAAGTGGGTGGTGGTCGGGGAAGAACAGTCGCGGGAAATCTACAGCTGCATGGTCCGCAAGGACGACCCGCAGTTTCTCGCGGTGGTCAACGAAACCCTGGCCGGGCTGTATAGCTCGGGGGAGATCAACGGGATTTACCAGCGCTGGTTTGAACAGCCGATTCCGCCCAAGGGCTTGAACCTGGAGTTCCCGATGACCAGCGAGTTGAAGGCGATTATTGCCAAACCGGTGAGTGACCCGGTGGAATAGTGGAGTGGAAACCCGATCAAAATGTGGGAGCTGGCTTGCCTGCGATAGCGGTGCATCAGCAACAAATGTATGGCTGACCCACCGCTATCGCAGGCAAGCCAGCTCCCACATTTGATTGGGTTTGCAAAGCCTAGTTAGAAGTCGCCCCACAATTGCTGGGCTACCGACAGTGCCACGACTGGCGCTGTTTCGGTACGCAGCACACGTGGGCCCAGGCGTGCCGAATGGAAACCCGCCCCTTGTGCCGTTTCGACCTCTGCGTCGGTCAAGCCACCTTCCGGCCCGATCAGGAAGGCCAGGCTCCCAGGCTTGGCATGGCTCACCAGCGGCTCGGCCACCGGGTGCAGCACCAGCTTCAAATCCGCCTCGGCCTGTTTCAGCCAATCCGCCAGCAACAGCGGTGGATGAATCACCGGCACCCGCGAACGACCGCATTGCTCGCACGCGCTGATCGCCACCTGGCGCCAGTGCTGCAAGCGCTTGTCGGCGCGTTCGTCCTTGAGGCGCACTTCGCAGCGGTCGCTGAAGATCGGGGTGATTTCATTCACTCCCAGCTCGGTGGCTTTCTGGATCGCCCAGTCCATCCGCTCGCCACGGGACAGGCCCTGGCCAAGGTGAATCTGCAACGGCGATTCGACCTGCCCGGCGAAGGTTTCGCTGACCTGTACCACCACGCGTTTTTTACCGACTTCCAGCAAGCTGGCGCGAAACTCCTGGCCGGAGCCGTCGAACAGTTGCACGGCGTCGCCTTCGCTCATGCGCAATACGCGGCTGATGTAATGCGCCTGGGCTTCCGGCAACTCGTGGTCACCAAGGCTCAGGGGGGCGTCGACAAAAAAGCGGGACAGTCTCATTTCTGTTCTCGGAAGAAATACAAAACCTGTGGGAGCCGAGCTTGCTCGCGATGACGCAAACCTTGGCACCCGATTAATCAAGTGAACTCAATCAACCCGGATCACGAAACCCCGGGTGGAAATCCTTGGGCACCGCCACGCTGACCTTGCTGTTGGTGGCGATATCAATCCCTTCGCTCGCCACTTCCGCCAGGAAGTCGATCTGCTCCGGAGTAATCACGTACGGGGGCAGGAAGTACACCACGCTGCCCAACGGCCGCAGCAACGCGCCGCGTTCCAGGGCATGTTCAAACACCTTCAAGCCACGGCGTTCCTGCCACGGGTAGGCGGTCTTGGTGGCCTTGTCCTGCACCATCTCGATGGCCAGTACCATGCCGGTCTGGCGTACCTCAGACACGTGAGGATGGTCCACCAGGTGCGCGGTGGCGGTCGCCATGCGCCGGGCCAGGGCCTTGTTGTTCTCGATGACGTTGTCTTCTTCGAAGATATCCAGGGTCGCCAGGGCCGCCGCACACGCCAGCGGGTTGCCGGTGTAGCTGTGGGAATGCAGGAAGGCGCGCAGGGTCGGGTAGTCGTCGTAGAAGGCGTCGTACACATCGTCGGTGGTGACCACGGCGGCGAGCGGCAGGTAGCCACCCGTCAGCGCCTTGGACAGGCACAGGAAGTCCGGGCGGATGCCGGCCTGTTCACAGGCGAACATCGTGCCGGTGCGGCCGAAGCCCACGGCGATTTCGTCGTGGATCAGGTGCACGCCGTAGCGGTCGCAGGCCTCGCGCAGCAGCTTGAGGTACACCGGGTGGTACATGCGCATGCCGCCGGCGCCCTGGATCAGCGGTTCGACGATCACGGCCGCCACGGTGTCGTGGTTTTCGGCGAGGGTCTGCTCCATGGCCAGGAACATGTTCCGGGAGTGTTCTTCCCAGCTCATGCCGTCGGGGCGCAGGTAGCAATCCGGGCTCGGCACCTTGATGGTGTCCAGCAACAAGGCCTTGTAGGTTTCGGTGAACAGCGGCACATCGCCCACCGACATCGCGGCGATGGTTTCGCCGTGGTAGCTGTTGGTCAGGGTGACAAAGCGCTTTTTGTTCGGCAGGCCGCGGTTGAGCCAATAGTGAAAGCTCATCTTCAGCGCGACTTCGATGCACGACGAACCATTGTCGGCGTAGAAGCAGCGGGTCAGGCCTTCGGGCGTCATCTTCACCAGGCGCTCGGACAGCTCGATCACCGGCTGGTGGCTGAAGCCGGCGAGGATCACGTGTTCCAGCTGGTCCACCTGGTCCTTGATGCGCTGGTTGATGCGCGGGTTGGCGTGGCCAAACACGTTGACCCACCAGGAACTGACGGCATCGAGGTAGCGTTTGCCTTCGAAGTCTTCCAGCCAGACGCCTTCACCGCGCTTGATCGGGATCAGCGGCAGTTGCTGGTGGTCTTTCATCTGGGTGCAGGGATGCCACAGCACGGCGAGATCGCGTTGCATCCACTGATTATTCAAACCCATGTTCATTCTCCTCGAAGCGGCTCGCGGCAGGCGCGGGCGAAACAATCGCGCAAGCCTATGCAATGCAGGGCTGTGTCACAACCCAATTGCATGCTTGTAGGGCAAATCGCAGTAAACACAGGACGGTCTGTCACGTTTCTTGGGAATAGTCCTTAATCTCTTGTTAACTTACTGTGCATAGGCTCTTGATCGTATTTCTCGATATTTCAAAGCGAAAATTTCCGCTTTAATTCGATAGGTAAATCGATAGTCTTGGCCATAGCTCTTACGGGATTTGGGACATGCAACTACGTAATTCACCGGCCCGCTACGGCTGGGTCAGTATTGTTTTGCACTGGGGCGTGGCCCTGGTGGTGTTCGGTCTGTTCGCGTTGGGCCTGTGGATGGTCGGTCTCGACTACTACAGCACCTGGCGCAAAGACGCCCCGGACCTGCACAAGAGCATCGGCATCACGCTGTTCGCCATCATGCTCGTGCGCATCGTCTGGCGTCTGGTCAGCCCGCCGCCGCCACCGCTTGCCAGCTATAGCCGTATGACACGCCTGGGGGCTGCGTTTGGCCACGCATTCCTGTATCTGGGGCTGTTTGCCGTGATGATCGCCGGTTACCTGATTTCCACCGCAGACGGTGTCGGTATCCCGGTGTTTGGCCTGTTTGAGATTCCTGCACTGGTTTCCGGGCTACCGGACCAGGCAGACACTGCAGGCGTGGTGCATTTGTACCTGGCCTGGGTATTGGTGGTGTTCGCCGGCCTCCATGGCGTGGCTGCGTTGAAACACCATTTCATTGATCGTGATGTGACCCTGGTTCGTATGCTGGGGCGCAAAGCCTGATGTTCAACCTCGACTCACAAGGAATAGAAAGCATGTTGAAAAAGACTCTCGCCGCTCTGGCCATTGGTTCTGCTCTGCTGACTGCCGGTCAGGCGATGGCAGCTGACTACGTTGTCGACAAGGAAGGCCAGCACGCCTTCGTTGACTTCAAGATCAGCCACTTGGGCTACAGCTTCATCACCGGTACCTTCAAGGACCTGGACGGCAAGTTCAGCTTCGATGCCGCCAAGCCTGAAGACAGCAAGATTGAGTTCAACGTCCGCACCGCCAGCGTGTTCACCAACCACGCCGAACGTGACAAGCACATCGCCAGCAAAGACTTCCTGGACGTTGGCAAGTTTGCCGATGCCAAGTTCGTCTCCACCAGCGTCAAGACCACCGGCAAGAATGCCGCTGGCCAAGTCACTGCTGACGTGACCGGCGACCTGACCTTCCACGGCGTAACCAAGCCGATCGTCGTCAAGGCCACCTTCCTGGGTGAAGGCAAGGATCCATGGGGCGGCTACCGTGCCGGCTTTGAAGGCACTACCTCCTTCAATCGCCAGGACTTCGGCAAGCAGATGGACCTGGGCCCAGCGTCCAACACGGTTGAGCTGTACGTGACGTTTGAAGGTGTGAAAGCGAAGTAATGCTTCGTATGTAGGAGCCGGCTTGCCGGCGATGGGGCCGCACCGTATGTGACGTTCTCAAGATCGTCATCGCCGGCAAGCCGGCTCCTACAGTTTTCAAGCTTCAATGAAAAATGCCCCGGATCTCGCGATCCGGGGCATTTTTTATGCAGCGCTGAAAATCAGCGGTTGCGGGTCAGCAACGCCGGCTTTTCACCACGTGGACGGCCCGGCAGTTGATCCAACTGCTCAGGTGTCAGCGTGCGATCACTTTTCGACTCTTTGTGGATGATCTTCGGTGCCGGGCCGCCGCGCGGGTTTTGCACCGCTGGCTCCGACAAACGAGGTTGATCATCACGGGCCGGGCGACGGTTGCGCGACTCTTCGCGACGGGCCTGGCCGTCACGGGGTGCACCGTTACGCGGGCCGCTGCGCTTGGCCGGCGGGGTGCCGGTGGTAGCGCCGTTGCTGCTGCGCGGACCGTTCTGGCGACCTTGTGGCTGGCCGCCGGTGCGTGGTGCGGAACCTGCGCCTGCGCCCTGGGCTGGAGCGCCTGGACGACGACCACGACCCTGGGCCGGCTTGGCCTGGGGCACGTAGTCAACGCGGTTACCGAAGTTGTCCACGTCGTCGTCCAGGAACTCGTCCGGAGCACGGTCGGCGGCAGCACGTGGCGGCTGGCTCGGCTGGCGCTGTTCGCGGGCCGGGGTGCCTTCACGGGGCTTTTGCTCACGGGCCGGGCGTTCGCCACGGCCATTGGTCGCAGCCTTGTCCTTGCCGCCCTTGTCCTTGCCCTTGTCTTTACGACCGCCACCACCACCGCCGCCGTTCGGGCCATCGCCCTTAGGACCGCGTGGGTTGTTGCGCGGGTTACGCACGTCCGGACGCTCGCGCACTTCAGGCTTCTCGGCCTCAACAGCGCTGGAGTCGAAGCCCATCAGGTCGCCGTCGGCGATTTTCTGCTTGGTCATGCGCTCGATGCTTTTCAGCAGTTTTTCTTCGTCCGGTGCGACCAGGGAAATGGCCTCGCCCGAACGACCGGCACGGCCAGTACGGCCGATACGGTGCACGTAGTCTTCGTCGACGTTTGGCAGCTCGAAGTTGACCACGTGTGGCAACTGGTCGATGTCCAGGCCGCGAGCGGCGATGTCGGTGGCCACCAGGATGCGCACTTCACCGGCCTTGAAGTCGGCCAGGGCTTTGGTGCGGGCGTTCTGGCTCTTGTTGCCGTGGATCGCGACGGCGGTGAGGCCGTGCTTGTCCAGGTACTCGGCCAGGCGGTTGGCGCCGTGCTTGGTACGGGTGAACACCAGCACCTGTTCCCACGCGCCGGCGGTGATCAGGTGGGCCAGCAGGGAACGCTTGTGGGCAGCGGGCAGGCGGAACACGCGCTGCTCGATACGCTCCACCGTAGTGTTCGGCGGCGTGACTTCAATGCGCTCGGGGTTATGCAACAACTTGCCCGCCAAAGCGGTGATGTCGTTGGAGAACGTGGCCGAGAACAGCAGGTTCTGGCGTTTGGCCGGCAGGCGCGCGAGGACCTTTTTCACGTCATGGACAAAGCCCATGTCGAGCATGCGGTCGGCTTCGTCCAGCACGAGGATTTCCACGTGGGACAAATCGACGCTGCCTTGGCCGCACAGGTCGAGCAAACGACCCGGGCAGGCAACCAGTACGTCGACACCACGGGACATGGCCTGAACCTGTGGGTTCATGCCGACGCCGCCGAAGATGCAGGCACTGACGAACTTCAAGTCGCGGGCATACAGCTTGAAGCTGTCATGCACTTGGGCGGCGAGTTCGCGGGTAGGGGTCAGGACCAGTACGCGCGGTTGGCGCGGGCCATGACGCTGGGATTTGTCCGGGTGACCGTTGGGGAACAACCGCTCCAGGATCGGAAGGGCGAAACCGCCGGTTTTACCAGTACCTGTCTGAGCCGCAACCATCAGGTCGCGACCTTGCAACACGGCGGGAATGGCCCGCTGTTGCACCGGAGTAGGCTCGGTATAGCCCGCTGCCTCGATGGCGCGGACTAAAGCCTCGGAGAGACCGAGGGAAGCAAAGGACATGAGTAATCCTGTTTTAGTTAGGGCTTGGCCCAGAGGGATAGTCTTGCCTGGCGTGAATGGCGTTTAGATGAACGCAATCCCGTCCGGTCCTGCTGGGGCTGGCGGGCACTCAGACGGCTCGCGCGGGCTTGAAAGCTGCGCTGTAGCGGGGTCGGGTGCCTTTTGCAAGACCGAAGCGTCCGGGCGTAAGCCTGGCGGAAAGGCCGGAGTATAACAGAGCAATCACTCTGCGCTGCTTTCCTGCTGCTCAACGGTGCTTGCGGGCAGGGCCAGGGCGCTGGTTTGAGGGCTGCTGCCTGCATATTTGGCGCTCAAGGCCGCGTAGGCCGGCTCTTGCTTGAAGCGTTTGAGTTCGGCGGCAAAGCGTTGCACCAGCAAATCCATGCCGGCCCCACGGCGCACGGCCAGAAATTGCGGCTGGTGGCTGATCACCTGGGGCGCCTGGGTGATCTGGTCCTCAAGCCCGAGGGCCTTGAGCACATGCTGGCCGACCCGGCGGTCGGTGATCACCAGGTCGATCCGCCCAAGGGCCAGTTTGCCGAAGTTGGCCTCATGGCTGGCGGCCGGCTCCTGCTTGAACAGGGTGGATTCGCTGAATTCGGCGCCGTAGAGGTAGCCGGGCGAGGTGCCGATGGTCAGGCCGCGCAGGTCGTCGAAGGTCTGGAACGGGTGCGGGCGATCATTGGCGTAGAACAGCACGAACTCCACATCGGACAGCGGCTCGCTGGGGTACAGCAATACATTGTCCCGTTCGTGGCTGTGGAAAATATCCAGTGCGCCATCAGCCTGGCCTTGGTCGAGCATCGCCAGGCAGCGCTTCCAGGGCAGGAATTGCCAGTCCACATCGATGCCCAGGCGCTGGAACACGATCACCGTGGTCTCGTAGTCGAGCCCGCGCATGGTGCCGTTGTCGTCATACACATACGGCGCCCAGGGCTCGGTGACAATGCGTAATTTCTCGCCGTGGGCGCCGAGGCTCAGGCAAGCGAAAAGAACAGCGGTCAACAACCGGAAAGTGACAGGCATGCCCTGAGATTACGACTGTCGCGGGCTAAAGAGAAGCTCTGGCACAGTGATCTGCGGGCGGCTGGCGGATTACCGGCCTGGAGTTTTGATCAGGTGTTCGTAGATCGCCTCGCGGCGCTCGCCGAGAATCAGGCGCACCACGGGATTGGCGAACCAATGCTCCAGCAGATGGGCGTCAACGGGCTTGCCCTGGCGCTCTTCCTGATTTTGTCGGGCCTTGTCCCACCAAACCGGGCCACACGCCTGGTCGAACTCGTTTTCATGTTCGTAGCAGCCGTAGAGGATTTCCCGGATGAACTGCTGCTGATGCTTGGGCAATGCCAGGGTGATCAGCTTGTACATCAGGCGTTGCAGGCGCGGCGGGCGGGGCAGGTGGGCCGACACCTGGCGCGTGTCGTCCAAAGCCGTGACGCTGGTGGGGTTCGCCGCATGTTTGGCGATCCACGCCTTGACCTTGGCCCGGAACAGCTGCTTGCGGCTCCAGTAGTGGTGGATCAGGTCCGGGCATTCACGCACGTTGAGGGTGCGATAGGCAGCGATGGACAGGCAGAACTCTTCCAGGGTGTAGGCGCCCTGGGCATGGGGAAACAGTTCGTCCATCAACTCGATCGAGCGGTCGAGGATGTGCGCGTCCTGCTGCGTCAGGCCCATGACCCCGGAATTGAGGGTCATCATGTCGTCGTCGGCCACGCCCATGTCCAGCAGGCGCTGGTACAAGGCGCTGTACAGGATGCTTTCGTGGTTGTCGCCGTATTTGGTGTAGAAGGCGTTGCACAGCAGGGTGCCGGGCTGCACACGCTCAAACAACGCCAGGGGCGAATGGTGGAAAAACGTGTCGGTGTCGATCAGCAGCGCCACTTCGGATTCTTGCAGTACTTGCCGCAGCACCACGTGCTTGGTGCGAAAGTGGTAGCCATGAGGTTCGCACCAGCGTTTGCGCGTGGCTTCGTCCAGCGGGCGCACCGTCACCGGCAACAGGCGATAGGGTTCGGGGTTGTCGCTGAAGACCTGGATGTCGAGGCCGGCATCCGGCGTATCCCGCAGAAAGGCCAGGGCGCTGGCGATGCTGAATACGGCTTCCTGATGGTAAGTCTCTGCGCCGAACACGAGGTAGACCAATTGCGGGCGGGACATCGGGGTGGCTGTATTCATGAACTGCAGAATTCCGTGTACGTTTAGAACGGCAAAGGCCCTCATTATGAGGGCCTTGGCATTTCGGGACAGACCTTAGCGTGGCAGCTTCAGGTTGTTCCAGACAGCGAGGCTTGGCTCAGCCTGGTTCAGGGTATAGAAGTGCAGCCCTGGTGCGCCACCTTGCAACAATTGTTCACACATTTCGCTGATGACCTGTTCGCCGAACGCCTGGATGCTCTTGACGTCGTCGCCGTAGGCTTCCAGTTGTTTACGAATCCAGCGTGGGATTTCCGCGCCGCAGGCGTCAGAGAAACGCGCCAGTTTGCTGTAGTTGGTGATCGGCATGATGCCCGGCACGACCGGGATGTTCACACCCATCGCCTGTACACGCTCAACGAAGTAGAAGTAGCTCTCGGCGTTGAAGAAGTACTGGGTGATCGCACTGTTGGCGCCGGCGTTGGCTTTGCGCACGAAGTTCTGCAAATCGTCTTCGAAATTGCGCGCCTGGGGGTGCATCTCCGGATAAGCGGCCACTTCGATATGGAAGTGATCACCGGTTTCTTCACGGATGAAGCTCACCAGGTCATTGGCGTAGCGCAGCTCGCCGCTGGCCATGCCCATGCCGGACGGCAGGTCACCGCGCAGGGCGACGATGCGCTTGATGCCGGCTTGCTTGTATTGGGTCAGCAGGCCGCGCAGGTCGGCCTTGCTGTCGCCCACGCAGGACAAATGCGGAGCCGCAGGTACTTTGATTTGGCTTTCCAGCTGCAGCACGGTGTTGATCGTGCGATCGCGGGTGGAGCCGCCGGCACCGTAGGTGCAGGAGAAGAAATCGGGGTTGAAGCTGGCCAACTGCTTGGCGGTCGCCATCAGTTTTTCATGCCCAGCATCGGTCTTGGTCGGGAAGAACTCGAAGCTGTAGCGGCGGTCTTGGGACATGGTCATACCTATGGAAACTCATAAAGCCAGAAGGCGCACACCGTCAATGTGGGAGCGGGCTTGTGTGGGAGCCGGGCTTGCCCGCGATGCAGGCACCTCGGTGCGTCAGTCACACCGAGGTGATGCTATCGCAGGCAAGCCAGCTCCCACTTAAAGCCGGTGCCTACAGTAGGACTTAGTAGCGGTAAGCGTGCGGCTTGAACGGACCTTCAACCGTCACGCCGATGTAGTCGGCCTGGGTCTTGGTCAGTTGAGTCACCACGCCGCCGAAGCCGCGGACCATTTCCAGGGCCACTTCTTCGTCGAGTTTCTTCGGCAGTACTTCCACGGTCAGGCGCTCGGCTTTCTGGGCTGGCGACAGGTCGGCGTATTTCTGGCCGAACAGGAAGATCTGGGCCAGTACCTGGTTGGCGAACGAGCCATCCATGATGCGGCTTGGGTGGCCGGTGGCGTTGCCCAGGTTGACCAGACGGCCTTCGGCCAGCAGGATCAGGTAGTCATCGTTCTGCGGGTCGAAATCACCAGCGCCGGTACGGTGAACCTTGTGTACCTGTGGCTTCACTTCTTCCCATGCCCAGTTCTTGCGCATGAAAGCGGTGTCGATTTCGTTGTCGAAGTGACCGATGTTGCACACCACGGCGCGCTTTTTCAGGGCCTTGAGCATGTTCGAGTCGCACACGTTGACGTTACCGGTGGTGGTCACGATCAGGTCGATCTTGCCCAGCAGGGCCTTGTCGATGCTCGCTTCGGTGCCGTCGTTCTGGCCGTTGATGAACGGCGAAACCACTTCGAAACCGTCCATGCAGGCTTGCATGGCGCAGATCGGGTCAACTTCGGACACTTTAACGATCATGCCTTCCTGGCGCAGGGACTGGGACGAACCCTTGCCCACGTCACCGTAGCCGATCACCAGGGCTTGCTTGCCGGACAACAGGTGGTCGGTGCCGCGCTTGATCGCATCGTTCAGGCTATGACGGCAGCCGTACTTGTTGTCGTTCTTGCTCTTGGTCACCGAGTCGTTGACGTTGATGGCCGGGATTTTCAGCTCGCCCTTGGCCAGCATGTCCAGCAGGCGGTGTACGCCGGTGGTGGTTTCTTCGGTCACGCCGTGGACGCGGTCGAGGATCTGCGGGTACTTCTTGTGCAGCAGCTCGGTCAGGTCGCCGCCGTCGTCGAGGATCATGTTGGCGTCCCATGGCTTGCCATCCTTGAGGATGGTTTGCTCCAGGCACCACTCGTACTCTTCTTCGGTCTCGCCCTTCCAGGCGAACACGGCGATGCCGGCAGCGGCGATAGCGGCAGCGGCCTGGTCTTGAGTCGAGAAAATGTTGCAGGACGACCAGCGTACTTCGGCACCCAGGGCAACCAGGGTTTCGATCAGCACGGCAGTCTGGATGGTCATGTGGATGCAGCCGAGAATCTTCGCGCCCTTGAGCGGCTGCTCAGCGGCGTACTTGCGACGCAGGCCCATCAGGGCTGGCATTTCGGATTCGGCGATAAAGGTTTCGCGACGGCCCCAGGCAGCGAGGGACATGTCGGCGACTTTGTAGTCGGTAAAACCTGCAGGCGTGATTACAGCGCTCATGAAGAGCCTCCATTCGTAGTGTGCGAATGGGCGCCGTTGTGCGTTTAGTATCCAGCTGGCTAACCAGGCCGGACAACGCCCCATCCGAGCCTGACAGGTCGAGCCTGCTGCAGCGCCCCTCGGACAGGTGGCGGGAGAACGGTATCAATCGAAGATGACCGTTTTGAAGCGGAGGCGATTATAGCCGCCTGCGCCTGACTTCTAAAGCCTTTCTGTCGGCGGCATGAAGATCGCTCATGGGGCTGATAGGCAATGGCTCATAGAGCTTGGGCCCGGCCTCTGCCATGATGTTGCCCATCATTTCGCAACACGCTTTGGAGTGAACATGAACTTCCACACCCGCAAATGGGTAAAACCCGAAGACCTCAACCCCAACGGCACTCTGTTCGGTGGCAGCCTGCTGCGCTGGAT
This sequence comes from Pseudomonas yamanorum, assembly GCF_013386765.1. Taxonomy (GTDB): domain Bacteria; phylum Pseudomonadota; class Gammaproteobacteria; order Pseudomonadales; family Pseudomonadaceae; genus Aquipseudomonas; species Aquipseudomonas yamanorum_A. The sequence continues at coordinate 38,046 of NZ_JACARE010000015.1, forward strand.
CGACGAAGAAGCGGCCATCTACGCGATTGTCCAGTTGGGCAACCAGCGGGTGGTGACCAAGTACATCTCCGAAATCAACTTCGTCAGCGCCTCGCGCCAGGGCGACATCATCGAACTGGGCATCACCGCCACCGAGTTCGGCCGCACCTCCATCACCCTGACCTGCGAGGTGCGCAACAAGATCACCCGCAAGAGCATCCTGACCGTGGAAAAAATGGTCTTCGTCAACCTGGGTGAAGACGGCTTGCCGGCGCCCCATGGCCGCACCGAGATCAAATATGTGAAGGATCAGTTTCAGGAAGACGGCCTCAGCGAATAACGTCGTGCGGGCGTGACTTGTTTTGCAAGACGCTTCCGGATGGATCGTTCCAGGCTCTCTCGTCACACAGGACTACACCCTGTAGAGAGAGTCGACAATGGAACTGTTAAACCCTGCTCAGCCTTCATACCCTCAAACTTCGCCAGCCGCTGCCCGAGACATCGTGGGCAGTGGCCTGTCAGCGGCATTCGACACGGCCTCGGCACCGGTTGTCCAAAGGAGTGGCCACGCTACCGTTCAACCCCAAGGTACGAAAACGTCCCTGGTAGACGGCGCAGGTGAACGCAACCTGGCGTTGAGTCGCTACCCGAATGGCGTTGTGGAAGTGACGCTGTCCCCACCGCCGATCACTCAACTGGTACTCAGTGGCGGCGGTGCCAAGGGCATTGCCTATCCGGGCGTGGTCCAGGCGCTTGAAGATAGAAATGCCCTGAAGGATATCCGCAGTATTTCAGGCTCATCTGCCGGCGGTATTTCGGCAGCCCTTCTGGCCAGTGGGATGGGGGCCAAGGGCTTCGACACGCTGTCGGACCGCCTTGAATTGCCCAAGCTGCTGAACAGCAAATACGCCATTCCCGCTTGGCTGCAGGATGCGAGCTCGAGTGTCGGGAAGGTGGCGGGCAAGGTCAGCAGCCTGGCAGAGGTTTTGTTTAACGTGTTGCCACGCCTTGGCTCCAAGGCCGAACCCCTGGAGGCATTGGTGCGCGACGAGTCGCGAAAGACGGTGCTGGCGCACATTGCCGATTTGCCCAGGGACCAGCGCACACCACAAATCCTGGCGATTGCGGACAAATTAAGTGCGGGCGGCGCGACGACGTTCGGTGATTTGCAGGTGTTGAGCCGGCATATCCCGGCAATCAAAGAGCTCAATATCACGGGTACCGGCTTGTTCGATGGCCGACCGCAATTGGTGGTGTTCAATGCCAGTCTCACGCCGGACATGGACATCGCGCGCGCCGCGCATATTTCGGGGGCGCTGCCGGTGGTGTTCAAGGCGCCGCAGGAGCAAGGGCATGGGTTTCAGGAAAACGGCGAGAAAACCTTCTTTCAGGATGGCGGCCTGCTGCTCAACACTCCCGCCACTGACTTTTTCCAGCGCACGTTTCCCGCCAGTGCACTCGCCGATACTGAACAACTGATCTTGAAGTTCGACGGTGATGAGCCCGCGGCGGTGCGCGGCAGTCGCCTTGACGGTTTCAAGGACGGGTTTCTCGGGATCCCGAACGCGGCCAATCATGAGCTGATGGCCTCGAAACTCAACGTCATGAAGGATCAGACGGTCGTTATGCCATTGAAGACCGGGATGGGTGACTTCAGCGGATTTCTCAACGGCACGATCAATTTCACCATGCCGCTGGAGGTCAAGAATCACCTGCAGGAACTCGCACGGGCTGCGGTGAATGCCCATATGGAAAAACGCTCTGAAGTGCGGGAGCAGTATTTATTCGGCTCGATTGAAGGTGCTGTGTTGGCCATGAGCGATTCCATGCTTGCCAGCGAAAAGGACGCACTTGAGCAGGACGAAGCGTCCAGTGACGTGCTGCGTTTTCGAAACGAAGCCCGGCAGGGGCTTGCCATGCTTGATAAGGCTGTCGCGTCGGCCAATACCGGCGATCGGCTGCAAATGACGCCTGAATTGGCGTCGGCGTTGCGTAACCTGGACGCCCTGGCCAGCCGCCTGGAATACGTCGAGTGGCTGGGAGTTCGCCTCAATGATGCGGACAAGCCCAATTTTCAGCAGCTGCTGCAAGCGCCGCATCAGAACGCCTCAAGGGTCCTGGCCAGTGCCATCAGCGAAATGAAAAAGCGCAATATCGCGGTGATCGCCGACAACTTCACTCGGGAGGTTCTCTATCCCTCGTTGTTTCGCCCGGGCCAGCCGGATTCGAATGTCGCCCTGCTGCGTCGGGTTGAACACAACCTGGGCCGGGCAACGACGCCGGCCCAGGTCAACCAGGCGCTCGATGACATCGTTGAAAACTACGTGGCACGTAATAAACCCTGGTCGCAGCCGGGGCGCTCCACGACAGTGGAAATGGCCAAGGCATGGCGCCTGGCGGTTTAGTGGCTGAACAGTCCTGAACGCCGCGTGTCGTAGCTAAAAGCACACAACGGATTCAGGAACGCCATGGCCACTGAAAAAGACGGCAAGACCCCCAACCTGTCGCAGGAAGAGCAGCACGACGTCGACAAGAACCAGCCGCCTCGCGCGGCGGTTCTGCACGAAATCATCCGCACCCAAGGCGACCAGGAACTGGAGCGTACCGTGGCGGCACTGTGGTGGTCGGCGCTGGCCGCCGGCCTGACCATGGGCCTGTCTTTGATGGGCATGGGTTTGCTCAACTCGCGGCTGCCGGATGGCGAAGGGTTCAAGGTGATTGCCAGTTTTGGCTACTGCGCAGGCTTTCTTGCGGTGATTCTCGCGCGCCAGCAACTGTTCACCGAAAACACCCTGACGGCGGTGTTGCCGGTGATGAGCAAGCCCTCCCTGGGCAATGCCGGGCGCCTGTTGCGGCTGTGGACAGTGGTGCTGGTGGGCAACCTGTGCGGCACCTTGCTGGTGGCGTATGTGATGCTGCACCTGCCGATCTTCGACACCAAGACCGACCTGGCCTTCCTGGAAATCGGGCGCAAGGTCATGGAAAACGACCCCGGGCAGATGTTCGCCAAGGGCATCGTGTCCGGCTGGATGATTGCCACCATGGTCTGGATGATCCCGTCCATGGAAAGCGCCAAGCTCTGGATCATCATCTTGATCACCTACCTGATGGCGCTCGGGGATTTCACCCACATCGTGGTGGGCTCGGCGGAAGTGTCGTACCTGGTGTTTGCCGGCGAGTTGCCGTGGAAAGACTTCTGGCTGATCTTTGCCGGACCGACGCTGGCGGGCAATATCATCGGCGGCAGCTTCATCTTTGCGCTGATCAGCCACGCGCAGATTCGCAGCGAAAGCAGCCTGCCGGGCAAGGTTGCCGACCCGCGTCACCCTCAGAAGATCAGCAAGGAGCCGTAAGCCGATTCGTCATAAATGAATGGCAAAGTCGCGGCGCGGCTTTTCATTCATCAAGAAGGATCTTTATGCGGGCTTCCCCTCTTTTCCCATGGCGAAGGCTATTGGGGCTGGTGCTGGTATCAGGTGTGTTGGGTTCTGCGCAGGCCAGGGATGAGGGTGCAGACCCCTCCGTGACCGTCGAGAAAATGGCTCAGTCATTTGTGATCAACGCCGACGGCAGCTATGTGCAGGACTACGAGTCCGTGATGCGCATCAACGAAGAACGTGGCATACGGTCCCGCGCGCAGCAGCCGGTGAGTTACAACCGTTCTCTGGATACGCTGGAGATTGTCGAGGCGTTCACCCAAAAGCCTGACGGACGCAAGGTGGCGGTGAGTGCAGAGCAGATCAAGGAACAGCAGGAACGGGCTTCCGCCGATTCACCCATGTTCCAGGACTCTCGGGTCAAGGTGGTGATCTTCCCCGAGGTGGCGGTGGGTGATCGCCTGACCCTGCGTTACCGGCTCGTGCGCAAGACCGCGCTGTTCCCCGGCGAATTTATTGACTCCGCATCGCCAAGCCTTTATCCGATGGAGCAGTTCAACCTCACCTACGATTTGCCGGCGGATAAACCACTGTACGTCGACGCCAAAGGATTCAACGCTTCCACGCCGGCGGCCGCGCCCGGGCGCAAGGTGTATCGCTGGGACTACGTGCCTGCGGAAAAAACCCGACCCGAGCAAGGCGCCGTGGCCTACATGGATTACGGCCAGCACCTGGCGGTCTCGACCTTCCCGAGTTACCGGGCGTTGGCCAAGGCCTACGATGCCCGGGCTACCGTCGAAGTGACCCCGGCCATCACCGCATTGGCGAACCAACTCACGGCCAACCTGCCAACACCCCGGGCCAAGGCGTTGGTGTTGAGTGACTGGGTACGCCGGAACATCCGGTATGTGGCGGTGTACATCAATGCGGGCGGAGTGGTTCCCCACGCTGCGCAGTCGGTGCTGGAAAACCGCTACGGTGACTGCAAGGACCATGTGGCCTTGCTTGAAGCGTTGCTCAAGGCCGTCGCCATTGAAAGCTCCCCGGCGCTGATCAGCTACGGCAGTGCGTACACCTTGCCCAAGGTCGCGGCGTTGAGCCCGATCAACCACGCAATCACCTATATCCCCAGCCTGGACCTGTTCCTGGATTCGACCGCGACCGGCACGGCCGCCGGTTACCTGCCCAACCCCGATCTGGACAAGCCGGTGTTGTTGACCCGTACCGGCGAGATGGGCCATACGCCAGCGACCCAGGCTGGCAAGGAATCCAATGAGCTGGTGTTCAAGGTGGATGACAGCGGTGCGGCAGACTTTACCCTGGCCAAGCGTCTGGAAGGGTGGCGCGCGGAGTTTGCCCGTGCCTGGATCAAATCGATGAAACCGGCGGACCGTGATTTGATGATCCAGAAAATTTTGCACGGTTATGGCCAGGCGGGCAGCGGCACCCTGCAAACCGACGCCCTCGACAGCGACGCCCCAAGCTTCAATGCCATGATGGTGGGGCGTACGGACAACCTGGTGAATGTGCCCGGCCCGATCGGGGTGCCAGCATTGAGCAGCCTGGGCGGAGGGATTGCCCAGGAGGTGTTTGGCTTTGCCGTGGAAAAAGACCGCACGCAGGCCTTCACCTGCATTTCCGGAGAGACCCGTGAGACGGCCCGGTTCGAGTTTCCCAAGACCCTCAATATTCTGGCGGTGCCCAAGGCGGTGTCGCTCAAGGGCGCCGGCTTCGAGTACAGCGCCACCTATTCCCGGGAGGGCAACACCGTGCTGATTTCACGCACGGCCAGGTTTGCCCACCCGCAAGCGGTGTGCAGCGCCGAACTCTTCGCGCAGATGAAACCGGTGATCCAGGCCATGGCCAATGACCTGAAGAGCCAGATCGTCGTGCAGACGCTTTGACCGTCGGCTTCAGTGGTGAGCCTCGGGAGCAGGCTCATCCTTGGTCACATGCTTGACCAGCTTGCCGATGCTCAAGCCCTGCAACAGGATCGACGACAGCACCACGATGTAGGTGATGCTCAGCAGCAAGTCACGCTCCGGGCCCAGCGGCAGGGCCAGGGCCAGTGCCACTGAAACCCCGCCGCGCAAGCCGCCCCACGTCAGGATGCGGATGGTGCCGCGAGGCACCGTGCGCCAGCGCCGCAACAGCAGGATCGCCGGGGCCACTGTCAGCAGGCGTGACAACAGGATTGCCACGGCCAGCAAACTGGCCGCCAGCACATGCAGCCAGTTGAACGGCAACAGCAAAAGCTCCATGCCGATCAGTGCGAACAGCAGCGCGTTGAGCATGTCATCGAGCAGTTCCCAGAAACCGTCCAGGTAGCGCCGGGTCATGTCGTTCATCGCCAGCTTGCGGCCCAGGTTGCCGATGATCAGCCCCGCGACCACCATCGCAATCGGCGCCGAGACGTGCAGTTCGGTGGCCATGGCCGAGCCGCCGATCACCAGGGCGAGGGTCAGCATCACTTCGATCTGATACTGCTCGATGCTCTTGATCATCAAGTACACGATGTAGCCGATCAGCCCGCCGAACACCACGCCACCAATCGCCTCATGGGCAAACAGCATGGCAGTGGCGCCGACCGTGGGCGTCTCGCCCAACTGCGCGATGCCCAGCAACACGGTGAACACCACCACCGCCGTGCCGTCGTTGAACAGCGACTCGCCGACGATCGTGGTTTTCAGCGGTTTGGATGCGTTGGCGGTCCGCAGCACGCCGAGCACGGCAATCGGGTCGGTGGGGGAAATCAGCGCGCCGAACAGCAGGCAGTACAGGAAGCTCACGTGCCAGCCGAACAGGGCAAAGATGTAGTAGGCCAGGCTGCCGATCACTACGGTGGCGATCAATACGCCGAAGGTGGCGAGCAGGCCGATGGGCCAGCGGTAGCTGCGCAGGTCGCTCAGGTTGACGTGCAAGGCGCCGGCGAACAGCAGGAACGAGAGCATCCAGTTCATCAGCAAGTCGCCGAAGTCGATCTGGCCGATCAACTGCTGGATGCGCTCTTCAAGGCCGGGGTAACCGATAAAGCTCAAGCCTTGCAGCAGCAGGGAAAACATCAGCGCCGTCACCATCACGCCGATGGTGGGCGGCAGGCCGATGAAGCGGTAGTTCACATAAGTGAGCAGGGTGGTCAGGCAAATAAACGCAGCGACAAGTTCAAGCATCCGGGGTCCTTGGATGGGGAGTGAGTAGTGAGTTGGATAGGTGGACCGCAGCGAGGCGGCGACGTTGCAAGCAGATGGAGAAAAGTGCCGTCAGGCATACGCATGCCCACGCTCGGGTCGATGAGGATCGGGCAGCAGCAAAAAATTATGGGTAGAGGTCTTTGCGCAACTGAGTGCGGCGTGGTTGGCTTTAGTATAAACAAGTGCTGACATATGGCGCATCAATTCTGCTGTTTCTGACTGGGGAGTCACGAGTGATTGCAACAGCTCTGGTACTGGTAGCGGCGCTGCTGCATGCGACGTGGAACACCTTGATCAAATTCAGCGGCGAGCGCCTGTTGGTGATCGCCTGCATGGACACCGTGGCGTTGCTGTTTGTCTTGCTGGCGGTAGGTTTCGTGTCGTTGCCGCCGCTGGAAATCTGGCCATGGATCATCGCCTCGGCACTGTTTGAACTGCTCTATCGCTACCTGCTGATCCAGGCCTATCGGGTGGGCGACCTGGGATTGGTGTACCCGCTGATGCGCGGGCTGTCGCCCCTGGTGGTGCTGGTGCTGACGCTGGTGTTTGCCGGTGAGGTGCTCAGCACCCAGCAGATCCTCGGCATTCTGCTGATTCCGTTCGGCATGCTGTGCCTGTTGTGGCAGGGTGGCGGCGGTGACCGGTTGCCGTGGTCGATGCTGCCGGTGGTGGCATTGATCGGCCTGTGCATCGGCTGCTACACCTTCCTCGATGGCCAGGCATTGCGCCGTTGGTCACACCCGCTGGATTACCTGGTGTGGCTGACGCTGATCAGCGCCTGGCCGTTTCCGTTGCTGGCGGTGGTGCGCAAACGGGCAGCATTCGTGCTGTTCTGGCGCACACAGTGGCGGCTGGGGCTGAGCGTCGGGTTGTGCGTGTTGTTGAGCTACGCTCTGGTGCTTTGGGCCATGCAATTGGGCTCGATTGCCGAGGCTGCCGCGCTGCGGGAAGTCAGCGTGATCCTGGTGGTGCTGTTCGGCATGCGTTACCTGAAAGAACCTTTCGGCCGCCCGCGGCTCATAGCCTGTGGGTTGGTGCTGATCGGCATGTTCGTGATGAAACTCTAACCGTCGGATAAAACTAAAAAAGGAATGAGTTATGACAGTCGCTTTCTGGTGTGTGTTGATCGCAATCTTCCTGCCGTACCTGTGCACCGGCGTGGCCAAGTTCAGCGGCGGCAAGTTCGGGCCCCGGCAGAACCATGACCCGCGAGCGTTCCTGGACACCCTTGAAGGGTTCGCCAAGCGCGCCCACAGTGCGCAACTCAACAGTTTTGAAGTGACGCCGGCCTTTGCGGCGGCGGTGATCATTGCCCATTTGGCAGGCGCTGCATCGCTGGTGACGATCAACGTGCTGGCGGTGCTGTTTATCACCAGCCGGTTGCTCTACATCATCTGCTACCTGGCGGACTGGGCGATCCTGCGGTCAGTGGTGTGGGCGGTGGGGATGGCGTTGATTGCGAGTTTCTTCTTCGTCTCGATCTAAAGCCTGACGCTGTTCAAGTGTGGGAGCGGGCTTGCCCGCGATGCAGTCAACTCGATGTGTCAGTTACACCGAGGTGATGCTATCGCAGGCAAGCCAGCTCCCACAGAGTTCAGTGGTGTTATTCAGCTCCCTGTCGGCGCATCCGGCACTTTCGGCAGCGCCGCGCCTTTGGGCCACAGCATCCAGATCTGCCCCTGTTGCTTCATGTTGCCCGCCAACTCGCCTGCGGCATCACCGGTTCCCCAAAACAGGTCGGCCCGCACTTCGCCGGTAATTGCACCGCCGGTATCCTGCGCGGCCACCGGGCGGGCAATCGGCGCACCGTCCGGTCGCGTCGTCGACAACCACAACAGGCTGCCCAGCGGAATCACCTTGCGGTCCACTGCCACGCTGTAACCCGCCGTCAGCGGTACGTTCAGCGAGCCACGGGGGCCTTCGTTGCTGTCGGGGCGTGCGCTGAAGAACACGTAGCTGGGGTTGCTCGCCAGCAATTCGGGAATGCGCTGCGGATGAGCCTTGGCCCAGGCGCTGATGGCGCCCATGGTCACGTCTTCTTTTTTCAACTCGCCTTGCTCCACCAGCCAGCGGCCGATAGGGCGGTACGGGTAACCGTTCTGATCACCGTAACCGACCCGCAATTGGCGGCCGTCGGCCAGCTGAATGCGGCCCGAACCCTGGATCTGCAGGAATTGCAGGTCCATCGGGTTGGTCAGCCAGGCGATCGGCTTGGCGGTGGAACCTTGCTGGTTGATGGTGCTGGCATCGTCATAGGGCTTGAGTACCCGGCCTTCCAGGCGACCGCGCAGACGCTTGCCCTTGAGTTCCGGGTAGATGCTGTCCAGGTTGACGATGATCAGGTCGTCCGGCACGCCGAACACCGGTACATGGGCGGTGGGCGTTTCGGTGAGGCTGCCGGGGTAAACCGGCTCGTAGTAGCCGGTGATCAGGCCGTTGGGGCTATTGTCGGCCGAGCGCAAGCCGTAGACGTCGAGGTTGGCCTTGAGGAAGTCACGAATCGCCACGGCGGTTGATGGCACGCTGGCAGATGCCGCGCAGGTCGTGCCCCACACCGGGTCAGCCTTGAGCCGTTGGCAGGCGCTGCGCCAGGACTCGAAGCCGGCTTGCAGGTCGCTGTCCGACACGGCCGGCAGGTTTTCCCAGGTAGCGCCGACGTAGGTCGCAATGGCATGAGGCTTGGCTTTCTCGTCCTTGCCGGTGTCGCAACCGGCGAGCAACGCGATCATTGGCAGAGCCCACGCCAGGCGGCGACTCCAGGGTTTAAAGCGGGTATTCATACACATAGTTCCTGAAGCGATTGCCCGCGCCGGTCGGCGTTCGAGCAACCCTTATTATTAATAGGGGTATTGGTCTTTGCGGGCCGGGCGAGGATACTGGCCGCCGTTTCCCGTGACCTTGAGCCATCATGACTTTTAAAAGACTGACCGTTGTATTGCTGGCCTGCCTGACATTGTCCGCCTGCGGCGGGGTTGACCCGAACTCGCCCCTTGGCCAGCGCAAGGCGATTTTCAAGCAGATGCTCAAGACCGGCGAAGACCTGGGCGGCATGCTGCGTGGGCGCATTCCGTTCGATGGCGCCAAATTTGCCGAAGGCGCGGTCAAGCTCGATGCGTTGTCCCATGAACCGTGGAAACATTTCCCGAGCGTGCGCGAAGAAGACCACACCAGCGCCAAGGACGAGGTGTGGCAGAAACAGGCACGTTTCCAGGAAATGGCCCGAACCCTTGAAGCGGCCACCGGTGAATTGGTGATCGCCAGCCAGGTCCAGCCTTACAAGGCCAGCAACCTTGGCCCGGCCGTGCAGAAAGTCGAAGATGCCTGCACCGCGTGCCATAAACAGTTCCGCGATCACTGAGGCGTCTTACTTGTCCAGTTCGTCCAGGGCTTCCTGCAAGTCCTTGCGTGACTGGGCCAGCTTGTCCTTGCGCTTGTTGATCTTGTCGGAATCACCCTTTTTCATGGCCTTGTCGAGGTCGGCCTGACGGCGGCTGACTTCGTGCTTGGCGTCGAGCACCTTGTTTTCGCGCTCCTTCTTCAAGGAGGCGTCGGTGCAGTTGGCGGTGACTTCACTCAAGGCTTTTTCCAGGCCGGCTTGTTGCTCGCTGTTGCCGTGGGCCTTGGCTTGTTCGATCTGGGTACTGATGGCCTGGCGCTTGGCGGCGCAGCCGGTGAGTGGCGGGGCTTCCTCGGCGGCCAGCAGTGGCGTGGCCATGAAGGCAGCAACGGTCAGCAGGGCAAAAGGTGCAAGAAACTTCATAAACGCTCCATGGGAAACAAGGTCGCAATCAGGTGGGCAGGATGAATTCTGCCGTCACCGGGTATGCCGCTGGGCGGAGGTCAAAAACCTTCTATCCCGGCGGCCCGTAATGTTTCACTCAAGGCCTGCACCTGCGGGTCGCGAAAAAAAGCGCTCAGTTGCGCCGCGCGGCCCGGGCCAATGCCGTCTTCGGCCAGCCAGGCTTGAGTGTCTTTGGCGGCCAGGGTTTGCCAGCCGCCTTGCAGATTGTTGCGGGCCGTGGGCGGTACTCCCAGGGCCTTCAGCCATTGTGCGAACGGTCGCTGCCGGGCGCTGCGCAAGCTGTCGAGCAAACGCGCACTGCTGCGTTCGCCGAAGCCATCAATGTTAGCAAGCTCTGCCTCATCCAGGGTTAACCAATCGAGCAAGCCACCGATTAGACCGGCCTGGATCAAGCTGTTCCAGGTTTCGCGGCCGATATGCGGCAGCGCCAGGCCCTGGGCGCCGCTCAGCCAGGTCAGGCGCGCCAGCAACTGTTCTTCGCACCCGGGGGCTAGTTGCCAGCAACTCAACGGATGGAAGTCCTTGGCCTGCGGGACCTGCAATTCGGCCCGTGAATGGCTGCGCAGGATGACGTGGTCCAGGCGCGGGATGACTTGCCCGGCGAGGCTGATGGACACCTGGTCGCCAGGGCGAATATCCAGTTCCTGCCAGCGTTTCAGGGACCCCACACTGACCCGGCTGATTTTCCGGTCATCGAGCAGTACCGGCTCCAGCTCCAGGATGGAAGTGATGCGCCCGGTGCGGCCGATCTTGAAGTGCACCTTGCTTACATGGGCCAGTGCCTTGACCGTCGGGTACTTCCAGGCGACCGCCCAATAGGGCGCGCTGACCCGCCAGCGTTCCGCCGGCGGCCGTTGGCTCTGGTGCAACACCACCCCGTCACTGGCGAAGGGCAGTGGGTGGCTGTACCAATAGCTGCGCCAATGCGCCGCATCGGTGATGTCCTTGATCGGCTGGCTGTAGCGCCCGCTATCGGTGAACCCCCATCGCGCAAGCTGGCTCAGCGTCTCGGAAAAATCTCCGGGACCTTTGGGCCAGGCCCACACAAACAGACCGATATTGGCCGCCTGCGCCTCGCTCAACTGCCGACGGTTCATCAGCCCGGCCACTTTGCTGCGGGCGCCGAGGCCCCCTTCGTCCGCCTGCACATGGTCCCTCAGCCGCCAATAGAGTTCGCCTTGCAACAGCACGTCAACGGGCTCGGACAACTGCTGGACGATTCCGGGAATCCGGCGGGCGGAGGCTGACCAGTCCTGCCCCAACTGGCCATCGCCGCGACTGATGACCCGGCTCAGTCGGCCCTTGCGGTAAACCAGGGTCACGGCGACGCCATCGACCTTGGGCTGCACCCACACATCCTGGCGAGTGCTCAGCCAGGCCTGGACGGCGTTATCGTCCAGCAGTTTTTCCAGGCCGGTGTGTGGCGTCGGGTGGGGGATCGTGCCTCGTGCGCTGCCCAGCGGGTTGTCCGTGACTGCTACGGAGGGGGCAAAGCAGCTGCGCCATTGGGCAAGGCGCTGGCGGGCCTGGTCATAGAGCTCATCGCTGATCAATGACTGGCCGAGCCGGTGGTAGCTGTCATCCCACTGGCGAACCTGTTGCGACAGGGTGGCGATCTGGGCTTGCGCGTGATCGGTGTCCCAGTCGGGGCACTCCCGTGCCCACGCAATCAGTGGCGAGAAACTGAGTAAAAAGACAAGCAGTAGGCGCATAGGCGACATCATCATGAGCATCCTTGCTCTGAAAGGGCGCCCAGCCTATGCCATCCCTGCGGGCATAAAAAAGCCCCGCAGTCGCGAGGCTTTTTACCCGATGTTTCTGCTTACTTGAACAGACCGCCCAGGGCTTTCACTTTGTCGTTGCTGTCAGCCTTGGCCTGCTGCTTTTGCTGGCCGGCATCGAGCTTGTCCTGGGACTCGCCGACTTTTTTGCAACCTTTGTTGACTTGATCCAGGGCAGCCTGCATGGCCTTCACTTTCATGTCTTCGCCATTGGCTTTGGCAGCGTCGACCTTGGCTTGCAGGTCTTTGCCCTGTTTTTCGCAGTCGCCGGCAGACACACCCAGTTGCGAAGTCAGGCCGCTGAGTGCGCTCAGGTCGGCGTGCGCCGGCAGGGCGAACAGGCTGAGCAGAAGGGCGGCAGGGGCGAGTGTGGAAATGCGCATGAAAACCTCAATGTTCGATTGCCTGCGCGCTTATGGCTCCCGGGCAGGCGCAGTGCAATATCCAGTAAGAGGTGAAGGCCCGGGAGGGCGCGGATTCTAGAGGGCCATTATTTGGCCTGCAAGCATTGGATCCAAAAAACGTGAACATCGCCCGCAAATCATCCGGCAATAAAAAGCCCCGCCGGGATAACCCGGCGGGGCGTTGTGTACACCGTGATGCTTACAGGCCGGCGGCAGTGCGCAGGTCGTTGGCGCGGTCGGTCTTTTCCCAGGTGAACGTGGTGAAGGTGTCGTTGCCGACGGTCTTCTGTTCAGGGGTGCGACCGAAGTGGCCGTAGGCCGCGGTTTCCTGGTACATCGGGTGCAGCAGGTCGAGCATGGTGGTGATCGCGTAAGGGCGCAGGTCGAAGATCTCACGCACCAGCTTGACGATCTTGTCGTCGCTGATCTTGCCGGTGCCGAAGGTGTTCAGCGAGATCGACGTAGGCTGGGCCACACCGATGGCGTAGGACACCTGGATCTCGCAACGCTCGGCCAGGCCGGCTGCCACGATGTTCTTGGCCACGTAACGACCGGCGTAGGCAGCGGAACGGTCAACCTTGGATGGGTCCTTGCCGGAGAACGCGCCACCGCCGTGACGGGCCATGCCGCCGTAGCTGTCGACGATGATCTTGCGACCGGTCAGGCCGCAGTCACCCACCGGGCCGCCGATGATGAACTGGCCAGTCGGGTTGATGTGGAACTGGGTGTCTTTGGTCAGCAGTTCGGCCGGCAGCACGTGCTTGACGATCAGTTCCATGACGCCTTCACGCAGGTCGGCGTAGGAAACGTCCGGGTTGTGTTGGGTCGACAGTACGACTGCGTCGATGGCGACGACTTTGCCGCCTTCATAACGGCAGGTCACCTGGGACTTGGCATCCGGGCGCAGCCATGGCAACGCACCCGATTTACGGGCTTCGGCCTGGCGTTTCACCAACTGGTGGGAGAAGGTGATCGGTGCTGGCATCAGCACGTCGGTTTCGTTGCTGGCGTAGCCGAACATCAGGCCCTGGTCGCCGGCACCCTGATCTTCAGGTTTGGCGCGGTCGACACCCTGGTTGATGTCCGGGGACTGCTTGCCGATGATGTTCATCACGCCGCAGGTCGCGCCGTCGAAGCCGACGTCGGAGCTGTTGTAGCCGATATCGATGATCACATCACGAACGATCTGCTCCAGGTCGACCCAGGCAGAAGTAGTGACTTCACCGGCGATGATCGCCACGCCCGTTTTCACCAGAGTCTCGCACGCCACTCGGGCGAACTTGTCTTCAGCGATGATAGCGTCCAGCACCGCGTCAGAGATCTGGTCGGCGATTTTGTCCGGATGCCCTTCAGACACGGACTCGGAGGTGAAAAGGGAGTATTCGCTCATCTCGATGTTTTCCTGATATTTACCGATGGTGAGTGTCGCCAGCCGGCCGCTGAAAATGGCGGACCTGAATCTGGAAACCATTACGTAAACCTACATAGAGGCTTTCCCCGGGAACGAGTCCCGCAGCGGTGGCCCAGCGGGCCAAATCGTCCTGTTCAAAACCCAGCCAGAGATCACCGCAGGCCTCCCTGGCCCAACTCTGGTTGTGGCTGCATAAATCCGTAATCAGCAGGCTGCCGCCTGGTTGCAGCAAATTCGCCATCTGCTTGAGGGCTTCTGCCGGGGCGGCGAAATGGTGCAGGACCATGTTCAGCACCACGCAGTCGGCCCGCAGGCTGGTGTCATTCAGGGCGTCCGCCAACTGCAGGCGGACATTGCCCAGCGCCTCGCGCTCACACAACTGGCGGGCCAGCTCCAGCATCGCCGGGCTGTTGTCCAGCGCCGTGACCTGGTGAAAGCGCCGCGACAGCTCCGGCAGGAAACCGCCGTCGCCGGGGCCCACTTCAACTGCCGTGGCCTCATCACTGAAGCTCAGCTTGTCCAAAAGTGCCAGCACGCTTTCGCGGTATTGCGCCAATCCGGCGATCAGGTCCTGCTGGGCGCGAAACTTCTCTGCTACCCGTGAGAAAAAGTCCTGGCTGGCTGCTGCGCGTTGGCCGTGCACCTGGCTGATACGCGACTGCACGTCAGCCGGCAGGGCCAGGCTGTCGATTTCTTCCAGCAGCGCGGCGTGGAGCTTGCCGCCCAACTGTTCGGTGTGGGGCAGGGCGCGACGGTAAAAAATCGCATTGCCTTCGCGGCGGGTGGCCACCAGGTCAGCCTGGGCCAGCACCTTCAAGTGGTGGCTCATGCCGGACTGGCCGATGGCGAAGATTTGTGCCAGCTCCAGCACCCCGAACGAATCGTTGGTCAGCGCACGCAGCACATTCAGGCGCAATGGATCGCCGCCGGCCTTGCACAGGGCTGCTAGCTCGTCGCTGTCGTCGGGGCGAATGGAAGGTGCGCTTGAGTTCATAGGGCAGCAGTCTAGAGACGGTGGGAAAACCTCGCAAGGCCAATATCAAAAAGTTTTGATATTGGTCGATAATCGGTGGTTATAAGCAGCCGCTATAACCCATAGACGAAGTGCTGAACGGTTTCTCCAGCCAATCCACAGGAAAAACACCCTCAAGTGACTATCTGTCATTGCCCCGAGGGCCGTGGCTGAGGGAAAATGCCGATCCTTTTTTCCGTTTCTTTTATTCAACTCCAGGAGATCAGCGATGCCCAGCCGTCGTGAGCGTGCCAACGCCATTCGTGCCCTCAGCATGGATGCCGTGCAAAAAGCCAACAGCGGCCATCCCGGTGCCCCGATGGGCATGGCGGATATCGCCGAGGTACTTTGGCGTGACTACCTGAAACACAACCCGAGCAACCCGTCGTTCGCCGACCGTGACCGCTTCGTGCTGTCCAACGGCCACGGCTCGATGCTGATCTACTCGTTGCTGCACCTGACCGGCTACGACGTCACCATCGACGACCTGAAAAACTTCCGCCAGATCCACAGCCGCACCCCGGGCCACCCGGAATACGGCTACACACCGGGCGTGGAGACCACCACCGGTCCACTGGGCCAGGGTTTGGCCAACGCCGTGGGTTTTGCCCTGGCTGAAAAAGTCCTGGGCGCGCAATTCAACCGCCCGAACCACAACGTTGTCGACCACCACACCTACGTGTTCCTGGGTGATGGCTGCATGATGGAAGGCATTTCCCACGAAGTCGCTTCCCTGGCCGGTACCCTGGGCCTGGGCAAGCTGATTGCCTTCTACGATGACAACGGCATCTCCATCGACGGCGAAGTCGAAGGCTGGTTCACCGACGACACGCCAAAGCGTTTCGAAGCCTACAATTGGCAGGTGATCCGCAACGTCGACGGCCACGATCCTGAAGAGATCAAGACCGCCATCGAAACCGCCCGCAAGAGCGAGCAGCCGACCCTGATCTGCTGCAAGACCACCATCGGCTTCGGTTCGCCGAACAAGCAAGGTAAAGAAGACTGCCACGGCGCCCCACTGGGTGACGCGGAAATCGCCCTGACCCGTGCTGCGCTGAAATGGAACCACGGCCCGTTCGAAATCCCGGCTGACATCTACGCCGAGTGGGACGCCAAGGAAGCCGGTCTGGCTGCCGAAGCCGAGTGGGACCAGCGTTTTGCTGCCTACTCCGCCGAATTCCCTGAATTGGCCAACGAACTGGTACGTCGCCTCGCCGGTGACCTGCCTGCCGACTTCTCGGAAAAAGCCGCGGCCTACATTGCCGAAGTGGCAGCCAAGGGCGAAACCATCGCCAGCCGTAAAGCCAGCCAGAACACCCTGAACGCGTTCGGCCCGCTGCTGCCTGAGTTCCTCGGCGGTTCGGCCGACCTGGCCGGTTCCAACCTGACCCTGTGGAAAGGTTGCAAAGGTGTTTCGGCGGAAGACGCCAGCGGCAACTACATGTACTACGGCGTACGCGAGTTCGGCATGAGCGCCATCATGAACGGTGTTGCCTTGCACGGCGGCCTGGTGCCTTACGGCGCGACCTTCCTGATGTTCATGGAGTACGCGCGTAACGCGGTACGCATGGCGTCGTTGATGAAGAAGCGTGTGATCTTCGTCTACACCCACGACTCCATCGGCCTGGGCGAAGACGGCCCGACGCACCAGCCGGTCGAGCAATTGACCAGCCTGCGTACCACGCCGAACCTCGACACCTGGCGCCCATCGGACGCGGTCGAATCGGCTGTGGCCTGGAAGCATGCGATCGAGCGTAAGGACGGCCCTTCGGCGCTGATCTTCTCCCGTCAGAACCTGCAGCATCAAACCCGCGACGCGGCGCAGATCGAAGGCATCAGCCGTGGTGGCTACGTGCTCAAAGACTGCATCGGCGAGCCGGAGCTGATCCTGATCTCCACCGGTTCCGAAGTGGGCCTGGCGGTTCAGGCGTACGACAAGCTGACCGCCGCCGGTCGCAACGTGCGTGTGGTTTCCATGCCGTGCACCAGCGTCTTCGAAGCCCAGGACGCCGACTACAAGCAATCGGTGCTGCCGTTGCAGGTCAGCGCGCGTATCGCCATCGAAGCGGCTCACGCCGACTACTGGTACAAGTACGTGGGCCTGGAAGGCCGCGTGATCGGCATGACCACCTACGGTGAGTCGGCGCCGGCGCCAGCGTTGTTCGAAGAGTTCGGTTTCACCCTGGAAAACATCCTGGGTCAGGCTGAAGAGCTGCTGGAAGACTAAGTAAGTCTGCGTTGTCTGTGCTGTTGCTATCGCGGGCAAGCCCGCTCCCACTTTGGATCTCGGTCTAATGTGGGAGCGGGCTTGCCCGCGATGGCGATGGAACATTCAACACTGAACGAACATTGATCGAGAACCCCATGCCTCAACCGCGTCCTTACAAAGTTGCACTCAACGGCTACGGCCGGATTGGTCGTTGCGTCTTGCGTGCTCTGTTCGAGCGAGGGGCGGCGGCCGGGTTTGAAATTGTTGCGATCAACGATCTGGCCGACATGGCCAGCATCGAATACCTGACACGCTTTGACTCCACCCACGGGCGGTTCCCCGGCGAAGTGCGGGTCGAGGACGACTGTCTGCATATTAATGGCAACTGCGTGAAGGTATTGCGCAGTGCCACCCCCGAAGGCATTGACTGGGCGGCGCTGGACGTCGACCTGGTGCTGGAATGCTCCGGTGCCTATCACACCCGTGCCGATGGCCAGCGTTTTCTCGACGCCGGCGCGCCACGGGTATTGTTCTCCCAGCCGATGGCCAGCGAGGCGGATGTCGACGCCACCATCGTCTACGGCGTGAACCAGGACTGCCTGACCGGCGCCGAATTGCTGGTGTCCAACGCCTCCTGCACCACCAACTGCGGCGTGCCGCTGTTGCGCCTGCTGGACCAGGCGATCGGCCTGGAATATGTGTCGATCACCACCATTCACTCGGCGATGAACGATCAGCCGGTGATCGATGCCTATCACCACGAAGACCTGCGCCGTACCCGTTCGGCGTTTCAGTCCGTGATTCCGGTGTCTACCGGGCTTGCCCGCGGTATCGAGCGACTGTTGCCGGAACTTGCCGGGCGAATCCAGGCCAAAGCCGTACGGGTACCGACGGTAAATGTGTCGTGCCTGGATATCACCATGCAAACCGTCAGCGACACCGACGCCGGCGAGGTCAACCGGATCCTGCGCGACGCCGCCACCAGCGGCCCGCTCAAAGGCCTGTTGGCCTACACCGAGTTGCCGCACGCCAGCTGTGATTTCAACCACGACCCGCATTCGGCCATCGTCGATGCCAGCCAGACCCGCGTTTCCGGCCCACGGCTGGTGAACATCCTGGCGTGGTTCGACAACGAATGGGGTTTTGCCAACCGTATGCTGGACGTGGCTGATCACTACCTGCAAACCGCTTCCCCAAAATCCGCTCTCTAATTCAAAGACTCTCAGGAATTGCCACCCATGACCGTGTTGAAGATGACCGACCTCGATCTGCAAGGTAAGCGCGTACTGATCCGCGAAGACCTCAACGTCCCAGTCAAGGACGGTGTTGTCACCAGCGATGCGCGAATCCTGGCCTCGCTGCCGACCATCAAGCTGGCCCTGGAAAAAGGCGCGGCTGTGATGGTCTGCTCCCACCTGGGTCGCCCGACCGAAGGTGAGTTCTCGGCAGAAAACAGCCTCAAGCCTGTGGCCGAGTACCTGAGCAAGGCCCTGGGCCGCGACGTGCCGCTGGTGGCCGACTACCTGAACGGCGTGGACGTGAAGGCTGGCGACATCGTGTTGTTCGAAAACGTGCGCTTCAACAAGGGCGAGAAAAAGAACAGCGACGAACTGGCCCAGCAATACGCTGCCCTGTGCGACGTGTTCGTGATGGACGCCTTCGGCACCGCTCACCGTGCCGAGGGTTCGACCCACGGCGTGGCCAAGTTCGCCAAAGTCGCCGCAGCTGGCCCGTTGCTGGCTGCTGAACTGGACGCACTGGGCAAGGCCCTGGGCGCTCCGGCCCAACCGATGGCCGCCATCGTTGCCGGCTCCAAGGTGTCCACCAAGCTCGACGTACTCAACAGCCTGAGCCAGATCTGCAACCAACTGATCGTCGGCGGCGGCATTGCCAACACCTTCCTGGCCGCTGCCGGCCATCCGGTGGGCAAATCGCTGTACGAGCCGGACCTGCTGGAAACCGCCCGCGCCATCGCCGCCAAGGTCAGCGTACCGCTGCCGGTGGACGTGGTAGTGGCCAAGGAATTTGCGGAAAGCGCCGAAGCCACCGTCAAGCTGATCGCTGACGTGGCCGCCGACGACATGATCCTGGATATCGGCCCGCAAACTGCAGCGAACTTCGCTGAACTGCTGAAATCGTCCCAGACCATCCTGTGGAACGGTCCGGTGGGCGTGTTCGAGTTCTACCAGTTCGGCAACGGCACCAAAGTGCTGGCCCACGCCATCGCTGAAAGCTCGGCCTTCTCGATTGCCGGTGGTGGCGACACCCTGGCGGCCATCGATAAATATGGCGTTGCTGACCAGATATCCTACATTTCTACCGGTGGTGGTGCGTTCCTCGAATTCGTCGAAGGCAAGGTACTGCCGGCCGTAGAAGTGCTGGAAAGCCGGGCCAAGGGCTAAGGCACTTGCTGAGGAAAAGGAGCATTCCGATGATCAAGTCGTTGGCACTGGTGATCGCAGCAGGCCTGTTGGCCGGCTGCGGCAGCGCGCCGAAAACGCCGCCGGAGTCTGAAAAGGCCGGGGCGGCGCGGCAAAAGAGTTGCTACCAGGCTGACTGGCAAGCCGAAACCATGCCGGTGATCAACAAGCGCATCGGGCCCGACGGGTTGGAGAAATACGATTCCCCGCCCAAAGGTCAGGAACAGGGTTGCCCTTGACGGGTCTGATTCAATAACCGACAGCAGCGGTGGCCCCAGGTCGCCGCTTGAGGATTGGCAATGAAAGGCGTTTTCGCCCTGGCAGCACTGGCTTTATTGGCCGGATGCACCAACCTGAACATGTTCAGCAAGCAGGCCGAGCCAGCGGACAAGTGGACCACCTGGACGTGTGACAGCCAGGCGCAAGTCAACTGGCGCTTTGCCGACCAGGCCCGCACGCAGGTGGATGTACGCCTGGGTGGTTCGGACCAGGTTTACCGCCTCAAGCAGGAAGTGGCGGCCTCGGGCGTGCTGTACAGCGACGGCCAGTTGGCGTTTCACACAAAAGGTGAGGAAGGCCTGGTTTACTGGGTTGCCACCGATGATTTGATCGGGCGTGGCTGTAAAGCTCAATAACACGCCGCGATCAGCTGTAGGAGCCGGCTTGCCGGCGATAGCGTCAGTCGCCTGACAGCAATAACGATTCAGCAGGCCAGGCTTTGAAAGCCTGACCTTCAATAACTTGAATAGCAGCCGCCGCTACGGCAGGCTTGCACGATTAACGACCCTCGACCGGGAGAGAGACTCACAATGGCACTTATCAGCATGCGCCAGATGTTGGACCACGCAGCCGAATTCGGCTATGGCGTTCCAGCCTTCAACGTCAACAACCTTGAGCAGATGCGCGCCATCATGGAAGCCGCTGACAAGACTGACTCTCCAGTGATCGTCCAGGCTTCGGCCGGTGCGCGCAAATACGCCGGTGCTCCGTTCCTGCGTCACCTGATCCTCGCCGCGATCGAAGAATTCCCGCACATCCCGGTGTGCATGCACCAGGACCACGGCACCAGCCCTGACGTGTGCCAGCGCTCCATCCAGTTGGGCTTCAGCTCGGTGATGATGGACGGCTCCCTGGGTGAAGACGGCAAGACCCCGACCGACTACGAATACAACGTACGTGTTACCCAACAAACCGTGGCCATGGCTCACGCCTGCGGCGTTTCGGTCGAAGGCGAGCTGGGCTGCCTGGGTTCCCTGGAAACCGGCATGGCCGGTGAAGAAGACGGCATCGGCGCCGAAGGCGTGCTGGATCACAGCCAGATGCTGACCGACCCGGAAGAAGCCGCCGACTTCGTCAAGAAGACCCAGGTTGATGCCCTGGCCATCGCCATCGGCACCAGCCACGGCGCCTACAAGTTCACCAAGCCACCTACCGGCGACGTGCTGGCGATCGACCGCATCAAGGAAATCCACAAACGCATCCCTAACACCCACCTGGTGATGCACGGTTCTTCCTCGGTACCGCAAGAGTGGCTGGCGATCATCAACCAGTACGGCGGCGACATCAAAGAAACCTACGGCGTGCCGGTTGAAGAAATCGTTGAAGGCATCAAGTACGGCGTGCGCAAGGTCAACATCGACACCGACCTGCGTCTGGCATCCACCGGTGCGATGCGTCGCCTGATGGCCACCAACCCGAGCGAATTTGATCCGCGTAAATTCTTCGGCGCTACCGTGACTGCGATGCGTGACGTGTGTATCGCGCGTTACGAAGCCTTCGGTACTGCAGGCAACGCTTCGAAGATCAAGCCGATCTCGCTGGAAGCGATGTACCAGCGTTACCTGAAAGGTGAGTTGAACGCCAAGGTCAACTAAGCCCTACGCGTTAATGAAAAAGCCCGCAGCGATGCGGGCTTTTTTGTGGCTGAAATCTGGTCAGGCGACTGTGGGTGTGTCGAAGCCGCGGTATTCGATCACGCGGAATACGTCGCTAACGTCCTGCACCAGGATGCGGGCGGTGTTGAGGCGTTCGCGCAGGCAGGCGTTCAGGTCCGGTAGCGGAGCTTCGCTGTCGATCAGGAGTACGGGGTATTCGGTGGCTGTTTCGGTGCAAGGGGTGAAGCGGCGCCCCGATTCACCGCAACGGCCCTGTAGGACACACCGAACCCATGTGGGAGCCGGGCTTGCCCGCGATGGCGGTGGGTCAGCCAACTTATTCTGTGACTGATACACCGCCATCGCGGGCAAGCCCGGCTCCCACAGGGATAAGTGGTGTTTAAGCGATTGTGTTAATCACCGAACGATCCGCAGGTCCTATAGGACGATACCTACGCATAGGTGGGGACTTAGTTTTCCACCAACACCTTCGGATTCGAGTTACCCCACACCGTATACAGATCCGCCAGCAACGCCCCGTTGATGTCTTCAACTTCCGCCTGGCTGGTCTCAACCGCGCCTTGCTTGCCGAACAACACCACCTCGTCGCCACTCTTCACGGTCGGCACGTCGGTGACGTCCACCATCAGCGTGTTCATCGACACCTTGCCCACCACCGGCACGCGATGGCCGTTGATCAGCACCACGCCCTTGTTGGTAAACGCGCGGCGGTAGCCGTCGGAATAACCCACGGTGATGTTCGCCAGTTTCGAATCCCGCGCCAGGGTGTAGGTGCGGTCATAACCCACGGTGTTGCCCTTCGGATAGCTATTGACCGAAGCCACGTGGGACTTGAACTGCATCACCCGCTTGTATTCGGTGAACGACGGCACGGTGTCACCAAACAGCAGGCCACCCGGGCGCACCATGTCCAGCCGCGACTCGGGCACTTCCAAAGTGGCGAAGGAGTTGGCGGCGTGCAGGGTGATCTTGCTGCGGTCGAGCTGGGCGACGTTGATCAGCCAGTTGGCCTGCTCGTTAAACGCCTTGAGGCCGGTGCGCACGTCGGCGGCGTCTTCGACGGCGAAGTGGGTCATGATCGCCTTCACTTGCAGGTTCGGCACCTTGGTGATCGCTACGGCGTCGCGGCGGCCCTGGGCGGTGGTCATTTCCACGCCGTTGCGGCTCATGCCGCTGGAGTTCAGGCCCAGGTGTACCACCAGCGGGCGGCCGTGGTTTTCGGCGATCAGGCTGGCGCGTACGGCGAAGTCCAGGTTGCCCACCATTTCCTCGACGTTGTACGGCAGCGCGGCTTCCAGTTCGCTCAGGGCGGCGGTGCGTACGCGGATCAGTTGGCCCTTGAAGCCGCTTTCACGGACCACGCGGGCTTCTTCGTTGCTGGCGATGCCGACGCAGGGCACGCCCAGTTTGATCACCGAAGGCATCAGCAAACCGATGCCGTGGCCGTAGGCATCAGCCTTGAGCACGGCGCAGATTTTCGATTTGTCGGCGAGGCTGGCTTGCAGGGTGCGGATGTTGTTTTCGAAGGCGACTTTGTTGATTTCGACCCAGGCATTGCTGTCCTGGATATTGACCTGGGCCACCCCGTCGGCCATCGAGAGTGGCGGGGCGGCGAAGGCCGGGTTTTGCAGCAGAGCCATGCCCAGAGAGAGGGCGAGCAGGGTGCGGGAAAAGGGCATTGGGCAGTCTCCATGACTTTCTTATAGGGGGTAGTGCGCGTGCGCGGCGCCATACTCGGATTGTCCTACAAGAAAGTCGAGACCCTGGGTCGCGGTTCTGTCCTAAAGCGTCGTGGGACCGGTCGCTGAAGCGAATCAGCGTCAGTCGTGGTCAATGTCCAGTTTGGCAAACGTCACCCGGGCGCCTTCCTTGCTGTTGCCACTGTTGTCCTGCACATAGGCGCCGGCCTTGAAGTACAGCGGTTGCTTGCCCCACGCCGCGCCAATGCGTTCGTTCCATTGCCCGCTGGCGGCGTCGACACTCAACAGGCCGGCTTTATTCAGGTGGATGACGTAGGTGAAGTTGCGGTCCAGCGGTACGTTTTCGGCAACGATGATCACCCGGCCTTCATCTTCAGTGGGGCGCATGCGCACCTTGGCGACGATGTTGCCGGTCTGGGTTTTTTCCTTGTACTGATACTCGACCTTGATCAGCGGTTTCTGGCTGTCATAGGCGTGGATTTGACCGATGACGATCTTGCCGGACGACGGCACCTGGTTCACCGCCAACGTGGCGCGCAGGAAGTTGTCGGCGTCGCTGTAGAGCCAGTTGCGCAGGCGGCCATCGGCGTAGGTTTCCCGCAGTTCGCTGCGGGGGTAAACCGCGTTTTCGGTGCGTGTGCCGGTGACCGGGGTCCAGAACTGCACACTGCTGCCTTCGGCCTGAAAGTATTGGTCCTTGAACCCACTGAGCAGTTTCGGGGTGTCGATGGTCGAGGGCGGGGAGCCGACGGGGATGCTCAGGTTCCAGGTGGACAGATCAATCATTGAAAGCGCCTTAAACAGGGAGAGAAGGTTGCGGCTCGAGAGCTGGCACTTTCTTTATAGGTGGCTGGAAATGGATTGTTAATGATTTTGTGGCGGTTTGTTGGCGCCAGGTAAATGTCAAAAAGCCATGTTTCCCGTAAATCGCGGGCTGTAGACACCGACCGTTAGTCGGTTGCCTGAACTTTGGCGTCATGATGGCACCGTCATGGCTTCTGCTTTAAGGGATCCGGGGCTAGAGTGAGTCCTTATTGTTTATCCGGTTTTGTCGCAAAAATGACCGGAGTGACGCCGACGACAGAGAAGCAGCAATGGAATGCGCTCCAATCAAGCCCCGCGATGGTTGTTCAGTGCTTTTGGTGGTCGATGACTATCCCGAAAACCTGATCAGCATGCGTGCGCTATTGCAGCGTGAAGACTGGTATGTGGTAACCGCAGCGTCCGGGGTTGAAGCCCTGGGATTGCTGCTGGAGCATGACGTCGACCTGGTGTTGCTGGATGTGATGATGCCCGGCATGGACGGGTTCGAGGTGGCCCGCCTGATGCGGGGCAGCCAGCGCACGCAGATGACCCCGATCATCTTTCTCAGCGCCCACGCCCAGTCGCCGGCGGCGATGCTGGAGGGCTATGCCAGCGGCGCCATCGACTATCTGCTCAAACCCTTCGACCCCAATATCCTCAAGCCCAAGGTCCATGCCCTGCTGGAGCACCAGCGCAACCGCCGTGCCTTGCAGCGCTTGAGCCATGACCTGGAGTCGGCCCGGGCCTTCAATGCCTCGGTGCTGGACAACGCCGCCGAAGGCATCCTGGTGGTGGGCGAAGACGGAGTGATCAGCTACGCCAACCCGGCCATTTCGCGTTTGCTGAATGCGCCGGTGGCGCAGATTCAGGGCGCCGAGTTCCTTGGGTTCCTGCAAAAACCCCATGTGCCCGGCTGGGCCGACTCGGCCTTGTATGAAGGCTACAAGCGCGGCGAAACCTGGCGCCTGCACGATGCGATCCTGCGCACCGCGCCGGGCCAGCAACTGCCGGTGGCCATGTCGTGCGCGCCGTTGCCGGCCGAGCAGAAAGCCATGGTGGTCACCGTGCTGGACATGTCCGAGGTGCGCCACCTGCATCAGCAGCTGGAGTTCCAGGCGGTCACCGACCCGCTGACCGGCCTGCTCAACCGGCGTGGGTTTCACCAGGCGGTAGACAATGTGCTGTTGCGCAGTGAGCGTAACGAGCAGTCGCTGGTGCTGCTGTACCTGGACCTGGACGGGTTCAAGCGGGTCAACGATTCCCTGGGGCACGACGCCGGTGACCGGGTGTTGCGCTGGGTCTCGGAGCAGTTGAAGGCGTGCCTGCGTTCCTACGACATTCTCGGGCGCATGGGCGGCGATGAATTCACCGCACTGCTGGAGCTGGAATTTCCGGAGCAGGCGGCGAAAATTGCGGAAAAACTGATCGAACGGGTGTCGATCTGTCAGCAGGTGGACGGCCTGGATGTGATGCTCGGCGTCAGTATCGGCATCGCCACCTTCCCGGACTGCGGCTCGGACCTCAATGGCCTGCTGCGGGCGGCGGACGTCGCCATGTACGAAGCCAAGCGCGCCGGGCGTCAGCAATATCGTTATTACGATCAGGAAATGAATGGCCGGGCCCGCTCGCGGCTGATGCTCGAAGACAGCGTGCGCAGCGCCATCGAGAGCAAGGATTTCACCCTGGTGTACCAGCCGCAGGTGTCGTTGCACGACGGCCATCTGCGGGGCGTGGAGGCGCTGTTGCGCTGGCAGCATCCGAGTGTCGGCGATGTGCCGCCGGGGCTGTTTTTGCCGTTGCTGGAAGAGGCGCGGCTGATCAGTCAGTTGAGCACCTGGATCTACCAGCAGGTGGCCGCCCAGCGGCAGGCATGGAAGGCCGTGTTCAGTGATGAATTGGTGCTGAGCGTGAGCTTGAGCAGCAGCCAGTTCAACATGCCGAACCTGGCTGGCCAGCTGCAGCAGGTGCTGGAGCGACATGGGCTGCAAGGCCGCCAGCTTGAGGTGGAGGTCAGCGAAGAAAGCCTGATGCACAACCTGGAAGAGTCCACCAAGCAGCTCAAGCTGTTGCGCCAGGCCGGCGTGCGGATTGCCCTCGATGATTTCGGCGCGGGCAACTGCTCCCTGGCCCACCTGCGGGACCTGGAGTTCGACACCCTCAAGCTCGACCCCAAGCTGATTGCACGGCTGCCCGGCTCTTCCCGGGATGCGGCGATGGCGAAGAGCATTATCGAACTCTGCCGGCATTTCGACCTGTTGGTGATTGCCGAGGGCGTCGAGACCCAGGAGCAGGCGCAATGGCTCAAAGCCAACGGCTGTCAGTTCATCCAGGGACCGCAGGTGGCGCCGCCGTTGATGGCCGATGAAATCGCCAACTGGCGCCTGCGCGCAGCGCTACGCTGAATTCGCTACACTGGCGCCTATTCAAATACCCGTTGTTGACCCCATGACCGCGCTGAAATACCTCCAGGCCTACCCCGCAGCATTGCAGGAACAAGTGCGCCAGTTGATTGCCAAGGACCAACTGGGCGACTACCTGACGCAGCGCTACCCTGAACGGCACGGCGTGCAGAGCGACAAAGCCCTGTACAGCTACGCCCAGGCCCTGAAGCAGGAACACCTGCGCAACGCGCCGGCCATCGACAAAGTGTTGTTCGATAACCGCCTGGACCTGACCCACCGCGCCCTTGGCCTGCACACCACCATCTCCCGGGTGCAGGGGGGCAACCTCAAGTCGAAGAAAGAAATCCGCATCGCCTCGCTGTTCAAGGAAGCCGCGCCGGAGTTTCTGCGGATGATCGTGGTCCACGAACTGGCGCACTTCAAGGAATCGGACCACAACAAGGCGTTCTACAAACTCTGTGAATACATGTTGCCGGGCTACCATCAGGTGGAATTCGACCTGCGGGTGTACCTGACCTGGCGGGACCTGCAGGGCAAGCCCTGACCTTCAAAGGCGATCGAGCATGGATGTGAGCAAGACCAAAAGCAGCTTCTACCGGCGCCTGTACGTGGCGTACCTGATCGACAGCCAGTTGGCCAGCAGCGTCCCGGCGCTGACCGAGGCCACGGGCATGCCTCGGCGCACCGCCCAGGACACGATTGCGGCGTTGGCGGACCTGGACATTGTGTGTGAGTTTGAACAGGAAGATGGCGCTCGCAATCATGCCGGGCGCTATCGGATTCGTGATTGGGGCGCAATTGATCGGCGCTGGATCGAGGCGAACCTGGCGAGCATTAAACAGGTGTTGGGTTACCCCTGAGACACCGGTTGCCTGTCCCGACGCCATCGCGGGCAAGCCCGGCTCCCACAGTTGATCGAGTGCTTATGTGGGAGCCGGGCTTGCCCGCGATGGCGTTCTAAGCGCGGCGCATGCCTATATGTGGAATGTCATCCTCAAGGTACTCCTCACCCGCCACCACAAACCCGTACCGCCCGTAATAACCCTGCAGATGCGCCTGGGCCGACAGATAGATCGGCACCTCAGGCCATTGCTTCTCGGCCTGCCGGAGGGCCTCATCCATCATCTGGTGGCCCAGCCCGGTGCCCCGTGCGCCCGGCGCGACAATCACCCGGCCAATCACCACATCGCCGCCCTGTGATTCAGGGTCAAGCAGGCGCAGGTAGGCTTGCAACTGACCGTCATCCCAGGCCATCAGGTGATGGGTGTCACCGTCCAGGTCCTGGCCATCGATGTCCTGGTACACGCATTTCTGCTCGACGACGAAGACCTCCGAACGCAGGCGCAAAATGGCGTAGAGCTGCTCCTTGCCCAGGTCACTGTGGTGTTTGCAGACCCATTCGACTGTCATGGTGTTCTCTCGGCTAATTGTCTGCTCAGGATAGTAAGCGTGCAGGCGACGAGTGTCTAAATTGCGATTTTTTGTGAGTGGCGTCAATTTGCCATCATTCAGTGCATTCGCGGCTGTCTTCTTTGTGTAATCTGCAGGGCAGGCTCATTGATGAGCTACTGTTAAATCCTCGGGTTTGCCCCCGGGGTCAGGCCATAGAATGCCCGCCAAGGACTTGAGCATGCCGCGATTTTCTCGTGCCGTTGCTTTGATCGGTTTGTTGTTGCTGGCCCAGACGGCGGCGGCAGAACGCTTGCGCCTGGTGGCGGATGCCTGGCCGCCGTTTACTGACTCCACCCTGGTCAATGGCGGGTTGGCCACCGACATCGTGACCACCGCCCTGGCCCGCGCCGGCTACGCCAGTGAGTTTGAACAGGTGCCTTGGGCCCGGGCGCTGATGGGCGTGGGCGATGGGCGGTACGATGTGCTGGTCAATGCCTGGTACGACGATGCGCGTACGCAATTGGGGCAGTTTTCTGACGAGTATCTGCTCAACCGGGTGTTGTTTCTGAAGCGCCGTGACGATTCCATCGAGTACCAAAACCTGCAGCAACTCCACGACTACCCCATCGCAGTGGTGCGCGGTTACGCCTACTCGGCGGCGTTCGATGCCGATCCGCAATTGCAGAAAGTCCCGGTGCATAACTTCGCCATGGCCGTGCGCATGCTGGCGGCGCAGCGGGTGCGGTTGACGGTGGAGGATGAGTTCGTTGCCCGCTACTACCTGGCTCGGGAATCGGCCACCGTGCGCAATGCGGTGGAGTTCTTGCCGGTGCCGCTGAGCGAAAACAGCCTGCACATTCTGGTCAGCCTGAAAAATCCCCGGCATGAGGAGATTGTTGCCGGGTTTGATCGGGAGATTGTCAGGATGAAGGCGGATGGCAGTTATGCGCGGTTGATGAAGCAGCATGGGATGTAGTGAGGCTAATGTCCCCATCGCGGGCAAGCCCGGCTCCCACAGTTGGCCGCACTTCAAAGGTGGAACTCGGTCAACTGTGGGAGCTGGCTTGCCTGCGATAGCGATTCAGGCCTCGCTGGTGTCTTTGATCAGGTGAGCCGCCAAGGTGCGCAACGGCCCCAGCTGCCGGCAGATCAACGCCAATTGCGTCTGCACCAACCGTTGCCCCTCATCAATCTCATCCGGCATCTGCTCCAGCTCTACCGCCAACGCTTCCTCCGCATCACTCTGGATCGCGATCGGCTGCTTGTTGGCCAGCCCCGTGGCGATCTCGTCGATGCTCGCCGCCAGCGTCTTGCCCGCACCTTCGATCAAGTGCTCGCGCATCTCGGCCGGCAGCTGGGTTTCCCGGTGTGCACCGAGCCCCGACAGGTAGCTGAGCAGCGTGTGTGACAGCACCAGGAACCTGAACCCCACGTCCGCCTCCTTACGGAAGTGCCCCGGCTCCATCAACATGTTCGCCAGGGTGGTGGACAGCGCCGCATCGGCGTTGTGGGCGTTGCGCCGGGCCAGGCGGTAAGCCAGGTCGTCGCTTTTGCCGGCGGCGTACTGCTGCATGATCTGGCGCAGGTAGATGCTGTTGCAGGTCAGGGTGTTGGCCAGCACCTTGTTCAGGCGTCGACCTTGCCAGTCCGGCAGGAACAGGAACACCGCCAGCCCGGCGATCAGGCTGCCCAGCAAGGTATCGAACAGCCGCGGCAGGAACAGCCCGTAGCCGTCGCCCACCTGGTTGAAGCAGAACAGCACCATCAGCGTGATCGCCGCGGTCGCCAGGGTGTAGCGGGTGGTGCGGTTGATAAAGAACACCAGGCCGGCGGCGATGGCGAACATCGACTGGATCAGCGGGTTGGGGAACAGGTCGAACAGCGCCCAGGCGATGGTCAGGCCGATGGCGGTGCCGATGATCCGCTGGCCCAGCTTGCGCCGGGTGGCGCCGTAGTTCGGCTGGCACACGAACAGCGTGGTGAGAATGATCCAGTAGCCCTGGGACGGGTGGATCAAGTGCACCATCCAGTAGCCGATACTCAGCGCCAGGGGCAGACGCAGGGCGTGGCGGAACAGCAAGGACGTCGGCGTCAGCTGCGTGCGCAGGCGTGTCCACATTTCCTTGAGGTTGCGCGGTGCACGGTCCAGCAGGCTGCTGTCGGTGGCATCGGCCAGGCTGTCGGGGTTGGCGGCGTCGCCCAGCAGGCGGTCCAGGGTCGAGAGGTTGGCCGCCAGGGCGCGCAGGGAGCGCAGCAGGCCGCGCCAGGCCGGGTTGCTCTGGATGCGCAGGTGTTCCAGGGAGGCATTCAGGTCGCCCAGGGCTTCGGCGAAGCTGTCGTCATAGACGAACGGCTGGCGCAGCTGGATCGATTCGGCGAGGGTCTGGCAGGCTTTGCCTTGCTGGCGCAGCAGGCGCTGGCAGCGGAACAGCACGTCGCTGTGGAAGAAGGCTTCGGCGAGGGCGTTGTAAGGGTAGTGCGAGGAGCTGGCGCGTTCGTGGATGTCCTGGGCCAGGAAGTACAGCTTGAGGTAGCGGCTGACCTTGGAGCCCGGGCGGCCATTGCCGACGCGGTGCAGGATGATTTCCTTGGCGGCGTTCAGCGCCGCCACCACCCGGCCGTTTTGCTGGGCCAGTTCCAGGCGCCGCGCTTCCACATCCAGCTGGCGGATCGGCTCGAACAGCGACGACTTGAGCTTGAGGTAACGCCCCAGCTCGCGAAACAGCCGTGCCAGGCTCTGCTGCACCGGCTGGTTGGAAAACAATACCTGCCACAACACCGAGAGCGCGCCGTACCAGGCAGCACCGGCCACCAGCAGCAAGGGTTCATGCCAGAAGTCGGTAACGGCGCCACCGCGCTGGTCCACGCCGATCATGGTGTAGACCGACAGAATCAGGGTGGCCGAAGCAATCGCCCCATAGCGCTCGCCCAGCGCGCCGAGCATGGTCAGGCCGAAGCTTGAGAGCGCCAGGAAAATCGCGAAGATCCATGGGTAGGGGAACAGCAGTTCGACGGACAGCGCGGCGGTGCTGAAGCACACCAGCGTCACGGCGAGGGCGTTGAGGCGGCCTTGCCAGTTGTCATCGGTCTCGGCCAGTGCGCTGGCGATAATCCCCAGGAACAACGGGATCAGCAGCGCCATTTCATTCTGGTACCAGCACAGCGCCATGCTGCCGGTCAGGGCGATGAATACCCGTACGCTGTAACTGAACTTATCCAGTGCCCAAAGGCGCCGCATGGACTGCTTGAAGGAGGTCGATGACATGAAGTCTGGGGTCTTCCGGGACGATGTCGCTAAATTGAGCCAGTAATGACGCCACGGCAAGCGTGGCGATCACATCCAACAGCAAAATTTATTACAGGCATTCTCTCAAGAACACCCCAAACCAATGTGGGAGCTGGCTTGCCTGCGATGGCGGTGTGTCAGTCAATCAAGATGTTGAAGGTGCCGGCCTCATCGCAGGCAAGCCAGCTCCCACAGTTTGACCGAGTACATCCTTGAATCAGGCAAATTGTGCCGCGGCATACCCGGAAGCCCACGCCCACTGGAAGTTGAACCCACCCAGGTGACCGGTCACATCCAACACTTCCCCGATAAAGTACAAACCGGGGCTTTTCAGGGATTCCATGGTCTTGGACGAAACTTCCCGCGTGTCCACCCCACCCAGGGTGACCTCGGCGGTGCGATAGCCTTCGGTGCCCGCCGGTACCAGCTGCCAACTCCCCAGTTTGCCGGCGATGTCGGCAATCTCGGCGTGGGTGTACTGCTTCATCGGCTTGGAAACGAACCAGGTTTCGGCCAGCAGGTTGGCCATCTTCTTGGTGAAAATCTCGCCCAGCAGGGTTTTCAGCTCGCTGTTCGGGCGCTCCACCTGTTGCTCCTGCAGCCAGGCGTGGGCGTCGTGGTCGGGCAGCAGGTTGATTTCCACGGTGTCGCCGGGTTCCCAGTACGAGGAAATCTGCAAGATCGCCGGCCCGCTCAGGCCGCGGTGGGTAAACAGGATGTTCTCGCGAAAGCTCTGGTCGTTGCAGCTCACCAGGCAGTCCACGGACGTGCCGGACAGCTCGCCGCACAATTCCTTGAGCTGATCGGTGATGGTGAACGGCACCAGCCCGGCGCGGGTGGGCAGCAGTTCATGGCCGAACTGTTTGGCGACCTGGTAACCAAACCCGGTGGCGCCCAGGGTCGGAATGGACAGGCCGCCCGTGGCGATCACCAGCGACTCGCAGCGTAATTCCCCCAGTGTGGTTTGCAGCTGATAGCTGCTGTCGACCTTGGCAATCTCCTGCACCGAGGTGTCCAGGTGCATGCTCACGCCCACCTGGATGCACTCATCCAGCAGCATCCCGAGGATGTCGCTGGACTTGTTGTCGCAGAACAGCTGGCCGAGCTTTTTCTCGTGGTACGGCACGCCGTGCTTGGCCACCAGCCCGATGAAATCCCACTGGGTGTAGCGGGCCAGGGCGGACTTGCAGAAGTGCGCGTTGTGGGACAGGAAGTTGGCCGGCTCGGTGTACATATTGGTGAAATTGCAGCGGCCACCGCCGGACATCAGGATTTTTTTGCCGGCCTTGTTCGCGTGGTCGATCAGCATCACCTTGCGCCCACGCCCGGCGGCGGTCAGCGCGCACATCAAGCCTGCGGCGCCGGCGCCAATGATCACAACTTCGGTCGAACGCACAGCAATGTCCTCAAAAAAATACTGATCTGAAATGCAATCAAATGTGGGAGCTGGCTTGCCTGCGATGCAGCCGACTCGGTCTGTCTGTCAGACCGAGTTGATGCTATCGCAGGCAAGCCAGCTCCCACATTGATTCGGTTCCTTCAACAGGAACGCGGTGTTTTTACAGGATGCGCACGCGCAACGAACGGCCTTTGATCTTGCCGTCATTCAAACGCTGCAGCGCCTGCTTGGCGATCCCGCGTTCCACGGCCACGAACGCCTGGAAATCAAAGATCGCGATCTTGCCGACCTGGGCACCGGGAATCCCGGCGTCACCGGTCAATGCGCCAAGGATGTCACCCGGGCGAACCTTGTCTTTACGGCCAGCGGCAATGCACAGGGTGCTCATCACCGGCAGCAACGGGCCGCCGCTCTGAGGCTTGAGGTTGTCCAACTGGTCCCAGTTCAGCGGCGATTTCTGCAACTGCTCGATGGCCTGGGCGCGGTGGGCTTCGGACGGTGCAACCAGGCTGATAGCGATGCCGGTCTCACCGGCACGGCCGGTACGGCCCACGCGGTGGATGTGGATTTCCGAGTCGCGGGCCAGTTCGACGTTGATCACCATGTCCAGTGCATCAATGTCCAAGCCACGGGCGGCCACGTCGGTGGCGACCAGTACCGAAGTACTGCGGTTGGCGAACATCGCCAGCACCTGGTCACGGTCGCGCTGTTCCAGGTCGCCATGCAGGCCGACAGCGGAAATGCCCTTGGCGGTCAGGTGGTCGACGGTTTCCTGCACTTGCTGCTTGGTAAAGCAGAAGGCTACGCAGGAAGCCGGACGAAAATGCGCCAGGACCTTGGTCACCGCGTCCATGCGCTCTTCCGGGGAAATCTCGTAGAAGCGCTGCTCGATCTGGTCGTCCGAGTGGAACGCTTCGGCCTTGACCTGTTGTGGCGCGCGCATGAATTTCGAGGCCAGCTGCTTGATGCTCACCGGGTAGGTGGCCGAGAACAGCAGGGTCTGGCGGCGGGCCGGGGTCTTGCTGATGATGTCTTCGATGGCGTCGTAGAAACCCATGTCGAGCATGCGGTCGGCTTCATCGAGGATCAGCGTGTTCAAACCGTCCAGAACCAGCGAACCCTTGCGCAAATGCTGCTGGATGCGGCCCGGGGTGCCGACGATGACGTGGGCACCGTGTTCCAGGGAAGCGATCTGCGGGCCGAGGGACACGCCGCCGCACAGGGTCAGAACCTTGATGTTGTCTTCGGCACGGGCCAGGCGGCGGATTTCCTTGGCGACCTGGTCGGCCAGCTCGCGGGTCGGGCACATCACCAGAGCCTGGCAGCCGAAGTAGCGTGGGTTGATCGGGTTCAACAGGCCGATACCGAAGGCGGCGGTCTTGCCGCTGCCGGTCTTGGCCTGGGCAATCAGGTCCAGCCCTTTGAGGATCACCGGCAAGCTTTGCGCCTGGATCTGCGTCATCTCGACATAACCCAGCGAGTCGAGGTTAGCCAGCATGGCGGCGGACAGGGGCAAAGTATTAAAAGCGGTGGCGATGGTAGTCACGGGACTGGCTCTGCAAAACAAAATGTCGCGCAGTGTACCAGTCCCGAAGGATTTTCCCCGCAAGTTCTAGACGAGAAGCCTGTTAATGCTCGATGTCGTGCTCGCGGCTGACCACCCGTTTGCCGTCTTTTGGCGACAGTTGCAGGAAGATCGCCGCCGCCAGCATCGCCATGATGCCTACAGTGACGAAGGTCAGCTGGAACGCACCGAGCACGGTGTCGACCCCGTCGTTGCCCACTTCGGCGGTAAAACCACCCAGCAGTGCACCGGCGCAGGCCACGCCCAGGCTCAGGGACAACTGCGCCACCACCGACAGCAAACTGTTGCCACTGCTCGCTTGGGCGTCGTCGAGGTCGATCAGGGTCACGGTGTTCATCGCGGTAAATTGCAGCGAGTTGATCGCCCCCAGGATCGCCAGCATGCCGAGCAGCAACGGGTAGGGCGTGTGTTCGCTGACCAGGCCCATGCTCGCCAGCATGATGCCCAGCGCCAGGGTGTTGCCGGTGAGCACTACGCGGTAGCCCAGGCGCTCGATCAGCGGCCGGGCGATGGACTTGGCAAACATCGCCGCCGCCGCCAGGGGCAGCATGCTCATCCCGGCTTCCGACGGTGAGTAACCCAGCGCCACCTGCAACAGCAGCGGCACCAGGAACGGCAGGGCGCCGCTGCCCAGGCGGGCGAACAGGTTGCCGAGGATGCCCACGGCAAAGGTCCGGGTCTTGAACAGCACCGGCGAGAACAGCGGGTTATCGATATGCCCGGCTCGCAGCCAATACGCCGCCAGGCACGCCAGGCCGCCGAACAGCAGCAACATCACGCGCAGGTGCGGCAGGTGCAATTCGCCCAGGCCCTCCATGGCGATGGTGATCAGCACCATCGCCGCGCCGAACAGCAGGAAGCCCACGCCATCGAACCGCGTGCGCTCGCTGCCCCGCAGGTCGGGGATGAATTTCCACACGGCGTAGCAGCCGATGATGCCCACCGGCAGGTTGATCAGGAAGATCCAGTGCCAGGTCAGGTATTGCACCATCCAGCCGCCCATGGTCGGGCCGAGCAACGGGCCGAGCAGCCCGGGAATGGTGATGAAGCCCATGATCCGCACCAGCTCCGAACGCGGGTAGGCGCGCAGCACCACCAGCCTGCCCACCGGCAACATCAAGGCGCCGCCCAGGCCCTGGATGACCCGGGCGCCCACCAGCATGGTCAGCGTGCTGGAGAGTGCGCAGAGCAATGAGCCGATGCTGAACAGCATGATCGCGCCGAAGAAAATCTTCTTGGTGCCGAAGCGATCGGCCACCCAGCCCGAGGCGGGAATCAGCAAGGCCACCGTCAACATGTAGGCGATCACCACGCCTTGCATGCGCAAGGGGTTCTCCGCCAGGTCTCGGGCCATGGCCGGCAATGCAGTGTTGAGAATCGTCCCATCCAGCGACTGCATGAAGAAGGCAATCGCTACCACCCAGGGTAGCCAGCGGGCGGTCTTGGCATCGAGAGGGGTGCGATTCGGCATGAGTTACCTTTTTTTGTTAGCAGCCTATGTGTCGGCGATTATGCGCCATCGGCAGCTCCTTTTCCCACTGGCGCTTCGTCTATATCCGACAACGCCACGTCTTTCCCCACCAGGAAGTCGAGCAGCGCCCGGTGCACTGCCAGGGCCGCTTCGCGGGATTCCAGGTCGAGCAAATGGCCGGTGTGTTCGGCGGTGGCGAAGCTGCTGCGGCCCACGTATTTTTTGAACAGTTGGGCTTCATCTGCCGGGGTGTACTCGTCCAGTACGCCGTTGAGGAAGTGCACCGGGGTTTCGATCTGGCTCAGTTGCGGCAGGTAGTTGCCGTCACCGAGGGCCAGCACCTGGTGGATATGGAAGCGTGCCTGGCGATACTCGGTGGTGGCCATGGTCGACAGGTGCCGGTGGTTGTTGCGCTTGAGCCGGGGCGACAGGTATTTGCCCACGGTTTCATTCAGCAGATGGCCGACGGCGGATTTGTCATCGGCCTCGATCAGCACGCGCACCCGTTCTACGTATTCGAGCATGGCCTGGTTGAGGTTGGGCGCCAGCGCCATCACCACCGAGCTTTCAATGGACGGCGGGTTATGGGCCAGGGTCAGCAGCGTGGAAATCCCGCCCCACGAGGCAGATACCAGGTGGTTGACCTGAAAGCGCTCCACCAGTGCCCGCAGGATCTGCACTTCATCGTCCTTGGTCACAAGGTCCAGGTCGGTGTTGTACGGGCGCGAATAGCCGGAGAACGGCAGGTCGAACATCAGCACATTGAAGTGCTCCGACAGGCACTTGCTGGTGCGCGCGAACGAGCGGGTGGTGGACAGCGCGCCATTGACCAACAGCACGGTTTTTTTCTCTGGGTTGTTACCAAGCTGCTCTACGTGAACGTTGTAGTGCTTGAACAGCTTCTCAATGACAAAACTTCCATGGTTCATGTCAACGCTCCAGCTTGCCCTATCCCGGGCAAGGTCATGCATCACTTGCGTGCAAGTGGGTTGAGGACGGCGGGGTGTTGTTTGAGTTTTTTTACCGCGCGGACGTGGCTAGGTGCCACCAACCTTTATAACGAGGTTTTTGATGGGCCACAACGGGGTGGCGCAGGAAGAGAGGGATCGCAGGTGGAGAATGGATTCAGCTGTAGGAGGCGTCGTGCGTAGCAGCTGTCGAGCGCAAGCGAGGCTGCGTCCGCGGTGTGTCTGATACACCGCGGACGCAGCCTCGCTTGCGCTCGACAGCTGCTACGTATGAGTTAAAGGGTCAGGGTCAGCCGTTTTACCAAGGCGCCCGGTAATAGGTTGGACGAGGTATTGCGCTGGCTATACGTACTCGCCGACAACAGCAATTCCCGATCAGCGGTCAATGCCTCCAACTGCGAACCCAGCAGGCTGTACACGCTGTCATCAAAACGCATGGTGCTCACCGGTGCCTTGATCTCGCCGTCTTCGACCCAGAACGTGGCGAAGCGGGTCATGCCCGTCAGGCGCGCGGCGGGCTGGTCGGAGTAGTTCAGGTACCACAGGTTGCTGATGTACAGGCCGGTGCCCAACTGCTTGAGGATATCGGCCTGGGCCAGGTTGCCGGCCGCCATCTGCAACGCGCTTGGGGATTCATCGCTGCTGGCGCCGTTGGTGCTTAAGCCGTATTCGGCGGCGCTGCGGGAATTCACCAGTTGGCCTTCGGCCTTGCCGCCGCTGATCAGCTTCACGTCACTGCGCGGATAACCGTCACGGGAAAATGCCGAACTCAGGGAGCCACTGACCTGTTCGTCCACCGTCACCAGCGGGCTCAACGCTTGATCGCCGGCATACAGGCGCTGCAGCGGGCTGCCCTTGCTGGCGATGGCCTGTGCGGAAAACCCGCCCCAGGTGAGCATGCTGATGATCTCTTCCATGGCCGCCGGCGCCAGGTAGGCGCGGTATTGCCCGGGTGCCAGCGGGTGCAGCGGGCGGCCGAGGAATTCCAGTTGCTCGCGGGCCTGCTGGAAACGCTGGGCGAAGGCCGCGCTGTCCCACTCGTTACCGGCGTAGCTGGCTTTTACCGCTTCGCCGTTGGCGTGGAACAGGCTGAAGTCGAAATTGAAGCTGTTGGCCTGGTGCCAACCGAAGGCGCCTGACGAACTGGCAAAGCCACGGCTGATAGGGCCGGCAGCGTAGAAGCCGACCATGTCCACACCTTCGGCGGCCTGGCTGATTGCTTCCAGCACCTGGGCCAGGTCCGGCAGCGGTCGGTCCTGCTGGTCCTTGTTTTGCCAGGCGTTGTGATTGAGCAGCAGGTACGGATCCTGGGGCAGCAACGGCAAGGTCTCGCGCAGTTGTTGCAGGCCGGCGGCCAGGCGCTGGCGGTCCAGCTCCGGCTCGCCCGCCAGGGTGATGCCGAGGTCGGCATGGCGCCCGCCGTCAATCAGCTTGAGGTTCACGCTGGCCTGCTGCACCTGGCCGGCCTGGCGTACTTTGCCGTGATTGAAACGCACGAACTCGGACGACTCTGCCGCGTAACCGAGGTGGAATTGTTCTGTCTCGGTGATGGCCTGCTTGAGCCAATCCACCAGCGCCTTGAATGTGTGCATCAGGCGTCTCCTCCAAATACATCAATGTTGCTGAATACGCAGGCCGGCGATGCATGGCCGACGCGGATCACCTGGTTGGGTTCGCCCTTGCCGCAGTTTGGCGTGCCCAGGACCCGCGAGGTACCGGCATCGCCCACGGCGCTGAGGTTGCGCCAGAACTGCGCAGAAATGGCGCGGTAGTTGGGGTTCTTCACCACGCCTTTGAGCTCGCCGTTTTCAATCAACTGGCCCCACTCGCAGCCGAACTGGAATTTGTTGCGCGCATCGTCAATCGACCAGGACCGATTGGTGGACATCAGGATGCCGTTCTCGATACCGCCAATCAGCTGCGCCATGCTCTGGTCGCCGGGCTCGATGTTGAGGTTGGCCATGCGGTCGATCGGCGCGCGGTTCCAGCTGCAGGCGCGGCTGTTGGCCACGCCTTGCATACCGGAGCGATATTGCGACAGTGCTCCGCCCAACGGTTTGAGCAACAGGCCTTCGCGAATCAGGAACTGCTTGGTGGCCTTGGTGCCGTCGTCGTCATGGCCGTAGCTGGCAAGCTGCTCGGGAATGTCCGGGTCGAAGGTCACGTTGAGCAGGCTGGAGCCGTATTGCAGGTGGCCGAAGTCGCTGGCTTTGACGAAGCTGGTGCCGGCGTAATTGCGCTCGTCGCCCAGGATGCGGTCCAGTTCCAGCGGGTGGCCGATGGATTCGTGGATCTGCAGGATCATCTGGTCGGGCATCAGCAGCAGGTCGCGCTGGCCGTTGGGCGTGTTGGGTGCCAACAGCAATTGCAGCGCGCTGTCGGCGACTTTCGGGGCCGCGCCCACCAGGCCGAAGCGGCTGATCACGTCAAAGCCGCCTTGCTGACCGAAGTTGGTGCCGCCCAGGGTGCGGGTCTGGCTGTCGTTGCCGTCGTAGGCGGTGACGTTGACGCCGGGGAATACAAAACGCTGGGCCTGGCGCAGTTCGGCGCCGGCGCTGTTGAGGTAGATCTGTTCGACGTGGGTGATGCCCAGGCTCACTTCCCAGTTCACCAGGCGCTCGTCCTTGGGCACGGCGGCGGATTCGGCGCCGAGCAGTTGGTAGCAATCGCTCAGGGACGGGAAGGGTTGGTCGAGGTTCGGCGACAGGTAGTCGGCGATGTCGCTGGACACCGGCTGGTCCCGCAGGTCGAGCAGGGCGTGGGGCAAGATCCGCCGAGCTTGCTGTTCGGCGCGCTCAAGGGCGGCTTGCAGGCCGGCCAGGGAAATATCGTGGGTGGCGGCGTAGGCTTCGACGCCGTTGAGGCGCACGGTGAGCATCACGCCTTCGTCCTGGCTCAGGCTGGGCGGCTCGGCGACATTCTTGCGTACCGACAGGTACTGGCCGGACTCGCGGACATAGCGCAGGGAAAAGAATTCGGCGGTGGTGCGCAGGGCACTGAACTGCTTTTTGAGTGTGGCGTGGTGGTCGAACATGGGGCCTTCCTTGTGGGCGGCTCGGCGCGGGCAGGCAAACAGAGTAGGCCTGGGGCGGGGAGCGGATCAAGGAAAGTGTAGGCAGGCGGGAGGTCTTGCGGTGTCAGACAGGGCCTCATCGCGGGCAAGCCCGCTCCCACATTTTTGGTTTGTGAATACAGTCAAATGTGGGAGCTGGCTTGCCTGCGATGCAGGCACCTCGGTGTATCGGTTACTGCGCGGTAGGACCCACTTCACGCATCGGCTTGCCACGCACCGGCGCGTCGCCCGCTAC
Organism: Pseudomonas yamanorum; assembly: GCF_013386765.1. Lineage (GTDB taxonomy): Bacteria > Pseudomonadota > Gammaproteobacteria > Pseudomonadales > Pseudomonadaceae > Aquipseudomonas > Aquipseudomonas yamanorum_A. Next base: position 77,842 of record NZ_JACARE010000015.1, read on the forward strand.
GTAGTAGTCCGCCGTGCTGCGCGGCAGTGGCTTGCGGCCACGGATCTTGTCGGCGATTTTCTCGGCGATCATGATCGTCGGCGCGTTCAGGTTACCGGTGGTGATGATCGGCATGATCGAGGCATCAACCACGCGCAAACCCTGCATGCCATGCACACGGCCTTCAGCGTCAACCACGGCCATCTCGTCGGTGCCCATCTTGCACGAGCAGGACGGGTGGAACGCGGTCTCGGCGTGCTCGCGGATAAATTTATCCAGTTGCTCGTCGGTCTGCACGTCGATGCCCGGGCTGATTTCGCGGCCACGGTATTGATCCAGTGCCGGCTGTTGCATGATTTCACGGGTCAGGCGGATGCCGTCGCGGAATTCCTGCCAGTCCTGTTCGGTGGCCATGTAGTTGAAGAGGATGCTCGGGTATTCCCGCGGGTTCTTCGACTTCAGCTGCACGCGGCCACGGCTCGGCGAACGCATGGAGCCCATGTGCGCCTGGAAACCGTGCTCTTTCACACCGTTGCTGCCATTGTAGTTAATCGCTACCGGCAGGAAGTGGTACTGGATGTTCGGCCAATCGAATTCTTCACGGGTACGGATGAAACCGCCCGCTTCGAACTGGTTGCTGGCGCCGATGCCGGTGCCGTTGAACAGCCACTCGGCACCAATGGCCGGCTGGTTGTACCAGAGCAGCGACGGGTACAGCGACACCGGTTGGGTGCAGGCGTATTGCAGATACAGCTCGAGGTGATCCTGCAGGTTTTCGCCGACGCCCGGCAGGTCGTGGACCACCGGGATATCGAGGCTTTCCAGCAGTTTCGCCGGGCCGACGCCGGAGCGTTGCAGCAGTTGCGGCGAAGCGATTGCGCCGCTGCACACCAGGACTTCCTTGCGGGCGCGGGCTTCAACGCGCTCTTCGGCGGCGCCGATCAGGTAGCGCACGCCAACGGCGCGCTTGCCTTCGAACAGTACCTTGTCGGTCAGCGCGTGGGTGACGATGGTCAGCGTCGAGCGCTTCTTGGCCGTGTCCAGGTAACCGCGAGCGGTGCTGGCGCGACGGCCGTTTGGCGTCACGGTACGGTCCATCGGGCCGAAGCCTTCCTGCTGGTAGCCGTTCAAGTCTTCGGTACGCGGGTAGCCGGCCTGTACGCCTGCTTCAACCATCGCGTGGAACAGCGGGTTGTTGCCGGCCTTGGGCGTGGTCACGCTGACCGGGCCTTCGCCACCGTGATAGTCGTTCGGGCCGATGTCGCGGGTTTCGGCTTTACGGAAATACGGCAGGCAGTCGAGGTAGGTCCAGTTTTCCAGGCCCGGGAGTTTCGACCAGTTGTCGTAGTCCATCGCGTTGCCGCGGATGTAGCACATGCCGTTGATCAGCGAGGAACCGCCGAGGCCCTTGCCGCGACCGCATTCCATCCGGCGGCCGTCCATGTGTGGCTCTGGATCGGTTTCGTAGGCCCAGTTGTAGCGACGGCCTTGCAGCGGGAACGCCAGGGCGGCGGGCATCTGGGTACGGAAATCCAGACGGTAGTCCGGGCCGCCGGCTTCCAGCAGCAAAACGGTGACGCCTTCGTCTTCGGTCAGACGGGTCGCCAGGGTGTTACCGGCGGAGCCGGCACCCACAATGATGTAGTCGTATTCTTGGGACATTGAATGCACCCTCGTGAAAGTTGGTTCAGGCTGCTTTTGTGGCGAGGGAGCTTGCTCCCGTTCGACTGCGCAGCAGTCGCAAAGTCAGCGCTCGAGTTCTGTCTGAAAGAACTGCGGTACCTGGCATGGGGCTGCTTCGCAGCCCGACGGGAGCAAGCTCCCTCGCCACATGGGCCATGCCAGGCTCAATCAGGTTTTAGAACACCGAGGCGTAGTCGCCCAGCTCAACCTGTACCGATTTGATGCGGGTGAAGTTGTTCAGCGAGCTGATCCCGTTTTCACGGCCAACACCCGACTGCTTGTAGCCACCCACCGGCATCTTCGCGTCGGACTCGCCCCAGGCGTTGATCCAGCAGATACCGGCTTCCAACTGATGAATCACGCGGTGAGCGCGGTTCAGGTCGCGGGTCACCAAACCAGCGGCCAGGCCGAAGTCGGTGTCGTTGGCGCGGCGGATCACTTCTTCTTCGGTGTCGTAGGTGAGGATGCTCATCACCGGGCCGAAGATTTCTTCACGGACGATGGTCATGTCGTCGGTGCAGTCGGTGAACACGGTCGGTGCAACGTAGGCACCCTTGGCGTATTCGCCGTCGGTCAGGCGGTCGCCGCCGCACAGGACGCGTGCGCCTTCTTCTTTGCCTTTGGCGATGTAGCCCAGCACGCTTTCCATGTGGGCAAAGCTGACCAGCGGGCCAAAGTTGGTGTTGGCATCTTCCGGGTTGCCGATGCGGATGCGCGCAACACGCTCGGCGATCTTGGCTTCGAACGCGCCTTTGAGGGCGGTCGGAACAAACACGCGCGTGCCGTTGGTGCAGACCTGGCCCGAGCTGTAGAAGTTGGCCATCATCGCGATGTCAGCGGCGCGGTCGAGGTCGGCGTCGTCGAAAATGATCAGCGGGGATTTGCCGCCCAGTTCCATGGTGACTTCCTTGAGCGACGAGCTCGAAGCGCTGGCCATGACTTTCTTGCCGGTGTCGGTGCCGCCGGTGAAGGAGACTTTCTCGATGCGCGGGTGTTCGGTCAGCCAGGTGCCGACTTCACGGCCGCTGCCGGTCAGCACGTTGAACACGCCATCCGGAACGCCGGCGGCGGTGTAGATTTCAGCCAGTTTCAGGGTGGTCAGCGAGGTGACTTCGCTTGGCTTGAAGATCATCGCGTTACCGGCGGCCAGGGCCGGGGCGGATTTCCACAGGGCGATCTGGATCGGGTAGTTCCACGCGCCGATACCGGCTACCACGCCCAGTGGCTCGCGACGGGTGTAGACGAACGATGTGTCACGCAGCGGAATCTGCTCGCCTTCGATGGCGGGCACCAGGCCTGCGTAGTATTCCAGCACGTCGGCGCCGGTGACGATGTCGACGTATTGGGTTTCGGAGTACGGCTTGCCGGTGTCCAGGGTTTCCAGGGCGGCCAGTTCGTCGTTGCGCTCACGCAGGATATCGACGGCGCGACGCAGGATGCGCGAACGCTCCATGGCGGTCATGGCGGCCCAGATTTTCTGGCCCTTTTCGGCGCTGACCACAGCGCGCTCGACGTCTTCTTTAGTGGCGCGTTGCACGTTGGCGAGAACTTCACCGTTAGCCGGGTTGATGGCTTCGAAAGTGGCATCGCTGCCAGCGTCGGAGTAGCCGCCGTCAATGTAGAGTTTTTGCAGTTCGAAACGGGCCATAAAGTCCTCGCAAGTGCATAAGTGGTTGGCGCGGTTCGGGAGTTGAGCGTCTATGTGTGCTCTAACTCACCTGCTTGGCCAATTGGAAATCCATGTATTCGTAAGCGATCCGTTGCGCCTGCTCCGTGTCGAAAGCGTCTCCCGACAGGGCGCCGCGCAACCACAAACCGTCGATCAGGGCCGCCAGGCCTCGGGCTGCGCTGCGTGCATCGGACAGCGGCAGCGCGCGGCGGAACTGGCAGCACAGGTTGGAATACAGGCGGTGATCGTTGATCCGCTGCAACCTGTGCAATGACGGGTGGTGCATGCTAGTGGCCCAGAAGGCCAGCCAGGTTTTCATCGCCGGGCCGTTGACCTGGCTGGCGTCGAAGTTGCCTTCGATGATCACCTGAAGATGGGCCCGCGGGCTGTCATCTTTCAGCGCCAACCGGCGCTCGGTGACGTTCTCGATCAGGACGTTCATCAGGTACCGCATCGTGGCGGCGATCAGGCCATTCTTGTCCTGAAAATAGTGACTGATGATGCCATTCGAGACACCGGCCAGACGGGCGATCAGCGCAATGCTGGCATCCCCCATTCCGACCTGATCGACCGCAGTCAATGTGGCTTCGATCAACTGCTGGCGGCGTATGGGTTGCATACCGACCTTGGGCATCGTGCACCTCTCCTTAGGCCTGCCAACGGGCGATAAACGTCCGTCGGCTTGTGGGCCAGTCTATTTTGTTTTGATTGAACGTTCAATCAACAAAGAATAAGATCTGCGACAAATGGTCGCTGCCTACAGGTATTTCCTACGTGTATGTGGCGCCACCTGACATCGGGAAAACCCATGAAACAGCCCGGCACAGCGGTTCGCCGTGGGTTCATGGTTTTTCGGGGTGTCTTTATACACCCGTCCGTCGACTGCCGAAAAATCGATGGCTCGGGTCATGCGTTGCCTTGTGTTTCTCTGCACTGCCCGGAGCATCTGTGCCATGAGTTCTGCCTCTCTTATAAAGACCCCGCCAGAAAAGGTGCGGGTCAACGGTTGGGTGTTCTACACCTCCACCGCGCTGATTCTGTTGTTGACCGCGATTCTGATCATCGCCCCGCAGGAAGCCGGCAGGATGCTCGGTGTGGCCCAAGCCTGGTTGTCGAAAAGCTTTGGCTGGTACTACATGGTCGTGATCGCCGCCTACCTGGTGTTTGTGGTGGGCCTGGCGTTTTCGTCCTACGGTAAATTGAAACTGGGCAGCAAGGACGACACCCCGGACTTCAGCTACGGCGCGTGGGCCGGCATGCTCTTCTCGTCGGGCATCGGCATCTCGCTGCTGTACTTCGGCGCTTCCGAGCCGCTGGACCACTACTTCAACCCGCCTGAAGGCGCGTCGGCCACCGGCGAAGCCGCACGCCAGGCGTTGCAGCTGACGTTCCTGCACTGGGGCCTGCACGGCTGGGCGATCTACGCACTGGTCGGCCTGGCCGTGGCGTACTTTGCCTACCGTCATAACCAGCCGCTGGCCTTGCGCTCGGCGTTGTACCCGCTGGTGGGCGAGCGCTGGGTGAAAGGCGCGGCCGGTCACGCAGTGGACGGCTTTGGCATGTTCGTGACCCTGCTGGGCCTGGTGACGAACCTGGGGATTGGTTCGATGCAGGTGTCGTCCGGGTTGGAAAACCTGTTCGGCATGCAGCACAGCAACACCAACCTGCTGATCGTGATCATCGTGATGAGCACCGTGGCGACCATCGCTGCCGTGTCGGGTGTGGAGAACGGCATTCGCCGCCTGTCCAACCTGAACATCGTGCTGTTCAGCGGCCTGCTGATTTTCGTGCTGCTGTTTGGCCCGACCCTGCACTTGCTCAACGGCTTCGTGCAGAATATCGGCGACTACATGAACGGCATCGTGCTGAAAACCTTCGACCTCTATGTGTACGAAGGCGACGCCGACAAGACCGAGCGCTGGATGGGCCTGTGGACCCTGTTCTACTGGGCCTGGTGGATTTCCTGGGCGCCATTCGTGGGCATGTTCATCGCGCGTATTTCCCGTGGTCGCACGGTGCGTGAACTGGTGGCCGGCGTGCTGCTGATCCCGCTGGGCTTCACCCTGGCGTGGCTGTCGATCTTCGGCAACTCGGCCCTGGACCTGGTGGTTAACCATGGTGCGGTGGAGTTGGGCAAGACGGCGCTGGAACAGCCGTCCATGGCGATCTACCAACTGCTTGAGCATTACCCGGCGTCGAAGATCGTGATCGGTGTGTCGATCTTTGTGGGCTTCGTACTGTTCCTGACCCCGGCGGATTCCGGCGCGGTGATGATGGCGAACCTTTCCTGCAAGGGCGGCAACGTTGACGAAGATGCGCCGCACTGGCTGCGGATTTTCTGGTCGGCGGTGATCACCCTGGTGACCATTGGGCTGTTGTTCGCCGGTAACTTCGAAGCCATGCAAACCATGGTGGTGCTGGCAGGTTTGCCGTTCTCGGTGGTGCTGGTTTTCTTCATGTTCGGTCTGCACAAGGCGATGCGCCAGGACGTGGCGATTGAGCTTGAGCAGGCGCAACTGGCCGAGCGTGGCCGTCGTGGTTTCAGCGAGCGCCTGACCGCCCTGGACCTGCAACCGAGCCAGGGTACCGTGCAGCGCTTTATGGACAAACATGTCACGCCGGCGCTGGAAGAAGCGGCGACTGCGTTGCGTGACCAGGGCCTGGAAGTGCAAACCCTGCTGGGCAAATCCAAGCGCTGCATTGGTGTGCGCATCGAGATGGAAGAGGGTAATCCGTTTGTCTACGAGGTGAGCCTGGATGCTTATTCGTCGGCACCGAACGATTTGCCCGAGGAAGAGCGCACGCGCTACTACCGCGCCGAGGTTTACCTGCACAACGGGCCTCAGGAATACGATCTGATGGGCTTTGCCCAGGAACAGATCACCCGGGACGTGCTCGATCAGTTTGAAAGCCATCGGCAGCTCCTTGGCCGTGTCTATAGCTGATGGATGAGCCGAGCGGCGCCTTCACTGGCGCCGCTGTTCCAAGGTTGGAATGGGGTCAAATGTGGGAGCTGGCTTGCCTGCGATTGCAGTGGTGAATTCACTGCAGCTATCGCCGGCAAGCCAGCTCCCACATTGACCCCGTTCCTTCAGGAGGATTTACCCCAGGTTCTTGCCCAGGAGGGCATGGTAGAGCTCGCTGTCACCCAGTATCCCCACCACCTTGTCGTTGTCCTGCAGCACCAGCTTGTTGCCGGTCTGATAGCGAATCTGCAACGCCTCACGCATCCCGATATTGGAATCCACCAACGTCGGCATCCGCCCCAAACCTTCCACCGATTGCCCCGGAACCCAGTTCTGCAGGTTCAACGGTGTACCGTTCTGCCGTGCGCCCTTGATCACGTTGCCTTCGGCCAGGTCCAGCCACGAGTCGCCGCCCGGGTCGAGGCTGATGGAGCCGTTGACGCGGGTGCAGTTGTCCACCGTGCGCATCAGGCTGCGGCCACACAGCACATTCAGCGGGTTGGTGTGGGCCACGAAGGTGCGCACATAGTCGTCCGCCGGGTTCAGCACGATCTCTTCCGGCACGCTGTACTGGATGATCCGGCCGTCTTTCATGATCGCAATGCGGCTGCCGAGCTTCAGCGCCTCATCCAGGTCGTGGCTTACAAATACGATGGTCTTGCTCAGCTTGCGTTGCAGCTCCAGCAGCTCATCCTGCAAGCCCTGGCGGATCAGCGGGTCGAGTGCGGAGAAGGGTTCGTCCATCAGCAGGATATCGGCGTCCATCGCCAGGGCGCGGGCCAGGCCGACACGCTGCTGCATGCCGCCGGAAAGCTCGTCGGGCTTCTTGTTGCGCCACTGCGACAGGCCCACCAGTTCCAGCTTGTCGTCCACCAGCTTGCGCCGTTCTTTCTCGGGCCGGCCCTGCATCTCCAGGCCGAAGCTGATGTTTTCGCGCACCGTCAGCCAGGGCATCAGGGCGAACTTCTGGAACACCATGGCGATGCGCTGGGTGCGCATCATTTTCAGCTCGGCGGGGGTGCAGGAAGCGATGTCGATCTGCCGACCTTCATGCTCCACAAACAGCTTGCCGCGGCTGACCGTGTTCAAGCCGTTGATGCAGCGCAGCAGGCTCGACTTGCCCGAACCGGAGAGGCCCATCAGCACGCAGATCTCGCCTTTCTCCACATCCAGGCTGGCGTTTTCAACGCCGACAATCTGCCCGGTCTTTTTCAGGATCTCGTTGCGCGTCATGCCCTGGTCCAGCAGCTTGAGCGCCTCACGCGGGTCTTTGGAAAAGATCACGTCGACATTTTCGAATCGGATAATGCTCATGCATCACCCCCTACTTTGGCGTCGGGTTGTTTGCAGATGCGGTCGAGCATGATGGCCAGCAATACGATCGCCAGGCCTGCTTCAAAGCCCAGGGCGATATCAGCGGTGTTCAGCGCGTTGACCACCGGTTTGCCGAGGCCGTCGGCGCCCACCAGGGCCGCGATCACCACCATCGACAACGACAGCATGATGCATTGGGTAATGCCGGCGGCGATGCTCGGCATGGCGTGGGGCAGTTCGATCCGCGAGAGCAACTGACGGCGCGAGCAGCCAAAGGCCTTGCCGGCGTCCATCAACTCTTGCGGCACATCACGGATACCCAGGTAAGTCAGACGGATAGGCGCGGCAATCGCAAACACCACCGTGGAAATCAGCCCGGGCACCACACCCAGCCCGAAGAGGGTCAGGGTAGGGATGAGGTAGACGAAGGTCGGTACGGTCTGCATCAGATCGAGCACCGGCCGCATCAGGGTGTAGAACATCGGTTTGTGCGCGGCAACAATGCCCAGCGGCACGCCGATCACCACGCAGACCAGGGTGGCGAACAGCACCTGCGCCAGGGTCTCCATGGTTTCCTGCCAGTACCCCAGGTTCAGGATCAGCAGGAAGGAGGCGATGACAAAAACGGTCAGGCCCCATTTGCGTTGAATGAAATGAGCGAGCAGCGCAATCAGACCGATCAATGCCAGCGGATTGAACCAGGTCAGCGCGAACGTCACGCCGTGGATCATCGTTTCCAGGGTCGATGCGATTGCGTCGAAGTAGGCGGCCCCGTGTTGGGTCAACCATTCAACGAAGGCAGCGATGTACTGGCCTAGCGGGATTTTATGTTCAGTCAGCATGGTAGTGAATGTCCACATGCGAAGAGGAAAAACATCCCGGGCCAGCGTACCGGCCCGGGGTCAGCGGTTACTTGGCGAGGTAAGCTTTGACGGCCTCCAGTCCTGGTTTGCCATCGACAGTGGTCACACCGGCCAGCCAGGTGTCGAGCACTTGCGGGTTCTTCTTCAGCCACGCCTTGGCGGCTGCGTCAGGCTTCATTTTGTCGTCCAGGACGTTACCCATCAGGGTGCTTTCCATGTTCAGGGTGAACGACAGGTTTTTCAGCAGCTGGCCCACGTTGCTGCATTCCTGGGTGTAGCCCTTGCGAACGTTGGTGTAGATGGTGGCCTGGCCGTAGTTGGGGCCGAATGAATCATCACCCCCGGTCAGGTACTTCATCTTGAAGCGGGTGTTCATCGGGTGCGGTTCCCAGCCGAGGAACACGATGGCCTGGTCGCGTTTGGTGGCGCGTTCCACCTGCGAGAGCATCCCGGCTTCGCTGGATTCGACCACTTTGAAGCCTGCGGTTTTCAGGCCGAAGGCGTCTTTGTCGATAAGGGTCTGGATGGTGCGGTTACCGTCGTTGCCCGGCTCGATCCCGTAGATCTTGCCGCCCAGTTCGTCCTTGAATTTGACGATGTCGGCGAAGTCTTTCAGGCCCTTGTTGTACAGCGCTTCCGGCACGGCCAGGGTGTACTTGGCGTTTTCCAGGTTGGCGCGCACGGTTTCCACGGTGCCGGCATCACGGTACTGCTTGATGTCGTTTTCCATGGTCGGCATCCAGTTGCCGAGGAAGATGTCCATGTTCTTGCCGTCGGCCAGGGACTTGTAGGTCACCGGGACGGAAATCATCGTGGTGCGGGGTTTGTAGCCGAGGCCCTTGAGGACTTCGCTGGTGGTGGCGGTGGTGACGGTGATGTCGGTCCAGCCGACATCGGAGAAGTTGACGGTCTGGCATTGCGCCGGTTCTGCAGCGTGAGCCAGGACTGGCAGACTCAGCATGGCGGCCAACAACAACGACGGGGAACCTTTCATGGGGGTGGACTCCTGGTGTTTTTCTGGCGGCAATAACACCGCGCTTATAGGTGTTGCGGTTGGGCGTGCGGCACAGCTCTGCCACGCAACTGTGCAAACGAGTCGAGACTGATCATGTACCAGTGAAAATCTGACGCCTACAGGGGGCGTCGTATCCAGTACAGGGATGGTCGTATCCAGTGTCGGTGACGTCGCTTACAGATTTTTTCCACGACAAAACTGCACTTTTTACCGATCTGCACCGCAAAAAACGGCCAAAACGTCGCCTTCCACAACAGCGGCGCTGATGAGCATGGGTACGTCGGTGTGAGACGCCGTGACGGCGAGTAAAAGCTTGATGATGCCGCCATCTGGGCGATCTGAGCGTAGCAGCTCATTCAAGCCCGGCCCGTTCACCTGCGGAGTTTCACGGCAATGGCTATCAGCGTTTTCGACCTGTTCAAGATCGGCATTGGGCCTTCGAGTTCTCACACCGTCGGCCCCATGCGCGCCGCGGCGTTGTTCGTTCAAGGACTACGTGAACGTGATGTGTTGGAACAAGTAACGCGCGTTGAAGTTCAGCTGTACGGCTCATTGTCGGCCACCGGCATCGGTCACGGCAGCGACAACGCCGTGATCATGGGCCTGATGGGCGAGTGGCCGGATGCGATCGATCCGTCGCAGATCGGCATCCGCATCGAGACCCTGCGCGAGACCAACACACTGCTGCTGGACGCACGTTTGCCGGTGCCATTCATCTGGGCGCGGGACATGCGTTTGATCGATGAAAACCTGCCGTTCCATCCCAATGCCATGACCCTGGTGGTGTTCGGTGACAACGGCGAGCTGCACCGCGACACCTACTACTCCGTAGGCGGTGGATTTGTGGTGGATGAAGCCCAGGCCGCCAGCGGAGTGGCAGACATGGACCGCACCGAGCTGCCCTATGATTTTTCCAGTGCGGTGGAATTGCTCCAGCTGTGCAAGACCCACAACCTGCGGGTCGCTGAACTGATGCTGGCGAATGAAAAAACCTGGCGCTCGGAGGAAGAGATCCGCAGCGGCCTGATGAAGCTGTGGCGCGCCATGCAGGATTGCGTGGAGCAGGGCCTCAAGCACGAAGGCATCCTGCCTGGCGGCCTCAATGTGCGGCGCCGTGCCGCCAAGTTGCACCGCAGCTTGCAGGAGCTGGGCAAGCCGAACGTGATCGGCTCGACCTTGAGCGCGATGGAATGGGTCAACCTGTTCGCCCTGGCGGTGAATGAAGAAAACGCCGCCGGCGGGCGCATGGTCACGGCGCCGACCAATGGCGCGGCGGGGATCATCCCGGCGGTGCTGCATTACTTCATGAAGTTCAGCGAAGAGGTGACCGAGGCCAACGTCGTCGACTATTTCCTGGGGGCGGCGGCGGTGGGCATCCTGTGTAAAAAGAACGCGTCGATCTCGGGTGCCGAAGTCGGTTGCCAGGGCGAAGTCGGCTCGGCGTGCGCCATGGCGGCGGCGGGGCTGGCGGAGATCCTTGGTGCGACGCCGGAGCAGTTGTGCAACGCGGCGGAGATCGGCCTGGAACACAACCTCGGCCTGACCTGCGACCCGGTAGGCGGGCTGGTGCAGGTGCCGTGCATCGAGCGCAATGCGATTGCCGCGGTGAAGGCGATCAATGCGGCGCAGATGGCGCTGCGGGGTGATGGCCAGCACTTTATCTCCCTGGACCGAGTGATCCGCACCATGCGCGATACCGGGGCGGATATGCATGACAAGTACAAGGAGACATCGCGGGGTGGGTTGGCGGTGAGTGCTGTCGAGTGTTGATCCCGCTTTTATGTGGCGAGGGAGCTTGCTGTGGCGAGGGAGCTTGCTCCCGCTGGGCTGCGTAGCAGCCCCAAAATCTTGGGAGCGCTTCGCACTCCAGCGGGAGCAAGCTCCCTCGCCACAGCAAGCTCCCTCACCACAAAAGAACGACGCTGCGCATAAAGTGAACACCCGAACCAAAAGCGCCACCTTTTAGCGCGTCGCAATTAGATAAGTAGCTCCCGAACGATTTCCTGCCGTTACCACCCGTCACCCGTGCGTGTGGTGACAGACTTTTCCTACGTCGTTTCTCTCCCTTCCCACAAGTGATACCGAACTGCTCACACACCTTGAGCCTGCGTTCTCTCCTGCCTTTTTCGGGTCATATCCCCCACTCCATGCGCGGGCTTATATAGACACGTCATGAGGTCGTTTTCAGGAGTTATTGAATGTGCATTCAACTTTAGGCATGGCATTTGCTCTATCAATTCCAAAGCCTCTCTCCTGACCGGGATGAGCGCAATAACAAGAGCCTCGCCTGAGGCCATCACCCGCTTTGTGTGAGGAGATACCGCGATGACGTCGTTCAACTCCGGGGCTCAACCCCAGAACCGTGCGCCTCAATCCATCGGCTTTTTGCTGCTGGACAATTTCACGCTGATTTCCCTGGCCTCCGCAGTCGAACCCCTGCGCATGGCCAACCAACTCTCCGGCCGCGAGCTGTATCGCTGGACGACGTTGAGTGTGGACGGAAACCAGGTGTGGGCCAGCGACGGTCTGCAAATCACCCCCGATGCTTCCATGCACAAAGCCCCGGCCCTGGACACTGTGATTGTCTGCGGCGGCGTGGGTATCCAGCGCACTGTGACCCGTGAACATGTGTCGTGGCTGCAAAGCCAGGCGCGCCAGTCCCGTCGCCTCGGCGCGGTGTGCACCGGCAGCTGGGCCCTGGCCTGCGCCGGCTTGCTGGACGGTTTTGATTGCAGCGTGCACTGGGAATGCCTGGCGTCGATGCAGGAAGCCTTCCCGCGCGTGGCGATGAGCACACGCCTGTTCACCCTCGACCGCAACCGCTTCACCAGTTCGGGCGGCACCGCGCCGCTGGACATGATGCTGCACCTGATCAGCCGCGACCACGGCCGTGAATTGTCGGCGGCGATCTCCGAGATGTTTGTGTACGAGCGCATCCGCAACGAACAGGATCACCAGCGTGTGCCGCTCAAGCACATGCTTGGCACCAACCAGCCGAAACTGCAGGAAATCGTCGCGCTGATGGAGGCCAACCTGGAAGAGCCGATCGACCTCGATGAACTGGCGGTGTACGTCGCGGTTTCCCGGCGTCAGCTGGAGCGGCTGTTCCAGAAATACCTGCACTGTTCGCCGTCGCGCTACTACCTGAAGCTGCGCCTGATCCGTGCACGGCAGTTGCTCAAGCAAACGCCGATGTCGATCATCGAAGTGGCGTCGGTGTGCGGGTTTGTCTCCACGCCGCACTTCTCCAAGTGCTACCGCGAATACTTCGGCATTCCGCCGCGGGATGAGCGCGTGGGTTCCAATACCACGCAGCAGGTTGCGATGATGCCGATTCCCCAGGCGCTGGTGTTGTCACCGTTGTCCGGGCCGTTGTCGGCGTTGAGTCAGGCCAGGAATGAGTCGACGTTTGCGAGTGTCAGGCTCTAACACCACCTGGCTTTTGTGGCGAGGGAGCTTGCTCCCGCTGGAGTGCGTAGCGCTCCCAGGATTTTGGGGCCGCTTCGCAGCCCAGCGGGAGCAAGCTCCCTCGCCACAAAGTAGGTGTGTCAGGCGCCAGAGTTCTGCCTGAACTGCACCAAGGCCGGCAACAACTGCTTGTCGATCGCCTGCCTCACCGCCGGCAAAATCGTCGCACTGCCGGTGTACATCTGCTCAACCATACCCTTGAGCGCCTTGGCCCGGGCCGCGCTCAAGCCGCGCACCGCACATTCACAAGCCTGCTCGGCGGTCGCGCCGCTGGACACCTCGAAACCCAATGACCGCAGCTGGCCCAGCAGGTCATCCTGGTCAATCAAATCCGCGTGCATCATGACGTTTATCCTTGTTAGGGGAGCGGGAGACTGAGGTCGATTCTGGTAGGCCGCCACCGAGTCGGCAAGGCCTGAATGCACGAATGTCCGGCACACCTATGAACAGGTCGTTTTCGGCTAACTCGAAGGGGAAGGGAGTGTGCACACTGGAACCCAGCAAGCAGCTTGAAGGTTTGGTCACCCTCGGGATGCGCAGCTCACACAAAGCACTCTGCCCCGATCCAGTCACGGCTTGATCGGGGCTTTTTTTGGCTGGGATTTGTGGGGTTGCAACTGGCCTCATCGCAGGCAAGCCAGCTCCTACAGTTTGATTTGTGAACACCTTCAAATGTGGGAGCTGGCTTGCCTGCGATGGCGGTCTACCTTTGCAACACCAATATCCGGGACAACAACTCATCCCGGTCGATATAGCAGCCCTGAAAATGCCGCGCCCCGGACGCCGGATCAAACGCATTGCGCGCATGCAGCGTGCGGCGATTATCGAAGCACCACAGCTCGCCCGGATTCAGGCGTTTGACCAACCGAAAACGCTCCTCCCGAGTCATCGCAATAAACCGGCGATACGCGCGATACAACAACGGCATCTGCGCGACTGGCGCCTCAAACGGCCCACGCAAAAAGTTGGCCATGCGAATCTCGGCGACCTCACCCAGCGCATCCAGCGCAATGATCGGCGCCAGCCGACGATAGTCGCTGTGGCGGTCCTTGTTGCGAAACTCCACGGGTATCTCGCACAGCGCACGAAAGGCCTCCGGGTCTTCATCCCGCAGCGCCCGGGCAATCGCGAAACCATCGACAAAAATACTCTCGCCACCGTCGGCGTCGTTCACCAGGCAATGCAGGAATTGCAGCCCCGGTTGCAGCTCGCGCGTTGGCAAATCACTGTGCAGCGGCAGGTTGAAAGCGGTGTAGGCGTTGCTGTCGGCATCGGCCTTGGATTGCACGTTGAACAACACGCCGAAGTTGCTCTCGCGGATAAATGAAATGCGCTTGGCAATCAGCGCCAGCGAGCCGGGTTCGGTGGGCACGCCGCGTACTTGCGTAAGGCCGCTGTCACGCAGGGCCAGCAGCCATTGCAGCAGGGCTTTCGGGTCTTCCATCAGCGCCGCGTAGTCGAATACGGGCAGCTCAAACGTACGGTCCCAGAGCCGGGATTTCGGCTTGGCAGCCCGGCGTTCAGCGCGGGATTCATCGTCGTAGGCATGCGCCCGCAGCCAGCCGGGATCGTATTGGCTGCGATGCCCGCCGCTCCATTCCACCGTCAGCAAACCCTGCTCGATTCGCGCACCGAGAGCCGTGAGGTTTTCGTCCACGTCGACGATTTCCAGCACCTGTTCACGGGTCACGCTGTAGACGCAGAGGGGGCAAGGGCAGTTGTCCCGCAGCCACTGGTGATGGAACGGGCTGACCCGCCCATCGGCCCATTCCACGCTGAGGTGATCACTGTGCACCTGCACAGCGGCCAGGTCGCTGATCAGCGGGTAAGTACGGAAGTCGGCAACAGCGGCGGCGGTTTGCATGGCGATTCCTTATTTTTGGGGTGGCAGTCCAATCACGCGGCCGAGCAGGGCGGGCCTGGGCAGGTCGATCTGTTCGGCGCTGATGGTCGCGAGCTTGCCCAGCACCGCCTCGCTGAACGGCGCGGAATGCGGGCCGGCGAGGTCGACGTGGAGCAGCATTTGCTCGTTGCCGGCCAGCTCCTTTTCGTCGCCCACCCGATGCAGGCTGTGATAGAGGTGCAGGCGCTTGCGGTCGTGGGCGATCAGTTGGGTGTGCACCTCGACGTCGGCGCCCAGCTTCACTTCGTGCAGGTAGTTGAGGTGCAGTTCCAGGGTGAACAGCGAGTGGCCGCTGGCTTCGCGGTTTTCGCTGTCCAGGCCGAGGGTGTCCATCAGCGCATCGGTGGCGTAGCTGAAGATCAGCAGGTAGAACGCATCACGCAGGTGGCCGTTGTAGTCGACCCACTCGGGGAGGATTTTGGTGGTGTAGGTGGTCAATGCGGCCATGGTTCGGTTCCCGGTAGGTACTCGGTCAAAATGTGGGAGCTGGCTTGCCTGCGATGGCGGCAGTGAATCCAACATCGCTATCGCAGGCAAGCCAGCTCCCACAGAGAATCAAAAGCTGTTATTCAGCGAAGGTCATACCGTGTTTTTCCTTGGTGGTCTTCACTGCCTCCAGCACCGCCAGCAGGCAATCATCACGATAGCGCTCCAGCGCCGAAATGCTGTGTTTGCCCAATTGATCGCTGGTGCCATCCACCACATCGTCAATCAACTTGTCGGTCAGTTCCGGGGCCGGCAAGTAGGTCCACGGCAACTGCAACGCCGGGCCGAACTGCGCCATGAAGTGCCGCATCCCTGCATCACCGCCCGCCAGCGTATAGGTCAGGAACGTGCCCATGAACGACCAGCGCAAACCAGCGCCAAACCGAATCGCGTCGTCAATTTCGCCGGTGGTTGCCACACCATCGTTGACCAGGTGCAACGCCTCGCGCCACAAGGCTTCCAGCAGTCGGTCAGCGATAAACCCGGGCACTTCCTTACGCACATGCAATGGGCGCATGCCGAGGGATTCATACACCTTGATCGCTGCCTGAATGGCTTCTGGCGCAGTGTTTTTTCCGCCCACCACTTCTACCAGTGGCAACAGGTAAACCGGGTTGAACGGATGGCCTACCACGCAACGTTCCGGGTGCGTGGAGCTTTCGTAAAATTCACTCGGCAACAGGCCCGAGGTGCTCGAACCGATCAATGCGTTTGGCTTGGCCGCGGCGCTGATCTTGCTGTGCAGTTCCAGCTTCAACTCAAGGCGTTCCGGGGCGCTTTCCTGAATGAAGTCGGCGTCTTTCACGCACTCTTCAATGGTGGCGACAAAGCGCAGGCGGTCTTGGGAGGCGCCGGGTGCCAGGCCCTGTTTTTCCAGAGCGCCCCAGGCGTTGGCGACACGTTTGCGCAGGGCCGCTTCGGCACCGGGGGCCGGGTCCCAGGCGACCACATCCAGCCCGTGGGCGAGGGCGCGGGACACCCAGCCGCTCCCGATAACGCCACTGCCGAGGGCGGCAAAGGTTTTGATTTCGGTGATAAAGCTCATGGCAAATTCCTAAAGAGTTCGGTGATCAATGTGGGAGCTGGCTTGCCTGCGATAGCGGTGTGTCAGCAGCTGTATTCGGAGCAGGTGTACCGCGATCGCGGGCAAGCCCGCTCCCACAGGGTTCGGTGGTGTTCGGGACAGTCAGCCGCGTTTGGTCAAGCCCATCTTCACGCGGCCTTCGGCCGGGGTCATGACCCGTGCACCAAGGCGGCTGAGGATCTCGCTGGCGCGTTCCACCAGTTGGCCGTTGGTGGCCAGTACGCCCTTGTCCAGCCACAGGTTGTCTTCCAGGCCGACCCGTACGTTGCCGCCCAGCAGCACCGCTTGCGCCGCCATCGGCATCTGCATGCGACCAATCCCGAAGCCGGCCCATACCGCGTCTGCCGGCAGGTTGTCGACCATGGCTTTCATGGTGGTGGTGTCGGCCGGCGCGCCCCACGGGATGCCCAGGCACAGCTGGAACAGCGGGTTGTCGAGCAAGCCTTCCTTGATCATCTGCTTGGCGAACCACAGGTGACCGGTGTCGAAAATTTCCAGCTCGGCCTTGACGCCCAGCTCCTGGATTCGCTTGGCGCCCGCCCGCAGTTGGGCCGGGGTGGAGACGTAAATGGTGTCGCCGTCGCCGAAGTTCAGGGTGCCGCAATCGAGGGTGCAGATTTCCGGCAGCAGCTCTTCCACGTGGGCCAGGCGGGTCAGCGGGCCGACGAGGTCGGTGTTGGGGCCGAACTCCATGGGGTTCTCGCCGCCCCCGATTTCCAGGTCGCCACCCATGCCGGCGGTGAGGTTGACGATGATGTCGACGTCCGCCTCACGGATGCGCTCCATCACTTCACGGTACAGCGCCACGTCGCGGCTGAACTTGCCAGTTTCGGGGTCACGCACGTGGCAATGCACCACGGTGGCACCGGCCTCGGCGGCTTCCACCGCAGCGGCAGCGATTTGTTTGGGAGTGACCGGCACGTGTGGGCTTCTGGCGGTCGTGTCGCCAGCACCGGTGAGTGCGCAGGTGATGATGACGTCGTGGTTCATGAGGCAGGTTCCTTACAGGCGTGGTGGTGCCGTTCGCGGTCGAAAGTGACCGCGAAACGGTGATTCAAAAAACGGTTATTTGCTGGTCAATTGCAGGTTGGCGGCGGCCGGCTTGCCGTCGAAGGTGGTCACGCCTTCCAGCCAGCGTTGCTGGTCTTGCGGGTGGTCCTTGAGCCATTGCTTGGCCGACTCGAAAGCGTCCTTGTGATCCAGCAGCGGCTGCATCATTCGGCTCTCGTCGGCGGCGGTGAAGGTCAGGTTGCTCAGCAACTTGTGCACGTTGGGGCACTGCTCGGCGTAGGTCGGCGAAGTGACCGACCATACGGTGGCCATGCCTTCGTTCGGGCCCAGGGCATCATCGCTGCCGGTGAGGTAAGTCATGGCCACGTTGACGTTCATCGGGTGCGGCGCCCAGCCGAAGAACACCACGGCTTCCTTGCGGCGCACAGCGCGGTCGACAGCGGCGAGCATGCCGGCCTCGCTGGACTCCACCAATTGGAACTTGCCGAGGCCGAACTGATTCTTGGCGATCATCGCCTTGATCTGGGTGTTGGCGCCCGAGCCTGGTTCAATCCCGTAGATCTTGCCGCCCAGTTCCTTCTCGAACTTGGCGATGTCGGCGAAGGTTTTCAGGCCCTTGTCCGCCAGGTAAGTCGGCACCGCCAGGGTCGCGCGGGCGTCTTCCAGGGACGGCTTGTCGAGCACCTTGACCTGCTTGGCGTCGACAAACGGGGTGATGGTCTGGGTCATCAGCGGGTTCCAGTAGCCCAGGAACATATCCAGGCGCTGGTCGCGGATCCCGGCAAAGATGATTTGCTGGGACGCGCTGGTCTGTTTGGTCTTGTAGCCGAGGCCGTCGAGCAATACCTGGGTCATGGCGCTGGTGGCGATTACGTCGGTCCAGTTCACCACGCCCATGCGCACGTTCTGGCAAGAAGCCGCATCGGCTGCCATGACGTTGGTGCTCAAAATGGCGCTGGCGCTGAGTGCGAGCACGCAGCGGCTGATCAGTCGGTTCATGGTGGATCCCTCGGCAGGTTGTTATTGTGGGTTCCGGCGTCTTTGTGCGCCGTGCAGCCAAGTTACGCAGCTTGGAGCCCGATAAAACGCACGGCGGCGACCCACTCTTGCACTGCAGCGACCTGCCCCCTTGAATGACCGATTGAACTGGCGTATCACAGTGACACGCTGCCCGTCCTACGAGAGCGCTCCATGTCCCAGGATTTCTACTTTCTGCTGATGCCGGGTTTCTCCGCCATCGGCTTTATCTCGGCGATCGAACCGCTGCGGGTTGCCAACCGCTTTCGTGGTGAGTTGTACCGCTGGCATGTGTTGAGCGCCGACGGCGGCGCGGTGCTGGCGAGCAATGGCATGTCGGTCAACGCCGACGCCGCGCTGGAACCGTTGAAGAAAGGCGCCACGTTATTGGTGGTGGCCGGCTTCGAACCGCTGAAGTTCGCCACGCCCGCACTGGAACACTGGCTGCGCCGCCTCGACCACGACGGCGTGACCCTCGGCGCCATCGATACCGGCGCCTGTGTCCTCGCTGAAGCCGGCCTGCTCGACGGCTACCGCCTGACTCTGCACTGGGAAGCCATCGACGCCTTCAAGGAATCTTATCCACAGCTGACGGTGACCCAGGAGCTGTTCGAAATCGACCGTCGGCGCATCACCTCGGCGGGCGGCACGGCTTCCATCGACCTGATGCTCGACCTGATCAGCCAGGCCCACGGGGCGGAGTTGGCGATCCAGGTGTCCGAACAGTTTGTGCTCGGCCGCATCCGCCCGCGCAAAGACCACCAACGCATGCAGATCGCCACGCGCTACGGCATCAACAACAAGAAGTTGGTGCAGGTGATCGGCGAGATGGAACAGCACACCGAACCGCCGCTGAGCACACTGGCGCTGGCGGAGACGATCAAGGTGACGCGGCGGCAGTTGGAGCGCTTGTTTCGGCTGCACCTGAACGACACACCGAGCAATTTCTACCTGGGGTTGCGCCTGGAAAAGGCCCGGCAGTTGTTGCGCCAGAGCGACCTGAGCGTGCTGGAGGTGAGCATTGCGTGCGGGTTTGAATCGCCGTCGTATTTCACCCGCAGTTACCGGGCAAGGTTTTCCAGGTGCCCAAGGGAGGATCGGCGCCGGGAGGCGGTGTAAGCACCGCTCTTGAGAACAACAAAGATCAAATGTGGGAGCTGGCTTGCCTGCGATAGCGGTGTTTCAGTGCCAGATGTACTGGCTGATACACCGCTATCGCAGGCAAGCCAGCTCCCACAGTGGATTTGCGGTGTGGCTTATTTCTTCACCAGTGCCGAGCATGCCGCTTTAAACGCCTCATGCTGATACTTGTTCAACGTCGCAGGCAGACCAAAGTCGTGCTTCTTGTTCTGCGCATTGATGGTCTGCGGCGACAACAGCGTCACCTCCACACCCTCCAGCAACTGAAACACCCCTTCAATCTTGAACGTGGTCGGCCCACCGGCGAATTCGCCTTTCTTGCTGCGCTTCTTGATGGCGATCCGAGTGATCGAATTTTCCCGCACAAACGCACTCACCTGAGCGGCGAAGGCCTTGACGTTGGGCGCCTCATCGTCGTCTTCAAGGGCGATTTTCTTGGTGGCCAGGGCAACGTGGCTCAGTGCCTGGCCGTCCAGCGAGGCGACGGCGATGATGGCTTCACTGCCTTTGATTTCGATGCCGCAGATAGTCATGGAGTCGCCTTGGAAAAGTGGAGAAGGCGCGAATGGTATCAGGCTCGACGCGGTTGGCGCGCTCCGGCCATCAGGCTCAGGCACGCTGCCGCCAGGGCTGATGCCGTCACCAGAGCACCCACCAGCGGCGTGATTTCCAGGCTGCCGTTGGCGATTACCACACCGCCCAGTGCCGCGCCCAAGGCCACGCCCAGGTGCATCGCCGAGGTATTGATCCCCACATTGGCCTCGCCGAACCCTGGCGCGGTGTGCAGCAAGTAGTTCTGCACCACCGGCGAGATGGTCCAGCTCAACGCCATCCACAACGCGTACAGCGCCAGGAAGCTCGTCAGCGACCCGGTGGCCCATGGCAGCAACGCCATGACCAGGGTGAACAGCGCCGGGATCAGTACCAGCGCGCGCTTGAACCCGAGCCGGTCCGACAGCCAGCCGCCGCAATAACCACCGCAGATGGCTGCGATGCCGAAGAATACATAGAGATAGCTCAAGGACACGCCATGGATGCCCATGGTCTGTTGCACGTAGGGCGCGAGGTACGCGAACAGCACAAAATGCCCGGTCAACAACATCACCGACACCAGTTGCGCCAACAACAGCTTGGGAACCGCCAATTGGCGACAGTAATCACGCAAAGAGGTGGGCGGGCGGCTGGCAAACGTCGGCAGGCTGAGGCGCAACAGTGCGGCAATCACCACCGCCAGCAGTGCCAGCAGCAGGAACGGCGCACGCCAGCTCAGCGACTCACTTACGGCAATACCCAGCGGAATCCCCAGCACCAGCGAACCGCTGATGCCCATGAACACAATACCGATCGCCCGGCCACGCAAGCGCGCATCCACCAGCGACGCCGAGAGGGTTGAGGCCAGCACCACCACCAACGCACAACTGGCCGCGCTGATGATGCGACAGACCAGCAGCATCCAGTAATTCACCGCCAGCCCTGAGCCCAGGTTGCCCACCGCAAACGTCAGCAATGCGGCAATCAGCAAGGTGCGCCGTTCAATACGCGAGGTCAGCGACAGCAGGGGCGCGGCGCACAGGGCAAAGGTCAGGGAAAACACCGCCGTCAGCTGCCCGGCAGCGCTCAGGGTGACGCCCAGCTCCCGGGATAACAGCGGCAGAATCCCCCCCACCAGATTTTCATCGATACCGGCGGCGAAAGCGGCGAGGGCGAGGAGGTAGATGCGTGGGTTCATGGGGCGGCATTGGTAGAAATGGGCGCTGATCATGGCGGGCAATGTGATTGACTGGCAAGTCAACAAAGCTGCTCGGGGCCGGGCCGGAAGGTAAAGGCTCAGAAAAATTATGATATATAAAGGATGAAATATTGTCCTTTATGCTCAATATTTTTTGATTACAGATAGCCTGTTATCCATTATGGTTTTGTTATTTTTATCGCTGCTACACTTGCTCACACTCCACCGGAAGTCGAACCATGGCCCTTACTCATATCCTTTACGCCCCTGGTGAAATCGCCCTGCAGATCGCCGGTAACGCCAAAGCGCTTCGGTTGAGTAAAAACCTTTCTCGACGTGCGCTGGCGACCAAATCCGGGGTGCCCGAGTCCACGATCAAGCGTTTCGAGACAACCGGTAAGGTTTCCCTGGACGCGCTGTTATTGATCGCGATGAGCCTGGGCGTCGGCGAGCAAATGGCGCAACTGTTCAGCGCGCCAGCACCGGTCAGCCTTCAAGAACTGAAAAATCACACCAGGCTTCGAGGTCGTCAATGAAACCGGTCACCGCGCTCCACGTCATGTTGCAAGGTTCCCGGGTGGGTGAGTTGGTCGATATCCCCCGTAAAGGCCTGTATTTCTCCTTTGACCCGAGCTGGCTGTTGAAGGGTTTCAACCTGGCGCCCCTGCACATGGAGTTTTCATCGAGGCCCCAGCTGGCTGCGGACACCACGCTGTTCAATGGGCTGCATGGCGCCTTCAGCGACTCCCTGCCCGATGGTTGGGGGTTGCTGCTGATGGATCGTTTCTTTCGCCGCTCAATGGCGATTGAGCGGCATGCATTGGGACCTTTGGACCGATTGGCCTACATGGGCGACCGGGGCATGGGAGCATTGGAATACGTGCCTATGTTCGAGAAGGATCCCGATCAGGCGGCCCTGGATCTGGCCTCTCTCTACCAGGCTTCCCAAGACGTTCTGTCGGGTGAAACCTGCGAAGTGATTGAATCGTTGCGTTTCGCCGGTGGTTCCCCCGGCGGTGCCCGTCCCAAGGCGGTCATCGGGCTGTCGCCTGACAAGTCCCGGGCCATTTCTTCATTTGGTGAGATGCCGGATGGATACGAACACTGGTTGATCAAATTCCGCAGCCAGGACGAGCATCGCGACAGCGGAGCGATCGAGCAGGTATACGCAATCACGGCTCGTAGTGCCGGCGTCGAAATTTCCGCTTCGGACTTGTTAGAGGTCCGGACACCGACAGGCATTGAGCGCTTCTTTGCCACTCGCCGTTTTGACCGTGACGGCGCCACCCGGCGGCATATGCTGACAGCCGCTGCGATTCTGTACGCAGACTTCCGCATGCCCAGCCTGGATTATGGCGACCTTTTGCGCCTCACGTTCGCGGTTACCAAGGATGCCAGCCAGGTACAGAAAATGGCGCGGCTGATGGTGTTCAACGCGCTTGCCCACAACCGGGACGATCACGCTAAAAACTTCTCGTTCTTTGGCGCAACCAGTGGCTGGCAGATGGCGCCAGCGTATGACCTGACATTTTCCAGCACCAGTGGTCGCGGCAATGAGCACACCACGGCGTTTGCAGGCGCCGGCTACCCGACACGCAAGGTGATCACCGAAGTCTGCAAGCCATTCAGCTTTCTGGAGCCTGAGCTTTACATCGAGCAGACCCTGGACGCGTTATCGCAATGGAATCAGCACTGTGCCGACTTCGAGGTCGATAAGGACCAGCGGGAAAGTGTGCTGCTGACGCTTAACTCGGTGTGGAAAGACTTCTAACGCTTATTCCTGCCCAATCGACTCCAAAAACTCCGACCGCTCATCACTCATCCGCGCCAAACAATCATTCTGCTGGATCGCGTACTCCTTGCTGCCCGCCACCGCCGGGAAGGTGTCCACGGCGCAATCCGCATCCCGTAACTTTTCCCACTTCTGCTGGGCATCCTTCAGACGAGCGGTAATGTCTGCCAGCTGCGTCTTGTTGCTGCCATAGGTCGAACCCATGCGTTCCAGCAGCCCCTGGTAGTTATCCTTGAGCAGTTGCTCGGCGGTGGTTTTGTTGTAGGTGGCGCATTCCAGGGTTTGTTTGTCGTTCTCGATGCCATCGCAGGGCGTGTTGTCAGTGTCTTCCGCCGCGTGTACGCCGGTTGCGATGAGTGCCAAAGCCAGGAAAATCGATTTCATTGCGCCGTCTCATATCAGTTGATCAGCAAATTCTGGCTCAAGCGTAAGACAAAGAACAGACACCCGTCAGAGATGTCATGTTGGCCTTTGTCGCGGATTGACGCTTTCGGCAATTCCCTTGTCGTTTTTGCACCCGGCTCCTTCTGCCCCGGGGCATATGCTGGCCCCAAAGCGCCGGCAGACGATTCGGCGCATGAATCGCCAATAAGGGGACGCCTGATGAGCCCAGCCGAATTGCACGCCGACAGCATCGTTATCGACGGGCTGATCATTGCCAAGTGGAACCGCGACCTGTTCGAAGACATGCGCAAGGGTGGCCTCACTGCCGCCAACTGCACTGTGTCGGTATGGGAAGGGTTCCAGGCCACCATTAACAACATCGTGGCCAGCCAGACCCTGATCCGCGAGAACAGCGACCTGGTGATCCCGGTGAAAACCACCGCCGATATCCGTCGCGCCAAGGAACAGGGCAAGACCGGCATCATCTTCGGCTTCCAGAACGCCCACGCGTTTGAAGACCAGCTCGGCTACGTCGAGATCTTCAAGCAGCTCGGGGTGGGCGTGGTGCAGATGTGCTACAACACCCAGAACCTGGTGGGCACCGGCTGCTACGAGCGCGACGGCGGCCTGTCGGGTTTCGGTCGCGAGATCGTCGCCGAGATGAACCGCGTCGGCATCATGTGCGACCTGTCCCACGTCGGCTCCAAAACCTCTGAGGAAGTCATCCTCGAATCGAAAAAGCCGGTGTGCTACTCGCACTGCCTGCCGTCGGGCCTCAAAGAGCACCCGCGCAACAAGTCCGATGAAGAGCTGAAGTTCATCGCCGACCACGGCGGCTTTGTGGGCGTGACCATGTTCGCGCCGTTCCTCGCCAAGGGCATCGATTCGACCATCGACGACTACGCCGAAGCCATCGAATACACCATGAACATCGTGGGCGAAGACGCCATCGGCATCGGCACCGACTTCACCCAGGGCCATGGCCAGGATTTCTTCGAAATGCTGACCCACGACAAGGGCTACGCCCGCCGCCTGACCAGCTTCGGCAAGATCATCAACCCGCTGGGCATCCGCACCGTGGGCGAGTTCCCCAACCTCACCGAGACCCTGCTCAAGCGCGGCCATCCTGAGCGTGTGGTGCGCAAGATCATGGGCGAGAACTGGGTCAACGTCCTGAAGGACGTCTGGGGCGAATAAGCCACCGTACTTTTTCCCCCGACCGTCCGCGTCGGGGGCATTACCAAGCATTTTCCGGAGTTAAGTTTCCATGGCCAAGATCGCCCCTCAATTGCCTATCGAAGTCGACAGCGAAACCGGTGTCTGGACCTCCGACGCCCTGCCGATGCTGTACGTGCCGCGCCATTTCTTCGTCAACAACCACATGGGTATCGAAGAAGTCCTGGGAGCCGACGCCTACGCCGAAATCCTCTACAAGGCCGGCTATAAATCCGCCTGGCACTGGTGTGAAAAAGAAGCTGAATGCCACGGCCTGGAAGGCGTCGCAGTGTTCGAGCACTACATGAAGCGCCTGTCGCAGCGCGGCTGGGGCCTGTTCAAGATCCAGGACATCGACCTCGACAAAGGCACCGCCAGCGTCAAGCTCGAACACTCGGCATTCGTCTACGTGTACGGCAAGGTCGGGCGCAAGGTCGACTACATGTTCACCGGCTGGTTTGCCGGCGCGATGGACCAGATCCTCGAAGCCCGCGGCAGCAAGGTCCGCACCGTTGCGCAGCAAGTCTACGGCGGCTCCGAAGAGGGCCACGACGACGGCCTGTTCACCGTCAAGCCGTTGTAAGTCGAGGAACCTGCCATGGCTTTCGAAGCAATGTTTGCGCCGATCCAGATCGGCAAACTGACCATCCGCAACCGCGTGCTCAGTACCGCCCACGCCGAGGTGTATGCCACCGACGGCGGGATGACCACCGACCGCTATGTGAAGTACTACGAAGAGAAAGCCAAGGGCGGCATCGGCCTGGCGATCTGTGGCGGTTCCTCGGTGGTCGCCATCGACAGCCCCCAGGAATGGTGGAGCTCGGTGAACCTGTCCACCGACCGCATCATCCCGCACTTCCAGAACCTGGCCGACGCCATGCACAAGCATGGCGCCAAGATCATGATTCAGATTACCCACATGGGCCGTCGCTCGCGTTGGGATGGCTTTAACTGGCCGACCCTGATGTCGCCGTCCGGCGTGCGTGAGCCGGTGCACCGTGCCACCTGCAAGACCATCGAGCCGGAAGAGATCTGGCGTGTGATCGGCAACTACGCCAGCGCCGCCAAGCGCGCCAAGGCGGGTGGCCTGGACGGTGTGGAACTGTCTGCCGTGCACCAGCACATGATCGACCAGTTCTGGAGCCCGCGGGTCAACAAGCGGACCGACGAGTGGGGTGGCACCTTCGAAGGCCGCATGAAGTTCGGCCTGGAAGTGTTGAAAGCGGTGCGCGCCGAAGTCGGTGACGACTTCTGCGTGGGCATGCGCCTGTGCGGCGACGAGTTCCATCCGGACGGCCTGTCCCACGAGGACATGAAGCAGATCGCCAAGTACTACGACGACACCGGCATGCTCGATTTCATCGGCGTCGTCGGCTCGGGCTGCGACACCCATAACACCCTGGCCAACGTTATCCCCAACATGAGTTATCCACCGGAGCCGTTCCTGCACCTGGCGGCCGGTATCAAAGAAGTGGTCAAGGTTCCGGTGCTGCACGCGCAGAACATCAAGGACCCGAACCAGGCCACGCGCATCCTCGAAGGCGGCTATGTGGACATGGTCGGCATGACCCGTGCGCACATCGCCGACCCGCACCTGATCGCCAAGATCAAGATGGGCCAGATCGACCAGATCAAGCAGTGTGTCGGCGCCAACTATTGCATCGATCGCCAGTACCAGGGCCTGGATGTGCTGTGCATCCAGAACGCCGCGACCTCCCGTGAATACATGGGCGTGCCGCATATCATCGAGAAGTCCACCGGGCCGAAACGCAAGGTGGTGGTGGTCGGTGCCGGCCCTGCGGGGATGGAAGCCGCGCGCGTTGCCGCCGAACGTGGCCACGACGTGACCCTGTTGGAGAAAAAAGAGTTTATCGGCGGGCAAATCACCACCGCCTCCAAAGCCCCGCAACGCGACCAGATCGCCGGGATCACGCGCTGGTTCCAGCTGGAGCTGGCGCGCTTGAAAGTCGACCTGCGCCTGGGCGTGGCCGCTGATGCCGAGACCATCCTGGACCTGCGTCCGGACGTGGTGGTGCTGGCGGTGGGCGGGCATCCGAACGTGGAGCAGAACGAACACTGGGGCGCGGCCGAAGGGCTGATCGTCAGTAGCTGGGACGTGCTCGACGGCAAAGTCGCGCCGGGCAAGAACGTGCTGGTGTACGACACCATCTGCGAGTTCACCGGCATGTCGGTGGCGGATTTCCTTGCGGACAAAGGCAGCCAGGTCGAGATCGTCACCGACGACATCAAGCCGGGCGTGGCCATCGGCGGTACGTCGTTCCCGACCTACTACCGCAGCATGTACCCCAAGGAAGTGATCATGACCGGCGACATGATGCTGGAAAAGGTCTACCGCGAGGGCGACAAGCTGGTGGCGGTGCTGGAGAACGAATACACCGGCGCCAAAGAGGAGCGGGTGGTGGACCAGGTGGTGGTCGAAAACGGCGTGCGTCCGGACGAAGCCATCTACTACGGGCTCAAGGAGGGTTCGCGCAACAAGGGCCAGATCGACGTTGAAGCCCTGTTCGCGATCAAGCCGCAGCCGTGCCTGAGCGAGCCGGGTGAAGGGTACTTGCTGTTCCGCATCGGTGACTGCGTGGCCCAGCGTAATACCCACGCCGCCATCTATGACGCCCTGCGCCTGTGCAAGGATTTCTGATCCGACACTGAACTCATGTGGAAATTGATCAATGTGGGAGCCGGCTTTTCTGTGGGAGCCGGGCTTGCCCGCGATGCAGGCGACTCGGTCTTCAGTGAAGCCGAGTTGATGCCATCGCAGGCAAGCCAGCTCCCACATTGATTCGGTTTCCATGCAGGACCAGTGTGGTCTGTGGAGCTTCACCATGTTGAACACCTTGCTTCCTGTTCTTTTGTTTGCCGCCCTGGGCCTCGCCGTCCTCGGCGCCCTGCGCCGGGTGAACATGTGGCGCCGTGGCCGTGCTTCCAAAGTCGACCTGCTTGGCGGCCTGTTGGCCATGCCCAAGCGCTACATGGTCGACCTGCACCACGTGGTCGCCCGCGACAAATACATCGCCAACACCCACGTCGCCACCGCCCTGGGCTTTGTGCTCTCGGCGCTGCTGGCGATCCTGGTGCACGGTTTCGGCCTGCATAACCGCATCCTCGGCTACGCCTTGCTGCTGGCCTCGGTGCTGATGTTTGTCGGCGCCACCTTCGTCTACCTGCGCCGGCGCAACCCACCTGCGCGCCTGTCGAAAGGGCCGTGGATGCGCCTGCCGAAAAGCCTGATGGCGTTCTCGGTAAGCTTCTTCCTGGTGACCTTGCCGGTGGCCGGGATCCTGCCTGCCGACTTCGGCGGCTGGCTGCTCGCCGCGCTGCTGAGCCTGGGCGTGTTGTGGGGCGTGTCGGAAATGTTCTTCGGCATGACCTGGGGCGGCCCGATGAAACACGCCTTCGCCGGTGCCTTGCACCTGGCCTGGCACCGCCGCGCCGAGCGCTTCGGCGGTGGCCGTTCCACCGGTTTGAAACCGCTGGATCTGGCCGATAAAACCGCGCCCCTGGGCGTGGAAAAACCGCTGGATTTCACCTGGAACCAGCTGCTTGGCTTCGACGCCTGCGTGCAGTGCGGCAAGTGCGAAGCTGCTTGCCCGGCGTTCGCCGCCGGCCAGCCGCTGAACCCGAAAAAACTCATCCAGGACATGGTGGTCGGCCTGGCCGGTGGCACCGACGCCAAGTTCGCTGGCAGCCCTTATCCGGGCAAAGCCATCGGCGAACACGGTGGCAATCCGCATCAGCCGATCGTCAACGGTCTGGTGGATGCTGAAACCCTGTGGTCGTGCACCACCTGCCGCGCCTGCGTGGAAGAGTGCCCGATGATGATCGAGCACGTGGACGCCATCGTCGACATGCGCCGCCACCTCACCCTGGAAAAAGGCGCCACCCCGAACAAGGGCGCCGAAGTCCTGGAAAACCTGATCGCCACCGACAACCCGGGCGGTTTCGCGCCGGGCGGGCGGATGAACTGGGCGGCGGACTTGAACCTGCCGTTGCTCAGCGACCGGAAAACCGTCGACGTATTGTTCTGGGTCGGCGACGGCGCGTTCGACATGCGCAACCAGCGCACCCTGCGCTCGTTCGTCAAAGTGCTAAAAGCCGCCAAGGTCGACTTCGCGGTACTGGGCCTTGAAGAGCGCGACAGCGGCGACGTGGCCCGGCGTCTTGGCGATGAAGCCACCTTCCAGCTGCTGGCCGCGCGCAATATCCAGACCCTGGCCAAATACAGCTTCAAGCGCATCGTCACCTGCGACCCCCACAGTTTCCACGTGCTGAAAAACGAATACGGCGCCTTCGACGGCAACTACCTCGTGCAGCACCACAGCACTTACATGGCCGAGCTGATCGACGCCGGCGCCTTGAACCTGGGCCAGCACAAAGGCAACAGTGTGACCTATCACGACCCGTGCTACCTGGGCCGCTACAACGGCGAGTACGAGGCACCGCGCCAAGTGCTGCGGGCGCTGGGAATCGAGGTCAAGGAAATGCAGCGCTCCGGCTTCCGCTCCCGCTGCTGCGGTGGCGGTGGCGGCGCGCCGATTACCGATATTCCCGGCAAGCAGCGGATTCCCGACATGCGCATGGAAGACATCCGCGAGACCGGCGCCGAGCTGGTGGCCGTAGGTTGTCCACAGTGCACGGCGATGCTTGAGGGCGTTGTAGAACCGCGCCCACTGATCAAGGACATCGCCGAGCTGGTGGCCGATGCGTTGCTTGAAGACGCCGCCCCGGCCAAGACCCCGAAACGCGAACCTGCGCAGGTGCATATATGAGCGACATTATCCGCCGCGACCCACGGGCTGAATGGATCGCGCGTAACCGCCTGCACCCGCTGCACGCGGCGATGCAGCCGGTGCAACACAGCTGGATGGGGCCTAACGGCGTCATCCGCAAGAACGTGCACGGTGTCGGTTTTATCGGCCCCAACGGCATCAAGCGTATCGACCGCAGCGGCGCCCAGCAGGGCGGCGCGGCCAAGCGTTCGGCGGCGGTGGAAGTGCAGTTGCCGTTGCATCAGGTGGCAGCCCCGGCGTTCTACATCAACGTGGTGCCGGACATGGTCGGCGGCCGCCTGAGCAGCCACGACCGCGACCTGCTGGGCCTGGCCCGGCAACTGGCCGGCGACGACGGGGCGGTACTGGCCGTGGTGTTCGGCGAGCACAAGGAAAACGCCTTTGCCACCGCCGGTGTCGACCGGCTGCTGGTGCTGGACGGTCATGAGTTCGACGGTTATTCACCGGAGCAACGGGTCCATGGCCTGCGGGCTGTGGATAACCAGTTCAACCCGCGCCACTGGTTGCTGCCCGACAGCCGCAACGGCGGTGGTGAGTTGGGCCGGCGCTTTGCCGCCAGCCTCAAGGAACGCCCGGCCACGCGGGTCTGGCAGATCAAGGGCCAGGAATGTATTGGCCGCGCCGGTGCCGGCCAGGAAGACCTGGCCAGGCCTTTGCCTCGGATGATCCTGGCAGCGGCGGAATGCGCCGATCCTGTCAGCGAGACCCGTCACGAAGTGCTGCCGGTAGAGTTATCCACAAGCCTGGCTCGCAGCTTGCCGCGTATCGAAGATTTGGGCGCGGTGGCCGTCGACCCGGCGGCGATTCCCATGGCCGAAGCGGAGTTTATTTTCTCCGGCGGCAACGGGGTCAAGGACTGGGCGCTGTTCCACCAGACCGCCGCCGCGCTGGGCGCCACCGAAGGCGCCTCGCGGGTGGCGGTGGACGACGGCTTCATGGCCCGTGACCGCCAGGTGGGCGCCAGCGGTACCTGGGTCACCGCCCGGGTTTACGTGGCGGTGGGGATTTCCGGGGCGATCCAGCACCTGCAAGGCATTGGTGCCTGCGACAAGGTGGTGGCGATCAACCTCGACCCGGGCTGCGACATGATCAAGCGTGCCGACCTGTCGGTGATCGGCGAAAGCGCCGCGATACTGCAAGCCTTGATCGTTGCGGTCGAGGCCTACCGCAATGGCGCCAAGCGCGATGCGGCTTAAGGAAATGGCCATGACCACGAATGTAATCAGCCTGGTGTCCATCGGCGCCCACCCGACGTCCGGCCGCCCACGGCGCGCCGAGCAAGATGCCCGTGCGGTAGAACTGGGCCTGCAACTGGCTGGGGATAACCTGCAAGTGCTGCACGCCGGCGACATCGGCGAGCCGACGCTGCGCGCCTACCTGGGCATGGGGTTGGCGCAGATGCATGTACTTGAGCAACCGGCCGGGGCGGACGCCTTGCCGGTGCTCAGCGACTATCTGCGGGACGCGGGCGCCCAGGTGGTGCTCACCGGCAGCCAGGCGGAAACCGGTGAAGGCTCGGGCATGTTGCCGTTCCTGCTGGCCGAGCAATTGGGCTGGCCGCTGATTGTCGGCCTGGCCCAGGTGGAATCCATCGAGGG
This sequence comes from Pseudomonas yamanorum, assembly GCF_013386765.1. Taxonomy (GTDB): domain Bacteria; phylum Pseudomonadota; class Gammaproteobacteria; order Pseudomonadales; family Pseudomonadaceae; genus Aquipseudomonas; species Aquipseudomonas yamanorum_A. Next base: position 108,966 of record NZ_JACARE010000015.1, read on the forward strand.
CGGCGTGGCTCATGTGCTGCAAGCGCTGCCTCGGGGCCAGCGGCGGCGCCTGAAGGTGCGCCTGCCGTTTCTGGCGACGGTGGATAACGCGGCGCCCAAGCCCCGGCAAAGCGCCTACGGCCCGGCTCAGCGCGGGGTGCTGGAGGCGCATGATGTTGAGGTGTTGGAGGATGAGTTATTCACAGGTGCTGTGTTGCAGCCAGCCAAGCCACGGCCCAAGCGCCTCAAGGTAATCAAGGCCAAGAGCGGTGCGGACAGGATGAAGGCGGCCACGGCCAAGGCCAGTGGTGGCGGTGGGCAGGTGCTCAAGGGTGTCAGCCCGCAAGACGGTGCCCAGGCCATCCTTAAATTGCTTATAGAAGAAGGTGTCGTTCGCTGACCCCTTGTAGGAGCGAGCTTGCTCGCGAAGAGCCTGAGACCTCCGCGTTAAACCTGACACGCTGCGTTATCGTTGACGTTTTTCGCGAGCAAGCTCGCTCCTACAGGAGATTTGTGGGTTTACCCACAATCCCTGTTAACCCACCTGTGGATAACCTGTTCGCCGCTGTCCACACCCCGCGCAAATCAAGCCCTGCAGCCCTCTTTACGAAAAACAACCAACCTAACTGCCGGTTTTTCCTTGGGTTTTTCTGTGGATAAGGAAAATTCCCGGCGCACACTTGCCCCCAAAGTCTGTTGGTGCTTCTGTGGATAAGATGTTCGCTATCCGCTGTATGCCTTATAAAACGTGGCCTGTAGTTGTTTGATCAAAATATGATCAATATCGTCTTTTTCGCTGGTTTTCCCTCTCAAACCCGCGATTTCACTCATTCACAGGCGGTTTTCCACAGATAGGCCAAAGTTGCCCCCAAAGTCTGTTGGCGCTTCTGTGGATAAGGTGTTTGCGTTCCTCTGTAGCCCATACAGAACGTGGCTTTCAGGCTTCAGATCAAAAAATGATCAATGCGGGATAAAACCCGGACGTTTGAATAAGTCACGGATTTTCTTGATTTTATTTCGATAGGAAAGCGCAGTTGCCCACAATTGCTGTGGGTGCCTTTGTGGATAAGTTGTTGGGCAATGGCTGGAGGGCAGGGCGGCACTGGTCTGTCAGGGTGTTGGATGAATTATGTACAGCCACAAACTATTGTGGGAGCCGGGCTTGCCCGCGATGACGGAGTAACAGCCAACAGAAGGGTTGAACGTTAAATCGCTATCGCGGGCAAGCCCGGCTCCCACATTTTGATCAGCCGCGTGTCAGCGGGTTACTCATGTACGGCCACGCCTTTCAGATACGGCGCCGGCGCCGCCCCCAGATTGCTCAGCATCCGCTCGCTGTACCAGTCCACAAAGTTCACCACGCCAAACTCATAGGTCTTGGAGTACGGCCCCGGCTGGTAGGCGGTGGAGTTGATGCCGCGCTGGTTCTCTTCGGCCAGGCGACGGTCCTGGTCGTTGGTGGCGTCCCACACTTTGCGCATGCGCTCCACGTCGTAGTCGATACCTTCCACGGCGTCCTTGTGCACGATCCACTTGGTGGTGACCATGGTTTCCTGGGCGCTGATCGGCCACACGGTGAACACGATGATGTGGTCGCCCATGCAGTGGTTCCACGAGTGCGGCAGGTGCAGGATGCGCATCGAGCCCAGGTCCGGGTTCTTGATGCGACCCATCAGCTTGTTGCAGCCCTGCTTGCCGTCGAGGGTCATCGACACGGTGCCCTTGAGCAGCGGCATGCGCACGATGCGGTTACGCAGGCCGAAGCTGGCGTGGGCGTAAGGGATCTTCTCGGCGTCCCAGGCAGCGGCAGAGGCGGCCACATGGTCCTTGAAGGCCTGGTCGGCCCGTGGGTCGGTGACGTCGTCCCATTCCAGCAGGGTTTTCAACAGCTCCGGGTGCGACGCGTTGCAGTGGTAGCACTCGCGGTTGTTTTCCAGCACCAGCTTCCAGTTGGCTTTTTCGAACAAGGTGGTCTGGATCGCCACCTTGGTGTTTTCCATGTCGTAGGGTTCCATGTAGTGGCTCAGCGTCGACAGGAAGTCGTCGATGGCCGGCGGAGTCGAAGACAGGCTGATGAAGATATAGCCACCGGCGGTCTTCACGTTTACAGGCTTGAGGCCGTACTGCTTCATGTCGAAGTCGGCGCCCATCTCGGTGCCGGCGAACAGCAGGCGGCCGTCCAGCTCATACGTCCACTGGTGGTAATGGCACACCAGCTTGGCAACCTTGCCCTTGTCGCTGGTGCACAAGCGCGAACCGCGATGGCGGCACACGTTATGGAACGCATGCACCACGCCGTCGGCGCCGCGGATCACGATGATCGGGTTTTTGCCCACCTGCAGGGTGATGTAGTTGCCTTTGGCTGGGATCTCGCAGGTCATGCCGGCGATCAACCACTCTTTCTGGAAAATTTCCTGCATGTCGATATCGAACAGCCGCTCATCAGAGTAAAACGGCTGCGGCAGCGAAAAGGTGCGCTCGCGCTCTTGCAGCATTTGCGCGGTGGCCTTGCGTGCGGGTTCCAGCGGATCGCCCAAGCTTAAGGTTGCGGTGACGTCCATCGTGTGTGTCCTCATGGCCATTCTGTGTGGCCGGCGAATAGTGGCTACGGTTGGTGCTGTGCAAGGCGTAAAGAAAGCGTCTTTATGTGAAGCGAGTGTGGGGCCGGCGCAGGCCGGAACCTTATCCATGAGCGACATGGCCCACTCTGTTCCCGACGCGCAACCCCCGTGGTATGGGGGCTGGTCGCGATAAGTATGTGAATGTCGCAGATAGGTAAATGGGTGGTTCGCGCGTTACGCAGAATCGCCACCATAAGGCCGACCTTCGGCGGTGGAGAACAGCATGTCCAACAGCTTCCTGAATCCGGTAACTACCCAGACCTGGGCCAATGGTCGGCACATCGTCCGTTGCGTCAAAGTCATCCAGGAAACCTGGGACGTGCGCACCTTCTGCTTTATGGCCGACCAGCCGATCCTGTTCTTTTTCAAGCCGGGGCAGTTTGTCACCCTGGAGCTGGAGATCGAAGGCCAGCCGATCATGCGTTCCTACACCATTTCCAGCTCGCCCTCGGTGCCTTACAGCTTTTCGGTGACCATCAAGCGCGTGCCCGGCGGCCGGGTGTCCAACTGGTTGCATGACACCTTGCACGAAGGCCAGGAACTGGCGGTGCACGGGCCGGTGGGCCTGTTCAACGCCATCGACTTCCCGAGCCCGAAAGTGCTGTACCTCAGTGGCGGTGTGGGGATTACCCCGGTGATGTCCATGGCACGCTGGTTCTACGACACCAACGCCAACGTCGACATGACGTTTATCCACAGCGCCCGCTCGCCGAAAGACATCATCTACCACCGCGAGCTGGAGCACATGGCGTCGCGGATCGATAACTTCAGCCTGCACCTGATCTGCGAGAAGCATGGACTTGGCGAGCCGTGGGCCGGTTATCGCGGCTACTTGAACCACAAGATGCTCGAACTGATGGTGCCGGACTTCCTGGAGCGCGAAGTCTTCTGCTGCGGCCCTACGCCGTACATGAACGCGGTGAAACGCCTGTTGGAAGCCTCCGGTTTCGACATGGCGCGGTACCACGAAGAGTCCTTCGGTGCCACACCACCGGAAGCCCGTGCCGACGCGGTAGAGCAAGCCGAACAAGCGGCGGATGCACCGGAAATCGACCTGGCGGACTTGCATCAGGTGGAGTTCATTGCCTCTGGCAAGAGCATCCGCGTTGCGCCGGGTGAAACTGTGCATGCAGCGGCCGCCAAACTGGGCCTGCTGATTCCGAAAGCCTGCGGCATGGGGATTTGCGGTACGTGCAAGGTGATGAAGCTGGGCGGGGAGGTCGAGATGGACCACAACGGCGGGATCACCGAGGAAGACGAAGCCGAGGGGTACATCCTGTCGTGCTGCAGCGTGCCGAAGGGCGATGTGCGTATCGAGTTCTAACCCTGCGCTTTGATCGCTCCCACGCAGAGCGTGGGAGCGATCGGTTAGAGGTTATTGGGCGTAGATGTGGACGACAAAGTGCTGGCCTGAAGCTGTCAATTCATAGACTTTGTCGGTGATTTTCAGGGTTCTGAAGGGTTCCCTGATGGTGTCACCGACTTTTGCCGACTTCCTGAATTCATCCCAGTCGATAACCGTGGTGCTGACAGTGCCTTCGCCTTGCAGGTTGATGCCGTAGCTTTGAATTTCCATGGTATTGCCCTCTGCTGGATTTCCGTTTCCGGCCGATTGTTCGGCAGGCGGTTGATCCCGAAAGGCGGCCTTTCCTTCCGGGTTCCAAGAGGCTAGTCAATGAAATTACGGTTTGCTGCTGTCAGAAATATCAAAAAACAGTCTCGGCAATCCGCCAGTATCCATTGGCTTGATTCCTACTTTAGGCGCTCATCACTTCCCGAATATCGGCGGCCAGTTCTCTTACGCGCTCTTCCTCGGTATCCCACGCACACATGAAGCGCGCGCCGCCTTTGCCGATGAAGGTGTAGAAGCGCCAGCCCTTGCCCGTCAACGCCGCAATCGCCGGTTCCGAGAGTTGCAGGAACACGCCGTTGGCCTGCACCGGGAACATCAATTCCACGCCGGGAATGTCGGCCACCAGGCTGCTGAGCAATTGCGCGCAGTGGTTGGCGTGGCGGGCGTGTTTGAGCCAGGCGTCGTTTTCCAGCAGGCCCACCCACGGGGCCGAGAGGAAGCGCATCTTTGATGCAAGCTGCCCGGCCTGTTTGCAGCGGTAGTCGAAGTCTTCGGCCAGCTTGTGGTTGAAGAACAGGATCGCTTCACCCACGGCCATGCCGTTCTTGGTGCCGCCAAAGCACAGCACGTCGACCCCGGCTTTCCAGGTCAGGTCGGCAGGCGAGCAGCCGAGGAAGGCGCAGGCGTTGGAGAAGCGTGCGCCGTCCATGTGCAGGTTCAGCCCCAGTTCCTTGCAGGTGACGCTGATGGCGCGGATTTCTTCCGGGGTGTACACGCTGCCGACTTCGGTGGCCTGGGTCAGGGTCACGACGCGGGGCTTTGGATAGTGAATGTCCTGACGCTTGAGGGCGATCTCGCGGATCGACTCCGGGGTCAGCTTGCCGTTTTCAGTGCGGGCGGTGAGCAGCTTGGAGCCGTTGGAGAAAAACTCCGGCGCGCCGCATTCGTCGGTTTCGACGTGGGCGGTTTCCGAGCAAATCACGCTATGGTAGCTCTGGCACAGTGAAGACAGGGCCAGGGAGTTGGCGGCGGTGCCGTTGAACGCGAAGAACACTTCGCAGTCGGTTTCGAACAGTTTGCGGAAACCGTCGGCGGCGCGGTGGGTCCATTCATCATCGCCGTAGGCGCGTTGATGGCCCTGGTTGGCGAGTTCCATGGCGGCCCAGGCTTCCGGGCAGATACCGGAATAGTTGTCGCTGGCGAATTGTTGGCTCTTGTCAGTCATGGCCCAGTCCTGTGGTCGATGTTGGTGCGCACTTTACCCAAGATTGTCGGGCGGGCGCACGCACTGTTAATGCAAAGTCAGTGGGGAATTATGCACGGTTCTGAAAGCCTTCCTGTAAGCCGCGTCCGCGATGGGGCCCTGGATCTGCTCAAGTGGCTGGCGCTGCTCTGCATGGTGCTGGACCACCTGCGTTATGTCGGTTTGAGCCTGGACGGGCTGTACGTGCCGGGGCGCCTGGCGTTCCCGTGGTTTTGCCTGGCGATTGCGGCGAATCTGCACCGGGTAAAGGATGAGCCGGTGACTGGCCAGTGGCGCTACCTGGGCTGGTTGCTGTTGTTCAGCGTGATCAGTGAAGTGCCGTACCGGCTGTTCATTGACGACGCCGACACGCTGAACGTGCTGCCGACCCTGGCGCTGGGCCTGCTGGTTGCCCGGGGATGGCAGCAGAAGGCGGTCATTGATCGAGGATTGGCGTTGATCGCGCTGGTTTTGGCGGGGTTGTTTTCGGCGCAGTTGATGTTCGGCTTTTTTGGCGTGCTGCTGCCGTTGGCGATGCTGCTGGTGTTTCGTCGGCCTTGGTATTTCAGCGTGTTGCCGGGAGTGGTGTGCCTGGCTGCCAATCAATGGCAGATCCTGCTCAATAGCGGCACGCTGGTGGCGATGCTGGGATTGGCGACATGCGTGATCGCGCCACTGGCTGGGCTGGTCTTGTTGCGACAGGTCAGGCACGTGTCGCCGCCGGCCATGCGGCGCTGGGCGTATGCGCTTTATCCGGCGCATTTCCTGCTGCTGCTACTCGTGCGCAAGATCATCGCCTGACCCCTGTGGGAGCTGGCTTGCCTGCGATGCAGACGCCTCGGAGTATCAGGTACACCGAGGGGATGCCATCGCAGGCAAGCCAGCTCCCACACAAGCCTGCTCCCACATTTTTTCCGTGTTGTTCCGGCCATGTCGTAAACGCACCTTTGCGTGGCGTGCGTAGGCATTTGGTCTCTCTGCGCCAGCCCTACCATCGCATCAAAGGGCGCTGCCGCGTGCGTGAGCCTCAACAAGACAAAATGCCGGGAGAGACGCGATGTTCAGCAAGCAAGACCAGATCCAGGGTTATGACGATGCACTGCTGGCGGCCATGAATGCCGAGGAGCAGCGTCAGGAAGATCATATCGAGCTGATCGCGTCGGAGAACTACACCAGCAAGCGCGTCATGGAAGCCCAGGGCAGCGGCCTTACCAACAAATACGCCGAAGGTTATCCGGGCAAGCGCTACTACGGTGGCTGCGAGCACGTGGACAAGGTTGAAGTGCTGGCCATCGAGCGCGCCAAGCAACTGTTCGGTGCCGACTACGCCAACGTGCAGCCGCACTCCGGTTCGTCCGCCAACAGCGCGGTGTACCTGGCGCTGTTGAACGCCGGCGACACGATCCTCGGCATGAGCCTGGCCCACGGTGGTCACCTGACCCACGGCGCCAAAGTGTCGTCGTCGGGCAAGCTGTACAACGCGGTGCAATACGGCATCGACACCACCACCGGCCTGATCGACTACGACGAAGTCGAGCGCCTGGCCGTGGAGCACAAGCCGAAGATGATCGTGGCGGGTTTCTCCGCTTACTCCAAGACTCTGGATTTCCCGCGCTTTCGCCAGATTGCCGACAAGGTTGGCGCGCTGCTGTTCGTCGACATGGCCCACGTCGCCGGCCTGGTTGCCGCCGGCCTGTACCCGAACCCGCTGCCGTACGCCGATGTGGTCACCACCACCACCCACAAGACCCTTCGCGGTCCGCGTGGCGGGCTGATTTTGGCCAAGGCCAACGAAGAAGTTGAAAAGAAACTCAACTCGGCGGTCTTCCCCGGCGCCCAGGGCGGCCCGCTGATGCACGTGATCGCCGGCAAGGCGGTGTGCTTCAAGGAAGCCCAGGAGCCGGGTTTCAAGGCCTATCAACAGCAAGTGATCGACAACGCCCAGGCCATGGCCGGCGTGTTTATCAAACGCGGCTACGATGTAGTGTCCGGCGGCACCGATAACCACTTGTTCCTGGTCAGCCTGATCCGTCAGGGCCTCACCGGCAAAGAGGCGGACGCCGCCCTGGGTCGCGCCCACATCACCGTCAACAAGAACGCCGTGCCCAATGACCCGCAGTCGCCCTTCGTGACTTCGGGCCTGCGCATCGGCACCCCGGCGGTAACCACGCGCGGCTTCAAAGTGACCCAATGCCTCACGCTTGCCGGCTGGATCTGCGACATCCTCGACAACCTCGGCGACGCCGATGTGGAGGCCAACGTCGCCAAGCATGTGGCCGCCCTGTGCGCTGATTTCCCGGTTTATCGCTGAGCGCGGTTTTGGAGTAATGACTATGCAACGCTACTCGGGCTTCGGCCTCTTCAAGCACTCACTCAGCCACCACGAAAACTGGCAGAAGATGTGGCGCACGCCCACGCCGAAAAAGGTCTACGACGTGGTCATCGTCGGCGGCGGCGGGCATGGGCTGGCGACGGCTTACTACCTGGCCAAAGAGCACGGCATCACCAACGTGGCCGTGGTCGAGAAAGGCTGGCTGGGCGGCGGCAACACCGCGCGCAACACCACCATCGTGCGCTCCAACTACCTGTGGGATGAGTCGGCGCACCTGTACGAACACGCGATGAAACTCTGGGAAGGCTTGTCCCAGGATTTGAACTACAACGTGATGTTCTCCCAGCGTGGCGTCTACAACCTGTGCCACACCCTGCAGGATATCCGTGACTCCGAGCGTCGTGTCAGCGCCAACCGTCTCAATGGTGTGGACGGCGAACTGCTCAACGCCAAACAAGTGGCCGACGAGATTCCGTACCTCGACTGCTCGAAGAACACCCGCTACCCGGTGATGGGCGCCACCGTGCAACGTCGCGGCGGCGTGGCCCGTCACGATGCCGTGGCCTGGGGCTTTGCCCGCGCCGCCGATGCACTGGGCGTGGACCTGATCCAGCAGACCGAAGTCATCGGTTTTCGCAAGGAAAACGGCGTGTGCATCGGCGTCGAAACCAACAAGGGCTTTATCGGCGCCAAGCGCGTCGGTGTGGTGACGGCGGGTAACTCCGGCCATATGGCGTCGCTGGCGGGCTTCCGCCTGCCGATCGAATCCCACCCGCTGCAAGCGTTGGTGTCGGAGCCGATCAAACCCATCATCGACAGCGTGATCATGTCCAACGCCGTGCACGGTTACATCAGCCAGTCCGACAAGGGCGACCTGGTGATCGGCGCCGGTATCGATGGCTACAACGGCTACGGCCAGCGCGGCTCGTACCCGGTGATCGAACACACCATCCAGGCCATCGTCGAGATGTTCCCGGTGTTGTCCCGCGTGCGCATGAACCGCCAGTGGGGCGGCATCGTCGACACCACGCCGGATGCCTGCCCGATCATCTCCAAGACCCCGGTCCCGAACATGTTCTTCAACTGCGGTTGGGGTACCGGTGGCTTCAAGGCCACCCCAGGCTCAGGCAACGTATTTGCCGCGAGCCTCGCCAAGGGTGAAATGCACCCGTTGGCCGCTCCATTCTCCATCGACCGTTTCCACAACGGTGCGCTGATCGACGAACACGGCGCTGCGGCCGTCGCCCACTAACAGGAGAAATTCCCTATGTTGCATATCTTCTGTCCTCACTGTGGCGAACTGCGCTCCGAAGAGGAATTCCACGCGTCCGGCCAAGCGCACATCCCGCGCCCGCTGGACCCGAACACTTGCACCGACGAGCAGTGGGGCGACTACATGTTCTTCCGCGACAACCCGCGCGGCCTGCACCACGAACTGTGGATTCACGCCGCCGGTTGCCGCCAGTATTTCAACGCGACCCGCGACACCGTGACCTACGAAATTCTTGAAACCTACAAGATAGGCACCAAGCCGCAATTCACCGCCAAGGCTTCTGGAGAGAAGGTATGAGCCAGATCAATCGCCTGTCCAACGGTGGCCGCATCGACCGCAACAAGGTGCTGACCTTCAGCTTCAACGGCCAGAGCTACAAAGGCTTTGAAGGCGACACATTGGCCGCTGCACTGCTGGCCAACGGCGTCGACATCATCGGTCGCAGCTTCAAGTATTCCCGCCCGCGCGGCATCTTCGCCGCCGGTAGCGAGGAGCCGAACGCGGTGCTGCAGATCGGCGCCACCGAAGCCACGCAAATCCCCAACGTGCGCGCCACGCAACAGGCGCTGTACCAGGGCCTGGTCGCCACCAGCACCAACGGCTGGCCGAGCGTGAACAACGACATGATGGGCATTCTCGGCAAGGTCGGCGGCAAGCTGATGCCGCCGGGTTTCTACTACAAAACCTTCATGTACCCGCAATCGTTCTGGATGACGTACGAGAAGTACATTCGCAAGGCTGCAGGTTTAGGCCGCTCGCCGACCGAGAACGACCCGGACACCTACGACTACATGAACCGTCATTGCGACGTGCTGATTGTGGGCGCTGGCCCTGCCGGCCTGTCGGCTGCCCTGGCTGCTGCGCGAAGCGGCGCCCGGGTGATCATCGCGGACGAGCAGGAAGAGTTCGGCGGCTCCTTGCTGGACTCCCGCGAAAGCCTCGACGGCAAGCCGGCGGCCGAGTGGGTTGCCAGCGTGATCGCGGAACTCAAGGCCCTGCCGGACGTGCTGCTGCTGCCTCGCGCCACCGTCAACGGTTACCACGACCATAACTTCCTGACCATTCACGAGCGCCTCACCGATCACCTCGGTGACCGTGCGCCGATCGGCCAGGTGCGCCAGCGTATCCACCGTATTCGCGCCAAGCGTGTCGTGTTGGCCACCGGTGCGTGCGAGCGTCCGCTGGTGTACGGCAACAACGACGTGCCGGGCAACATGCTGGCCGGTGCAGTCTCGACTTACGTGCGTCGCTACGGCGTAGCGCCGGGCAAGAAGCTGGTGCTGTCCACCAACAACGATCACGCCTACCGCGTTGCGCTGGACTGGTTCGACGCAGGCCTCGCCGTGGTGGCTGTGGCCGATGCCCGCCACAACCCACGGGGTGCACTGGTTGAAGAAGCCCGCGCCAAAGGCATTCGCATCCTTACCGGCAGCGCCGTGATCGAAGCCCGTGGCAGCAAGCACGTCACGGGCGCCCGCGTGGCGGCCATCGATGTAAAAGCCCACAAAGTCACCAGCCCCGGCGAGTGGCTGGAGTGCGACCTGGTGGCCAGCTCCGGCGGCTACAGCCCGGTGGTTCACCTGGCCTCGCACCTGGGCGGCAAGCCGACCTGGCGTGAAGACATCCTCGGTTTTGTACCGGGCGAAGCACCGCAGAAACGTGTGTGCGTGGGTGGGATCAACGGCGTCTACGGTCTGGGCGACTCCCTGGCAGACGGTTTTGAAGGTGGCGTGCGCGCGGCCAGCGAAGCCGGTTTTGCACCGGTGGAAGGTACGCTGCCAAAAGCCTTGAGCCGTCTCGAAGAGCCGACCCTGGCGCTGTTCCAGGTGCCTCACGAAAAAGCCACTGCACGAGCGCCGAAGCAATTTGTCGACCTGCAAAACGACGTCACCGCCGCCGCCATCGAACTCGCCACCCGCGAAGGTTTCGAGTCGGTGGAGCACGTCAAACGCTACACCGCACTGGGCTTCGGCACCGACCAGGGCAAGCTCGGCAACGTCAACGGCCTGGCCATTGCGGCCCGTTCGCTGAACGTGACCATCCCGCAGATGGGCACCACCATGTTCCGTCCCAACTACACGCCGGTGACCTTCGGCGCAGTAGCGGGCCGCCACTGTGGGCACATCTTCGAGCCGGTGCGCTACACCGCGCTGCAAGCCTGGCACGTGAAAAACGGCGCCGAGTTTGAAGACGTCGGCCAATGGAAACGCCCTTGGTACTTCCCGCGCAACGGTGAAGACCTGCACGCCGCGGTGAAACGCGAATGCCTGGCGGTGCGCGACAGCGTCGGCCTGCTGGACGCGTCTACCCTCGGCAAGATCGACATCCAGGGCCCGGATGCCCGCGAGTTCCTCAACCGCATCTACAGCAACGCCTGGACCAAGCTCGACGTGGGCAAGGCCCGCTACGGCCTGATGTGCAAGGAAGACGGCATGGTCTTCGACGACGGCGTAACTGCCTGCCTCGCCGACAACCACTTCCTGATGACCACCACCACCGGCGGCGCCGCGCGCGTGCTGCAATGGCTGGAAATCTACCAGCAGACCGAGTGGCCAGACCTCAAGGTGTACTTCACCTCGGTCACCGACCACTGGGCGACCATGACCCTGTCCGGCCCCAACAGCCGCAAGCTGCTGAGCGAAGTCACTGACATCGACCTGGACAAGGACGGCTTCCCGTTCATGACCTGGAAAGAAGGTTTGGTGGGCGGCGTGCCGGCGCGGGTGTTCCGGATTTCGTTTACCGGTGAGCTGTCGTACGAAGTCAACGTGCAGGCCGACTACGCCATGGGCGTGCTCGAGAAAATCGTCGAGGCCGGCAAGCAATACAACCTGACGCCATACGGCACCGAGACCATGCACGTGCTGCGGGCCGAGAAGGGTTTCATCATCGTCGGCCAGGACACCGACGGCTCGATGACCCCGGACGACCTGAACATGGGTTGGTGTGTAGGCCGCACCAAACCGTTCTCGTGGATCGGCTGGCGCGGGATGAATCGCGAAGATTGCGTGCGTGAAGACCGCAAGCAACTGGTGGGCCTGAAGCCAATTGACCCGAACGTGTGGCTGCCGGAAGGCGCGCAGTTGGTGTCCGACACCAAGCAGACGATCCCGATGAAGATGGTCGGCCACGTCACTTCAAGTTATGCCCATAACTCCCTGGGTTATTCGTTTGCCATGGGCGTGGTGAAGGGCGGCTTGAAGCGCATCGGCGAGCGGGTGTTTGCACCGTTGGCGGATGGCAGCGTGATCGAGGCGGAGATTGTGTCTTCGGTGTTCTTTGACCCGAAAGGCGAACGCCAGAACATCTGACCGACCGAGTCGCCTGCATCGCAGGCAAGCCAGCTCCCACATTTGAAAGTGTTCACAATTCAAAAATGTGGGAGCCGGGCTTGCCCGCGATGAGGCCAGAACAGTCACTGCAAGACCTACAGAATTCAAACAGGTGCTTTATGACAGCAGCCAATGTTTACCAACAACGCCCCACCTCCGGAGCCAAGGCCGAGTCGTCGCTGCACCATGCCGACCTCGCCAGCCTGGTAGGCAAGGGCCGCAAGAATGCCGGTGTGACCGTGCGTGAAAAGAAACTCCTCGGCCACCTGACCCTTCGTGGCGACGGCCATGACGCTGCCTTTGCGGCCGGCGTGCACAAGGCCCTGGGCATCGAATTGCCCGGCGCGTTGACCGTCATCGTCAAGGGCGAAACCAGCCTGCAATGGCTTGGCCCGGATGAGTGGCTGCTGGTGGTGCCGAGCGGTGAAGAATTTGCCGCCGAGAAAAGCTTGCGCGAGGCGCTGGGTGAGTTGCATATCCAGATCGTCAACGTCAGCGGCGGCCAGCAGATTCTGGAACTCAGCGGCCCGAACGTGCGGGATGTGCTGATGAAGTCCACCAGCTACGACGTGCACCCCGACAGCTTCCCGGTGGGCAAGGCCATCGGCACGGTGTTCGCCAAGTCGCAACTGGTGATTCGCCATACCGCGCAAGACACCTGGGAGCTGGTGATTCGTCGCAGCTTCTCGGATTACTGGTGGCTGTGGTTGCAGGATGCGGCGGCTGAGTATGGCCTGGCCGTCGAAGCCTGATATGACGCTTACCCTGTAGGAGCCCGGCTTGCCGGCAATGGCATCGGTGAGATCGTCATCGCCGGCAAGCCGGGCTCCTACAGAGCGCGCGTTGCCTGAAGTTGTTTGAGGAGTTACCCGCAATGAGCCGCGTACCCGACACATGGATTTTGACCGCCGACTGCCCCAGCGTGCTCGGCACGGTGGACGCGGTGACCCGCTATCTGTTCGAGCAGGGCTGCTACGTCACTGAGCACCACTCCTTCGATGACCGGCTTTCGGGCCGGTTCTTCATCCGCGTGGAGTTCCGCCAGCCCGACGGTTTCGACGAACAAGCTTTCCGCGACGGCCTGGCCACCCGCGGCGAAGCGTTCGGCATGATCTTCGAACTGACCGCGCCGAACTACCGGCCGAAAGTGGTGATCATGGTCTCCAAGGCCGACCACTGCCTCAACGATTTGCTCTACCGCCAACGCATCGGCCAACTGTCGATGGACGTGGTTGCCGTGGTCTCCAACCACCCCGACCTCAAGCCTTTGGCCGACTGGCACCAGATTCCCTACTACCATTTTCCCCTGGACCCCAACGACAAACCGTCCCAGGAGCGCCAGGTGTGGCAGGTGATCGAAGAGTCGGGCGCCGAACTGGTGATCCTTGCGCGCTACATGCAAGTGCTGTCGCCGGAGCTGTGCCGCAAGCTCGACGGGAAGGCCATCAACATTCACCACTCCCTGTTGCCCGGTTTCAAGGGCGCCAAGCCGTATCACCAGGCGTACAACAAGGGCGTGAAACTGGTGGGCGCCACCGCGCATTACATCAACAACGACCTGGACGAAGGTCCGATCATCGCCCAGGGTGTGGAGGTGGTGGACCATAGTCACTACCCGGAAGACTTGATTGCCAAGGGGCGGGATATCGAAGGCCTGACCCTGGCCCGGGCGGTGGGGTATCACATTGAGCGGCGGGTGTTCTTGAACGCCAATCGCACGGTCGTTCTTTAGATTGCTATCGCAGGCAAGCCAGCTCCCACAGTTGAATGTGTTCACAAATCAACATGTGGGAGCCGGGCTTGCCCGCGATGAGGCCATTACTAACAACGCAAAAGCAGCATCTGTACCCGAGCACTTAAACGCGCTGCCTGCCTGGGCAACGCGGTTCCATAAAAACAACAGCGAGGTGAAAGCATGTCTGGTAATCGTGGTGTCGTGTATCTCGGCAACGGCAAGGTCGAAGTACAGAAAATCGACTATCCCAAAATGCAGGACCCCCGTGGCAGGAAGATCGAACACGGCGTCATCCTGCGCGTGGTCTCCACCAACATCTGCGGCTCCGACCAACACATGGTGCGCGGCCGTACCACCGCCCAGACCGGCCTGGTCCTGGGGCATGAAATCACCGGCGAAGTGATCGAGAAGGGCAGCGACGTCGAGAACCTGAAGATCGGCGACCTGGTGTCCGTGCCGTTCAACGTGGCGTGCGGCCGTTGCCGTTCCTGTAAAGAGCAGCACACCGGTGTGTGCCTGACGGTCAACCCGGCCCGTGCCGGTGGCGCCTACGGCTATGTCGACATGGGCGACTGGACCGGTGGCCAGGCCGAATACGTGCTGGTGCCTTACGCCGACTTCAACCTGCTGAAGCTGCCGAACCGCGACAAGGCCATGGAGAAAATCCGTGACCTGACCTGCCTCTCCGACATTCTGCCTACCGGCTACCACGGTGCAGTCACCGCGGGCGTTGGCCCGGGCAGCACCGTCTACATTGCCGGTGCCGGTCCGGTGGGCCTGGCGGCTGCTGCTTCCGCTCGCCTACTGGGCGCCGCAGTGGTGATCATTGGTGACGTCAACCCGATCCGCCTGGCCCACGCCAAGGCCCAGGGTTTTGAAATTGCCGACCTGTCGAAAGACACGCCGCTGCATGAGCAGATCGCTGCGTTGCTGGGCGAGCCCGAAGTGGATTGCGCCGTCGATGCCGTTGGTTTCGAAGCTCGCGGCCATGGCCATGAAGGTGCCAAGGCGGAGGCCCCGGCCACTGTGCTCAACTCGTTGATGGGCGTGGTGCGGGTGGCCGGCAAAATCGGCATTCCGGGCCTGTACGTGACCGAAGATCCGGGCGCCGTGGACGCCGCTGCAAAAATGGGCAGCCTGAGCATTCGTTTCGGCCTGGGCTGGGCCAAATCCCACAGCTTCCACACCGGGCAAACCCCGGTGATGAAGTACAACCGCCAGTTGATGCAGGCGATCATGTGGGACCGCATCAACATTGCCGATATCGTCGGTGTGGAAGTCATCAGCCTGGATGACGCGCCACGTGGCTACGGCGAGTTCGATGCGGGTGTGCCGAAGAAGTTTGTGATCGATCCGCATAAGTTGTTCAGCGCGGCGTAGGCGATAGATAAGGGCGACCCTGGGGTCGTCCTTGTTATATAAAATTTCAGTTTTCTATAAGAAACCCGGTGATGGTGATACCTATAAGCGAGAGGCAGGTAACGAGTGTTGGTATGACCATCCAATACTTGAGGTGCCGTGGTATTTGTTCAACGTCCTCAACCAGTACCATACCCCTGCGTTGAATTATTCTCGGAATGAGAATAACGGTCGCCATAGCGAATACGCGTTGCGGCCTTCCTTCAAAGTGGCTATGACGAAACGTGTACCTGTATCCGACTATAAAGGTGCTGTATTGCATATAGCGCTCAGCGGCATCGAGCTTTTTGTACATGGCAGAAAAGACGATCGGGAAGCTGAGCAGCAGGAGGGCGCATGAGCCCACCGCAAAGTATTCCAAGTACATTCAATCCACCACTGCCTGATAGAGAACTTTACCCACCCATTCTCCAGCATTGCTTCCAAGCTTGCCCAAGGCGAGTCCACCTGCTGCACCACCGATGATGGCGCATGCCAAAGCACCGGCGCCAGCCGTAGGTATACCAAAAATAATCGCGCAGGCGCCGACACCGCCAGCTGCTCCAAGTGTCCCGCCCGCAGATGCGCCACCCACTCCAATCACCAACTTGCCACCTTCAACATACTTCGCTTGCGTACACGCTTGCTCGCGGCCCGTGGAGCACGCCTCCGTTATCTCCAGTGCTGTCGCCCCAACATCCAGCGCGATACCAATATAGGTCCCCTTTTTCAATATCTGCGAAGCCTTGGCTACTCGCTTGACCGCCTCCTCATACCCGCGAATTTCTCCATGATGCCAATAGCTTTTGCTGGAGATACCCAACATTTTCTTGATGGATCCTTCATTTCTCAATCCGCTCCCGAAGCGTGCCATGCCGTGGAGTTGACTCTCGAGCCGGGAGAATAAGGTTCTTCGTTTAACCACGAACTCATCCCTTGCGGCCACAGTGCCCTTGCTCAAGTACTGCTTATGCAGACCTTCGATTTCCTGAAGAGTCTTTTCGATTCCTTCCAGGTGTTTGCTCCACGCGCTGGTGGCACTCCCGACGCCGATGGAAGCGTAGGCCATGATTTCCTGCAACTGATCGTAATTTTTGATCAGGAATTGATCAGTTGCGGAGTGTGCCAACAGGGCATGTTTTATGTTCTGCGCGGAACTCATCAACCGCGCTTCTTCGACGGTACAAGAAGCCGTACGGCTGTCACCGATAATCACCAGTTGCCCAGGTAACACCACGGTGTTGCGGATATGTTGGTTGAGGATGTCGAACTTGGTTTGAACGTGAGGATTAAGCGAGAGGCGTTGTTTCAGTAGCGGATAAGGCTGTGATCGATCATTGATAAATGCGTAAGGTCCCTGCATTGCGTGCACCTCCAAGTGACTGAGGCGCACGACTATAAGAAAGCGCTGCAGGCGGGGTAAGACGCGTGCTGGGACGTTTTCAGTGTTTCGGAAATGGACTACTTAAGTGTCGGCGTATGCCTACTCCTGCAGCCGCCGGCCGAACACAATCTTGCGCACCATGAAGATCAAATGTGGGGCTTGCTCGCGAAGGCGGTGTGCCAGACGACAAAAAGGCGACCTGGGGGCCGCCTTTTTTGCGTTGCTGATTTGCCGGGTGAATCAGCGAATCGCCAAAGCCCCCTGATACACCGTCGGCCCCGTAGGCTGCTTGCTCACCGAGCCGCCCTTGGTTTCCGAACTGACCATCAGCGTCACCGGTTTGCTGATCGACGCCTGCTGGCGCGGGTTGATGCCAATAATGCCTTTGCCGTCTTCAGGCAACAGGCCGAGTGACACCGGCGTACCGTCAGCCGGGACAGCCCACAGCTCCAGGCTTTGGTCCGGGGCGGGTGCCGTTGCGGCAATCGGCTGCACTTCGAGGTAATCCTTGTGGGCCACGATTTGCGTGGCCGGTTGCTGGGTAGTGTTCACCAGCAGCGCGGCAGCCTTGACGCTGTCCTGGGTGTAGAGGGCGCCGCCGACGCCGGCGACTACCACCAAACAGGCGCCGATGAACAGGCGTGGGCGGTTCCAGAATGAAGGCTTGTGCTCAATCACTTGGGGGTTGATCGCGGTCATTAGGCTCTTCCTGACATGTTTTGTAGTCTTTCATCGACCCAGATAATGGCGATCGGTTCCTCACCCATCGTCAGGTACCTCGGATCAAAGTGATGCCAATTGGCCCTGATACAGCACTGGCCCGGTAGGTTGTCCGGTCGGCGAACCACCCTGCGGCTCAAGACTCACCGCCAACGTCAACGGTGCCGTCAGCAGCGCCTGCTGTGCCTTGCTCAACTGAATCCGCCCTTTACCCGACACCGGCACCAGCCCCAGCGAGATCGGCTTGCCGCCCGCCGGAATCGCCCACAGCTCAAGAGCCCGGGCCGGTTCCACCGCTGCCAGCGCCAGCGGTTCAACCTGCAGATGGTCCGCGTACGCCTGGATCTTCAGCGCCGGCTGCTGGTCAGCCGCCACCAGCGTAGCGTTGTATTCCACCCCAAGATCGCGCTGGTACAACACCCCCACCAACACCGCGATCACTAGCCCGCACACCGCCGCCAGCAACCGCAGGTTCATCCAGAACGGTTTCTTCGCCGGCATGTGCAGCACTTGCGGCTCAATGCGTGCCTTGATCCCTTCCCACACATGGTCGGGCACCGGCCGCTCGGGCAGTGGCCCGGTGAGGCTGGCGAGGGCGTCCTGCCAATGGCCCAGTTCGACCCGCAACGCTGCATCGTCCAGCAACAGCTGTTCAAAACGTCGACGAGCGGTGGCAGGCATCAGCCCGATGGCGTAATCCGCCGCGAGGGCGCGGCGCAGTGAGGTGGTCTGGTAGTTCATGATTCAAGGCACCTGCGCAAGCGCTCCATGCCGCGGCGAATCCAGGATTTGACCGAGCCCAGGGGCGCGGCCAGGTGGTCGGCCAGTTCCGAGCAGGACAAGCCCTGGAAGTAAGCCACGGTG
This sequence comes from Pseudomonas yamanorum, assembly GCF_013386765.1. Classification (GTDB taxonomy): domain Bacteria; phylum Pseudomonadota; class Gammaproteobacteria; order Pseudomonadales; family Pseudomonadaceae; genus Aquipseudomonas; species Aquipseudomonas yamanorum_A. The sequence continues at coordinate 127,420 of NZ_JACARE010000015.1, forward strand.
ATCGATTGGCGCTGCATGCCTTCTAGGCTGTCCAGGCAACGGTTCAGGGCGTGGGCTTCACGCTCGCTGTCGAGCAGTTCATGGGCGCTGGGGCTTTCGTCGGCCATGGCCTCCTCCTGGCCTTCGCCCAGGGGCTGTTCGCGGTGTTTGCGCAACTGATCGATGGCCAGGTTGCGGGTGATGTTGATCATCCAGGTCAGCGGCGCTGACAAGTGGGCTTCATACCGGGAGGCGTTGAACCAGATGCGTACGAAGCTCTCTTGCAACACGTCCTCGGCCAGGTCCTGGCGGCCCATGAACCGCAGGGCAACACCGTGCAAACGCGGGGAAACACTGCGATAGAGGGTTTCGAACGCCTGGCGGTTACCCAAAGAACACTGGGCCAGCAATTGCCGTAGCTGATCTGCATCGTGGGTCGAAATGGGGCTTCTCCAGGCACTTGCAACAGGGCGATGGGACGGCGCACGGTAAAGAGGGCAGGCTGAGGTTAGTCCAGCTTGGGCATTCATTCCATCTACCTCCGCGCGGCTCGTGATGGATATACGCAGCCCAGGGCGATTCGGATGCAGTGGTTTTCTGAACTAATCTGCAGGGAGGGAACAATCCTTCGGCGTACCCAGTCAAACCCGTGCTTTTAGCGCTTACTTTCAGAGGTTGTCTTGATGAAGATTTCACGCGGTTTTGCCCTGTCCTGCCTGTTGACCGTGGCAGCCAGCCCGGTGTTTGCGGCAGGTTTCAGCCTCGGCGACGTGGCCAATGCCGTTTCCGGGGCACAGGGTGGCGACAAGGCGGCAGCAGCTGCGCCCACCTCACAGACCGCCGGTCTGCTGGGCGCCCTGACCTCGCAACTGAACGTGACCCCTGAGCAGGCCGTCGGTGGCACCGGCGCGATGCTGGGCCTGGCCAAGAATAAATTGGGCGGCGGTGATTACTCGCAACTGACCAAAAGCGTACCGGGCCTGGACCAGCTCTCCGGCAGCAATTCCCTGGGCAGCCTCGGCGCCCTCAGCGGCATGCTCGGCCAGAGCGGCGGCAGCAAGACTTCGGGCCTGGACGGCGTGTTGGGTAACGTGAAGAACACCAACGACCTGAACACTGCGTTCAGCGCGCTGGGCATGGACAGTGGGATGGTTGGCCAGTTTGCGCCGGTCATCCTGAAATACCTGGGCGGCCAGGGCGCCAGCGAATCGGTGCTGGGCAAGCTGGCCTCGGCCTGGGGCACAGGCGGCTAAGGTCGCTCTGCGCGCAGTTGTTCGATGCGCGCATCCTTCTCTCTCCAGAGCTGGTTGACCCAGTTCTGGACGGTCTGGCGAAACGCCGGATCGTTCTCGTAATCCCCCTGCCACAATGCCGGGTCCAGCTCTCGGGTGCGGATATCCACGATCACTTTCGGCACCGCGCCGCTGATCAAGTCCCAGAAGCCGGGAATCTTTTCCTGTGGATAAACCACGGTGACGTCGAGCACCGCGTCCAGCTGTTCGCCCATTGCGGCCAACACGAACGCCACGCCGCCGGCCTTGGGTTTGAGCAGGCGCTCGTAGGGTGAGTCCTGCTGTTTGCGCTTGGCCTGAGTGAACCGCGTACCTTCCAGGTAGTTGACCACCGTGACCGGCTGGCGCTTGAACAGCTCGCAGGCCTCTTGGGTGATCTTCAGGTCCTGGCCCGCCAGTTCCGGATGTTTGGCCAGGAACGCCTTGGTGTAGCGCTTCATGAACGGGTAATCCAGCGCCCACCACGCCAGGCCCAGGAAGGGTACCCAGATCAGCTCCTTTTTCAGGAAGAATTTGAAGAACGGCGTGCGCCGGTTGAGGGTCTGGATCAGCGCCGGGATGTCGACCCAGGATTGGTGGTTGCTGATCACCAGATAAGAAGTGTCGCCCCGCAGGTCGTCACCGCCGCGAATGTCCCATTGGGTGGGAATGCACAGGGCGAAGATCAGCTTGTCGATCTCGGCCCAGGTTTCCGCGATCCACATCACCGCCCAGGAGGCATAGTCGCGAAACCGGCCAGGGGCCACCAGCTTGAGCAGGGCAAACACCATCAACGGCCCGAACAGCACCAGGGTGTTGAGCAATAGCAGGCATGTGACGAAACAGCCGGTGAGCAGGCGGCGCATAAGTAACTCTTGGAATCATTTTTGGCCCGCCATAATAAGCAGCTTGGGTCTAGAGGCCAAATCGCAGATGTGATGATGAATGTTTCACTTAAGGCCCGGTATGCTTAGGCGCCCAACTAAGCAGCGGTTTTGCGGTCTAGAATTCGCCCACTTATTTCAAGGAAACCTCCTACGTGAAATCCATCCTTGCCCTGCTAACGCTTGTAGCCTTGCCTGTCATGGCTGCCGAGCCGACCCTGTACGGTCGCTACGAATACATTCAATTGCCGGAAATCGGCGAGACCTTCAAGGCCAAGATGGACACCGGCGCGCTGACCGCCTCGCTGTCGGCCCGGGACATCGAGACCTTCACCCGTGACGGCGACGACTGGGTACGCTTCCGCCTCGGCGGCAAGGACGCCACCAACAAGGTGTATGAGCACAAGGTCTCGCGCATCAGCAAAATCAAAAGCCGCGCCGACGAAGATGACGACAAGGACGAAGCCACCGTGGCCAAGCGCCCGGTGATCGACCTGGAAATGTGCCTGGGCAACGTCAAGCGCACCGTCGAGGTCAACCTCACCGACCGCAGCAGCTTCAACTACCCGCTGCTGATCGGCGCCAAGGCCCTGCGTGAATTTGGCGCTGCGGTAAACCCGGCACGTCGCTACACTGCCGACAAACCGGACTGCTGATTGAGACCATGCCGCACATCCTGATTGTCGAAGACGAAGCGGCCATCGCCGACACGCTGATTTTCGCCCTGCAAGGCGAGGGCTTCACCACCACCTGGCTGAGCCTCGGCCAGGCGGCGCTGGCCCATCAGCGGCAAACCCCGGCGGACCTGATCATCCTCGACATCGGCCTGCCGGACATCACCGGCTTTGAAACCTGCAAGCAACTGCGGCGCTTCAGCGAAGTGCCGGTGATGTTCCTCAGCGCCCGGGATGGCGAGATCGACCGTGTGGTGGGCCTGGAGATCGGCGCCGACGACTATGTGGTCAAGCCGTTCAGCCCGCGTGAAGTGGCGGCGCGGGTGCGGGCGATCCTCAAGCGTGTGGGCCCCGGTGCGGCTCCGGCCGTGTTTCAGGTGGACCTGGAGCGCATGCAGATCAGTTATCGCGGCCAGGCCCTGAGCCTTACGCGCCATGAATTTCGCCTGCTGCAAAGCCTGCTGGAGCAACCCGAGCGGGTGTTCAGCCGCGAACAATTGTTGGACGCCGTGGGCGTGGCCGCCGACGCGGGCTATGAGCGAAACATCGACAGCCACATCAAAAGCGTCCGTGGCAAATTGCGCACCGTAGCCCCCGACGCCGAGCCGATCCAGACCCATCGCGGCCTCGGCTACAGCTACAGCCCAGGCAACAGCTGATGCGCCTGGGGATCCGGTTCTTCCTGGTGTACGCGCTGTTTATCGGCCTGACCGGCTACTTCGTGCTCAGCACTGTAATGAAGGAAATCCGCCCCGGCGTGCGCCAGTCCACCGAAGAAACCCTGGTGGACACCGCCAACCTGCTGGCAGAAATCCTGCGCGATGATGTGAAGAACGGCACCCTCGGCCAGAGCCACTGGCCCGAATTGCTCAAGGCGTACGGCGAACGCCAGCCTGGCGCCAACATCTGGGGCCTGCCGAAAAACCAGGTCAACCACCGCATCTACGTCACCGACGCCAAGGGCATCGTGCTGCTGGATTCCACCGGCGAAGCCGTGGGCGAGGACTACTCGAAATGGAACGACGTGTACCTGACCCTGCGCGGTGAATACGGTGCGCGCTCCACCCGCAGCGAACTGGATGACCCGGCCTCGTCGGTGATGCACGTGGGCGCGCCGATCCGCGACAACGGCCAGATCATCGGCGTGGTCACCGTGGCCAAGCCCAACAGTTCGCTGCAACCGTATGTGGACCGCACCGAAGACCGGCTGCTGTGGTACGGCGCCGGGCTGGTGGGCCTGGGCCTGCTGTTTGGTGCGCTGTTGTCGTGGTGGTTGAGTGTTGCGCTGCGCCGGCTCACGGCGTATGCCCAGGCGGTCAGCGAAGGCCGGCGTGCCGAGTTGCCGCACTATCGCGGCGGCGAGCTGGAGCAGTTGTCTACCGCCGTGGAACACATGCGCACCCAGCTGGAAGGCAAGGCGTATGTCGAACGGTATGTGCACACCCTGACCCACGAATTGAAAAGCCCGCTGGCGGCGATTCGCGGCGCGGCGGAGCTGTTGCAGGGCGACATGACCCGTGACCAGCAGCAGCGTTTCGTGGGCAATATCGACAGTGAAAGTGCGCGCTTGCAGCAGTTGATCGAACGCCTGCTGAACCTGGCACAGGTGGAGCAGCGCCAGGGCCTCGAAGACCAAAGCAGCATGTCCCTTGCAGCGCTGGTGGACGAAGTGCTCAAGGCTCAGTGCGCGCGTATCGAAGGCAACAGGTTGCAGGTCGAGCAGTCGATTGCCGCAGAGGTGCAGGTGTACGGCGAGCCGTTCCTTTTGCGCCAGGCCCTGGGCAACCTGCTGGAAAATGCCTTGGATTTCACTCCGCCTGGCGGCACATTGCGGTTCAGCGCCAAGGCCTTGAATGACGGCGTCGAATTCAGCCTGTTCAACCAGGCCGAGCCGATTCCCGAGTACGCCTTGCCGCGCCTCAGCGAGCGCTTCTATTCGCTGCCGCGCCCGGCCAGCGGGCGCAAGAGCACTGGCCTTGGGCTGAACTTTGTCGAGGAAGTGATGAAGCTGCACGGCGGCTCATTGCAGATCGGCAACGTGCCGGGCGGTGTGCAGGTCAGACTGCATCTCCACACAGTCTCCACATTCCCTTCATAAATCCCCCTTAAGCGCCCGCCAGACTCTCCCCCATCAAAACAGGGAGAGCTTCATGAACCGCAATCTGCTTTTCAAACTGGGCGCCATCGCGCTGCTGATCGTGCTGCTGTTGATTCCGTTGCTGATGATCCACGGGGTGATTACCGACCGTCAGCAACTGCGCGACGACGTGTTGCAGGACATCGCCCGCAGTTCCAGTTACAGCCAGCGCCTCAGTGGGCCGGTGTTGGTGGTGCCGTATCGCAAGACCGTCCGGGAGTGGAAGCTCAATGAAAAGCTCAACGAACGCTACGAAGAAACCCGTGAGGTGCGCGGTCGTCTGTATTTCCTGCCGGAGCAGTTTGCCCTCGACGGCCAGGTGCAAACCGAAGTGCGCGCCCGGGGCATCTACCAGGCGCGGCTGTTCCACGCCGACAGCCGTATCAGCGGGCGGTTTGTGTTGCCGGAGCAATGGGGCATCAAGGAAAACTTTGCCGATTACCGCTTTGACCCGGCGTATCTGGCGGTGGGTATCAGCGACATTCGCGGCATTGAAAATGCGCTGAAGCTGGAACTGGGCAGCCAGCAACTGGTGTTTTCGCCGGGCACCCAAGTGGCATGGCTGGGGGAGGGCGTTCACGTGATGTTGCCCGAGCAGGACAGCAAGAAACCCGCACCCCTGGACTTCGCCTTCGACCTGCGCCTGCAAGGCACCGAGCAGTTGCAAGTGGTGCCGGTGGGCAAGACCAGCCAGGTCAAGCTGGCCTCCAACTGGCCGCATCCAAGTTTTATCGGCAACTTCCTGCCGGCCCAGCGTGAGGTCACCGCCCAAGGCTTTACCGCCAGTTGGCAGACCACGTTCTTCTCCACCAACCTGGAAGAAGCCCTTGCCGGTTGCCTGACGGAGCGCGGGTGCGACGACTTCAATGGACGCAGCTTCGGCGTGAGTTTTATCGACCCGGTGGACCAGTACCTCAAGAGCGACCGGGCGATCAAATATGCGCTGCTGTTTATCGCCCTGACGTTTGCCGGCTTCTTCCTGTTCGAGGTGCTCAAGAGCCTGGCGGTGCACCCGATCCAGTACGCGTTGGTGGGGGTTGCCCTGGCGTTTTTCTACCTGCTGCTGTTGTCATTGTCCGAGCATATCGGCTTTGCGTTGGCGTACCTGGTGTCGGCCAGTGCCTGTGTGCTGCTGATCGGGTTTTACGTGTGCCATGTGCTGCGCAGCGTTGCTCATGGGCTGGGGTTTTCGGCGGGATTGGCGGCGTTGTACGGGCTGTTGTACGGGTTGCTGAGTGCGGAGGATTACGCGTTGTTGATGGGCTCGCTGCTGCTGTTCGGGTTGCTGGGTACGGTGATGGTGCTGACCCGGAAACTGGATTGGTATGGAGTGGGCAAGCGATGAGTCGGTCGTTGGGGTTGCGGGAGGATCAGCAGGATGGGGCCCGATTGGTGGCGAGGATCAACGCGCTATTTCCTGCGGATCGAGTGCTTTTTGTGGCGAGGGAGCTT